>NZ_JABUMR010000001.1:0-1785138 GCF_013336725.1 Myxococcus sp. CA040A | reverse complement strand
CACAGCCGGTCGAACGCCCCCTCATCCGCAGAGGGCAAATACCCGAATGGACCTCTTCCCACGCAACCGCCTCCTTGTATGCGGTCGCGGCAGTATGATCCTTCTCGCCCTTAACTGATCGGCATTGGGGCTAGGGCCGTAAGCGCGCTAGCGACCCAGCGGGCCGGCGATGAACCTCGCGACGGCCCGCACCTGCTTGCGGTTGCGCTTGTTGTCGATGGTCCGGGTGAGGTCGAGAGGCACCTTGCTCAAGGTCTTCAAGGAATCGCTCGCTGCCTTGCCGGAGTTCTTCATCAAGTCTCGCAGGGCGCCGTCCTTCTTCTTCTCGGCCGAGGCCTTCTGCTCCCGACGATAGGTCTTCAGCCCGTCGGAGACGGACGCGGACAGGTGCTCCATCGCACGACTCGCGTTGTCGTGCGCCTTGTCCAGGTTCTTCAACCCCTTGCTCGTCTTGCGCTTCTTCTTCTTGCCCTGCGAACGGGTGCGTTCAATCACCACCTCGGTCGCGACCATCTGTCCACCGTTGCCATCCACCCTGACGGCCGTCTCGGTGGTCACTTCCTTGCCTGGAATGCTCATGACTTTCGCTCCTCGAGTCCACTGCGTGGGTTCAGGGCATGAAGGGGGGCACGAACGGCAGCGACAGCCCACCCCGCTTCTTCTTCTTGGCCTGCTTCCGGTAGATGAGGACGACGGGGACCAGCTGCTTGCCAAAGGCCTCTTCGCCCAGCCTGTCCCGGACTTCGTTCAGGGCCTCACCTACCTCGAGCATCAGCGCGCCCCGGCCTCGCTTGAGGGCCTTGAGCTTCTTGTTCCGCTGCTTGCCCATGTCGATGACGACGGGAATGGAGCTGATGCCGTTCGGGGATTCAATTGTCATATCAGTATTCTCCCTTCATGTTGTCCGGGCCCTGCCGCCCACGTGCGGGCCAATCAGAGCGCGGTGCGTGAGCCCGCTTCTCGGTCCTTATCCGAGAGCCTGAAGCTGATGCCTCGCAGCGTCACCGCCAAGGCAAGTAGCACCGCGCCCAGGAACAGGGGACTGAGCAGCGTCTGGCCCCAGGCCTGGCCAGACAACACCTCCGTGGCGAACGCCTCGCCCGCACCCTGCCCTCGCCGGGTGATTCCCACCACCGCCGCCCCCACGCGAACCGTCAGCGCCCCCAGCAACAGCCAGCTCCCCGCCCGCAGCGCCTGCGATAGGGCGAAAGAGACGGTCCGCTCCGTCACCGCGAACCGATAGGTCGAGGAGTCGAGGAAGCGCTGGACTCGATAGAAGCCGGCCACAGCCGCTTCGTAGAACTGTTCGTAGCGAATGAACGAGCGGTCCTCGGACAGACTGTCCAGTTTCCGGTTCAATCGCTCTCGCATCCGTCGGCCGAGCTGCACCTCGTACCGGCGGTACTCCCGATAATGGTCTATGCGGGGCTCCAACCGGGCCGCCAGGCTGTCGGAGAGCATGGTGGAGCGAATCATCCGCAAGGTATTGAGGTTCATCGGGACCCTGTACTCCTGGGCCAGTTTGAAGAACCCTATCCAGAGGTTGGCGGAGGTGCGCTCCCACCAGCGCGAGGTTCGACTCTTGTTCGCATAGAGGTCCTGCCAGAAGATGCCCTCCAGCTTGCGGGAGAACTCCTCCACGTCCACCGCGGGCAGGGGTTCGAGCAGCGCGAGCACCGCGGACACCATCCGCCCCACGTCCTCGTTCGCCTGCGCATCCGCGATTTCGCGCCACACCCGGCGCTCCCTCGCCGTGAAGGCACCGCAGGACCCAAAGTCGATGAGCACCAGCCGGCTGTCCGGTTGCACCATCACGTTCGCCGGGTGCAGGTCCGCGTGGAAGAAGAGCCCTTCCTGGGCGCAGAGGCGGGCAATCTTGAGCAGCCTGCGGGCCACCTTGCGGGGCACGATGCCCAGCGTGGCGAGCGACGACAGCCCCGGCTCATCCTTGCGCTCGGCCGCGGAGATGAGGTCCTTGAGCCAGATGCCGGAGACGAACTCGGTGACCAGCACCTCGTGGTTGGACAGCTCGCCATACACGCGCGGCGAGCGCACGAAGCGCTGGCCCAGCTTGTCCATCCGGTCCTGGAAGAGCTCCGTGTAGCGGGCCTCCCGGACGAAATCGAGCTCCTCGTAGAGCATGGTGCTCAGCTCGTGGAGCAACTGGCGCGAGTAGCCGGGAGGAACGAACCACAGCTCCGCGAGCCCGAGAATCCACCCCAGCGCGCGCATGTCCGCGGCGAAGAGCGAGCCGACCCCGGGCCGGCGGACCTTCACCGCCACCTCCTCCCCGCCATGCAACACCGCGCGGTAGACACAGGCGACGGAGCCGGAGCCCACGGGCGCCGCGCTCAGCTCGGAGAACACCTCTGCTATCGGCCGCTGGAGGGACCGCTCGACGATTTCGCGCACCTGGGAGAAGGGAATGGGCGGCGCGGCGTCGAGCATCTTCTCCAGCTCCTGCGCCACCGGATACGGGAGCAGGTCCACGCGGATGGCCATCTGCTGGCCCAGCTTGATCCACGTCCCCCCCGCTCGCTCAATCAGGCGCCGCAGGTGCTGGCCTCGCGACTGGATGGAGTCTCGCCTCCGGAGCACGTCCGCGCCGATTCTCACCAGCAACCACAGGGCCCCGAAAATCCAGACGCCCAATTGGAGCAACGTCTTGCCAATGCTGGCGCGGTACTGCTCCGCCTCGCGCTGGTGGGGCGTGGGCGGGGCCTCCCAGGACCGCGCCCGGAGCTGCTGCCCCAACGCCTTGGCCGCCTCGATTCTCGAGTCCTGCGCCTCGTGCTTGCGCCAGCGGTCGACCGCCGAGGACACCCGCTGCTCGCGCGCCATGGGGACGCGCGCCGGTGAGGAGGGGGCCGCCTCCTTCACCGGCCGCGCCGGCTCCACCTTCTCTGGGACGGCGCGGAGCGAGCTCACTGGGCGGCGCCGCGCAGTTGATGGACGATGGTCTCCAGGCTCGCCGGGGAGTGGAATGTCTCCGCGGTGAGGAGCGCGTCCGGGAAGGAAATCTCGAACGCTCCTTCGAGCGCGAGCATCAGGTTGATGGCGTTCATCGAGTCCAGCCCCATCTCGTTGCAGGGGCGCGCCATCTCCACCGGTTCGTCGGGCGCCACGCGGGGAAGGAACTCGCGAAGCACCTCGATGAGCCTGGTCCTCACCTCGTCCGTATTCATCGTGTCTCCTCCGACGAAAGCGACCCTTGGATGGGCAAGCGCGTGTGGGGCTCGTGTCCCCAGCGCAGCCGGTGCACCGCGATGACCTCTCCGTCCCGGTGGACCAGCTCCAACGGCGGCGGCCGGCTCAGGAACCCCGTGAGGCTCGCGGTCGCCCCATAGGCTCCAACGTTGGGGATGAAGACCCTGTCTCCCACCCGGAGCGGCGGCAGCTTGAGATTGCGCGCGAAGCAATCCAGCGGCGTGCACAGCGGCCCCACCACGTTGACCTCCTCCAGCACTCCGGGCTCCACCTCCCCGCCCGCCCGCGCGACACCGATGCCGACCAGCGGCACCCGCCCCAGACCCGACATGCCGCCCAGGTGGTGGATGCCACTGTCGAGGACGACGTACTGCTTGCCCTTCGAGCGCTTCACGTCCATCACCGTCGACCAGAGCGTGCCCGAGGAGCCGCAGAGGCGACGCCCCGACTCGAACCACAGCGAAGCGGACGCGGTCCTCCGTCGCTCCGCGGCCAGTTGCGCGAGCGGCTCGCGCAGGGATGCCAGCTCCGGTCCGACGCCGGGCGTGGCGAAGGGCCAGGGGAATCCGCCCCCCAGGTCCATCACCTGGAAGGGGAGCTCGAACGCACTGGAGAGCGACTCCCCCACCTCGAGCGCCACCCGCAGCGCGGAGAGCAGCGCGGGCACATCCGCGAGCTGGGTGCCCTGGTAGATGTGCAACCCCAGCAACTCGATGGCACCGAGCGCGGCCACGCGTGCGCGGCCCTCGCGCCACTCCGCCTCGTCGAGGCCGAACTGGCTGCTCACGCCACTCATCGCCAGCCGGGCCACGGGAGGTGCATCCGGGTTGACGCGCAGGAGGACTCGCGCCCGAAGCCGAGCGGCTCGCGCGGCCCGGTCGATGCGCTCCAGGTCCGTCCACGACTCGGCGGAGAAGCGCGTCACGCCAGCGCCGAGCGCCCCACGCACCTCGTCGGCGCTCTTGCCCGGGCCGGAGTAGAGCACCCGCTCCGGAGCGAAGCCCGCGGCCACCGCCACCGCCAGCTCTCCAGGCGATGACACCTCCGCGTCGCAGCCAAGTCGGCAGAGCGCCTCCGCCATCGCCGGAAGCGGGTTGGCCTTGAGCGAGAACAGCACCCGGCTGCCCTCTGGCAGGACGGACATGAGCTCGCGCGTGCGCCGCTCCACGTCCCCCAGGTCGTAGACGTAGAGGGGCGAGCCGTACGTCTCCAACCATGCCGCGGCCCGAGCCGCCAGGTGCGGACTCATCGGCGCGCTCATGGCTGTCCTCCCGCCGTCAGCAGACTCGCGAGGGCCGCCCGGTCCAGCTTGCCGTTGGCCGTCCTCGGCAGCTCTGGCACCCAGTGCACCTGGTCCGGAACCTTGTAGGGCTCCAGGCGACTGGCGAGCGCATCGAGCAGCCCGGCCTCGCGCGGCGGCGGCGCGCCCGGGAGGGAGGTGACGAAGAGGTGCAACCGGTCGACCTGCGCCTCTTGCACCACGCCCGCCTCCGCGACACCGGGCAGCCCGCAGGCCACCTCTTCGATTTCGAGCGGGTGCATCCGGAAGCCCCGGCGCTTGAGGAGGAAGTCCCGGCGCCCGACGAACTGGAGGAAACCCTCCCTGTCCATCCGGAACAGGTCACCGGAGAACAGCACGCGGCCCAGCCCGCGCGGGTGCACGCGATAGCGCAGCGCGGTCTCCTCCGGCGCCCGCCAGTACCCGAGCGCGACGTGGCGCCCCTGGATGACCAGCTCCCCCACTTCGCCTGGCGGAAGCACATGGCCCTGCTCGTCCAGAATCATCGCCTCCGTGCCGGGCAGCGCGCGCCCCACCGAGCCCGGGTGCGCCTCCAGCTCCTCGGGCAGCAGGATGGAGACGCGCTTGCACTCGGTCAGTCCGTACATGGGGAACACGGAGACACCCGGCAGTTGACGCCGGAGCTGCTCCACGTGGCTGGCCGGCAGATGCGCGCCCGTGTTGGTGAGCGCCCTCAAGCGCAGCGCGCCCGCCCCACTCCGGCCGAGCAGCTTGAGCAACGCGGCGAACAACGTGGGCACGCCGGGGAGCACGGTGACGCGCTGTCGCTCCAGCGTGGTGACCAGCGCCGGCCCGGCCAGCTCCGCGCTCCCGACGAACACGCCCGCCCCCACCTGCGCGGCGAGGAACACCTGATACAGACCGTAGTCGAACGAGAGCGGCAGGAAGACGCCCACCACGTCCTCGGCGCGGTACTGGAGCCGCTCCTGGATGGCGGCCACCACGAAGAGGATGTTGTCGTGGCTGAGCGTCACGCCGCGCGGCGCTCCCGTGGAGCCGGACGTGTAGATGAGGCAGACCGGATCCACGTCCACACCCGAGAAGGGCGGACACTCCGCGGGCTCGCTGTCCAGGATGCGCGACAGCCGCACTCCCGAGGCCAGCTCCGCGCCCTCCCCCACCCAGACGATGGGCACGTCGGCGAAGGCCGGCGCGAGGTGCGCGGTGGACTCGTCCAGGAAGGCCACGGTGGGCGTCACCTGCTCCAGAATCCTCCGCAGGCCCGGCTCGCGAATCGCGCCATGCAGCACCGCGAAGATGCCGCCCAGCCGCGCCGTCGCGAACGCGGCCAGGGCCACCTCCGCGCGGTTGCGGGTGAGGATGACGGCCCTGTCTCCCCGCCGGAACCCCTGGCGCGAAAGCCAGCCCCCCAGACGCCGGGTAGACGTGGCGAGCTGGGCATAGGTGAGTGAGGCCCGGTCGTCGGACAAGAACAGACGGTCCCCATGATGGCGCTCGGCTTCTTCCAGCAAACCGCAGAGGTGACGGGGCGTCATGCGTGTCTCTCCCAGACAGGTCAGGACAGCCGGTCGTCGGTGAAGATTTCCTTCTTCACCATGAACCTCGTAGTCTTCGAGAGGATGCGCTCGTTGAAGGCCACGCGCTCGGGATGGGCCAGCAGCTCGTTGCGAAGCTTCAGCGGCTCGGGCAGCCCCACGTCCTTGTAGATGTCCGGGTTGTAGAGCTTCTGCATCGACGTGAGCATGAAGCGCTTGAGCGCGCGCTCCACGTCCCGCAGCCGCTCCACGCCGTGCTTCGCCCGCAGCCCCTGGTGGAGCCGCTCGATGTTCAACCGCCCGTAGCTGATGTGGCGTGTCTCATCCGAGTGGTGCAGCCGGTTGATTTCACGCACGAAGGGCGGCAGACGCAGGTCCTTCGCCATGTGGCTGTTGTAGCCGTCGACAATCTCCTCGAACACCAGCACCGTGGCGAAGGCCAGGAACTCCTTGATGTCCGTCTCGGGGAAGGTGTCGTAACGGATGCGGCGGTCCTTGTATATCTTTCCGCCGTACGTCAGGCAGAACCGCGAGAAGTACCACATGTGCTCATTCTCCTCGAGCACCAGGTGGTGGAGGTATTCGGAGGACACCTCGTAGCCGGGGGTGTGGATGCGGCTGATCATCTCCGTGAGCAGCTCGCGGATGCCCGTCACGTTCAGGCTGAAGAAGTTGATGCACTCCCACTTGCTGAGCCGCAGGAGCTGCTCCGGCGTCAGCTTCTGGGCCCAGGGCGTGCCATGGACGGAGAGCAGCTCCGGGCTCATCCAGGGCTGGTCCTCGGGGAGGGACTTCTCCCAGACGAGCTCCCGCAAGGGATTGGAGGTGTCCGCGTTGGAGAGGTGAATCAGCCGCTCGAGGGTGCGCGCGAAACCATCCCCGGCGGGCTCCACGGGAAGCGCCCCGGAGGGCGCGTGCTGGGCGAAGTCCTCAATCATGGTGGCCATCCCTTCGTCATAGAAATGGGAGAAGTGGTCCGCGGTCGGCTGGAGCACTGTCTTCGCGCCGACGAGCCGGGAGGCCAGGAGCGCCACCTGGTCCGGGTGCGAGATGGCATCCGCTCCACCTCCGAAGACGAGCACGGGCTGCTTCACGGAGGACGTCCAGGCGTCCTCCCGCTCGCGGAAGAGCGCGCAGACCATGTTCGCGTATCGGAAGAGACTGGACGGCGTGCGGAACGGCACGCTGGTCATGTAGAGCAGATGGGGGTCCGTGGAGGTGAGGACGCTGGCCACCACCTTCCGGTCCTCGCTGTTCGACGCCTCGGCTCCGGGGCTGCCTCCGAAAATCAGCTTGCAGTAGCGCTCCGCCACCCGGGGGTTGGCGGCAATCTGGGGGAAGAGCTGGCGGAGGTTCTTCTCGAAGGACGTCATCGGGTGGTCCGCGGTCGCCGCCAGCGACACCGTCCCGTTGAGCAGCACGCCGCTCGCGAACCGCTCGGGGTGCTCGGCCAGCGCGCGGAGCGCCACCTGCGCGCCACTGCTCCAGCCCACCACCGTCTCCACCCGGGAGATTCCCAGCCGGTCGAGCACGGCGACCAGGTCCGCCACATGGACGCTGGAGTCACACTGCGAGGGATTGAAGTCCGGCGTCGGCGTGGGCAGCCAGCGGGTGTTCCACGTCACCACCCGCCAGTTCTGGGCCAGCCGCTGCGCGAGCGGCGCCAGGAACTCCTCGGGCATCGCGTAGGCGTTGCAGAGGACCAGCACCGGGCGCGCGGGGTCCCCCCGGGTGAAGGCACACACCTCCGCCCCATCCGGGGCGCGAACCTGCACGGGGGTGAACACCAGCCCTTCGCGCTCGCGCGCCAGCTCCGCGAGATAGCTCGAAAGGTAGACATCCAGGTCCGCGAGGGAGAGCGGCGGGTGCGGAGGGAGCGCGCGGGCGAACCGCTTCGGGTTCAGCCCGTAGCTTGCGTAGAAGGCTCCGCGCAAATCGAACAGCTGTTCAATCGGGGACGCTTCCGTCTCACGGTGCGTGGTGAAGCTGAGGATGGGCAGCCGGAGCGCATGGGACATCCGGTCCACCATCCCCGTGGCCGGAAGCTCCACGGGCCCCACCAGGTGATGCACCGGCCCGCCCTCGAACCGGGTGGCGCTCAGCCGGAGCATGTCCAGCACCACGTGGTCCACGGGCACCATGTTGACGCCCGCGCCCTCGTGACCCAGCAGCCGCAGCGGGTCCGTGACTTGCGCCAGCTCCCGGCGCAGCCGGTACAGCTCCCGCACGAAGCCATAGATTCCGAACCGCGTCCCCCCGCTGCGTCGGCTCGCGCTGGGGCCGATGATGACCGAGGGACGGACGATGCTGTAGGCGCGACCGGCCTCCTCACAGGCACGAGAGACCTCGCGCTCCGCCTGCGCCTTGCTCTCCTCGTAGTAGTTGTTGAAGTCCGCGGCACCGCCCGTGGGTTCCGGATGCAGCGCTTCGGGAATCACTCCGCGCCGGGTGCCCGCCGTGTAGGCGGTGGAGACATAGACAAACCTCTCGGCCCCTACCTTCCGCGCGACCTCCAGGATGTTTCTCGTCCCGATGCAATTGTGTGCATGGATTTTGTCCCGGTGGCGATTCTCATACGCGAGGCTGGCCGCGGAATGCCACACCTCCTCCAGCCGCGCCTCTTCCAGTCGCCCCAGGTCCTCGGGTGAGAGGCCACAGAGCGGGAGGGTGATGTCGCCGACGAGGCAGACGACATTCTTTTCGACGGCCTCCAATGGAACGGGGACGTCATACGAGGCCGCGGCCTCCGCGAGAGATTCCAGGAGTCTCTCGCGCGCATGCTCCGGCGACGTGCCACGAACCAGGACGAAGAGCCGTCCCCCTGCCCTCAGTCGCCAGAGGAGGAAGTGGCTTCCCAGGAACCCCGTTCCCCCGGTGAGGAGAAGCCGGGTGGGACGAAGCTCTCGTCCGTCATACTCCAGGGGATTCGCATATGTCGCACCCATGGGCCGCTCCGCTGGGTAGGGCTGCAAATGCAGCCAACCTTATGCGGGGCGCATCGCGGGCTGTCAACACGATTACGATGTGTCTCGTATGACATTGATTGCATCGTAAGGCGATTGAACCATACGATTCTCGACAGAGTCCCGGGAGGGGACGACGCCCCCGGGACCCATGCCTCATGTATGCGTTACCAGACGTTCACAGGCAAGGTGCGGTGCGGCAGAACGCCGTTGCCCAACTGGCCGTGGAAATTGAGGCCCCATCCCCAGAGCGCCCGGTCGTCGCGAATGGCCAATGAGTGCTGGTCGCCAGCCATGACGGACAACACGCCCGTGAGGCCCGGCACGACCACCGGCAGGCTCCGCGCGGCATTGCTCCCATCGCCGAGCTGCCCCGCGTTGTTGGCGCCCCACGAGCGCACCGTGCCATCCGCCATCAAAGCCAGTACATGCTGGGCTCCCGCCGACACGGAGGCGACTCGGGTCAACCCGAGAACCTGCGTCGGCGCCAGGCGGTTGAGGTTGCCGCCATCCCCCAGTTGTCCCGCGCTGTTCTGCCCCCACGTCCACACCGTCCCGTCTGACTTCAACGCCACGGAGAAGGAATCCCCGGTGTCGATGGCGAGCACGTTCGACAAGCCACCGACAGGCACGGGAGCCGGACGGCTCGTGAGGGTCCCATCTCCGAGCTGCCCGAAGGTGTTGGTGCCCCAGCTCCAGACAGTCCCATCCGCCTTGAGCGCGAGGGCGTGATACCGCCGGGCGGAGATGGCCACGACGCCGGAGAGGTTGGCCACCAGCACGGGGGTGTACCGCGTGTTCGTGACGGTGCCGTCACCGAGGTGGCCATGCCAGTTCTCGCCCCAGGCCCAGACGGTGCCGTCCGCCCTCAGCGCGAACGAGTGCCAGTCTCCCGCGGCGACAGCCACCGCGTTGGACATCCCCGGCACCCAGACGGGCGACAGGAACACGGGCGCGCTGTTCTGCCCCTGCCCCAGTTGTCCCGACGTGTTGTAGCCCCATGCCCAGACGACGCCGCCCGCGCGGAGCGCCAACGCATGGTAGGGCCCGGCATCCAGGCTCAGCACATTCGAAAGTCCGCTGGCGGAGACGGGCGCTCGCCGCACCACCGTGCTGCCATCCCCCAGCACTCCGTTCGACGTATTGGTCCCCCAGCTCCACACCGTGCCGTCGCCGCGCAACGCCAGCGAGTATTGCAGGCTCGCGCTGGTGGCTCGCGCCCCGGAGAACAACGTCTTCGTCGGCGACGGCACCATGGCGGAGACTCCGTCGCCCACCTGCCCCGACGTGCCCGAACCCCAGGCCCACAAGGTGTTGTCGTCGCGGACCGCGAGGAGGTGAGCATCCCCCGCGACGAGCGACGTCACGTTCACCAGTCCCACGACACGCCCCGCCACCACGCGTTGAGTCGTCGAGCCATCCCCCAGTTGCCCCGAAGAATTGGAACCCCAGGTCCACACGGTGCCATCCGACCTCAGCGCCGCGGACTGGGAGCCTCCCGCGCTGATGGCGGCGACATCCGTGAGATTGAGGACCCGCGTGGGCACCAGGCGCTGGGTGGTGGAACCATCTCCGAGCTGCCCCGAGGAGTTGTAGCCCCATGCCCAGACGGTGCCATCCATTCGCAAGGCCATGGAGTGGAGGTACTTCGAGGAGAGGGACACCACGCCCGTCAAGCCCGGCACGGCCACGGGAAGCAGCCGCTGGGTCGTCGTGCCATCCCCCAACTGTGCAAACCCGTTGTTACCCCATGCCCACACCGTTCCATCCCGCTTCAGCGCCAGGGAGTGGGAGTTGCCGCCCACCACCGCCACCATGGAGGTGAGTCCGGGGACCTGGGCGGGCACTGCGCGAGAGGTGGTGCTCCCGTCTCCCAACTGCCCTGATTGATTGGAGCCCCAGGACCACACCGTCCCATCCGCCTTCACGGCAAGCGCATGGTTGTCACCCGCGGACACGCTCACGACATCGTTCACCCCCGCGACCTGCTCGGGGACACTTCGCGCGGTGGTCGTCCCATTCCCAAGCTGACCCATGGCGTTCTCGCCCCATGTCCAGACGGTGCCGTCGGTCTTCAAGGCCAGGGAGAAACCGCGCCCCGCCGCGAGCGCGAGGACGTCAACGCCAAGCCCCACCACCTGCACCGGGGCGGCCCGATGCGTCGTCGAACCGTCACCCAACTGTCCGAAGCCGTTGGAGCCCCAGGCCCACACCGAGCCGTCTGGCTTCATCGACAACGAGTGATTCGTTCCTGCCGCGGTCTCCACTCGCACGGACATGGCTGCCGCTCGCGTGGGCTCCGTCCTGAGCAGCCGGGTGCCATCCCCCACCTGCCCGTCCGCGTTGTTTCCCCAGGACCAGACCTCGCCCCCGGCCCTCATCGCGACCGAGTGCTGTCCTCCACCCGCCGCGACGCCCAGCACGCCCGTGGTGACCTGCACGGGCACGGGAGAGGGACGCTGCGTCGTCGTGCCATCGCCCAGCTGACCGCGCGCATTGCCGCCCCAGCCCCACACCGTACCGTCCGACTTCAGCACCAGCGAGTGCTGTCCCCCACCCGCCACCGCCGTCACGTTCGCCATCCCCAGCGCCTGCACGGGAGCGGAGCGCCCCGTCGTCGTCCCATCTCCGAGCTGGCCGAAGGCGTTCTGCCCCCAAGCCCACACCGTTCCATCGACCTTCAACGCCATCGAGTGCGAGCCACCGCCCACGATGGCCACCACCGCCGTCAGGCCCGGCACCAGGCCCGGGACGATTCGCTGCGTGACGCCACCGTCACCGAGTTGCCCATCCGCGTTCGCACCCCACGTCCACGCCGTGCCGTCCGCCTTGAGCGCCAGCGAGTGTGAGTTGCCCGCGCCAATTTCGGACACGCCCAGCAGGCCGGGAACAGCTACGGGAAGAAGCCGCTGCGTGGTGGTGCCGTCACCGAGCTGGCCGGTCGCGTTGTTGCCCCAGGCCCACACCGTGCCGTCCGCCTTCAGTGCGAGCGAGTGCGAGAAGCCCGCGACAAGCCGCACCACGTCCGTGAGCCCGGGGACGCGCACGGGCGACAGGCGCATCACGGTGTCACCAAGCCCCAACTGTCCCCGCTCGTTGTTCCCCCACGCCCACACCGTGCCGTCCGCCTTCAGCGCCAGCGAGTGCAGGTCTCCCGCCGAGACGATGCTCACCGACGACAGCCCCCAGACCCGCACGGGCGTTCCATGGGTCCGCGTGGTGCCATCTCCCAGTTGTCCGAACGTATTCGCGCCCCAGCTCCACGCTGTTCCATCCGGCCGCAGCACCAGCGAGTGGAGCCGGCCCGCCGAGACGGTTTGATTTCTCGGAAGCCCCTCGGCGGCCTTCACCGTCCCTACTTCGGGCAATGAAGGCTCCCGTGAAACAGGCTCCGTACAGCCCAGGGCCCACGGCCCGCACAGCAACAACAGACACGCCCAGACCGCCGGGCCACGCGACATCTTCTCTTCACGTCTCATTGGTTCCCCTCCCCAACACGGTGCGAACACTCCAGTGAGGCGGGCGCCTCACGCGGAAATAAAATTATTCAAATTAAGCATGACTAAGTCTGAAGAGGGAAACCCACCCAGGAAACAGAGGCGGGTCTTTCGGAACATCGCCCGGCACTGGGATGAAGTGGCCCATGACCCCCTACGGCGTTTGGCCCGACCGTCGTGTCACTGGCCATGGACGCCGCACCCCGGCCCCACAGCAGGCCAACGGGGACCTCTTCACACGCAGGGAACTTTAGTTATTCAGTAACAATTGTACTTCCACTGCCGCCTCGACTAGGAGGCGCCGTCAACATGACCTCATCCTCCTATTCGTGGCTGAAGCGCGTGGCGCCCCTGGGCGCCGCACTGTCCATGCTCTGCGGCGGAGCGACGCTGGCGGCCCCAAAGCCGTGGTGCGCGCCCAACCGGAGCCCCATCACCGCGACGATGTCCATCAAGACCGATGTGAAGGACTCGGGCGGCAGCTACCTGGCGCCCGTCGTCGTCAGCTCGATTGCCCATGCGCAGTGCCTGGATGCCTCCGACGCGAAGTACAAGGAGGAGGCCGCACAGCACCGCGCCGCGTTCGTCGCCGCCTCCGGCCTGACGGACGCCGAGGTGGAGGAGCTGTTCGCCTTCGAGGCGGACTCGAACGGCCAGGACAAGCTCCCCCGGAAATTCTGCAACGAGCTGGAGGTGGACCCCCAGAAGCAGTCAGCCAAGACGTATGGGGCCCGCTCGGCCCTGCAGACACTGCTCTGCGAGCGAGGCTCGGGGAGCGGCTACGACTGGATGGACACCACCGCGGTGGAGGACGTGCTCGCGGCGAAGAGCTGCGCGACCAGCCTGCTGCGCGACTGGTCCGACAAGTCACGCACCGCGTACACGCTGATCGACTTCGCGCATTGCGAGGCGGTGGGCCAACGGTTGAACGAGGAGCGGTACTTCAAGGAGCTGGCCGCCGAGCCGGAGCTGCCGCGCTACCTGGCCATCTGGGGGAAGATTCACTGGAACGACACGGTGGCGAAGCGGGCGGAGCTGCACAAGCGCCTGGAGAAGCTCACCGCTGATGACCCGACGCTCAAGGCCGTGGTGTTCGATGAGCCGGCGAAGGCCATCGCGGAGTTCACGGCCCAGCACGCGAAGAACAGCGCCCTGCTCGACAAGTCGGCGGAGCTGCTGCTCAACCTGAAGAACAAGAAGATTCAAGCGAAGGCGACGGGCTGCTCGGAAGGTTTCCGGGCGGAGCTGGCGAAGCTCTTCGCCGAGCGCAAGCCGAGCACTGAGGACGCGGTGAAGGACCTGCTGAACGAGATGACTCCCTTCCTCTTCGCCAACAGCCTGGCCGTGTGTGAGTCCATCGACGAGAAGGACCCCAACGCCTTCGTCATCGCCAAGGAGGTCCAGGGCACCGTGGCGGCCACCGGCCCACTCGAGGCGGCGCGCTGGGCGGCCCTGCACTACATCGTCGAGCACTCGAAGGAGATTGATGGCGCCGAGGACATGCGCATGCCTCGCCCCCGCCTGAACTTCGACTTCCGCTCCGGCCCCGCCGAGCAGGAGAAGGGCACCATCGCCTCGGTGAAGAAGGAGTCGGGCGGCATGGTGAAGGTGACCTTCAAGAAGGAGAAGCTGAAGGAGCCCGTCTGGGACTGCAAGGAGACGAACAAGATTGACCGCATCGATGCCCAGGGCAACCTGGTCTACCGACAGGACTGCAAGTTCAAGGCGTGGCAGACGGTGGTCATCGAGGTGAACCCGGTGACGGTGGAAGAGCGCTTCGCATCCGCGCTGAAGAAGGGACGCTACGCGGAGATCATCTCCTTCCGTGACCGCACCGCGATGCCCGTCCGCGTCTTCGACACGCCCAAGCGCGGCAAGCTGTTCGGCGTCGCCGGCTTCGGCTGGTAGCAGCAGCTGGGGGTGGAGCCGGACTCGCGCTCCACCCCTCAGTCATTGGCTACAGGCGCACCAGCTCCACATCATCCATGTGGATGAAGTTGGCGCCGTTGCCCGTGGTCGCCCGGGTGTGGAACCCCAGCTCCAGGTAGCCGCCGGTGACGGAGATGGCGGGAGACTCCACCAGCGTCCACGCGCCATACGTCCCCAGCTCCGTGAAGGCCGGTGCGCAGGAGCCGCACGTCTTCGCCTGGATGCGCGCCAGCTCGAACGAGCCCCCCTTGCGAACCCACGCACGGACCTTGTAGTTGCCCGACGCCAGCCCCGACACGGCCTGAAAGGTCCACACCTCGAAGGGCGTCGCGTTGGTCCAGTGCGACAGGTGGTAACTGCCCGAGTGGCCGCCGTTGTACGTCTCGCTGAAGTCCGCCGCCTCGGTGCCGTTGGGACTCCAGGTCGACCAGCCACTCATGTCCGCCTCGAAGCCCGGATTGGCCAACGAGACGCCACTGGAGCTGCCCGCCTGGTACCAGCGCACCCACTCCACCTCCATCGTCTTGCGCTGCCCCAGCGGCAGGTCGACGGCGGCGGGCGAGGTGTTGTTGTACCAGTTCCCACCCAGGGCCAGGTTCAGCAGGATGTAGTGGCTCTGCTGGAACGCCGGGTCATTGTGGAAGAAGTCCGCGTTCGCCCGGACCTGGTTGTCCAGCTTGAACACCATGCGGTCCGCGGCCCACTCCACCTCGTAGATGTGGAAGGCATCCGCCAGGCTGTAGCCCCGGTTGGCTCCCGAGCCCCAGTGCTGCACACCGTTGGACGAGTGCGTGGCGACCTTCATCCACGACGGCTCGTTGGAGTGCCACTCCAGGATGTCGATTTCGCCGCTCGCCGGCCAGCCGACGTTGGAGATGTTCGCCCCCAGCGTCCAGAACGCCGGCCACATGCCGTACCCGGACGGCACCTTGATGCTGGCGACGAGCTTGCCGTAGCGCCGCTCCACCTTCCCCTTGGTGTGGATGCGCCCTGAATAGAACGAGCGCGGCCCATACCCCGCGCAGCGCGAGTCGTACGGCCCATCCGTCGTCCGCTCGGCGGTGAGGATGAGCTTGCCCCCGCTCACCGTGACGTTCTGCGCGCGGGGGAACTCCAGCTCCCCCGTGCCGAAGTTGCAGTTGTTGGTGACGGGGTCGTGGTTGCTCGTCAGCACGTTCCAGTTCGCCGCGTTCAAACCCGTGCCGCCGAAGTCGTCCTGCCACACCAGGTTCCAACCCGCCCCCGGGTCGTACGCCTGCTCCTTCTGCGCCTGGCTCGCCAGTGGCACCGCCTCGGGCTCCACCGCCACCTCACTGCCACAGCCGCCCAGCACCAGCCCCGCCGCCACCAGCCACGTCTCGGTCCGTCCTGCCATGCGTTCCTCCCGGAATGGGTGAGACCTCCATTTCGAGAAATACCAGCATTTCTAATTTCCTTGCAGGTTCGTCGTGGCCTGCTGGCGCCCTCCTGTCCGGCCGACGCTCGGTGGTGTGAGTGGGGGCAATGCCTAGCTTCTGACACATCCATCCAGTGGCACCCGAGAGATGCGGGAGTGGGGGAAGTCATGAGCAGCGCGGCGGCAATGTTCCGTGAAGTCACCACGCCCTGGGGGCATCGGAGCTGGCGGTTCAAGCTGGCCCGCGCCGCGCGCGGCTACCTCCACAGGCCCCGGCTGCGCATCCCCTCCGGAGCCACGGACGTGGAGTCGGCGACGCGGCGGGTGCTGCTCTACTTCATGCTACCGGCGTGGCTGGTGCCGGGCGTGGTGGACTGGGTGTGGCACAAGCGCACGGATATCGAACACACCAGCGGCGCGGGCGAGTCACTCATCCACTGCCTGATGATGACCGAGGTGGGCGTGCCAGTGATGATGGGGCTGTTGATGGAGATCAACCCGCTCACCCTCTCCGTCATGCTGGGACACTCGCTGGCGCACGAGGCGACGGCCTTCGCGGACGTGGCCTATGCCATCAATCATCAGCGGGACGTGGAGCCGCGCGAGCAGCACACGCACAGCTTCCTGGAGGTGCTGCCCTTCATGGCCGTGTCCTCCATCGTCTGCCTGCACTGGGACCAGTTCCTGGCCATCTGGGGCATCGGTGGTCGCAAGGGACGGTGGCGCTTCGCGCTGAAGAAGCAGCGGCTCCCCGCGGGCTACCTGCGCAACATCCTGCTCGGCATCGGCGCCACCATCGTGCTGCCGTACGCGAACGAGCTGTGGCGCTGCATCCGCGCCCAGCGCCGGGGTGAGGCGCTGCCTCCCTGGAAGGTCGCGCCCCACGAGCCGGTGGTGATTCCCGAAGCGCTGGCGGCGCACAGCCCTCATGCGCCGTCCGTCATCGAAGCGCACTGAAGGCGCGTCCGTCAGATGGCGTAGTCCCCCACGAAGACGGACGCGGTGAGCACATCGGCGCGCACCGCGTCCCCCTCGACGACGCCGAGCGCCTCGAACTCCGAGCGAGGCACCTGGACGGTGACCTCGTCCCCGGAGGGCATGCGCAACAGCACCTTGACGAAGCCGCCCACGGGCTTGAAGCGCTCCACCCGGCCCATGAAGGGCGTGCGCTCCCCTGCTCCCGCCGCCGAAACGGAACGGGCCAGCTTGATGTCGTGAGGCCGCACGAAGGCGTGCACCGCCTCGCCCTCCCGCGCGGCGGCGGGTACGGACAGCGCGAGCGAACCCAGCGCCGCCCTGCCCTCCAGGACGTGGCCACGAAGGACACTCGCCCCGCCAATGAACGACGCGACGAAGGGCGACGCGGGCCGGTCGTAGATGTCCTCCGGTGAGCCCGCCTGCGCCACTCGCCCCTCGCTCATCACCACCACGTGCTGCGAGATTTCCAGCGCCTCCTGCTGGTCATGCGTCACCAGCAGCGTCGTCAGCCCCGTGCGCTCGTGCAACTCATGGAGCCACTCGCGCAGCTCCTCGCGCACGCGCGTGTCGAGCGCGCCGAAGGGCTCGTCCAGCAGCAACACCCGGGGACGGATGGCCAGCGCTCGAGCGAAGGCCACTCGCTGGCGCTGTCCCCCGGAGAGCTGCCCCGGATGGCGCGAGCCCAGCGCCTCGAGCTGGACCAGGCGCAGCATCTCGTCCACGCGCGCCTCCACCTCGTCTCGGGGAAGCCGCCGCACGTTGAGTCCGAAGGCGATGTTCTCCCGCACCGTCATGTGCCGGAACAGGGCGTAGCTCTGGAAGACGACGCCCACATTGCGCTTCTGCACGGGCAGCGCCGTACAGTCCAGCCCGTCGATGAGGACGCGACCGACGTCGGGGACCTCCAGCCCACAGATGAGGCGAAGGAGCGTGGACTTTCCCGCGCCCGAAGGCCCCAGCAGGGAGGTGATGGCGCCCGCGGGCGCCTGGAACGAGACGTCCGAGACGGCGGGACTTCCGCCCGGAGAGAAACGCCGGGTGAGCTGCTTGACGATGATGCTCATGACGCCTCACTCCTCCACTCCACGTACTTCTTCAGCACCAGCGTCACGAGCGCGAGCAGCGTGAGCAACGACGCCACGGCGAAGGCCCCCGCGAAATCGTATTCGTTGTAGAGAATCTCCGCGTGCAGCGGCAGCGTCGTGGTGACACCGCGCACGTGCCCGGACACCACCGAGACGGCCCCGAACTCGCCCATCGCCCGCGCGTTGCAGAGGATGACGCCGTAGAGCACGCCCCACTTCACCTTCGGCAGCGTGACGCGCAGGAAGGTGCGCCAGCCGCTCGCGCCCAGCGTCAGCGCCGCCTCCTCCTCGTCGCTGCCCTGCGTCTGCATCACCGGCAGCACCTCCCGCACGACGAAGGGCAAGGTGATGAACACCGTGGCGAGGACGATTCCCGGCACGGCGAAGATGACGTGGATGTCGTGCTCGAGCAGCAGCGGCCCCAGCCAGCCCTGCCGCCCGAAGAGCAGCACGAAGATGAGTCCGGCGATGACGGGCGACACGCTGAAGGGCAGGTCGATGAGTGTCAGCAGCAGCGCGCGTCCCCGGAAGCGGAAGCGCGCCAGGAGCCACGCCGCCGCCAGGCCGAAGACGAGGTTGAGCGGCACCGCGATGACCGCCGCCGTCAGCGTCAGGAGGATGGCGGAGCGAGCCTCCGGCTCCGTGATTGCCGCGAGGTAGGCCTCCCAGCCCTTCTGGAACGCGAAGGAGAAGACGGCGACCAGCGGGACGACCAGGAAGACGGCCAGGAATCCCAGCGCCACGGTGACGAGCGTCCACCGGACCCATGGGGACCCTTCCAGGGTCCGCGTCTTGCGACGAGGCAGGTGTATCGAGGGAGCGAACATGTCCGTCACGCTCCGGACCGGGCTTCCAGCCGGCGATGGCTCCAGCGCTGGAGCAGGTTGACGGCGAGCAGCAGGAGGAACGACGCCAGCAGCATGACGACGGCGATGGCCGTGGCCCCCGCGTAGTCGTACTGCTCCAGTTTGGTGACGATGAGCAGCGGAACAATCTCCGTGCGCAGCGGCATGTTGCCGGAGATGAAGACGACGGAGCCGTACTCCCCCAGCGCCCGCGCGAAGGCCAGGGTGAAGCCGCTGAGGAGCGCGGGGACGATGGCCGGGAACAACACGCGCGTGAAGGTCTGCCACGGCGTGGCCCCCAGCGTGGCCGCGGCCTCCTCCACGTCCACGTCGATGTCCTCCAGCACGGGCTGCACCGTGCGCACCACGAAGGGCAGGCCAATGAAGGTCAGCGCCACGGCCACGCCCACGGAGGTGTAGGCCACCTTGAGGCCCCACGCCTCCAGGTACTGCCCGTACCAGCCCTTCGAGGAGAACAGCGTGGTGAGCGTCAGCCCCGCCACCGCGGTGGGAAGCGCGAAGGGCAGGTCCACCAGCGACTCCACCAGCGAGCGGCCCGGGAAGCGATAGCGCACGAGCACCCAGGCCACCAGGAGTCCGAAGACGACGTTGGCCAGCGCCGCCGCCAGCGACGCGCTGAAGCTGAGCTTGTACGCCGCCAGCGCCCGAGGCGCCGTCACCGTCTCCCAGAACTGCGGCCACGTCAGGGAGAACGTCTTGAGGAAGAGGCTGGACAGCGGAATGAGGACGAGCAACCCGACATAGGCCCAGGTCAACCCCAGCGACAGCCTGAAGCCGGGCAGGACGTGGCGGCGAGAGCGCGGTGCCATGGCTCAGCGCGCCTGGGGGACATAGATGCGGTCGAAGACGCCACCGTCGTCGAAGTGCGCGGCCTGCGCCTTGCGCCAGCCCCCGAACACCTCGTCGATGGTGAACAGCGTCACCTTGGGGAACCGGGCGCCGTGCTTCAGCGCCACCGCCTCCGAGCGAGGACGGTAGTGGTGCTTCGCCGCCAGTCGCTGTCCCTCCTCCGAATACAGGAACTGGAGATACGCCTCCGCCACCACGCGGGTGCCGCGCTTGTCCACGTTGCGGTCCACCAGGGCGACGGGAGGCTCGGCGAGGATGCTCACCGACGGGACGATGATTTCGAAGCGCTCCTTGCCCACTTCGTCCGTCAAGAGGAAGGCCTCGTTCTCCCAGGCGATGAGCACGTCGCCCAGGCCTCGCTCGGCGAACGTCGTGGTGGCGCCCCGGGCTCCCGAGTCCAGCACCGGCACGTTGCGGAACAGCGCGCCCACGAAGGCGCGCGCGGACTCCTCCGTGCCTCCGGGCTTTCGCAGGGCATGGCCCCAGGCCGCCAGGTAGTTCCACCGCGCGCCCCCGGAGGTCTTCGGATTGGGGGTGATGACGGAGACCCCCTCGCGAATCAGGTCGTCCCAGTCGCGGATGCCCTTGGGGTTGCCCTTGCGCACCACGAAGACGATGGTGGACGTGTATGGCGCGCTGTTGTGCGCGAGTCGCGCCTGCCAACCGTCGGGGATGAGCGACGCCTTGTCGTGGAGCATGTCCACGTCGTACGCGAGCGCCAGCGTGACGACGTCCGCGTCGAGCCCATCGATGACGGCCCGCGCCTGCTTGCCGGAGCCGCCATGCGATTGCTTGATGGAGACCTTCTGCCCGTGCGTCGCCTCCCAATGCTTCGCGAAGGCGGCGTTGACGTCCGCGTACAGCTCCCGCGTGGGGTCATACGAGACGTTGAGCAGCGTGACGGAGCTCGGAGCGGAGGACTCGCCCCCGGACTTCGAGCACCCGGTGAGGGCGAGCACGACGAGCAGGGACAGCCGGAGAGAGAAGCGCATGGAGGGACCTTTCACCAGCTCACCTGGAAGCGGGACATGACGACGTCTTCGGGGATGCGGTCGCCGTCCACGGCGCCCCCTTCGAAGCTCGTGTGGTCATACGAGGTGGCCACGCGGACGTTGCCGCTGAGGTACCAGTTGGCGACGGCGCCCCACCCTCGCGCCTTGCGCGCCGAACGTGTGGGGTCCGCGTAGATGGGGAAGGCGTCGGGGTCCACGTCGAGCGCCGCGTAGCGCGCGCCCAGCTCCACCGCGCCCCAGCCGCCGGCCTCCGCGCCCACCGGGTCCGTGGGCTTGACGCCGTCGTAGGCCGCCTTGCCGCCGAAGACGACGTACGACGCGCTGGCCTGCCACGACTCGAAGCGCAGGCGCGCGTGCTGCTGTCCCAGGTTGACCTCCTGCGTGGACGACACGTATTCGGCCAGCGCGCCCACGGGCCCCACGTAGAGGTAGCCCTGGGGCGACAGCCGCAGGTGCTCGCCATGGGCAATCACCGTCTCGCCCGCACCCGTGCCCGTCCGGAAGATGAAGAACGTCTGCTGCCCCATGGTGCGCAGGGGCGCCTCGCCCGTGGTGGAGGCGGAGCCGAACTGGAGGCCGCGCGACGCGGCGATGCCCAGCCCCAGGCCGGAGAGTTGCTTGAGCTTCGTGGCCCGGAACGGATGCGCGAACAGGCGCGCCGCCAGGTCGAAGCTGTCGTCCAGGTTGGTGTCCGCGCTGGCGCCGTCCGCCGTGCCGTTGAAGGCCCCCACCGCGTAGTTCAGCGTGCCGTCATACAAGTCACCGTGCACCATCACCCCCACGTCCCGGTTGGGCACCAGGTCCGTGGGCAGCGCGCGCTCGACGAAGAGGGTGTTGATGCCGGACTGGTTGCGCTCCAGTCCCACCGGGGGGCGGAATTTGCCCACCCGCACGCGCACCTCCTTGCGAGGTCGGTACTCCAGATAGGCATCCCAGAGTGGCGGCGCGTTGGCCGCGAAGTCCGTCAGCAGCCGGAAGTCGAACAGGTTGAAGAGCGTCCCCTCCAGCAACGGTCGCGCGCGACGGATGAGCAACGTGGTGGAACCCGGCCGGTCCGCCTTGCTCTCGAAGAAGCGGCCATCGAGCTGGATGTAGCCGCGCAGCTTCAACATGACCGCCTTGTCGGGGGACGAGACGGAGATGCCCTCGGACGTCGCCTTGACGGCGACTCCACCGGGCGTCGGTGACGGCGTTGCGGGGGGCGGCGACGGCGCGGCGGGAGGTGCTTCCGGCACAGGTGTCTGTGCCGCCGCCAGCGGGGTGAGCAGCCACGTCAACGCACCAGCGAGGAAGGAGAACCGATGAGGTGTGGGACCTGCCATGCGGGACCTCGAAAGCGAGAGGAGCGCGATGGACGGTGGACTCCGGAGCCAGAAAGCCGAAAGCCCACCTCCTCGCGGATGGTGGGCTCTTCGAACCAGCTCAACCCAGGCTTTTCAGGCCACGGGTCGACAGGCGCCCACCGCTGGTGCGTGACAGCAGCAACAAGCGTGGGTCGTCAGGCGGGTCATGAAGTGCCACCACGATGCCCGGCACCTCCGGGCTTGTCAACGCGCCCCCCTCATGACGAACCCACCGACTCCTTCCCTTTCCAGCGTCGTGAGCGACGTCCTCCGTCCACGGAAACGCCACGCACCCGGCCTACCTGGCGCAATGAGTATCTCAGCCCGCAATTCAAGCATAATCTGAACTCCAAGTCTGGAGGCATTCATGCGCACTCGTCGCTGTCCGCTGTGGGTTCCACGACTCGCGTCACTGCTCGCGGTGCTGATGGCCGCTCCAGGAGCCCTTGCCGCGGAGCGCCCCTCCCTGGTGAACACACGCATCGGGACGCCGTTCGGAGCGAACGGACATTCATCCACCATCGACGGGCGAGTCTTCGTGGGCAACATCCGCGAGGACCACGCGACGACGACGACGACGTGGCTGGCGCGAGTGTTCCGGCCTGAAGCGGTGACGTATGACGCCCAGGGCAAGCCGGGCTTCTCCACGGCCTTCTCTCCAGGGCTCAGCACGCAGGTGAGGAACGGAGAGAACGCGCTGGCGTTCTGCTTCACCAACCCCGCCCAGCCCTATGTCCTGTCGGGAGGACTGGCGGTGTACCAGCCGTTCCTGTTCGACTCGCAGATGTTCAACGGGCCCAACCGCTTCCGTCGCCGTCCGGTGGACCTCCGGGTGTCCCAGCCCTTCACGCCGCAGGCGGACATCTCCTCCTTCACCACCGGCAACCTGGACTATCTGACCACCGTCACCGGCGCGAGCATCCGCGGCATCGAACCGACGATGACCTCCGACGGACGCCTGCTCATCTATCAGGGCGGTCCCGCCAACGACGGTGGCATCGACCACCTGATGTATGCGTACAACCCCACGCCCTGCGCGGCCACGGGCTGGAGCAATCCGCGCCCGCTGTCGATGATGTACAGCGACCCCACCTCGGGCGTGAAGCGCTACCCGCTGGCATGGCAGAAGCTGAAGGCCTCCACCGGGGAACTCTTTGGTGAGACGACCTCTGGCCCGCTCATCCGGGCCGCCTACGCCTGGGTGGACCACGAGGGGCGCAACGTCACGTACACGGGCGTCGTCTACACGGATGGCGCGCGCCGCGAAGCCGTGAGCCTCATTGGCGCGGACACGGGCTGGACGGCGTACCACATCGACGGTGCCATCAACACGGACCGCAGTGACATCGCGCACCTCTTCTATTCCGGGCCCATGTGGAACCTGGAGCAGGAGCGCGCGCCAGAACAGAACTTCCCACCGGGCTCCAGCAACGAGAGCCACTACCTGCCCGTCACCAAGACCCACGACGTGCTCGCCCTCTTCGGCAGCAACACGGCGGACTACAACGAGGTGGACATCGGTGAGCTGGTGGACCCCTTCCACGTGCTCTACCTGCCCATGAACGAGCTGGTGACGCGCGCGGGCGCGTATGACCTGACGCGCACGCCGGACCTGTCCGGGCGCTTCTTCACGGGCACTCTCGTGGGCACGGCGTCCATCTCCGCCGGCAACGCGGTGACACAGCCGACGTCCGGCTCCCTGTGGGAACCGCACGGCAAGGGCAAGGCGCTGGTCGTCCCGGGTGGCGGAGCGCTTGCGATGAACCTGACGGACGCGACGTCCACCGTGCCCGGCGTGGGCGGCTTCGTGCGGGGCTTCACCGTGCAGCTCGCCGTGCGCCCGGACGCGAACATCCACCAGGGCTGCACCACGGGGAACCCCTACCGCTACCTCTTCCAGAAGGGCGGCGCACTGGACCTCATCTACGAGTCCGACAACACGGTGCAGATGTCCTTCGTCATCAACGGCGCGCGCGTGCGCCTGGGCCGCAGCCCCGCGCTGCCCGTGGGCGCGTGGACCCACCTGGCCTACACCTGGGACGGCGTCACCGGCGCTTTTGGCGAGTACCTCAATGGCGTGCCCACGGGGCGCGCACTGCCCGTGGCCACGGGGACGTTCCGCCTGGGCACCGGCGCGCTGTCCATCGGCGCGGGCAACACGCTGGACACACAGACCTGTCCCGCCAATGGCGAGGGCTCGTTCCGGGGCGCCATCGATGAGGTGCGCTTCTTCACCCATGCGCGCTCGGCCCGCTCCATCTGCATGACGTCATATGGCGCGAACTGCCGCGACGAGGCCATCCAGGAGACTCCCACGGCGGGACAGTTCGGCATGAGCCAGCAGCAGCCGGCCTGCAACAGCTACGCGGCCCTGGGCACGCTGGCCTGTGCCTCGTCCATGCATCGGGTCTGCGCTCAGCGCGGCGCCCATGACGCCCTGGCCACCAGCACCAACGTCCTCGAGACGATTCAGCAGCTCATCGGAAACCGTCCGCCCATCTCGCTGCTGGGCGCGCTGGCGGGAGCCACGACGACGGACGTGACGGTGGCGTGCGCGCCCATCCAGCACGAGAGCCTGGGCGTCACCTTCGAGGAGCTGGCGCGCAAGCACGCAGGCTGCGTGGACGAGCGCGTCGCGCAGAGCTTCGACTGCTCGGCCGCCGTGCACCGCTGGTGCAACAGCCTGGGATGGAGCACGGGTCAGATTTTCGAGATGACCTCGCGCCCGTGGGTCGGCTGCTTCAACGCCGGGCTCATCCAGGACGTCGCGAAGGACCAGCTCGGGCCCGCCTCCAACGCGGGCAGCTTCAGCTCCACCGACTCCAAGTTGGAGGTCAGCAGGTGGTGCCAGACGAAGGGCTATGGCGCGGGCGTGGTGCAGGAGCTGGGCGCGGGCCTCTACGCCAATGTGCACTGCTTCCAGCCCGCCGTGACGGTGCCCTGGAAGCTCAATCCCTGAGGTGACTCAAGGGGCCCCCTGGAGTCGGAAGGGGGCCTCCGAGGTCGTGCCGGCGCGCTCGCGCTTGAGCATCTCCAGCACCTCACCGGGCAGCGGGAACCAGCGCAGGCGCTCCGCGTCGGGCGCGAGCGAAGCATCCGCCTGTGTCCGGCTCCCGAAGTCCTGGAGCGCCTGCTCGACGATGGCCTGGGCCCGCGCGACGTAGTCCCCCAGCTCCGCCTCCGGCACGGTTGGCCCGGGGGGCGGGAAGACGCACCGGCCGCTCGCATAGGAGACGTCACCCAGTCGCCCCAGCCGCCGCTGGTGCGCGCGGTGGCGCCACTGTCCGGTGGAAGGCTCGAGCGCGTAGTGCGGCAGGAGCTTCCAGCCCTCTTGGGCGATGAAGTCCACGGCGTCCAGCAGGAAGCCGAACGTCGTCTCGGAGAGGAAGTAGTTGAAGCCCAGCCGCACCCAGCCAGGCTTCACGCCGTCGGTGCCTTGCAGGATGACGTCCTGGAAGCGGTGGCTGGTGACGGGGTCGATGGCCAGCAGCCGGTGACCGTAGGGCCCCGCGCAGGAGCAACCGCCCCGCGCCTGGATGCCGAACAAGTCATTGAGCAGGGCCACCACGAAGTTGTGGTGCAGGTAGGCGTCCCCGTGTCGAACCAGGAAGCTCACGATGGGCAGCCGCCGGAGCGCCGGGTTGCCGAGGATGCGCAGGGCGGGATTCGCCCCCCAGCGCGCGAGGGCCCGCCGGACGAAGTCCTGTTCGAGCGCGTCGATGGTCTCCACGCCCACCTCCTCCCGGAGCTGGAACACCAGCCCCGCGCGAATGGAGTCGACGATGGCGGGAGTGCCCCCTTCCTCGCGGTGCACGAGGTCTCGCTGATAGACGTGCTCGCTGCCGCTCACGTACGAAACAGTGCCGCCCCCGGGCACGGTGGGGATGCGATTGCTGAGCAGTTGGCGCTTCACGACCAGCACTCCCGTCGTCCCCGGCCCACCGATGAACTTGTGCGGCGACAGGAACGCGGCGTCCTTCCGCACGCGCGGGCCGGCGGTGCCATCGCCCCGCCCGTTCATCTCGACGCGGACATAGGGCCCCGCTGCGGCGAAGTCCCAGAAGCACAGCGCTCCGTGACGGCGCAGGAGCGCGCCGATTCCCTCCTGGTCGCTGAGGATGCCGGTGACGTTGCTCGCCGCGGAGAAGCTGCCGATGCGCAGCGGCCGGTCGTGGTGGCGCGCCAGCTCGCGCTCCAGGTGAGCCAGGTCGATGCGCCCGTCGGCGTCTTCGTCGATGGTGACGACCTCCGCGATGGACTCGCGCCACGGCAGGTCGTTGCTGTGGTGCTCGTAGGGGCCCACGAAGACGACGGGGCGCTCCGCGCGGGGAATGCGCGAGCCCAAATCGAAGCGCGCATCCAGGTCCGCGGGGAGGCGCAGGTTGAGGATGTCGATGAGCTTGCAGATGGCGGCCGTCGCGCCGGAGCCGCAGAAGAGGACGATGTCGTCGGGCCCTCCTCCCACGGCGCGGTGGATGAGGTCGCGCGCGTCCTCGCGATAGCGCGTCGTCTGAGCGCCCGTCCCCGACGTCTCCGAATGCGTGTTGGCGTAGAGCGGGAGGACGTGCTCCCGGATGAAGTCCTCGATGAAGGCGAGCGAGCGCCCGGACGCGGCATGGTCCGCATACGTGAGCCGGCGGGGACCGTAGGGTCCATCGAGCACCCGGTCTTCACCGACAACGGCGCTTCGAATGGACTCGACCAACAGAGGACACGCGTCTTCCATCACTCGCACCTCTCGATGACGACAGACTCCCGCCGAACCTCACGGCCTGTCCAGCACGCGGAGGCCATCATGCGCGACCGGCCGCGTCAGTCCCCCAGAGGTCACATCGTCCCTGCGCCGCCCCATGTTAGCCTGAGCACACTCCATGAACTTTCGCTTCCAATGCTGGGTGCAGCGTCACGCCAGCGGTCGAGTGACGCTCACCCCCCTGTCCCTGCCTCATCTCGCGGTGCACGCGGACACCGTGGAGAAGGCCACCGAGGAGCTGGCGCTCGCGCTGGATGACCAGCTCACCCGCATCCATCCGCGTCGCGTGCCGGAGTTCATCGCCGCGACCGGGGGCACGCTGCACACGCTGGAGCTGGACGCGATTCCTGTCTGGGGAAACGAGGAGAACACCCTCGCGCCCCTCACCTTCGCCGCCGCTGTCGCGCCCACGCATCAATCCTATCTCGGGCTGCACGCGCCGCGGCTGGAGACGCACCTGTGGTTCCAGGGCAAGAAGGTGCCCGAGGATGCCGCCGAGCGATTGCGTGAACAGTTGGAAGGACTCCCCGACGCGCGACTCCTGGCCCTGCGCGCGGATGGTGGAGAGGCCCTGCTGGACGTAGAGGTGGAGGCCACGCCGACGCGCCTGTCGGCCCTCACGCCTCGTCAGCTCCACCTGGATATCCGCCCGCCGCCCCGGCCACCGGACGCGGAGCCCGAGGAGCCCCGGGAGTCGGGCCTGTCGGTGAGCATCGATGGGGACGACGAGGACGCGCTCGACGAGGACACGTGGGAACCCCGCAAGCGCTCCCGTCGTCGGGAGCCGGGGGCGAAGCCAGAGAAGCCACCGCCCACGCCCACGCTGGACCGCATCGCGGTGCCCTGGCATCGGCTGGCGACGGAGGGGCAGCTCGACCCCGCCTATGAGCAGGACGCCCTGGTGACGCTGCTGCGAGCCCGGCTGGCGGCGAAGGACGCGGAGGCCGTGGTGCTGGTGGGCCCCTCGGGCGTGGGCAAGTCCGCGGTCCTCCATGCGGTCGCCGAGGCGCTCCAGTCCTCCACCGCCACTCCCGCCGAGAAGGCCCGGCCCTTCTTCTTCGTCGACGGCAGTCGCCTCATCGCGGGCGAGGGCATGTGGGGTGACTGGCAGCAGCAGGTGCTCAAGTCCTTCCGCGAGGCGAACGATTCCCGCGCCATCCTCTCGCTGGGACACGCCATCGACCTGCTCGACGCGGGCAAGAGCGCGCACAGCGACCAGAACGTGGCCCAGCTCCTGTTGCCGCTGCTCGTCACCCGCGAGGTATCCGTGGTGGCCGAGGCCACCCCCGAGGCCTGGGCCCAGGTGGAGCGGCGCAACGCCAGCTTCGCCCGCCTCTTCTCCGTCGTCCGGGTGGAGGAGCCGACACCGGAGGCACTCGCCAACATCCTGGCGCGCGTGGCCCAGGACACTCCGAGCGCCACGCCCCTGGAGGTGCTGCCCGAGGCGCTGGAGGAGAGTCGCTTCCTGTGTCGGCGCTTCCTGCCGTATGGCGCGCAGGTGGGCAACGCGGTGGCCTTCCTCCGCCGGTTGATCGCCACGTGCGCCCACGCGGCCCAGCCTCGGGTCATCCGGCTGGACGCCGTGCGCCAGTTCGCCTCCGAGTCCGGCATCCCCGAGGCGCTCTTGCGCGACGACATGCCGCTGGAGCCCGCCCAGGTCCGCGAGTTCCTCACCACGCGAGTGTTGGGGCAGCAGGCGGCGGTGGAGCGCGTCTCCTCCGTGGTGTCCGTGCTCAAGGCGGGGCTCGCGGACACGCGCAGGCCCCTGGGCGTGCTGCTCTTCGTGGGCCCCACCGGCGTGGGCAAGACGGAGCTGTCCAAGGCCCTGGCGGAGCTGCTCTTCGGCTCGCGCGAGCGCATGGTGCGCCTGGACATGGGCGAGTACGCGGGGCCGGACGCGCTGCTGCGCCTGCTGGGCGACGGCGCGACGCCGGGCTACCTCTCCGCCGCCGTGCGCCGCCAGCCCTTCTGCGTGGTGCTGCTGGATGAAATCGAGAAGGCCCACCCCGCCGTCCACGACGCGCTCCTGGGCGTGCTGGGCGAGGGGCGCCTCACCGACGCGTCGGGCCGCTTCACCGACTTCCGCAACGCCGTCCTCGTGCTCACCAGCAACCTGGGCGCGGACACGTGGCGCGCGCGCGTGGGCTTCGACTCGCTGGGCGGCGCGCCCGACGTCGCCGCGCTGCGCACGCACTACCTGGCGGAGGTGCAGCGCTTCTTCCGCCCGGAGCTGTTCAACCGCCTGGACGACACCGTCGTCTTCTCGCCGCTCTCCGAGGAGCTGCTGCGCCGGCTGGTGGTGCGCGAGGTGGACGCCATCCGCCAGCGCTCCGGCCTGTCGCGCCATGACGCCAGCCTCGTCGTCTCCGAGTCGGCGCTGGACTGGTTGTCGGCGCGCGGCTTCGACCCGCGTTATGGCGCACGGCCCCTGAAGCGCGCGCTGGAGCGGGAGCTGGTGGTGCCGGTGGCGGCGTGGCTCGCGGCGCATCCGAAGACGGGGCCGGTGCGCCTGCACGCGGAGGCCGGCGGCGACGGGCTCACGCTGCGCGCGGAGGCCGTGGGTGGCGCGGCGGAGGGCGTGGGACGGCAGGCCATCGAGCAGGTGCTGGAGGACGCCGCCACGCTGCGCGCGGAGGTGCAGCGCTGGAGCCGCTCGCCGCCCATGCTCGCGCTGCGGCGGGAGCTGGCGGTCTTCGACAAGGTGTCCCGACAGGCCTCGTACTGGGAGGAGCGCGCGCTGGCGGAGGAGTCCGCGAGGAAGTCCGGAGACGCGCGCGAGTTGGACAAGGCCTTCCGCGAATGCTCGCAGCAGACGGAGGCCATCGAGGACCTGCTCTTCGAGGCGCACCTGTCGCGCGCGGTGGGGCAGGCGGAGTCGCTCGCGCGCGACGTCTCCACGCTGCGCTCGACGTTCCATCCCCTGCGGGAGCGGCTGTACGCCAGCCTCTACCAGTACTCGCGGGGCTCCACCCTGATACTGGTGCCCGGCCGTGGTGCATGGCCGCAGCTGTGCTTCCTGGCGAAGGCCTATGAGCGCTGGTGCAACCGCTACTCCCTGGGCTTCCAGCGCGCGCTGCTCTGGACGCCCAAGCCACCGGACGGGGAGAAGCCACCACGCCATCCGCCTCCGCCGGACTGGGGCTACCCCAAGGTGGATGAGCTGCTGGAGCTCAAGCCCACGCCCCTCGCGTACGCCCTGCAGATCTCCGGCGAGACGCGCCCGTTGCTGCTCTCCGCCGAGCACGGCGTACACCGCTTCGTGGAGGGCAGTCAGGCGTCGCTGGTGCGCGTGCTCTTCACCCCCCACCCTCGCAGCCGGGACGTGCTGCCGGACTGGTCGAAGCTCGAGACGCTGCTGCCGAAGACCGAGGCCCGGCGAATCCGGCCGGGCTCGACGGACACCTCGGGCGGCTCGGTGGAGGACATGCGCACCGGAACCCGCTTGCGCTACGGCGGCGGCGGCCTGGAGTTGGATGCCTTGTTGGAGCCCTGGATGAACTGGCGCGTGTTCGGCGAAGCAGAGGAGGACTGACCATGGAACTCAAGCTCCCCCTGGTCGTCGCGCCCCTGGGCGGCCGTCTCGTCGAGGCGTGGGTCCCCGCCTTCTGGCCCAGGATTCACCGCGTGGGCCCCAGCCTGTCGTCGCTGAAGGATGACCTGGCGCTCGCCGTCATGGAGCGCTTCGAGAAGGACCACCCCTCGCGGGTGGCCAGCTATCAGTTGCCACCCCACCTGTCGCTCAAGCACGTGAAGGTCGACACCGAGGCGAGAGATCGCGAGAAGGGCCTGCGCGTCGTGCTCAAGGGACGCATGGCCGTGCTGCTGGAGAAGTGGCCTCGCGATGACTTCTGGGTGGTGACACCCACGCGGCTCGCGGAGGCCCGCTTCGCGATTCCCAACGCGGAGTCCCTGCCCCTCGCGCTCGGACGCAGGCTGGGCGCGTGGTGTCTGGAGCATGGGCTGACGAATCTGGAGGGCTTCTGGGCGCAGGGCCGCGAGCGGCTGGAGTTGCTGGAGGTGGATGCCTATGCCCCCACCATCCTCCCCCGGACGCCGCCCAAGCCGCCCAAGCCGCCCCGGCGCCGCCGGACGACTGGAAAGGACTCGAAGGGGACGGCCACTCCGCCGGAGACGCCCGAGCAGCGCGAGGCGCGCCGCAACCGCCGCCGCCTCACGCTCACCGAGCTGCGGGAGGTGGCGCGAAACCTGAGCCACTCCGCGAGAGATGACGGGCTGGAGCACTGCTACGGCCGCGAGGCGCTGGTGCGCGAAGTGGTGGACGCGCTGGAGGGCCGGGAGGGCGCGGCCATCGTCCTGGTAGGACCGCCGGGCTCCGGCAAGACGGCGCTGGTGCACGAGGTGGTGCGCCGGCTCACCGCGCGCCAGGACGCCGCGGGACAGCGCCGCGACGTGTGGCGCGTGGATGGCAATCAGTTCATCGCGGGGATGATGTACGTGGGCCAGTGGGAGGCCCGCGCGCGCGGCGTGGTGAAGGAGCTGGTGGAGGTGGGTGACCTGCTCTACGTGGACGACCTGGCCTCGCTCGTCTACGCGGGGCGCACCTCCAGCGAGCGCACCAACGTCGCGCAGTTCCTGGAACCCCACATGGCGCGCGGCGAATTGACCGTGCTCGCGGAGTCCACGCCCGAGCGCTTCGAGCGGGTGCGCGAGGAGGCCCCCACGCTCGCCTCGCTGTTCCGCGTGGTGCACGTGCCCGCGTTGGAGCCCCGCACGACGTTGCCAGCCCTGCTGGGGACACTGCGGGAGTTGGAGGGCTCGGGCGAAGGCGGGCCCGCGGTGCGGCTGTCCCCACTCGCGCTGGAGACCCTGCTGGACCTCCAGCAGCGCTTCGTCGCGCACGAGGCCTTCCCGGGCAAGGCGGTGCGGCTCTTGCGTCGGGTGCTCGCGAGGCCCGGCACGGTGGACCAGAACGTGCGCCGCTTCACGGAGGAGGACGTCACCGCCGCGATGCGCGCGCAGACGGGCCTGCCGGACTTCGTGCTGGGGAGCGCGCCTCCGAAGTCCCGGGATGTGCTGGAGCGCGAGCTGGCCGCGCAGGTGGCCGGACAGCCGGAGGCCGTCGCCGCCGTGGTGGATGCCATCCTCACGCTCCAGCGCTCGCTGCAGCCGCCGGACAAGCCGCTGGCCACCTATCTTTTCGTGGGCCCCACCGGCGTGGGCAAGACGGAGACGGCCAAGGCGCTGGCGCGCACCCTCTTCGGCAGCGAGGAGCGGATGGTCCGCTTCGACATGTCGGAGTTCGTCTCCGCCTCCAGCATCACCCGGCTCCTGGGCCTGCCCGGCGCACCGGACGGCGAGCTGACGACGGCGCTGCGCACCCAGCCGTTCTGCGTGGTGCTGTTCGACGAGGTGGAGAAGGCGCACCCGCGCATCTTCGACGCGCTCCTCCAGTTCCTCGGGGAAGGCCGGCTGACGGACGGCGCGGGGCGCACCGTGGACGCGCGACAGGCGGTGGTGGTGCTCACGTCCAACCTGGGCGTGCGCGAGGCCGCCGCCCGCACGGGCTTCCACCGCGCTCCGGAAGGCGCGGAGGCGCACTACCTCTCCTCGGTGCGCGCCTTCTTCCGCCCGGAGTTCTTCAACCGCCTGGACCGCGTGGTGCCCTTCCGCTCCCTCACGCCCGCCGCGCTGCGCGTCGTCGTGGAGCACGCCCTGGAGTCGCTGCTGTCGCGGCGAGGCATCCGCCGGGGCAACGTGCTGGTGGAGGTGGAGTCCGCGCTGCTCGACCTGCTGGTGGAGCAGGCATATGACCCGCGCTACGGCGCGCGTCCCTTGAAGCGCGCGCTGGAGCGACGCCTCACCGTGCCCCTGGCCCACCACCTGGTGCGGCGCGGCGGCGAGGACCTGGCCCGCGTGGAGCTGTTCCGCCGGGGCGAGGACATGGGGCTGTCTGTGGAGCTGCTCATGAGGGAGCCCGCGTGGGCCCGTGAGCAGGACCCCACCACCTGGACACTCCCTGGCGTGTCGCGCGTCCTGGAGGAAGTGACGACGCGCCTGGAGTCACTCCAGGCGGCGGAGGCGAGGCGCTCGGACGGAGAGGCACCGCCCGGTGGTGTCGAGGCCGTGGAGCTGGGAGAGCGGCTGGAGCGCCTGTCGGCGGAGGCCCTGGACATCCGGGAGAATGAACTGGCGGACCGCGACTTCCTGGAGACAGAGGAGCGCGTGGGCAAGCTGGAGCGCGACGGGTACCAGGACAGCTGGAGGCACAACAAGGGACGGGGCGGGCTGCGGCCTCGGCCCTCCTACGTCCCGGAGCCGATGCCGGTGTCCCCCGAGGAGCGGCTGCGTCGCTGCCGCCCCAAGGTGGTGAACCTGCGCGATGAGGTGGAGTGGCTCGCGCATCAGCTGGCGACGCGAGCGCGCGGAATGGAGGTGCACGCATTGCTGGTGGAAGGGCTCGCGGACTCGCCGACCTCCGCGCTGGACGCCGTGGTGAAGGGGCTTCCCCAGGGCCTGGGACGCGTGGTGGTCCACGAGGAGCACGTGGAGCCGGACGGCACCATCAGCTGGGCGGCACCGGGCTCGGCGCGTCCCGCGGGGGTGCGTGTGCGGCGGCAGGTGGTGAGCATGGCGGCGTTCGGTCTGTCGGAGGTGCTCGCGACGCTGGAGGGCTATGCGCTGGTGCATCTGGGCGTGCGGCCCGCGCTGGTCCGCGTGGAGCTGCTGGCGGACGCGCCAGACTTGATGAAGAGCGTGTCCCGGGCGGTGGCGACTCGCGACGCGGTGAAGCTGGCGGAGCGGGAAGCCCGTCGCGCGGGCCTTGTGCCCGAGTCGCCGCAGGGCCGCGTCGTCATGGAGGGCGAGCCCGAGAACGTCGTTCATCTGGGGAGCGGGAGAACTCCCTCCGAGTCCGTGGGCTGGGCGGCGCGAGTGCTGCGCGACCCCTCGCGAGGAGGGCACTGACATGGACAAGAACTTCCATCTGTTCGTGCGGAACTACCCCGGCGTGGGGGTGGCCGCGCACGTGTTGACGCACCCGCATCTGGCCTCGTTCGCGCCGGACCTGGCGACCGCGCGACTGGATGTGGCCGAGGTGCTGGGCCGACTGCTCAAGCGGGGGGACTTGCGCGACGCGCAGACCCACTGGCCGGACCTGCGAACGAAGAAGATGAACCTCACCGTGCGCGCCGTGCAGCACGGGCGACTGCTGCCCGTGCCGCTCAAGCTCACGGTGGTGACGCGCGGTGGACGAGGGAAGGCGGAGCGCGGTGGCCGGAAGGGCGCGGCGAAGGGGGCCGTGCACGTCTGGGTTCCTCGCGTGGACGTGGAGGGCTCGCTGCAGGACCTCGGGGACCTGGAGGCCTATGTGGAGGAGCTGGTCCGCCACGAGCTCTACATGGCGCCGCTGGAGCGCCTGCACTCGCTGGCCTACCTGGGCGATGAGACCGTCGAAACCATCTCCGTGACGGTGAAGTCTCGTGAGGCGACCCGCGCGCGCATCATCGAGGAGCCCCGAGGGCCGGTGCGCCGCCCTCCCCCACCTCCTGGGCTCGCCGAGGCGAGTCGCTGCCTCAACGAGGAGGCCCGTGCGGGACTGCTGGAGCGCGCCTGGGAGCGCGACACGGAGGTCGGCCTGCTGGCCGAAGCCGTCACCTCGAGAGCGCGCGCCAGCGTGCTGCTCGTGGGGCCCCCCTCCGTGGGCAAGACGTCGCTGGTGCATGAGCTGGTGCACCGGGCGGAGTCCGCGTCGGCCGGGAATGCGCTCCAGGGACTGGAGGTCTTCAGTACCTCGGGCGGTCGCATCATGGCCGGCATGCGCTATCTGGGGCAGTGGCAGAAGCGCGTGCAGCTCATGGTCAACGAGCTGCGGGTGCGGCGCGCGGTGCTCCACCTGGACAGCCTCTCCGAGCTGCTCTCCCTGGGCGGCGGTGACACGGGCCTGGACGTCGCGCGGCACCTGCTGCCGGCGCTGGAAGGGGGCGAGGTGGCGCTGGTGCTGGAGGCCACGCCGGAGGACGTCGCGCGAGCGGAGCGCACCCATGGCGCCTTCCTCCAGGCGCTGCGACACGTCGTCGTGGAGCCGCTGGCTCCCGAGAAGGCTCGGGCCGCCGTGCAGCAGGCATCCCAGCGCGTCGCGAAGGCGCGCAAGGTGCGCTTCACGCCCGCGTCGTTGGAGCGCGCGGCGGAGCTGACGGAGCGCTTCGGAGAGGGACCGCCTCCGGGTGGCGCGGTGTCGCTGCTTCGCGCCGCGACGGCTCAGGCCGCCACGGGAACGGAAGTGGACGCGGGCGCGGTGACCTCCGCGTTCTGCACGCGTACGGGCTACCCGCGGGAGCTGGTGGACTCCTCGATTCGCCTGGACCCGGATGCGTTGCTGCGCCGGTTCCGCGAGCGCATCGTCGGCCAGGATGAGGCCACGCTGCTCTTGCGCAACCTCGTCGTCACGCTGAAGACGGGACTGGCGGACCCCTCGCGTCCCCTGGGGGCGTTCCTGCTCCTGGGTCCCACGGGCGTGGGCAAGACGGAGTCGGCGCTGGCGCTGGCGGAGTACCTCTTCGGTGACATCGCCCGGCTGGCCCGCTTCGACATGGCGGAGTACGCCGCGCCCGGCAGCGCGGGACGGCTGGTGGGTGAAGTGGGAGGCCAGCAGGGAGGCCTCGCGCGGCGCGTGCGCGAGCAGCCCTTCGGCGTGGTGCTGCTGGACGAGGTGGAGAAGGCGGACGCGGGTGTGCATGACCTGCTGCTCCAGGTCCTCGGCGAGGGACGGCTGACGGACGGCACGGGGCGCACCGTCAGCTTCCGGAACACGGTGGTGCTGCTCACCAGCAACCTGGGCGCGGAGTCGGCGGCGCGCTCACTGGGCTTTGGTGGTGACACGCCTCGGGACATGGAGGCGCACTACCTGGGCGCGGCCACGGCCTTCTTCCGTCCGGAGCTGCTCAACCGGTTGGACCAGGTGGTCCCCTACCGCGCCCTCGCGCCGGACGTCATCCGGACGCTCGCGCGGCGTACCCTGGAAGCGGCGCTGGGCCGCGAGGGACTCGCGCGGCGTGGGGTGAAGGTGAGCTTTGGCGAGGACGTGGTGGACTTCCTCGCGAAGGCCGGCTTCGACGCGCGCTACGGTGCGCGTCCGCTGAAGCGCGCGGTGGAGCAGCACGCCATCGTCCCGCTGGCGCAGTGGCTCGCGACGCATGCGGGCACTCCGCACCGACAGGTGACTCTGCGCGTGGGCGCCCAGGGCCAGTTGGAGCTGGCGGCTCGGGCATGACTCACGCGCCGAGCAGCCTCATGGGACTGCCCTGGCTCCAGGCCAGGATGTCCTCCACGGCGTCGCGGTAATAGACAGCGTAATTCTCCCGCGTGACGTAGCCGAGATGCGGCGTGAGCACCGTGTTGGGAAGGGACCTCAACGGGTGCTCGCGCGGCAGCGGCTCGACGGAGAAGACATCCAGCCCCGCACCGGCGATGCGCCCTTCGCGCAGGGCCGACACCAGGGACTGCTCGTCCACGAGCCCCGCGCGAGAGGTGTTGACGAGGTAGGCCGAGCGCTTCATCGCCCCCAGTTCCGTCGGGCCCACCACGCCCTGCGTCCGCTCGCCCAGCACCAGGTGCAGCGTGACGACATCCGACGAGGCGAAGAGCGTGGCCTTGTCGACGAGGCGCGCTCCAGCCGCCTCCGCGCGCTCGGCCGTCAGGCCGGGACTCCACGCCACGACCTCCATCCCGAAGGCGAGCCCCACGCGCGCCACCTGTGTCCCCAACTTGCCGAGCCCCACGACGCCCAGGCGCTTGCCGGACACCGTCTCCGTCAGCCCCGTCTGCCATCCCCCCGCACGCAGCGATGAGGCTTCGTCCGGGATACGCTTGAGCAGCGCGAGAATCAGCGCCCACGTCAGCTCGGCGGCGGGTGCGCCCACCGCGCCCGTGCCACACACGGTGATGCCCTGACGTCGGCAGGCCTCGACGTCGATGGCCGCGTTGCGCATTCCCGTCGTCACCAGCAGGCGAAGCCGGGGGAGCCGTGTGATGAGCGACGAGGGGAACGTCGTGCGCTCGCGCATCGCGACGATGACGTCGAACTCCTGGAGCGCCTCCGCCACGGCGTCCTCTCCCGCGAGGGGCTCGCGGAAGAAGCGCGGCTCGGCCCCAGCGGGAAGTCGGGACCAGTCCGTCGAAGAGCGTGCGACCTCCAGATAGTCATCGAGGACCGCGACTTTCACGTGCATCCCTCCTCGCCATCACACTGCCATGACACGACGGAGGACTCACGCGAGACCTCCCCCCATTGTCGGAGCGGAGACCGTGGCATACCGCGCAACCACGGCTTCCAGACGGGGCCGCACGCGCATGCGACGCCTCCCTCCGTCGGCATGAAGACCGAGGCCTCGAACGTGGCTCGTCCCCTGCGGCGCTCAGGCTCCGCCCAGCGCCCGCGCCTTGCGGCCCGCGCCCGCCTGCCCCCCTCGACGCCGCACCGCACGAGTCCCGCGCGAAGCCTCGCGCCACCGTGACGAAGCCGCCACGTGGCACCCTCGCCCCTGTCGCGCGGGGACTCTCTGCTATCGTCGCTCGCGCCCACTTCCCACCCCGGTACAGGAACCCTCCCGTGGGAGGGGACACCCTTCATGCGCTGCGTCGATGAGACCGTCTTCATGAAGTTGCTCCTGGGTGAGCTGTCGCCCACGGAGAGCGCCGAGGTGGATGCCCACCTCGACACGTGCGCCTCGTGTCGGACGCTCGTGGCCGAGGGACTGCGCGCGCAGTCTCCGGACCTCATCACCAGCGCGACGCCCACCGAGCCCATGCCCCTGTCTCCCCGCCGCGAGGACTCGCCGCTGGAGAAAGGCACGGCGGTGGGCCGCTACCTCGTCCTGGAGCTGCTGGGCGCGGGAGCCATGGGCGTCGTGTACGGCGCCTATGACCCGGAGCTGGACCGCCGCGTCGCCCTCAAGCTGCTGCGCACCGGCGCCCTGGGGCTCGACATGGAGAAGGAGCGCGCCCACCTGCTGCGCGAGGCGCAGGCCATGGCCCGCGTCTCCCACCCGAACGTGGTGGCCGTCTATGACGTGGGCACCTTCGGCCAGCACGTGTTCCTGGCCATGGAGCGGGTGGAGGCCCAGACGCTGGGCGAGTGGCTGAAGGCCGCGCCCCGCCCCTGGCGAGAGGTGCTGGACCTCTTCCTCGACGCGGGCCGGGGACTCGCGGCGGCGCATGCCGCGGGCGTGGTGCACGGCGACTTCAAGCCCGCCAACCTCCTCGTCGGCGGCGACGACAATGTCCACGTCACCGACTTCGGCCTCGCGCGCCTGGGCGCTCCCACCACACGCGAGAGCGCGCTGCCCGCGCGCGCGGACCCTCTGCGTGACAAGACCGTGGAGCGCTCGCTGACGGGCGGCACGCCGGCCTACATGGCCCCGGAGCAACTGCTGGGCGAGACGCGCGCGGGCGCGGCCGGAGACCAGTTCTCCTTCTGCGTGGCGCTCCACGAAGCCCTGTACGGCGCACGCCCCTTCGAAGGCGCCACCCTGGCCGAGCTGGCCTCCCAGGTGTCCTCGGGACAGGTGCGGCCTCCGCCCCACGGCACGCGCGTTCCTCCGTGGCTGCGTCGCGTGTTGCTGCGGGGGCTCGCCCGTCGCGCGGAGGACCGCTTCCCGAACCTGGAGGCCCTGCTCGACGCACTCCAGAACGACCCGGCCACGAGGTGGAAGCGAGGCCTCCAGTTCGCCAGCGCGGTGGCAATCCTCGCCACCGCGGTGGGCCTCACACACGCGGTGCACACCCGTGGAGCGCGGGCCTGCGCGAGCGCCCCGCAGGAGATGACCACCATCTGGGGCCCGGAGCAGGCCGCCGCCATCCAGGCCGCGTTCACCGCCACCGGCCGGCCCTATGCCTCCGCCGCCTGGGAGCGCGTGCGCCGGGAGCTGGACGCGTACACCGCCGCCTGGACGACGACGCGCACCACCGCGTGCGAGGCCACACGCGTCCGGGGCGAGCAGCCCGAAGAGGTGATGGCGTGGCGCATGCGCTGCCTCGACAATCGGCTGGCGGATGTCTCCGCGCTCACGCGACTGTTGTCCCAGGCGGACGCCAGGACGGTGGACGAATCGCACCGCGCGGTGAAGGGCCTGCCCCCCCTGTCGGGATGCTCGGAGGCGCTGGCACCCGGCGGGGCCACCCTGCCCGAGGGACCTGAAGCACGCGAGCGCCACGAGGCGCTGCGCGCGACGCTCGCACGAGGCCGAGCGCTCCTGGCCACCGGTCGCTACGCGGAAGGCGTCACGCTGGTGGAGCCGACGGCCGTGGCGGCGAAGCGGGCGGCGAACCGTCACGACGGCGCCGAAATCTCCCTGCTGCTCGGCGAGCTGCGCGAGGGCGCCGGAGACTGGCGTGGCGCGGAGGCCGCGCTCTTCGAGGCACTGAACGCGGCGGAGGCCACGCGTCAGGACGCCGTGGCCGCGCGCGCGTGGACGCTGCTGGTGCGCGTGTCCTGCATCGGCCTGGACGAGTACGAGCTGGCCTCGCGCTGGAAGGACCGCGCCGCGGCCGCCATCGAACGGCTGGGCGGTGGAAACGAGCTGACCCGCGTCCACCTCCTCACCTACTCCGGCACCGTCCTGCGCAAGCAGCGGCGCTTCGAGGAGGCCGTGGCGTTGCAGGAGCAGGCCCTGCTGTTCGCGGAGAGCACCTTCGGGCCGGACAGCCTGGAAGTGGCGGACGTGCTCCTGGAGCTGGGCTCCACGCAGTGGGTCCACCCCCGCCTCGCCGAGGCCCGGGCCCACCTGGAGCGCGCCGCCACCATCACCCGGCAGGCCCTGGGCCCCGAGCACCCGGAGGTCGCCCGGGTGCGACTGGCCGTGGTCCCCGTGCTCAGGGACCAGGAGGAGCTGAAGCTGGCGGAGGTGGTCGCCCGCGAGGCGCTCGGCGTCTTCGAGCGGACGCTCGGCCCGGACCACCCTCGCGTCTACGACGCGCTCAACGACCTGGCCTCGACGCTCGTCGTCCAATCGCGCATGGACGAGGCCCTCCCTTTCTACGAGCGCGCCCTCACCATCGTCGCGAAGACGGACGGGCCGGAGAGCTACGGCGCCTCCGTCATCCACGCCAATCTGGGCGTCCTCTTCTTCCAGAAGGGCCACTTCGACCTCTCCCTGGAGCACTTCCTGCGGACCATCGCCCTGCGCGACAAGTCGCGCGGACTGATGGACCCGTCGCTGGTGAGCCCGCTGCGCCTGGTCGGGAAGATCATGTCCCTCAAGGAGCGCTACGCGGACATGGCGCACTACTGCCAGCGGGCCGCGGACATCATGCTCCTGCAACCGGATGACAGCTCCGGACAGTGGACCCTCAGCCTGAGAGATTTGGGCACCGCCTTCCTCAAGCTGAAACGGCCCACGGAGGCGCTCGTGCCCCTGGAGCGGGCCGTCGCCGGCTGGGACAAGGCGCGGCCGGAGGTCGGCCAGCGCACCGAGGTGAAGTTCCTGCTCGCCCAGGCCCTGTGGGAGTCCGGCAAGGACCGCCCACGGGCCCTGCGCCTCGTTGCCGAGGCGCGAATCATGGCCATGACGGACGACCCCTCGGAGAAGACGCTCCCTCTCATCGACGCGTGGCTCGCGGCGCACAAGGTCCGCTGAAGCCTGAGGCCCCGCTCAGCGCGGCGTGGGTGACACCTGACGCTCGGCGGGACGGCCTCGGCTCCCCGCCTCCCACTCATCCCAGAGGTTGAAGGACTTCATCTGCTCGGTCAGGTCGGTGGCCTTCATGAGCGCCTCCACCTCCGCGCGTCCCTGCCGGGGGAGCCGCTCCTCCATGGTGGCGAAGCCCCACGCCAGCGCGCCCACCACCGCGGCATTGGCGCGCAGCGTGCGTGCGTCGCACTGCTCGAACTCGTCCGAGCGCGCATGGTAGTTCGGCCCATACGTGGCGGACTCCTGGTTGGCGATGAGGTTGGCCACGCCGCTCAGCATGAAGTCCAGGTTGTCGGTGCCCACCACCGGCACATCCACCTGAGTGAAGGGACCCAGGCCCGCCACCGGGAGGAGCGCCTTGTCCACCAGCGGCACCAGCGGAGGGCGGCCATTGGTGAAGAAGCCGTTGATGCGGCCACAGCCGATGTCCACCGACAGCGCCATGGCATGTCCATCCAGCTCCGCCGCGTGCGAGCGCACGTACCCGGCCGAGCCGTGCATGCCCTGCTCCTCGCCGTTCCACAGGGCGAAGCGGATGGTGCGCGCGGGCTTCAGTCCCAGCCGCCGCAGCTGCCGCGCCAGGTCGATGAGCATCGCCACGTTGGCGCCGTTGTCGAGCGCGCCTCCGCCCAGGTCCCAGCTGTCCAGGTGCGCGCCCAGCACGACGACCTCCTCCGGCCGCGTGGCGCCTCGAATCTCACCGATGACGTTGTGCGCATCGTAGGGCCCGCCCGTCTTCAGCTCCAGCGCGGCCTTCATCGTGAGCGCGATGCCAGCCCGCAGCAGCCGCTGCGCGCGCCGGGCTCCGTCGCGCTCCATCACCATCATCGGTCGGGTGTTCTTCGCGCCCGTCGACACGTTGTGCCGGTAGAGCTGATTGCCCGGACGGCTGCCCATGTAGACGACGCCCGCCGCGCCAGCGCCCACCGCGCGCGCCTCGATTCCCACCGCCTCCTCGTACTCGCGGAAGAGGCCCTCCACGTCCCGCAGCTCCTCCGTCTCCACCAGCACGAACGCACCCTTCACCTTCGTACCCACGCGCGTGAAGTCCGCCTCCGCGCCGCGTCCGACGTCCAGCAGCGGCGCGGCGAGGCCTCCCTTCGGCGTCGCCGTGGAGAAGGGCATCGCGGCCACCCGGGGCGCGAAGCGCACGCCCTGCCCTTGCACCGTCGCGCTCGCCGACTGCTCCAGCCACAGCGCCGGCATGCGGAAGGGCTCACTCGTCGCGGGGACGCCCGCCGCGCGGAAGCGCTCCAGCGCCCACGCCACCGAGCGACGGTTGGACTCCGAGCCCGTGGCCCGCCCCCCTACCTCGTCCACCAGCGAGCGCAGGTCCTCCACCATCGGCGTCGGGCCCAAGAGGGCCCCCGTCAGCAACATCACCTCGCGCTCCCGCCCCCCGGGCGCGGCGGCCTCCTGGGCCTCCCCTCGCGCGGATGAAACGAGGACCAGCGACAACAGCGCGGCGCTCCAGCGCCAGGACATGCGGGATGGGAACATGGCGCCAGCATTCCCAGCCTCATGGGTTTCATTCAAGGCGCGAGGTGCCAAGGTCTTCTCGGCACATCGGACTACAAGCGCAGATGAAGTTTCAATTCGGTTGCTTGAGTTTCAGGTTGAGGAATGGCAGACGGGCCCGAACACCCAGGGCGGTCGCCGGAGAGCGAAACCCGCGCCTCCGTCCTCACTGACACGGGGCCGAGACGATGCGTGGAAACCTGAAGCAAGCCTGGCTGTGGATGTTGCCGGTGGCCTTCCTGGGCGCCTGTGGTGGCGCGCCCGAGGCCGCGCTGGAAGACGGGACGCTGGAGGAAGGAACGCAGGCGCTCATCTCCGCGCCGACGCTTCCCGCCAGCGGAAACATCGCGGACAGCACCACCCTCAAGGGTCCCCTGTCCATCGGCGGCGCGGTGGCGGGCTACCCGAGCACCTTGCCGGGGTACTTCGGCTACACGCTCCAGGCGAACGCGGGCGCGCAGCTCGCGTTGGAGGTGACACACCTGGGCAGCTCCATGTACCTGGACACCGGCCTGTTCCTCTATGGCCCCAAGGACGCGAGCGGCAGCCATGGCGCCACGCTGCACGCGCAGGATGACGACTCCGGCTACGGCACGTTGAGCAAGGTGGGGCTGGTGACGGTGCCGAAGACGGGCGAGTACCTGGTGGTGGTGGGCTTCGTGAACGGAGTGGACAAGCAGTTCCGCCTCCAGGCGGCGTGTGTGGGCGGCACGTGCCTGCCCAACCCGCAGCCGGCGCCCGCGGGAGCCGTGCTCACGTACGTGGAGAATCCGCTCACCGAGCGCCTCCAGTACACGCTCGACACCGCCAATCAGGTGCGCGAGGACGCGACGTCGTACCTGCGTCGGCTCGACTACCAGTGGCCGTACTCGGGCGAGGCCACGCTCACGCAGGCCGCCGCGGCCGTGCTCGCCCAGGGCCGCTACATCGGCTATCGGAGCGACCCGGCGCCGCTCGTGCTGAGCCTGCCGGAGTTGAACGACGCCATGTACTCGCAGTTCCGGCCGTTGCTGCCCGTCATGCTGGAGACGTACGGCAACGGCGTGGAGACGGTGCAGGTGAAGCGCTACTACCGCACGTTCTCCACGGGCCCCAACGGGGACAACTGGCGCAGCCTCTACGTCATCCTCTTCCCCCAGTCGTACAAGGTCCTCGTGTACGAGCAGACGGCCCACGAAATCTGAGGGCCCGGGCTGGCGGCCCGTCGAGCGCCAGCCCTCCGCCTCCCGCGCGTCTCCAGGCGGCGGCCAGCTCGCTTCCTGGTGAGCTTGTAGCTCCCCCGAGCCGCCGTGGATGCACAGCTTCCGGTGGAGGTGTCGTGCTCCCGGGACAGCGAGCAGGCACCGTCACCCTGCCAGCTCGTCCAGGGTGAAACGGCCGGGGGCACCGTGCGGGGACCAGGCGCCAGCGAGACGGAGAAGGAGAGCATCGAGGGCGTCTCCCCGGAGCAGTCGCGCTTCTTCCTCGAGACGATGGTCGCCGGCGCCCCCGTGGGCCTGGCCTTCGTGGACCTGGAGCTGCGCTTCATCCACATCAACGACGCGCTGGCGGAGATGAACGGCCTGCCACGCGAGGCCCATCTGGGCCGCAAGGTTCGCGACGTCGTCCCCGACCTGTGGCCCACCATCGAGCCACACTACCGGCAGGTCATCGAGCACGGGCTGCCGGTGCGAAATCTGGAGATTGTCGGGAGCACGGCCAAGGAGGCCGGAGTCCCCCGCAACTTCGTCATCAACTACTTCCCGGTGCGGGACGCGGGCGGCGCGCTGCAAGGCGTGGGCATCACCGTGGTGGAGACGACCGAGCAGAAGCGGGCGAATCAGGCCATCCGGATGAACGAGCAGCGCTATCGCTCGCTCGTGGAGGCCACCGCGCAGACGGTCTGGACCACCGATGGCCGGGGCGCGCTGAACGAGCCCGCGCCCCGTTGGATGGCCTTCACCGGCCAGGCCCTGGGCGCGCACCTGGGACTCGGCTGGCTCGACGCCATCCACCCCGGGGACCGTGGCCGCTTCATGAAGGAGTGGGTCCGCGCGCTGGAGACCCGGGAGCCCTACCGGGGTGAGCTGCGGCTTCAGTTCCACGACGGCACCTGGCGCGACGTCATCGTCCGGGGCGTGCCGGTGTTCGACGAGGACGGCCTGGTGCGCGAGTGGATGTCCACCGCGGAGGACGTCAGCGAGCGAAAGCAGGCGGAGCAGGAGCTGCGCCAGACAACCCTGGCGCTCGCGGCGAGCGACGAGCGCTACCGGACCTTCGTCGCCCAGAGCACGGAGGGCATCTGGCGCCTGGAGATGGAGCCGCCGCTCGACACGCGCATGACGGAGGACGCGCTCGTCGAGGCCATGGCCAGCACGGGGCGCATCGCGGAGACCAACGAGGTCATGGCGCGCATGAGCGGCTTCGAATCGGCTCGCGCCATGGTGGGCTGCACCCTGCGTCAGCTCGTCACCCGCGTCGGGGACACCCAGGGTGCCTCCATCCGCGGCTTCGTCCGCGGCGGCTTCCGCGTGCAGGACCTGGAGACGCGGCTGCCGGACCGGGACGGCGTCATGCGGGTGCGCCTGGCCAATCTCTTCGGCGTCGTCGTGGACGGATGGCTCGTGCGGGTGTGGGGGACGCAGCGGGACATGACGGAGCAGGCCCTGGCGAAGGAGGCGCTGGAGCAGAGCCGGGAGCAGGCGAGGCAACGGGAGCACCAACTGCGCACCATCACCGACGCGCTCCCCGCCCTGGTGGCCTACCTGGACCAGGGCGAGCGCTACCTCTTCTGCAACCGCGCCTTCGAGACCTGGTTCGGCCTGCGCCCCAGTGACGTGGTGGGACGGACGATTCGAGAGGTGGGAGGAGAGACGCTCTATCCCCTCTTCAAGGACTGGGTGCGCAAGGCCCTGGCGGGCGAGCATGTCACGTACGAGACGGCGCTCGCGCTGCGCGACGGCCGGACACTCCACGTCCAGTCGACCTATGTGCCGAGCGCGGACGCCCAGGGTCGCATCCAGGGATGTGTCGTCCTGGTCAACGACATCACCGACCGCAAGCGCACGGAGGCCGAGGTGGAGAACCAGCGCGCGCGGCTCTACGACATCCTGATGAGCGCGCCGGCCTCCATCGCCATCATCTCCGGACACGAGCAGGTCTTCACCCTCGTCAATCCCATCTTCAAGGGGATGTCGAATGACGCGGAGCTGGTGGGGCAGTCGCTGCGTGAGCTCGCGGAGAGGAGCGAGAAGGGCCGGGAGTATTCCCAGACGCTGGAGAAGGTCTACGAGACAGGCCTGCAGTTGCGGCTCACGGAGACGCCGCTGCTGCTGAACTTCCGCGGCACGGGCCTGGAGCAGCGCTACTTCAACATCACCTACCAGCCCCTGCGGGACACGAGCGGGCAGGTGGACTCGGTGATGTCCTTCGCGCTGGACGTGACGGAGCAGGTCCGTGCCCGGCATCAGGCCGAGGAGCTGGCCGCGCACCTGGACAGTCAGCAGAAGTGGATGGAGTCGGTGCTGGACCTCAGCCCCATCGCCCTGCTGTTGATGGAGCCCCACACCGGCAAGGTGCTCTTCGCCAATCAGGCGGCCCGCAACCTCACCGGAGGCCAGTTCCCGTTGGGTGTCCCCGTGCAGCGCTACGACACCGTCTACCGCGTCCTCGACCCCAAGGGCGGGGTCATCCCCAATGAACAGACTCCGGGTGCGCGGGCCGCGCGGGGGGAGACCCTGCGACGGACACCGCTGACGTGGCAGCTGGGCCCGGGGATTCCGCGGGAGTTCCTGGTGGATTCAGAGCAGTTGCCCTCCATGTACGGGCATCCGGCGACGATTGTCCTGGCGCTCCAGGACGTGACGCAGCTGAAGGATATCGAGGTGCGACTCCAAGAAGCGGTGCGGCTGCGCGACGAGTTCCTCACCGTGGCCTCCCACGAGCTCAAGACGCCGCTCACGCCGCTTCAAATCAAGCTCCAGGGGCTCGCGCGCGAGGCCGCGACGTCCACGTCCGAGGAGCACCTACGAGAGAGCGTGCTGCGGGCCTCGGAGAGCACCTCGCTCCAGGTGCGCAAGCTCGCCGCGCTCATCAACGACTTGCTGGACGTCACCCAGCTCACGGGCGCGCCGCTGCCCCTGGAGCTGGGCCGCGTGGACCTGTCGGCCGTCGCTCGAGAAGTGGCGGAGCAGCTTCGGGCGCAGGCGGCACAGGCGGACTGCGCGCTCGACGTCCAGGCGCCCGTGCCGGTGATGGGCCGGTGGGACGCGCGCAGGCTGGAGCAGGTGGTGCGGGGGCTCGTGTCCAATGCCATCAAGTATGGGTCCGGCAGGCCCGTGCGAATCCGGGTGGAGGAGCGCGAGGGACGCGGGCGACTCACCGTGGGGGACGAAGGCATCGGCATCGCTCCCGAGGACCTGAGCCGCATCTTCGAGAAATTCGGACGCGCCGTGTCGGCGCGAAACTATGGCGGGCTGGGACTGGGGCTCTTCATCAGTCGTCGCATCGTCGAGGCCCACCAGGGCACCATCCGCGCGGAGAGCCAGCGCGGGCATGGCGCCACGTTCGTCGTCGAATTGCCGCTCACGGGGCCGGAGCCGTCCTCGCCGCCGTCCATTCATTGATGGGTGGCGCTCCGGCGCCGAGAGGGTATCCGCACGCCCTATCGCGAGAGGCCATGGTGATAGGCTTTGCGGCCTATGCGAACGCTTCATTTCATCTGGCTTTCATTGTTAGCCATGTCCTGGCTGGGCTGCGCCACCGGGACCACGCACACCGTGCAAGAGGCATGGGCTGCGGCGGAGATAGAGTGCGACGCATCCCAGGAAGACCAGTGCGTCGCCCTTCTCTGCCTGGCAGCCGAGTGCGGCTTCTATCGATGCGAGGACATACCCGGGGACGTTGAGTTGGCGCGCTTCCCGCCCGGGCGCCCGCCCGTGGCTGCTGCGGCACCGGGCAGTGGCCCTCGGCGGAATTGGGGCGGAGCACAGAAGCTCCCTCCTGGCTCCCTCATGACGTTCCCCAACTGGAACGGCGCTCCGTCGAAGGTCATCCCGCCCTCACGTCAGCTCACGCCTGGACGTTGGGAGAAGCACCACATCTTCCCGCAGTCGCAGGACCTGGCAGAGTGGTTCGAGGCACGGGGCGTCAAAATCCATGACTACACCATGCCCATCCCGCTTCACGTTCACAGACGAATTCACAATGGCAACGGACGTGGGGGCGTCTGGAATGATGCATGGCGCGAGTTCAAGGCGAAGAACCAGAACGCCCCACCCGCGGAGATCTACAAGTTCGCGGGGGAGCTGATTCACCGCTTCGACCTCGTTGGCGGCCCGATTCAGCCCTACTATGCCCGCCCTGGAGCGTGAGGTCGTCCGACAGATGAGCCGGTTCTACTGGTTGCACGAGGACAAGAAGGTAACAGCCAGTTTCGACGCCACCCATGCATGGCGTTTGCCCGGCGTGCGGTGCCACACCTGCGGCGCCACATGGGCGAGTGCGGGGAATCAGTATCCCGCTGTGGACCTGTCTCAGCTGCCGGAGCACAGCGAATTCGAGAAGGCCCGACCCGAGCCATTCCCTGAATTCGCGCGCCTGCGAGAGCTCGTGCGCCCCCTGATGCCGGCCAATGCGGCGCTACCACCTGGCACTCAGTTCGGTCCCTTGGTGGGCCCTGCCTCCGGGAGATTCGGCCCCTTCACGTCCCTCGGTGATGTGCTCTGGGTGATTCGCCGGGACTCGCTGGAACGACTCCAGGCGGAGGGTGTGCGAGGACTGTTGGGCTGCCGAACGGAGCTGCGATTCCGTCAGAAGGATCCGCCGGAACTGCTGGAGCTCCAGATTGAACCGCATGGCCGACTGCACCGGGACTGCCTTCCGCCGGACCTGCCCCCACCGTGCGAAACCTGCGGCTGGGTGTATTTCCGACTGCCGGATGAACCCATCCTGGATTCGGCATCCCTGCCTCCCGAATTGGACCTATTCAGGGTGGGCGACTACTCCACGGTGATTGTGGGTACCGAGCGGTTCATGGAAGCCGTACACCGCCTGGGCCTGGAAGGAATGACCTTCCACGAACTGCCTGTGCGCTAATCCTGTGGGGGGCGACTGAAGCCATCCAGCTCACACAGCACGGCCAGCGCCACCCCAATTCTACACAGGCACCGTCCGGATGATGGGCAGCTCACGGACACGAGTCCCCGTGAGCGCGAAGATGGCATTGACGATGGCGGGAGCCACGGGCGGCACGCCGGGCTCCCCCACTCCACCGGGCGCCGCTTCGCTGCGCACGATGTCGACGTGGATGGCCCGAGGCGCATCGACGATGCGCACCAGCCGGTAGTCCCGGAAGTTCGACTGCTCCGTCGCTCCGTCCTTCATGGTGATGGAGCCGTACATCGCCAGACTCATCCCGAAGATGACCGAGCCCTCCATCTGCGAGCGGACCCGGTCCGGATTGACGACGAGCCCCGCGTCCACCACCACCCAGGCCTCGTCCACCCGCGCCTTGCCCACCGCGTCCTTCTTCACCGACACCACCACGCCCACATAGCTCAGGAAGCTGCGGTGCGCGGCGAGCCCCAGCGTGCGCCCGTTCTTCGCGCGCTCGCTCCAGCCCGACAGCTCCGTGACGCGCTCGATGACCCCTCGCAGACGCCCCGCGTCGACTGGATGGTTCTCCACCGGCGCGCCGTAGTTCGGCAGCGCCGTGACGCCCAGCTCCGCCACCGACACGTGACGCGCGGGACCAATCACTTCCAGCAGGTTGTCACGCGGATCCACGCCCCGCGCATGCGCCAGCTCGTCCATGAACGAGCCCACCGCGAACCCGTGGAAGATGTTGTTCACGGACCGCAGCCAGCCAATGCGCACCTTCGCCAGCGCCTCGCCCATCTCCGCCCGGACATTGGGAATGTCGAGCGCCAGGTCCAACACACCCTGGTTCAAGTCCCTGGCCACCGGCCCCGTCACGTCCTCGGAGAACGTCGAGCGGATGGCCGGAAAGGCCGTGCGATGCAGCCACGCCGTCGGCTTGCCCTTCGCATCCAATCCGGCGCTCAACCGCTGCGCACTGGCCGAATGGTAGTAGTCGTGACGGATGTCGTCCTCGCGCGTCCACTGCACGCGCACCGGCACCCCGGCCGCCTTCGCGAGGAACACCGCCTCCGCGACGAAGTCCGCCTTCGACTTGCGCCCGAAGCCACCACCGAGGAGCGTGACGTTCACCGTCACCTTGTCCTCCGGCAGCCCCGCCATCTTCGCCGCCTCGGAGCGCGCCGCCTGCGGGTGCTGCGTGGGCGCCCACACCTCGCACACGCCCCCTTCCACACGCGCCAGCGCCACCGGCGGCTCCATGGGCGCATGGGACAGGTGAGGCGCGTAGTACTCGGCCTCCACCACACGCGCCGCACTGGCCAGCGCCTTGTCCACGTCGCCCACGGACCGGGCCGGCTTGCCCGGCGCTCGGACCGACTCCAACAGCGCCTCGCGGTACTTCTCCGAGTCGTAGGACACGTTGGGACCGTTCTCCCACGTGATGTCCAGCGCCTCGCGACCGCGCATCGCCGCCCAGGTGTTCTCCGCCAGCACCGCCACGCCGCCCCAGCCCTGGAACAGATAGGGACGCTGAGGCGTGGGCAGCTCCAGCACCTGCTTCACCCCTGGAATCGCGAGCGCCCGCGTCGCGTCGAAGCGGGTCACCTTTCCGCCCACCACGGGCGGACGGGCCACCACCGCGATGAGCATCCCCGGCAACTTCACGTCCGCGCCAAACACGGCCTTGCCCGTGACGTACGCGGGCCCGTCGAGCAGCGGCAGCTCCGTGCCCACCCGGCGCAGCTCCGAGAGCGGCCGGAGCTGGACGGCCTCCGGCTTGGGGACGGGCAGCTTCACCGCGTCCGCCACCAGCTCACCAAAGCCCAGCGAGCGTTCCGACCCCCGAAGGTACACGGCGTGGTCACGCGCCTCGCACTGCTCCGGCTTCACCTTCCAACGCTTCGCCGCCGCGGCCACCAGCATGGTGCGCGCCGTGGCGCCCGTGCGGCGCAGCGCCTGGAAGACGCCACGGATGCTGCTGGAGCCGTCGGTGTTCTGGTCCCCGTAGACGGCGTCTCCCACCGCCTGGACGACCTTCACCCGGGCCATGTCCGCGCCCAGCTCGTCCGCGATGACCACCGGCATCGAGCTGCGGATGCCCTGCCCCATCTCCGAGCGGTGACAGACGATGGTGACGAGACCATCCGCCGCGACGTGCACGAAGACGTTGGGCCGCAACTCCGGCGCCGACTTCGCGCCCACGCCCGGAGCGGCCGCCTCGGCCGACACCGTGGGCACCAGGCCCAGGGCCAGCCCGCCGACGGAGAGGTTGAGTCCTTCGAGAAAGGAACGCCGGGTGAACTCCACGGGCTGCTGGCTCATCGCATCCTCGCTACTTCGAGTCAGGCACGCCCGCGGCCTTCTTCACGGCCGCGCGGATGCGCGTGTACGTCCCACAGCGGCAGAGGTTGCCCGCGAGCGACTGGTCGATGTCCGCGTCCGTGGGCTGTGGCTTCTTCGCCAGCAGCGCCGCCGCGCACATGAGCTGCCCGGACTGGCAGAACCCACACTGCGGCACGCCCAGCTCCACCCACGCGCGCTGGAGCGGATGGCCCCCATCGGGAGACAACCCCTCGATGGTGGTGACCTCGCGCCCGTCCGCGCGACGGATGGGCGTCACGCACGCGCGCACCACCTGTCCATCCAGGTGCACGCTGCACGCGCCACACAACGCCTGACCGCAGCCGTACTTCGTCCCGGTGAGGCCGAGCACGTCGCGCAGGGCCCACAGCAACGGCATCTCCGGGTCGACGTCCAGCTCCTGCTCGACTCCGTTGACTCGCACCCGGATGCTCATGGCCGTACCTCCTCGCTGGGGCACTGCGCGCCCGTGGCCACCCAGGCCGCGACCAGCTCCCCGAACCTCGCCTGGGTCCCCGGCGCGGGCTGCCTGCCCGAGCCCGGAGCCCATCCCCACGCCACCAGCTTGTCATGAGCGTTGTGCTCGACCAGTTGCTCCAACGTCTTGCCTCCGTTCCGCGCGGGGTCCTTGAGCTGCTCACACAGCTGGCGGGGGCTCTTGCCCACCCAGGACATGGAGCGCGGAGCCAGGTGCCAGTTCGGCGCCCCCGGCACCCTCGCGAGCTCCAGGTTCCGCTCCTGGTGACACCCCGTGCACTCCATGCCCACGACCCCCTTGTCCTCGGGGCCTCGCGTCACCGGAGGGTTGTGGAGCATCTCACCGGAGTCTTGATAGGGGCTGTCGCCGTCGGGGTGACAGTTCGAGCAGCGCGGATGGAGGTAGACACGACTGGTCTCCAGGAACAGCGCGCGTGAGCGCTGCGCCGGGTCCTCGATGCGCTGGAACATGTCCAGCGAACGCAGCTCGCGCGCGTCCACCGGAGGTAACGACTCCCATCGCGCCGCCTCGGAGTCGGGCTGACGCCGACATCCTCCGGCACTCGCGAGGAAGACCACCGAGGCCATGACCGGAAGAGCACGCATCATCGCGACAAGGTTCCGGCATGTCGCCCGTCACCACAAGCCGAATGTTCCGGCGCGCGCTCCACTCAACGAAGGTGGGAGTCACGCCCCTGTTTCGCGCCTCACCGCGAGGCCGGGTCTCGCGGACGCCGCGAGTTCGCCCGCGTGCGGCGGGAGCGACGCACGGGCGGCGCGGGCGGAGCGATGCGAGGGCTCTGCCGAGGCACCTCGGACAGATAGGACACGGGAGTCCTCCCCACGCGAGGCTTGCTCGGCGCGAGAGGAGCCATCATCAGCAGCCAGAGGAAGTCATACATGGACGCGGACCTCAGAAGCCTCGGAACAGGGGACGGCCGTGGGACAGTCCAGCCCAGGGAATCGCGAATGCGACCAGGAGCATCGCGAGCAGGAGGCCCAGGGCCCACAGGCGGTGACGCGACACGGGGGCTTCCGCGCGCTGACTCAGCGCGGACGCCACGTGCACGGTGGCGAGCGCCAGCAGCATCAACGTCGGATGCTCGACACTGAAGAACCGGAGCGAGGGAACGGACAGGCTCGCGCGCAGCCCGCCCTCCAGCGCGGGGGGCGTGAAGGGACTCAGGCCGAAGTAGAGAATCATCCCCAGCAACATCTGGGTATCGAAGGCGGCGACCGCGAGCACCTGGAGCCGCCGGTCCGCGGGAGTCCAGGCCCCGCCGCCGAACCAGCCCCGCAGGGCCTTGCCCAGCGCGAGCAGGACGAGCAGCACCACCGCCCAGCGCAGCCACGAATGGATGAAGAGCACCACCGGGTACGCCATCGCACTCACCGCTCCGCCTCCGACGAGGACCGGCGCTCGTGGCCTCGTCGCCGAATGAAGAAGCGCGGGAGCGAGACGGCGCGCGGCAGGGACATCGAGCCTCCGACGCCTGTCACCCTACCGGACCGCGCGCGCCGCCTCGTGCGTCTTGGTGACGCACCCCGCGTCAATCACTGCCGCACGGGGTGCTTGGACAGCTTTCGCTGAAGGCTCCTGCGTTGGATGCGCAGCAGCCGAGCCGCCTGGGAGATGTTGCCACCGCAATCCGCGAGCACGCGCTGGATGTGCTCCCACTCCGCGCGCGCCAGGGACGGCACCTGATGTTCCAACGCCACGGCCTCGCCCGCCGGCAGCGTGGCCCCCGCGAAGGCGAGCAGGATGTCGTCCACGTCCACGGGCTTGGAGAGGTAGTGCGTGGCGCCCCGCCGCACGGCCTCCACCGCGGTGGCGATGCTCCCGTAGCCGGTGAGGACCACCATCGTCGTGCGCGCATCCAGCGCCTTCAGCTCACGGACCAGGTCCAACCCGGAGCCGTCCGGCAGACGCAGGTCGATGACGGCGTAGCCGGGGCGCAGCACGGGCGCACACTCGAGCGCCTCCTTCGCGCTGCCCGCGCCATGCGCCGCGAAGCCCTTTCGACCGAAGGCCTTCACCAATCGCTCGCGATAGGGCTCGTCGTCGTCGATGACGAGCACCACGGGGGACACCTCAGGCCGCGGCATGGACAGGCTCCCTCCGGCACGGCAGGTCGAGCGTGGCGCGCGTTCCCTTGCCCTCTTCCGACGACAGCTCCAACCGTCCGCCGCACAGCTCCGCGAAGGTCTGCCCCAGGAACAAACCCAACCCCATGCCCTGCCCCGCGGGCTTGGTGGTGAAGAACGGCTCGCCCAGGCGCGCCAGCACGTCACGCGGAATGCCCGTGCCCTGGTCCTCCACCACGAAGGTCGTCCGCCCCGCGTCGCCGCGCACGCTCACCGTGACAGGTGACTGGGAGGCGTCGCTCGCGTGCAGGCCATTGCGCACGAGGTTGGCCAGCACCTGGACCAGTCCGCGCATGGGAAAACACAGCGACAGGTCCGGGCCCTCCGCGAAGCGCAGGCGCGCAAGCTCCCCCGCCGATAGCTGCTCGCGAAGGCGCTCCAGCACCACGCTGGTCGTCGTCGGCTCCGGCACCTCGCCATAGGTCTGCCCCGCCCGCGCGCTCATCCGCTCCAGGATGTCGCGACACCGCTCCACCTGGTCCCGGATGAGGCGCGCGTCCTCGAGCGCCTCGTGCGGCTCCTCCAGGATGAGGGCCTCCAGCTCGTTGGCCGCGATGGCGATGGTCCCCAGCGGCGTCCCCAGCTCGTGCGCCGCGCCCGCGGCCAACGTGCTCAGGGATGCCAGCTTCTCCGCGCGCACCGTGAGCAGTTGGGCGCGGACCAGGGCCTCCTGCCTGTCTCGCAGCGCGGCGGACACCCGCGCCACCATCAGCGCGATGAGCATCACCGTCAGCGTGAAGGCGACCCACATCCCCAACACATGTCGCGAGTTCGCCGGCATCGAACCGGAGACGTGCGCCAGCTCCCGCAGCGGGACATGGAAGTTGACCAGGAGCGCGGGCCCCAGGATGGACAGGAGCGACAGGCCGAAGGTCCAGCGAGGCCCCAGCACCAGCGCCGCAAGGGCCACGTGCACCAGGTACAGCATGGCGAACGGGTTGTCGGGGCCACCGGACAGCGCGAGCAGCGCCGTCAGCAGCATGATGTCGAACGCGAGCACTCCTCCCAGGTGATGGGACTTCACCACCGGCGCGCGGCGAAGCCACAGCGCGAGGAGCAGGTTGGATACGCCTGTCGTCGCCACCACCGCGAGCAACGGCACCACGGGGAGGTCCAGCCCCAGCACTCGCACGGCCACGAACACCGTCAGCGCGGTGCCCCCGACGGCGTGCCAGCGCAGGCGCACCAACCAGCCCAGGGCAATCGCGCTGGACGACAGGAGGTCCACCACGTCCTGGGCGGAGCGATGAAAGGCGGAGCGCGGCGACGGATGTCTCGACCACAAGGGGCCGCGCGGGGCCGCCTGCGAGTCGGTGGGCGGGCGGAACACGCCTCTTCTTACCCCGGGAGTCCCCTCCTCGCGAGCGCGTCAAGTTGACGCAGGGCCGCGCGTACACCGGACCAGGGAGGCGGGACACGGGGCCCCTGCTTCCCTGGCCGGTGCGGGTCCAACGACGCTCAGTGGAGCGTCGTCAGACAACCACGGGCTGTCAGATGTAGCCCATCAGCTCACCACGGTCCAAGGCCTCGCCCTTCGAGGTGTAGGACGAGTACCAGGACGTGTTCTTCGTGCCGTACTGGTCCTTCTGGAAGTGCGAGTGCGCACCGGTGGCGTTGCCGGTGCCGCCCAGGTTGCCGACCTGGCAGCGGTTGCAGGTGCGGTCATAGGAGTCGCTGGTCTTGATCCAATGCCACTGGCGGAAGGACCAACCACTGCCGAGGTTGAGCAGCGCCTCGTTCTGGTTGCCGCTGCCATTGCCATTGCAGACGACGCCGGAGGTGCGGACCGTCACGTTCCAATAGACGGTGGCGGAGACGCCCGTCTCGGCGCCCCAGTAGTTGCAGCGCGAGTTCGCGACGTCCACGGCACCGTGGTACGTGCCGCTGGAGTAGTACGTGGTGGCCGTCACCGTGCTGGGGTACGGCGCGACGGCGGTGTAGGCGAGTGCGGCGGTGGGGAGGGCTACCAGGGCCGTCAGCGCCGCGAGGCGCGACTTGGGGCTACGCATCGTTGTTCCTTTCGGGCCGCCCATGCGGCCCCCAGAAGGACTGCTGCTCATCGAGCCTGCTGCAACCGCTGCTTCTCCCTCAGGATCAGGCTCCACTCCTGAAGACCCGTACTCAATGCTCGAATCCACGCGTCGACCTCCGGCACGAGGCGCGGGTCGACGTTGCGCAAGCCCCGCAGCTCCGGCACCGCGCTGGCGAAGCCCAGCCGGGCGAGGCTCTGGAGGATGGACGTGCGCACGCCCACGTCCGACTCATCGCGGTACAGCGCCACCAGCGTCTGGCGCGCGCGGGACATCTCCGGCGCGGGCACGCCTCCCAGCGCCTTCGCCGCCGCCGCGCGCACCTCCGCGTCATCGCCGCGCAAGAGCGTGTGGAGCTGCTCGGCCGACTCCTTGCTGATGGCCGCCGTGGAGATGTTGCCCAGGATTCGCGCCGTCACCTTCGAATCGCTCGAAGCCGCAGCCGCCGCCACCGCCGTGTCCGATGCCGGCCCGTGGAACCCCGCGTAGACGAACTGGTTGTCCTCGATGAGATTCGTCGCGGCCTCCATCCGCACCTCCGGCGAGGCATCGCGCACCAGCCGCGAGTACAAATCCCCGGTGTGCTCTTCCGCGCTCGTGCGGCGCAGGGCCCGCGTGGCGGCGGCGCGCACGGCGGGGTCCGCGTCTTGCGAGGCCCGCTTCCCCACGAGCTGGAGGGTGGCCACGCTCTCGCCCCGGTCCGTCTTCGCGGCCAGCGCCGCCGCCAGGTGTTCCACCATGAGGGGCTCCGTCTCGCGCTCGAAGGCCGCGCGAAGCTGCTCCTCTGGCAGCGTGACGGCGGACTCCTTCAGCAGCTCGCGCAGATAGCGTCGGTATGCCGGAGACTTCGACTGGAGCCCGCGCCGGATGGAGTCCATCAAGCCCTCGACGGAGCATGTCTCCGGCTGGAGCGCGGGTGGAGGGAGCGGAGTCCCCGTCGCCTGGGCGAGGGACGGGGAGGGAGCCAGGAGGGACAACGACGTCAGCAGGCAGAGCGCCCGGGCCAGCAGGAAGGTGCGCGTCATGGAGAGCTCAGTCGCGGTGGAGGCAGCCGTAGGGGTCCTGGTCCGCGAGCGCGAGCCACACGCGCTCGAAGTCGACGACGCCACTGGCGTAGATGCGCTCGAAGTCCTGGTACGTCGCCTGGAAGCGCGGGTCGACGAGCGCCATGTTCGCCATGACGGGCAGCGCGTCCTTTCCGGCGGCGCGCGCGGAGAAGCGGAACAGCGCCCAGCGCACGCACACGTCCTTCTCCGGCTCGAAGGCGCTCGCGAAGGTCTCCAACACCTTCGCCCGGTCCTCGGACAGCGACAGGTTGTGCGCGGCCGCGCCGCGTCCGTCGGGACTGCCCTCGGTGGTGAGGACCTTCGCGTAGCCGTCGGTGGCGCTCGCGTCCAGCACCGGCGCGGTCTCCATGGGCGTCGACAGCGCCATGTACCGGACGTGCTCGTCGAGCGACTGCGTGCCGATGTTCAACAGCTTGTCCAGGTATGGCGCCGCGTTCGCGGTCCGCTCATGGTCGTTCTTCATCACCCGGGCGATGGTCCGCGCCGCCGCCCAGCCCGCCTCGCCCGACGCCGGGTCCTTGGCGAAGTCCGTCAGTCGCGTGAGCACCTCGGGTGACAGCTGCTTCTGCGTGTCCAGCGAGGACAGCACCCCGGCGCGCCGCTCCGGCTCCAGCGTCGCGTCCAGCCCCAGCTCGACAATCTTCCGGGAGACCTCCGGCAGATGGACGGCCTCCGAGTCCTTCAGCGCCATCGCGAAGACCTTGAACTCCTTCGGCCCGGCCTCACGCGTCCACCCCAGCACCTCATTCGCCCGACCCGCGTCGTTGCCGATGAGCTCCGTCAGGCGCTCCTTCAAGTACATGCGGACCAGCGGGTCCCTGGAGGAGAGCAGCGGCGCGGCCCACTCGCGGAACGTGTCGAGACTCACGCCCTCGTTGAAGCGCTCCAGGTCCTTCCAGCAGGTGGTGGCGTCGTACCGGGGCGCTCCCGCGACGGCCTCCTCCCCTGCTCCAGCGCCTGGAGCAGCGCCCGGCTTGACCGGCCCACGGCGTGAAGGGGCGACACCGGAGGCGGAGCCTGGCTCCGCCGACTCGACCGGGACGACGCCGTCGCCGCCACGTCGGGCCACGAGCCCCACGGCCAACAACAGGAGCCCACCGCCCAGCAAGGCGATGGCTCGGCGACGAGTGAAACGCGAAGGCCCGTCCGGGGGTGTGGGACGCGAAGACGATTCGGGACTCATGCCCCGCCGACCCTACTACCGGACTCCTCGCCTTCCTTTTAATTTCTTAAAAATCGGAAAAATCCGTCCCAATCCAACAAACGGGCAGTCCTGTCGCCAACGCCCGGAGTGTGTGTTTGAGACAGGTGAGCCGGCTCACGGGGCCGAGGGTGGCACCAGGGAGCTGGTCGCCATCAGCAGGTTGCCGGAGGCGTCCCTGGCGAGCGCGTACAGCTTGATGGGGCCCTTCACCGAGGGGACCTTCACGCGCCACGAGCCCGGTGTGGCGCCGGGCGTGGAGCGCAGGCGGATGACTTCGCCGCGCTCGAACCGGGTGGCCGCGCCCCGGAAGTTGTAGGCGAAGGAGATCTCCAGCGGCTTGTCGTCGGCCGGCTTCGCCTCGAGGCGCACGTCCGCCCAGGTCCCCGTGGGCTCCTTCTTCACGCCCTCCACGGTGAGGCCCTTGATTTCGGGCAGGGGCGTCGCCGGCTTCTGACCGGAGTACGCCTCGCGCACCGCGTGCCATGCGGGCCGAGTCGACTTGCCCGACAACATGCCGAGCCAGAGGCTGGTGTGGTCGAACGTCGAGCTGAAGTTGAAGACGAACAGGCCCAGGCAGTTGCCCGCCTTCACGTGAGGCGCCAGCGCGTTGTTCCACGCATCGACGATGACGGCGTACTTCTCCTGGTCGTCCGGCTCGCGGGCAATGCCGTGGACGTCCTTGGGAGCCTCCCACTCGCCCTGCGCGCCGAACTCGGTGATGAGCCAGGGTTTGGTACCGCCCTCCTTCTTCAGCGCGTCCGGAAGCGCATGGATGCCCCGGCCGTAGACGTTGAGCCCATACGCGTCGAGCGACGGGACGAACTTCTCCCACCACTTCACCGCGAGCACCCACGCGTCCACGGAGATGACCGGGTGGTTCGCGTCCGACTTCTTGATGTCCTGGACCACGCCCTCCAGGAAGCGCGCGTAGGCCTCCTTCGCCGCGTCGCTGGGGCTGTTGAGGATGACCTCGTTGCCCACGCCCCAGGCCAGCACCGCCGGGTGGTCCTTGAAGCGCCGCACGCTCTCCAGCGTGTCCGCGCGCTGCTTCTTCATGCCCGCCGTGTCGGTGAGGTAGTCGAAGGAGTCGTCATCCTCCGCGCCGGGCTGGCCGTGCCGCATCCACAGCCCGACGAGGACCTTGAGGCCGTGTTTGTGCGCGGCGTCCAGGAGCAGCGGCGTCTCCGCGCCCACGCCCCAGGTGCGCAGCGTGTTGACGCCCAGGGCCGCCAGCTTCGCGCAGTCCTGCTCATACGCGGCGGAGCTGCCACTGCCGCTGAAGGTGACGCCCTTGGCGACATAGGGGCGCCCATCCACCTGGAGCTGCCATTGCCCGTCCACTCGAAGCAGGGCGGTCCGGGCCTCGGCGGCCAGGGCCGGACACAGCACGAACGCACACAACAACAGCAGGACGCCGCGAGTGGGGCGGAAGCGAGGGGCCATGGGGCGTGGATGGTAACTCCTTTCAGCTCCCATTTCCGGCGTGCCACGAATTCTCGGAGAAGGAATCCCAGGGACCCCGTTCAGCTCGCCAGCAAAGGAGCAACCACGATGAACTTCTTGGGAAGCATCCGCCGGAGCCGGCGGCGAGTCTGGGGAATGGCCTGCGCGCTGGTGCTGGGCGCCTGTGGAGACAGCACGCCGCCAGGAGACGATGGGACATCCTCGGAGCTGGAGACGGGCACCACCGCGCAGCCGCTGGCCTTCTCCTCGCCCATGGAGTTCTCGGAGCTGCGCGGCCTTCCCGCGGCGCCCGCGACGATGGACACCACGGTGGGCGAGCTGCTCGCGGTGCTCCCCAGCCCCCGCTTCGACGACCTGCGCGGCGTGCTCTCCGGGCGCCACGTGCCCACCGACAAGGTGCGCGTGCTGACGTCCTATGCCCGCGACTATCCCGTGTTCCTCAAGGGCAATCAGGCCCTGCTGCCTCACGCGGACGGTGTCGTCGCCCTGCAGAACCCTGTCGTCAACTGGCAGACATTGCCCGGCAACGCCTGTTCATTCAGTCACGCGTGCGCCAACCTGTTCGAGGTCTCCGAGCAGGACCCGACCCAGCGCAAGTACGCGGCCGTCGTCGTGGTGGCCCCCGTCGTCGAGCTGGCGGGTCCGGTGGACACGGGCGGCGCGACGCTCGTCATCGCCTCTGGCGCCTACACGTCCCGAGGCTTCCCTCTGCGGACCCTTCCCGTGGTGCGCACCGCGCAGGCCGACCCGGACCCGACCGACGCGATTGTCCCCCCCGGACGCAACGGGCAGAACAGCGGCAGCTTCGTGCTCTACACCAACGTCCTCGACGGCGTGCGCGTCAACACCACGGGCGAGCGGGGCGAGGACGGCTGGCTGGGCGCGGATGGCCCGCCGATCGCCATCTCCCACACCATCACCGGCAACAACGGTCCCGACCCCAAGCTCAACTGCACCGGCACCATCGTCAAGCCGCCGCAGAACGGCAGCAACGGCGGCAACGGCGGACGCTCCGGCGACGTCGTCATCCGCTACACGTCCCTGCGCGGCCCCGGCCTGGTCAACGAGCCGAACAAGGCCTCCCCGGTGACGCCCGAGCAGTGCTTCATGGACGAGGCGCTGCACTGCCAGAGCCTGCGCTGTCGGTGGAACCCCGCCATCGCCCTGTGTGATTTGCTGACCGAGGCGGACAACGCCCAGTGCGCCGACGGCATCGACAATGACCACAACGGCTTCGCGGACTGCCAGGACTACGCCTGCTCCAAGAACCCCCACGTCACGGTGTGCGCTGACGCGTCCTGGGGTCCCATCCAGAAGGAGTCCTCCGCCGAGGCCTGCAGCGACGCCAAGGACAACGACGGAGATGGCGCCGTGGACTGCGCGGACACCAAGTGCCGCCTGCGCGGCTTCTGTCAGCAGTCGCGTCCGTCCAACAGCGAGTTCTCCGAAGACGCCTGCGGCGACACGCTGGACAACGACGGCGACGGGTACGTCGACTGCGCGGACTACTCGTGTCTGAACCACTCGACGACGTGTGGAGCGCAGGGCGAGGGCGGCGACGAGGAGTGCCGCGACCTGCTCGACAATGACGGCGACGGGCTGGGTGACTGCTCGGATCCGGGCTGCCTCGGCAATCCCTACTGCGGCCTGGGCCCCGCGCTGGTCCTCACCAGCGGCCTGGAAGAAGCGAGCGACGCGGCGTGCTCGGACGGCCTCGACAACGATTTGGACGGCCACAAGGACTGCGCTGACTACGAGTGCCGCTTCAACCCGCGCGTGCTCTCCGCCTGCGGCACCGAGCGCACCCCGCAGGCCTGCTCGGACGGACTGGACAACGACGGCGACGGCAAGACGGACTGCCAGGACTCGAACTGCGCGAGCAATCCGTACGCGAAGGTGTGCGAGCCGGACGACTACCCCTTCCTCCAGGAGGCCACCGCGGCCACGTGCGCCGACGGCGTGGACAACGACGGGGACAACTGGACGGACTGCTATGACTTCCAGTGCAGCAACAGCCCCCTGACGGGAAGCGTCTGCGGCGCGCAGGAGAACACCTATGCGCAGTGCACGGACGGGCTGGACAACGACAACGACGGGTTCAAGGATTGCGCCGACGAAACCTGCCGCAACAGCCCCTTCATCGGCGACCTGGCGTGCAAGAACAAGGTGCAGACCTTCCACGACGTGTCCCTGTCGGAGTCCTACAACGGGCGCTACGTGGACACGCGCGCGGAGCTCGTCACCGTGGCGCCCGGCGGCGGCAAGAAGGGCCTGGGAGGCAACCGCCCCTTCAAGACGGTGTCGGTGACGGTGCTCGAGTCCCCTCCGGGAACCTGTGAGCACTGGGAGACCTACCTGTGCATTCCCCGGGAAGAGCAGCGCACCTGCTTCCTGGGCACCAAGTCCACCGCGGGCGTCGCGGGCACCGCGGGCATCGCCGGGACGCAGCGCATCCTCCGCTCGGCGCGCCGGGACGTGGACATGCTCCGCGTGCTGCTCGCTCCCCAGGCGTGGCGGGTGAACCAGGCGAACGGCAACACCCTCTTCAAGCGCGGCGAGCTGGAGCGGGCCGCCTTCGTCTACACGCAGAACATCATGGAGATGGGGGGCATCCTCGCGCAGGCGGGCCTCGTGTGTGACGAGCCGCTCGACGCGCAGGCGCCCTTCTCATCCGCGTACCTGTACGGCGCGCTGTGCCCGCTGATGGCCCACGACGTCACCCGCCTGAGCTACCTCCAGGGCCAGCGCAACTTCTACGGTCTGGCCAGGGAGACCCCCTTCAACTCGCACCTGCGCTACGAGCAACTCCGCGCGGAGTTCGACTCGCTCTACGACGTGCTGGACAGCTCCGTGAACCAGTGGCTCGCGCTCTCCAATGGCATGCAGTTGTCCGCCTGGATGACGCAGAACCAGGTCGCGATGAACGCCGAAGTCATCGCGCTGGAGGCCCAGGAGGCCGCGGACAGCCAGCGCATCACCGCGGCGAACGCGGCGCTGACCGCCCTGCAGACGTCCATGAACAACCGCAAGGCCGCCATCACCCAGCTCACCGAGAGCATCCAGGCGACGGACACCCGCATCACCAACCACTACAACGCCAACAACAAGGACTTCGCGGACTTCGTCCTGGATGTCATCGGCAAGGTGGCCGCCTCGTACGGGGGACAATTCGCCGCCGACCTGGTTGGGAATGGCGCGGAGAGCATGTGGAGTGAGATGAAGAAGAGCTTCAAGTCGGAGGCCAGCGCCACGCCCGTGCCCGGCGCGGGGTCGACGAGCAGCGCGAGCACGTCCTTCCACTCCCAGGTGTGGGAGGCCCTGAAGACCAGCGGCGCCGAGGCGGCCAAGAGCAAGCCCTTCAAGGACACGCTGAAGACGGGCGGCACGCAGCTCTGGGACATCATCAACGGCAACCAGAAGAACCCGGCGCGCAGCGTCATCTCGGACGAGGTGAAGAAGGAAATCCTGGCCCAGTCCCAGGTGGAGATAACCCTGGACCTGCTGGACCTGCAGGCCCAGCTCATCAAGGCCCAGGCGGACTACAAGCTGGCGCTGATGGAGCGCGACACGACGCTCCTGCGCCAGCGCAACGCGGTGGCGGCGCGCGACGCGCTCAACGACATCCTCCACTTCGGCAGCGGCACGGAGCTGCGGAAGTTCGACCAGTTGCTCATCGGCCAGCAGGTGTACGCGCGGGCACTGCGGACGTTGGACCAGCTCACGATGCGCTACTGGGAGCTCATCCGCGTGGCGGAGTACCAGTACCTGCCCTTCGACCCGAGCACCGGCGGCAGCGCCATTCCCGTCTCCTTCCGCGACAACATCGACTTCCACCTGGGCAACTACCCGGACATGAAGACGCGGCTGGTGGAGGGCCTGGACAGCCTGGCCTCGCACACCGTGCAGAGTCCGGCGCAGTACTACCGGCGCCTGCCCGCCGGCGCCTTCCACGCGCTGTCGGGCAACGAGTTGGAGCGGCTCAAGCCCCTGGGCGAGCTGGTCAACGGGACCACGACGTACCGGGGCGCGCGCTTCCAGGTGACGGCGACGGACCTGGCGGCCTCGCCGGACCTGGCGCTGCGCAAGGGCCACCGCGTGCGCAACGTGCGCGTCAACGTGGTGACCACCAGCGGCGCGACGGCCAACGTGTCGGCCGTGCTGGTGCGCGACACGATGGATGGCTTCAAGCTCGGCAACCACTTCGCCGAGTTCGAGCTGCTGAGCAAGGACGACTACACCTCCGGAGGCAACCGGCAGGTGCTTCACTACGTGCCCTTCTCCGCCTGCGCTTCCGGCCCGCCGGCGTGCGACCTCGCCAACGCGACGTGCACCACGCCCTTCCAGTCGGCCTCGTTCACGGACTCGTGCAGCATCGCCCTGGGCGGCTCCACCCCGGCCACCAACTCCTTCTATGACCGGAGCCTCCTGGGTGAGTGGACCCTGCTCATCGACACGACGAGCTTCACCAACCTGGGTGAGGTGCGCGCGGCGGAGGTCGTCTTCCTGACGCTGGGCAGCGTCATCTGATGCCGGGATGACTCCGGGTGCGGGCTCGCGACCAGGCGGGCCCGTGCCCGGAGTTTGGGGTGGCTCCCACGCTCCGGGTGCCGCAGCATGCGGCCCATGGAGACTCCCAAGCCCGTGCCGACGGCTCTCACCATCGCCGGCTCCGACAGCGGTGGTGGCGCCGGCATCCAGGCGGACCTGAACACCTTCTCATTCCACCGTGTCCACGGCACCACCGCGCTCACGGCCATCACCGCGCAGAACACCCGGGGCGTCACCCGCGTGGACGTCCTGCCCGCCGCCGCCGTGGCCGCGCAGATGGACGCCGTCGTCGACGACCTGGGCGTGGGCGCGGTGAAGACGGGCATGCTCGTCAACGCCGAAATCATCTCCGTCGTCGCCTGGCGACTGAAGGCCCTGAAGCCCGGCCCGCTCGTGGTGGACCCCGTCATGGTGTCCCGCGCCGGAGCGCGCCTCATCGACGACTCGGCCGTCGGCGCCTTGAAGGAGCACCTGCTTCCCCTCGCCGACGTCGTCACCCCCAATCGCCATGAGGCGGAGCTGCTCGCGGGGATGGCGCTGAACACGCTGGACGACATGAAGGAGGCCGCGCGGCGAATCCACGGGCTCGGGCCGCGCGCGGTGCTCATCAAGGGCGGAGGCATGTCCGGGGAGCTGCGCGGCCTGGACGTCTGGTTCGACGGCGAGCGGATGGAGACGCTGTTCCTGCGCGCGGTGAAGACGCACAACACCCACGGCACCGGCTGCACGCTGTCCGCCGCCATCGCCGCCTGGCTCGCGCTGGGGCAGGACGCCCGTGAGGCCACCCGGCGCGCGAAGGCCCACGTCACCGCCGCCCTGGAGCACCCCCTCGCCCTGGGGCGGGGCCATGGCCCCTTCAGTCACTTCTCCCCTTTGGGGACACCCTCCTGACGCGGTCCGGAAATCCTCCGGAAATAGGCTGTCGATTCGCCTCCCTCCCGTTCGATTCCTGGGCGGGAGCGTCTGCTCCCCCAACACCGTGAGGACCGACCCATGAAGTACCTGCTGATGATTTACGAGAACGAGAAGGCCTGGGAGTCGAAGTCCAAGGAGGAGTCCGAGCAATTCCTGGGTGAGTACTTCGCCTACACGGACTCGGTCCAGAAGAGCGGCAACCTCATCGCGGGCGAGGCGCTGCAACCGACACAGACAGCGACGACGGTGCGCGTGCGCGACGGCAAGCGGCTGACGACGGACGGGCCTTTCGCGGAGACGCGGGAGCAGCTCGGAGGCTTCTATCTGGTGGAGGCCAAGGACCTCGACGAGGCCATCGCCCTCGCCTCGCGCATTCCCAGTGCGCGGCTGGGCTGCATCGAGATCCGCCCGGTGTGGGAACTCTCCGAGTCCGCGGGCTGAGGCCCGCTGCTCGGGCCCCGGGCGGTGCCTCGGGGCCTGGGTGGAGTCTTCATGACGGACCTGCCGTCGCTGCTCGAACAGACCTGGCGCGCCGACTATGGCCGCATCGTGGCCACGGTCATCCGGGTCATGGGCGGAGACTTCGGCTCGGCCGAGGAGGTGGTGCAGGAGGCCTTCGAGGCGGCGCTCCTCCAGTGGCCGCGCGAGGGTGTGCCGAAGGAGCCTCGGGCGTGGCTCCTGCGCGCGGCGAAGAACAAGGCGGTGGACCGGGTGCGCAGGGGGGCCCGGCTCGGCGCGCGCGTGGACGCGCTGGAGGTCATCGCGCGACTGGAGCAGGAGCTCGCCTCGCCGCTGGATGGGAGGGACTGGCAGGACCATCCAGATGACTCGCTCCGGCTGCTGTTCACCTGCTGCCACCCCGCGCTGGCGGAGGACATCCAGGTGGCCCTGGCGCTGCGCACGCTGTGCGGCCTGACAACGGAGGAAGTGGCCCGCGCGTTCCTGGTGCCCGCGGCGACGATGGCGCAGCGACTGGTGCGGGCGCAGCGCAAGATTCGCGATGCGCGCATCCCCTACGTCATTCCGGAGGCGGATGCGCTGGCCGAGCGCACCCGAGGCGTGTTGCACGCCATCTACCTGCTCTTCTCGGAGGGACATGCCGCGACGGAGGGCACGGAGCTATTGCGCACGGACCTGTGCGCGGAGGCACTGCGGCTGGCGAGGCTGGCGCGCTCGCTGCTTCCGCTCCATCCCGAGGTGGCCTCGCTGCTGGCGTTGATGCTGCTTCATCACTCGCGTCGCCGCGCGCGCGTGGCCGAGGATGGAGGGCTGGTGCTGTTGGACCGGCAGGACCGGAGTTTGTGGGAGGCCGAGGAGATTGGAGAGGGGTTGAAGCAGCTCGATGCGGCGATGGCGTTGGGCGCGCACGGGCCCTACACCGTCCAGGCGGCCATCGCGGCGCTCCATGCTCGGGCGAAGCGTCCGGAAGAGACCGACTGGGAGCAGATCGCCGCCCTCTATGGACGGCTCACCGAACTGACCCCCGGCCCGGTGGTGGAGCTCAATCGCGCGGCGGCGGTGGCGATGGCGCGCGGTCCGGAGCAAGGGCTCGCGCTGGTCGATGACCTGGAGTCCTCTGGCAGGCTCACCGCGTACCACCTGCTGCCGGCGGCCCGCGCGGAACTGCTGCGCCGACTGGGCCGCTGGCGGGAAGCCGAGGCTGCCTACCGACGGGCGCTCGCGCTGGTGCGCACCGAGCCCGAGCGGCGCTTCCTGGAGGAGCGCTTGCGAGAGGTGCTCGCGAGCCCCCCGTCATCCGCCTGACGTGAAGCGGGCCTTTGCGAGAGCGTCGGGGTTCGCCCGCGCGAGCCCCTCGCACGACAAGGGCCCGCGCGGAGCCCCTTGTCGGCCTGTCGTCATCGAGCGTCGTGCCTCAGTTCCAGAGCTCGCGCGCGAGCGTGTCCACCAGCGCCACGGCGACCTCCGGCGAGGGCAGGCCGAGCTCGCGAATGAGCGCGGCATCGCTCGGCTCGGCCACCTGCGCGCGCAGGGCCTCCACGGCGCGCACCTGAGCCTCGCGCACGGCCGTCCGCTCGCTTTCGGGGAGACGCGTGCTCGCCCAGCGGTCAATGGCCCACGACAGGTCGGCGTGCCGCGTCTCATCCTCGGCGATGCGCGCCATGGCCTCGCGCACCTCGGCGTCCTCCGCATGCAGGGCCTGGTGGTAGGCCACGAGGGCGCCGTACGTCTCGCGCACGCACCCCTCCACCGCATTGTCGAGCACCACCTCCGCGAGCGGCCTCGGAGGAAGCGCTGCCACCACGGCGGGGCTCGGCGTCGCGCCGTGCTTCCGGGCAAGCCGTCCGCAGACCTCCGCGTGCGCCACCTCCTCCATCGCGCTGCGCAGCGCCGCGTCCTGGAGTTCGACGCCCGCGCCGTGCAACGCCAGCTCCTCGCGCAGCCGCAGGAACGCCTGGATGGAGGCCGCCTCCATGTGGGCGATGATGGCGAAGTGGTGTCCCAGGGCATCCGAGCAGTCGACCACGCCATTGGAGCGAAGCCCCGCGGGCCTGCGTCCGTCGCAGTTGCTGGGGCCTGTCTCCAGACGCTCGCTGCGCGTCTCGCGCACCTCGCCCTCGGGCGAAACCAACAGCACATGCTGCGTCAACCGCCCGCCTCCCCCGCAGCCGGTACCCGTGGTGGCAACCACGTTGAAGGTCCCGTCGGCGTTCGCCTTCACGGCCCCGTGCTCCAGCTTGGAGCAACTCACATGATAGGAACGGTCGTTCTCAGCGAAGACGCGCAGCACCGCTTCCTGCGGCGTGTCGATGGTGCCCAGGAAGGTCAGGAGCGCCTCCACCGAGTTGTGCGCTGTCACCACGTCCCCCTGCGTGGTCGCGAGATAGTGCGCCGCGCATTCCGGGAAGAGCTCGCCACAGCTCGTGCGGAAACCCGTCGTGGAAGTCAGGGCCTCGAGCCTGGAGCGACAGGTCGGTTGATCCGTGGCCGTCGCGCAGCGAACGCCCGAGGACGAGAGGACGGACTCGGTGAAGGGCGGCTCCATCCTGACCCCGCGGACACGGCGCAGCTCGACGAAGTCCGTCGGCACCACGGGTGAAAGGCCTCTGAACACGAGATTGGTTCTAATGCAATCGGGTGGTGAATACCCATCAAGGTCCAGGCCGCCGCAGCCCGCCAGCACCAGGGGCGAGGCCAGCGAGGCACGCAGCGCCCGCGTGAAGATTTCGCGCAATCGATTCGAATTCATGGAGCATTATTCCTGTCGCAAAGAAGGTCTCAGTTCCAGAGCTCGCGAGTGAGCGTGTCCACCAGGGCCACGGCGACCTCGGGCGCGGGCAGGCCGAGTTCACGGATGAGCGCGGAGTCCGTCGGTTCGGCCACCTCCGCGCGCAGGGCCTCGATGGCGCGCAGCCGAGCCTCACGCACGGCTGTCCGCTCGCTTTCGGGGAGACGCGTGCTCGCCCAGCGGTCAATGGCCCACGACAGGTCGGCGTGCCGCGTCTCATCCTCGGCGATGCGCGCCATGGCCTCGCGCACCTCGGAGTCCTCCGCGTGCAGGGCCTGGTGGTGGGCGACCAGCGCGCCGTACGTCTCGCGCACGCAGCCCTCCACCGCGTTGTCGAGCATCACCTCCGCGAGCGGCCTGGGCGGAAGCGACGCCACCTGGGGCCGCTCCGGCGTCGCACCGTACTTCCGGGCCAGACGTCCGCAGACCTCCGTGTGCATCACCTCGTCCATCGCGCTGCGAAGCGCCGCGTCCTGGAGCGAGAGGTCCGCGCCGTGCAGCGCCAGCTCCGCGCGCAGCCGCAGGAACGCCTGGATGGAGGCCGCCTCCAGGTGCGCGATGAGGGCCAGGTGCCGGCCCACGGCATCCGCGCACTCGACGAAGCCTTCCGATTGGAGTCCCGCGGGCCGACGTCCCACGCTGCAGCCCTTGTCGCCGCGCTTCAGGACGTCGCGTTCCTTCTCGACCACCTCGCCCGAAGCCGACACCCCCAGGACGAACTGCGTCTCCTGGGTCCCCTCTCCGCAGGCGAAGCCCTGGGTCGCGACGACGTTGAAGCTGCCATCGCCGTTCGCCTTCACCGCCCCCCGCTCCAGCGTGGTGCAGCTCAAGGTGTAACCGTCAGCGAAGACACGCAGCAGGGCTTCCTGGGGCGTGTCGATGGCGCCCAGGAAGCCGATGAGTGCCTCCAACGAAGTCTTGGCCGCCACCGTGTCGCCTTCCGTGGTCGCCAGGTAGTACGACTCGCAGAACAAGTTGCAGACGGAGCGAAAGCCCTCCTGAGGGGCCAGGGCGGCGAGCTCCGCCTGACACGTCGCGGGCTGGGACGCCGTCGCGCAAGCCGTGCCCGAAGACGACAGCACCGTATGGAGGCGCGGGTTGCTGCTCCCGTCCCCGGTGTCCTGGCTCCGGCGGAGCTGCACCAGGTCCGGCTGGGTCGCCGGGGACAGGCCGCTCATCGAGAGCTTCCAATCGTCCTCACACACGGGAGGCGAGTAGCCCTTCAGGTCCAGGCCGCCGCAACCGGCCAGCAACAGAGGGGAAGCCAACGAGGCTCGCAGGGCCTTCGCGAAGAGCTGGCGCAGTTGATTCGAGTCCATGAAGGCTCCCATCGAGTGAGCCTCTTTCAACAGCAATGATGGTGCCAGCGAGCTGTCACTCGGCGCGCAATCCGGAACGCTGACAGGCACACCCTGATTTCCCCCAGCCTGCTCAGAAACCTGAGGCGGGGATTGATCAACCCGAAGTCCTTCGGCGTCCAAGCGGGCTCACCATGACGCCACCTCGCTCCGGGCCCCCCTGTGCCCGGAAGAGGGGTCGGCCCACTCTCAGGCCCACACCCATGAAGTTCCGTTCCACCACACCCCTGTCTCTTGTCCTGTCAGCGTTTGTCCTCGGCGGCTGCACGAACCCGACCGACCTCTCGCCCCAGGCCGCCACATCCCAGCGCACCGGGACACGGCGCGTCCCTCACCACTACATCGTCGTGCTCAAGCCACCCGCGACCCAAGCCATGCTCCTGCCCCAGAAGGCGCGCGAGCACGTACTGAGCGTCGCCAGTACCCACGCGGCGAAGGTGAGCCGCACGTATGCCCATGCGCTCCAGGGCTTCGCGGCCGAGCTCGATGAAGCGAGCGTGGCGGCACTGCGCGCGGATGCACGCGTCGCGCTCGTCGAACAGGACGCCTGGGTGCGCCTGTACGCGGAGCCGAGGACGGACTCCTGGGGCCTGGACCGCGTGGACCAGGAAGACCTTCCACTCGATGGTCTCTACCAGCCCACGCACGGCGGCGCGGGCGTCCACGCCTATGTCATCGACACGGGCATCCGCTCGACGCACACGCAGTTCCTGGGGCGCCTGGGAGCGGGCTTCGACGGAGTGGACCCCGACGGTGGCGCGGAGGACTGCGACGGCCATGGCACCCATGTCGCGGGAACGCTCGGCGGTTCGACGTGGGGCGTGGCCAGGGCGGTGACGCTGCATCCCGTGCGCGTCCTGGACTGCGGCGGAGAGGGCACCGTCTCTGGAATCATCGAGGGCATCGACTGGGTCACCGCCCACCATGAGTCTCCCGCCGTCGCCAACCTCAGTCTGGGAATGGAGCCCTCGGAGGCGCTGGACCTCGCGGTCCGCAATGCCGTGGCCGCGGGCATCACCACGGTGGTGGCGGCGGGCAATCGCAGCGGCGACGCATGCGGTGGATCACCGGCCCGTACGCCGGAAGCCCTCACCGTGGGTGCCACCAACCTCGCGGACAGGAAGGCGTGGTTCTCCAACTACGGCGCCTGCATCGACCTGTTCGCGCCGGGTGACGAAATCATCTCCGCGGGCATCGCCGACGACAGCGCGACCGAGGTGCTCTCCGGTACGTCGATGGCCACACCGCACGTCGCGGGCGCCGCCGCGCTCTATCTGGAGGCTCACCCCACCGCCACGCCGACGCAGGTGATGGAGGCACTCGCGGGCGCCGCAATCCCTGGACGGGTGAAGGAGGCCGGGCCGCGCTCACCCAACCTGCTGCTCCAGGCCCGCTTCGCGCCCTCCCCTGGCGATGACCACCGCCCCTGGGCGCACCTGCTGACCCCGCTGCCGGGAACCACGGTCCGAGACACGCCGCGCGTGCATGTGCTGGCCTGGGATGACGTCGCCATCCGCCGCGTGGACCTCTGGGTCAACGGAGTGCTCCTCGCCAGCGACGACACCCGCCCCTTCGACTTCGCCTGGGACACGCGACAGGAACTCAATGGCCCCACCACCCTGGAGGTCCGCGCCTACGACACGGCGCTCAAGGCCCACCGGACCGCGCCCGTGACGGTGACGGTGCGCAACCCTGGCATCGCCGACTACGACTCGACGCTCCTCGCCCCCCGATGCACCGCGCTCACGGCCTCGTGCGACACCGGGCAGCTCGTCCGGGGAATGGGAGGCGTCGGCCCGGAACCCCATGCGCCCAACACGCTCGGCGGCAGCTGCCCGGATGGAGAAGAGGGCACCTATCTCGTCACCGCGACGCTGGAGGGACTGCGCATCACCAGCCAGGATGGCGGCCCCCTCACCGCGGGCAGGCAGGTGACGCTCACGGCGACTGTCTTTGGCTTCGTGCCGTTCCTGGAGGAGGTGAATCTCTTTCACGCCCCCGACGCACGCACCCCTCAATGGACACACGTCGCGAGGCTCCAGGTCGAGGTCCCCGGTGAACATGAGCTGTCCACCACCTTCACCCTGCCCGACGGAGGACTCCAGGCGATTCGGGGCGTGCTCGGAACCAATCCCTCCCACGCCAGTTGCGAGCCCGGGATGTGGTTGGACCACGACGACCTCGCCTTCTCCGTGGCGCGCCGGGGCCGCTGAAGCACGCTTGTGAAGTCTCGTCGTAGGGCCCGGGACGTCAGTGCGGTCGAGGCGTCCCCGGGCCCGCATCGAGCATGCGCACCACCACGATGCGACACGCTCCGCACACCACGCCCGCGCGCTCCCAGTGGACCTGGTCTTCCAGCTCGCGGGCGTCCTCGGGCCCTTCCTCCAGCCGTTGGACCAGCTCCGCGAGGGCGTCCCGCTCCCCGTCTCCGGGCTCGTCACCGGAGTCGAGCAGGTCCTGCTCACCCTCCAGCACCAGGTTGAAGCGGTAGTACACCTCGCGGGGGCTCAGCGCGCGCCCACACGTCGCACAGTGCCGGGGTCTCGGCTCCGTCATCGCAAGTCCCACCCTCGCTCGAGTGAGCAGCAGCCATGGCAATCCGCCATCCCCAGCGTGGCACACTGCCACGCCCTCCCGACACCACTCCGTGAATTCAGGGAGATAGTTTGAGGCACGAGTATTGCTGAGTGGCCGCGTGGTGCTTGTCGCCCCTGGCCCCCCACCACCGTGCCCCGAACATGAATGAGTCGTTTTCTCCCGAAGTCCCGGGGCGCCGCGCCCTGGCGCGCCCGCGCAGCCTCACTCCACCCGGGAGACGGACGCTCTCTGGGGCGCTCGCCCTGCTCATGCTGTCGCTCGGTGCCTGTCGGGACACGCCTCGTGAGGACGAGCCCGGTGAGCAGGTGGAGGAGGCGCCCCATCCGGTCGGCCTCACCATCGACGCCATGGACAACGAGCAGCACGTCCTGCGCGGCGGCTTCCGGGTCGATGCGGGCGTCGTCCGGGTGGAGGTCTACGAGGGTTCGATGCTCCTCGGTGAGGCGGTGCTGGAGGGAGAGGGTCGGTGGAGCATTCCCTGGCAGCCGAGTCACGCGAGCGAGGCCCTGGAGGTCATCGCCTATCACGACACCGGGACGGAGAACCGTACCCGGCTCGACTTCCAGCGCTTGAGCTTCACGTCGCCGGAGAGCCTGTATGCATCCGAGGCGCTCCTCACGCTGCCCACGTCACCTGACACGACGACGCGCTACACCCTGGATGGTTCGACTCCGGGGCCCTCCTCTCCCGTCTACACGGCCCCCCTGGCGCTGATGAACCGGAGCGGGCAGCCCGCGCCGCTCAGCCTCATCCGGACCAACCCCGAGGTTTCGCCCGAGGATTGGCGCTGGAAGCCACCCACCCTGCCCGTGACGCTCGGCACGGTGGTGCGAGTGCAGCGGTTCGCGGGTGAGACGCCGGTGGAGACGGGGCAGGCGCGCACGTATCTCATCGGCCAGCGGCCCTACACGCTGCCCGTCCTGTCACTGGTGACGGACGCGGAGAACTTCTTCGACGCCGTCCGCGGAATCTATGTCCCGGGCCGCGTCTACGAGGAGACGCCTGGTGGGTTCGAGGGGTGGGGCACCGGCAATTACATGCAGGATGGCAAGGATTGGGAGCGCCCGGTCCACGTCGAGTGGTTCGAAGAAGCGGGCACGCCTGTGATTGCCCAGAACGCGGGGGTGCGCATCCACGGCTCGGGGAGCGCGGCGCTGCCGCAGAAGAGCCTGCGGCTGTATGCCAAGGAAGACTATGGCCCCGAGCTGTTCCACGCCGACATCTTCCCGGGCCATCCGCTGCGCGACTTCAAGCGCCTGATGGTCCGCACCTCGGGACAGGACCAGCAATACACCAAGCTCAAGGACTGCGTCTTCCAGGGCCTGCTGCGCGACACGACGCTGGCCCTCCAGGCCTGTCGGCCCACGGTGGTGTTCCTCAATGGCGAGTACTGGGGGCTGCATGAGCTGCGCGAGCGCTATGACGAGTATTACCTGGCGAGCCACCACGGGCTGAACCGGAAGGACATCGTCATCCTGGAGAACGCCGGCGACCTCGACACGGGGGAGCCGGAGGACAGCCTCCCGTACACGGAGCTGCTGACGTACGTGCGGGAGCACGACCTCTCCGTCCCCGAGCACTATGCACACGTCGTGGAGCGCATGGATGTGGAGGACTTCATCGACTACCACGTCGCGCAGCTCTACTTCGGCAACGAGGACTGGCCGGACAACAACGTCAAGTTCTGGCGCAATCGCGCGGGGAACGGCGCGACGGGAGCCGGGGACGGTCGCTGGCGCTGGCTGCTGTACGACCTGGACGCCTCGTTCTTCGCGGGGCCGGAGTTCAACTCGCTGGGACGGCTCCTGCATGACGAGCGCCTCGGCGAGCCCTTCGTGGTGCTGCTGCGGAGCCTGCTGAAGTCGCCCGACTTCAAGGGGCTGTTCATCGCCCGCTTCCGCTGGCACCTGGAGAACACCTTCGCGCCGGAGCGAGTCGTCGCGTTTCTCGACGCGGCGGCGGCGCGGCTCGAGCCCGAGCTGCCCGAGCACATCGGGCGGTGGCGGTACCCGACCTCGATGGAGCGCTGGCGTGAGGACGTCCAGTTCATGCGAGACACCGCGCTGCGGCGACCGGCCGCGCTGCGCGGGTTCCTGGAGCAGGAGCTGGGCGCGCCGTAACGGGCCGAGGGCGCCCGCCCTTCCGCGCCCGGACGCTCGACGTCTCCATGCCACGCCGACCCGAGCTGGATGCCTTGCGGGGACTGCTTCTCGTCTTGATGACGCTGACGCACCTGCCCACGCGGCTGAACGCGTACAGCAGCCAGCCGTTCGGCTTCGTGTCGGCGGCCGAGGGGTTCGTGTTCCTGTCGGCGTTCCTCGTGGGGGGCTCGCACGCGAAGAGCTGGGACACACCCGTGCGCCTGTGGGCGAGCCTGCGAAGTCGGGCGCTGAAGGTCTACGCGCACCATGTCGGGCTGTTGCTCTTCGCCTTCACCGTCATCGGCACGATGGGGTGGCTGGCGAACCGGCCCGCCATCCGCAACCTGCTCGACTTCTACCACCAGGAGCCGCTCACAGCGCTGCTGAGCAGCCTCGTCCTGCTGTACTGCCCGCCGCTGCTCGACATCCTGCCGCTGTATGTCGTGCTGCTGTTCCTGACGCCGTTCGTGCTGCTCGCGGCGCGCGAGGCGGGCTGGGCGAAGGTGCTGTGCCTGAGTGGACTCGTGTGGCTCTGGGCGCAGCTCGGATTGAAGCGCGCGCTGTACACGTGGCTGGGAGACCTCACGTGGCTGCCCGTCAAGATTGACCAGTCCGGGGCGTTCGACTTGTTCGCCTGGCAGTTTCTCTGGGTGCTGGGCGTGTGGACGGGGAGCCAGCGGGCCAGGACGAAGGCGCCTCAGGGACGCGCATCCTCGGTGCTGCTGGGGGGCGCGTGGGTGGTGGGCCTGATGTTCCTGCTGGCGCGGTACGAGGTGGAGCCCTTCGTGTTGCTCACGCGCCTGCCCGTGCTCCTGGACAAGTGGACGCTGGCGCCGCTGCGACTGGTGAACTTCCTGGCGCTGGCGGTGCTCGCGGACCGGGGCTCACCGCGCGTCTATCACTGGCTGAAGCCGCGGGTGCTGGTGCTGCTGGGGAGCGCGTCGCTTCCCGTTTTCAGTGTCCACCTGGTGCTGTGCCTGTTGAGCCTGGCGCTCATCAACGAGAACGAGGCGCCGCTCGACAGCCTGGAGGAGATGGCCGTGCTGGTGGTGACGTTCGCCAGCATGCTCCTCGTGGCCGTACGTCACCGGCGACGCACGGCGCTCACGGGGTGATGGCGGTCAGGGCGACGGCTCGGCGCACGCGTAGACCGTGATGACGACCTCCGCGTTGATGCTCACCGCGAGGGCGAGTGCCGCCACGGGGAGCTGGTAGCGCACCTGATGCGGCGTGGCGCCGGCTTGGATGCCGATATCCAGCGTCCGCTCCGAACACCGGTCCCACTCCTCCCGCGCATCCTTGGGAAGGCGGGTGATGAGGGTCGCCAGACGCATCACCGCCTCCTCGGGCGACTCGGGTTGCTCGTCGAGCTCCAGGCACGCGAACCCGTCCTCGGCGTGAACCGGGGCGACCGAGTCGCCTAGCGCGCTCAGCAACCTGGACAGGCCGAACTGACTCTTGAGGTCCAAGTCGACATTCAGGAACGTGGTCTCTGCGTGCCGCGACATGGGTTCTCCTGACAAGGTCACTCGCCGGGAATGGACTGACAAGGGCCAAGGCAGCCCGAGCATTCGACGGGAGCACCGTCCTGACGAGCCGTCATGTCACGTCGCCTGACAACGTGCCTCGAAATCGGAGGGCGAAGCTTCAGGGTGTCACCCTCTCCCCAGAGAGGGCGCGCTCACTCCTGGGCTTCGGGATCACCTCGGTGTGCGTGAGTTCGGAGAACGAGGTGCTGGTGAGCGCCTCGACAAAAGCCACCAGGTCGGCCCGCTCTTGAGGGGTGAACGGGGGCCGGCGGGCGCCTCGGCCGACGCGAGAATCCAGCTCGCGCTCCACGGCCTCGCTCAGCGAGGGAACACCGCCGTCGTGCATGTAGGGCGCCGTGAGGGCGGCATTGCGCAGGCTGGGCGTCCGGAAGCGCCCCATGTCCTCCGGGCGAAGTGTCACGACGAAGCGCCCCAGCGCGGCCACGTCCTCTCGTGTGGCCACGGCGGAGAAGCGCTCGGTCTCGGACATTCGGGTCACTTCGCGAGCCACCGTGGGCAGCCGCGACTTGAGGTCCTCGCGCGGCTCGCCCGCGTGGAAGCGCCCATCCGTGAAGGTGGCCGCCTGGGGGCCCACGGTGTGGCAGCGACCGCACTCGGCGCGACCCAGGAACAGCTTGAGGCCCCGGCGCTGGGACTCGTCGAGCGCGGCGGAATCCTTGCCGAAGTGGAAGCGCTCAAACGGAGAAGGGCCGGACTTGAGCGTGCGCACATAGGCCGCGATGGACCGGGTGATGGTCCCGGTGGAGACCTCCTCGTTGGGAAAAGCCAGGGCGTGGGCCGCGGCATGGCGCTGACGGACACGAGCCACCAGGTTCTCGGGAGAACTCAGCGCGTGCTCTTGAGGATGCAGGAGCGGGTCGAGGATGAGCGCTTCCAGGGAGGTCCTCCTCCCATCCCAGAACAACGTCCGAGCATCCGCCACATCGAGCAGGCTGGGAGCATTTCGCGTGCCCACGCGGTGATGCGCGCCGAGAGAGCGAGCATCCCTGTCGGAGAAGACGCGCTCCGGCAGATGGCAAGACATGCAGGCGACCCGGCCATCGGCGCTCAAGGAGGTATCGAAGAACAGCGCGCGGCCGAGCACCTCCCGCTGCCGCTCGGACGCCGACGCCGTCATTGCCAGACAAAGGCCGGACATCACGGCCCAGCTCAAGAGTTGGCGCAACGAAAGCCCCCTGCCTCTCCAACGTCAATCCAGCCGTGTCGAACAACCATCAGGCCCGGGAATTAGCACCCGGGAGTACGGGCCCGCTCAGAACACCTGACGGAGCCCGAAGCGACCACGGGCGCGCGCGGAGTCGCCGTCCACGGCGACCACGGGGGCGTACTGCCCAAGTTCCGGGTCATAGGCATGCACCGAGCCGGACTCGAGCTGGTACACCCAGGCATAGAGGTTGAGCTGGCGGCGTGCGAGCCCTTCGGCGACGACGGGCAGCGAGCGCAGGTGCTCGACCTGGACGAGGACGTTCTCCATCACAGCCGCGGTCTGCAAGGAGGGGCCGGTCAGGTGGCTGTAGCTCTCCTGGAGGATGCGGCGGGTGGGCTCAGCGTGGCGGAGCCAGTCGCGCATCTCCGGGAGGCGGGCCAACTGCTCGAGGTGGAGAAGGCCCTGCATGGCGCCGCAGCGGGTGTGGCCGCAGACGATGATGTGGCGCACTTCCAGGGCCGCCACGGCGTACTCGATGGTGGCCGCCTCGCCGTTGTTGGGGGTGCCGTGGGGCGGGACGAGGTTGCCCGCGTTGCGGATGATGAAGAGCTCGCCCGGCCCCGCGCCGGTCAGCTCGTTGGGGAGGACTCGCGAGTCCGAGCAGGTGATGAAGAGCACCTCGGGGCTCTGCGCCTCGGCGAGCCGGGAGTACAGCTCCTGCTTGGAGCGAAAGACCTCCGTCTGGAAGTGGTGAAGGCCGGGGATGAGTTTCTCCATGGAGCGGAGACTTCCCCATGAGCGGGGGCGCCGACAACCCTGATGTCGAGGAGAATGTCGTCCGCAGTGCGACATCCAGGAGGGCTCGCGTTGCGCACACTCGGGCCGTGCGATGCAACTTCGAACTCCTGATTCTCGCCAGAAGCGGTGAGGCATCGCCCCATTCATCGTCGCCGTTGAGTCAGCGGGAACAGGCGATAGTGGGACTGTGAGCGAGACCGACGGAGCCGGGGCCGAGGGAACGCAGCGCCTGCTGCGAGAGACGTACTTCGAGAACGAGACCTTCACGAACCTCGATCTCCAGAACGCCGAACTGGCCGACAAGGAGTTCTATCGCTGCACCTTCGAGAACTGTCAGCTCCAGGAGAGCTGGTGGAAGGACAGCATCCTCGAAGCGTGCGTCGTCCGGGGATGCAACGTCACGCGCGCGCAATTCGGCCGGATCGCGCTCAGGGAGGTCCGGTTCGAGGGCTCCAAGCTGATCGGCATCGACTGGAGCAACATCGCCTCGAACCCGGAGTTCTCGTTCGTGGATTCGGGCCTGTCCTACTGCTCATTCGTCGGTCTCAGCATGAGGAAGATGGAGTTCCTGCGGTGTGTGGCCCGCGAGGTGAACTTCTACGACCTGGACCTGACCGACTCGGACTTCAAGGGGACGGACCTCTCCGGAAGCAACTTCCGGGGCTGCACGCTGACACGGACGGACTTCTCGGAGACCCAGGGAGCGTTCCTGGACCCGGCGCACAACCGGCTGAAGGACACCCGTGTGCCGCTGGACTCCGTGGTCAATCTGGCCAAGACACTCGGCATGCGCGTGGCGGGGTATCACGACGAGGTGTCCACGAAAGCGAAGAAGAAGGCTCGGTAGCGACAGGGCCGAGCCTTCTCGGACGGCAGGGATTTGTCAGAAGGGGGGCGTGTCGCAAGAGATCCAGTTGCAGTTCGACCTGAACGCCCAGGTCAGGTGATATCCATCACCGTCCGCGTCCAAGACATCCCACCGATGGTTTCGGATGTAGTACTCCTGCACGCCGCAGGCTTGGCCACCCGGGCAGGCCCAATAGCTGGCGGAATGCCACCAGTACGACGCCATCTCCCCCGCGAAAACGGCCCAGGCCCCTCTCGCGACATTGTCGTAGGAGAGCTGCAACCTCAAACTCCCCCGATAGGGAGCGGCCTGGATGAAGGCCGTCTTCGCGTTACGAGAGGCCGCACCATTGCCGGTTCTATTGGGCAGACAGTCGAAAAACTCTCCCCACTTGTAGCAGGCAGAATCTCGCCAAAGTGGCCCCTGGTCACTCGTCCATGACTGGGTGACAGAGTCTCCCGTTTGCGCACCAGGATCCGGGGCAAATCCCTCGGAGAAGTCCAGGCTCGGGACGGCCGCATCCCACGCAGGCAGATGGAAGTCCTCGGGCGCCTCCCGGCGCGATTCGGCCCGGACCAATGCGTCCGGCGGCGTGGCGCCTCCCGTGAGCCGGCGATAGAGCGCGACGGCGGAGCGGTCGGTCCCCTCCTGGTCGCGCAGGAAACGCCCATCCTCGACGGGCCCGCGCTCCACGACGAGGAGGCCACCGGGCTGCACATCGTAGAATTCAACGAAGTGCGCGGGTGCCATCTCGACACGGGCAACCAGGTGGTTGAGTTCATCGAGCTTCGGCCGCAGCTTCTGCGTGGCGTCCAATGCGGCCGCCGGGTCGGATTCGTAGAGTTGGTCGATGCGCTGGAGTGACAGTTGCGCCTCAGCCAGTGATGGAGGGGCGAGGTTGATCGGCGTTTGACCATCATCCTGAGAATCACTGCACCCTGTTGACGCCAGTGCGGCCGCCAGCAGGAACCCCCGTCGAAATAGGCCATTGCGCTTCATTGCGTATCCTCCAATCACGTCATTGGGCACGCCCAACTGCTCATTCACATACTCCGACGGCCCGCGAACAAACATCCCTAAGCCTAGGGATGGACCTGTTCGCGTGGCGACCCGCGAAATCGCGTCGGCATCGAGGGCACGGAGCCTCATCTGAGCGATTCTGGACACTCGCCACTCATGCAACCAGGACTCTCATGCAAGTCAGTTAATATACGACTGCCTTTCCACCCTGAACACACAGGAGCGCCTCATGTCAGTTCCGACTATCGTGAAGCACTTTCTACGTGGTGCGGTGATAGTTTCGGCAGGGGTCTTGCTTGGTGCCTGTGGCGAGCCCCTTGCGTCCGAGGAAGAGGGAATCGACACGGGAGACACCGTCACCGCCCTCGACATCCCTCCTCCAACGGCAACCATGGGATGCGGAAGAAACCCGCAGACCTATGCGGTCTCCTGCACCGGCAGCGCCAGTAACGGTGTAGCGCCGTATACCTACCAGTGGTCGATCATTGATGACTTCGGGAATGGGCCGTATGGCGACGACTGGTGGAACAACTCGACCACCTATAGTGACTACTGCCAGTGGGGGCTCTACACATACGGGACATACTACGACAAGTACATCCGGTTCCGCGTCCTCGACGCCAACACCTACGTGTCGAACGTGGTTCAGGTCAGGTACCGCTGCTGGAGTCCAAACTAACAGCACGCCGCATATGACTGAGCATGCTTGACGTCTCGCAGAAGCATGCTCAGTGAGCTACACCGGCGCCAGTCAAGGCCTGTCGAGTCATGAGAAGGGCCTGCTGAAGGCGCTTCAGGAACTGCTCAGGACCGGGGCGGGTTGGGCTTCAGCAGGCCGGCCCTATCCAGCAACTCTCGCCCCCTGTGTCAGGGAAGTTGTCGCCTCGGCTGACGTGCCGAGCTGACCACCCAATGGGGGCGAGTGCAGGCGGTTGAAGTGCCGTACACAGACGCATTCAAGGCGCAGATGGTGAAGCGGATGATGGGCCCGAGCGCGGTGACTGCCTCGACACTGGCCCGGCAGGTGGGAGTGTCCCAACCGGCGTTTAGACCACACAACACCAGAGTACAGTCGCCGCTCACTGGTTGGCCTCGGCACGCAAATGCTTGCGAGTCCTCCTGTGCTCTCCAAGGCGGCACGAGTTACAATTTGGGTACATAGGACGAGCCATGATTAACAAAAACCTCGGTGCACCCCCCATTTTCATCCCATTTAAAACCAACAAAGCTGGAGTCGCTGATCGACTTAATCACCTCCAGCATGTACTGATTCGTCGTCTGGCAAGTAACATACGTCCCAGCTGCGGCCCGTGCTGCGCAGCTGCCAGAAATACCGCTGGCATTTGCGATGACTTGGCAGACAATGTACTGAACGAAATCTGCCGAGTTTCGAGTGGATCCCATGCCCGCATGCGCAGTGCGATTCTGGGTGTCGATATAAACAAACCGATCGTGCTTTTCGCCCGCCACAGCCAATCCGCTTGACAGCACAACACCCAACGCAATGATGCGCATCAAATCCATATGTCCTCCAGTTTTACTGCCTGCCCTCTAGGTGTCTACCCAGGCAGAGCTTCGCTCTGACAAGGACGACTCCGCACCCTTGACTTGCATTGAATCCTGCCTTGCCTTTGGAGTCTGTCAAACAATCAATCTCCATCCTCCAAATCTGACCTATGTGAAGGGTGAGGAATTTCGGGATACACACTCCCCCTGAACCACTCCCAGAATCCGCACGCATTTACGTGGGGTCAGCGCACTTCGCTGCTGACGCGACCCAAGCCGAAGGGCCCACGTAGCCATGAACAACGCACTGACGAAGATTGCCACCGCTCAGGCCGCCACTGGAGGCCGCTACCCCCGCGCCGGGCGCTACCTGTTCGAAGTCGCGGTCATCCGCATGAAGGAAGGCTTCAAGGGCGACTCGGCCATCGGTGAGCGTCACGGGAGTTGTCGCGCGCGAGGGCTCAGCAGAGGCGACTTCTTCTCCGACACAGGGGACAGAGCCCCCATCGTCCTCCAGGACAATAGGTCTATCACCCAGCAAACACGCACTGAGCCAACAAAATCCAGCAGAACTTCCCGCTCTTGTCTTTAACGAAAACCGCTGCATCCTGAACATGCCTGCCCCACTCGGACCCCGCTCCCCAAGAGGAACAGACGACCGAACCAGGAGGCAACAATGCAACACGCCAAGCCACCACAAAGGGACTGGTACCACCTCGGGATTGCGGTAGCGCTACTCTCCTCGGGAGTCGCAGCAGCAGAAACAGTGACGCTGGAATGCGCAGGTACAAGCGCCCTTCATTACGAGCCTGGTCTCACAAATACACCACAGCAGGTATCTTTCACATCGAACACCACCTATGGCCCGTGCCTGGGGATTCCGCTGGGAATTGCATCAGGAACTTCACAAGGATTTGGTTCAAGCATCAATAGCTGCACCTTCGCCTCCACATCATTCACACACACCATCACCTGGAATGACAGCACCACCAGCGTCATCGCAGGGAGCAGCATTGCCTCAGCCGGGCCTGCGGGAGAGAAGATAATTGTCGCGAATGGCGTCGTGGTAAGCGGCAGGTTTCAAGGGGCCCAGGTCGTGAGAACCTTGACGTTGTTGAACACCGACCTGCTTGGATGCTTCACGCCCGAAGGTGTTTCGGACGTTGCGGGACCTGTGACGCTCACAGTCGTCAAACTGCTCTAACGACGCGCCTCGGGCCACTACTCGAAAGCCGTGAAGGAGAAGGTCGATTGGAAGTCGACGTTCGCGCCCTTGCTCGTGAAGGAGGGGGCCGCCGAGCCGCGCAGTACCACATTGAACTTGCCTGAGAGAAAGCGCGTGTAGTCCTCCGCCGCCATTGCCTCCGAGTCAAAGTCGACGATGAACGGCACTGGGCCACTTCCCGTGGGGTTCTCCAGATGGCCCGCGAAGTACGTGTTGTTGGACTCCTCCGTGAGGAAGAGGATGTCCACGCGGCCGGTGAAGACCTCGTCGAGCGACGCCACGCCCACGCTAGCTGCGCCCAGGGTGAGCGTGAGGCTGGCGAGCTCAACGCGTGATGGCTGCCGGCCATTCAACTTCTCGCGCGCTGTATCGACGAAGACCTTGAAGGGATTGCCCGACTCCGTCGAGATGCCCTTCTGGGAAGTAACGGTGGCATTGACCGTGTCGGACGACTTGGCCTTGAGGTTGATGCCGACCGGCGCTGAGTATGAAACCGCATCGCCGCCGCAGCCCATGAGCGCCTGGGCGGTGAGCAGAACGAGCAGGAAAATTCGGTGAGTCATGGGAGCCTTTCCGGGAGAAATAGGTACGCTCGACTCGGCTCATCCTGTGAGCGCTGCACTTTGCGAATAGAGACCCCTTCGGGAGTCCGCTGGCCACATCGCCAGTGGCCCGGAAACGCAAGAGTCCACGCGCTCGGCCCACTGAGGCAACAGGCCCCCGCTGTGAGGAGCGGAGAGGCCACACTCCCGGTGACGGAAAGTTCGAGCCCCTCCCGGAAAGAGCCCCCGGCGTCCCCCTGTGACAGGGAGTGCACCAGCACACCGACGAGCGAGGCGGGGGTCTTCAGAAGGCCCGCGACTTCGCTCGCTTCATTGAGCAGACAGAGGGCACGCCGCACAAGCCATACCTCTCAGAATTCGCCGGCGACCTGTATTGAATGCGAGCAATGTCAACCCAGCAAGTGTCCGCGCATGATGAGATGGCGTCGCCTTTCAACATGCGGCACCGCGTCACTCCACAAGCCACTACATCGGCGTGAACTGCGATGCATTGATGATTTTGAGCGAGATGCCTTTCCCTGCGGCATCCACATCGAATCGAACAAGGCTGCTATCCGTGATTGTTCGAACCGCCTCAATCATTCTCGGATCTATTGAAGCACACGAGGCAAACTGGCCAGTACGACTCCTTGCTCCACACCGCACCACGTAGAAGCCGGGGTGACTTCAGTCACGCAATATATAAAGACTGAGCAAAGAAGTGCACGAGCCGGGAATCGAACCCGGACGGCCCTTTCGGGCCAGCGGATTTTAAGTCCGCTGCGTCTGCCAGTTCCGCCACTCGTGCGCCAGGAGTTCCGGCACCTTACCTCGCCCCACCCCGCTTTGCATCCCGGTGCAGGCGCCCTGAACCCCTTGCTACCCAAATTCCCCAACAAGGTGAAGCAGATCATTCCCAGTGCAGCCACTCCTCCCGGCAAACCGGGAGGAGCACCACGGAAGCAGGGTCAGTTCCCGCCCACCGTCGCCCTGCCATTCAGGTACGTCTGAATCACCGGAATCCGGCTGATCTGCGTGGGGTCCCCGCCCCGGGCCTTGTCGTAGTCCAGTGGATTGGCCCCCAGCACGACGAAGTCCGCCACCTTGCCCGGCTCGATGCTGCCCACCCACTGGTCGATCTCATGCTGCCGGGCCGGCTCCACGGTCACCGCGCGCAGCGCCTCTTCGACCGTCACCACATGCTCGGGCCCGAGCACGAAGGTCTCCGTGAAGTCAGGATAGGCCCACGTGCGCCGAGTGACGGCCTGCTCCACGAACCAGAGCGGGCGAGCCGGCGTCACCATCGAGTCACTGTGGAGCGAGAACGGGATTCCATACCGGCGATCAAACGCCATCGGGTCGAGGTTGCGCGCCCCCTCCTCGCCCAGCATGTCCTTGAAGGCTGCCCCCCAATACGCCACATGCCCGATGAGGTGCGTCACCCGGACGTCCAGGCTCGGCACCGTCTTCCCGTCGGCAGCCACGTAGGCGCCCTTGCGCATGTCGCCGATGTTCTTGGAGAGCTGCTCCTGTCCCACCGTGTTGTGGATGAGCAGCACCCGATGCGGGCTCACCTGCTGCTGCTGGAGCTGCGCGAACGCATCAATGGCCCACTGATTGGCCAGGTTGCCATTCGCATGCAGTTGGAACCGCCAGGACTTCGTCGCCCAGAGCGGGCTCAAGACATCGACGATGGCCTGCACGTTCGCGAAGTCGGCCTCCCCCTCCTTCGCGTCCGAGCAGTGGCCCCCATCCGCCAGGTACACATAGGGAGGCCCCAGCAGCGCCGTGCAGCCCTGCGTCGAGCCATCCACCCAGAGCTTGATGCCCCCAGCGCCCAGCCACTTCGGCAGCTTGCACTGTGAGTCCCTGCTCGGGTCGCAAGAAGGCCCCGTCGCCTGGATGTTCCCCTGCGTCGCCGCATCGTGAGTCACCAGGGCCGTGACACGCAGCGGGAAGTCCTTCTGCTCCGCGAGGAACTTCACGGCCTGGACCTGTGACGCGCTCGCCAGTCCTCCATCCGCGATGGTCGTCAGCCCGGCCCGGCGCAGGTCCTGAATCCCCCGCGCGATGTCCTGCTCGTACTCCTCGACGAGCTGGCGCGGATTCGAGTGCGCCAGCCCCAGCGGCAGGCCCTTCTCCATCGCCGCCATGAAGGGCGCGAAGGCCGCGGACTCCTGGAGCAGCCCCGTGTAGTTCCCATTGTCGTCCTCCACCCACCGTCCACCGTTGGCCGTGACGGACTCGGGGGGCTTGCACTTCCGTGCCCCCTTGCAGACGACCTCGAAGGCCTTCTCGTTCACGTACGCCAGGTGCCCCGACTGGTCCAGGATGAGGACCGGACGGTCCTTGCTCACACACGCATCGAGGTAGAGCTTCGGCTGTTTCATGAAGGGCACTTCGCCGCTCACGCCACACTTGCCCCGAACGAACTGTTGCCGCGACGGGTCCAGGTTCATGCCCAGGACGAACTCCTTGCCCGCGTTCGCGTCGGCGGGCTTCACCTGCATCGACTGGAGCGCGCTCAGCAGATCCGCATGCGTGGAGCAGTCCTTGGGCGTGTCCAGCCTGTACGGCGGAGGCAGGCAGGGCGCCAGATTGTGGGTCCCCAGGAGGTTCTGGGCCAGCGTCGGCAACAGGTGCATGTGCGGATCGATGAACCCCGGCATCAGCACCTGCTCCGGCTGCAGGCGGACCCACCCCACTCCGGAGCCGAGCCCGTCCGTCACCTCCTCCTCCGTCCCCACCTTCAAGATGCGTCCGAGCCCATCCACGGAGACGGCCTCGGCGACCGTCCCCTGCGCATCCAGGGTGACAATCTTCCCGACGAAGACGGTGGTGCCAGCACCGCCAGTGCCGCCGCCTCCCTTCGTCGCGCAGGAAGCCAGGAGGGCGAGCGCCATGGCGGACACCACGGCACGTGCAAGGACATGAGAGTGAACGAGCAACTCTCGACGCAGGTATCGATTCATGCGGCTCCTTTCGAGGGAACACGGCCTATACCAATCGCTCACATTGAGACCTATCGAAATCCATCCCATCCACACGAATCCCCGCGCAATCACTGCCTCCCGAAAGCTGACGCGTCAGCCAGATGTTTTGACGTGTCAAAGCCAGCGCCTGACACGTCAAGGCACGTCGACCCGGCAGGTCGGACAGGCCCGGGCGGCGCCGCGGCCATCCACCGCTCCCCGGCCCGCACTCCCGATGGACCCCGCATCCCACCTGTGAGCGCTCGGACACTCCTGCCCTCCCCGCACACGCCACGTTCTCCTCACAACTCACGCGCGCCGCCTCGCTCTCAGATTCAGCGAGAATTCCGGAATTCACTGTCCTGAAAGAAGCGCACGTCCCAGACCCGGGGACGAACGACTTTCACCGGTCACCCGTCCATTCTCGGCGGCGTTCAAAGACAGGCTTCATCGCAGCTCCACCCCCGGAGAACGCTGCTCATGAGCACGTCGTCCAGTACGCTACGAGCAGACCTCTTTCTCCTGCACGCGCCCAGCGTGTATGACTTTCGTGAGCGCGACGACCTGCTGTTCGCCTATCTCAGCGACTCGGACAGCGTCAACGTCACGTCCATCTACGAGATGTACCCCATCGGGTTCTTCTCCATGCAGGAGCACCTGCGCAAGCACGACCTGTCGGTGAAGATCGTCAACGTCGCGGCGCTCATGCTCAAGCACCCCGAGCTCGACGTGGACCAGTTGCTCGGGCGGCTTGAGGCCCCGGTCTTCGGGTTGGACCTGCACTGGATGGCGCAGTGCCACGGCACCATCGAGCTGGCCAAGCGCATCAAGCTCGTCCACCCCGACGCGGTCATCATCTGCGGTGGCATCTCCGCGACGTTCTACGCGGAGCAGCTCATCCAGTATCCGGAGATCGACATCGTCGTGCAGGGCTACGACACCCTGGAGCCCGTCCGACGCCTGGTGGAGACCATCAAGTCCGGCGAGCGGCGCCTCGTGGACATCCCCAACCTCCTCTACAAGCGCCGCACCCAGCAGGTGGAACGCACCGGCTTCAGCCACAAGCCCGCGACGAACTACAACGACGCCACGGTCGACTGGTCCTACTACCGCGACGCCGTGGACGACGTCGCGACCACCAAGCTCATCATGACGCTGCCCAACACCGGCTGCGCCTATGACTGCCCCTGGTGCGGCGGCTCGCGGTCCGCCTATCGCAACATCATGGGCGTCAAGAAGACGCTCATCTCCAAGGACCACTCGCGCATCGTCGACGAGCTGAAGTCCATGGGCCCCGCCGCGGCGACCACGGGCATCTACGCGCTCCAGTGCTACTCGGAGACGCGCCCGCGCTTCCACGAGTACCTCGACGCCGTGAAGCAGAGCGGCTACCGGCAGCTCTTCGTCGAGCAGTTCCACCTCACCCCGGACGAGACGCTGAAGAAGATGGGGGAGTCGAGCCAGTCGTACATCATGCTGTCCCCCGAGTCGCATGACCCGGTCATCAGCAAGCTCGCCGGGCGCGGCACGTACACCATGGAGCAGATGGAGGCGTGGATTCCTCGCGCCCTCGACGCGGGCATCGCCGGCGTCATGATCTGGTTCTTCATCGGCATGCCCCAGCAGACGCCGCAGTCCATCTTTGACACGGTGGACTACAGCATCCGGCTGATGGAGAAGTTCCAGGGCCAGCGCGTCCTGCCGCTTTTGTGCCCCATGGTCCCCTTCCTCGACCCGGGCTCGCGCTTCTTCGTCGAGCCCGAGCAGCACGGCTACCGCATCTTCCACCGCACCCTGGAAGAGCACCGCCAGGCCATGGTGGAGCCGCTCTGGCACCGGCGCCTCAACTACGAGACGCGCTGGCTGTCCCGCAAGCAGCTCCAGGACACGACGTACAGCGCGGTCGCCGCGCTCGTTCGCGCCAAGGGCCAGGCGGGAGTCCTCCCTCGCGCCATCAGCCAGAGCATCCTCACCGCCATCTCCGACACCCAGGAGCTGCTCGCGGACATGGAACGCGCCATCACCCTGGATGGCGCCCTGCCCTCGTCCCTGCGCGACGTCATCCGCGCCTACAACCGCCGCGTCCTCTCGTACTCCAGCGATCAGATCATCCCCATCCAGCGCCCCTTCGGAGGCCGCTGGTTCGACGACTTCACCGTCCCCCCGGAGCTGCTCGCCCAGGTCATGTCACCGCGTCCACGGGCCCCCGTGCCCGCGCTCACGGGAAGCGGAGGCTGAGCCGTCATGGACTTCGCGTGGACACCCGACGAGCGGCGGATGAAGGCCGCGGCGGTCGCCTTCGGCCGCGAGCGCCTCGACTTCGACGTCGTCACCCTCGACGCCGAGGGCACCTTCAACCGCGAAGGGTGGCACCGGCTCGCCAGCTTCGGTGCCGCGGGCTTTCCCATTCCGCGCCGGTATGGCGGCGCGGAGCACCCGGTGCCCATCACCGCCCAGGCGCTGGAGGGGCTCGGGTACGGCTGCGCCGACAACGGGCTGCTCTTCGCGCTGGGCGCCCACCTGTGGGCCTGTGCGCTCCCCATCCTGCTCTTCGGCACGGAGGCGCAGAAGGAGCGCTACCTTCCGGCGCTCGCACGCGGAGAGATGCTGGGGGGCCACGCCATGACGGAGCCCGAGGCCGGCTCGGACGTCGCCGCCCTCCAGACCACCGCGACGCGCAAGGGCGAAGGCTACGTCCTCCAGGGCCGCAAGGTCTTCGTCACCAACGGCCCCGTGGCGGACATCCTGCTCGTCTTCGCCACCGTGGACGCCTCACGGGGACGCGACGGCCTGACGGCCTTCCTCGTGGAGAAGGGCCAGCCCGGGCTCCACGTGGAGCGCACCGTCCCGAAGATGGGCCTGCGCACGGCGAGCATGGGCGAGCTGCGGCTCGACGACTGCGAGGTCCCCGCGAGCAACCGCCTGGGTGAAGAGGGCGGCGGGCTTGCCCTCTTCTCGCAGATGATGGAGTACGAGCGCGGCCTCATCCTCGCGCCCGCGCTGGGGGCGATGGAGCGCACGCTGGAGCGTTGCATCCGCCGCGCCCGTGAGCGCCAGCAGTTCGGCAGGCCCATCGGTGGCTTCCAGGCCATCTCCAGCAAGCTGGTGGAGATGAAGCTGCGGCTGGAGACGGCGCGGGGCCTCTTGTACCGCTTCGCCTGGCTCAAGCAGCAGGGCCGCTCGGCCATGTTCGAAGCCTCCCTCGTCAAGCTCCACGTCAGCGAGTCCTGGGTCCAGACGAGCCTGGAGGCGGTGCAGCTCCACGGAGGGCTGGGCTACCTCACCGAGACGCAGTTGGAGCGGGAAGTGCGTGACGCATTGGGGAGCCGGATTTTCTCCGGCACCTCGGAGCTCCAGCGAGAGCTCGTGGCCCGCTCCATGGGCCTGTGACGGAGAACCACAGCCATGTTGTTCCAGTATCTTGAAGACAGCGCCAGGGCCCACTCGGCCCGGATCGCCGTCATCGACGGAGAGCGGACCTACTCCTACGAAGAGCTCGAGGCGGCGTCGAATCAGATGGCCCGCACGCTCAGGAACCAGGGCATCGGCCGGGGCGACCGCGTGGGCCTGCACCTCGACAAGTCCCTGGAGGCCATCATCGGTCTCTTCGGCATCCTGAAGGCCGGTGCCGCCTACGTCCCCATCGACCCCGCCTCGCCCGAGTGGCGGCTGAATTTCATCGCCCGGGACTGCGCGCTCTCGGGTGTCATTTCCATCCCCACCTGGCATGCCTCCCTGCGCGCCGTGGAGAGTCTGCGCTGCATCATCCTGGTGGAGGCCCGCCCGACGAACACGCTCCGCGTCCCCCAGGAACAGGGCGCCCCCGTGACTCTCACCTGGGCCGACGTGCGAGCCCAGTCCAGCGCCCCGGTGGAGCCGCTCGCCGAGTCCTCACCCGAGGACCTCGCGTACATCCTCTACACCTCCGGCTCCACGGGTCAGCCCAAGGGCGTCATGCTCAGCCACCGCGCCGGGCACGCCTTCGTCGACTGGGCCTTCAGCGTCGCGGGAGTGCGCCCCGGGGACCGTGTCTCCAGCCACGCGCCCCTCCACTTCGACCTGTCGGTCTTCGACGTCTTCGCGACCGCGAAGGGCGCCGCGACACTCGTGCTCGTCCCCACCTCGCTCTCCGTCTTCCCTCGCGAGCTGGCGGACTTCATCGCGTACAAGCACATCGCCATCTGGTACTCGGTCCCCTCGGTGCTCACGCAGTTGGTGGCCCGGGGCGAGCTGTCGCGGCACGGCTTTCCGAACCTGCGCACCGTGCTCTTCGCCGGTGAGGTCTTCCCGCTCAAGTATCTGCGCCAGCTCGTCCTCACCCTGCCCAGGCCGCGCTACCTCAACCTCTACGGCCCCACCGAGACGAACGTCTGCACGTTCCACCTCGTCACCCCCGCGGACCTCGCGCGCTCCGAGCCCCTGCCCATTGGCCAGGTCTGTTGTGGGGACGAGGTCTTCGTCATCCGCGATGACGGCATCCTCGCGGGAGCTGGCGAAGAAGGGGAGCTGTGCGTCGCGGGCCCCACGCTGATGAGCGGGTACTGGGGCATGGAGGAGCGCACACGTCAGGTGCTCGGGCCCATTCCGGGCCACGCCTTCGCCTATCGGACCGGGGACCGCGTCATCCGGGAGAGCGGCGGCGCGCTGTGCTTCCTGGGCCGCAGGGATGACATGGTCAAGGTCCGGGGTCACCGCATTGAACTGAGCGCCGTGGAAGAGGTGCTCCTGCGCCATCCGGATGTCGAGGAGAGCGCGGCGCTGACACTCCCGGACGATCTCACTGGCAATGAGCTGCGCGCGTTCGTCGTGCTGCGCGACAACGCGAGCACCAGTCCGCAGGACCTGCGACAGCACTGCGCCAACTACCTTCCCCGCTACATGGTCCCCACGCGCATCGACGCGTGTGAAGCCCTGCCGAAGACGACGACAGGAAAGAAAGACAAGGTCCGGCTCCAGGAGCAGGCACGACAGCTCGTGTGAGCCCTCTCTCGAAGACAGTGTTTGCCTCATCGGGTCACCGACCCGAGGGGATTCGTATTCCCTGAAGCCGGAGTGAGCGTCCGTGAACGAGCCAGTGGCGAGCTACACCGAAGAGCAGGTCGCGCAAATCATCCGCGCCCACATCGACCAGGAGTTCCTCTTCCGGACCAAGGACTCCGGACTGGCTGATGACGACAGCCTCATCGCGCGCGGAGTCATCGACTCGATGGGCATCTTCCGCCTCGTCAACTTCCTGGAGCAGCGGTTCGAGATTTCCGTCAGTCCGCCCGACATCGTGATGGAGAACTTCCGCAGCCTCCAGGCCATCCGGGCGTTCACCGTCACGCGGCTTCGCGGCCGTGACGGGCAGGAGACCGACTGATGCATCCGGACATCTGGAGGGCCTTCCAGCAGCTGCATGCGCTGCGCTCGGAGGCTCCACCGCTGGTCCTGCGCGAGCACATCGAGGACCCTCCCGCGTCCTTTCAGCAGGAGCGCCTGTGGTACCTGGACCAGGCGAACCCGGGCGGCTCGGCGTACCACCTGCCCGTGGCCTTCCGTCTCTCCGGTCCGCTGGACTGGCGAGCGCTGCGTCTGGCCCTGGAGGCGCTCGAACACCGGCACGAGTCCCTGCGAACCTCGTTCGACTCCAGCCGTGGCAAGGTCGTCCAGCGCGTCCGCGCGCCCGGCGCCTTCGTGCTCCCCACCGTCAGCCTGCGCGATGAGGCACAACGGCCCGAGCAACAAGAGGCCCGGCTGCGAGAGGCACTGGGTCGGGAGGCCTGGCGCCCGTTCGACCTCCACCGGGAGGCCCTGTTCCGCGCGACGCTGTTCGTCCTGGGCGCGCGGGAGCATGTCCTCCTGCTCAACTTCCACCACATCATCTACGACGGCTGGTCCCAGGACGTGCTCTTCCGGGACCTCTCGGAGCTGTACACGGCCTTCCACGAAGGCGGCTCCGCGCCCCTGCCGGAGCTGGACGTGCGTTGCACGGACCATGCGCTCTGGCAGCGCAAGTGGCTCCAGGGCAGCGCTCGCGAAGCGCTTCAGGCGTACTGGCGGGAGCACCTGAAGGAACGGCTGCACGGCCCCCGCCTCGCCTCGCGGACGCGGGCTGGCAACGTGACCGCACCGGGCCTGCGCGAGCTGGGACGGCTGCCCATCACGCTCTCTCCAGAGCTCTCCAACGCCATCCTCCAGTTCACCCGGGAAGCGGGCGCCACCGTCTACATGGTGCTGCTCGCCGCGTTCCACGTCCTGCTGCATCGGCACTCCGGCGGGCAGGAGCGGCACTTCGTGTGCAGCCCCATCGCCAATCGTCCGCAGGCGGAGACCGAGCGCCTCATCGGCTACTTCGTCAACCTGCTGGTGTTGCCGGCGGACCTGCGCGGTGACCCGAGCTTCCAGCAACTGCTGGAGCAGGTGCGCGGTGTCGTGGCGGGCGCGCTGGCGCACCAGGACCTCCCCGTGCAGCTCCTCGACGGAGTCGACCTGGGCGGCGAGCCCTTGTCACAGGCCCTCTTCGCCTTCGAGAACACCCCTCGCTACCCGCTCCAGCTCACGAAGCTCGACGTCGCTCCCGTCGAGCTCGAAGGCGGCACGTGTGACTTCGACCTGTTCCTCGCGCTTCACGAGGAGAAAGGCGTCATCTCGGGCACGCTCAAGTTCTCCCGCCAGCGCTTCGAGACGGATGAGGCGGCGAGGCTGCTCCGCGACTTCGAGACCATCCTGAGCCGGGCCGTATCCGCGCCGGGGCAGGCGCTCTCGGCCTTCCTTCCCGACCTCGTCGTGCCCCGCGCCGACACGCCGCCGGAGCCCATCACCCCGGAGCCCGCACGTGCTCCGCTTCCGCCACCGTCCACGGACGTGCTCGCGGCGCTGGGGGCGGCCAGGCCTGAGCAGCGCCGGGCCCTGATGAGGGAATACCTGCGGGGCACGGTCATCCGCGTCGCGCTCCGGGGACAGACGCCGGACGTCGCGTTCCAATCCCTCCAGGAGCTCGCGCTCGACTCGCTCCGGCTCATCGAGCTGACGGGACGAATCCGCACTGAGCTGTCCATCGACATGCCCGTCTCCCACTTCTTCGAGGCGACGAGCGTGGACGTGCTGGCGGACGAGCTGCTCACGCGGTGGCTGCGCGCGCAGTTGACGGAGCCCCGAGCCCCCGCGGTCGGTGGGCGACGAGAGCTTCTCACGCTGTAGCCACACCACGCGCACAGGGGGATTCCAAACATGAGCTATCAAGCCGACGCCTGGGTCATTCGCGAGGGTGGCACCGATGAGCCACGGCGCGCCCGACTGACGCGCACGCGCGTCACCGTCGACGCCATCCAGGAAGACGAGGTCCTCGCGGCGCCGCTCTACGGCTGCTGGGAGGGAAACAACGAGCACGCGCTCGAACGAAAGCCCATCGACATCTGCAAGGTCCGCCAGGAGCAGGAGATCGTGCTCGGCAACGCGGGCGTCGTCCGGGTGCTCGAGACAGGCAGGGGTGTCACCCAGGTCCAGGGCGGCCAGCTCGCGATGATGTTCCCGAGCGGGGAGACGGATGCCTACGGCTACACCGTGAAGGCCCTGGGCTACGAGGCCCCGCGACAGATGGGCTGCATGGCCACGCTGATGAAGCTCAAGGGCCGGCAGGTCATTCCCATTCCGGAGAACACACGGCACTCGCTGGCGCAGTGGGCGGCCTTCAGCGTCCGCTATGTCACCGCGTGGGCGAACTGGCGCGTCGCTTCGGCGGTCTTCCGAACCCAGATGACGGAGCAGGAGTGCCCGTCGCCGCATGTCTGGGGTTGGGGCGGAGGAACGACGCTCGCGGAGCTGGCGCTCGCCAGACTCCAGGGCTGCCGCGTCGTCATGCTGTCCGGCGCGCACCGGCACCTGGATGAGATTCGAGGAGCGGGCCTGGAGGTCATCGACCGGCGCGCCTTCAGCGGCTTGAGCTACGAGCCGGAGCGCTGGGATTCCGACCCGGATTACCGCGCCCGCTATCAGGCCGCGGAGGCCGGGTTCCTCGCGGAGGTCTCTCGTCGCACCGACGGAGAGATGGTCCACCTGTTCCTCGACTACATCGGCACGCCCGTCTACCGGGCCACCATCAAGGCCCTGGCCCGACAGGGTGTGATTGCCACCGCCGGCTGGAAGGAAGGCATGTCCATCTCCCTCTTGCGCGCCCGCGAGTGCATCACCCGGCATCAGCACATCCACACCCACTACGCGCGCTATCAGGAGGGCGTGGACGCGGTGGCCTTCGGAGAGGCCCACGGCTGGATGCCCGACGTCGGCCCGCGCATCCACACCTTCGACGAGCTGCCCGAGCTGGCGGAGGCGTACCGCGCCGGTCACACCAACTACTTCCCCTGCTTCACCATCAACGAGGAGGGGAAGACTTGAGTCGGGACAGCGGGGTGACGGCACTGCTCACGCGCCTCTTCGACCTGGGGATTCGTCTCTGGGTGGAGGGCGGAAGGCTCGCGGTGGATGCACCGGAAGGCGCGCTCACCGCCGACCTGCGCGCGGAACTCTCCGCACGCAAGGCGGAGCTCATCGCGCTGCTCGACGACAGCATGGGGGATGCACGCGCGGCGGAGCTGCCCGCGCTCATCTGCCGCCCCGAGGAACGGGACGAGCCCTTCCCGCTCACCGACATCCAGCAGGCCTACTGGGTCGGCCGTGGCGGCGACTTCGAGCTGGGCGCGGCCATCCACGTCTACGTCGAGATAGACAGCGAGACGCTGGACCCCGCGCGCTTCGGTGAAGCGTGGCGACGCCTCATCCAACGCCACGAGATGCTCCGCGCCGTCGCCCTGCCCGACGGGACGCAGCGCATCCTCCGCGACGTCCCCGACTACGAAGTGGCCGTCGAGGACTACCGCGCGCTGTCCCCGGAGGAACGTCAGCGCCGCCTGGACGCCCACCGAGAGCGGCTGGCGCAGCAAATCCTGCCGCTCGACACCTGGCCCCTGTTCGAGATTCGCGCGGTGCGGCTGGAGGAAGGCCACCGGCTCTACTTCAGCATCGACTGCACCTTCGTCGACTCGTGGAGCGTGCAGGTCCTCTTCCGGGAGCTCATCCAGCTCTACGCCGACCCGGACGCGACGCTGGACCCGCGCGAGCATGGCCAGTCGTTCCGCGACTACGTCCTGGCCACGCGCGCCCTCCAGGAGACGGAGCTCTACCGTCGCTCGGTGGATTACTGGCGCGGAAGGATTGCCACCCTGCCCCCCGCGCCCGACCTGCCCAGGGTCCAGCAGGTGGGTGCGCCCCGTCATCCGCACTTCGTGCGCCGTGAAGCCCGCATCGAGCGAGCACGTTGGGAGCGCCTGGTGGAGCGCGCACGCGAGCTTCAGCTCACGCCCACGGGGCTGCTGCTCGCCTGCTACGCGGAGGTCATCGCCCACTTCAGCAAGAGCCCGCACTTCACGCTCAACGTGCCGCTCTACAACCGACTTCCCCTGCACGAGGACGTGGGGAAGATGGTGGGGACCTTCTCCTCGTTCCTGCTCGTCGAAGTGGACCACCGCGCGGGCGGTACCTTTCAGCAGCGTGCCCGAGCGCTCCAGGAGCAGCTCTTCAAGGACTTGGAGCACCGCTACATCGGCGGGGTGGAGATCCTCCGCCAGATGTTCCGCGAGCGCGGGAAGATCAGCGGCGCGTTGATGCCCGTGGTGCTCACCAGCTTCGCCAGCGGCGTCGAGGGCTGGGACTCCTGCTGGGTGGACCACCTGGGCCGCGCCTTCGGCCGTGTCGTCCACTCCGTCACGCAGACGCCGCAGGTGTGGATTGACCACCAGCTCGTCTTCCAGGACGGCGGCGTGTTCTACAACTGGGACGCCGCGGATGAGCTGTTCGCTCCGGGCCTCCTCGACGCGATGTTCGCGTCCTACCAGCGGCTCATCGACCGGCTCGTGGACGAGCCCGACGTCGTCCACGAAAAGCCCCTGCGCCTGTCCGCGCCCCAGGTCGCCGCCGGACCACGGCGTGACGGCGAACGCTCCGAACGCCTGTTGCACTCGCGCTTCGTGGAGCAGGCCACCGCACAGCCCGACCGGCCCGCGGTCATCGCCCCCGGACGCACGCTGAGCTACGGCGAGCTGCTGCAGAGGTGCACCGCGCTCGCCCACGCGCTCACCCAGGCGGGCGCGCGGAAGAACCACCCCGTGGCCGTGGTGATGGAGAAGGGCTGGGAGCAGGTGGTGGCCACCCTCGCCTGCTCCATCGCCGGCGCGCCCTATCTCCCCATCGACGCGGGTGTTCCCGGGGAGCGACTGAAGCAACTCCTCGAGGACAGCACCTGTGAGCACCTCGTCACCCAGCCATGGCTGGAGCCGCGCCTCGAATGGCCCGCCACCCCACGACGCTTCACGGTGGAGCCCCTGGAGCCGACCTCTGGCTTTGCGTTGCCAGTGGCCCCGGTTCAGGGCGCGGATGACCTCGCGGTCATCATCTACACGTCCGGCTCCACGGGTCGCCCCGGTGGAGTGATGCTCGCACACCGAGGGCTCGTACACGCGCTCGACGAGACGCTGCGCGAGTTCTCCATCGGTCCAGAGGACCGGGTCCTGGCGCTGACGGCCCTGAACCACGACATGTCGATGTTCGACGTGTTCGGGATGCTGTCTGCGGGCGGCGCCATCGTCTTCTGCGAGGCCACGGCGCGGAAGGAGCCCGCGCGCTGGGCAGAGCTTCTGCGCACCGAGCGCATCACCGTCTGGAACTCGGTCCCTGGAATGATGGAGATGCTCCTGGCCCACGCCAGCGGGCGTCCCGAGCCGCTCGCTCCCGCGCTGCGCCTCGCCTTTATGGGCGGCGATTGGATTCCCCTGGACCTGCCCGAGCGACTCCGCGCGCTCGTGCCGGGTGTGCAACCCGTCAGCGTGGGTGGGCCCACCGAGACGAGCCTCTGGAACATCTGGTTCCCCATCGGGAAGGTCGACCCCGACTGGAAGAGCATCCCCTACGGCCGGCCCATCGCGGACACCCGCTACCACGTCATGGACGAGACGCTCAGGGAGCGTCCCCTGTGGGTCCCCGGCGAGCTGTGCTGCTCGGGCGTCGGCGTGGCCCATGGCTACTGGCGCAACGAGGCCCGCACGAGAGAGCGGTTCGTCACTCACCCCGTGACGGGCGAGCGCCTGTACCGCACCGGCGACCTGGGACGACTGCTGCCAGACGGCACCGTCGAGATTCTAGGCCGCGTCGACTTCCAGCTCTCCATCCTCGGCCATCGCGTCGAGCCCGGTGAAATCGAGGCCGCGCTCCGACTCCACCCGGAAGTCTCCGCCGCTGTCGTCGTGGCGGATGGAGACCGCCACGCGCCTCGCCTCCTCGCCTACGTGGTGCGGCGCGCGGGCGCCACGCTGTCTCAGGAGCCGTTGCGACGCTTCCTCGGGGAGCGCCTCGCGGACCACATGGTCCCCTCCATCGTGGTGTTCCTGGAGCAGCTCCCGCTCGGCCCCACGGGCAAGGTGGACCGCGCCGCACTGCCCAGGCCGGAGGCCCTGCGAGTCCTCACCGAATCGCGTACCGATGACGGAGCGCCCGCGCACGAAGCCGAGGCCGCGCTGGCCGCCATCGTCCGCGACGTCCTTCAACTCCCGGAGGTGGAGCGGAGGAAGAACTTCTTCGAGCTGGGCGCCAACTCCGTCCACCTCGTGCGCATCAACGCCCGCATCCGGCAGGAGCTGGGCGCGGACATCCCCACCGTGGAGCTGTTCCAGAACGCGAACCTCGCCGCGCTGGCCGCGCACCTGGGACGGGTGCGACGCGGAGACACTGGTGGCCCCTCTCAGCGGGTGACCCAGGCCCGCGCGGACACCCTCGAGCGAAGCCCCATCGCCATCATCGGCATGAGCGCTCGGCTCCCGGGCGCGCCTGATGTGGAGGCCTACTGGAAGAACCTCGTCGAGGGCGTCGAGTCGGTGCGCTTCTTCACGGACGAGGAGCTGCGGGCGCAGGGCCTTGCCCGGGAGATGATTGGCAATCCGCACTACGTGAAGGCGGGCGCGGTCCTCGACGACATCGCCGGCTTCGACGCGGACTTCTTCGGGCTCACCGCTCGCGAGGCGCTGCTCACGGACCCGCAGCAACGGCTGTTCCTCGAATGCGTGTGGGAGTCACTGGAGCGCGCGGGCTACCGCCCTGACGCGACGGGAAAGAAGGTCGGCGTCTTCGCCGGCAAGAGCCTGAGCAACTACATCTACCCCGAGCTCGACCTCACCCAGCCCCTGCCCTACTTCCAGCGGCTGTTCGGCAACGACAAGGACTTCGTCGCCACACAGGTCTCCTACAAGCTCAACCTCACGGGCCCCAGCATCACGCTGCAGACGGCCTGCTCGACGTCGCTCGTCGCGGTGACGCTCGCCTGCCAGTCCCTGTGGAACCGCGACTGCGAGATGGCCCTCGCGGGCGGAGTCTCCATCAAGGTGCCCCACCACCTGGGATATCTCGCGGAGCCCGGCTCCGGGATGTTCTCCCCTGACGGCCACTGCCGCCCCTTCGATTCCCAGGCGCAAGGCATCCTCCCCGCGAGCGGCGCGGGGGTCGTGGTGCTCAAGCGGCTCGATGAGGCGCTCGCCGACGGGGACGCCATCCACGCCGTCATCCTCGGCGCGGCGGTGAACAACGACGGCGGAGACAAGGTCGGCTTCTCCGCGCCGAATCGCGACGGACAGGCGGAGGTGATTGCTCGCGCCCAGGCGATGGCGGGCATCCCTCCGGAGACGGTCGGCTACATCGAGGCGCACGGCACCGGGACGCCGCTCGGAGATCCGATGGAGATCGCCGCGCTCACCCAGGCCTTCCGGCTGGGAACTCCGGCGAAGGGCTTCTGCGTGGTGGGCTCGGCCAAATCCAACTTTGGCCACCTGGACACCGCAGCGGGCGTGGCGGGGCTCATCAAGGCCGCGCTGACCGTGGAGCGAGGGCTCATCCCTCCCACCCTCCACTTCGAGCGCCCGAATCCCGCCATCGGCTTCGAGCAGACCCCGTTCTACGTCAACGCGCGGCTCCAGCCATGGCCGGAGGGTCCGCATCCGCGTCGCGCGGGGGTGAGTTCATTCGGCGTGGGCGGGACGAACGCGCACGTCGTGCTTGAAGCGGCGCCCAGGCGTGACACCTCGCCGTCCCGACGCCCCGTCCATGTGCTGCCGCTTTCAGCGCGCAGTCCTCGCGCACTCGAAGCCCTGGGCCGACGCTTCGAGCGCTTCCTCGCGAGCGCCTCTGACTCCGAGTTCGCGGACATCTGCTACACGGCGGGCCTGGTCCGGTCGCACTTCTCCCATCGACTGGCCGTCGTGGGACGCACCGCCGAGGAGCTGCGGGAGCGACTGCGAGCAAGCCTCGATGGAACCATGGCGCCGGGCGTGTCCCGAGGTCAGGCACAGTCCGATCAGCCCCCTCGCATCGCGTTCCTCTTCACCGGCCACGGAGCGCAGTACGAGGGCATGGGGCGAGCGCTCCATGACACGAGTCCCGTGTTCCGCGAGGCTCTGGAGCGGGTGGCGGCGCTGCTTCGCACGGAACTCGAAACACCCCTGCTCGCGGTGCTGTACGGGAGCGAGTCCCACCGACTCACGGAGCTGGCCTACGCCCAGCCCGCAATCTTCGCGGTGGAGTACGCGCTGACGGAGCTGTGGCGCTCGTGGGGCATCGAGCCTGACGCCGTCCTGGGACACAGCCTGGGCGAGTACGTCGCCGCGATGAACGCGGGTGTCTTCTCGCTGGAAGATGCCGTGCGACTGGTCTCAGCGCGCGGACGGCTCATGGAGCAGCTCGCGCTGGAGGGCGAGACCATCGTCGTCCTCGCGGACGAGGCTCGCGTCCGCGAGGCCCTGACGAAGCATGATGGACGCGCGTCCATCGGCTCCATCAACGCGCCCCAGAACGTGGTCGTGTCCGGTGAAGGACCCGCCGTGCGGCAGCTCACGGACGAGCTGGTGGCGCAGGGCATCGAGGTCAAGAAGCTGGAAGCCTCGCGCGCGGCCCACTCGCACCTGATGGACCCCATGCTGCCGGCCTTCGAGAAGGTCGCGAGGACCGTCACCTACCGTTCGCCCACGCGGGCCCTCATCTCGAACCTGACGGGCCGGCTCGCGGGAGCAGAGGTCGCGACGCCCGAGTACTGGGTGCGACACCTGCGTGAGCCCGTGCAGCTCGCGGAGGGGATGCGGACCCTGGCCGAACAGGGGACGCAGGTGTTCCTGGAGATCGGCCCGAAGCCGACCCTGGTCTGGATGGGGCGCGAGTGTCTGCCCGTGGCCCAGGCACAGTGGTTGTCGAGCCTGCGCAAGGGACATGAAGACTGGCACCAGTTGCTGGAGTGCCTGGCGGCGCTCTACACGCACGGCGCACCGGTGAGCTGGCGCGGCTACGAGCAGGCGGAGGCACGCCGACGCGTGGCGCTTCCCACGTACCCGTTCGAGCGACAGCGGTTCTGGTCCGACGAGGCCGGTCCGCGAAGCACCGCGCGCCGCGAAGACATCCGGACCACACATCCGCTGCTCGGAGCACGCGTGGCGGCGGCGACCCTGCAGCCGGGAGAGATGTTGTTCGAGTCGCGAGTCGGTGCCACCTCGCCCTCCTATCTGGGCGACCACCGCGCGCTCGGAACGGCCCTGCTGCCCGGCACAGCGTATCTGGAGCTGGCCCTCGCGGCCGGCGCCGTCGCCCTTCCGAATCAAGCGCTCGTCGTCGAGGACCTGGCGCTCGAACAGGCGCTCATCCTGCCGGAGCAAGGTGAAGTCACGCTCCAGACCGTGGTGAGAACCACGGGCGAGCAGGTGCTCTCCATCGAGGTCTTCCGACGCGAGGAGACCCACGAGGGAGAGTCCCGGTGGATACGCCATGCCTCCGGCAAGGTCCGGCCGACAGGCGCTGAGACGCTGGTGCCGACACGGCTCGAAGCCTCACTCCTTCAGCCTTCAGGCCTCGGGACGCAGCCTGGAGAAGCGCACTACACGCGAGCCCGAAAGCTCGGGGCGGAGTTCGGAGAGTCGTTCCGAGGCCTCGTCGAGCTGTGGAGTGACGACGCGGGAGCCTGCGCGCGCATCGAAGTCCCGGAGCAACTGCGCGACGAGCCCAAGCCCCATCACGTCCATCCCGCCGTGCTCGATGCATGCCTCCAGCTCGTCGGCGCGGTGGGCCCGGAGCTGAAGGAAGGCGAATGGATGCTGCCCGCGAGCTTCGGCCGGGTGCGCGTCCACCGAGCGTCACTGCCCAACAGGTTGGTGAGTCGGGTCATCCCCCGCTCGCCCCTCCTGACGGACGTCTTCGTCTACGACGAGGCAGGCGACGAAGTGCTCCGCGTCGAGGGCTTCGAGCTCAAGCGCGTCCGGGGAGAAGCCTTCCTCCAAGGCGCACGGCCGGGGCTCGAGGACGCGCTCTATGAGCCCGCCTGGCGCGAGCAACCTCGTCCCGTCAGCGAGGTCACCCATCGCCCCTCGACATGGCTCCTCATCGCGGACGAACAGGGTGTCGCCGAAGCCCTCCGTGCACGCGTGGAAGAGGATGGACGAGACGCCTGCGTCATCGCCCGCGTCGGCCCACGTTACGAGCGACATGAAGCCCATCGCTTCCAGCTCGACCCCACGAACCCAGAGCACTTCACGCGGTTGCTAGCGGAGCTGGCTCACGAAGAGCGCCCGTTGCGTCAGGTCACCCACCTGGGCTCGCTCGACGCGCCGTCCGACCAGGCACTCCAAACGGAGACACTGGGTGAGGACCTTCACCGGACCTGTGGCGGCGTGCTCCATCTCGTCCAGGCGTTGGTCGCGCGGAACGAACCCCCTCCGGTCCTCCAGCTCGTCACGCGAGGCGTCCAGGAAGGCAATCCTGGCACTGGCTCGCTGCTGTGGGGACTGGGGCAGGTCATCGCCCTGGAGCATCCGGAGCTGGGCTGTCGGCGGGTGGACCTCGCGCCGTCAACAGGGCCCGACGCAAGCCGCGAACTCCTCGCGGAGCTTCGCTGTGAGAGCCAGGAGGCGCAGGTCCGGCTCGAAGGTGGGTCACGACAGGTCGCACGGCTGCGCGTCGCGGAGGCATCTCGCGCGGAGGGCGCTCTGCGTCCCGATGCCACCTACCTCATCACCGGAGGCTTCGGGCGCCTGGGTCGTCTCGTCGCGCAGTCGATGGTCGACCGGGGCGCGCGTTCCCTGGCGCTCCTGGGCAGAAACGTGCCCCCCGGTGATGACGCGGGAATCGCCGCGCTCCGGTCCGCGGGCGCGCGCATCCTCTGCCTCGAAGCGGATGTGAGCTGTTTGGAGAGCGTGAGCGCGGCGCTCGACGAGGTGCGCGGGTTGCTTCCGCCACTTCGAGGCGTCGTACATGCGGCGGGCGCCGTCCACGATGGGCCTATGCGGACACAGTCGTGGGAGTCCTTCGCCCAGGTCCTTGCCCCCAAGGTCCAGGGAGCCTGGAACCTCCACACCGCGACCCGGGGACACACGCTCGACTTCTTCGTCCTGTTCTCCTCCGTGTCCTCCCTGCTGGGGAATGCGGGACAGGCGAACTACGCCGCGGCGAATGCCTTCCTGGATGGCCTGGCGCGACACCGCCGCTCGCTCGGCTTGCCGGGCCTGAGCGTCGCCTGGGGCCCGTGGTCCGGAGAGGGCACGGCCGCGAGCGACGTCTTCGCGGAGCGCCTGCGCAGACAGGGACTCGGCCTGCTCTCACCCATTCACGGCCTCACCGCGCTGCACCGGCTGTGGGCCCACGCGCGTCCCAACATCGCCGTCGTGCCCATCGACTGGAAACAGCTCAGCGGCACTGCGTCCTCCACGTTCCTCATGGAGCTTGTCAGCCGAGGTGACTCCCTCCGGAAGAGCGGCGCCGCGCAGCAGGGTTTCCGCCAGCGAATCGAGGCCGCGCCAGCGTCGGAGCAACAACCGCTCCTGCGAGCCCACGTGCGTGAGCAGGTGGCCGCGGTCCTGGGCCTGACTCCGTCCGCCGTCGGCGTCGACCGGGGATTGTTCGACCTCGGCCTGGACTCGCTCGGCTCGTTGGAGATTCGCAACCGTCTCCAGGCCTCGCTGCCCTGCACGCTGCCGTCCGTCGTGGTGTTCAAGCACCCGAGCGTCGACCAACTCACCACGTATCTCGCCACCGAAGTGCTGCGACTCGCCTCGGCGACACCCCGCCCTCAGCAGGAGGCCAGCGAGGAGTTGCCGCTCGACGAAGTGGTCCGCCGGTTGGAGCGAAAGCTCGAGGACATGGGCTAGATGAGCACATCAATTCCCAGTGGCGGTCAGGAAGCCCTCCTGCGGCGCGCACTGCGCAAGCTGGAGGAAACCGAGTCCAAGCTCCGCACCCTGGAGCGAGGCCAGCGCGAGCCCATTGCCATCATCGGAATGAGCTGCCGCTTCCCCGGCGGGGCCACGAGTCCCGAAGCGTTTCGTGAGCTGCTGGCTTCGGGGCGCGACGCCGTGCGCGACGTGCCCGTCGAGCGCTGGGATGCGGAGGCGCTCCATGACCCGGACCCGGATGCGCAAGGTGCGCTGACCGCGCGCAAGGGCTGCTTCATCGACCAGCCAGACCAATTCGACGCGGCCTTCTTCGGCATCAGTCCACGCGAGGCCGCGCGGATGGACCCGCAGCAACGGCTGCTGCTCGAAGTGAGCTGGGAGGCGCTGGAGCGAGCAGGCGTGGCGCCGGACTCGCTGATGGGAAGCGCAACCGGGGTGATGGTGGGCGTCGCCAGTCACGACTACTTCGAGATGTCCACGGGCGCGCCGGAGTCCATCGACGCCTATACGGGCTCGGGTACGGCGCTGAGCGTGGCGGCGGGGCGACTCTCGTACGTCCTTGGCTTGAGAGGGCCCGCGCTCTCCGTGGACACGGCCTGCTCGTCGTCCCTGGTCGCGGTCCACCTCGCCTGTCAGTCGCTGCGACTGGGCGAATGCAACCTGGCGCTCGCGGGCGGCGTGAGTCTGATGCTCGCCCCCATCCTCGCGATGATTGAGTCGCGCACGCGCATGCTCGCACCGGACGGGCGCTGCAAGACGTTCGACGCATCGGCGGATGGAGTGGTGCGAGGCGAGGGCTGCGGCGTGGTCGTGCTCGAGCGGCTGTCCGACGCTCAGCGGGCAGGCCATCGAATCCTCGCGGTCATCCGAGGCTCGGCGGTCAACCAGGACGGTCGCAGCGCGGGACTCACCGTGCCGAACGGCTCCGCGCAGGAGGCGGTCATCCGCAGGGCCCTGGAGCAGGCCGACCTCGCACCGAAGCAGGTCGGCTTCGTCGAGGCACACGGCACGGGCACCTCGCTCGGAGACCCCATCGAGGTGGAGGCCCTGGGCGCCGTGCTGTCCAAGGAGCGAGCGCCAGAAACCCCGCTGTTGATTGGCTCCGTGAAGCCCAACATCGGGCACCTGGAGGCGGCGGCCGGCATCGCGGGCTTGATGAAGCTGGTGCTCTCGCTGGAGGACGGCACCCTCCCGCCCCACCTCCACTTCACCACGCCCAACCCGCGCATCGCCTGGGACTCCCTCGGGGTGCGCGTCGTGACGGAGCCGACTCCCTGGCCGCTCATCGATGGCCGGCGCATCGGTGGAGTCAGCTCCTTCGGCTTCTCGGGAACGAACGCCCACGTCATCGTGGAGCAGGCTCCCGCGCGAGAGGAACAGCCCACCGCTCCCGAGCCCCCTTGGTCTCTCCTGACGCTGTCTGGCGCCACACCGGAGGCACTGGAAGCCCAGGTCGACCAATACCAGCGTCACCTCGCTCGGCATCCCGAGTTGCCGCTCGGCGACGTGGCCGCCACCGCGAACAGCGGACGCACCCACTTCCGTCACCGTGCCGCGTTCATCGCCCGGAGCACCGAGGAGCTCACGAGCCAGCTCCAGCGAGGGGAGTCCGTCATCCGAGGAGTCATCCCGGATGAGCCTCCGCGCATCGCCTTCCTCTTCAGTGGCCAGGGCGCCCAGTACGCGGGCATGGGCAAGGAGCTGTTCGCCTCCGAGCCGCGCTTCCGTGAGGCGCTGGAGCGCTGTGACGCCGTCCTCGCGTCGCGCCTGGAGCGTTCCCTCCTTTCGGTGCTCTTCGACGAGGACGCGGCGTCCACGCCGCTGTCCCGAACCGCCTACGCGCAGCCCGCGCTCTTCGCGCTCCAGTACGCGCTGGTTGAACTGTGGAAGTCCTTCGGCATCGAGCCGGCGGCGGTTTTGGGTCACAGCGTCGGTGAGCTCGCCGCGGCGTGTGCCGCCGGAGTCTTCTCGCTGGAGGACGGGCTGACGCTCGTCTCCGAGCGAGGCCGGATCATGCAGTCCCTCATGGACGAGGGACATATGGCCGCCATCTTCGCGGAAGGCACCGGGTCCCGGCTCCTCGACGTGTCCCACGCGTTCCACTCCCCGCTGATGGAGCCGATGCTGCAGGGCCTCGGAGCCGTCGCCGCGAGGCTTCGGACGACGGACCCTCGGGTCACCTTCATCTCCAGCGTGACGGGCCGGGCCATGGGCTCGGAGGTCACTCGACCTGACCACTGGGTCGGGCACGTGCGCAGCCCGGTGCGCTTCGCGGACGGAATGCGCGCGCTTCGTTCCACCGGCTGCGAGGTCTTCCTGGAGGTGGGCCCGGGGTCGGCGCTGCTCGACCTGGCGAAGGGCAACCTGCCAGACGACGGGGGCCTGTACCTGCCCAGCCTGATGAAAGGCTCGTCCGATTCACGCGGGCTCCTGGAGACACTGGCGCGGCTTCATGTGCGCGGTGCTCCCGTGCGGTGGGCGGCGCTCGAAGCCCGTGGAGCCCGGAGCCGAATCACCCTGCCGACGTACCCCTTCGAGCGCCGCCGCTACTGGCTCAAGGAGGAGACATTCCAGTTCCGGTCCGGCCGCACGCCAGCCTCCAGCGCGGCAACGACGACGCATCCCCTGTTGGGACATCGGCTGCACTCACCCGTACAGGGTCCTGAGGACGCCCACTTCGAGGCACACCTGGGACCTGCCTCGCCCCCGCTGCTGGGACAGCATCGCGTCTTCGGGCGCGCGGTGGTCCCCGCCACGGCCTTCATCGAGCTGGCGCTCGCGGCCGGACAGAGGACTCTTGGCGAGGGAGCCCTGCGCGTGGAGGCGCTGGAGCTCTCCCAACCACTCTTGCTTCCCGAAGAGGGCACCATCGTGGTGCACACCGTGCTCGCGCCCGAAGGTCCGGGACGGCGCGGGGTGCGCATCTTCAGCCGAGCCGAAGGTGCGTGGCGCCTCCACGTCACGTGCAAGGTTCGTCGCGAGGACTCACGCCGCCCCGAGGCCACGGTCGTCGTTCCTCCCGCGCGGGAAGCCCTGCTCTCCGTCGAGTCCCATTACCAGCGGACCCGCGAGCATGGCCTGGCGCTCGGCCCACTCTTCCGTTCCATCCAGTCGCTCTGGCGCACCGAGCGCGGAGGGGGTGCGCACGTCGTCCTTCCGAATCGAGCGGGGAACTACGTCCTGCACCCTGCCCTGCTGGATGCCTGTCTCCAGGCACTGAGTGTCGGTTTCGGTGACGCAGTGGAGGGCGAGGCGTGGCTGCCCGTGGGCCTGGAGCGACTGACGGTCCACGAGTCACCCCGCGAAGCCGCCTTCTGCGAGACGCAAGAGCGCCCCTCTCTCGGAAAGGGTCGCCTCCAGGTCGACGCGTGCCTTCGCGCGGAAGACGGCCGCGTGCTCGTCGTCGTCGAGGGCCTGGAACTGCGCCTCGCACGGCGCGAGGCCTTCCTGGGAGGACAGCCCGCCTCCGACTGGCTCTACACAGTCGACTGGCCTCTTGCGCCGCAGGTCGACGCCGAAGCCGACTTCATCCCCGCGCCGCGCATCCTCGGTGACGCCGTGCGCGAGGGCTTGGGCTCCATCATCCCCGAGGACGACGTCACGCGGTACACGGCGGTCCTCGGGCGGCTCGAAGCAGCGAGCCTCGGCTACATCCTCGCCGCGCTCCACCGACTGGGGGCGGGCTTCGAGCCCGGCCAGCGCTTCAGCACCCGCGAGTTGGCGGAGCGGCTCCGGGTCGCCCCGCCCCATCAACGCCTGCTCGGGCGACTGCTCGCCATTCTCTCCGAGGAAGGCATCCTGGAGCGCACCAACGAGGGCTGGCATGTCCTCCAGGAACTCCCGCACGCACGAGCGGAGCGACTGCTCACCGCCGAGGAGGACTCGTCTTCCACACGTGCCCAGCTCGCGATGCTGGAGCGCTGCGGAATGGAGCTCGCGGCCGTGCTTCGCGGAGAGCGTGACGCGCTCGATCTGCTCTTCCCCGATGGCAATCCAGACGCGGTGGCGGAGCTCTACCGAGGCACTCCGGTCATCCGAATGATGAACACCGTGGCGCAGCAGGTCGTCACACGCGCGCTCGCGGGCGCACCACCAGAGCGTCGGCTGCGCATCCTGGAGGTCGGCGCGGGAACAGGTGAAACCACGGCCTGGGTACTGCCGCGACTTCCCGCCGAGCGGAGCGACTACCTCTTCACGGACGTCTCCGCGTTCTTCACGGAGCGGGCTGCGGAGCGCTTCACGGACTTTCCCTTCGTCCGTTACGAGGTGCTGGACGTCGAGCGGACCCCGGTCGGCAAGGAGCGCTTCGACCTGGTGCTCGCATCGAACGTGGTGCACGCGACGCGGGATGCACGACGAACCCTGCGCAACCTCCGCGAGCTGTTGGCACCGGGAGGCACACTTGTCCTGCTGGAAGGGACCGTCGCGCTGCGCTGGGTGGACCTCACCTTCGGGCTCACGGACGGCTGGTGGCGCTTCGAGGACACCGCCCTGCGCACCGACTGCCCGCTTCTGCCACCAGCACGTTGGTGTGAAGTGCTCGAGGAAGAAGGCTTCGCTCACGCGGACATCGCCTCTCCGAGCGACACTCTTCCGCCCCTCCTGGGACAGCAGGCCGTCATCGTCGCGCAGACGCCTCGGACTCCGAAGGAGACTCGCGCAGCCGGAGCATGGCTCATCCTCGCGGACCGAGGGGGCGTGGGTCAGGCACTGGCCCATCAGCTCCAAGCCCAGGGAGGCGAGTGCTTCCTCGTTCACGAAACGGGGTCCGACATCGACCCTCGTTCCGCCGCCTCCCTTGCCCTGTTCCAAGCCAAGGTCGCCAACGTTCGGGGCGTCATCCACTTGTGGGCACTGGATGGAGCGTCCGCCGCCCACCTGTCCACGCAACAACTGCGCGAAGCCTCGAAGGCAGGCTGCGGCAGCGTCTTGCAGTGCGTCCAGGCGCTCACGCAGGGAACGCAGTCACCGCCTCCACCCCTGACGCTCATCACGAGAGGAGCCCAGCCCGCGGGCGGCGCGGTGCCAGGGGTGGCGCAGTCGACGCTCTGGGGGCTGGCCCGCGTGATTGCCCGTGAGCATCCGGAGCTGCGCTGCCGCATCATCGACCTGGAAGACGCGCCGACGTCCTCCGAGCCCGAGGCGTTGCTCGACGCGGTGCTGGACCCGAGCGACGAGCAGGAGTTCGCGCTGAGAGGCGCGGAGCGCAGGGTGGCCCGCCTCGTGCGCGCCGGCCAGCTCGCGCCAACGCACAGCGTGTCCATCCGCCCTGATGCCACGTACCTCATCACGGGTGGGCTCGGTGGACTGGGTCTGCTGACGGCACGCTGGCTCGTTGAGCGGGGAGCACGCCACCTCGCGCTCCTCTCGCGCAGGCCGCCGGGACCCGAAGCCCGGACGGCGATGGCGGAGCTCACGGCGCGAGGAGCCACCGTGCTGGGCCTGCCGTGCGACGTCTCGCGCGAAGAGTCGCTCACACAGGCACTGGCCGAGCTGGAGCGGCGCCTTCCGCCGCTGCGAGGCGTCTTCCACTCCGCGGGCGTGCTGGAGGATGGCGTCCTCTCGGGACTGAGCTGGGAGCGCTTCGCCACGGTGCTCGCGCCGAAGGTCGATGGAGCCTGGAACCTCCATGTGCTCACCCGGACGAAGCCCCTGGACCTCTTCGTCATCTACGGCTCGGCGACGTCGCTGCTGGGCGCCTGGGGACAGGCGAACCACACGGCCGCCAACACCTTCCTCGATGCCTTGGCCCACCATCGCCAGGCCCTCGGACTACCCTGCACCTGCATCGCCTGGGGCGCGTGGGAGGGAGTCGGCGCCGCGAACCGCGCGGAGGCAGGCACGCGCATGGGCGAGCTGGGCATGAGCACCATCAGCCCCGAGCGAGGCCTGGAGCTGCTCGAACGCATCCTCGCGTCCGGGGCCGCGCAGCTGGGTGTCATGCCCATCGTCTGGTCGGAGTTCGCACGGAAGGTCGGCGCCAGTCCCTATCTGTCGCGACTGCTCGCCGAGACGAAGGCGGAGCCGGAGCAGCCGGCGCGAGAGGGCCTTCTGGCACGCCTCCAGGTCGCCTCCGTGCACGAGCGACGGGTGCTGCTGGACGAGCACGTCCGGAGCCAGCTCGCGCGCGTGCTGGGCATGAGCAGCCTGGACTCCGTCGGTGGAGACCACCGCCTGTTCGACCTGGGCATGGACTCGCTCACGGCGGTCGAGCTGAAGAACCGGCTGTCCACGAGCCTCGAACGCCCGCTGCGCTCGACGCTCGTCTTCGACTTCCCGCGCATCGACGCGCTGGTGGAGCACCTGGGACGCGACGTGCTGGGAGTGCTCCCACCACCCGAGCCCGTGGCGGCTCCCCACCTCCCGCCCTCCTCGCCCCCGCCTCCCATTCCGCACGCCCAGGAGATTCAGGGCATGTCGGACCAGGAGCTGGAGGCGCTCATCACCCATGAGTTCCAACTCGTTTCCCGTTGAGGCAGACCCATGACGGTTTCCTCCCCTCCCCGCGAAGTCCCCACGCCGCTTCAACAGGCCGCCATCGCCCTGAAGGAGATGCGCTCGCGGCTGGACGCGCTCCAGGCGGTCCAGGAAGAACCCATCGCCATCGTCGGCATGTCCTGCCGCTATCCGGGCGGAGCCAATGACCCCGCCAGCTACTGGCGTCTGCTGCAGGAAGGGCAGTGCGCGACGCGCAAGGTGCCGCTGGAGCGCTGGGACGCGGACGCGCTCTATGACCCGGACCCCGACCGGTTCTGGAAGATGTACACGCGGTACGGCTGCTTCGTGGACCAGCGCATCGACCTGTTCGACGCGCCGTTCTTCAACATGTCGCCGCGCGAGGCGGCCATGTTGGACCCGCAGCAGCGCCTGTTGCTGGAGACGAGCTGGGAAGCGCTGGAGAACGCGGGCATCGCTCCGGACCGGCTGGGCGGCAGCGCCACCGGCGTCTACGTGGGCGTCATCACCGGCGACTACGGCCGAGTCCCCTTCCAGCGCATCGACCCGCCCGACCTGCCGTACATGGGCACGGGCAATGACATGAGCTTCGCCGCGGGGCGGCTCTCGTACGTGCTCGGCCTGCAAGGCCCGAGCATGGTCATCGCCACGGCCTGCTCCTCCACGCTGGCGACGACGCACCTGGCCTGTCAGGCCCTGCGCGCTCGCGAGTGCGACCTGGCGCTCTCGGGAGGTGTCAGCCTGATGGTGTTCCCGGACACCAGCATCGTCCTGTCGAAGATGCGCGCGACGGCGCCGGATGGTCGCTCGAAGACTTTCGACGCGTCGGCGGATGGGTTCGGCCGTGGCGAGGGCTGCGGGATGCTGGTGCTCAAGCGCCTCTCCGACGCCGTGCGCGCGGGAGACCCGGTGCTGGCGCTGGTGCGGGGCTCGGCCGTCAATCACGACGGACAGAGCGGCGGAATCACGGTTCCGAGCGGCCCGGCGCAGGAGAAGCTGCTTCGCAAGGCCCTGGCTTCGGGGCGGCTGTCGCCGCGCGACGTGGACTACCTGGAAGCCCATGGCACGGGGACCCCGCTGGGAGACCCGATAGAGGTTCGCGCCATCGACGCGGTCTTCGGTCCCGAGCGAGCGCCGGGTGCGCCGCTCCTCATCGGCTCGGTGAAGACGAACATCGGTCACCTGGAAGCAGCGGCCGGTGTCGCGGGCATCATGAAGCTGGTGCTCTCACTCCAGAACGAAGAGCTCCCCGCGCATCTGCACTTCCGCACGCCGAACCCGCAAGTTGCGTGGGACCCGGCGCGCATCGCGGTGACGACGGAGCGCACGCCATGGAAGCGCGGCACCCGACCTCGCATCGCGGGCGTCAGCAGCTTCGGACTCTCTGGAGTCAACGCGCACGTCCTCATCGAGGAGGCCCCACTCGCTGTCACGCAGCAGAGAGTGCCGGAGACACCGGGACCCGGTCCGGAGTTGCTGGCGCTGTCCGCACGAAGCGAGGAGGCGCTGCAGGAGCTCACGCGGCGCTACCTCACCTGGAGGCAGGGGCCGGGCAAGGACGTTCCGCTGGCGGATGTCTGCTTCACGGCCGCGACGGGGCGCGCATCATTTCCGCACCGGCTGACGGTGCTGGCCTCCAGCGGAGCGCAGCTCGACGAGCGACTCCAGGCGTTCACCTCGGGTCAGCGGCCTTCAGGGGTGAGCGCGGGAGTGGTGCCCACGGGAAGGAAACCCCGGGTCGCCTTCCTGTTCACGGGTCAGGGCTCGCAGTACGTCGGCATGGCGCGCGAGCTGTATGCCCATGAGCCTCGCTTCCGCGAGGTGATGGACCGGTGTGACGAACTGCTGCGCTCGCATCTGGGCGTCTCTCTCCTGTCGGTGCTCTACCCATCGGCGGGAGAGCCGGGTGACAGCGCGTTGCATGACACGGCGTACACGCAGCCCGCGCTGGTGGCGCTGGAGGTGGCGCTCGCGGAGCAGTGGAAGCACTGGGGCGTCGAGCCCTCGGTGGTGATGGGACACAGCGTCGGGGAGATTTCAGCGGCGCATGTCGCGGGGGTGCTGTCGCTGGAGGACGCGCTCCTGCTGGCGGCAACGCGCGGAAGGCTGATGCAGGAGCTGCCACGCGTGGGGGGCATGTTGGCGGTACGCGCACCCGAGGAGCGAGTGGCGGCCCTCGTCGCCGCGCATCCCCGGGAGCTCTCCATCGCCGCGGTGAATGGGCCCTCGGAAGTGGTCATCGCGGGCAGGAGCGAGCGGCTTCGGGTCGTCGGGGAAGTCCTCCAGCGAGAGGGCGTGGAGGTCAAACCCCTGAACGTCTCCCACGCGTTCCACTCACCGCTGATGGAGCCGATGCTCGACTCCTTCGAGCGCATGGTGGCGAAGCTCCGACTGCGCCCACCCGAGCTGCCGCTCATCTCCAATCTCACCGGCGCCTTGGTGCGTGACGAGCCGACGACGCCGGCCTACTGGCGTCGCCATGTCCGGGAGCCCGTGCGTTTCGCGGCGGGCCTGCGCGCCCTGCACGCGAAGGGGGCGGACCTCATCGTGGAGCTCGGCCCCACCCCCGTGCTGCTCGGAATGGGGCGCACCTGTCTGCCCGACGAGCGCCTGGTCTGGCTGCCGAGCCTCCGCAACGGGCACTCGGACGTGGAGCAGATGCGCGCGAGTCTCGCGGAGCTCTGGGTGCGAGGAGCATCGAGTGGGCTCACGGGGATTGCGACCCACGGCCGGCGCTCACGGGTGCCCCTGCCGAACCAACCGTTCCAGCGCAAGCGCCACTGGATGAAGCTCAAGTCCGCGAGGAGCGAAGAAGAGCAGGCGCGGCATCCGCTGCTCGGACGAAGGCTGAACTCCGCGGCTCGGGTCATCCAGTTCGAGGGCGAGCTGAGCACCGAGTCTCCCGCCTTTCTCGCCGACCACCGCGTCTACGACTCGGTCATCGTCCCGGGTGCGACGTATCTGGAGATGGGCGTGGCAGCGGGCCAGGAGGTCTTCGGCCAGGGCGCGCTGAGTCTCGAGGACGTCCGCTTCCACAAGCCCGTGCGGCTGGAGGAAGGCGAGCCGCGCACGGTCCAGGTCCTCGTCACGCCGGACGACGGCGAGGGCGCGCGCAAGGGCACCTTCGAGGTGCACAGCCTGTCCGACGGAGCTTTCACCCTCCATGCCTCGGGGCGATTGTCTTCGACGGAGAAGCCCTCGGCCTCGCTGCATCAGGATGTCACGGTGCTCGCGAGGCGCTGCGCGGAGGAGGTCTCCGTCGCGGACTTCTACCGGCGCATCGGTGAGCACGGCATCGACTACGGGCCGCTGTGCCGAGCCGTCACACGCTTCGGCCGAGGAGGACAGGAAGCCTTCGGACAGCTCACGCTCCCCGATGCGCTCGAAGCAAGCGAGCACGTGTTGCATCCCGTGCTGCTCGACGCCTGCTTCCAGGTCCTCGGCGCCGTGTTTCCCGAGGGGCCTCCAGGCAGCATCTACCTGCCCGTGGGAATCGGACAGCTGCGGGTCCACGACAAGCTGGGGCGTGAGGTCTTCGTCCACGCACGACTCGACGGTGGGCCGGAGTTGGGGCAGCGCGTCCACACCGCGCACTTCACGCTCCTGGCGCCCGACGGCCGAGTCCTCGCGGAGCTGGAGCGACTGGAGTTCCAGCAGGCACCGCGTGAGGCCCTGCTCGGGAACTCGAAGCGGGTGCCGCGCGGTTGGATGTACGAGGTGGCATGGCGTCCTCTGCCCCTGCCGCCCGCCACGGGCACGCCGCCTCGCGAGCGGTGGCTCATCGTCGGTGACACGGGTGGACGGGCCACGGATATCGCACGCCGCCTGCGCGCCTCGGGGTCGGACTGCATCGTGGCCCTGCCAGGAGAAACAACAGGCCCCGAGGACACCGGGACGCGACATGTGGACCTGACGCTCGCGGCAAGCGCGAGGAGGCTGCTCACGGAGGCGGGGCCCTTCACGGGGATGCTCCACCTCGCGGCGCTGGACGTGCGTGCGGCGCGAGACGGAGAGCCCGACACGTTCGCCCGGGACTATCGAAGCCTCCTGGGAAGCACGCTCCACCTCGTGCGAGCGGCGGCCGAGACAGGCGTCAGTCCCCGGCTGGTGCTCGTCACGAGAGGCGCCCAGGCGACGCAGGGAAACCCCCTTCCAACGCCCGTGCAGGCGTGTCTGTCCGGCCTGGGCAAGGCCATCGCGCAGGAGCACCCGGAGCTGCGGTGCCTGCGAGTGGACCTGGACCCGGCGCAAGGAACGGACGGGGTCGAGGCGCTCGTCGCGGAGCTCCAGCAACGCACACCCGAGGACGAGGTCTGCCTCCGAGGCGGCCAGCGACTCGTGTCGCGACTCGCGAGGAGCGCCGAGGCAGCGGAAGGCACCACGACGCTCAAGCTCCGTGGCGACGCGACGTACCTCGTCACGGGCGGACTCGGCGGACTGGGCCTGAAGCTCGCGGGCCGCCTGGTGGAGCGTGGCGCCAGGAATCTGGTGTTGCTTGGCAGGCGCGCCCCCTCGGCTGAAGCGAGGGACAGCCTGCGCGAGTTGGAAGCACGAGGTGCGCGCATCGTCACCTTGCAGGTCGACATCTCCGTGGAGGCACAAGTCACGGAGCTGCTCGCGCGCCTCGCGAACACGATGCCTCCGTTGCGCGGCATCGTCCACGCGGCGGCGGTCCTCGACGACGGCATGCTGTTGCAGCAGGACCTGGAGCGCTTCGAGCGAGTGCTGGGCCCCAAGGCGCTCGGCGCGTGGCATCTCCACCGTCACACGTTGGGACAGCCGCTGGATTTCTTCGTCCTCTTCTCCTCGGTGGCCTCACTGTTGGGGCAGTCAGGGCAGGCCAGCTATGTGGCCGCCAACGCCTTCCTCGACGCGCTGGCGCATCACCGTCATGCGTCGGGCCTGCCGGCTCTCTCCATCAACTGGGGCCCCTGGTCCGAGGTGGGCGTGGCCGCGACGGAACGGGTGATGGAGCGAGTCCGCCGCATGGGCGTCACCCCCATCAGTCCCGAGCAGGGGCTCGCCGCCTTCGAGCAACTGCTGGGTCAGCGAAGGCCCCAGGTGGGAGTCGTGGCCATCGGCTGGCAGTCGATGGGGCGGCTCGCCGCGGCGCCGTACTTCTCGGAGCTCGCGGGAGTGACACCCACGGGCGGCGCGACGGGCGCGGACTTCCTGCGCCGCTTCGAGAGCGCGCCTCCCGGTGACAAACCTCGACTCCTGCGGGAGCACATCGCCTCGGTGGCGACGCGGGTGCTCGGGCTGGATGCGAGCCGTCCGTTGGACCCGGAGCAAGGCCTCTTCGAGGCGGGCATGGACTCGCTGATGGCGACGGAGCTGCGCAACGCGCTCCAGCGGACGCTGGGTCGCTCGCTGCCGGTGAGCCTCATCTTCGACCACCCGAGTGTCCAGGCCCTATCGAATCACCTCGCGCGCGAGCTGGTGCCCGCCCCCGAGGCGCAGGAGGTGTCCGCGGCCCCGCGAGACGCCGAGCTCGAATCGTTCTTGATGGAGGTCAATCAGATGTCCGAAGCCGATGTGACCGCGGCGCTCGCCGCCGGGCGGTCCAACGAAGCAGGGCCCCGAGGTGACCGATGAACGCGCATGAACTGGCCCAGATGAGCGCGACGCAGCTCGCGTATGCCGCCAAGCAGCTTCGCAACAAGATGGGGCTCGTCCCGGCGGAGCCCATCGCACTCGTCGGAATGGGTTGCCGCTTCCCTGGGAACGTGGACAGTCCGGAGGCGTACTGGGAGCTGCTCGCGGCGGGGCGCGACGCCGTCACCGAGGTGCCCTCGGACCGCTGGAGCCTGGACGCGCTCTACTCGCCCGTCCCCGGCACGCCGGGGAAGATGTACACGCGGCATGGCGCCTTCGTGAACCAGGTGGACCGGTTCGACCCGCTGTTCTTCGGCATCTCTCCGCGTGAGGCGGTGCTGATGGACCCGCAGCAACGACTGCTCCTGGAGACGAGCTGGGAAGCGCTCGAACACGCGGGGCTCTCGCCGTCGAGGCTGAGGGGCACGGCCACCGGCGTGTTCGTGGGCATAATGCACCGCGACTACGCCTATCTGGTGCATGCCTCCGGAGAGATTGACTCGCACACCGGCTCGGGCACGGGCCTGAGCGTGGCGGCGGGACGCATCGCCCATCTGCTCGCGCTGGAAGGTCCCACGCTCGTGGTGGACACGGCGTGCTCGTCCTCGCTGGTGGCCTTGCATCTGGCTTGTCAGAGCCTGCGCAACGGAGAGACCGACGTGGCGCTGGCCGCGGGCGTCAACCTGATGCTCTCGCCGATGAGCACCATCGTCGAATGCCAGATGCGGATGCTCTCCGCGGAGGGACACTGCAAGACCTTCGACGCCAGGGCGGACGGCTTCGTCCGGGGCGAGGGCTGCGGCGTCGTGGTGCTCAAGCGCCTGTCGGACGCGCTCGCGGACGGTGACGAAGTCATCGCGGTGCTTCGAGGCTCCGCCGTCAATCACGACGGCCACAGCAGCGGTCTGCTGGTGCCCAACGGCAGCGCCCAGGAGCGAGTCATCCGCTCCGCGCTCCGCAACGGTGGCGTGGAGCCCTCGCAAATTGACTTCGTGGAGGCCCACGGCACGGGGACGGCGCTGGGTGACCCCATCGAGGTCGAAGCGCTGGGCCGCGTCTTCCAGGACGAGCGGCACCGCGAGGAGCCGCTCCTCATCGGCTCGGTGAAGACGAACATAGGGCACACGGAAATCGCGGCCGGCATGGCGGGGCTGATGAAGGCCGCGCTGAGCCTCCAGCACCGGCAGATTCCCAAGAACCTGCACTTCCAGACGCCAAACCCGGAGATTCGCTGGAACGAGTTGCCCGTGTCCGTCGTCACGGAGCGGCGCGACTTTCCCGGCGGCCCTCGGAACTTCGTGGGAGTGAGCTCGTTCGGCTACAGCGGGACCAACGCCCACGTGGTGCTGGAGGCCGCGCCCATCACCGAGAAGCGCGCCACGCCCTCCGAACCGGGACGAGAACACGTCCTGGTCCTCTCGGCGAAGACCGCCTCGGCGCTGTCGACACTGGCCGGGAGCTACACGACCCACCTGACGAGGAACGCGGAGCAGGACGTCTCCGACGTGTGTCACAGCGCGACCGCCAGCCGTTCCACGATGCCCTACCGGCTCGCCGCCGTCGCCACCTCGGGTGACGAACTGCGAGCACAGCTCCAGGCATTCTCGAATGGCAATCCCATCGACGGGCTCATCGTCTCCGAGGAGGCCGCGTCGCGCGCCGCGCAGGTTGCCTTCCTCTTCAGCGGACAGGGCTCTCAGCACCTGGGCATGGGGCGGGAGCTGTACACACGAGAGCCGGTGTTCCGCGCGGCGATGGACCGGTGCGCGAGCATCCTGGCACCGCACCTTCCGAAGCCCCTGCTGGAGGTGCTGTTCGCCGAGGAGGGCAGCGGCTCATCGCTGGAGCAGGCGGTGTTCACCCAGCCCGCCATGGTGGCGCTGGAGGTGTCCCTGGCCGAGCAGTGGAAGGCCTGGGGCGTGGAGCCCTCCGTCGTGGTGGGGCACAGCCTGGGGCAATACGCGGCCGCGTGCGTGGCGGGCGTCATCAGCCTTGAAGACGTGCTGCCGCTGGTCGCCCTGCGTGGACGACTGATGCATGAGCTGCCACCGGGGGGCGAGATGGCGTCGTTCCTCGCGCCCTACGCGAAGGTGGCGGCGGCCATCGAGCCCTATCGCGAGCGACTGTCCATCGCGGCCATCAATGGCCCCACGAGCACGGTCATCTCCGGCGCGAGTGAGGCCGTCAACGCGGTGGTGGAGGCACTGGCGGCGGAGGGAATCCAGGCGAAGAAGCTCAACGTCTCGCACGCGTTCCACTCGCCCCTGATGCATCCGATGGTCGACCGCTTCCGTGAGCACCTCTCCCGGGTGCGGCTCAACACGCCGAGGCTGCGCATCGTCTCGGACATGACAGGCCAGCTCGTGGAGGGTGAGCTGTCGGAGCCGGACTTCTGGTGCCGGCACCTGCTCCAGCCCGTCAACTTCGCGCGAGCGGTGGAGTCCATCCACGCCTTGGGTGTGCGGAACTTCGTGGAGGTGGGCCCCGCGAGCGTGCTGCTCGGCCTCGCGCAGCGGTGCATTCCGGAGGACGGCGAGTCACGCGAGTGGCTTCCGTCGCTGCACACGGGCATGGGGAACCGTCGACGGATGCTGGAGAGCCTGGCCACGCTCCACACACGCGGCGTCCCCGTCGACTGGTCGCAGGTACACGGGAAGACGTCTCGTGGGCGGGTGCGCCTGCCCACCACGCCCTTCGAGCGCGAGCGCTACTGGGTGGAGACAGGTCCGGAGACTGCTGGCGCGCAGCCTCTGCCCTCCCAGGCGGGAGTGCTCCATCCGCTGCTCGGCCGGCGCGTCGAGCTGGCGGGTTCGAACGATGTGCGCTTCGAGGGAGCGCTCGGCGCCAGGGAGCCCTTCTTCCTCGACCACCATCGCGCGGCGGGCACCGCGCTGTTGCCGGCGGCGGCCCATGTCGAGCTGGCACTGGCCGCGGGTCGCTTCTCCAACATGGCGGGTGAGAAGCCGCTGGAGCTGCTCCAGCTCACCTTCGAGCGGCCCGTCGCCCTGCCGGAGAAGGGGGCCGTCGTCCTTCAATCGACACTGGTGAAGGAGGAGGGAGCGACGCAGGTCCTCAAGGTGTTCATGCGTCGGGAGCAAGACCGGGTCACCACCTGGGAACAGGTGGCCACGGGGCGACTCGGAGCGGCGTCACCGTCAAAGGCGGTGGGCGAGTCCCTGGCGTCCCTGCGAGCGCGGATGACGGAGGCCATCGCGCCCGCGGACTACTACGCGCATCTGGCCAGCGGAGGGCTGGTGTACGGGTCGATGTTCCAGGCACTCCAGGCCATGTACGGCCAGGAGGGCGAGGCCCTCGTGCGCATCGTCCTGCCGGAGGGACTCAAGCTGGAGCCGTACACCGTGCATCCAGTGATGTTGGACGCGTGCTTCCAGGCGCTGGGCGTGACGTTCCCCAAGCGCAAGGACGTGCCGTATCTCCCCGCCGGTGTCGAAGGGCTCCGACTCCACGCCCCGATGGAGCGAGAGGTCTGGGCAAGTCTCCAGCGTCGCCAGGAAGGCGTGGAGGCGATTGCATCGCTTCGAGTGTTCAGCACGGATGGGCGACTGCTCGCGGAGGCGGAGCGACTGCGCTTCCGTCAGGTCCGACTGGAGGCGTTGCTGGGCCAGGGTGACAAGCTGCTCGAGGAGTGGCTCTACGCACTCGAATGGCACCCCGCCCTGCCCCATGGGCGCCGCGTGCCCCCATCCTGGATTCCGACTCCGAACTCGCTGCGTGACGCGGTCCTCCCTCAATTGGAGGCCTTGTCCGGCCGCGAAGACCTGGCGGCCTACGGCGTGTTCCTCCAGGAGCTGGAGTCGCTGTGCGTCCCCTACGTGCTCCAGGCCATGGAGCGGCTGGGCTGCGACCTCACGCCGGGCACGAGCTTCAAGGCGGATGAGCGTGCCGCGCGGCTAGGGGTCGTTCCGCTGCACCAACGGCTGTGGCGGCGACTGCTCGAGATGCTCACCGAGGAAGGCCTGCTGCGAGCCACGGGAGAGACACTGGAGGTCGTCACCTGTCCGGCGCCCATGGACGTCGCGGCGCGCATGGCGTCCCTGGCGGAGCGTTACCCGGCGCATCGCTCGGAGCAGGCGTTGGTGCAGCGTTGCGGCGAAGGACTCGCGGAGGCCCTGTGGGGGCGCTGCGACCCGCTGGAGTTGCTGTTCCCCAAGGGAGACATGGAGGTCGCGGCCAGCCTGTACCGTGACTCGCCAGGCCCTCGGGAGCTCAACGCGCAGGCGAAGACGGCGCTCGCGCAGGCTGTCTCGCGATTGCCCGCGGAGCGCACGATCAGGGTGCTGGAGATTGGCGCCGGCACCGGTGGCACGACGGCCCTGCTGTTGCCCGAGCTGCCCGCGGAGCGCACCGAGTACGTCTTCACGGACATCTCACCGCTCTTCCTCCAGCGAGCCGCACAGGAATTCCGCGCGCATCCGTTCGTGACGTACCGGACGCTGGACATCGAGAAGGACCCGGCCACCCAGGGCTTCGAGGCCGGCGGCTTCGACATCATCGTCGCGGCCAACGTCCTGCACGCCACGGAGAGCTTGAAGGAGACGCTGAGAAACGCGCGGCGGCTCCTGGCGCCCTCGGGGATGCTGCTCGTCGTCGAGGCCACGTCCAAGCGGCGCTGGGTCGACCTCACGTTCGGCCTGACGTCGGGCTGGTGGCGTTACACGGACACGGACCTGCGCCCCACGCACCCGCTCATCTCGAGCGCGGGGTGGAAGACGCTGTTCGCGCAGGAGGGCTTCTCCGCGAGCGCGGCGCTGGCGAAAGAGGAGCACGAAGCCAGTCTCCAGGCGGCGGTCATCCTGGCTCGACTGCCCGACGAGGACGCGCGCGCCAGCAGGCGGCAGTGGCTCATCGTCGCGGACGAACGAGGCACGGGATACAGGCTGGCCGAGCGACTGGAAGCCCGAGGCGAGCTGTGCGCGGTGATCTCTGGCACGGGGGCCACCGTCGCGGACTTCACCCAGCTGTTGAAAGAGCTCGCAATCACGCAAGCCCCCACGCACGTCGTCCACCTCACGAGCCTCGACTCCTCGGGACCGGACGACATGGCGCAGCTCGATTTGGAGGCGGCGTACCGCAACGGTTGTGGCAGCGCGCTCGACCTGCTCCAGGCGCTGCTGGCCACTCGGCTCTCTCCCGCGCTGAGCTTCGTCACCCGGGGCGCGCTCGACGTGCTGGGGGATGGAGCCCCGGGCGTCGCGCAATCACCGCTGCACGGCCTCGGTCGAGGCATCGCGATGGAGTACCCCAAGCTGGGAGGCACGGTCATCGACCTGGACCCTCGGCGCGATGACCTGGAAGGGCTGGTGACCGAGCTGCTCTCGGAACGCTCCGACGAGCAGGTCGCCTTCCGGGACGGCATCCGGCGCGTGCCTCGCGTCATGCGGCATTCGCGGATGGAGTCGGAGGTGCCCTTCCAGTGCCGTGAAGATGGGACCTATCTCATCACGGGCGGACTCAACGGATTGGGCCTGCTCACGGCCCGACTGCTCGTGGAGCGCGGGGCCCGTCACCTCCTGTTGCTTGGACGCGGGGCCCCGACAGCGGCGGCGTCGGAGCAGCTCCAGGAACTGGAGAGCGCGAATGTGCGCGTCGTGGTGGCCCGCGCGGATGTGTCGCAGGAAGACGCGCTGGCCAGGGCCCTGGCGTCGGGGCTGGAGGGGATGCCTCCGTTGAGAGGGGTCATCCACTCCGCGGGAGCACTCGACGACGGCATCCTCGAGCAGCAGACGCACGCGCGCTTCAAGAAGGTGTTCGCGGCGAAGGTGCTCGGCTCGTGGAACCTGCACCGACTGACGCTGGGACAGCCGCTGGACTTCTTCGTCCTCTACTCGTCCATCGCGTCGCTGCTGGGGAACAGCGGTCAGGCGAACCACTCCGCGGCCAACACGTTCCAGGACGCGCTGGCCCACTACCGGCGCGCCAAGGGCCTGCCCGCGCTGACCATCAACTGGGGAGCGTGGTCGGAAGTGGGCGCCGCGGCGAACGAGCGCGTCCAGGAGCGACTCGCCGACCGGTGGATGAATCCCATCCGTCCGGCCCAGGGGCTCGCCGTCCTGTCGTCGCTGCTTTCGGCGAGCGCCGCGATTCAAGTGGCGGTCATGCCCATCGCCCGAGGTGGCTTCGAGGTGCAGGGCGCGGTGCCGCTCTTGCTGTCCGCGCTCGTCGCACGGGAGGGCGGTGGTGGTGCGAAAGCCTCGGCCCGGGACGATGCGCTGCTCCGCAAGCTCTCGGAGGTCTCCCCCGTGGAGGCTCGCCGGTTGCTGGTGACCGAACTGCAGAAGCGGCTGTCCAAGGTGCTGCGCATCAAGAATCCATCGCGGCTGGCGCCCGAGCGGCCCCTCACCGAGTTGGGTCTCGATTCGCTGATGGCCATCGAGCTGAAGAACCACCTGATGAATGCGCTGGGCGTGGACCTGCCCATCGCGAAGTTCATCGACGGCGCCAGCCTCCAGGAACTGGCGGAGCTCACCCAGCAGCAGCTCACCGTCAATCAGCTCGCGTCGACGCAGGCGCTGACGGCGGACTCCACGCCGGGAATGAGTGAGCTGACCCTATGAACCTGGAGCAGCTCCTCTCCAGCCTCACGGAGCGCCACGTCCAGCTCTGGGCGGAGGGGCAGCAGCTGCGCGTCCGAGCAAAAGAGGGCGTCGTGGACGCGACGCTCCGCTCGGCGCTCGTGGAGCACAAGCCGCGCTTGCTGGAGCTGCTTCAGCAGGCGCGGGGGGCGCCGGAGTCCATTCGACTGGAGCCCTTGCCTCGAAACGGGCCACCGCCGCTGTCTCTCACCCAGGAGCGGCTGTGGCGCGCCGAGGTGAAGGAGCCGGACCTCGCTCCAGCCCACATCGCCACCTTCGCCATGCGGCTGGAGGGGCCGCTCAACCGGGATGCGCTCACGCGTGCCGTGGCGACGCTCGTGGAGCGCCACGAGGTGCTGCGGACGACGTTCGAGCTCCGGGGAGACACTCCCGTCCAGGTCATCGCGCCACCGGGGGCTACCGCAATGGAGCCCGTGGACCTGTGCGCGCTCGACGCCGAGGCGCAGCAGGAAGCACTTCGCCGCCTCCTTCACGACGAGCAACGGCGGCGAATCGACCTGGTCCGAGGCCCGCTGTTCCGAACCTGGCTCCTGCTCTTCTCCGAGCAGCGCCATGTGATGGTGCTGATGATGCACCACACGGTGGTGGACGGCGCATCCCGGGGAGCGCTGGTGCATGAGCTGACGGTGCTCTATGCGGCCTTCCTCGCGGGCGAGCCCTGTCCACTCGCGCCCCTGCGCCTCCAGTACGCTGACTACGCGCGCTGGCAACGGCGATGGGTCGAGGAGGAGGTCCTTCCACGACAGCTCGGGTACTGGAAGCAGCAGCTTGCGGCCCCGCCGCCTCGGCTGGAGTGGCCCACTCGCTCGAAAGGAATGGAGCAGCGGCGCTACCACGGTGGCTCCGTCGACTTCAGCGTGGAGCACGAGGTCGTCGAGCGGCTGCGGGTGGTGGGACAGCAGGCGGGCAGCACGCTCTTCATGGTGCTGCTGTCCTCGCTGTACGTGCTCCTCGCGCGAGCGTGTGGCCAGCGAGACCTGCTCATCGGCACGCCCGCCGCACATCGGGGCCACACGGACCTCGAGCCGCTCGTCGGGACGTTCATCAACACGCTGGCGCTGCGCCTGCGTCCCGAGGGCGCACCGAGCTTCCTGGAGCTGCTCGCGCATGCACGAGCGGTCGCGCTCGGCGCCTATGCCCATCCCGACGTTCCGCCCGAGGCCATTGGAGGCCCGACGCCCAACGTGATGCTCGTCCTGAAGGGCGTCGCGCCCCAACCCGAGCTGTCCGCGCTCGAGGCGACCCCCTTGGCGCTCGCGCACGACACGGCGCTGCTCGACCTCACCTTGTACCTGGAAGAGACCCCGGCGGGGCTGCATGGAGAGCTCATCCACGACAGCGACCGCATCGACCCCGACACCGTCACCAACTGGGCCCGAGAACTCCAGGCCCTGCTGCGCGCCTTCGCCGAGGACCCACGGCAGTCAGTCTTTCCCCACCCCCACCCCCAGAGGAACCCATGACGGCATTGATGCGCCCCGCCACCGAACCCGCTGTGCGCGACTCGCGGCCCATCCTCGAAGGCCCCGGAATCGGCTATCACCAGAACTGGTATGCCGTCTGCCTTTCGAGGGAACTCAAGCCCGGCAAGATTGTCGGCCGTGGGTTCCTGGATGGAAAGGTGATTGCCTTTCGAGGGAAGAACGGCAAGGCGCAGGTGATGAGCGCCTATTGCAGTCATATTGGCGCGGACCTGAGCATCGGCGACGTGATTGGCGACGAGGTGCGCTGCCCTTTCCACCATTGGCAGTACAACCAGGAGGGCGTCTGTACCCACATCCCCGTGGGCTGCAAGATTCCCGACCGCGCCCGCATCCAGACTTTTCCCACGGCGGAGAAGTGGGGAATGGTCTGGGCCTTCAACGGCGAGAAGCCGCTTTTCGACGTGCCGGGCGTGCGCGGCTACGAGGAGAGCGACCTGCTGTACGGCGTCAAGGTGCATGAGGCGGGCTTCCCCGTCCCACCCTGGGTGATGGTGTGCAACTCCCACGACTACCAGCACCTGCACACGCTGCACGAGCTGGGCATCATCGAGGGGCCCATCAACATGAACAGCTCGGACTACGTCCTCGAGCACGACGTCCACTACACCACCCGTGATGGGTTGAAGGTGGAGAACTGGAACCGGGTGACAGGCACCAACACGTTCTCCGCCATCTCCCGCACGCCCTCGGGCCCCATCTTCGGCATGTTCACCGGCACGCGCATCCCAGGGGGTGGAACGCGGGCCTACCTGCTCGCGGGAGTGCCTCGAAAGGAAGGCAAGAACAAGGGCCGGCCGCCGACCCGCACGGAGCAGTTCGCGCTCGTGAGCGGCACCATGATGAGCTTCCTCAAGGACGCGCCTCGCCTGCTGCGTGCCGCGAAGTTCATGCAAGCGTTCCTCGATGACGACGAGGGTGTCCTGCAGACCATCCAGTTCCGCCAAGGGGTGATGGTCGAAGCGGACAAGACGCTGCTCGGCTTCCTCAAGTACGTCCGCGAGTACCCCAAGGCGGACCTGCTCTCCGCCGCCTGAGCACCAGGCCCCTGGCTCGTCCAGGCGCGACCGTGAGGCGGAGGGATGGACTTCGCCCCTCCGCTCGGCGGCGCACCTGGCCCAGGGCGAGTCCCGCCTCGCGACGGCTGGGCTCCGGAACGCGCCCCCTTGCCCCCCAGTCCTGCATCCGGGCGACAGGGACAACCGCCTTCGCGCGGGAGGAACCCCCAAGGGACCCGGTGTATCCGCGCCTGCCCGAAGGGTGGAGGCTCGGTCCGGCGGACCCGGGGGGCACTTCCCCCATGGGGTCCCCGGCGGGTGCCTTCCGGGGGCCAGGGATGCGCCAACCCCTCAAGAGCGTTGATGAATTCGGGGTCCGTGCTCCAGGCCGCCCCGGGCAGGCGGGGCCGGGTGCCCGGCTCTCCACTCTTCGACGTCCGGGATGCGCTCCACGGTCGCATCCCACCTTCCCCCTGTTATAAAGCGCCCCCCATGCTTGAGACCGTCACCAAGGGCTTCCGCGCCGCCAAGAACCGCCTCGCCGGCAAGAGCGAGCTCACCCCCGAGCTGGTCGACGAGTCGCTGCGCGACATCCGCGTCTCGCTGCTCGAGGCCGACGTCGCCTTCGATGTGGTGAAGAAGTTTGTCGCCCGCGTCCGCGAGAAGGCCGTGGGCGAGCTCGTCCAGACGACCATCACCGATGCCTCGGGCCAGAAGCGCAAGGTCAGCCCGATGGACCACTTCATCAAGATCTGCCACGACGAGCTCGAGGCGCTGATGGGGCCGGTCGACACGAGCCTGAACCTCAAGCCCAAGGGGCAGCTGTCCGGCATCATGATGGTGGGCCTCCAGGGCTCCGGTAAGACGACGACCACCGGCAAGCTCGCCAACCGGCTGCTTCAGCAGGGTCGCAAGCCGCTGCTCGTCGCCGCGGACATCTACCGTCCCGCCGCCGTGGATCAGCTCAAGGTGCTGGGTGAGCGGCTCAAGGTGCCCGTCTACCACGAGCCCGGCGTGCAGCCGCCCGAGCTGGCGAAGCGAGGTTATGCCGCCGCTCGCGAGCAGAAGTGCGACGTGGTGATCATCGACACCGCCGGTCGGCTCGCCATCGACGAAGCGCTGATGAACGAGCTGGAGTCCATCAAGACCAACGTCCACCCGGACAACATCCTCCTGGTGTGTGACGCGATGATTGGTCAGGACGCGGTGCGCACCGCGGCCGAGTTCGACCGGCGCCTGAGCCTGGATGGCTTCATCCTGACGAAGCTGGACGGCGATGCTCGCGGCGGCGCGGCGCTCTCCATCAAGGAAGTCACCGGCAAGCCCATCAAGTTCCTCGGCATGGGCGAGTCGATGGACAAGCTGGAGGAGTTCCGCCCGGAGGGCCTCGCCGGTCGCATCCTCGGGTTCGGCGACATCGTCGGCCTGATGAAGGACTTCGAGAAGGTCGTCGACGAGAAGAAGGCCGAGGACGACGCGCGCAAGCTCTTGTCTGGCCAGTTCTCGATGAAGGACTTCGTCGAGCAGATCCGCATGGTGCGGAAGATGGGTCCGCTCAAGGACCTGCTGGAGAAGTTCCCCCTCTTCGGCGACCTCACCGACCAGCTCAACCCGGACGAGAAGGAGCTGACCAAGATTGAGTCGATGTACGACTCGATGACGGAGAAGGAGCGCCTGCGTCCGGACCTCATCAACTCCAGCCGGATTGGCCGCATCGCGAAGGGCAGCGGTCGCAAGCCGGAGGACGTGCGCGAGCTGCTCCAGAAGTTCGGGATGATGCAGCAGGTGATGGGGACCATTGGCCAGAACCCGGGCCTCCTCGGCCGAATCCCAGGCTTCAAGCAGTTGGGTCAGCTGTCGCAGATGCGGAACATGGACCTCTCCAGCATGTTTGGTGGGGACCCCAAGATGATGGAGAAGATGATGAGCGGCGGCATGCCCGGCATGGGGATGCCCATGCAGTTGCCGCAGGTGGCCCCTGGCTACACGCCTCCCATGGGGCAGGCCGCCATGGCGAAGGCCCGCCTCATGGGCTACGCCCCGCCCGCCGCGAGTGGGAAGCCCGAGGACCGCGACGCCATCAAGGAGCGCCGCAAGCGGGAGAAGGACAACAAGAAGAAGAACCGGAAGAAAAAGTAGGACCGAGGCGCCGAGGTCCACGACGGTGAAGCCCGTGCTGCTCGGAGGAGTCCGAGAGGCGCGGGCTTCTCGTTTCACGGGGGGTGGCGGTTCGCGGGATGGAGGTCCGGGATGGCGGACGGGCTGCCGTGAGGGCAACTGGCCAGCTCACGCGGGCCTGACGCGGCCGTGGTAGGCATCTGGGTGCCGGGCCAGGCACTCGTGACGGTGCCTGGCTGTGGAACGCCCTCTGCACTGATGCCCTTCATGACGAACCGACTTCGCCTCTCCGTCCCCCTCGCCGCCGTCGTCCTGCTTTTGGGGTGCATCGATGTTCCGGACATCGTGGACCCGCCAGATGCGGGCCAGCCCCCCGCCGATGCCGGCCAACAACAGGATGGAGGAGGCACGCCTGACGCCGGGCCTGCCGATACGCTCCCACCAACCATTCGGACGACAACACCGCTAGGAGGAGCCACTCAGGTATCCATCCATACGGGCCTGGTGCTGACGTTCTCCGAAACGATGAAGCAGAGCAGCGTTCGAGTCACGCTCCAGCCAGAGCACCCTCTTGGCAACGCCGCCTGGAGCCTTCAAGGCACGACGCTCACCGTGGGAGTCGCCTCTCCCCTGAGTGAAAACACTCTCTATACAGTCACGGTCGTCGGCGAGGACCTTGTTGGCAATGCCTTGAGTGGGACTCATTCACTCTCATTCACTACAGAAGGCCCTGCCCCCGACACAACTCCACCGACGGTCTTGTTCACGACACCCGTGAATGGAGCCATTGGAGCTGGCCGGAACACACTTCTCGAAGTCGTATTCTCGGAACCCATGGAAAGAGGATCCGTCGAAACGGCATTCGCGATTCTATCGCCTGCGGGCCTCAATACCGGCACATTCGCATGGAATGCAGCGTCAACGGTAATAACATACACCCTGCCCTCGAGCCTTGCTCATGGAACGGACCTCCACTGGCAAGTCACGGCCACGGCGCGTGACGTCGCGGGGAATCCACTGGTGGAAACCTTGAGTCGAAACTTCCGGACCATGCGTCAGGCGATCACGACCTTCGACTTCGATCTCAGGACTAGCGGTCCCTTGTCGGCTCCAGATTTCTCGCGACAGACCTCCTTCTACAATGGGGCCAACGTCGGCGACTGGTCAGGCGACCTCAGTTATCGGCTGTTCTTGGGCTTTCAAATGACCAGTCTTCCAGAAGAACTCGTTTTCATCCGCCAAGCACAAATCAAATGGTGGGCGACTGGTCAGCGCGGCGACCCTTATGGGAAGCTCGGACGGCTCCTCCTTGAACCTGTGGATGTTGGCGAGGAACTCCCGACTAGTTTCGATTTCGATCCGCGACTCGAAGCTGCCTACCATTCTCAGCCCCTCTCCTCTGGAATCCCCGTTCCCGCTGACTCACTCGGCCGCCCCGGGAGAATCGATGTCACCGCTGTGGTAGCTCAGGATTGGGCAAACCGTGCAACTCGAAACAAGCGAACCCAGTATCGGCTTCGCTTCGAGATTGGGACAAATAACGACGGAAATGTCGACAGCATCGATTCAAATGTCGAGGAAGATCCCAAGTTGGCTGAACTGGAAGTCACTTACGAGTATCCGTAAGCGCAGAGAAGCAATGTTGCCCGACGAGCGGGAGGGTTCAGCCTTGCCGCTTCGGGACAACCAGGCCCTGGCTCAATCGCTTCAGCACGCGCTTCTTCTGACGGCGCTTGTATGACTCGTGAGAGTTCTCACCCAGTTCGTTCTGATGGGCGGTCTCCGCATCGACAATCTGGAACTCCACGAGAGAGATAACCACGCGGCCCTTACGCGGCCGCGTGTCTTCTTCAGGGAGCGGCAGATAGGCATCCATCCGCACGGGAATATCGACCACGAAATTAAGCGCCCGGTAACTGCTACCAGAGAACATGTTCCCTCCTCGGTCCTCCCGGTCCTCATAGTTCCGGTCCAAGTGGAGGTTGGAGGTGAACTGCTCAAAGTGAGGGTGTTCCTCAAGCACTCCCTTGAAGGGGAGTAGCGTGTTTTCAGTCTGCCCCGGCACCACGAGGTGAAAGGGGAACAGTCGCTGCGTGAGGTAATACAGCACGGGCAAGAGGTCGTCGCGTGAGCGGGTTACGATGCGAAATCGAGTGCGGTCATAAACCTGGGCTGCAACCGTCTCCTTCTTCGCCAGGAGCTTCGTGACCAGCGAGTCCTGCGTCTTGATGGAGTGCGCGAACTCCACAATCGGAAGGCCCTTTGCCTGCATCTCCTGGGCGACACCGAGGACCTTCTCCATCACCAACTCAGCCAGCTCTGCCTCCGAAATCGCAAGGCGGAAAAGAAGGTCTCGACCTTCGATATGCTGGATGACGTGCATCACCTTCAGGACGACACACGCAATACGGCGGTGCCGAGCATTTCCCTTCGCGCCCGAGGCCAAGAGAAAGAGATCGTGGATCTCTTCGGGCTTCGCGACCGCATCTGCCACCCGGTAATTAAAGGTCTTGCGCAGGTACGCCACCGCCTCCGCCAACACGAGGCGGGCCCAGTCCTCGTCATAAGGGCGGGAGACATCGAGTTGGCAGAGGCGCAGGAATCGGTCGACCTCATCACGAACCTGGAAGTGCATTCGTCTCCAGTCGATGACCGAGCCCCCTCGTAGGATGAGGCGGATGCGCTCAAGCTCGCGCAGCCCCATCTCCGCGACAGTGCGAACAGGGATGTCCGGGAGAACGGGGGTTAGCGAAGGAGCCTTCACGCCTGCGCTTCCTAGCCGAGCAGCACGATTCGGGAAAGTCCCTTGGGAGCAACAAGAAAGGCCCTCGCTCCAAAAGGAGGCGAGGGCCTTTCGAGTCAGGCAGGAACGAATCGGTCAGGACTACTTCGAGGCCATCGGCTTTCCAGCCTCATAACGGAGCTCAGAGACCTTCTGACCGTCTGCGGTGTAGGTCGCCTCAACCCCTTCGCGCAGGCCCTTCACCCACGTCTGCTCCATCTTCTTGGCGCCGTTGGGATGAAACTGAACCCTCTGACCATGGTAGTCGTTGTTCACGAACTGGGTCTCCCCCGTCTTCACACCGTTCGTGTCGTAGAAGGTCCAGTGGCCCGTGCGGAACCCATCCTTGTACTGACCCTCCGACTGCTTCTGTCCGTTGGCCCAGAAGTCCACATAGGGCCCATGGTGGGAGCCCTTGTCATCCCCCGACGACTTCACGCAGAAGACGCCAAGGTCCTTGCTCACCCGCGTCCCCTTCTGAAGGGTTCCCGCAGGGCAGTTGAGGCGCACCTCGCGGCCCACGGAGGTGTCCTCGGCCATGGCATGGGAGGCGGCAAACGTCACACACAGGGCAACAATACGGAAAGACATCTCTTTCTCCTTCTCACGTGGCAACGGGTAACTGGAGCACCGTCCCTCATTCAAACGAGCAACTGAGCACCTTATTCACTCTCGCGCCGTGCGCCTGCGGGAGTGTGCCTCGACTGCCACAATTCACCAGAGACGCATGAAGCCCCATCCCGAACAGGAATGGGGCCTCACGTGATTCAGGCTCTGTGCTGCCAGAAAGCTAGCGGTTCAACTGGGCGCAAATCTCATTGCCATCGGTGAAGTAAAGGCCGATCGACAACGTCGTCGAGGCGGAGTCGACGCAGAAGTTCATGGTGAAGTCCGCGTTCTTCCCACCGTTCGACGTCGAGTACTCAGAAGGACGAATGGTCTGGATGCCATCCAACTGGCTGCCATTGACGCGCACGTAGAACAGGCCGGGCAGACCGCTGACCTGGGCCGGGAAGGTCGCCGTGCCAGTCGCAGGCTGGTACGCGCGGACGCGAGCCTTGACTGTGGTGAGGCCCGTAGCGCAGAAGCTGTCCGTGCCCCAGGACGTCCTGGTGATGTCGTAGATGATCGGACCCGTATCCGAGATGGTCCAGACGGGCTGCTTGCCACCCTGGGCAGGCGTGAAGTTCGCGCAGGTAGGCGCCGGAACCTCGGTGCAGGTGCCACTGCTGCAGAACTGGCCATACTGGCAGCTGCTCTGGCCGGTGCCCGTGCAGGTGCCGCCCGTGGTGTCGTCCTCTTCGCACTGGCCGGACGCCGTGTCGCACACGCGACCGGTGCCGCAGTCATCGTTCGAGTCGCACTTCGGCACGCAAACAGTGTCCAGGTCGGAGCAGACCAGGTCGGTCGACTCGGAGTCCGTGCCACCATTGCAGAGCACGTCCGTGGAGCACTGGCAGATCCGCGTGTTGGCCTGGGTGCTCGTACCACCCAGGGGCGCACACGTCTTGGCGGTGTCCGGACAGTCGGAACCAGACTCACACGTCGTCACACAGACACCCGCGGACGGGTGGCAGATCTCCGTGCCCGCGCAGTCATCGTTCGAGGTGCAGCCCTGGCCGCCCGTGTCGTCGTCACCGCAACCGGCCATCAAACCGCTCATCGCGCCCAGCGCCGTGAGCACCAGCATCATCTTGCGAAGCTGCATGTTGAGAATCCCTCCGTGAGTCTGCTTGGAACGTCTCTCTGGGGGCCTCCGGCCACTGACTTCAGACCCCGACGTCCATGCGAGCGGCTCGGCTTTAGTCCCGCCCGTCCTGACGTGTCAACGAGTGTCGACACGCCCACTGACGCTCGGCCTTCGAGGAAATTCAGCCCTCACGAAAGCGAACACTCACATCGGACCCAGGCGTGACCCACGTGTCGCACTGGACCCGGAAACACCCTCGCCTGCTCAGAAGGTGAACGGAAAGTCGATGGGCTCGCCCTGCTTCTTGTGACGAGGGAAAGCCCAGCTCTTGATGAGCCCCGAGATGCAGCTCGCCATGTATGTGGTGCGGTACTCATCCGTCTTGCACGTGACATTCGCAGTCTTGCCACTCGTCTGGATGGTCCACCGCATCACCAGCTTGCCGCTCAGCATCGGGTCCTTCTTCTTCTGCTCGTTCACGCACTTCACGATGGCGGGCTTGTTGTTCAGCACCACCTCCATGATGTCGGAACGCTGAAGGGTATCGCGCACACCACCGCCCCCAGGCTCGGGAGGGATGTAGGCGGTCGGCGGCCGGTTCTCGCTCGGCTTCGGCTCGCTCTTCGGCTTCTTCGTGCCGAACAGCTCGTCGAAGTCGTCGCTGTCACCCTCGCTCGCCACGGGCTTCTCCGCGCGCGCCACCGGCCGCTCCTCCGGCTCTTCCCTGCGACCCGCGGCGGAGGAACCATTGTTCTTCCGAGGCGTCGTCCGTTCCACCTTCGCCACGGCGGAGTCGAGCGGCTTCGCCGTCTCCACGGGAGGCGTGGGCGACACCGGAGCCTGTGCGACCGCTGGCGGCGTCGCCACGGGCGGCGGAGTCGCAGCGGGCTGCGCCGGCGTCCCCGCAGCAACGGCCGGGTTTGCCTCAGGCGTTCCAGCCGCGACAGGCGGCGGCGTTGGCGTCGCAGCCGCCCCCGCGACCACCGGAGGCGGTTGGACAGGCGCGGCCACGGGCGGCGGATTCACGGGAGCCGCGACCGGCGGAGGAGTCGCCGCCGCGACAGGCGGTGAGGCCACCTGCGAGGTGGCCGGAGCCTCGACCTTGCTGTCCCCCTTCATGGTGAACGCAAGCACGCCACCACCGAGCCCCAGCACCCCGACGGCGATGCCCACCATCATTCCCATCCGATTCTTGCCACCCTGCGAAGTCCCGCCCTGCTGCGCATACGTGGGCGCATAGCCCGCGGGCGAATACTGCGCGGGACCGGGCTGCGCATACGGCGCGGGCTGCTGCCCATAGGGCATCTGCGAGGGCTGCCCGTAGGGCGCCATCGACTGTTGCGGATGCGGGTAGGGCTGCTGCGCCTGAGGGGGCGCCATCTGCGCTGCCATGGCCGCGCTTGCGCCCATGAGCGACGGCGAAGACACCGGCTCGGGCGGAGGCATGGGAACGTCGAGCAACCTCGACTGGGACACGGGCTCCCGGCCCAACGGAGGCGCGGGCGTCGGCGGAGGCTTGGAGAACGCATCGTTCTCCTCCTTCACCAGCGAGGCCAGCACGCTTGCGGCGGAGGGCTTCCAACCCGAGGGGGCCTCGGAGGAAGCGGACGGCGCCGGGGCACTGTCGCCCTTGGAGGCCTTGCCCGCGCTGAACGCCGACTGCACGGGCCCGGGCTGGACCGTGGGCGAAGAGCCCGACACCGGCTCCGGCGCGACGATGGTCGGCTTCGACGGACGCGGGGCCAGCACCGACGCCAGCTCCGCCGTTTCCGACAAGGGAATCCAATCGCTGAAACCGGAGCGCCAGCACAGGCTGTCCGGTCCCACCTCCCCGCGGTCCCACGCGTCCTTCACCTTCTCGACGGAGAGCGGTCCCACCTGCTTCTCGTCGATGGCCACGTACCAGTCGTGAGAAGAAGCCGGGGCCTTCGCCTCGTCCTTGTCGGGCTCGTCCTCGGCCTCGGCCAGCTTGCGCACGTTCTCCGCCGTGGCGTCGCGCGCCGCGGCCTCTCCGACGGATTCACCCGCCGGAATCTTGTGCGTGCCAGAGCTGAGGACCTGGTCGAACACCGCTCCAATCTCGTCCTCCTCCACGTCCGTGAAGAGCCCGCCCTCCGGCGGAGTCCCCAGCGTGGCGGGCAACGAGGACGAGGAGGACGACGACGACTCGGCCTCCTTGCTCGGGGTGCTCGGAGTGCTCGCGCCGTTCGAGGCGGAGGCAGGGGCGGAAGAAGTCGCGGGCTCCGACGGGGAATCCTTCCCCGCCGCGGCGCCCGCTGGGCGCACGGTGATGGTGTGGCCGCACTTCTTGCAACGAACCTTGACCCCCTTCGGGCCCACTTTGTCGTCGCTGATCATGTACTGCGCGCGGCAGCTGTCACAGACGAAACGCATCTCTTCCGCAAGCCTCGGAAATGACGGGAGAAATCCCGTCGGAATCGTAGAAGTGGCCACCGGAGGGGTCAAGGATCAGTGCCTTGACCGCCCGGTCGCTCATCAACGCGTGAACCCTTCCCAGGGTTCTACCCCGCTATCGACGAACCTGCACCTCCACGTGTGTGCCAACAGCCACACGGAGGTGATGTAGCTCTTCGGATGTGGCGAAGACGAGCAACTCCTTGAGCTTGTTGCGGGGCGCCACTCGGAACGAGGACCCCGTTTCCCCCTGGACCAACCGGCGCACCGGCTCCATCTCTCCGGCGACGAAGAGGCCCGCGCGCGCCGCGGTGAGCTCCGCGCCCTCCAGGAACTGGCGCACCGACTGCGGTGTCGCGGTGGGCAGCCAGGCCCGAGCCGCCTTGGCGAGCGCCGCGCGGTCCACGTCCGTGAGGACCTTCTCCAGGGCCCGCCGCTCCATCTCCACGCCGTGGAGGGACTCGGCGACACGCACATTGCCCACCACCATGTTGAGGGCAGCCTGGAGGATGGCCTCCAAGCGCTCCGCGGGCACGTACTGCGCGAAGGCCAGCTCCGGACGCGCCAACGCCAGGGCGCGGCCGAGGAGGTAGTACACCTCTTTCTGGCCCTGCTCCGCGAAGTACTTGCCACCCACGCGGACACAGGGCGGGTGCGTCTGCAGGAGCTCCACGTTGACCAGCGGCTCCGGAGCGGGCTCGTTGGAGCGCTTGGCCATGCGCTCGCGCGTTGCCACGAGGAAGGGCGAGTACAGCTCCACGCCCTCCATGCCCAACAGGCGCGCCACGTACCGGTAGTGGTGCACGTGGTACTCCTGCGCGCTGGCCACGTCGATGCGGTGCTTCTTCGGCACGAGCTGGTACTGCGTGAAGGGCACCGCGTACAGGTGCCCCGCCTTGGCGAAGAGCAGGCCGAGCAGCTCCGCGAGCGGTCCACGCGACTTCGGGTGGAACAGGTGCGTGTGCCACAACTGGTCGTCCACCGGGCGCTGCGCCACTTCCTTCTTCTTCGCGTACGGCCCCAGCTTGGAGAGGATCTCCTTCTCGTCCTCCCCCGCTTCACCCAGGAGGCCCGACGCGGCCTGCGCCGCGAGCCAGGCCACGTCGTAGTCCTTGCGCAGCGCCGCCAGCCGGACAAGCTGTCCGCATATCTTGCGAGGGTCCGTCGTGTGAGGCAGCGCCCGACGAAGCGCGGCGATGGCCTCTTCTTCCTTGCCAGGCATGTTGCCGGCGAGTTCCGCGAAGGCCTCCTGCACCGCCGCGTCATCCGGGAGCCCCTTGGCGGCCACGCCATAGGCGGCCACCGCGCCCTCCGGATGCTTGAGCACCTGGTGGTACAGGTCGCCCAGCGCGCGCCACAGCGCCATGCGCGCCACGTGCGTCTCCGGCGTCTTCGGCAGCCGGCCGAGCATCTTCGTGTAGTTCTCCTCCAGCGGCTTCCACTGGCGGGCACCGCCGAGCATCGCCTCCAGGGAGCTGAACGCCTCGACGAAGCGCGGGTCCAGGTCCAGGGCCGCGTTGAACGCCTGGGTCGCGCCCTCCACGTCCTTCAAGTCATCGCGGCGCAATTCGCCCAACGCGAACCACACGCGCTTGGCCTTGTGGGGCTCGGACGCCAACGCGGGCAGCGCCAGCATCCGCGCCAGCACATCCGCGGCCTTCTGGCCCTGACGCGTCTCGCGCAGGAGCACGTAGAGCTGGTCCATCACCTCCAGCGCATCCGGCTGGACCTTGAGCGCGCCCGTGAAGGCATCGATGGCCATGTACGGGTCATGCAGCTCGTCGCGGGAGATGCGGCCCAGGTCCAGGTACACCTTCGCCTTGGCCTCATCCTCCAGCACGCCAACGAGCTGCTGGCGCAGGTCGGCGGACTTCTCGTACTGGCCCGCCTTGTCCATCAGCACGACGAGCGCGCGCAGCGTGGGCTCGTGGCCCGGGTCGATGGCGAGCGCCTTCTCGAAGTGGTTCTGCGCGCGGTCCGCCTGGCCAAGCGCGGCGTGGATGTCACCGAGCTGCCAGTAGACCTCCACCACCTCCAGGTCCGTGAGTTCCTCACGGTGGTGGATGAGGATGGTCTGGAACACCTTGAGCGCGCCCTCGTAGCGGCGCGTCTGCACCAGCAGGTTGCCGTAGCCCTCCAGTGCGGGGAGGTACGTCGCGTCGCGCTCGTACGCCGTCTCGTAGCAGCTCAGGGCCTTGTCGCGCCGCCCCAGCTTCTCCGCCACGTAGCCCAGTCGGTAGAGCTGCCGGCACAGGTCCGCCGCCGTGGCCGCGTCCTTCTCCACCATGGCCTTTTCCGACAGCTTGCGCGTGACGATGTCGAGCATCCGCTCGGCCATGGCCCACTCCTCATGGGCGATGTAGACGTCCGCCAGCGGCCTCGCGGCCTCGATGCTGTCCGGGATGTGCTTGAGCGCCTCTTCCCAGTAGCCCGTGGCCGTCTCTCGGTCCTCGCGCGTCTCCGCGTGGTAGCGCGCCACATCGAGGAGCGCCCGACCCTTGGCGGCCGGGTCCTCCGTCTGCTCCGCCTCCTGACGCAGCGTCTGCTCGTAGCCGCTCCAGTCCTTCTCCTGCTCCTGGATGCCCTTGAGGGCGCGGATGCTGGGCAGATGGCCCGCGTCGATGGCGATGGCCTGCTGATAGGCACTCCGGGCGCTGCCCGAGTCCATCAGCATGTCCTCGTTGATCTTCCCCAAACGGTAGAACAGCTCCACCGCGTCCTTCGTCTGGCCCGCGAGCTCCGCTTCCTTCTGGAGCATCTCCAGCGCGAAGGGCCAGTTGCCGCTGCGCTCGTACAGATTGCCGAGCGCATGCAACGCGGGACGGCTCTCGGGGTCCGCCGCGAGCGCCGAGTGGTAGCTATTGACGGCCCGGTCCACCACCTTGAGCTGCTGGTACTGGACGTTGCCGATGTCCACGTACAGCTCCGCCTGCTCCTGCGGGCTGACGGCCAGGGAGAGCTGCCGCTCGTAGGCGGTGATGAGGTCTTCCCAGCGAGCCTGGGCCCGTCGCAGGCGGATGAGCACCTTGATGGCCTGGACGTTCTGCGGGTCGATGGAGAGCACGCCCTCCACGCACACGTCCGCATTGGCAGGGTTCTGGTACTTGTCCTCCCAGATGCTGGCGCTGCGGAAGAGGACGCGGACCTTCTCGCGCCAGTCCTCGCTCAGCTCCAGCATGCGCTCGTAGATGGCGAGCAGGTCCGCGGGCTGGTCCAGCTTGGTGTGCAGCCGCTCCAGTGACTCCAGCGCCTCGCGGTTGACCGGGTCCAGCTCCAGCGACTGCCGGTAGGCGGCGACGGCGGAGTCGTCATCGGAGAGGTCGCGCTCGAAGACACCCGCGACCTCCACCTGGATGCGCGCGCGCTCCTCGGCGGTGTCCGCCAAATCACGCGCGCGCAAAAGCGTCATGGCCACGTCGCGCCACGAGCGCTGCCGCCGGTACAGCGCGGTGAGCACCCCGAGCGCCTCCGCGTCCGGCTCCAGCTCCAAGGCCCGCAGGAGCGCGCTGGCGGCCTCGGTCGGGTCCTCGAGCTTCTCGTCCCAGACGCGAGCAATCTCTCGCAGGATGCCCTTGCGCTGCTCGATGGAGCCAGCGGCCTCGAGCTTCTGCTCCAGCGCCACCACGTACTCGCGCTCGTGGCCCCGTCGATGGAAGACGGCGGCCAGTCCGTCCAGCGCGGTGGCGTTGGTCGGGTCGAACTCGAGAATCTTCCGGAACGCGCCCTCCGCCGCCTGCGGATCATCCAGCCGCGTGTCGTGGACACGCGCGAGCGTGGCGTACAACCGCTCCGCCAACGGACCGCGAGGAAGCTCGTCCGCCACTTCCTCGTAGACGGCGGCCAGCTCCTCGTGACTGCCCGTCTCGTCCGCCAGGCGCTCCACTTCCTCGCGCAACGTGTCGTCGGAGGCATCGAGCTGCAGCGCGCGACACAGCGCCAGGAAGGCCACGTCCTTCTGCCCCAGCCGCTCTTCCTGCACCCGCGCCAGCTCGCGCAGCGCCGCCATCTTCTCTTCGGCCGTGACGAAGTGGGGCATGTAACGGTCGACCGCCGTCGCATACGCGCGCCAGTCGTTGTACGTGCGGTACAGCTCGCACACCCGCTCGTAGGCCGTGCGGTTCGACGGGTCCAGCTCCAGCACCTTCTCCAGGGCGCTCGAGGACTGCTCGGGCTTGCCGCCCTGCCCCGCCCACAGGTCCGCCACCTCGAAGTACGTGGCGACCGCGGCCTCACGCTCCTCGGTGCCCAGGTGCACCTGAACCTTCAGCTCCAGCGCGCGCACCGCGTCGTTCCATGCGCGCAGGGTGACGAAGAGCGCGTGGACCCGGACGAGTTCCTGCACCTGGTGCGGCTCCACCTCCAGCGCGCGGCGGGCGGCGTCCAGCGCCTCCTCGCGGCGGCCCATGCCGGCCAGCACTTCCGCCAGGCGCAGCCGCAGCGCCTTCACACCCTCGCTGTTCTCCTGCAGGGGGATGAGCCGGCGCAGCACGCCGACCAGTTCCTCGCGCTGTTCCGTCTCGTCGTACAGCTCCCGCAGCGTGTCCAGCACCGCGCGGTTGCGCGCGTCACGGTCCAGCGCCGCCTTGAAGTACGGCACGGCCGCTTCGGGCTTCTTGAGCAGCCGATACACCACACGACCCAGCCGCTCGTTGAGGCGCACCACCTCGCGAGGGTCCAGCGTCATCGCCAGACGCCCCTCGAGCAGTTCGCGCAGGTCCTGCGGCCGGTCCGCGCGCTCGTAGAGCGACTCCAGCGCGGTGAAGGCCTGGTCGTTGCGCGCGTTCTTCGCCAGCAGCTCGCGGTACAGCTCGATGGAGCCGCCCAGGTCCGAGAGCCCCTCGGCGGACACCTGCGCCATCTTCGAGACGACGCGGTCCCTCTCCGCGCCCACCACCTTGTCGGCCTGCAGCTTGAGGATGGCGTAGAGCTTCTCCGACGCCGATGCGGCCTCGTAGATGCCCTCCAACAGGCGCGCGGAGGCCATGTGCCCCGGCTCCACCTTGAGGATGGCCTCGTAGGCCCCCGCCGCACGGTCCGGACTGTCCAGCCGCTCCTGGTAGAGCTGACCCAGGCGGAAGAGGTAGCCCACGCGCTCCACCTGCTCGGTGGCCCCGGAGACCAGCGCCTCCAGGATGCCCGCCAGCTCCGGCCACGCCTGCAGCTCCAGGTACAGGCGGTCCAGCGCGACCAGCGCCCGCCCCTGAACCGCCGCATGCAGCGTGCGCGCCCGCTCGAAATAGGAAACGGCGCGGTCGGAGTCGCGCAGCTTCGTCTCCAGCAACTGGCCCAGCTTCAGGCAGACCTGAGCCGCGTCGGCGGCTTCGGCCACGCGAGGCAGCGCTTCCTCGTATGCGGCAACCAGTTCGTCGTAGCTGTCGGAGCCGTCCGTCGCGTTCTCCAAGCGCCGGCGCACCTCACCGTCGTTCGGGTCCTCCTTGAAGGCGCGGAAGAGGGCCAGGAACGTCAGCTCCACCTCGCCCTGCGACTCGCGCAGCGTGGCCAGCTCGCCCAGCAGCGCCTTGCGCTCGAACGCGTCCGTGGACACACCCACGCGCGCTTCGATGACCTGCGCCAGTCGAGGCACGTCTCCGCTCGCGCGGAACGCCCGCAGCAGCGTCTCCACCGCCAGCAGGTTCTGCGGCTCGCGAGACACCAGGCTTTCCATCCGGCCGACCGCGCCAGGATGGTTGGGCTGCACCGCCAGCACCTCGCCGTACAACGCCAGCGCGCCCGTCCGGTCCAACAGCCGCGTCTCGCGCACCATGGCCAGCCGGAACTTCAGCTCCAGCCCCGTCTCGAGAGGCATCAGCGCGATGCGACGCGCCAGCACGTCCGCCAGCTCCGGCCAGCGCTCCTGCTTCTGGCAGAGGGCCTCCATCCGCTCCAGCGCGGCCATGTCATCCGGCTTGAGTTCCAGCAGGCGCCGGAACGTCGCCAGCGCACCGAGCGCGTCGTGGAGCTGCTCCTCCTGCAGATGACCAATCTGGAAGAGCACCGCCGCGCGGCGCGCCGGCTCCTCGGCCACGGCGAGCTGACGGCGCAGCACCTCCAACAGCTCCGTGGGCTTGCCCTGCGAAGCCACCAGGCGGACCGTGCCATCCAGCGCCTCGGTGTCGGTGGGACGCAGCTCCAGCACGCGCTTCCAGGACGTCAGCGCCTCGGAAGGCTCGCCCAGGTCCGTCTGCAGTCGAGCCAGCGAGCGGTACAGCTCGGCCCGCGCGGCGTCTCCCGCCTTGGGCGCCACTTCCATGATGACCGAGCCCAGCTCCTCGGGAGCCTCGGCCCGGTCCACCAGCGACGCGCACAGCTCCAGCGAGCGCAGGTCATCCGGCAGCTCGCGCAGCGCACGCGTCGCCGCCAGGAAGCCCATCTCCGCGTTCTCCAGCGGGCCGGCATACATCTCCGCGATGCGACGCAAGAGCGCGGCCCGCTCCTGCGGCACCGCCTCCGCCGACACGCGGGACTCCAGCATCTCCACCTGCTTCAGGTGGTTGCCCACCGCGACGAAGACGGGCTCCAGCGCACTGGCGGCCGCGCCACGCAGTGGACTCTCCGAGCGGGCCATCTCCTCCAGCGCACCGACGGCGCCCGCATGTCCCGCCCTGCGCGCCAGCACCGACTGGTACAACTCCAGGGCTCCGCGCGGGTCATCCAGACGCGAGAACTTCAGGCGCCCCAGGCGCACGCGCAGGTCCGACGCTTCTTCCTGCGCGCCACGCGCGTCCGCGAGCTGGATTTCCCGCTCGATGTGCTGCGCCAGCTCCGGCCAGCGCTCCATCTCCGCCAGCACGCGGCCCAGCAGCTTGAGCGCGTTCGTGTTCTCCGGCCGAAGGACGAGCACCTCGCGGTACGCCTGCGCCGAAAGCGCCTTGTCCGCCAGCGTCTCCTCGGCGAGGTGCGCCAGCTCGAACAGGAGATTGATCTGCGATGCCTCGCTCGGCTCCGCCGCCACCTGACGCCGCATGACGAGCGCCAGCTCCCGGTGCGCGCCGGTGCGGCGATGCACGCGCGCGATGGACTCCAGCACCCCCTTGTTCTTCGGGTCCCTCCGGCTCACTTCCTCCAGCGCCCGGACCGCCAGGTCGTAGCGCTTGAGCCGGTTGTCGTAGAGCGTCGCCAGACGCCGCCACAGGTCACCCGCGAGCGGCTCCTGCGTGTCGCGCTCAAGCTGGTCCTCGTAGGCGCCAGCGACTTCCTCGAACGAACCAGAGTCGGCCGCCAGCCGCTCCAACTCGTCGCGCACCGAGGTCTCCTGCGGGAACTCATTGAAGGCCCGCAGCCGCGCGACGAACGCGAGCGAGGTCTGCCCCAGCGCCTCGCGCAGGGTGGCGATCTCCTGGATGTGCTCCAGCCGCCGCTCCGGCGCGATGCCGTGCAACAACACCTCCAGGACCTCCACCAGCTTTCGCGTGTCGTTCAGGCCGCGATAGACGGGCTCCAGCAGGCGCGCCGCCTCCACGCGGGGCCCGTCGTGCGCCATCAAGCGCTCCAGGCCCGCCACCACCTGCCCGTCCCCAGGCGCCAATTCCAGCAGCCGGCGATACACCGGCAGCGCCTCCGTGGGGCCCACTTCCTTCTCAAGCAACTGCGCCCGCTTCAGCAGCCAGCCCCGTCGCGCGGCGTCGTCCGCGGCGCCATCCGCGAGCTGATCCAGCACGTCCGCCTGCTCCACGAACCGCCGTGCCTTCGCGTACAGCTTCTCCAGCGCGAGCAGTCCCTCGGGCACCCGCCGCAGCGAGAGCGCGGAGCGATAGGTCTCGACGGCCTTCGCGTCCTCACCCGCGTTGGCATAGGCCTCGCCCGCCTTGAGCAGCAGACCGACGCGCTCCTCCACGTCCTGGGAGAGCTGGGCTTGACGGGTGTAGACCTCGGAGAGGCTCTTCGCGTTCTGCCCCTTCTCATACAGCCGGGACAGGGCCTCCAACGCCTGGCGGTCCTGCGGCGCGTCCGCGAGCAGGTTCTTCCAGAGGCGCGCGGCCTCCTCGGGCTGGTCCAACGACTCGCGCAGCTCCGCGGCACGACGCAGCAGCTCCAAGGCCGCCGGGTCTCCCTCCGTGAGTTCCACCGCCGCGGACTCGTAGATCTCCGCGAGCACTTCGTGCGAGCCCGTCTCGCGCCCCAGGCGCTCCAGGTCGGGACGCACGCCGTCCCGGTCCAGCCCCTGCGCGAAGGACTTCACCGCAGACATGAAGGCCAGCGACGGCTGCCGCATGTCGCGCTCGTAGATGCGGCGCACTTCACCGGACAGGAGGATCTTCTCCACCGTGAGCGCCGACTCCATTCGAGCCTCGCGCAGCGCCACGCGGCGGGCATGGTCCCCCACCTGCGCGAGCACCGGATCCAACACCTCCAGCGCGGCGCCACTGGCGGGCACCGCCGCCTTCACCCACGTCTCCAGCGCGGCGCGCGAGCCCGGGTGACCGGAGTCCTCGGCGAGGATGCGCTTGTAGAGTCCCAGCGCCGCGTTCGGGTCATCCAGCACCGTGCGCTGCAGCTCCGCCAGGCGGAAGGAGACCTCTCGCCCCTGCGGGCTCTGTCCTTCCTGGTTGCGGCGCAGCGCCAGCGCCCACGCCAGGTCCTGGTGACGCTCCAGCTCCGTGTAGAGCCGGTCCAGCGTCGCGGCGGCCTCACGGCTCGCCGAGTCGCGCTCCGCGATGGCGCGCCACGCCTCCGACGCGCTCTCCAGGTCCGACAGACGCGTCTCGTGGAGCAGCGCGGCCTCACGCAGGAACGCGAGCTGCTCGGCGGGCTCCGGCGACGCGGCGGCCAGCTTCTCGAGCACCTCGGCCAGCGCGGCCCACTCCTCGCCCGCGCGGTGCAGCCGCTGCAAGGCGCGCAGGCTGTCCAGGTTGCCCGGCTCCAGGGCCAGCAACGCACGCAGGGCCTTCACCGCCCCCGCCTTGTCGTCGAGCTTCTTCTCCTGCACCTCCGCCAGCTCGCGCAGCAGCGCGCCGCGCGCGGGGCCCACGTCGCCCTCCTCCGCCAGCTCCGCGATGATCTCCGCGTAGCTGTCCACCGAGTCCGCGTCCTCCGCCGCCTGACGCGCCGTGGAGCGCAACCCGGCGTCGCCCGGCGCCAGTCGCAGGGCCCGCGCCAGCGCCGCGAACGCCAGCTCCGGCTGCCTCAGATGCGCCAGATGCACCTGCGCGGCCTGCCGCAGCACCTGCACGCGCGCCGCGTCGTCCTTCGCCACTTCCGCCAGCACGTCCAGCGTGGCCACCAGCTTGCGGTGGTCCTTGGTCCGCTCGAGCGCGGGCACCAATACGCGCGCCGCCGCCTCCCGCGCGGGCCCCGAGGCCAACATCGCCTCCAACGCCGCGAGCGCATCCGGGTCCGAGGGACGCTGGAGCAGGATGTCCGCGTAGCTCTGCACCGCTTCGGCGCTGCCGTCCTGTGTGCCCTGCAGCAACTGCGCGCGCCGCAGCTTCAGCCGCGACGCCTTGTCCGTCTCGCCCGACGACTCCGCCAGGCCAATCATCCGGGCCAGCGTGTCGCCCAGCTCGCGGGTACGGCCCGCCTTCTCGTACAGCTCCGCCAGGCGCGGCAGGTGCCGGCCTTCCTCCGCGCCATGCGAGAGCGAGGACTGGAGCGCCTCGGCGGCCTGCGCCGGACGGCCCAGCTCCACGTTCAGGTCCACGAGCTGGAGCAGCAACTCCAGCCGCTCCGCTCCACGCGCGCCGTGGATGCGCTTGCGCAGCAGTTCCTCGGCATCCGCGGAGCGCCCGGCGCGCCCGTACAACCGCACGAGCCGCTGGAGCACCGGGCCCGACTCCGGCGCCCGCTCCACCGCCGCCTCGAGCGCGGAGATGGCATCCGCCACCAGCCCGCCCTCCTCCGTGAGCCCCGCCGCTTCGGTGAGCAGCGACAGCGCCACCGTGGGGTCTTCCGACTCCGTCGCCAGCGTGCGCAGCACGCGCCCCAGCTCCGCGTGCGCGGACAAGTCCCGCGCCAGACGCAGGGCCTCGGCGCGCGTGGGCTCATCCCGCGGGTCCTCGCGCAGCACGCGCACCCGGGTGTCGAAGGCCGCGCGGCTGTCCGCCAACTGCTTCTCGTGGATGCTCGCCAGCAACGAAAAGAGGCGCTTGCGCGCCGTCGGCTCCGTGGTGGCCTCGAGCTGCTGCTGGAGCGCCGCCACCTGTCGCTGGTGGTCACCGGCGCGCCCATAGTGCGCCGCCAGGGCCTCGGTGACTTCCTGCGTCCGCACCCCCGCCGCGGCCAGTCGCTCCAGGCCACCCACCACCACGCCGGTGGACACGTTCTCCGACAACAGCCCCAGGAACAGGTCCGCCGCGTCCTCCTGGCGCCCCAGTCGCTCCGCGTACAGCTTCGCCTGCCGCGCCGTCCACTCGTTGCGCTCGAGCTGCGTCTCCGCCAGCGAGGCCAGCCGCCCCGCGAGCGCCGCCGCTTCGTCGAAGCGCGACAGCGCCACGCACAGCGCCTGCAACCGCTGCACGGCGCTCACCTCGTCGGGCGCCAGCTGCGTCCACTCACGCACCAGCGGCTCCAGCTCCTCGGGCGCGGCGCCAGCGGCCTCGCGCCGCGTCACCTCCGCCTCCAGCCGGGCCTTCGGGTCGTCAGCGAGCGCCGCGACCGCCTGCAGTGACTTCACCGCTTCCGCGGCAACCTCGTCACCGGGCAGCCGCGCCAGCACCTCGCGCCACGCGGCCTCCGCGCGCACCGGGTCCGCCAGCGGGCCCTGGAGCAGTTGCGCCAGGTGCCGCCACAGCGTCGCGGCGACTTCCACCACCGGGGCCGCCTGCGCCGCGCGCTGCAGCGCCAGGGCCAGCGCGGGCCTCGCGTTGGCCTTCTCCGCGTGCTCCACCACCGAGCCGAGCAGCAACGGCCGCGCGGGGTCCAACTCCAGCGCGCGCGACAGCACCTCGAAGGCACCTCGCGCGTCTTCCTTCTCCTCGAACATCAGGGCGAGCGCCTCGCAGAAAGCCACCCGCTCCGACCTGGGACGCGGCGCCAGGAGCGCCAGGTCCAACAGCGGAACCACGGCCTCCAGCTCCTCGTCCTCCGCCAACAGCCGCGCCAGTTGGAAGGCCGCCAGCGCATGCGTGGGGTCCAGCTTGAGCGCCGCCTCCAGGTGCGTGCGCGCCGCGGCGCTGTCCTTCAACTGCGTCAGGCACAGCTCCGCCAGGCGCAGCCGCATCGCGGCCTGGTTCGACTTGTCCTTCACCGTGGTCAGGTAGCGCTCCAGCACCACCACCGCGTCCGCCGCCCGGCCCCCCTCCAGCAACTGCTCCGCCGTGAGGCTCGCCGCGTCCGCGCGCGACGGGTCCGCCGCCACGGCCCGCTCGAAGGCGCCCAGCGCACCCGGAGCGTCGTTCAGCCGCCCCAGACGCAGCGTGCCCACGCGCAGCCACAGGTCGACCTGCGCGGCGCGGTCCTTCACCTCGCCCGCCATGGCTTCAATCTGGGCAATCGCCGCCGCGAAATCGCCGCCTGAGCGCGCGGCCATCTTCTCGATGAGTGACAGCCCCTCGGGCATGCCCGGCCACAGCAGGAAGCAGCGGTCCAACGCCTCCTTCACCTTGCCGGCGGCGGTCGGGTCGTACCAGGCGAACAGCTTCGCCACGAGCAACGACAGCCGGGCCGCGCTCTTCCTGTCGCGCTCCTCCAGCGACATGCTGCGCAGCATCCGCACACGGTCCCGCCACGTCTGCTCGAAGCGCTGCAGCGCCCGGGTGGCCTTCTCCACGCGCGCGTTCTGCGGCTCCAGCGTCCGGGCGACATCCAGCACCCGCTGCGCCAGCTCGTGCTCGGTGGGATCATCCACCAGTCGCTCCGCCAACGCCGCGTACTCCTCGGCCATGCCCGCGTCGCCCAGCGCCTCGCGCTCTCGCTCCAGTGCCTCGAAGGCCGTCTGGAAGCGCTCCTCGGACAACAGCAACTGGCGCACGCGTCGGAAGATGGCCCGGTCGGACTTCGCGCGGGCCGCGCGCTGCAGGCACAGCACCGCCCTGTCGCGGCGGAAGAGCTTCTGCTCGTAGAGGTCCGCGGCCTTCAGGTAGTGGCCGGCGCTCTCCTCGCCCTGCGTGGAGCTGCCCAGTCGCTCCAGCACATCCGCGAGCGCCGCGGCGTCCTGCCGCGACTCGTGCAGCCGCTTGAGGCCTCGCAGCGCGGGCAGCGGATCCTTCGCCACCAGCATCGCGCGCTTGAGGAGCTCCTCGGCGCGAGGCGCGTTGCGCTGCCGGTCATGAGCCAGCTCCGCGGCGCGGCACAACAGGCGCACGGCCTCGTCGGCGGCGACGTCGCGAGCGCGGCCCTCGTACAGGCGGATCAGCTCTTCCACGCGGCCGGACTTCTCCAGGGAGGCCTCGGCTTCGACGAAGCTCCGGTCATCGGACACGCGCAGCGTGGGTCGAGGAGACGTGGGCTGTTGCATGGGGAGGGCGGGCCTCGGGGGTAAAAATGGAACGCAGCGGGGGCGCCAGCCGCCGGACTCTACCGGCCGCGAGCGCCCCCGAGCAATCGTGTAAAACCCGCCAAAGGGCGGGAATCATTGGCCTTCTTGCTACTCGGCCGAGGAAGCGTCGGAGGGAACGTCCCCGTCCTCGCCCCCCGCACCGCCTTCGGACGACTCGGCGGAAGCCGGGGGCGCCACGGGCGTCTCCGGCAGGGCCTTCGCACGCTCCACACCCGCGCTGTCGTTGAGCTGGGTGTAGAGGGCCACGGCCTTGTCACGCTGCTGCAGCTCTTCGGCGAGCTGGGCGGCGCGAGGCAGGTTGCCGAGCTTCTCGTGCAGCGGCAGCGCCTTGTCCTTGCGCCCCGCGGCCTCCCACGCCTCGGCGGAAGCCGCGACGTCGCCGAGCAGCTCCAGCCACCGGGCACGGCCCGCGGGCTTCTGCTCCTGCTCGGCCCGGGCCAGCTCGCGCTGCGCCAGCTCCTTCGCCTCTTCGTCCAGCTTCAGCCGCTGCATGAAGTGGAACGCCTTGGGAGGAGGCAGGGTGCCCAGCACCTCCACCGCCTCGCGACGCTGGCCCGCCGCCACGAGCAACGTGGCCGCGCCCAGACGATCTCCACGCTCCACCAGGCTCTTCACTTCGAGCCCACGGATGCGGTTGGCGCTGGCCATGTCCCGCGAGCGCTCGTACGCCTTGCGCGCCAGGGTCAGCTTCCCCGCACGCTCGTACGCGAGCGCCGCCTGGTCGAACTGGCGCGCGCGCTCATACAGGCGCGCCACGTTCTCGAAGTCGCCCTTGCCAACGTAGTGCTCCATCAGGAGCTCGTAGGCACCGGCCTTCTCCAGCGTGGGAGCGAGCTGATCCGGGGGCAGCGTGCCCACCAGTCGGCGCGCGGCATCGTTGTCGCTGCCCGCGAGCGCGGTGCGCAGCGCGCTCTTGAGGTCTCCGCCCGCCTCGAACAGCCGGGTGGCGTCCGCGAAGCCATTGTTCCGCTCGTGCAGACGGGCCGCGTCACGCGTGCGACCCATCCCCTCGAGCTGCTTGGCCTGCTCCTTCCAGTCGCCCGTCAGCTCCGGCATCGGACGGCGCTCGCCGCGCTCCGGACGCTCGCCAGCCGCGCCGCGCTCGGGACGCTCCCGACGCTCGCCAGCCGCGCCGCGCTCGGGACGCTCCCGGCGCTCGCCGGCAGCGCCACGCTCGGGACGCTCACCGCGCTCCCGACGCTCGCCTCGCTCCGGGCGCTCCCGACGCTCACCGCGCTCCGGACGTGCCTCCGTCCGAGCCGCGGGCGCCGCAGGCTCCTCGACCTCGGGGCCGGGCTGACGACCGCTGGCGGCGAAGGCCACCTCGGCGCGCTCCCGGTCTCCCGCCGCGCGCCAGACCTGTCCCACCAGGAACAGCACGTCCGTCCACGCGTCGAACTTCTCCTTGGCGGGGTCCACCGCGGGCGCCGCCGGAGCAGCAGCCTCGGCCGGAGCCGCGCCCGTCTCACCCTCGGCGACCGCACCCTCCGCGCCTTCCGCCGGAGCGGCGGCCTCGGCCGGAGCCTCGGTGGCCTCCACCGGGGCACTCGCCTCCGCGGGGGCCGAAGCATCCGGAGCCGCGGGCTTGGGCTGACGCTGCACGCGCAGCATCGTGGTGATGAGTCGGCCTCGCGTGTTGAGGTCCAGGTCCTCCAGGGACTTCAGCCGCATGGGCCGCAGCGAGCGCACAATCGCCTGCAGCGGGCCCTTCTCGGCCACGAAGTCCGTCTTGGACAGGGCCTTCTCCAGGACGCTCAGCTCGGAGATGACACGCTGACCCGGGCCCACGGGGCCTTCGTCACGACCCCGACCACGTCCGTCGCGGCCTCTGCCCTCGCCCCTTCCACCAGGGCCTCCCGGACCGCCCCGGCCACCAAAACCACCGCCAGGACCGTCACGGCGCGGGCCCTGACCCGGCGCACCCCCGTCACGACCACGCCCACCCTGGCGCGGCCCACCGCTTCCATTCTCCTGAGGCACGTCTTTCTCCCGCTGGAACTAGAACGCGTAGCGAATGTTCGGCGCCACCGCGAACCCGAACGAGCCTCCGGAAACGAGGTAGTTCCCCGTGACCTCGAGCCCCACGGAAAAGTGGCGCAACCGTGTGTAGTACTCCACTCCGGGCCCGGCAAACACAAGAATGTCGGAATCCGGAAGGAGACGCTTCGGCGAGAACATCGCATAACCCGCGCCTGCGCGGACATAGAACCACGTGCGCTTCACTTCCTGGCTGTCGGCCAGGCCCACCAGGCGCGCGCGCAACACCGCGCCCGGGACGAAGGTGGAGAAGTCACCGGACACCGCGCCGCCGGACTCGCCGATGTACTCGGCGCTCGTGCGGATGCTGGAGCCCATGATGAACAGGCCCACGGACACCCGCTCGCCCAGGTCCACGCCGAACTCCACCTGGGCCATGGGGCCCGAGGAGAACGGACGGGGCGTCCCCTCCGCCGCGGGCGGATTGGTCAGGAAGAGCGGACCGCCGAGCAGCGCGAAGTAGAAGCCGCGCTCGATTTCATCGAACGTGACGGCGGGCTTGTCTCCCGTCGCCGTGGGGGGTGGTTGCTGAGCGCTCGCGGCCACGGGGAGGACGAACACGGCACACAGGGCAATGGAGGCGAGGGCTTTCATGCGGTCCTGAGGTTGACGTGGCTCCCACGGGGGACGGGAGCCGGGGTGACTGCGCGGGCGACCCCGGGGAAGGGCCGCCCGTGAAGCGGAGGAAGGCCGGCGCTAATCGCCGGACTGCTTGAAGATGAACGGATAGGTGACGACCACCACGCCACCGCCCTTGGGCTCGGGGAACTTCCAGGTGCGCACGCGACCGGCCACGCACGTCTCCAGCTCCGCGTTGCCCGCGGTGGACTGGGCCACCGAGGACGACGCCACGGAGCCAGTGGCGGTAATCACGAACTTCACGGCCACCTTGCCGCCCAGCTTCGGGAACCGGTTGAGGAGGCTTTCGTAGCAGTAGCGAATCTGCCCGCGGTTCATGTGGATGACCTTGCGGATGAGCTCCTTGTCCAGCGAGCCCATGACCTCCGGGTCGGACGAGGTGATGCCCACGTCCACGCTGGACTTGCCACCCAGCACGCCCACGCCCGTGCCGTAGCTGCCGGTGCCGCCGCCACGACCCTTGGTGCCGATACCGCCGATGCCGACGGTGTCACCGGTGCCGCCGCCACCACCGCCGGAGCCACGCAGGCCCAGGCCGCCGAAGCCACCCGAGTTGCCCGCCTTGGCGCCGAACATGTTGCCCATGGCGCTCTTCAGGTCGCCGCCCAGGCCCTTGCTGCCGAACACGGTGGAGATGCCGCCCTTGCCGCCGCCGAAAATCTTGGCGGTCAGCGCGCGCGCCTCGTCCTTCTTGTTCGGGTCGCCCTTGGGCGCGGTGCGGTTGTTGGTCTTGGGCGCGTCCTTCTTGCCCATCTGACCTTCGTCACCGCGGCTCTTGGCCGCCATCTCGCCGCTCTTCTTCGCTTCCTTCTGCTGATTGAGGCGCTCGAGGAACTTGTTCTTCTGCGCCTCGGGCGGCTTGATGAGGAACTTGGCGATGCGCGCCTGGTTGCCGGACAACTCGTCCGCGTACTCGTCACCCTCGCCCGTGCGGTTCATCGCGGTGATGACGAACGCGGTGGCCGCGAAGAACATCACCAGGAAGATGTTGAGCGCGGTGTAGTCCAGCGACTCGCCCAGCGGCGCCACGACGCGCTTGGGGACGGACTGGAAGCTCGCCTCCATCGTCACGCCGCCCAGGTCCACCCAGAAGAAGTCCTCCGCGTCGAGCGTGAGCGTGTACGCGTCACCCTCGTGCGAGGCCTTGCCGGATTCGATGACCGCCTTGAGTTCCTGCGTCTCGCCCTTGCGGACCAATTCGCCCTTCATCTTCCCCGTGAAGCGCACGACGAACGACTGACCGTCCGTGCGCAGCACGTCGAAGCGGGGAGCGCCGAACTTGGCGTCACCCATGACGAAGTCGACGCCCGCGGCGCTGCCCACCGTCACGAAGCGCTTGATACCCGGGGCGACGAAGAACTCGCCCACCCGCTGGTCACCCCAGCAGAAACGCAGCGACACACCCTGCGGACCGCTCGACTTGGAGCGGCGCACCGTGCGCACGCGGGGCGCGGCGTCGTCGACCGGGGCCTGCGTCGCGCGGGGAGCCGGCGCGGGCTCCTCGGCGGCGAGGATGGGGCTCTTCTGCGTGGGGGCGACGGAGGCGTCCAGCGCACCCGCGCTCGCGGCGGCGACGGGGGTGGGAAGGGACGACTCGGCGGCCTCGGCGGCGGCGGCCTGCGCCAGCCCCGTGGCGGCGGTGGTGGAGCCCAGCACGGGGTTCTTCTCCGTGGTGGTATCCGTGCTCGCCGCGGCCACGGCCAGATTGGCGGCCGCGATGGCGGAGGGGTTCTCCAGCCGGATGGTGGTGGCGCCCACCCGAATCTCGTCGCCGAACGACAGCAGGCCCTTGTTGACCCGCTTGTTGTTGACGTACGTCCCCTCGACGCTGCCCATGTCGATGATGGACATGGAGCCGTCGCCGGCGACCTCGATGACGGAGTGGATGCGGCTGACCTTCTCGTCCTCCAGGCACAGGTGCGCCGAGGACAGCCGGCCAATCTTGATGATGTCGCGCTCGTAGTCCTTGGTGGCGACCAGGGTGTCGCCCTTGAAGACCTTGAGTGTCAGGGGAACGGCCATGAGGGCTCCTGCGGAAGGTGGATGCTCGCTATGGACAACGCTCGCGCCGGAAGGTTCCCGCCGACGCACCGACGCCTGTTACAGCTCGCCCACGGACTGCATCACCTTGTCCTCGAAGTCCTCGCGGATGCGGATGAGGTTCGAGTGCTTCACCGTCTCGCGCGCCTCGATGTACTCGCCGTCCGGCTTGGTGAGGTCGCCTTCGATGGTGTCGTCCTCGAAGTCGATGTTCGTCGTCTTGGAGTAGCGCACATTACCCTCCGCGCCCCCACCTGCCGGCTTGGCCGCATCATCCTGGGCGAAGGCCGGAGCCACCGCGAGCACCGCGCACAACATCAGAGCCTTCCGCATCACTGCCTCCCACAAGGGCCCCGCCGGGCCCGTTCGACGCCGCATGTCCAGACAACGGACAGCGAAGGTTCGCATCATCCCCCCGGGGCTCGCCACAGCGAAGGCACCCGGGGACATCCCAACTTTCACAGCAGGTCGTCTTCAGGCTCACCCGGCTCGGAAGGATCCGTCGTGCCTGCATTCTTCTTGTCCTGAGCACCCGCTGCGGGGGACTGAGGAGGGGCCGCCGGCGTCTGGGGCGAAGAGCCCCCCGCTGGAGTGGCCTGGGCGGAAGTGCCCGTGCCCGTGGCCGGAGCCGCCGCGGCGCCATTGGGCGCGGGGGCCTGGGGCGCCTGCTTCTTCTCCGCCGCCTGCATCTGGGCCTGCTGCTTCTTCTGGAGGTCCTCCATCTTCTTCGCCTGCTCTTCGGCCGCGCTGGCCTCGCGCTTGGCGCTGACGATGGCCTCCGCCTCACGCAGCAGCCCGAAGACGGGGGCCTCGCCGGACAGGGCCACCTCTCCGCCCGCCGTGGCGATGTACCGTTTGTAGAGCTCCACGGCGCGCTCGGGGGCGTCCTTCACCTTGTGGAGGAGGATGGCGCGGTTGAGGTGGACGGCCGCCAGCTCCGGGTCCAGCTTCTCCGCTTCGTCATACTCCTGCATCGCCTTGTCGTACTGACCCTGGCCCTTGTAGGAGAGGCCCAGGTTCAGGTGCGCGGTGGCGTTCTTCCCGTCCGCCTGGAGGATGCGGCGCAGGTGCTCCTCGGCGCCGGGATAGTCCTCCGCGTCCAGCGAGAGCTGCGCCAGCGCGACGTGCGACGGGACATAGTCCTCGCGCGCCTCCAGCGCCTTCTTGAAGGACAGCCGAGCGTCATCGGCATCACCCTCGCGCAGTTGGATGAGGCCCACCGAGTGGTGCAGCTCCGGGTCCGCTCCGTCCAGCTTCACGCCGCGCAGCGCCACCAGCTTCGCCATCGAAAGCTGCTTGCGGTCCAGGTAGCTGCGGATCATCACCTTCAGCGCGGTGGTGGACGTCGGATCTCTCATCAGCGCGCCACGGGCCAGCTCCATCGCCTTGTCGTGGTCGTTCTGCTGCCGGTAGATCTCCGCCAGGCGCGCGCGCGACTGCGCGTCGTCCGGATAACGCTGGAGGACCTCCTGGTAGAGGGCCACCGCGCCGGCCACGTTGCCCCCGTTCTGCTCCATGACGGCCAGGTTCTCGGACGCCTGGCGCAGCGAGGGCTTCTTGGTGAGCGCCGCCTTGTAGCGGGCCTTCGCCTCCGGGATGTTGCCCTGACGCTCGGCGATGACGCCCAGGTTGTACTCGGCCTCGGCGAGGTTCGCGTCGGACTCCAGCGCCGACTTGAACTTGCGCTCCAGCGCCGGGTAGTCGAACGCCTTGGCCTTCTTCTGCGTGTCGAAGGACTTCACCGCGTCCTCGAAGCGCGCCTTGGCCGTGTTGGAGATGGGCGGAGGCGGAGCGTCCTTCGGCTGCGCCGTGGGGTTCTTCGCCACGGGCGCGGGAGAAGTGGCCTTGGACGCGGTGCAGCCGGCGGCGATGAGCGACGCGGCCGCCAGGAGGGGGAACAGGCGCATGGTACGGGTCGTCCGGTTCATTAGAGGAAGTCCTCCGGCTCCTCGTCGGCCCCAGCCGCCTTGGCGGGCTTGGTGCCGTCCGGGGTGGAGGCGGTGGCCTTCGTGTCCACCTGGGTCTCTGTCTGCGAGCGCAACTGCGCGGTGAGGTCCGTGAGGTCCTCCTGCAGCGCCTCCTTCTGGTTCTTCTGCTCCGCCACGGCCTTGGGCGCCGGCGGCGGCACGTCCTGGATGCCGGCCAGCACGTCACCACCGATGATCTGCTGGCGGCTCTTCAGCGCGACCTTCTCCTCCGGCATCTCCGGATAGCGGTCCGGCTGGTAGGTGGTGCGCAGCAGCTTCAAGCTCTCCGCGGCGCAGGCGTTGAACACGTCCAGCTCGCGGCTCTTCGCCACCGTGGCGGCGAATGCCTCCGTGGCCTTGTCCTTGAGCGGCTGGGCCTGGTTGGTGAACTCGTCGCGCAGCGCCTGCTGGGCCTCTTCGTCCAGGCCGCGCGGCATGGGCGCGTTGATGACGCTGTGGGCGAAGTGGTCATACGCCAGACCAATGCGGTTGAGCGCGCAGAGCGACGGCTCCGGAGCACCCAGGGACACCGTCTGCACGTACTTCTTCTCCACCACCTGCAGCGCGCGGCTCTTGTCCTGGATGCTGGCGCGGAAGCGGTCCGGCGACGGCGGCGCGCCCCAGTACAGCTTCAGGCGCTTGTATTCCGCCCAGTCCAGCTCCACGCCCAGGAACTGCGCCTGCGCGGCGGTGGCCAGCGCGGGCTTCTCCAGTGTGGTCTGCACGCGGCGGGGGAGCTGGTCGAAGTGCTCGCCCACGCGCTTGTACATGCGCGTCACGTCGCGCGACTTGTTCATCTTCTTGTACAGGTCGATGATCCGTCCCTCGGCGGTGAGGAACTTGCTGGCCGAGCGCATGTTGTCGCGCTCGTACTCTTCCAGCATCTTGATGGCCCGCATCGCCGCGCCGCTCTTGCCGGTCAGCTCGATGATGGACAGGCGGATGTCATCCGCGTCCTTGGCCTTCGGCCACAGCTCCAGGTAGCGCTCGCGGTTGCGCAGCGCCGCCTTCGTCTGGCCCAGGCCCTCGCGGTAGGTGGACGCGTTGAACAGTGCCACCTGCGCCTTGGCCTCGTCCCACTTCTGCGGCACCGCCGGCTTGTCGTCGCCGCCGCCCTTCCTGTTGGACTTGCTGGACTTGCTCGGGCGCGCCTTGCCGCCACCCTTCTCCGACACGCTGCGCTCGTAGCCCTTCACGTACAGCTCGTAGGTCGTCGCGGCCTGCTCGAAGTCGCCGATGGCCTCCAGCGCTTCCGCGTTGGCGTAGATGGAGTCCGGCACGTACTTGGAGCGCGGATACTGGGCGAAGAGCCGGGCCCGCACTTCAATCGTCTTATCCAGCATCTTCGCTTTGTAGTAGTCGACGGACGCGTTGTAGAGCGCCAGGTCGGCGATCTCCGTCTGCGGGAAGTCGTGCACGAAGTTGAGGTACGCCTCGGCCGCCTTGGAGAACTCCTTCTTCTCCTCCAACTGGCTGACCAGCTTGAACGACGACTGCTCAATCAGCTTGGCTAGGTCGTCGCGGAACTTGCCCGTGGCCAGCTTGTCGTTGGCGTAGAAGCGCCGCGCCCACTCGTTCACCTTCGCGAAGTCCTGGAGCAGGTTGTACGAGTCGAGGATGAGGTTGGCGCTGATCTCCGCCGCGCGGTCGCCGTTCTCGAACTTGTACTCGGGGTAGCCGAGCGCGATTTCGCTGAAGCGCAGCACCGCCTCGTCGAAGTGGTTGTGGCGGTAGTAGATGTTCGCCGCCTTGAAGGCGATCTCCACCCGCTTGTCACCCTTGGGCACGTACTTGAGGTAGCGCTCGCACGCATCCAACAGCGCCTTCTTCAGCGTGGGGATGGCGGCCTTCTTCGACAGGTCCGTGCCCACCGATTCGCTCTTCGCCTCGCCACGCGCCTCGGCGGCCTTGACGACCTCGTCGTAGGCCAGCACCGCGTTGTAGGACGCGTTCGGCAGCCACTTGCCCGGCTTGCCCGGCTTCAGCTTGCCCTTGTCGTCCTTGGCCTCCAGCACCTTGGCGTCCTGGAGCACGACGAGCGTGTAGTTGGCGGCGGCCTTCTCGTAGTTCTGCAGGTTGTCGTTGAGCAACTCCGCCCAGAAGAAGCGCAGGTCGTACGCCTTGGGGTTCTCCGGGAAGAGCGTGAGGTAGTCGCTGTAGACGGCGTCCGCGTAGCGGAACGTCTCCTCGTTGCGCGTCTTGCGGCCCTCGTTGTGCCAGGTGACGGCGAGGTTGGAGAGCGTGCGCTCGGACAGCTCCTTCGCCTCCGCGAGCAGCTTCTTGTCCTTGTCGTCCTTGATGACGCCGGAGCTTTCGACCTCCTTCATGATCTTCACGAGCCGGCGCACCTGGGCCACGGTGCGCTCCTTGTTGCCCATGCGAAGGATGCAGTCGACGATCTTCCCCTGGAAGCCGGGCGCCTCGGGCGACAGCGGCTTCTCCTTGATGAGGGAGTTGAAGGTGATGGCCGCTTCGCGGTCCTTGCCGTCGCCGTAGTACATGTTGGCGAGCTGCTTGAGCATCGTGAAGCGGTCCTCCGGATTGGAGGCCACCTTGCCGAAGTCCGCGCGCGCCTGCGCCACGTCACCCTCGTGCGCGTACGCTCGCACGTAGTCGGTCCGGGCCTCACGCACCAGCGAGCCTCGGCCGCTCTTGCCGCCGTCCTTCTCCACCGCGTTGGCGCCGGCCAGCTCGCCGTACAGCACCACCGTCTTGAACTTGTCCTTCGCCGCCGCGTAGTCACCCAGGTTGTAGTGGCACCAGCCCTGCTTGTAGAGGGCGAACGCGTACACTTGGCTCTCTGGGAACTCGGCGGCCTTCTTGTAGGCCACCAGCGCCTTCTCCAGCTCTGGGCGCTTTCCCTTGGAGTTGTTGAAGTAGTACTCGCCGAAGGCGAGGTACGCGTCCGGGATGTACTTGGACTTCGGGTGCTTCTCCACCAGGCGCTTGAAGGCGACCAGCGCCTTGCGGTCCTGGCCTTCCTCCATCAGGTACTGACCGAGGAAGAAGAGCACCTCGTCCGTGCGCTCGAACTTGGGGAACTCCTGGACAATCCGGGTGTACTGCTCGACGGCGAGCTTGCCGTACTCCTTCTGCTTCGCGACGAACTCCGCCTTCTCCGCCTTGGCCTGCTGCTGGCCCGCGGCGTCGTTGCGGTTCATCGCCTTGATGAGGTCGTCGTCCTTGCGGTTGGCCTCGAAGAAATAGAACTTCGACTCCTCCCAGTAGAACTCTCCCAGGCGGAACAGGAGGCTGGGGACCTCCTTCGGATCCGGCGACAGGGAGATGATCTTCTTCAGCGAGACGATCTGCTCGCGTCGCTTGGAGGCCACCTGCAGCTCCACGCCCAGTCGGAACTGGTCGTACTGGAGCGCGGGGGCGACTTCTTCCTTCTTCTTCTCGCGGGTGATGTCGCCAGCCAGGGACTTGTCCACCGCGGTGGCGGACTTCTGGCCCAGGTCGGCGTCACGCGGCGCTTTCTTCTCCTGAGCGGCGGAGGCCGAGGCCAGGAGGACGAGGCAGACGAGGAGCGAACGGCGCATGGTCTTCCTAAGCGGGGGGGACCGGCGTCCCCGGTTGCCTACCGAACAGGCAAGTGGCCGGGAATCTTCGGGAATTTCCATTCGGGGAGAACCACTATGCGCGGTTTCCAAGTGCAGGGTCAACCCTGACTGGCTGGCCCCTCCAGAAGTGGAAAGCAGGCCGGCAAACTTCCAGAACTGCTGTGAAAAGGATGACAACACGGTTGCCTTGTCGGACCCACCGGGTATGGGGGAGCGGACGGCCGGCTGCCCGGTCGCCCTGCCTGGAGTGGGTGTCGGATCATGAGTCTGTTGCCGGAAAGCGCCAGCTTCGAGGAGCTGGTGCAGGACTACTTCCTCGCGGTGCGTGGCGCGGGGCTGATGCTCTCGGCATTGGACACGGAGCTTCTGACATCCTGGGCGAGAGAGGGCGTTCCGTTCGAGGTGGTGGCGCGGGGCATCTCCCGCTCGGCGGAGAAGGCACTGTGGGATGCGCGCCCCGGTGAGCCCGTGCTGCGAAACCTGCGGGCGTGTCGGCGGCAGGTCGACGCGGAGATCAAGAAGTACCGTTCGCTGACGGCGGGCGCGGGTGAGACGCCGGCGCCGGAGGCCCCCTCGCGACGTCGGAAGGCGCTGTCGTGGGAGGAGACCCGACATGCGCGGCTCGTCGACGCGCTGGAGGACCTCGCGGGGCGGGAACAGGCCCTGGCGCCCCGGGTGGCGTGGCTGCGCGGCACGGTGCTGGCGAGCATTCCGGGCGAGCCCGCCGCGCTCGATGCGCAGGAAGCCCTGAGCTTCCTGGCGCTCCTGAGAGCCCTCCCCTTCCTTCAGCGACGCGAGGTGTGGCGTGACGCACTTTCGGTGGGTTCTGAACAGCAGGTGATGTCGGTGCGCGCGCGAAGGCTCTCCCGGCGCTTCCGGGTGGTGGCCGCGGTGCGACGACGACTGGGTGTGAAGGAAGTCTGAGGGGGCGACACGACTACTGCTCGCCCGTTCAGTTTGCGAGGAGGCGGGGAAGGGCTCTGCTATGGCGATGCGCGAGACGGGTGTGGGAGCGAAGGCGACTGGGGAGGGGTGCCGCGTCTGTGCCGGCCGGACGTATGTCATCGAACGGCACGGAGACCAGGCGCAGGCGCGCGTGTGCGCATGCTCGGAGAACTGCTCCATCTGCGGCGGGCGCGGCCATGTGCTGGTGGAGCGAGAGGGCGTCTTCAGCCAGAAGGTGGGGCCCAAGCGCTACGAGGTGATGGAGCCCTGCACCTGCACGCGGCGGATGCGGCGGGTGACCATCTTCAACGACGTGCGGCTGCCCGGCGTGGTGGCGCACGCGTCCTTCGACAACTACCGCGCCTTCAACGAGGCCCAGGACCGGGGCCGCGGGGTGGCGATGCACTTCGGCCACCACTACGTGAAGGGCGCCACGTCCAAGGGCTTCATCCTGAGCGGCCCGGTGGGCACCGGGAAGACGCACCTGCTCGCGGCCACGCTGGGCCACCTCGTCATCGAGATGGGCGTGCGCGCGCGCTACGTGGAGATTTCCCTCCTCTACGCCACCATCCGGCGGGGCTTCCAGGACGGCAAGAGTGGCGGAGAAATCATCGGGCCGCTGTCGGAGGTGGAGGTGCTGGCCATCGACGAGCTGGGCAAGGGACGCGGCAGCCCGTTCGAGATGGAGACGCTGGATGAGCTCATCGCCCGCCGCTACAACGCGGGCCGCACCACGCTGTTCGCGACGAACTACTCGCTGGAGCCGGAGAAGAAGCAGCGCCCCATGGGCCCCACCGGCTACCGGACGACGGAAGACGCGAAGGCGGTGGTGAAGGAAGCGGAGCTGCTGCGCGAGCGCGTGGGCGAGCGCATCTACAGCCGCCTCTGCGAGATGTGCACCTTCGTGGAGCTGCCCAAGGACACCCCTGACCGCCGACGCACGCGGCAGGAAATGGACACGCTCCACCAGCCCCCCACCGGCGGCATGCGCAGCGCCGGGCGGTGACTCGGGCGCCATGACCGACGCCATCCTGGTCCTCGTCACAGCGCCCTCCGCCGACAAGGCCGCGGAGCTGGCGCGGACCGTCGTGGAAGAACAGCTCGCCGCCTGCGGCAACATCCTCCCCGGCCTTCGCTCCATCTATCGCTGGGAGGGCAAGGTGCAGGACGACGCGGAGGCGCTCATCCTCTTCAAGACGAGAGCCGCGCTCTTCGACACCCTGCGCGCCCGCATCATCGCGCTGCACCCCTACCAGGTGCCCGAGGTGCTCCGCGTCGACATCGCCGACGGCCACGCGCCCTATCTCGCGTGGATTCTCGACAACACCCGCGCCTCTCCCTGAGCGGCACCACCGCGCGCGTCGAGGCACTCACGTGGCGGGTGGAACAGGAGCCTCGGGGGGCTTCGGCTCCACCTCCGCGGGCGCTCCCGGTTCCGCCTTGAAGACGAAGTGTCCATCCTGGAAGTCGACCCGGATGCGCTGGCCCTCGCTCAGCTCACCGCGCAGCATCATCCGGCTGAGCTCCGTCTCCAGCTCGCGCTGGATGACGCGGCGAAGGGGGCGTGCGCCATAGCGGGGCTCGAACCCCCTCTCGGCCAGCGAGTCGCGCGCCGCGTCCGTCAACTCCAGGCCCACGTTCTGCCCGTGCAGCTTGCGGCGCGTGGCCTCCAGCATCGTGTCGACGATGCGTCGGAGCTGCTCCGGGTTGAGCGGATGGAAGACGATGATTTCGTCGATGCGGTTGATGAACTCCGGCCGGAAGTGCCCGCGCAGCGCGTTCATCACCGCCTCGCTGGCCCGCTCCCTGACCGTCCGCTCCTCGTCCCCCGAGCTCTGGAAGCCGAGCGCCGCCCTCGCGGCCCCCATCGCCTCCGAGCCCAGGTTGGACGTCATGATGATGACCACGTTCTTGAAGTCCACGGTGCGGCCGCGTGAGTCCGTGAGCCGCCCGTCGTCGAGAATCTGCAGCAACAGGTTGAACACGTCCGGGTGCGCCTTCTCCACCTCGTCGAAGAGCAACACCGAGTACGGCCTGCGACGCACGGCTTCCGTGAGTCGCCCCGCATCCTCGTAGCCCACGTAACCCGGGGGCGCGCCGATGAGCCGGCTCGCCGTGTGGCGCTCCTGGAACTCGGACATGTCCAGGCGAATCATCGCGGCCTCGTCGTTGAACAGATACTCGGCCAGCGCGCGCGCCGTCTCCGTCTTGCCCACGCCCGTGGGCCCCAGGAACAGGAACGAGCCGATGGGACGATTCGGATCCTTCAAGCCCGCGCGAGCCCGGCGCACCGCCTCGGAGATGGCGCGCAGCGCGTCCTCCTGTCCCACCACGCGCTGCTTCAGCGCCTCCTCCATCTCCAGCAGTCGCTGTCCCTCTTCCTGTTGCAGCTTGCGCGCGGGGATGCCCGTCCACTCGCTCACCACCGTGGCGATGTCCTCCGGCGTCACGGCGGGTTCGGTGACACCTCGCTTGAGCTGCCACTGCGTGCGCAGGCCTTCCAGCTCCGTGCGCAGCGTGTCGAGTTCGCCCTTGAGTCGGCTCGCCTCTTCGTAGCGCTCCCCCGCCACCGCCGCGCTCTTGTCCTTCTCCTTCTGCGCGAGCATCGCCTCCACCTCACCCAGCCGGTCCGGCGCGGTGCGCGCGCCCAGCCGCACCATGGCCGAGGCCTCGTCGAGCAGGTCGATGGCCTTGTCCGGCAGGAACCGGTCATTGACGTACTTGTCCGACAGCTCGACGGACGCGGTGAGCGACGTGTCGAGAATCTTCACGCGGTGATGCGCCTCGTACGCATCGCGCAGTCCTCGCAGGATTTCGATGGCCTGCTCCGGCGTGGGCTCGGCCACCATGACGGGTTGGAAGCGGCGCTCCAGGGCGGCGTCCTTCTCGATGTTCTTCCGATACTCGTCCAGCGTCGTGGCCCCCAGGCACTGCAGCTCTCCGCGAGCCAGCGCCGGCTTGAGCAGGTTGGACGCATCCACCGCGCCCTCGGCACCACCGGCGCCCACCACCGTATGCACCTCGTCGATGAAGAGGATGATCTGCCCCTTGAGGGCGCGAATCTCATCCATCAGTCCCTTGAAGCGCTCCTCGAACTCGCCTCGGAACTTCGTGCCGCCCAGGACACTCCCCAGGTCCAGCGACAGCACGCGCTTGTCCTTGAGAACCTCGGGGACCTCTCCCGCGACGATGCGCTGGGCCAGTCCCTCCGCGATGGCCGTCTTGCCCACGCCCGGTTCACCGATGAGCACCGGATTGTTCTTCGTCTTGCGACTCAGGATGCGAATGACGCGACTGATTTCCTTTTCGCGTCCGATGACCGGGTCCAACTCTCCCGCGCGCGCCAGCACCGACAAGTCCCTGGTGAAGCGTGTCAGGTTTGGCGGAAGCCCTCCGCTTCCCTGCCGCCCACCGACTCCCGCCGAGGGCGCCGCGGGGCCGCCCACCGAGGCGACCAGGCGCTTGCGCAGCTCATTGACGTCGACGCCCGAGAGGAACTGCGCCGCGTAGCTCTCCGCCTCCATGAGGATGCCGAGCAGCAGGTGCTCCGGTCCAATGAAGCTGTGCCCCATCTGGAGCGCCTGGAGGCGGGCAATCTGGAGCACACGCTTGACGCCCGAGGACAGCGTCACACCCTGGGCCTTGCGCGGCTCGCGGCGGGGCATCACCGCGTCCAGGCGCGCCTCGAACTCGTCCACGGGCGCGCCTGCGTGCTTCAGCGACTCGCGCAGCTCCGGAACGGAGTGGAGCAAGGACAGCAACAGGTGCTCGATGCGCATCCGCTCGTAGCCCGAGTCGAGCGTCATCCGCGCCGAGCGCTCCAGCACCTGCTGCGCCATCTCCGACAGCTGCGTCAGCAGATTCTCCCGGCCCCGAGGGCGAGGGCCCATCATCTGCTCGACGAGGCTCTCCAGGCTGCCGAACCCCTTGGCGTCCCCCAACCCCACGCCCATCGCGCTCGCGCAGTGGTTGCAGAAGTTGAGGATGGCTTCCTGCCCGTTCATCCGCTTCTTGAGCATGACCGCGGCTGGACGGGTCCGGCAGTTCTGACACAGCATGGTCGACGACCTCCGCGCTCCACTCCCGGGCAAGCTAGGAATGGCGCGGGCCGAGGACCACGGAAGGCCGCCTCACGAAGGGCGGGCATCCTGACGAGGCCTCATCCTCTCTCTCGTGGAGAGGCGCTCTCACGACTCCACCGCCCCACCCCCAGGATGGAGGAAGGCGTTGGCTCGCGACGTTGCGCCGCATGCGCTTCGGACGAAGCCTGTGACGAGAGTCCTCAGGAGTCCGAGTGATGTCCCAAGACCGACTTCCCCACGGTGGGTAAATGCGCCTCTTCCCCGGCCCCCTCTTCCCGAGGGAACATGTCTGGCAGCCGGCTAAATCTCGCCAAGGCCCCTGACGCCCATGCCCCTTCCGTCTCCGTTCCATTCGCGCCGAGTGCTCTCCACGCTCCTGGCGGCGTCGCTCCTGGGCGCGTGTGCCACCGCGCCTCGCGCCGTGAAGGACGAGGGCACCGAGCGCATCGAGAACATCATCGGCCGACCGGACCGCGAGGAGCCCATTCCCGAGGGCATCTCCTTCGTTCCGGACACGAGTCCATTGCCGGAGGACGCTCTCGCCGCGCTCGACGAGCCAGCGGTGACCGCCGAGGAGCCACCACCGCCACGAAACACGGTGGAGACCTATCTCGAGCAGCCCTCGTCGCCGTACTCCACGATGCAACTGCTCGGACTGTGCACACTGCCCCGGCACGGTGCCTTCCACGCGCCCCATCCGCCCGCGTGCACACTGGCGCCGGGCAGCATCCGGTTCCACATCGGCCCCAGGCCCGGGGGCAGTATCCCGGGACTGCTTCCCTGAGCAGGACTCGCACGCCCCTCTTCGAAGAACCGGAGAGCAGCGGGCCGCGACTCACGAGCCAGCGCACCTCGCGCCAGAGGTCGCCCGCACGGAGGTATACGAAGCCCCGCGCCTCCTCCACGGGCTCACCTCGACACGACGAACCGCTCACGCGCGAGCACCCCGTGCATCGAAGGAGCCCTGAGGCTCCCCCGACACGACGGAGCGCTCAAGCCTGGGCGATGGACTTGGGCGGCAGCTTGAGCACCTGGCCCACCTTGATGTGGTCCGGGTCCTTGAGCTGGTCCTTGTTGGCCTCGAAAATCTTCGGGTACAGCTTCACGTCGCCGTAGATGTCCTTGGCCAGCTTGCCCAGCGTGTCGCCGGACTTCACCGTGTAGACGCCGTACGGCTCCGCGTGCGTCACGGTGAGGTTCACCATGACTTCCTGCTGCCACTGCGTGTGCTTCGCCTTGATCTGGTCCCAGATGCGGTCGCGGTCCCACGCGTAGTCCACCGAGCCCTTGAGGATGAGCTTTCCATTCTCCTCGCGGGACTCGACCTTCGCGCCAATCGTCTTCGCCACGTCGAGCACGTCCTTGTAGTCGTTCTGCAGGGCCATGGGCGTTCCTCCAGTCGTCGGGTCAGGTCGCACGATGTCCACGTGACTGCCGCCGTGCGAGGGAGCGCACTGTAGGCACGCGGGCCTCGGCTCCCGTCTTGCCCTCCAGGCCCTCACCACTGCGTGGCAGCTGACACTCTCGCGAGGACGCCGGCTCCGTCGCTCCACGACAGTCCCCACGAGCACCCGCGCTTCGGCAGGAGAGCAGCCGGCGGTCCCTTTCCATTTCGCATCGGGTTCGTGGTAGCGAATGAGCACCGAGCCACGGCGCTCCTTCACCAGTGCATCACGCGCGGGAAGGATGACAGGCCGCCTGCTTCACGAGGGGCCGTACGGCACAGGCCAGCAGAATACCGCTCGCCCTCCCGAACGTTCCTTGGCTCGCTCAACCCCCAGAGGAGTCGACCCCCATGTCCACGCTGCGCAGCCTGTGCCTCATCGGAGCTTTCTCCGTGGGAGCCCTCGCCTGTAACGGAAACAAGGAGCCCCCCTCCCCCTCGGGCACCATTTCCCTCCCCACCCGTCCCACGCCTCCCCCGACCCAGCCCTCTCCCGAGCCGACGACGCCTCCCGTGACGCAGGTGCCCACGCCGTCCCCGGAGCCCACCACACCTTCGCCCGTTCCCACGCCCGAGGAGCCAGCCCCACCTCGGTACTCGCGCGAGTGGTACGTCAGCCCGTCCGGCAACGACACCGCCGCCGGCTCGCAAGCCAGTCCGCTGCGCACCATCGCCAAGGCGCTCACCCTGGTGGGCCCCGGTGAAATCATCCGCGTCCAGCAGGGCACCTATGCGGAGAAGCTGGTGCTCGACTCCAACGTCCGCGCCGGCACCACCAGCGCGCCCATCACCCTGCTCGGCGAGGGCAAGCCCAAGCTCGTTCCCACTTCCAGCGGCTGGTACATGGTCCTGGTGCAGCGCCCGAACTGGCGCATCGAGGGCTTCGAGTTCGACGTGAAGAGCCAGCGGCAGATCGCCGTCACCTTCGCCGGAGACACCCAGGGCACGGTGCTCGCGAACAACGACCTGCACCACGGCGCCTTCGGCAGCGGCATCAGCACGGACGCCAGCGCGCGCGGCGTCACCATCGAGAACAACCACATCCATCACTTCGCTCGAGGGTCCGACGACTCGCACGGCGTCGTCATCGCCCCCACGTCGAAGGACATCACCGTGCGCGGCAACGACATCCACGACAACTCGGGCGACTCCGTGCAGTGCCTCGGGCCCGAGGGCTTCAGCAACGACGCGCCCGCCAGCGGCGTCCTCATCGAAGCCAATCACATGTACGACAACCGTGAGAACGCCGTGGACATCAAGACGTGCCACGATGTCACCGTGCGCGGCAACCGCATGCACGGCTTCACCAAGTCCTCGACGTCACGAGGTGAGGCGGTGGTGGTGCACTACTCCGCGAAGAACGTCGTCCTGGAGGACAACGACATCTCGGACGCCGCGCTGGGCATCGCCGTGGGCGGCAACCGAGTGGGCGCCCCTCCGACCAACATCTCCGTGCGACGCAACCGCGTCCACTCGCTGAAGATGCCCGAGGGCTCCGCCATCCGCATCGAGAACGGCGTCGACGTGCGCGTGCTGCACAACACCGTCACCGGGACGAAGGGCTTCGCGCTGGTGCTCGGACATGGCACCGGCGGCGACTCCACCAACGTGGCGGTGCGAAACAACCTCTTCGCCACGCGCAACGCCGTCAACCTGGGGCCCTACACCTCCGGGCTGGACCTGGCCGCCAACGTGTACCTGCAGGGCGCGCACTTCACGAAGGGCAACTTCTTCATCCCCGAGGACTCCTGGGTGGGTGAGCTGCTGGCCGCGTGGAAGCAGCAAGGCCAGGACGTGAGCTCCGCCGAGTCCGCCAACGCGCTGGTGGACACGAACACCTTCATGCCCGGCACGGGTGCGGTCGACCGGGGCATGGACCTGGGCCTGCCCTTCTGCGGCTCGGCGCCCGACGTCGGCGCGGTGGAGTCCGACTGCCCCTCGGATGCCCAGGCCGCCTCCGCGGCGCTCACCGAATAGCGGGGTTGAGAGAGGACCTCCCGGCTGGATACGGGGAGGTCCTCTCCCGTGCGCCCCTCGGTCCACGCGAGGCGACAGCTTGCTGTCGATGGACCGCGACTCGTTGGTCGTCACGCGCCGAGCAGCTCCCGGTGCAGCCTCGCCGTCAGCGGCTTGAGGTGGGGCTTGTCCACGAGCAGCGTGAGCTGGAGCGGTGACGTGTGGGCCGCATGCACCTTCGCGCCGAGTTCCTCCGCCGCCGCCAGGGACTGCCGCAGCGGCGCCCAGTCCGCGTTGAGCCCCACGCCCACGCAGGTGACCGTGCCCAGCTCCTCGCGCCATGACACCGCTCCGTCGAAGCGCGTGGCCAGCTCCTTGCGCAGCGCCTCCGGCCCGTGGATGTCCGCCAGCGGGACCAGAAGGTACGCGTGGGCCGTGCCCCCCGGCAGCCCGTCGAAGCCCAGGGAGCGGCCTCGCACGCCTCGAGCGTCGAGGAACTCCAACAGCTCCGGCAGCGGCACCTGCTCGCCCACCGCCAGCACCGCCAGCTCCGAGTCCGCCGTCACGCCCTTCACCCGACTGTCCGAGGGCGCCGTCAGCTCGCGCACCACCGTGCCGTTGCCCGGGGCATGCGCCGTCCGCGCGAGGATGGCGATGCCGCGCGACTTCGCCCACTCCACCGCCTGGGCGTTGAGCACCTTGGCGCCCGCGCTCGCCAGCTCCTGCATCTCGTCGTAGCTGAGCGACTCCAGCTTGCGCGCATCCGGCACCACGCGCGGGTCCGCGCTGAAGATGCCATCCACGTCGGAGTAGATTTCACACGCCTCCGCCTCCAGCGCCGCGGCCAGCGCCACGGCCGTCGTGTCCGAGCCTCCGCGCCCCAGCGTCGTCACTTCCTTCTTGTAGGAGACGCCCTGGTAGCCGGCGACGATGACGACCTTGCCGCGCGCCAGCTCGTCGTGGATGCGATAGGGCCGCACCTCGACGATGCGCGCCTGTGCGTGTGCGTCGTTGGTGATGATGCCGCTCTGGCTGCCCGTGAAGCTGATGGCCGGCACCTCCATCTCCTGGAGCGCCATGGAGAGCAGCGCCATGGAGATGCGCTCGCCGCACGTCAACAACATGTCCAGCTCGCGCCGCGCGGGGTCCGGGGACACCTGCTTGGCCAGGGCGAGCAGCTCGTCCGTGGTGTCGCCCATGGCACTCACCACCACCACCACCTGGTACCCGGCGTCGCGCTTGTCCTTCACCCTGCGCGCCACCTTGCGAATCTTCTCCACGTCGGCCACCGACGAGCCGCCGTACTTCTGGACCACGATAGGCATGAGCGTCTCACTACCCCTGTTGGGCGTGTCCGGGGAACCACACCGAAGCGCAGTCTTGCAGGAGCCCGGCCAGCGCGGTGAAGCACCCGAGCCGGGAGCCGGGCGTCGCCTTGACACCCCAAGGTCGGCCCCTATAGTCGGCGACGGTCTGCCCGGGCCGTCCGAGAAACACCTCCACGGCCGGCGGCCCAGGGTCGAGCGCGTCTCTCCTGGAGCCTGCCCATGGCGATGATCGAGGTACAGCACCTCACCAAGCGGTATCGCGACCGCGTGGCCATCGACGACCTCACCTTCAGCGTCGAAGAGGGCGAAATCCTCGGCTTCCTCGGGCCCAACGGCGCGGGCAAGTCCACCACGATGAAGATTCTCACCGGCTTCCTCCCGCCTTCGGAGGGAGTCGCCCGCGTGGGAGGCTTCGACGTCTTCACCCACCCGCTGGAGGTGAAGCGCCGCATCGGCTACCTGCCGGAGGCGCCGCCCCTCTATCCGGACATGACGGTGCACGGGTACCTGAAGTTCGTCGCGGCCCTCAAGCGCCTGCCCGCCCGGGAACTCAAGGGCGAAGTCGAGCGGGTGGCCGGCCTCACCGGCGTCACGCACGTGCTCGGCCGCCTCATCCAGAACCTGTCCAAGGGCTACAAGCAGCGCGTCGGCATCGCGCAGGCGCTGCTCGGCTCGCCCCAGGTCCTCATCCTCGACGAGCCGACGGAAGGCCTGGACCCCGCGCAGCGCGCGGAGGTGCGCGCGCTCATCAAGAGCCTCGCGGGCAAGCACACCGTCATCCTCTCCACGCACATCCTCCCGGAAGTGACGATGACGTGCGAGAAGGTCCTCATCCTCAACCAAGGGCGCATCGTCGCCTACGACGACCTCCGCAAGCTGGCCGGCTCCCAGGGCACCTCGGAGAGCGCGTCGCTGGAAGAGGTCTTCATCAAGCTGACCGCCGCCTGAGCGCGACGCCCGTCCCCTCCTTCAAGGAACCCCTCGGTCCATGCGCATCGCCCTGGCCATCGCTCGCAAGGAGCTGTCCCTCTTCTTCACCACCCCGTGGGCCTATGGCGTCTTCACGGCGATGGTGGCGCTCTCGTCCTTCTTCTTCGTGAACCTGCTCGCGACGTTCCAGCAGGTGCAGGAGCAGGCACGGGAAGTCACGTGGGCGATGATGCCTCCGGACATGACCGCCTACCGCAACCTCACCGACGGGGTGATGGTGCAGCTGTGGGGCATGGTCATCATCATCACCCTCTTCATCGCGCCCTTCCTCTCCATGCGGCTGTTCGCGGAGGAGAAGCGCAACAAGACGTTCGAGCTGCTGATGACCGCGCCAGTGCGCCCCATCGAAATCGTCCTGGGCAAGTACCTGGGCGGACTGGGCATCATCTCCGCGACGCTGGGCCTCACGCTCATCTTCCCGCTGGTGCTCTCCGCGTTCGGCCACGCGGAGTCCGGCACCGCGCTGGAGTGGCCCACCGTGCTCCTGGGCTACGGCGGCATCCTGCTGTGGGGCGCCACGTGCATGGCGGTGGGCATGTTCATCTCCGCGCTCACGGAGAGCCAGATGCTGGCGGCCTTCCTCACCTTCGCGGTGCTGCTGCCGTGGATGCTGCTGTCCGGCGTGGCGCAGGCCACGGAGGAGCCGCTGCGCTCGGTGCTGACGTACCTGTCCTTCGACGCGCAGTTGCAGAACATGCTCAAGGGCATCCTCGACGTGCAGACGCTCGTGTTCTTCGCATCCGTCATCGTCTTCTCGCTGCTGCTCACCCACCGCACCGTGGAAGCGCGGCGCTGGGCCTGACATGGCCCGCGCTCACGCGAAAGGGAATCCCCGCACATGAATGCGACCCTCCTCGGTCGATACCTGGGCGCCTTCGGGCTCCTGCTGCTGCTGTCGAGCCCCTTCACCCTCTTCGTCACCTCCGGCAACCCCATTGCCGCGGGCGTGAAGGCGGCGGTGGGCCTCGCGCTGCTCGGCGTGTACCTGGCGACGAACCTGAAGCACTTCGGCAAGCTCGCCTCGCACCGCTCCAGCCTCTTCTTCCTGCGCTCGGGACTCACCGTGGTCGCCACCCTGCTCGCGCTGGTGGCGCTCAACTACGTCGCCTTCCAGAAGAGTCCTCGCTGGGATTTGACGAAGGGACGCATCCACACGCTGGCGCCGCAGACGCTCGCCACGCTGGAGGCCCTGCCGGAGAAGGTCCTCGCCATTGGCTTCGTGCCTCCGACGCACGAGTCCTACGGCCTGCTGGACACGCTGTTCCAGCGCTACCGCGCGCAGGCGCCGGAGCGCTTCGAGTACACGTTCAAGGACGCGCGCCGCAGCCCGGACCTGGCCGCGAAGTACCAGCTCAAGGAGGGTCAGGCGAGCGTGGTGTTGGTGCGTGGCGAGGCGCACACGACGCTGCAGGCCGTCTCCGAGCAGGACCTGACCAACGCGCTCATCAAGCTGAACGCGGTGGGCACGCAGCGGGTGTACTTCGTCACCGGCCACGGTGAGTGGCCGCTGGCCAAGGACGAAGCGGCCCCGAATGACCCGGGCGCCACCATGTCCGAGCTGCGCAGGCAGCTACTTCAGGAGGGCTACGGCGCGGAGGCCATGTACCTGGCGGGCGCGACGGACGTGCCACGGGATGCCTCGCTGGTCATCATCGCGGGTGCTCGCGCGCGCTTCACGACGCCGGAGGTGGAGGTGCTGAGCAAGTATCTCGCGGGCGGCGGCAGGCTGCTCTACTTCACGGACGCGGGGTTGGAGGACGGTCTGGGCGGGTTGCTGGCCGAGTACGGCATCCAGCTCGACGAGGGCATCGCCGCTGACGCGCAGTTCAACAGCGGCAATCCCTACGTGGTGCTCTCCCGGTTCTACAGCAACCACGCGATGGTGCTCCCGCTGCGGCAGCGCGGGCTGAACGTGGAGCTGCCCACGCCGCGCAGCCTCACGCTGCTGCGCGAGGGCCTCGCGGAAGGCGTGCGCGTGGAGCCCGTGGTGCACACCTCTCAGTACGGCTGGGTGGAGACGAGGCCGGAAGAGAACGCGGTCCCCTCCGATGGCGAGAAGACGGGCCAGCTCACGCTCGTGGCCGCCATCGTCCGCGACACGAAGAACGCCGCCAACAAGCGCTTCGACGAGGCGCGACTCGTGGTGATGGGTGACGCGGAGCTGCTGTTGGATCCGAACTGGGGCCATGAGCCCAACCGCAACCTCGTGATGAACGCGCTGGGCTGGGCCTCCAATCAGGTGACCAAGGTCACCCTGCGCCCCCCGGACCGCGAGGTGTCGACGCTGGAGCTGGACGCGGACGACATGGACCACATCCGCTTCATCTCCACCGACCTGCTCCCCCTCACCATGATGGGCCTGGGACTGGCCATCTGGCTGACCCGGCGGAACAAGTGAGCGCCACGGGCAAGGGACTCGTGACGGTGGCGGTCCTCGCGCTGGGCGCGGGGGGACTGACCTTGTCCGCGTGCTCCGACGGCACCTCGCGCCGAGGCTCCGAGACCCCCGCGGTGTCAGAGAAACTGTTCGCCCCGCCGTCCAGCGCGACACAGGGGGCGAAGGCCGCCGCGCCCGTGTTCACTCGCATCACCGTGCGGGCCCAGGGCGACACCACGGAGCTGGCGCGCGAGCCGGATGGCGCGTGGCAACTCGTCGCTCCCGTGAAGGCACGCGCGGAGGCCGCCGCGGTGGAGGCCCTGCTGGAGACGTTGGGGAGCACCGCGTCGAGCCCCCTGGTGAACGACGCGCCCACCGACGCCGACCTGGAGAAGTACGGCCTCAAGTCGCCCGTCTTCAGCGTGACGGCGCACGCCTTCCTGCCGGACGCGAGCGGCGGAGGTGAAGACGTCCCGAGCCGCCAGCACACGGTGACGCTGCACGGCGGCGTCGAGAACACCTTCGACGGGTCCGTGTACGTGCGTCGTGACGGGGACTCGAAGGTCTACGCGGCCCAGGGTTCGGTGCGGTGGAGCCTGGACAAGGACACCTTCGCGCTGCGCTCGAAGGAGCTGCTCGGCGGACTGGAGGCGACTTCGCTCGCGTCCATCGAGGTGCGGGCCCAGGAGCGAAGCTACGTGCTGCAGCACGAGACGGGCACGACGAAGTGGCGCCTGACGAAACCCGTGGCCGAGCGCGCGGACGAGGCTCGGGTGGCGACATTGTTGAAAAACTTGAAGGAGCACCGGGCGCTCGCCTTCCCCCCGGACTCCGCGCAGACGCGAAAGAAGCTGGGACTGGAGTCGCCGCTCGTCGATGCGCGCTTCACTCCGCTCTCGGGCGAGCCCGTGCGCATCCGACTCGCCCAGGTGATGGAGGACGGCACTCCGCGCATCCACGCGCTGCGGGAGCAGGGCCCAGACGCGGTGCTGGGCGAGGTGTCGGACGGCGTGCTCACGGTGCTCGACGTGGACGTCCACGAACTGAAGGACAAGCACGTGCTGAGCTTCCGGCGCGAGGACGTGCGACGCGTGGTGTTCCACCCTGGCGGAGGCGCGGCCCCCATCATCCTGGTCAACGCCTCGGAGACGGATGGCGGCACGGAGTCGTGGCGGGTGGAGTCACCGAAGCAAGGCAAGGCCCAGCACTTCCGCGTCGTCTCCCTGCTGCGCGCACTGGGCGCACTGAAGGCCACGAGCTTCGGAGACGCAAAGCCACGAAGCTGGGCGAAGTACGGCATCGACGAGTCCTCGCGCGGCGCGGTGCTGCGGGGCGCGGATGGACGCGAGCTGGCGCGACTGTGGCTTGGCGGTGACGTGCCCGACTCGTCGGGCTTGAGCTACGTGCGGGGTTCGGGGCCCGAGGTGATGGAGGTCTCCATCGAAGGACTCGTGCTGCCGGTGCGGGCTGAAGACCTGATGGAAGGCGCCCCCGCACCGGAGCCCACGGAAGCACGCGGTCCGGGAGGATGAGCCCGCTCCTGCTGTGACAATCCACGACCCTCCGTAGGTGACGCGACGCGGTGCCGCGTTTGACGCGCCACCCGTGCGCATTCGCGTGGGCCCTCCCTCTGGAGATTGTGAAAGGGCCTGACATTCTCTGGCAGTGCTTTGTGCTTTCCTCCCTGGCCGCCACTCCCTACCTTCCAAGGCACACTCGCAGACGTTTCGCGGAGGCTGGGTCATGATGAGCACGGCGGAAAACCCTCTTGGACTGAATGGCTTCGAGTTCGTGGAGTTCACGAGCCCCGCCCCCGAGGCAATGGTGAAGCTGGTGGAGATGCTGGGGTTCACCGCCTTCTCCAAGCACCCGAGCAAGGACCTGGTTCGCTACAAGCAGGGTGACATCAACCTGCTCATCAGCCGGGAGACCACGGGGCAGGCCGCCGAGTTCCGCGCCGCCCACGGCCCGTCCGCCAACGCGATGGCCTTCCGCGTGGCCAATGCCCGCACCGCTTACGAGATGGCGCTGGAGCGCGGCGCCATCCCGGCCGACCCCGCCGCCAGCTCCCTGGGCGAGGGCTTCTATGTCCTCCAGGGCATCGGTGGCAGCCTGCTGTATCTCATCGACCGACACGGTCCGAGCGGCACCATCTACGACTCCTGGGTGCAGATTCCCGGCGCCGTCGAGGCCGAGGCCCGCAACAGCGTGGGCCTGGAGTCGCTGGACCACCTGACGCACAACGTGCGCCGGGGTGAGATGCGGACGTGGTCTTCGTTCTACAACCGCATCTTCGGCTTCACCGAGCAGAAGTACTTCGACATCAAGGGCCAGGCCACGGGCCTGTTCAGCCAGGCGATGATTGCGCCGGACCGCGCCATCCGGATTCCGCTCAACGAGAGCCAGGACGAGAAGTCGCAGATCGAGGAGTTCATCCGCGAGTACAAGGGCGAGGGCATCCAGCACCTGGCCCTGGCCACGCAGGACATCTACGACACCGTCGAGAAGCTGCGCGCTCGCGGCGTGGATCTCCAGGACACCATCGAGACCTACTACGACCTGGTCGACTCGCGCGTCCCCAACCACGGCGAGGACCTGGAGCGCATGCGGAAGAACCGCATCCTCATCGACGGCAATCAGCAGGAAGGCCTGCTGCTGCAGATCTTCACCGAGAACCTGTTCGGGCCCATCTTCTTCGAGATCATCCAGCGCAAGGGCAACGAGGGCTTCGGCAACGGCAACTTCCAGGCGCTGTTCGAGTCCATCGAGCTGGATCAGATCCGCCGCGGCGTCATCAAGGTCGACAAGACCCGGAAGTAGTCTCCGGCCCGACTTCGGAGGAGCGACACGGTGACTCTCGAGAATCGAACCGCGGTACCTCCGAAGAGCGGGCTCCGACAGGCGCCCGGTGACTATCTCTCCGGCTTTGGCAATGAATTCGCCACGGAGGCCGTCCCGGGTGCCCTGCCCGTGGGGCGCAACTCACCGCAGCGCGCCCCGTTCGGGCTCTACGCGGAGCAGCTCTCCGGCACGGCCTTCACAGTGGCGCGCCGGGAGAACAAGCGCTCGTGGCTGTATCGGCTGCGGCCCAGCGCCAACCATCCCGCGTACAAGGTCCATCCCCAGGGCCTGTTGCGCGGTGGCCCGTTCGACGAGGTCCCGCCCACGCCCAACCGCCTGCGCTGGAGTCCCCAGCCGGCGCCGACCGCGCCCACCGACTTCGTCGAGGGCCTGGTCACCTACGCGGGCAATGGAGATCCAGGCACGGGGGCGGGCATCGCCATCCACCTGTACCTCGCCAACCGGTCGATGACGGACAAGGTGTTCTACGACGCCGACGGCGAGCTGCTCATCGTTCCGCAGGCCGGGCGGCTGACGCTCGTGACGGAGCTGGGCGTGCTGGACCTGCGGCCCGGCGAGATGGGCGTGGTGCCCCGGGGCGTGCGCTTCCGGGCAGAGCTGCCCGAAGGGCCGGTGTCGGGCTACATCTGTGAGAACCACGGCGCCCTCTTCCGCCTGCCAGACCTGGGGCCCATCGGCTCCAACGGACTGGCGAACGCGCGCGACTTCCTGACGCCCGTGGCCGCGTTCGAGGACGTGGACCGCCCGACGCTGGTCATCCAGAAGTTCCAGGGGCGCCTGTGGGCGTCCCAGTTCGACCACTCCCCGCTCGACGTGGTGGCGTGGCACGGGAATCTGGCGCCGTACAAGTATGACCTGTCGCGGTTCAACACCATCGGCACGGTGAGCTACGACCATCCGGACCCGTCCATCTTCACGGTGCTGACCTCGCCCAGCGAGTCACCGGGCACGGCCAACTGCGACTTCGTCATCTTCCCGCCCCGGTGGATGGTGGCGGAGAACACGTTCCGGCCGCCGTGGTTCCACCGCAACGTGATGAGCGAGTTCATGGGGCTGGTGCAGGGTGTCTATGACGCGAAGGCCGGAGGCTTTGCTCCGGGCGGCGCGTCCCTGCACAACTGCATGAGCGGCCACGGTCCGGACCGGGCGAGCTACGAGCAGGCCCTCCGCGCGGACCTGAAGCCGCACAAGATTCAGGACACGCTCGCGTTCATGTTCGAGTCCCGGTGGACCATCCGCCCCACGCGCTTCGCGATGGAGACGCCGGCGATGCAGTTGGACTACGACGACTGCTGGGCCGGGTTCGAGAAGGCCCGACTGCCTTGAGCCTGCCTCCAAGGCAGCGCGTCTGGACGACGCCCTCCGACGTCGAGCTCTGCCCGGTGGACTCGCTGGAGGACCCGGGCTCGCGCAACATCGTGCTCCAGATTGGCGAGGCGTTCTTCCACGGCTTCCTCGTGCGCAAGGGCACCCAGGTCCACGGCTATGTGGACCGGTGCCCCCACGCCGGGCTCCCGCTGGCGCGCGTGTTGGACCGCTACCTGACGCCAGACAAGCAGCTCATCGTCTGCGCGTGGCACGGCGCCCTGTTCCAACCCGACGACGGGAAGTGTGTCGGCGGTCCGTGCAGCGGAGCGTCGCTGACGTCCTGGCCCGTGAAGGTGGAAGCCGGGATGGTCGTCACCGCCTGAGTCCGGCTCACACTTCGAGCAGCACGTAGCGTTGGTCGGGCGTGTGCCGCGCCAGCAGGGGCATGGCCACGTTGAAGACGGGGATGCCGTTCTTCGTTTTCCCCTGGAGCGCGCCGTGGTGCGCGTGTCCGTGGAACACCGCCTCCGCGCCGTAGTGGTCAATGGGCATCGCCAGCCGGCTCGTCCCGAGGAAGGGGCGGATCTCGATGTTCTCCCCCTCCAGCGTCTCCGGGATGGGGGAGTAATGCATGATGATGATCTTCCTCGGCGTGTCGAGGTGGCTCAGCGCCGCCTCCAGCTTCAGCGACTCCGTCACCGCCTCCTGCACGAAGCCCTTCGTCTGCGCCTCGCCGAAGGCCTGCAACGTCGCGTTGCCATAACCGCCGCCAAAGCCCTTCACGCCAGCCACGCCAAGCACCTTCTCGAAGATGAAGTGGTCCCCATCGAGGATGTGGATGCCCACCTTCGCGAGCTCCGCGCAGATGTCCTTCACCTGGCCGTGCTCGTAGTCGTGATTGCCGAGCACCGCCGCGCACGGCACCCGCAGCGCGGACAGCTCCTCAGCGAGCACCTTGCCCTCCTCGAGCATGCCGCGGTCCGTGAGGTCCCCACACAGCACCAGCAGGTCCGCCGTGGCGTTCACCTGCTTGACGAGGTGGCGAAAGCGTCCGTGCTGGTCCTCCCGGCAGTGCAGGTCACCGACTGCCGCCAATCGAATTTTCGAGCTCGGATCCCTCGCCACGCTCGCCCCCCTGCTGTCGTTCGTTTTCGTCCCAGGCCCGCCCGTCCCTGAACCCCCAGTGGTGGATGTCCACGTGGTAGTTCACCTTGGAGACGAGGTTGCCGCGACACAGCTTCTCCTCCCAGCGCCCCTCGCGGATGCTGTCCAGCGTGCGGCGCATCAGCTCCGCCATCACCCACTCCGGCACCAGGTCTCTCTCCGAGGGATAGGCGAAGCGGAACATCATCAGGTGACTGAGCAGCACCTCCCAGTACCGGTCGAACCGGCGCATCAGCCGGTCCCAGTCCATGACGTGGCCCGCCTTGAGGATGAGGTGGTTGACGTCCGCGCCGTCGTAGCGCTCGCGCTCGACGACGAAGGCCTTGGACCAGATCATCTCCTCGGCGGGCGCCACCAGACACTCGTGTCCGAAGACGGTGGCCGTCTTGGCGTATTGGAACCACTCGTCGTCGACCACCGCCACGCCGTTGCCGGACGAGAAGATGAAGTCGACGAAGTAGTCACCCTTGAAGGCCTTGTAGAGCCACACCTCGTCGGTGCGCTCGGTGCGCCAGCCGTCCTTCTCCAGCACCTGGAGCGCCCGGAGCGCGTCCGCCTTGCGCGGGAACAGGTCCAGGTCCTTCGTGTCCCGGTAGATGCCGGTATAGGTGGCGTATGCGTACGCGCCTCCCACCACGAAGGGCACCCCCGCGTCGCGCAACAGCCCCACGGCCCGTGCGCGGGCGTTGATTTCATCCGCCGTGCGCTCCCGTTCCGCGAGCGAGGCGTCCGTGCCCATCTCCCCGGGATGGTTGGGGTGTCGTTTTTCCATGGGCGAAAGGTAGGGACGGTGCATTTCCGCCGTCCGAAGGCCGGGTGAAGTCGCCCGAGGGGCGTCCGAGCGACCTCCAACCCCCTGGAATCCCAGCGCATTTCAGAACCTGACAGGCGTGCTTTCTGTTTTTCGGCAGGGCTGTGTCCATTGAGGCGAACACGCTGCTGCACGGCCCGCCGGGGGCCATCCGAAAGGTAGAAGGACCATGCTGCGCAAGAGCCTGCTGTGCGCCTCCCTGTTGCTCGCCGGTTGCGATCCTGACTCGAAGCAGGACGCCGATTCGTTCCGCGAGGGACTTCCCTCCAAGCAGATGGTGGAAGTGGCCTCGCCGGGCCCGGGCGGTCAGGGACTGACCGCGGCCTCCGCCGAGAACCAGACGTCGGAGTACTACGTGCTCACCGTGGCCGCCGCCGCGAGCATCAACGGGGGGACGCTGGGAGTGCTCGGCCTCATCGAGGCCATCGTCAAGCACCCGCCGTCCTCCATCCAGGGCGACGTCGCGGTGTGGGGTCCGCACACGGAGGCCCTGAGCCCCATCACCTGGAAGCTGACCGTCACGCGCACCGATGACGACACCTACGGGTGGGTGCTGGCGGCCAAGGCGAAGATCGAGCCCGACACGAACTTCAAGACGGTGCTGGCCGGCTCGCACACGGCGGCGGTCGATGATGATGGCGAGCGCCGCTCCGGCTATGGCTCCGGACAGTTCCTCATCGACTGGGAGAAGAACAACTCCCTGCCTGGCAACGAGGGCGAGACGGGCGTGGCGACGATGGAGATTCGCTACGCGCGCACGGCCCCGAACGCGGTGGCCTCCGTGGAGGCGGACTTCCAGGTGGATGCCGGCGGAGGCACCCTGGCGAGCGCGAACTATCGTTTCAAGCAGGCCCCGGGCACCGGCGGCGAACTGGACTACGTCGTGAAGCAGAACATCGACGTGGACCCGACGCGCTCGAAGCTGGAGAAGCTGTCCATCAAGAGCCGCTGGGAGCGCACGGGCCTCGGTCGCTCGGACATCAAGCTGTCGGGCGGAGACCTGTTCGGCGAGGCGACCATCAACGAGTGCTGGGACAGCAACTTCCGCAGCGCCTACCACGCGGTCAGCTACAACCCGGCCATCGGCTACGGGACGGTGAGCGCCTGCGGCAGCTTCAGCACGGCGGTCTACTCCACGCTGTGAGCCGGCTCGCGGTAGTCTGCGGCGCGTGACAGGAACGCGCCAGCCGGCCCTCAGGGTCATCCAGGGGGGTCCCCAGCAGGACCGGCGGGACTTCCTGCGCGACCTTTACACGCGGTACGGCGGCAGCGTGATGGGACGCTGCCGCTACCTGTTGAAGGACGCGGCGAGGGCGGAGGACGCGATGCACGACGTGTTCGCCCGAGCGCTCGCCCACGCGGACGACTTCCGCGCGGATGCCTCGCCGCTGACGTGGTTGATGAAGATCGCCACGCACCACTGTCTCAACCAGCTCCGCTCGGAGCGAGCGGGCTGGAGGCAGTGGTTCGAGCGGGACGCGGCCGCGCGCCCGGAAGCCCACGGGGGCCCGGGAGAGATGGAGACGCGGGACCTGGTGCGCCGGCTGCTGTCCCGGGTGGATGCGGAGACGCAGGCCGCGGTGGTGCACTACCACGTGGATGGGATGACGTTGGAAGAGGTGGCGGCGTTGCTGGGGCGCTCGGTGCCCACGATTCGCAAGCGGCTGGAGCACTTCGCCGCGCTGGGTGGAGAGGAGCTGAGGGTTCGATGAGCGCGCACGAGTCGGAGTGGACACTGCGACGCCTGAGGGCCGGTGAGCTGGGCTCGCCCGAGGCCACCCGCGCGCGCGCCCACGCGGCGAGCTGCGACACCTGTGGCGCAGTGCTGCGCGGCCTCGAGTCGAACCAGGCCCGCTTCGAAGCAGAGCTTCCCTTCGAGCGCTTCGAGTTGGGAGTGCAGCGCGCGTTGGAGCGACAGCAGCGGCGTGACGCGCTGAAGCCCTCCCCCCGGCGCTGGCTCGCTCCGACGGTGGCGCTGGCCGCGTCGGTGCTGATGGTGGTGCTGGCCCGGCCGCTGCTGAATCAGGGTCCGGGTTGGGACCGGAGCAAGGGCGGCGCGGACATCGCGGAGCTGCGCATCGGCGGAGGTCCCGGGCCCCAGCGCGAGGTGAAGCCGGAGGCTCCCGAGGCCCTGGAACCGGGTGAGCGGGTGATGCTGGGCTACAAGGCGGGCACCCACCGCTACGTGGCCGCCGTGTCCGTGGATGCCATCGGCGAGGTGACGGCGCTGCATCCGGAGTCCGGCGCGAGCGCCCCCGTGGAGTCCGGCGAGGACCTGCACTGGCTGCAAGGAAGCTGGGAGTTCACCGGCTCCGGGGCCGAGCGCGTGGTGCTGGTGCTCGGGGATGAACCGTTCACGGTGGAGTCGGTGGTGGAGGCGACCCGTCGTGCATTCACGGCGGCGAACGGCGAGGTGGAGCGGATGTCCCAGCTCGACGTGCCGGGTGCGCAGACGCACTGGGTGCTGTTCAAGCCATGAGCCCTCCCCTGCTTCCTTCCTGGCGCGCGCTGGCCGCCCTCCTCGTGCTCGGTGCCTCGGCCGCGCATGCGGACAGCCTGCGCCGCTTCGCGCTGGTGGCGGGCAACGACGAGGGCGGCGACGAGACGCGGCCCCTGCGCTTCGCACAGGACGACGCGCGGAAGATGCACGGCCTGCTGGCGCGCCTGGGCGGTGTCGCGCCCGGCGACGCGATGCTGCTGCTCAACGAGTCCTCGAAGGACTTCCTCGCGGCGCTGACGCAGTTGGAGGCCCGGGCGAAGGAGGCTCGGGCGCGAGGTGAGCGCACGGCGCTGCTCGTCTACTACTCCGGCCACGCGAAGGACGGCACGCTGCGCCTGGGCAACACGCGGCTGGGCTTCGAGGACCTCAAGCAGCGGCTGTCGAACGCGCCCGCGGATATCCGCATCGCGATTCTCGACTCGTGCCGCTCTGGCGCGCTGACGCGCACCAAGGGCGCGCGACGGGCACCGGCCTTCGAAATCGAGTCCGGCGCGGCGCGCGATGCGCGGGGACTGGTCATCCTCACCTCCAGTTCGGCGGACGAGGACTCGCAGGAGTCGGACGCGCTGCGCGGCAGCTACTTCTCGCACCACCTGGCCAGTGGCCTGCTCGGGGACGCGGACCGCAGCGGTGACGGACGCGTGACGCTGTTCGAGGCGTACTCGCATGCCTACGCCCGCACCGTGGCGGACACGGCGGCCAGCAGCGGGGGCGCTCAGCATCCGACGTTCAGCTACGACCTCGCCGGCAACGGGGACCTGGTGCTGACGGACCTGCGCGCGGGCGGCGACGGGCTGGTGGTGCCAGGACTCGCGCCCGCGGGCATGTATTACTTCGTGGACCCGGGCGGCATGGTGGTGGCGGAGCTGGACAAGACGCCCGACGTGGAGCGCCGCGTGGCGCTCGCGCCCGGCACGTACCGCGTGAAGCGAAGGCTGTCGGACCGGCTGCGCATCGGCGAAGTGGAAGTGTCCCGGGGACGGCAGGTGGTGCTGGAAGAGTCGCGGCTGCGAGACGCGCCGTTCTCGGATGACCCGGTGAAGGGCGCGGCGCCGGAGGGCGGGGCGTGGTGGACGGTGGGCCTGTCCGGTGGCGTGCAGGCCTTCTTCGACGCACCCACGCGCCAGTCGCTGTTCCTCTCGGTGGGCATGCTGGGCGCGGAGGCGCAGCTTCACGACTACTTCCGCCGCGACTGGGTGTGGGGCGTGGACGTGGCGGTGGGCGGAAAGCAGGCGCTGCTGGCGTTGCCGACCCTGAGTGGACCGCCCTACAAGTATTCGGTGACGAGCCTGGGCACGACGCTCACGTCCGAGTGGCCGCGAGGCACCGTGGCGCCCTTCGTGGGCGCGCGCATGGCGTATCTGGTGATGCGCCGCGACTTCGAGGAAGCGACGTACCCGGACCAGAAGTACGCGATGTTCTCCCCGGGCCTGGTGGCGGGCCTGCGGTGGCAACCCCTGCGGCGCCTGCACGTGACGGGACGCGCGCGGCTCCACTACCTCCTCTACACCGTGGATGAGCAACGCTCGCTGGGCTTCTGGGAGCTGGGCGCGCTCGTCACGTATCAGCCTTGAGGGAGCGTTCGATGCGACACCTGGTGCCCATCTGTCTGTGTCTGGCCCTGGCCGCATGTGGCGGCGACTTCTCCAATGACGACCTGGAGTTCCTCAACGCCTTCCCCCGGCGCGAGGACCTGACGGCGTCGATGCCGGGGAAGACCCAAGGCGAAGCCTGGGGCGCACGTGTGGCCAGCAAGTCCGCGCAGCAGGCGGGCCGGTTGGGCGACTCGTCGGGCATCGTCGGCGACACGGACGAGACGGGCCTGCGCTTCAACGAGGCGGTGGACGGAATCCTCTCCTCGCTGGAGGCCATCCAGCAGTACACGCCCACGAAGCGAGAGCCGGACCGTCGGGTGTGGGGGCCCATCCCGGGGCGCAACGACATGAGGTTCGACACGCGCTTCGTGATGACGCGTGAAGGGGAGCGGTTCGACTACCAGCTCCAGTACCGGGACATCGGTGAAGGCGAGGACGCGTGGTGGAGCTTCATGTCGGGCTCCTTCCAGGCCAATGGCGGCGTCCGCAAGGGTGAGGGCAGCCTCATCATGGACCTGAAGCGGGCCCGGGAAGAACGCTTCCTGGACATCCCCTTCCTGGACCGCGAGGAGATCCACTACCAGACGCGGAAGCTCCCCACGCGGGTGGAGCTGGTGTTCGTCAGCAACGTGCCCACCCTGCTGCCTTCGCGCTACATCTACCGCGAGGCGGAGGGGGACCTGGCGGAGATGACCTTCCAGATCCTCGACACCGACTTCGTCCAGGGCGGGCTGCGCGAAGACGTGGCGCTCACCACGCGCTGGGCGCCGGACGGGCGGGGGACGGGCATCCTGGAGATCATCAAGGGCGACATCCTGGGCGCCAAATACACCGAGTGCTGGGACGCGCAGGGCCGCGTGACGTTCATCTCCCGGAGCTGGGACTTCCTCAACCCCACCGAGGGCCTGCGCAGCTCCTGCCCGGACATGTCCGCGCTGGACCGGTAACCGGCCAACCCTCCGAGCGGAAGCGCGCGGGACACCCTGGGCCGCGAGCACGGCTGGTATAGAGTCCGCCGCCATGAGCGAGCAGCAGGGCAAGAGTGGAGAGCAGGCAGCGCGGCCGGGAACCTGGGCCAGTCTGGCGCGGGCCATGGCCTCCTGGCGGACGGCCTCCGTCACGCTGCTCTCGTTCTCCTCGGGCCTGCCGCTCGGCCTGGTGTGGATCGCCATCCCCGACTGGCTGCGCAGCATCGGCGTGGACATCCGCGTGGTGGGCATCATCACGCTGGCGCAGGCACCGTGGTCCTTCAAGTTCCTCTGGTCGCCGCTGATGGACCGCTATGTGCCGCCCTTCTGGGGCCGGCGGCGGGGCTGGATGGCGGTGGCGCAGGTGGCCCTCTTCGCGACGACATTGGCCCTGGCCGGCATCGGAGAACATCCGGAGACCGCGTGGGTGGTGGGCGCGCTGGCCATGGCGGTGGCGTTCTCCGCGGCGACGCAGGACATCGCCATCGACGCGTACGCGGTGGAGGTGCTGCGCAAGGAGGAGCAGGGCGTGGCGGTGGGCGCGCGCGTGGCGGTGTACCGCGCGGCCATGTTCATCGCGGGCTCGGCGGCGATTACGCTCGCGGGCCGCGTGTCGTGGAAGTGGGTCGTCATCGGGCTGGCGGTGCTGTACCTGCCCATGCTCATCGTCACGCGCTTCGCGCCGGAGCCCGAGGAGCGCTTCACGCCTCCGAAGTCCCTCAAGGACGCCGTCTGGTATCCCTTCGTGGGCTTCCTCGCGCGGCACCGGGCGCTCGAAATCCTCGCCTTCGTCTTCCTCTACAAGCTGGCCGACAACCTCGGCGGCACGCTCTTGCGGCCCTTCCTGGTGGACATGGGCTACAGCGACCTGCACCGGGGCGTGGCCCTGGGCACCATCGGCCTGTTCGGCACCATCGCCGGCACGCTCGTGGGAGGCGCGTGGACGACGGTGCTGGGCCTGGGCCGCGCGCTCTGGGTGTTCGGCGTCATCCAGATTGTGTCCAACATCGGCTACGTGCTCGTCGCGCGCGCTGGAGCCCCCACGCCGTGGCTGATGTACATCGCCATCGGCTTCGAGAACGTGACGCAGGGCCTGGGCACCGGGGCCTTCTCCGTGCTGCTGATGCGGCTGACGCAGAAGCGCTTCTCCGCCACCCAGTTCGCGCTGCTCTCCAGCCTCTTCTCCATTCCGCGCGTGGTGGCGGGGCCCATCGCCGGCTTCCTCGTGTACGCCATCGGCTGGGAGCCCTTCTTCTGGTTCACCATGGTGGGCGGCATCCCCGGTCTGTTGCTGCTCGCGCGCTTCGTGCCGCTGGGCGTGAAGGACCCGGACTTCGACGTGCAGAGCCGCCCCACCACCCGCGCCGTCACCCGCCCCGTCCTCATGGGCAGCGCCGCCTTCGCGGCCGTGGTGGGCATGGTGCTGGGCGCGATGACGACAGCGCTGCTCACCGCCGTGCAGAACCTGCGCAAGACACCGGAGAAGGGCTTCGATTTCGCCACGCCCTTCACCGCGCTGTTCCAGCCCTCGGGTGTCACCGACTGGGTGACGCTGGCCGGCATCGCCGTCTTCGGGTTGACGGTGGGCCTGCTCACCGCGGCGGTGCTCGCCGCGCGCTCCGGGGCGTTCTACCTGCCCGAGCAGGAGGCGCCCCCCTCCCCCTCCGGCGCCACCGGCTCGTAGCGCGGCACCCGCTTCGAGCCCGGGAGGGTCTGGGTCCACCCGAGGACAGCTCCCTCACATGGGAGATCCATCCGTCGCGCGGCGCGTTTATGTTGGCGGCGACATGGCCCATCCCCTCGCTGGAAAGCTCCCGCCGGAAGACCTCCTCATCGACCCCGAGAAGCTGCGCGCGCGCTACTACGCGGAGCGTCCCGACGTGGCCGTGCCCGAGCAGCGCGTCGCCTTTGGCACGTCGGGCCACCGGGGCTCGTCCGCGCGCACCAGCTTCAACGAGGCCCACATCATCGCGGTGACGCAGGCCATCTGCGAGTACCGGCAGCAGCAGGGCATCGACGGGCCGCTGTTCCTGGGCATGGACACCCATGCGCTGTCCGCGCCCGCGCAGCAGACCGCGCTCGAGGTGCTGGCCGCCAACGGCGTCCAGGTGCGCTTCACCGACGGCGCCACGCCCACGCCCGTCATCTCCCACGCCATCCTCACGTACAACAAAGGCCGGGGCGCCTCGGGGCTCTCGGACGGCATCGTCATCACCCCGTCCCACAACCCGCCCGAGGACGGCGGCATCAAATACAACCCGCCCAACGGCGGCCCCGCGGACACGAACGTCACCTCCGGCATCGAGCGCCGCGCCAATGCGCTGCTCGGTACCAGCAACGCGGGCGTGAAGCGCACGCCCTACGAGAAGGCGCGCACGGCCCCGACGGTGAAGCCCCACGACTTCATCACGCCCTATGTCGAGGACCTGGGCACCGTGGTGGACATGGAGGCCCTGCGCGGCGCGAAGCTGCACATCGGCGCGGATCCGCTCGGCGGCTCCAATGTCGCGTACTGGGAGCCCATCGCCACGCGCTACGGATTGAACCTGCGCGTGGTGAACCCCACGGTGGACCCGACGTTCCGCTTCATGCCGGTGGACCATGACGGGAAGATCCGCATGGACTGCTCGTCGCCGTACGCCATGGCGAATCTCGTGAAGCTCAAGGACCAGTACGACATCGCCTTCGGCAATGACGCGGACTCGGACCGGCACGGCATCGTCACGCGCTCCATCGGGTTGATGAATCCCAACCACTACCTCGCGGTGGCCATCCACTACCTGTTCCAGAACCGGCCCGGCTGGAAGGCGGACACCGCCGTGGGCAAGACGCTGGTGAGCAGCGGGCTCATCGACCGCGTGGCCAAGAGCCTGGGCCGCCGCGTCGTCGAGGTGCCGGTGGGCTTCAAGTGGTTCGTGGACGGGCTGTTGGACGGCTCGCTCGGCTTCGGCGGTGAGGAGAGCGCGGGCGCGTCCTTCCTGCGCCGCGACGGCACCGTGTGGACCACCGACAAGGACGGCATGTTGCTCGACCTGCTCGCGGTGGAGATTCTCGCGCGCACCGGCAAGGACCCGGGACAGCACTATCAGGAGCTGGCGGGGCGCTTCGGCACGCCGTACTACGCGCGCATCGACCAGGCGGCCACGCCCGCGCAGAAGTCCGTGCTGAAGAAGCTCTCACCGGAGGCGGTGAAGGCGACGAGCCTCGCGGGAGAACCCATCCTCCAGCGCCTCACGCGCGCGCCTGGCAACGACGCGGACATCGGCGGGCTCAAGGTGGTGGCGCAGAACGGCTGGTTCGCCGCGCGGCCGTCGGGCACCGAGGACGTGTACAAAATCTACGCGGAGAGCTTCCGCGACGACGCCCACCTCCAGGCCATCCTCCAGGAAGCCCGCGCCATCGTCGACACGGCCTTCGCGGGGGCGTAGGACTCACGGCACATGGTGAAGACCGTCCTGATGTACGTGCTCGGCCTGTTCATGGTGGCCGGTGGCATCAATCACTTCGTGAACCCGCGCCCCTACGTGCGGATGATGCCGCCGTACCTGCCATGGCACGGGCCCCTGGTCTTCCTGAGCGGCGTGGCGGAAGTCCTGCTGGGCGTGGGCCTGCTGGTTCCCGCCACGCGCGCGGTGTCCGCCTGGGGACTCATCGCCCTGTTCGTCGCCATCTTCCCGGCCAACCTCCAGATGGCCCTCCAGCCCGAGCGCTTCAAGAAGGTCCCCGCCCCCCTGCTCTGGGCCCGGCTGCCCCTCCAGGTCGTCCTCATCGCCTGGGCCTGGTGGTACACCTGATCCACGGAATCCAGGCTTCCATGGTGGGACAGCGCCTGTCCGCCCGGCGGCCCTGCCCGTGCGTCCTTCCTTGACTCCCCCCGGGGCGGTCTTTAGTTTTCACCGTTTCAGGTAGCCCCACCGAAATCCGAAGGACGTTCCATGGCTCGCGTCACAGTCGAAGACTGCCTCCCCCTCGTCGACAACCGGTTCGCGCTGGTGCTGCTCGGTGCGAAGCGCGCGCGTCAGCTGATGGCCGGCGCCCGCCCCATCATCGAGAGTTCCAAGAACAAGCCCCCCGTGCTGTCCCTGCGCGAGGTGGCCACGGGCCGCGTGAAGTTCGACCGCGACGTGCGCGAGGCGCTGTCCGGGAAGTACACCCCCGAAGACGCCCGCAAGTAGTCGTAGGTCCTAGGTTCCCTTCCCCTCGGGCCTTACGGCCGGGGAAGGGGCCTCCGGGATGAGCCCCTGGGCGCGCATCCACCGCACGGCGCGCGCGGCGACGGCCTTCTCTCCCTTGTAGCCGAGCAGGGGCACCAGCTGTCCCACCGGCACCCAGCGAACCTCGTCCACCTCCACGCGCGGCCCCGGCAGCGGCCCCAGCGCGCCTTCCTGGTAGCGGAAGAGGAAGAAGTGGACGCGCTTGAAGATGCGCTGCCCCCGGAACTGGTAGACGTAGCGAATCTCACCCAGCGGCGCAATGAGCGCGGCGGTGAGCCCCGTCTCCTCGTGGACCTCGCGGCTCGCCGTCTGCTCCGGAGTCTCCCCCGGGTCCACGTGCCCCTTGGGCAGCGCCCACAGGGGACGGCCATGCGGACGGATGACGACCACCTCCCAGGTGCCGTCACTCTCCCGGATGACAATCCCGCCTGCGGACGCCTCGCGTGGCATGCCCACCTACCCTAACCGAAGGAGGCGGGCCGCGGGGACTCAACCACCGTGGACGAAGTGACTCAGCTTCGCCTCCGCTCCCAGCCGGTAGGCATACCGGAGGTCCGCCAGGAGCCTGTCCAACCGCCTTCCGGAGACGTGCCCCATCATCCGCGAGCAGAAGCGCCGGGAGACGCGGTTGGCCTCCTCGTACCGCCAGCGCTCCTGGGACGACAGCTTGTCCCGGTAGGACACCCTGTCGAACAGCCGGGTGAGCAGCTCCTGGGCCCACGCCCCCACCCCCTCCCCCCAGCGGTGCAACAGGCAGATGGCGAACTTGTCCACCTCCGCCTGGGCCTCCAGCTCCAGCAGGGACACCGTCCGCCCGTGCGCCGCCGTGTGCGCCATGTAGAGGAAGTGGCTGACGCCCTCGGCCACCTGGCAGTAGCCGGCGAGGTCTCCATCCAGCAGGTACCCCAGCGGCCCGGCCTCGTAGGGCTTCAGCCTGTCGAGCAGCGCGGGGGACAGGTACAGCGCCATCTCCAGCGCGTCCCCCGACTCGTGCACCAGGAGTTCCTCGTCACTGCGCCCCGTGGCGCCCAGTTGGACGGCGGCCTCCGTGTCCACCACGAAGACCTCCGCCCGAGCCTCGCACGTGAAGCCATAGATGGCCTCCAGGTGGTCCTGAACGCGGCCAATCATCGCGACCTCCGTGCCACGGCTAGTTGGGGAGCTGTCCCTTCGCGTTCGGCATCATCCCCGCGTCCACCAGCACGCGCTCCAGCCGGTCATTGCCCGTGCGCGCCCACGACTCGTAGACCTTCAACGCCCCGGAGGGCCCGGCCCGGACCATGCCTCGCGCCGAGATTTCCTCCAGCACCTCCACCACCGAGCGGAACTTGTCGTGCAGCTCCCGGTACACCCCCGCGAAGCCCGCCCGAGGGGACAGGTCCGCCACCTGGCCGTACGCGGTGCCTCCCATCTGGATGTAGTAGTCCGGCCCCACCACTCCGCCCTGGAGCGCGCCGGAGAAGAAGCCCACGGTGTAGAGGGAGACATCCCCCAGCCGCCGCAGCGTCCGGATGCGCGCCTCGCGCTCCTGTTGCAGCGCCTGGTGGTAGAGCAGCGCCAGGGGTTCGCGGCCCTTGCGGCCGTCCTCCTGGCGGTCGAACAGCATGTCGGTGCTGGCGAAGTCCGCCAGCAGGTTCACCAGATAGAACTCCGTCACCTCTTCCAGCGAGACGCGCTGGCGCGAAGTGACCTCGTCCAGGAGCGACTTGAAGAACTCCTTCAGCGACAGGGACGCCACCAGTTGACTCATCGACACTCCCGTCCTTCCACCCGGCCAACGGCGCCTTCGGGAATAAGGGAACGGTAGCAATCGACCCTCCCCGTCGCAAAACCCGCTTTCAATGATTCCAGGCACTTGCGCTGGCACTCGACCACCCCGAGTGCCAATTTCCACGTGCGGGGCGACGAGCGGGCGTCCTTCCACGGCGGCGTGCGCGGCGGGGAAAAGAGCAGCAATGCCAGACGGTTGGCATGTCGGGGCACGGGCAGTCAGCGTCGCTTGACGGGTCGACTTCGCTGGTTATTATCCGCCGCGCCTAGGCGTTAGCACTCGCAAGGTGTGAGTGCTAAATGCCGCGGGTCGTCACGGCCCTTTTCAACCCCCAGTGGCGCCGAGAGCCGTCCGGAGATCCCGGACGGTGGGCGCCCATCAAGGAGCAGACCATGAAGATTCGTCCCCTGCAGGATCGGCTCATCGTCAAGCGGGTCGCCGAGGAGAACAAGACCAAGGGCGGCCTCTTCATCCCGGACACGGCGAAGGAGAAGCCCCTCGAGGGCAAGGTCATCGCCGTCGGCAACGGCAAGGTGCAGGAGGACGGCAAGGTGCGTCCCCTCGACATCAAGGCCGGCGACACCATCCTCTTCAGCAAGTACGCCGGGACCGAGATCAAGCTCGACGGCGAGGAGCACCTCATCCTCCGTGAGGAGGATGTGCTCGGCGTCATCGAGAAGTAATCCGTCCCCCACCCCTTCACTCAAGGAATTCCCATCATGGCGAAGGAACTGCTTTTCGACGTACGCGCCCGCGAGGCCATTCTCCGTGGCGTCAACATCCTGGCCGACGCGGTCAAGGTGACCCTCGGCCCCAAGGGCCGTAACGTCGTCATCGAGAAGAGCTTCGGCTCGCCCACCATCACCAAGGACGGTGTGACGGTGGCGAAGGAAATCGAACTGGAGAACAAGTTCGAGAACATGGGCGCGCAGATGGTGAAGGAGGTCGCGTCCAAGACCTCCGACGTCGCCGGTGACGGCACCACCACCGCCACGGTGCTGGCGCAGGCCATCTTCCGCGAGGGCGCGAAGCTGGTGGCCGCCGGGCACAACCCGATGGACATCAAGCGCGGCATCGACAAGGCCGTCGCGGTCATCGTCGCGGAGCTGAAGAAGCTGGCGAAGCCGACGAAGGACAAGAAGGAAATCGCGCAGGTTGGCACCATCTCCGCCAACGGCGACGCCACCATCGGCCAGATCATCGCGGACGCGATGGAGAAGGTCGGCAAGGAGGGCGTCATCACGGTGGAGGAGGCCAAGGGCCTGGAGACGACGCTGGACGTCGTCGAAGGCATGCAGTTCGACCGCGGCTACCTGTCTCCGTACTTCGTGACGGACCCGGAGCGGATGGAGGCGGTGCTGAACGACGCGCTCATCCTCATCCACGAGAAGAAGATCTCCTCGATGAAGGACCTCCTGCCCATCCTGGAGCAGGTCGCTCGCGCTGGTAAGCCCCTGCTCATCATCGCCGAGGAGGTCGAGGGCGAGGCCCTGGCCACCCTGGTGGTGAACAAGATCCGCGGCGTGCTGAACGTGTGCGCGGTGAAGGCGCCGGGCTTCGGCGACCGCCGCAAGGCCATCCTCGAGGACATCGCCACCCTGACGGGCGGCCGGATGATCGCCGAGGACCTGGGCATCAAGCTGGACACGCTGACCCTGCAGGACCTGGGCAAGGCCAAGCGCATCACCGTCGACAAGGACAACACCACCGTCGTCGACGGCGCGGGCAGCCAGCCGGAGATCGAGGCGCGCGTGAAGCAGATCCGCGCCCAGGTCGAGGAGACCACCAGCGACTACGACCGCGAGAAGCTCCAGGAGCGTCTGGCGAAGCTCGTGGGCGGCGTGGCCGTCATCAACGTCGGCGCGGCCACCGAGACGGAGATGAAGGAGAAGAAGGCCCGCGTGGAGGACGCGCTCAACGCGACCCGCGCGGCCGTCGAGGAGGGCGTGGTTCCTGGCGGTGGCGTGGCCTACATCCGGTGCCTCAAGGCGCTGGAGGGTCAGACGTTCGCCGAGGGTGAGAAGTTCGGCGTGGACATCATCCGCCGCGCCGTCGAGGAGCCCCTGCGCCAGATCGTCGGCAACGGCGGCCTCGAGGGCAGCGTCATCGTCAACAAGGTCAAGGAAGGCACGGGCTCGTTCGGCTTCAACGCCGCGACGGGCGCGTACGAGGACCTGCTGGCCGCGGGCGTCATCGACCCGGCCAAGGTGAGCCGCACGGCGCTGCAGAACTCCGCGTCCGTGGCGTCCCTGATGCTGACCACCGAGGCGATGGTGGCCGAGCGTCCGAAGGACGAGAAGGACGCCCCCGCCGGCGGTGGCGGCATGGGCGGCATGGGCGGTATGGGCGGCATGGGCATGTAGTCGCCCCCCACCCCGGTCCGTCCGGGGTGGACGCTTCACTGGCGGCCTCCGGTTCCTTTCAAGGAGCCGGGGGCCGTCGTGCTTTCATGCGCCCGGTGGCGCGCGAAAGGCCACGCCCTTACGTTGGGAATGAAGGAGGCGACACCGTGAAACCCGTGAAGATCTACACCACGAACTACTGTGGCTTTTGCGTCCGCGCGAAGGACCTGCTCAAGCGCAAGGGCGTGGACTACCAGGAGCTGGACGTCACCGGAGACGATGACGCGCGCGAGAAGCTGGTGGAGATGAGCGGAGGCCAGCGCACCGTGCCCCAAATCTTCATCGGTGACACGCACGTCGGCGGCTACTCGGACCTGGCCCAGCTCGACAAGGAAGGCAAGCTGGAGCCCATGCTCCAGGCCTGAGTCGCGAGCAGGCGGGCGAGCGCCCTTCACGGGGCCGCTCGCCGCGCCGTGCCTACCTTACCGCCATGGAACACCACCCCTTCTCGGGAGGCGGCAATGGCAGGTGAAGACGCGCACTACAACGTCATCAGCACGCTGTATCACCTGCTCAAGGGCGCCTCGACCGCGGAGCAGTTCATCCAGGACGCGGAGCGGGCGGGAGACCCGGAGCTGGCGCAGTTCTTCCGCGACTGGCGGGACGAGCAGCGCCACCTGGCCGAGCGGGCGAAGAACCTCCTGGGCGCGCGACTGGGGACGACGGAAAGGGCCGCGGCCACGGGCAGCGCCGGACGCAAGCGCGCGGCGGGCTCGGGCAAGTCCTCCCCAAAGGGACCGGTGGTCAGGGACCAGAGCAACGCGGGGGTGAAGTCCGGAGGAACCAGCTCGGATGATCTCGTCGACGAGCTTTCCAAGGAGTCATTCCCCGCCAGCGACTCGCCCTCGACGTACTGATTGGACCTCGCCCACGCGTGACACTGGATTCGCGGAGGGTGTTCGTCTTGGATGCCGGCCGTGAGCTTCTGGAACGGCCCTTCCCATCCTCCTGGACGACCTCCGCCGGCGCAGGCGCGGCTGCGGAACGCCCGAGGGCCGCACCGCGACACGACGCGGCGCCTGCACGGCGACGAACGTGCGCTGGTGGACAGTCCCAGGCACACCCCAGCACGAGGTCCCCAGGCGTCCATGGCGTACTGGGGCCACGTGGACGTGCGCCACCCCACCCTCCGACGCGTCCTCCCGGAAGTCACCGGGAAGGACGCCAGCATCCCCATCGCGCAAAGCACGGACGAGGGCCCAGGCCCCGCTCCGAAGCCACCGCGCGCTGGGGAGTCGTTCGCCCGGAGGCCCGAGCGGGGACACTCCGACGCGCCACCCCCGCCCCGGTCCACGCGCACGGGGCGCTCCTTCCGCAGAAGGCTGACGTGCAACAGCCTTCCGGGAAGATTCTTCCACTCATGCTGCCCTGACCAGTTCGGGCACGAGCACATGGTGCGTCGGGCTTGCCCGCCCGGTCCCCTCGCACCTAAAGAGGACCCATGATGGAGCCCAGGCCCGAGGTCACCCAGACCACCCAGACGGACAAAGAAGAAGGCCGCACCACCCGCATCCCCATTCACGAATGGACCGTGGAGGTGGTGTCTGGCCCCGACAAGGGCAAGAAGGTGACGACCCAGGATGGCTTGGTACGCGTGGGCTCGGACCCCGCAAGCGACCTGGTGCTGACGGACACCACGGTGAGCCGCCGTCACCTCGAGGTGGAGCGCACGCCGCGAGGCCTCCTGCTGCGCGACACCGGCAGTCGCAACGGAACCTTCCTCGACGGGCGACAGGTGCTTCAGGCGTACCTGGGCCGCGGAGACAAGGTCGAGCTCGGCAAGACGAAGCTGGCCGTGAAGGTGGCGGCGAAGCCCACCGAGGTGGAGCTCGCGGGCGCCGAGTCCTTCGGCGCGCTGGTGGGCTCCTCGGAGAAGATGCGGTGGGTCTTCACGGAGCTGCGGCGCGTGGCCCGCGAGGACATGAGCCTGCTCATCGAGGGCGAGACGGGCACCGGCAAGGAGCTGGCGGCGCGCGCGGTGCATCAGCACTCGTCGCGGCGGCATGGCCCGTTCAAGGTCGTCGACTGCAACCTCATCTCCGAGGAGAAGGCGGAGCGGGAGCTGTTCGGCGGTCTGCGCGCGAGCGACCCGGAGGACAAGGAGGCGCGCGGCGTCTTCGAGGCCGCCCGGGGAGGGACGCTCTTCCTGGATGAGGTCGGCGAGCTGCCGCTGATGGTGCAGGGCAAGCTGTTGCGCGTGCTGGACGCGCGCGAGGTGCCCTCGCTGGACGGCCAGCCCGTGCCGGTGGACGTGCGAGTCATCGCCTCCACGCACCGCAACCTGGAGGAGGACGTGCGCCAGGGCCGCTTCCGCGCGGACCTGTACTTCCGCCTCGCGGTGGCGCGCGTGCGCCTGCCGCCCCTGCGCACCCGCCGCGAGGACCTGCCCTCGCTGGCGCAGGCCCTGTCGCAGACGTTGCGCGCCAGCGTGACGCTGACGCCCCAGACGCTCGCGCTCTTCGAGGGCTATGACTGGCCGGGCAACGTGCGCGAGCTGCGCAACGTGCTCGAGCGCGGCGCGCTGATGGAGGAGACGGGCAACACCAGCTGGCTGGACTTCCTCGCCCAGCCCTCGCGCCGCCCGGAAGGTCAGCCGCCCGGCACCCACGTGGCCACGCTCGTCACCGGCATGCCGTACCACGAGGCGAAGGACAGGGTGCTGGCCGACTTCGAGCGCCTCTACTTCGCCGAGGTGATGCGCACGGTGGGCTTCGACATGAAGGCCGCCGAGCAGCGCACCGGGCTGTCCATGCAGAGCCTCTATCGTCTGCTCAAGAAGAACGGGCTTCGCCTCAAGGACCTCAAGAACGCCGAGGGCCTGGAGAAGTGAGTGCCCCCTCGCAGTTCCACCCCATGGAGAACAACCGCATGTTGCGTCGTCTCGTCGTAGCCTCCGTCGTCTTCACCGCCGCCTGCGCCGGTCAGCAGAAGCCCGCCGAGAGCGCCGACACGGCCGCCAAGCCGCAGACCACCGAGGAGCGCGTGCGCATTGGCAACCAGCCCGCGTTCGACGTGGCCACCTGCTTCCCGCGCGAGCTGACCCTGCCGGCGTCCAATCAGGGCGTGCTGGTGGGCGCCATGCTCACCACCCGGCCGGAAGTACTCGAGTGCCTCGTGTCCCCGCAGAACCGGGGCCCCGCCGAGAAGACGGTGGCGACGGTGAAGACCACCGTGACGGACGCGGGCGGCACCCACACCATCACCGGTGAGAACCTCACCCCCACGGGCACGCAGTGCATCCAGGCCGTGGTGGACAAGCTCGTCCAGCCCAAGCCCCTGGCCAAGGGCGCCCAGCCGCTGGAGTCCACGGCGACCTTCGAGCACGACACCACGGCCAGCGCCACGGTGAAGTTCGGCGTCAACGACGGCTCGGACTTCTCCGGCGCCGTCCGCCTGGCCCAGCAGGGCTGGTGCGACTGCTACGCCACCTACAAGGCGCAGACGCCGCCGGTGCTGACGTCCCACATGACGCTCACCAAGGGCCAGCCCGTCGCCGAGGTGACGTTCGACGCCTCCGGCAGCACCGAGGGTGACCAGCTCGCCGCGTGCCTCAAGACGAAGATTGTCGCCGTGCCCGCGAAGCTGTCCACGGACAAGCTCAGCTACCCGCACCGCTTCGTCCACTTCAACTCCGGAGCCACCGAGGCCGCCAGCGCCCTGCCCCCCCAGCTGCGCTTCTTCCAGCTGGAGGTCGTCCGCAACCAGCGCGCGGCGGACGCGGCCATCGCCTTCGGCGCCCGCGCCGCGGCGGCCGAGTCGTTCGAGGCCGTGGTGGCGAAGTACCAGAAGACCAAGGACTACAAGCTGTTCGACGAGCTGGCCGGCAAGTGCAACGCCCTGGTGGAGGCCGCGCAGGGTTGGGTGAAGGCGCTGGAGGCCCAGCAGGCCGTGGACCAGGCCTCCGTGGCGCTGGTGCAGGAGCTGAAGACGACGGACGCCGAGGGTTGGACGCCGGTGGAGACGGCCAGCCAGACGGCGCTGACCAACACCCAGAAGGACCTGACGGCCGCCCAGGCCCGCGCGGACGCGGACCAGAAGGCGTGCCCGAAGAAGTCCTACAAGGGCAAGTAGTCGGTAAGCAGTCCCCAGCGGGCTGAAACGCACGAAGGCGCGGGACCCGAACTTCCGGGACCCGCGCCTTCTGTGTTTCCAGCGTCGTGAGGACGACTACGCGCTGATCTTGTCGTCGTTGGCCGCGCTGGCCTCGCTGATGCGCACGCTGACGAGCTTGGAGATGCCCGGCTCCTCCATGGTGACACCGTAGAGGGTGTTGGAGACCTCCATGGTCCGCTTGTTGTGGGTGATGAGGATGAACTGCGACTGGCTGCTCATCTCCTTCACCATGTCGTTGTAGCGGCCCACGTTGCCCTCATCCAGCGGCGCGTCGACCTCGTCCAGGAGGCAGAAGGGCGTGGGCTTGATGAGGAAGATGCCGAAGATGAGGCCCACGGCGGTGAGGGCCTTCTCTCCACCGGAGAGCAGGTTGACGCTCTGCAGCTTCTTGCCCGGCGGCTGGGCGACGATTTCCACGCCCGGCTCGCCATTGGGGCCGTCGTTGGTGAGGACCAGGCTGGCGCGCCCACCGCCGAACAGGCGGGGGAAGATGGCCTGGAACTTCTCGTTCACCACGTCGAAGGTCTGCTTGAAGCGCTCGCGGCTGGTGGCGTCGATGCGGGTGATTGCCTCGCGCAGCTGACCCATGGAGGCCTGGAGGTCCGTCTTCTGCGCGATGAGGAAGTCGAAGCGCTTGGACAGCTCCGCGTGCTCGTCGATGGCGGTGAGGTTGATCTCCCCCATCTTCTCCACCTGGGCGCGCAGGTCCTTCAGCTCCGCCTCCGTCTCCGGCGCCAGGGAAGGCAGCAGGTGGTAGCGGTGCAGCTCCAGCGAGAGGTCCACCTGGTGCCGCTCGCGGATGCCGGCCGACAGGTGCTCCAGCTCCAGGGCAATCTCGCGCTCGCGCAGCGAAATCTGCGACAGCCCCTGCATCAGCTCCTCCACCCGACCGCGCAGCTCGCGGAACTGGGCGTCCTGCTCACGAACCTCTGTCGAGGCCGTGGTGTGCGCGGTGCGCCGCGTCTCCAGGCCCTCCGCGGCCACGCGGTGCTCTTCCACGCGCTGGGCCAGCCCCGCTTCCGTCTCCGCCGTGCGCCGCGCCAGCTCCTCCGTGCGCGAGCCCCCCTCCGCCAGCGTCGCCTGGAGGCGCGCCACGCGCGTCTCCATCTCCCGGCGCTGCGTCACCAGGCTGTCCAGCTCCTTGCGCGCGGACTCGCCGCGCTCGCTGCCCGCGGCGACCTTGATGCGCAGGCCCGTCAGCTCGCCATTGGCGGACTCGGAGCGCTGACGCAGCGACTCCTGCTCGGAGGAGAGCTGCCGGACGCGCTCCTCGCGCGACTCCCGGTCCGTCTGGCCGTGGGCCACCTCGCCCCGGCTCGTCTCCTCCTCGTTCGCCAGCGCCATGTGGCTCTGACCCAGCTGCCCGTCCTCCAGCTCCTGGGCCCGGAGGCGCTCGCGCACCTTCGCCAGGTCCTCGCCCGCCTTGTGCAGGTCCTTCTCCTGGCTGGCGAGGTTCACCTCCTCGGTGTGCTGGTTCTTCGCCAGCCCCTTGAGGACGCCCTCGGTGTGCCCCATCTGCTTCTGGAGCGTGTAGTGCCGGGTGAGGATTTCGTTGTAGCGCTCCTCCACCCGGGCCACCTCGGTGGCCAGCTCGGCGATTTCACGCTTCTTCTGGAGCGCGCCCACCGCCGCGCCCTCGCGCTCGCCGCCGACAATCGTCCCGTCCGCGCGGAAGACCTCGCCCTCCTGGGTGACGAGCGTGCACTGGGGACCACCGGCCTCCGAGTACGCACGCGCCGACGCCAGGTCCTGGACGATGACCACATCTCCCAGCAGCATCCGCACCACGGGCGCCAGGGCCTCCTCGCACGTCACCTCGCGCAGCGCGTGGGCCAGCACACCCGGGCGCTCGAAGTCCGGCTCCAGCACGGGCTGCAGGGTGTCCAGCATGGGCACGGGCAGGAAGCTGCCGCGGCCCTCCGCGTGGCCCTTGAGGTACTCCACCAGCTCCACGCCCTTGTCGCGGCTCTCCACGATGACGTGCTGGAGCCGCTCACCCAGGGCCGCTTCCACGGCGCGCTCGTAGCGCTGGGTGACGGTGAGCACGTCCGCCACGAGGCCGAAGATGCCCTGCTCCCGGGCCACCGTGCCGGCGCGCATCATCACCGCGCGCACCCCCCGGTCGAACCCGTCGTAGTTCTTCTGGATGTCCTCCAGGGACGACAGGCGGCTGCGCTTGTCGCTCAGCTCCTCGCGCAGCGCGATGACCTGGATTTCGTTCTCCGTGAAGGTCGCGCGCGTGCGGGTGAGGGCCTCTTCCTCCTGCCCCTTGCGCTCGGCGAGCTCCGCGGCGAGGTGCCGGGTGTCCTCCACCCGCTTCGCCACGTCGCCGCGCACCGACTCCAGCTCCGTCTCCTGCGCGCGCAGCCCGTCCAGCTCCGCCTGGAGCCTGGCCCGACGCGCTTCCAGGTCGGTGCGCTGACGGGCCAGGTTGACCAGGTTGCTCTCGTGGTTGGCCAGTCGGGTGGCCACCGCCACCAGCCCGGCGCGCTCCTGCTCCAGCCGCAGGGCGACCTCTGTCTGGAGGTGGTTGACGCGGCGCAGCTCCTCCTGCGCCACCTGCATCGCCACCTCGTCCTCCTTCCACGAGCCGGCGATGCCGGACAGCTCCGCCTCGCGGGCGGCCATGGCGTCGGACATCTCCGCCTGCCGCGCCAGCAGCCCGTCCAGCTCCGCCCGGGCCTGCATCACGCGGCTGTTCGTCTCGTCGTAGTCACGGCGGCCGTAGGCCAGCTCCTGCGTGTCGCGCTGCACGGAGCTTTCGAGCGCGTGCACCTCCGCGGCCAGCGTCTGGAGGGCGGCGGCTTCCGCGTCCAGCTCCGCGCGGCGCCGGGTGATGGCCTCCTCCAGCTCCTTCACCCGGTCCAGGCTCTCTCGCTCCTCGGAGCCCAGGTTCTGCAGGCGTGACTGGAGGACCTGCTTCTCCGCCAACAGCTCCAGGTGGCGGTGGCTGGCCGCGTGCAGGTCGATGTCCCGCATGCGCTGCTTGAGCTTCTTGTATTTCTCCGCCTTCTTCGCCTGGCGCGACAGCGCGTCCAGCCGCTTCTCCAGCTCGCTGGTGATGTCCGTCACGCGCAGGAGGTTGGCCTCGGTGGCCTCCATCTTCCGCTCGGCGGCCTTGCGGCGGGCCTTGTACTTGGTGACGCCCGCGGCCTCCTCCAGCAGGTGGCGCCGGTCCTCCGGCTTGCTGGAGACGATGAGGCCCACGCGGCCCTGCTCGATGATGGAGTAGGCCTTGGTGCCCACGCCCGTGCCGAGGAACAGCTCGGTGATATCCAGGAGCCGGCACAGCGTCTTGTTGATGAGGTACTCCGAGTCCCCGTTGCGGAACAGGCGCCGCGTGACGGTGATCTCCGAGTAGCCCTGGTACTGGGGCGACAGCTGGTCCGTGTCATCCACCAGGAAGGTGAGCGACACCTCCGCCATGGACAGGGGCGGCTTGTTCTCCGAGCCGTTGAAGATGACGTCCTCCATGCCACGGCCACGGAGGTTCTTCGCGCTCTGCTCACCCATCACCCAGCGGATGGCGTCCACGACGTTGGACTTTCCACAGCCGTTCGGGCCGACGATGCCGGTGACGCCCTCGTCGAAAGTGAAGACGCTCCGCTCCATGAACGACTTGAAGCCGGTGATGTCCAACCGCTTGATACGCATGCCAGCGGGCTCCTGGAAGAGGCGCGAGGTACGAGGTGAAAAGTGAGCGCGAGGCCGAAAAATCGGCCTCGGAACGATCAGCAGGAGTACCAGCCGCCATCCAGGCGATCAAGCGTGACCATGCCACGCGTGGCCATACGTTCGGCTGCTTGCCCTTCAAACGGGCCAGAGGCGGGCAGGAGGGTCCTCTCTTGGACTTGCGCCCTGGCCGCCCCACCCTACCTTCCCATTGACATTCCTGGAGGTTGCGTACGTACCAGCCCTTTCTTGCCCTGACGCTCCTCATGGGAGCGTCCCCTACGCCGGAGGTAACACCCCGGTCTGACACGCAGGCGGTGGAAGCCCCGGCCCCCTGCCCCCACCCGTATTTCCCGCTGGAGGAAGGGCTGACGCTCACCTACCGGGCGGGCAAGTCGTCGCAGATGGTCATCAGCACCCACGGCGTGACACCCACACCCGAGGGGCTGCGCGGCAAGGTCGCCGTGAAGCTCAAGGGCCGCCAGGGCGAGACGGACGCCACCTGCACCGCCGAGGGCATGAGCACGGGCCTGGGCGGCCTGGAAGGCACGCTGCTGTCCGCGTCCGGCATGGATGTGCAGGTGGTGAGCTCGGAAGGCATGGCGGTGCCCGCGCTGACGAGCATGGTGCCCGGCGGCTCGTGGAAGAACAGCCTGTCGGTGAAGCTCCAGCCCCCCGCGGGCAAGACGGGCGGCATCCGGCCCATCATCGCCACCACGTTCGAAAAGGAGTCGACTGTCGTGGGCGAGGAGGAGGTCACCGTGGCGGCCGGCACGTTCAAGGCGCTGAAGGTGAAGAACATCGTCACCGCGCGCGCCAGCCGCCCTGGCTCCGAGGGCCGCTCCATGGAGAGCTATGTCTGGTTCGCGCCGGGCGTGGGCATCCTCAAGTTCGCCACGGCGGAGAGCACGGACCTGGAATTGCTCAAGGTGGAGCGTCCCCAACCCGTGCAGGCCAAGTCCTCCAGCAAGGCGCGCCGGCCCGTGAAGAAGGCCGCGGCCGACATGAAGGTGCCCTCGGCGCCCTGAACCCGGCGGCCGGGGCAGACAGCTAGGTGGACTCGCCGCCCGACGACGAGGCGGGGGGTATCTCTCCTGGAGAGCCCTGGGACGGCTCTCCCGGGCCGGACGAGGACGACGACTCCGTGGCCGAGCGAGGGGCGGCGCGGGACTGGGGCTCCACCGTCACGCGCACCACGCGGGGCCCGTCCACCTCCTCCACCAGGATTCGCCACATATCCAGCCGCAGCGAGTCCCCCTTCTCCGGGACGCGCCCCAGCTTCGCCATCAGGAAGCCGGCAATCGTCGTCACCTCGCCCTCTTCGTCCTCATCGAGGTCGAAGCTGACGTCGAGCCGCTCCTCCAGGTCATCCAACTGCGCCGTGCCGGGAAGCTCGAAGCGCCCGCCCGGCAGCGAGCGGACCTCATCCACCCGCCGGCCCAGCTCCGCCACGTCGCCCACGACTTCGGCCACCACGTCCGCGATCGTCACCAGGCCCGACGTGCCGCCGTGCTCGTCGACGACAAGGGCCGTCTGACGACGGCGGCGGCGGAACTCCGCGAGCAATTGCTCCAGCGTCGCGTTCTCCGGGATGAAGAGCACCGGCCGCTGCACCTGCGCCAGGCTGCGCAGCTCACCGCGAGACAGGAGGAAGAAGAGGTCCTTGGCGTTCACCACGCCCTCCACCTCGTCCAGGTTGCCCCGGCACACCGGCAGCCACGTGTGCCCCGCGGCGCGCGCGTCCGCGATGCACTTCTCCAGCGGCTCCTCCACGTCCAGGAACTTCACCTGGTTTCGCGGCACCATCACCTGCCGCGCCGTCTTCTGCGCCATCTCCAGCGCGCGCTCCAAAAGCTCCGCGCGCGCCGTCGTAATCGCCCCCGCCTGCGCGGAGCTGTGGAGGATGACGCGCAGCTCGTCCTCGCTGTGCGCCTCGTGCGCCTCTCCCACGGAGTGGAGGCCGAAGATGCGCAGCACCCAGGCCGCCAGCCCGTTGAGCAGGATGATGGCCGGATAGAACAGGAAGTAGAACGCCCGCATCGGCAGCGCCACGGCCAGCGTGGTCGCCTCCGCGCGCTGAATCGCCAGGCTCTTGGGCGCCAGCTCTCCCAGGACGATGTGCAGGAAGGTGATGATGCTGAAGCCGATGACCACCGACACGGTGTGAGCCAGCGTGGGGCTCGCGCCCTCGGGAACCAGCCGCGTCAGCACGGGCTCCAGGAGCTTGGCGAAGGCGGGCTCACCCAGCCAGCCCAGGCCCAGCGAGGCCAGCGTGATTCCGAACTGCGTGGCGGACAGGTACGCGTCCAGCTTCTCCACCATCCGCAGCGCCTGCGCGGCGCCCGGCGTGCCCTCGTCCACGAGCGACTGCAGGCGCGTGGCGCGAATCTTCACGATGGCGAACTCGGTCGCCACGAAGAAGCCGTTGGCGAAGACCAGGAGGATCGCCAGCCCCAGGAACACCCATTCCATTCCCATGGCTCAGAACAAGGCGTCGAAGTCGGCGTCGCCCTTGAGCGCGTCGAACATGGGGTCCGTGGACAGCCACCCCATCACCTTCTGACGGTCCGCCGTGAGCGCCGCCTTCAGGTACTGCACCGCGTCCTTCGGCCTGCCCCACAGGGCGTACAGCGCCGACAGGTTGTAGTTGAGCAGCAGGTCCTCCGCGTTCAGCGCGCGAGCCCGCTCATACGCGCGCTCGGCCTCCGCGTAGAAGCCCTTCTGCGCGTAGCAGATGCCCAAATCGAGCTGCGCCTCGAAGTTGTCCGGCTCCAGCCGCACCACGTCCTTCAGCAACGTAATCGCCGAGCGGTAGTCCCCCTCGTCCATCATCAGCGCCGCCAGCTCGTGCCGAGGGAACGCGTCCTGGGGGTCCAGCTCGATGGCCGCCTGCAGCTCGCGCATCGCCTCTTCCACCCGCCCCTGGTCCGCGTACGTGAGGCCCAGGTTGAGGTGCGCGTCCGGGTACTCCGGATCCAACTCGATGGCTTCCTTGTACTCCTCCACCGCCATCTCCCCGGCATGCGTGGAGAGGAAGCAAGCCAGGTTGTAGTGCGCCGTGGCGCTCTCCGGCTCCAGCTTCAGGGCGGTGAGGTACTCGGTGAGGGCCTCGCGGAAGAGCTTCTTCTCCGCGTAGACGGTGGCCAGGTTGTCGTGCGCGTGCGCCGAGCTCGGGTCCAGGTCGATGGCCTTCTTGAACTCCTTGATGGCCTCATCGAGCCAACCCCGGTCCGCCAGCTCGATTCCGCGAGTGTTGTGCTCGTCGGAGAGCGCGATGTTGTCCTTTTCCCGGGCCATGAGAGCGCCGGGCAATCTACGCGTCGCGCAACAAAGGGTGCAAGGTAGAGTTTCCCTCCGTCCATGCGCCACGCCGCCCTCCTGCTCTTCCTGTTCTCCGCCTGTCATCCCCGCCCCGCCCCCGTGGCGGAGGCCCCTCCCCCCTCCGTGGAGCCCCGTTCTCCAGAGGACGCAGGGCCTCCCGAAAGCCCGGAAGCGACCGTTCCACTGGCCGGCCTCCCGGACGCCGGGCCCCCCGTTCGCCCCATCACCCTGGTGGTCGGCGGGGACGTGACGCTGGGTCACAACCACCAGAAGTACTTCGACGACCAGGTGGCCAAGGGCCGCTCCCGCGAGGAGATGCTCGCCTACGGCTTCAAGGAGGTCCGGGCCCTGGGTGACGCGGCCGACCTCTTCGTCGTCAACCTGGAGTGCCCCTTCACCGAGGGCGGCGAGAAGCTGGCCAAGAACTTCAACTTCCGCGCCCGGCCGGAGCTGGTGGGAGCGCTCGTCGCCGGCGGCGTGGACGTCGTCAGCCTGGCCAACAACCACCTCATGGACTACGGCGCCCAGGGACTGGTGGACACGCTGGTGACGCTGGAGGCCGCTCGAATCCCCTACTTCGGCGCGGGCAGGACGCTCGCCGAGGCGCGCCGCCCCGCTGTCATCACCGTGGGAGGCGTGAAAGTGGCCCTCCTGGGGTACTTCTTCCTGGGCGAGCGAAACATCGAGCCACCAGAGGTCTACGCCACGGAGACGACGCCCGGGGTCGCCGGCCACTTCTCCGACGTGGACGTGATGGAGCGCATGCTGCGCGAGGACATCCTCGCCGCGAAGCATCAGGCGGACGTGGTGCTGCCCTTCTTCCACTGGGGCCGCGAGGGCACCTACGTGCCGGAGCCCTACCAGGTGCGACTGGCCCACGCCGCCATCGACGCGGGCGCGGCGGGCGTGCTGGGCAGCCACCCCCACGTGCTCCAGGCGATGGAGCTGCACCGGGGGGCGCCCGTCGTCTACTCGCTGGGTAACTTCGTCTTCGGAGGCAACTGGAACCCGCGCGACAAGCGGGGCGCCCTGTGGAAGGGCCGCTTCGGTCCGGGGGGCTACCTCTCCAGCGAGGTCTTGCCGCTGCGCACGGACCGCTTCCCGGAGCTCCCCTTCCAGCCCGTGCCCGTCACCGGGGAGGCGGCCGAGGAGGTGCTGCGACTGCTGGCCAACAGCTCTTCGGGGGTGGAGCGGATGCTCCCCGAGCTGGCGCCGTGGGCAAGGCCGTCTCCCTCCCCCGCGACTGGCGGGAGGGAGTAACCGGAGCGTCAGACCTTGTTGTTGGACTGGCCCTTCTTGGCGCGGCTACGGCGGCGCTTCAGCTGGGCCTTCCGGCCCTTGGCACGGTTGGCGACCTTCTTCTTGGAACGATTTCCCTTCTGGGCGGGCATGTGGAAGGACTCCGTGTGGTGATGTGAAACCGACCGCCAAGTGGATCCGGCGGTGAGGGCGGCCCTTCTTTCATGCTACCGCCCGAGCGGCCAAGGAATTTCTTGACTCCGTCCTCCCTTGCCAGCAGCCGGACAAAGGGGCAATACCCCCTGGAACGACGATGATTGACAAACTTGAAGACGTCGAGCGCCGGTTCGAACGCCTCACCGCGGACCTGTCGAACCCCGACGTCCTCGCCGACTCGGCGAGGCTTCAGAAGGTCTCCAAGGAGCGGGCGGGCCTGGAGAAGCTGGTGGACACGTTCCGCACGTACCGCCAGGTGCTCGCCGACCTCAAGGAAGTGGATGTGTGGCTCGACGCCGGCAGCGCCGACGAGAAGAGCTATGCGCGCGAGGCCCTGCCCGGACTGAAGGAGCAGCGCGACAGCCTGGAGAGCAGCCTCAAGCTGTTGCTCCTGCCCAAGGATCCAAATGACGAGAAGAACGTCATCCTGGAGATTCGCGCGGGCGCGGGCGGCGACGAGGCGGCGCTGTTCGCGGAGGAGGTCATGCAGATGTACCTCCGGTACGCGGATCAGCGGGGCTGGAAGTCGGACATCATCGACATGAGCGCTGGCAACGCGGGCGGGGTGAAGGACGCCACCGTGACGCTGTCCGGCGACGCCGTCTTCAGCAACCTGAAGTACGAATCCGGCGTGCACCGCGTCCAGCGCGTGCCCGCGACGGAGACTCAGGGCCGCATCCACACCTCCACCATCACCGTGGCCGTCATGCCGGAGGCGGAGGAAGTGGACGTGAAGCTCAACGAGGCGGACATCGACCGCCAGGCGATGCGCTCCACTGGCGCGGGCGGGCAGAGCGTCAACACCACGGACTCCGCGGTGCGCCTCACCCACCGGCCCACGGGCATCGTCGTGAAGTGCCAGCAGGAGAAGAGCCAGCTGAAGAACTACAACATGGCCCTTCGCATGCTGCGCGCGAAGATCTACGAGATGGAGCAGGAGCGCATCCGCGCCGAGCGCGACTCCACGCGCCGCTCGCAGGTGGGCACCGGCGACCGCAGCGAGAAGATCCGCACCTACAACTTCCCGCAGGACCGGCTGACGGACCACCGCATCGGCCTCACGGTGCACAACCTGCCCGCCGTGATGATGGGCGACATCGAGGACATCATCACCGCCTGTCGGACCTTCTACCAGGCGGAGGCGCTCAAGGCTCAGATGGGCGGCCCGAGGCCCCAGTCCGAAGCATGAGCAGCGAGACCTGGACCATCCGCAAGGTCCTCACCTGGACGACACAGCACTTCGAGAAGCGGCAGGTGGATGCGCCGCGACTCACGGCGGAAATCCTCCTGTCGCACGTGCTGAAGACGGGGCGCGTGCGGCTGTATGTGGACCTGGACCGCCCCCTGTCCAAGGAGGAGCTGACCGCCTTCCGCGCGCTGATTGAACGGCGCCTGGCGGGAGAGCCCACGCAGTACCTCACGGGTACGCGCGAGTTCTACAACCGCGCCTTCAAGGTGGACGCCCGCGTCCTCATCCCCCGGCCGGAGACAGAGCTGCTCGTCCAGGCGGCCCTGCGCGTGCTGCCGAAGGACTCGCCTGCTCGCGCGCTCGACATGTGCACGGGTTCCGGTTGCATCGCCATCAGCCTCGCCGCCGAGCGCCCCCAGCTCGCCGTGACGGCCACGGACCTGTCTCCGGATGCGTGCGCCCTGGCGCGTGAGAACGCGGAGACGCTCAAGGTCTCCGAGCGGGTGACGGTGCTCCAGGGAGACCTGTTCTCCCCGCTGCCCGCCGACGCGAGCTTCCACGTCATCGTCTCCAACCCTCCCTACATCGCCTCGCACGAGATTCCCGGCCTGTCCGCGGAGGTGCGGCGCGAGCCCAGGCTGGCGCTCGACGGCGGGAAGGACGGCCTGGTCGCCCTCCGGCGGGTGGTGACGGAGGCGCGCAAGTGGCTGGAGCCTGGCGGCCTCCTTGCATTGGAGATGGGTGAGACGCAGGGCGCCGCGGTCCTGGAGCTGCTGCGCGCGGCCGGTTACGAGGACGCGCGGGTGGAGAAGGACCTGGAGCGGCGGGAGCGCATGGCATTTGGGACACAGCCCGCGGCCAGCGGGCCACAGGGCTGAGGGCCGGAAACAGCATGGACAAGATTGTGATGAAGGGCGGCGCCGAGCTGCACGGCGAGGTCGTCGTCTCGGGCGCGAAGAACGCGGCGCTGCCCATCCTCGCCTCCGCGCTGCTGGCGGATGGCACCTCCACCTTCCGCAACGTGCCGGACCTGGCCGACGTGGTCACCATGCTCAAGGTGCTGCGCACCATGGGCTGCGACGCGGAGCGGCTCACCGGCCGGAAGAAGGACGTGTGCGAGGTGGGCGTCAACGGGGCCATCACCCCGGAGGCCCCCTACGACTTGGTGAAGACGATGCGCGCCAGCGTGCTGGTGCTGGGCCCGCTCGTCGCGCGCTTCGGTCGCGCCCGGGTGTCCATGCCCGGCGGGTGCGCCATCGGCGCGCGCCCCATCGACCAGCACCTCAAGGGACTGAAGGCCCTGGGCGCGGACATCACCCTGACGGAAGGCTACGTGGAGGCCCGGGCCAAGCAGCTCAAGGGCGGCACCGTCAACTTCGACGTCATCACCGTCACCGGCACGGAGAACGTGCTGATGGCGGCCGTGCTGGCCAAGGGCCGCACCGTGATGGAGAACTGCGCGCGCGAGCCCGAAATCGAGGAGCTGGCCCGGGTGCTCAACAAGATGGGCGCCCGGATTGAAGGCGCCGGGACGTCCATCATCACCATCGAAGGCGTGGAGGGCCTCACGCCCGTGGACCACGCCATCCTCCCGGACCGCATCGAAGCGGGCACCCTGCTGGTGGCCGCGGCCATCTCCGGCGGCAACGTCCTGGTGAAACACGCCGTCCCTGAACACCTGGACGCCGTCATCGACAAGCTGCGCGAGGCCGGGTGCACCCTCACCGCCGAGGCCGGGGGCCTGCGCTGCAAGGCCCCTCGCACCCTCAACTCGGTGAACATCACCACCACCGAACATCCTGGGTTTCCCACCGACATGCAGGCGCAGCTCATGGCGCTGATGTGTGTGAGCCATGGGACATCCGTCATCAGCGAAAACATCTTCGAGAACCGCTTCATGCACGTTCCGGAGCTGCACCGACTGGGGGCGGACATCACTGTTCAGGGGCACACGGCGGTGGTGAAGGGCGTGAAGACCCTCAGTGGCGCCCCCGTCATGGCGACAGACCTGCGGGCGAGCGCTTCGCTCATCCTGGCGGGCCTGCGCGCCGAGGGGCGTACGGACGTCAGCCGCGTCTACCACCTGGACCGCGGCTACGAGCGCCTGGAGCGCAAGCTGCGTGCCCTGGGGGCGGACATCCGGCGCGTGAAAGCGAAGGCCTGAGGGACCGAGGGACACGGGGCCGAACGACCCCAGAAGGCGCGTTGCCAACAGAAGCGGCAACCCGGGTTGCATCCCAAAATTCGCACGACCTATCATTCTCCGAACCACTGGGGACGTGTGTCCCCCATTGAAGGAGATTGACCCGCGCCATGGATTGCCCCAGCTGCAACGTCGAGATGGTTGATCTCGAGGGGGATGACCAGACGTTGCGAAGGTGTGGAGATTGCGGCGGACTGTGGATTGACGTCGCGGACCTGAACCGGGTCCTCCTCCACAACAACCTCCCCGGGCTGGAGAGCCAGGGCGGCAAGGTAGATGCACAGGCATTGACCGGTCAGTGCCCTGAATGTCTGGTCGATCTGGTCCGCGTGGATGGCGGCGACCGCCAGCATCCCCTGCACTACGACACCTGCGAATCCTGCGGTGGCATCTTCCTGGAGTCGGAGTTCGAGGACGCCACCGATGTGAAGGTCGCCGTCGAGGAGATCATCGCGTTCTTCCGCCACTTCGGTGGCAAGAAGAAGGCGGCCTCCCTCTAGACGGCCCACCGGGCAGTCGCAGCCGGTTCAGGGTTGGCCGCGGAAGGCGCGGCCCCACTCCTCGGCCACCGCGCCGTCGAGTTCCAGTGTGGCTCCAGCCGAGGTGGCCCCTTCCGGGGCGGCCTTCTGGAGGCGCGCCGTCACCTTTCCGCGCTTGGGCACCTCCAGCGTGAGTCGAGAACCCGACAGGGCATAGGTGCCCGTCACGGCGCTCGGCTCACCGCCCTCCAGCGGCTCGTGGGCGAAGCGGTACGTCCCGTCGACGTAGAACGAGAGGAAGCGGTCCGGGGCGCCGTCCAGGCCGCTGAACCACGTCCCCAACAGGGGCGCCAGGCGCGAGTCGTAGCGCAGGCGCGGCGCGAGCCACGTCCCGTTGAGCGCCTTGCCCCCCGAGTAGAAGATCAAATCGGTGACGCAGACAGGGGCGGCCTCGCCGGAACCGGGGAAGCGCTCCGCCACCTCGAGCGTGAAGCGGTTGCCCCTCAGGGACGGGCTGATGGGGACGACCTGCAGGCCGCGCTTGTCCTCCACCTTGAGGCTCTTGGCGGAGTCCACGCTGGTGAGGGTGAGCTTCTTCGCGCGGGCGTGGGCCTTGTACGAGGCCTTGTCCGTCCCATCACCGGTGTAGACGCGCACCTCGTCGATGGTGACGACGTCCTTGAAGCCGATGGTGACGGGGGCCGGGGTGGCGCCCGTGGCGCACCAGGCCGTGGAGTCGCGACCGTCGAGCAGGTGGAGGGGCGAGTAACGCTCGGGCTGGCGCTCGCGCTCCAGGTAGTCGGCGGCCTGGGCATACCCCGGCGGGGCGTTGGACGCGGCGGGGGCGGCGGACGCGAGCAGCAACAAGGCGAGGGGGAGGCGGCTCATGCGCCCATCTTTGATCGCACCGTGAGGGTGGCTCCAGTCCCCGACCGGGAAGGCCGTCTGGAGGGGCCCGGGGTGGGCCTTTCATCACGGATGAAAGCACGGGCCCGGGTGTTGGGGTGCTTGACACCCGGACGCCGCGGGGAAGTGATGCGGCCCGATGCGGAGAGAAAACGTGATGCGACGCTGGGGGTGGGTCTGTGTGCTGGCCGCGACGCTGGTCGCCTGCAAGGACGACAAGCCGAGCGAGGTGCCCGACGCGGGGCCCGTGGAGACGGGGCCATCCGCCCTCACGGAGCAGGAGCCCAACGAGCGGCCCGAGCAGGCCCTGACGATTACGCGGGACAGCACGGTGACGGCGGACCTGGCGGCCCAGCCGAACAAGGCGGACGAGGACTGGTATCGGCTCGCGCCCCCTGCCCCCCGCGTGGCGGACGTCACCGTGTCCGGGTTGCCGGGCGGAGACATCACCCTGGAGGTCTATGACCGGGACCGCAACCGGCTGGCCTCCATCAACAGCGAGGGCGACGGCAAGCCGGAGCGCTTCCCCAACCTCTACGTGGACGGCGAGCGCTGGGTGCGCGTGGCGCCCGCGCGCAAGGGCGTGGGCGGGGCCTACACGCTCAGCGTGAAGATGCGCGCCGCGAATGACGGCGAGGAGCACGAGCCCAACGACAGGGCGGTGGACGCGATTGCGCTCCCCCTGGGCCAGACTGTGACGGCGTTCCTGGGCCACGCGGGCGACGAGGACTGGTACCGGGTGGAGCTGCCGGAGACCGCCGCGCCGACGAGCGCGCCCGCGGCGAACGACGCGGACTCGGGTGCCGAGGGCACGGTGCCCCCCGGAGCTGCGGCTCCAGGGGAAGCGCCCACCCAGGGAGCGACGCCTCCCCCGAGCCCGGTGCCTGGCTCCGAGAGCGGCGCGGCCACGGGGACGCCCGAGGAAGGTGCGGCTCCTCTGGACACGCCCCCCTCCCCCACGGGCACGTTCGGTGGAGGTGAGCCCGCCGCCGCGCCGACTCCGGAGACGGGCGTGGCGCAAATCACGGATGCGGGGGTGGCGGCGCCTCCGCCCGAGCCTCCCTCGGTGGCGCTGAAAATCGACCTGTCCGCGGTGGAGGGCGTGCGGCCGGAAATCTCGGTGCTGTCCGCGGCCGAGGCGCCGCTGTTCTCGCTGCGTGGCAAGGAGGGCGAGGCCCTGTCGCTGCGCAACATCGGGGTGCGTGCGACGGACCGGGTCGTCTACGTGGTGGTGAAGGGCGGCTGGACGGGGGCGGGCAAGGAAGCGCGCCGCACGTTCAATGCGAGCACGCCGTACACGCTCACCGTGACGCAGGAGGAGGCCGGAGCGAACGCGGAGCTGGAGCCCAATGACGAGCTGCACAAGGCCACGCCGCTGACGGCGGGTGGGTACCGCGAGGGGTTCCTGGCGCCCAAGGGAGACGTGGACCACTTCGTGCTGCGCACGACGGAGCCGGTGCTGGCGAAGGTGGAGCTGTCCGGCGTGGAGCGGCTGGACCTGGTGCTGTCCATGGTGGAGCCAGCCCAGGGTGATGGGCAGACGGAGACGGTGCTCCTGCGCGCCAATGACGGCGCGCTCAAGGAGCCCGAGCGCCTCAACAACGTCTCGTGCACCGGCGCCTGCTACTTCCGCGTGGAGGGCGCGTCGCGCAAGGTGGAGGGCAAGTGGGTGAAGGACTTCGAGAACGCGGAGCAGCCCTACCGCATCAGCGTCTCCACGGTGCCGGACAACGGTGGCGAGGAGCGCGAGCCGAACAACACGGTGGACCGCGCGCAGGAGCTCGCGCTCGGCAAGGCGGTGCGCGGCACGGTGTTCCCGGTGAAGGACTCGGACTACTACCGCGTGGACCTGTCGGACCGGCCGGTGCGCACGCCGCTGAGGGCGACGCTCTTGGGCATCCTCAAGGTTGACGTGGGCCTGTACCTGCACCGCGTGCAGCCGGACGGGAAGCTGTCGCTCGTGCAGACAGCGGACCGCGCCAAGGGCGACCAGCCGGAGAGCATCCGGTACAGCGCGGAGCCCGGCGTCTACATCTTCGAGGTCCGTGACGCGAAGAACCGCGAGGCCAACTTCCAGGACTCGTACCAGCTCACCGTCGAAGAGGGCGAGTAGTCAGACTGGGGAACGCGGGCCCAGGGCGGCGGCAACACCGCCGCTCATGAGCCGATTCGAAAACATCATCGAGGACACTCTCACCGGGAACGTCGAGACCCGGTTCATCAACAACCTGGAGCAGCGCCGCTCCAGGGGACGGGTGTCAGCACCGGCTCGGCCGAGGACCGTGGCGTGTGACTGCGGGCGGCTCCGCCCACCACGCGGAAGGCCACCACCGCTTCGTCCTCACCACCCCCACCCGAGGCGTCCGACGCTCAGGGCCCTCCTCCTCCTCGCGGAGCGGGATGCGGCGTGACCCGCCCCGCGACACGCGAGCCACAAACCCGCTCACTTTCAGGGATTGGCCCGACAGACAGAAACGTCTGGCGTCGACACCGCTTCCCGGTGCTCCTTGACTCGCGTGAGTCACAAAAAACCTATCATGGGTCGCGTCTTGAATGATGTGGCTCAGCCGCGGAACTGGATCGGCTGGATAGAACCAATGACATGTCCCGCCTTCGCCGGGCAGAGCGCGTCGAAGCCACGCGGCGACGAGATGGATCCGCGCAAGCGAGCGATGCGGGTCGGGGGCACTGTCCGACAGGAGCCCATCAACTGCCGCTCTCGCCGTGCGGGGTGGTAACGCACTCACATTCGACATCATGCCAGCAGTATGATTATTGAACGCATCAGTTGGAGCAGCCGGCACCAGACTTGAGCAACTGGGGGCAAGCATGCGGCACGGCGTTGAGAGGGCAATCATTCGCTGGTGGGTGTCCCTGGCGCTTGCCTTGGTGTTCTTCCGCGGCGCAACCGCCGAAGCCCAAGAAGAACGCGCGGCCCTGTTCCAGGCCGTCGCCGACAAGAGCAAGCCCGCCGACGAACGCTTCGCCGAAGCCATGCGCCTGATCTTCTCCGAAGAGGACATGGATGACCCCACGAGTCTTCCCCCGGTGACCCGCGCAGGGGAAGTGTCCATCATCAAGAACATCCTGGAAGACAAGACTGACAAGGCATCAATCCGGATCGTTGCCCTCATGCTGGGCCAGCGCTACTCACTCTCCTCTGCTCCAGACAGCGCCATCTTCTGCGACACAAGCATCTCCCGGAGCACGGATGACTCGGAAGAGCTGACCGTGCGGCAGTTCTTCTCGATGAGCCTCGGCGTCTTCTGCTCCGCGGAGCCCCTCAAGGTCATCCAGTCGCTTGAACGTATCGCCGACCCGATGATTTCCGCTTTCGCCATCGAATCCTTGTCAGGGATATCGTTCAGGGGCAAGGACCTCTCCGACCTGCCCGTCAAAGAGAGGCTGGGAGTCGCGACGAAGGCCATCGCATTGCTCGATGAGCCGCAACTTCATGCTCGCCGGAAGAGCGCGCTCCTGAGCGTCATCGAGGACCTCATGGGCGGGAACGTCGGCGACAACCCTTCTCATCAACAACGGCGAACCGCCCTCCAGGACACCCTCGTCGAAAAAGCACGAAACCTGCTCGCGACGCCACACCTGGCGGCTCAAGCCATTGCGGCCGCGGCCAAGAATCAATTGAGTGGCAGTTCGAATGAGGGGATGTTGGTCGAATGGTTGTCTCGCAAGGATACCCATCCCGACGTCGTCATCGCCATCCTCAGAATCCCTGAAGTGGACGCATCCCTGCGGCAGCAACTCGCAGCCCCGGTCAGCCGCATCGTCGAGGATGCCTCGCGAACGACACTCGCACGTGCCATGGCAATCCGCATGCTCACGCGCATCATCATCTCCGACCACAAGGACTCGCTCGCACACGAGGCCTTTGAGCTGCTCCGAAGCGTGGCCCGCGAGAGCAACGATGACGAATTCCTCGAGGATGCCGTGCTGGGACTGGCGTCCTCGGCGGACCTGACCCCGCTCCCACAAGGTGAACGGGAGCGAATCATCAAGCTTCTCTCCGACAGGTCCCGCCCCCCTTCCCTGCGACTGGCGGCGTCGCGCGCAATCCGTACCCACCTCTCCCAGCTCTCGAAAGCGGAGTTGAAAACCTGCCTGGAGGTGCTCGTGGATCCCACGCTCCTGGGCGAGAGAACGCGCAGCACCTTCGCGGAGTTCCTGGACACGCAGAACGACCGGGAGACAGTCGGTATGACCTTCTGGACGCTGCTCCACAGTACGGACGAGGAGCAGCACGACGTTCAGCCCGCCATCGCCAGGCTCGTCGGGACCCGCTTCTCCGAAAACGCCCAGCAGACAACGGAGTTCCTGAAGGGCGAGACGAGGAACGAGACTGTCAAACAGCTCATCATCGGGAGCATCAATCCCGTCGTCGTCGGACGGTCGTCCGCCCATGCGGGTGCACTGCTCGACGCCTATTTCACCGTGGCCTCCACCGCGAAGTCCCCCACGCTCAAGACCGCGGCGCGCAACGCCTTCAGGGCCCTGGCGTCCGAGATCGGCATCTCCAACAGCATCGAGTTGATCCCGCTCCTACAGGGGATTCTCGCGCGACTCGATTCCGACCCGCGGCCTCCCATCGACGTGGCACATGCGAAACAGCAACTGGAGACCCTAACGAACTACAAGATTGCTCACCCACTCCTCGCCCTGAAGCTCTGGATCCTCGGTCGCCAGTCCATTGCCTGGGGCGTTGCCTGCTACATCGCCCTCACTTTGCTCGTGCTGCTCGTCCTCAAGTACAGGCCGCTGTGGCTCCTCCTCATCAATGACAAGCTGAACTTCAGCATTCCATTCAAGCTCTTCGGGTTGACAGAGATTCCCATTCCGGCGCGCCACCTGCTTGTCGTCGGATTCTTCCATTATCACCCCCGCGTACTCGGTGCCTGGACCCAGCGGTTTTCAAAGACCATCACCGCGAACCTCGACTCGCTCGCCGTCGTCTCCGCGCGGTCCGTGTGCCTCCCTGTTCCAGGACGGGACAACAACAACCGCGCCATGTCGCTCACTCCAGACCTCTTCGATCTGGAGGTCGGCGCCTCCGGTCGCCGCTGCCTGCTCCTCATGGGTGAAGGAGGCGCCGGGAAGACGACCCTGGCCGTCGGCATCGCACAGCGCGCACTCGCCCGGTTCGGCATCGTTCCCCTCTTCATCACGGATACGGGCGTCAAGGAGGACGACGGCCCCAGGAAGATTGTCGAGCTCGCCCGAGGCGCGCTCCAGTCGATCTCCGGGGAGACGGACCTGTCTCCCACGCTCGTAACGCAGATGCTCCTGAAGGGGCGCCTCCTCGTGATTCTCGACCGGCTTTCGGAGCGACCCGACTCCACCGCTCAGACCTTCAACCCGTGCGCTCCAGACTTCCCGGTCGCGAAGCTGCTCGTGACGTCCCGAGCGGATGAGTATGCCGACTGCCCAGGCCGCAAGCGCTTCAAGTTGGATCGCCTCCGGGGCGCGGCGCTCACCGGGTTTGTCCAGACCTATGTCGACCAGAAGGGCTACACCGCGAGATTTCCTTCCACCGAAGCCCACCACTTGTGCTTCGAAATCGAGCACCTCGCCCGAGAGCGAGGGAGTACCCCGCTGCTGGCAACGTTGTTCGTCGAGCTGAGGGTCCCAAAGGCGCTCGCGACAGACAGCAAAGCCGGCACGGAGCCCTCCGTGCCACAGCCGACCTCCATCCCCAACCTCTTCGCGCTGTACGTCGCCCAGGTGATTTCTCCCGCGGTCACCGCGAAGTGGGCACACATCGACGCGGCGCGCGGTATCCGCGTCCTCGCGCGCCGATGCACGTATGGCTTTCATTCCGACAAGATTGGCGTCGACGAAGCAATCGCGGCCCTGGTGCAGGCATGTGGAGCAAGCCTTGGCGAGGGAGCCGAGGCGCTGGACAACGCCCGTGAATTCCTCACGTGCTGCGTCGACGAACTGCGGCTCCTCGAGAATGCGGGGGTCGCGAACGCGGAGCTTCAGTTCACACTCGACCCACTCGCTGAATACATGGGGGCGCTCCGTTGCATCGAGGAGCTTGGCGAGGACCAGGCGAAGTGGGATGTCGAACTCAGACGGTTGCAGGAGATCATCCAAAGTCCCCAGCGCACCACTGACGTGGCCGGATACGTCTCCGCACTCGCGCAGTCCATCGAAGCGGACCCGGCCGCACTCCCCTTCGTCGTCAGGGAGCAGGTGAAGCAGATTTTCAGTGCCTGCGGCCCCAGGCGCGCCTCGTGACCCCCCTTGCGATCCCCGCACAGGACTCTGGCATCCAGGGCTGGGGGCTGCGCGCGGGACTGAGTGTTCTCGCGCGCGGCCCAGGGTCTGCTACCCGGTGAAGGAGTGAATCCAGAGCGAGTCTCGCTTTGAGTGAAAGCCCTTGCGGGTCCGTGGGATTCTCGCCGTGAGGACGTCTGGATTCGCGCACGGATGCCTTACGCATTCCGCGGAACCGAGACACAGTCTGTTTTCAGGAGCGTGACAGACCGTCGATGGAACCACCGGCCCCGAGCTTCACGTGTACGCCCACGTCCCCGAAGCCGATGGATGAGAACGCGCCACGGGAGCCGCCTCACTGGCTGGATTTGCACTGCCCATGGGGCCGGAAGCGCAGGGCCCACAGCTCGGGGCCGGTGGTTCCATCGTCGGCCACGAAGAAAACATCCCAGCCGGAGCGCACGAAGGAGCGCGGGGCCGAGGAAGCCCCGCCTGGCGCGATGTCGTGGAGCCGCCGCGTTCCCTTCGCGGTGCCATCACTCAGCCAGACCTCACGGCCATTTCCGGAGGTCTCCGCGCTGAAGAAGAGCGTTCCTTCAATGGCCTTCAGCTCCCGAGGAGAGGCACCCCCTGGCCCGGGCTCGAGGTCCTTCACCAGGAAGGTTCCCGCCACGGTGCCATCGCTCGTCCACAGCTCGCGGCCGGTCTGTCCGTCATTGGCGGAGAAGTAGACCCGTCCGCCCATCGCCTCCAGGTCCGACAAGCCCGAGCCCAGCAAGCCCGGACGAAGGTCCACCACCTGCCGCGTGCCTCCCGGTGTCCCGTCGCTCACCCACAACTCGGTCCCGGAGCGGGGATCCTCGGGGGGCGCGAAGGTGTCTTCACCCTCCGTGGCGGCCCTGAAGAAGAGCCGTTTGCGCACCGCGGTCAGCTCGGTGGGGTAGACCTCGAAGGAGCGAAGAGTCGTCGGCACTCCTGGAATCGGAGTCCCATCCGTCACCATCAAGCCGCCGATCACATCCTCCTCGAACGAGAAAAACAGGCGATGGTCGCCCACCGGAACGAGGGCGCGGAAGAAGAGATCCTCGACGAGGTAGAGGACGAAGGTGAAACCGCCGGGCATCCCGTCGGTCTTCCACAGGAGGGAGTCGACGGAGTCGGCGGCGACGAAGAAGAGTTCATCGCCCATCGGGACCAGGCGTGGGCTACTGCTGATGGGCTTCAGGGCGAAATCCCCGAAGAGAAGGGTGCCAGGCCCGGTGCCGTCACTCCGCCACAGCGTGCGCAGGCCGTCCGCCTGCCTCGCGGAGAAGTAGAGCCTGTTCTTGAAGACGGCCAGGTCCTCTGGGCTCGAGCTCGCGGCGCCGGGGAGCACGTCCGCCACCATCCACGTGCCCTTCGCCGTGCCGTTGCTGCGCCACAGCTCGCGGCCATGCACGCCATCATCGGCGGAGAAGTAGAGCACCCCGTCCCACAGGGTGAGGAAACGAGGCTCCGAGCCCGCTCCGCCCGGGAGGATGTCCTTCACCAGGACCGTCTTCTGGCGCTCGCCACTGCTGCGCCACAGCTCGCGGCCGGTGTTTCCGTCATTGGCGGTGAAGAAGAGCATCCCCGGTCCGTGCACCAGCTCGCGTGGCTCCGAGCCCGGCGCGCCAGGGGCGATGTCCTTCACCCGGCGCGCGGTGGAACCGCAGGGCTCCCAGGAAGTTCCAGCTTCGGACACGAGCTCCTCGGGCGGCGTCTCGCCCTCATCAGGGGGCGGCGCGGCACATCCCGGGAGGGCGCCAGAAGCCAGCGCCCCCACGAGCGTCAGGAGATACCCGTGTGTCTTCATCGATCAGCTCCGTCTGGACCGGAAGGCTTTTCCGGCAGGAGCCAACGTTGGTACTCCCGAGTGACCTCAACCACTTGCTCGCGGGTGCTGGCGAGATATGTGCGTGCGACACTTCCCTGCCACCCGTGATGATGACTTCGAGGCGTCGGGGGCATTCGCGCAATCACAGATGCGGCGTACTCCAAGAGGGTTTCGGCGGCGCTCAATTCCTCTCGAGGGCACCAGGCCGCCCCCGTCCGCGGGTCCGTTGCCCGCCTCCGGCACCCCTGGCCGGAGGCGGCGGTGCCGGGAAGCGCGCGACTACGGGACCGCGTTCACATCCACATCAATCACACGCGGCTCCTCGGTGTGCGTCTCCGTGGCGACGGAGGCCAGCGCGGCGCCCACCTGGAGCGTCAGCGCCCAGCTCCCGTCGGTGAGTCGGTTCGGCACGTACTTCCAGAAAAGCCTCACCCGCCCCGTCGTCAGCTCCTCGGCCACGAGAGCCTCGGTGGCCTTCCGCTCGATTTCGGCCGTGCTCAGCCGGGTCCGCAGGAGGTGGCCTTCACGGGCCAGCGCGGGCCAGGAGATGAGTGCTCGCTGGAAGCTGCCATCCACGCCGTGCGTCACCACCGCGCGGTGGCCCTGCACACGGATGCCATTGATGGCTCGCAGCACGAACGTCTTGTGCCGGTGGAGCTCCGCGGGCTCGTAGGTGCCCACGTCCTCGCTCTGGAGGAAGGACGCCACCTGGCGGACGTCTCCCACTTCCGTGGTGGGAATGCCCCAGCGCTGCAGCCGGGCCAGGGCGTTGCGCTGCAAGACAGCGGGCTCCAGCCTCGTCGCGGGCCCGCTCTCCACCTTGTTCAGCACCAGGGCACGGCCCGAGGCACCATCCCGCTCGAGCTTCCAGTTCGCGGACTCCAGTTCAAGACGAGTGCCCAGCTCGCTCGCCACGGTGAAGGGCTCCGTCGTGCCAATCAGCCCCCGCTGGAGAATCGCGTCGTTGAAGGCGTTGGCCGGCAGCAACTGGGTGGGCAGCCCACCGGACGGAGGCGTCGCGATGCCGGTGGTGTCGAATTCAAAGCTGACGGCGGTCGCTGCCCTTGCGACCTGCGCGGACTGAGTGTCGGGGCGCTCCTCCGCCAGGGGTGTCACGCTGTCGCAGCCCAGCATCGCGGTGAGCGGAAGGACGGCCAGGTATCGGATGATTTGGGTCTTCATGGTTTCGGTGTCCAGGGGAAGGTGTGGAAGAACGATGCGTTCAGGGCAGCTTGCGACCGTTGTCCGGGTTGCAGCCGCTCACGTAGAAGTAGGTGGAGCCCGTCTTGCTGCCGGTGTTCTTGCGGTCTCTCCACCCGCCCGCCTCGTACATGCTCTTGCGCTTCGCCTTGGTGTCGCCGAAGACGATGGACACGGGGCAGTCGTCATAGATGAGCCCCCAGTCGTAGGCCTCATCAATCCAGTTCTCGCCCACGCCATCCATCATCGAGTTCGCCGTGTAGTCCTCCAGGTAGCCCTTCACGAAGTTGCCGCACGAGGAGTCTCCGTGAAAGGCATTCCAGACACTGAAGCCGCTGGTGGCCGTCACGAGCTGCTGGCGGTAGCCCCCCTTCTCCCAGACCTCGATGTTGCCGGACTGGCACGCCTTGATGACGGCGATGTCCAGCTTCCCGTTCCCCAACCGCATGTGCTCATTCGTTCGCGCCGAGCACGAAGGGTCATTGCTGCCCATGACGAGTGAGCTGCGCGGCGTCGACACACTGTGGCTGCCGTGCGTGTGGACGAAGAGGACATCCGCGTCGTCCACGCCGGCGTTGATGGCGGCGTCGTTGGACTCACCCACCGCGCCCTTGGCCGGGTCCGTCCAGAGGTCCCGCGCCGCGTTGGAGTTATTGTGCGTGCGCACGTCCGACCAGAGGCCAAGGCTCCTGAGCCAGTTGAAGTAATTCGCGAACGTCGCCGCCGTCTGGGTGTGGACGGAGTGCGACGAGCCCGAGCACTGCGAGGCTCCGCCGAAGTTGGCGATGCCGTAGACGTGAGTCTCATTCGCCAGCGCCGCCGCCGGCAGGAGCAGGGCTCCCGCGAGCGCGCTGCTCAGCCACTGCTTGGTTTGCGTCCGGAGTTTCATAGTCCAGGTCCCCCTAGAAGTCGGTGTGCCGGAATGGCACGCCATGGCCGGGAGGGAGCGTGCCGAGCTCCCTGTTTTCAGCCTCGGACCCAGAACGAAGGCATTTTGAAATCTTCCCGGGCGCCCCGACGAATACGTGAAGATTCCGCTGCGGGCGCCCTCCGCTGCGACCACGGCGCCTACTGGTGGTCTCGATAGCGCTCGATGGGAAACGGGAACCGCAGCTCCGTCAGCAACTCGCGCGTGACCGCGCCAATTCCGACCCCTGCCAGACTGCCTGGCGTGTAGTGCCCCGAGTCATTGTCCCAGTAGACCAGGAAGCCGTCGGCGAACCTGGCCGTGCCGGCGAAGAGCACCGGTTTCTCGGACTTCGTCGGCCTGTTGCTCGGCTTGTCCTTCGTGGAGATGGCCGAGTGCCCCTCCGCGTGGTTCGGATTCGCCACCGTGCCGCCCATGACGGCCTCTGGACTGCTCTTCACGGCTCTCTTCCAGAGATACGACAGCGGGACGACGAACGGATAATCGCCGTCCGCTTTCACCCTTTTGTCCTGACCGTCCCAGACCCAGAACCGACGCTCCTCTGTCTGTATCATCTCGGTGACATCCACCTCCTCCGCCACGATTCGCGCAGGGGACGCGAGCTCCCGGGTCTGAAGCAGATTGATCATACAGGGGTAGATAGGGATGCCGTTCTGGATGAACGTGCAGATCGCGACCAGGTCTCGCACCAGGCTCACATTCTGCTTCGACAGCCCACTCGAGACCTTGAACGCCTGCGTATTCGTGACGGTATTCAGGAGACCACCAAAGGTCTCCAGTAGCTTCTTCTGCTGCGCTTCCGAGTACGGAACCCCGTCGTTGAGCCCGATGCGACTCTTCGCCTTGAGCGCCATGCCTCTGAGGCTGTCGGGGGAGAATCTGGCGTCACCCACCCTTTCGGGAGGATGAGGAGCATCCAGTTGCGCCTTGATCTCGCGGATCGCGATGAGCATCCCATCTTGCAAAGCCCCATTGATGTCCATGACACCTCTCCCTTTATCGAAATCCCTGACACTCAAAGAACCGTAGACGTCGACATGGACCGTGGCACGTCGCTGGGCGCACATCCAGGTGCCAAACGCCGTGTCTCCAGCGAGCACGGCGGAATCTCCGCCGCCCTGGGCCGTCGATTGCGCTCAGAGTTGATTCAGGCTGAACGCTGCCCAGACGATTCGTTCTGGTTCGTCGCCGAGGAGTTCATTCCTCAGGAATACGGGCCCTTTCGTGGAGGTCAGCTCGGTGACGATGTCATCCAGGGCGCTTCGGAGTGACTCCGGGAGAATCTCCCGCAGACTCGAGAGGAGCAAACGGCTGGTTTCATTGTCTCGATTCTGTCTCGACGTATCCGCGGGAACACAGATGGCGAGGAGGTCTGGCAGGGTCCAGGCGCTTGAAGGGGTGGCGATATTCTCTTCCAGCCAGCGCTGGACGTCCTCACGTCCTCCCAGTTCACTCCAGCAGAACAGCACGCCCATGGACCCGTCGGCCACCTCGAGCGGGACCGCCAGCAACCGTGCGAGCCGTTGGGGAGCATAGACGCGCAGCGCGGGATTAATGACCTCCTCCAGCCCCGCGGGCTGGCCTTGCTCGGACGCAAGCGCGCCGGGCGTGGCCCTTTGTGCGTGATGGTGCCAGGCGGAGTACAGGAGGTAGTCCCTGTCATCGACTGAGGCGAGGTCCGCGAGCAATGTCCGCGCGGACTCGCGGTCCAACTTCGCCAGAAGAGAGGCTCCCAGCAGATAGCGTTGCGCCCCCTTCTTCATCCGATGCGGTGGCATGGATTGAATCCTGGCGCTGACGAGTGCCAACAATCGTGCGCAGTTCCCCGGCGAGAGCCCGTCCGCGTGCTGAAGGAGACGGGAAATCGTCAGGTCGAAGTCCGCGTCAAGGAGCGCCTTGATCGCCGCCATCGCGTCCGCGTTCCGAGGCGTACCCAGGTTGCTGGCATGCGTTCGGAGCTTCTCGTCCGAGAATGCCTCCGGGGGGATGCCGAAGTAGAAGTAGCGGTCGAAACACTCCCTGCTCGCGATGCGCCGGGTTGCGGCGGCGTGGCGCTCGACGATGCTCGTATCGAGGCCGATGACCTGCGGGAAGAGGTGAGCAAGGACGCGACCGACCTCGACCGATTCTCTCGGCTCGCACAGCCGGTGTCCGACGAGAAAGGTCGCCGCGTCGGGTGTCGCGGTGGCGGAGTACGTGTGCTCGAACAGCTCCTCCTTGAGGTGATAGAGCCCGCGAACGACCAAGGGATGGTAGGTCCGTAGATAGGTCGCGCCGATGAAGTCGGCGAAGTCGACTTCCCCGGTGACCAGCGGCAGGTAGGAGCGAAGCTGCGCGAAGAATCGCTTGATGCTGCGAGGCTCCGTCAGCCTGCGAAGGACCTGACTGTCGAACAGGCGCTTCACGCGATCCGTGGCCTCGGCGCTCATCCGGGGCGGAGCCAGGGCGCGCAGGGACTCGTCAATCATCGTCCGGGCCTGCCGCTGGTGGACGATGGGAAGGTCGAGCCGGACCTGGACGATCTTCTCCAGGTAGGCCAGCGCGCGCTCCGCATTGCCGCGCGCGAGCTCGGTCTCCTGGAGCACCGAGAGAAGGGTGGCCTCGTCATAGGCGAGCAGGTAGCAGATGTTCGGAAGCCTCCCGAGCAGTCGGATGAGCTTGAACACCATCAGGAGCTCACTCGGCATGAGGCGGTCGACGTCGTCGAGCACCACCAGCGTCGGACGCGCCCGCTCACGGAGCGCCGTCTCAAGCCGAGCACGCAGCTCCGTGACGGAGCGCTGGGGAGCTATCAGCTTCGCCGCGCTCTCGGCGAGCTTGCCGGGATTGATGCCAATCCACTCCATCAGCGGCGAGTCGGTCACCGCGCCGCCGAACGAGAGCAACTTGCTGGCATACGACTGAAACGTCTCAAAGGCCGTCTGGTTCTCGAAGTCGTACAACACCTTCGCAATCTCATCGAAGAAGGCGAAGGCGAGCGTCTGGACGCCGGAGAATTCCCAGGGATTGAAGTGAACGACGGTCCACGGGCTCTTGGGTGCCTGGAGTTGCTTCGTGACAACCCTCAGCACGGAGGACTTGCCACTGCCCCAGGGCCCCATCAGGGCCAGCACGGAGCTGGACTGTTCCGACTGGACCCGCGAGAGGACCTGGACCACCTGTCGTGCGAACTGAGTTCGCGCCAACAAGTCTTCACTTTCACTCTCGATGGGGTCGTCGGAGAAGTGTCGCGGTGGAGAGGAGCGCTCGGACATGAGGCGCATCGTCCGCCGCGACCGCGCCCCATTCAACGACATGCCGAGTGGGTCTGGGACAAGGCAGGCCTTCCGGCCCCCTCGCTGCGCTCCCAGTGAGGCCGAGCCAGGCTGGCCGCCCACCAGCGCCGCGCCATGCCGCCGGCCTCATCTCGGGTCCGTTGAGTCCTCACCCCTTCGTGGGCAAAGCCGCGGTTCGCGCCCCCGTCCCGAGGCCTGGAAACACGAAGGCCGGTAGTCCCGAGTTTCCTCAAGAACTACCGGCCTTTATGCGTGAGCGGCGGAAGGGATTCGAACCCTCGACCCCGAGCTTGGGAAGCTCGTGCTCTACCAACTGAGCTACCACCGCGAACCAACGGGCCGGATGTACCGCAGGCCCCAGCGAGCGTCAAGGACGTTGCCAGCGCCCTCCCCCACGACGTCCACGAGGCGTCGCCAGGGGGCCCGGACAGGGACTCAGGGCTCCCAGGAGGACGTGACGAGCCCCTCCCCTGACCTCCTCCCCACCCGCACCCGCGGCATGACCGGGCCCAAGGCACCCGCCGGCTCGGAAGGCGAGGGAGCCCACGTCCCGCCCCCAGACGCAGGCAACGTCGCCGCATCTCCGAACGACTCCGATAACGCCATTCAGATACACATGAATCCAAACAACCAAGACAGCGCGACTCCAACGGAGCCCCCAAGTCTCGTCCCGGAACGCCGTACCGGCGAGCCGAGAAGTTCGGCTCCGGCTGTTCATGCCAGCCAGGGTCCGCATGCACCCGTGAAACTGACACAGCCCGCCATGAACTCACTTCTGGCACCCGGCTGGTAGGAATCACCCAAGACCCACCGGAATGAAACGCCTCTCATCCCAGAGAAAGTCTCGCTCGCGGCGCCCCCCACTCCGAGCCTCCAGAAGCCCTCCTCTGGAGGTCATCCCGCACCCGCGCACAGGGGTCCACGCGGCCCTATCACAACTACATTTAAATCATATTTTTCGTATATTTCGGATCATTTGCATTATACGGAGAATACGTGTTTCATCGCACGCCCAGTACCGCCCCGCAACGGGCGGCTGACCCGCAGCGCAGGAGCACGACATGTCCGTAGGTGCATACCGAAGGCGGCTGTTCCAGGCGGTGGTTTTCACGGCGACCCTCACGGGGTCCACGGCGCTGGCAGTGGCGCCGGAGTCCCACGAAGGCGAGCGGAACTTCGATGCCCGCGCCGCCTACAATGCGCAGGCGCGGTTCGGCTTCTCGACGGCCCAGAAGGCGCACGTCGCGGCGCTGCGCCAGGGCATCCCGGATCTGCTGGTGGAAGTGGACGAGACGAACGGCCTGGTCCGCTCGCTCACCAACCCCGTGGGCGCGCTCTCCGGCCCCAGCAGCGGTGACCCGATGGCCATCGCGCTGGACTTCGTCCAGAAGCACCACGAGGCGCTCGGCCTGGGACTCAATGACCTGGCGAACCTCGAAGTCACCGACCGCGTCTTCTCGGAGGTCAGCGGCGCCACGCACCTGCACCTGCGCCAGACGTTCAAGGGCCTGCCCGTCTACAACGCGCAGCTGCAGATCAACATCGGCAAGGACGGCAGCGTCCTGGGCGTCCACAGCGACTTCCTGCCCTCCATCGAGAACGCCATCGCTGGCGTGGAGCCGCGCCTGAGCGCTGGCGAGGCCGTCGCGGGCCTGGCCCGGCATCTGGGTGTGCGCCTGCCGACCGCCCCTCGTTCGCTGAAGCCCGAGTCCGGTGTGAAGCGCCGCACGGGCGTGGAAGTGGACGGCCTGTCGCGCGAGCCCATCGTCGCGGAGCTGGCCGTGCTGCCCATGCGCCGTGGCGAGGCGCGGCTGGTGTGGCACTTCCAGGTCTACACCCTGGACTCGCAGCACGACTACGACGTGACGGTGGACGCCGGCACGGGCGAGGTGTTGACGCGCTTTGATTGGGTGGCCGCGGATTCCTACAAGGTCTATCCGGTGCCCGTGGAGAGCCCCAATCACACCACGCCGCTGCCCCCCTCGGACGGCCGTGTGACGGTGTCCAACCCCGCCAACACCACGGCTTCACCCTACGGCTGGCATGACACCAACGGGGTCGCTGGCGCGGAGTACACGACGACGCGCGGCAACAACGTCCACGCGTACGAGGACCGCGACGCCAACAACGCCCCGCCCGCGACCCAGCCCGCTTGCGGCGCGGCGCTCAACTGCGTCTTCACCATCAACCTCGCGGGCGCCCCGTCCACGTACATCTCGGCGGCCGTCACCAACCTGTTCTACTGGAACAACATCATCCACGACGTGCAGTACCAGTACGGCTTCAACGAAGTGGCCGGCAACTTCCAGCAGAACAACTACGGCCGCGGCGGCGCGGGCAACGACTACGTCCAGGCCGAGGCGCAGGACGGCGGCGGCACCAACAACGCCAACTTCTCCACGCCCGCGGACGGCAGCCGCCCGCGCATGCAGATGTACGTCTGGACGGCACCGACCCCGGACAAGGACGGCGACCTGGACAGCGGCATCATCGTCCACGAGTTCGGCCATGGCATCTCCAACCGCCTCGTCGGTGGCCCCAGCAATGTGTCGTGCCTCAGCAACCGTCAGCAGCCGGGCGAGGGCATCAGCGACTTCCTCTCGCTGTTCTACACGGCGCGCGTCGGCGACACGGCGAACAAGGTTCGGGGCGTGGGCACCTACGCGCTGAACCAGCCCACCACCGGCAACGGCATCCGCACGCAGCCGTACACGCTGAACTCCACGCTCAACACCTGGACGTACGCGAGCATCAACGGCATGGCCGTTCCGCACGGCGTGGGCTCCGTCTTCGCCCAGGCGATGTGGGAGGCCTACTGGGCCCTGGTGACGCAGTGGGGCTTCGACGCCAACCTGTACAACGCCAATGGCAACGCCGGTAACCAGCGCATGATGCTGTACTTCACGGAGGGCCTGAAGCGCACGGCCTGCAGCCCCACCTTCACCCAGGTGCGTGACGGCATCATCAACGCGGCCACCACCCTGCACGGTGGCGAGGACGTGTGCCGGCTGTGGAAGGCGTTCGCCGCCTACGGCCTGGGCTTCAACGCGGTCTCCGGAGGCTCGACCAGCACCACGCCGACCAACGGCTTCACGCTGCCCTCCACCTGCCCCGCGGCCCTCGACGGTGAGACGCGCCTGTAATTCCTGACACACCGACGCACCGGACCGGGGGCTTCTCTCACGAGGAGCCCCCGGTTTGTTTTTGTGCGCGGCGACGGACGACAACAACCGGGTGACACTTGCGAATGTCACCGGTGTTTCGTGGGAAGCCCCACACCCCGGAGACATTCCCATGGTTCCCACGCGCCTTGTCGCGTGTCTCGCCGGTGCCTTCGCACTCGGCGGACTGACGCATTGCACCCCGGCGGCCCCGGAGCAGGACGAAGTCGACGGCGAGGTGAATCCCATCTCCCAGACGGCCGAGGCCCAGGCCGCCCTGCACCACGACCCCCGCGGAAAGAAGCTGTTCAGCGAGGCCTTCCCGAACACCAATGGGCGCTCTTGCGCCACCTGCCATGTCTTCGAGGACAGCACGGCCCTGCGGCCCGAGAACGTCCAGGCCCGTCTCGCCTCGAATCCAACGGACCCGCTGTTCAACCGCATCGATGCGGATGACCCGAACGCGGCGGTCCCCACGTACGAACATCTGAAGAGAGGGCTTGTCCGCGTCGTCCTTCCCCTGCCCGCCAACATGGACGTCATCGACGCCCAGGGACACATCGTCACCCCCGCCGACCGGAAGATTGCCGTCTGGAGAGGCGTGCCGAGCATCCAGGACATCGCCATCTCCGGCCCCTTCTTCCAACTGGACGGCCGCGAGTCGAACCTGGAGGACCAGGCCCAGGCCGCCATCACCAGCCACAGCGAGGGAGCCGCCGTGCCGCACGCCCAGCTGCGCCAGGTGGCGGACTTCCAACGCGGAGAGTTCACGTCGGCCCGCGCGCGGTTCGTCGCCGACTTGAGCAACGCGGGGGTTCCGCTCGCTCGGATTCCCCTCCCCGAGGACTTCATGTGGCTCACGCCCGAGGAGCGACGGGGGCGAGAGGTCTTCAAGGTCGGCTGCGAGCCCTGCCATGGCGGTGCGACGCTGAGCCGGATTTCAACCCCGGCGATGCGAGAGGTCGCCTCCCAGTTCCCGGTGACGAAGGCCGATGGCAACGTGTTGTTCACCCATGTCCCCGGCGTGGGGCCCGTGCCCGTTCAGGGCCAGCGCTCGACGCCAGACATCCTGAACATCGGGTTCTCGGGCTTCTCCTACCTGGGACAGATTGGCCAGTTCCCCACGCTGTACAACGCGAGCATCGAGCTGCCGCGCTACCGGTTCCGCTTCTATACGGACGGCACGCGCCAGCAGCAGGTGACGGACCTTCCGCCCAACCCCGTGACGGCCAGCGGAGAGCCGTATGACCCGATTCCGGCGGTGGACGAGAACGGAGCGCCCATCGTCGGGCCCAACCTCTTCCCGCAGTGGTTCTCCACGGACCCTGGCCGGGCGCTCGTCACCGGCAACCCCCTGGACTTCGAGGCCTTCGACATCCCCACGCTGCGCGGCGTCGCGCGAACGGCGCCCTACTATCACGACAACAGCCTCGAGAATCTCGAGGACGTCGTCGACATCTACAGCCAGTTCGTCCTGGCCTTCACGGCGCCCCTGAACCTGCCGCCCGTTCATCCACCGGAGACTCCAGGCGGGCTCCCCGAGTCCCTCAGCCCCGCGCAGAAACAGGACCTGCTCCGCTTCCTCCAGCGACTCTGAAGTCCGGCCGCGACGCGGTGAACCCGGGCGAGGGGCGCGGCACGATGCGCGTGTGCCGCGTCCCCCGGCGTCGACGTGAGGTCAGGCCCTCGAATGCACCCTCAGCACGACGGCGTCAGTTGATAGACGCGCACGTCCAGGCTCTCGCCCACGTTGACCTGGCACTGATTGCCCGGACAGGAGACAGGGGCCAGGGAGGGGCTTGTGGACGTCGTCATGCCGACCCACTCCGAGACATTGAAGCCACAGCCGTTCCGGGCCAGCGGCATGTTCAGCGTGGGGAGGGGCCCCACGGTGTGCAACATCAGGGTGTTGTCGGAGGCCTCGACGACGGCGTCCACGCAGCTCCCACCGCTGGTGCAGGAGAAGACGTGGACCCCCGCGTCCCGGGCCACGTCTCGCAGCACCGACGTCGGCAGGCCGGGGACCGCGGCGAAGCCGACCTTGTAGCTCCCGGAGCCGTCCGAGACCCGCTTGACGGCGAAGGCCACCTCTCCGCTGTTCACATAGCGGGAGAGCATACGGGAGTCGATGCAGTTCACTGCCGAGGCATTGGGACAGAGCACGCCCCCGGTGGCGCCCACGTCGATGCGGTATTGGAGCTCGAAGCTCCCTATCGACAGAGGGGCTCCCAGTCCATTGTCGGGGTACTCACGCCCATCGATGTACGAGGCGGCGGCGAAGGCCGACGTGGTGGCTCGCCGCGACACCGGCATCCCCAGGGCGCTCGAGACGTTGCTGTCCGCGGCGTTGCCGCTGCCGTCAATCACTCCGGGCGCGTAGAGGTAGAGGAGCGTGCGCCCGCTGCCCGCGAGCTTCTGCTGGATGATTTGCTTGTCGGACTCCGTCAGCTTGTAGGCGTCCAGGAAGATGGCCAGCCGGAGGTTGGACGTATCGAGCGTCGCGAGGTCGGAAAGGAGGTAGTGCCGGGCTGGCGCTCCGACGCGGGAGAGCGCTTCAATCTGCCCCGTCATGCTGGCCGTCGTGAATGGAAAGGCCTTGGCGCCCCCCAGCCCGTCGAGCGGATAATGCGCCACGGACTGCTCATCCACGAAGACGGCGATCTGCGGCGAATACGCGCTCCCCGTGCTCACCACGGACGAGGCCACCGTGCTGGTGTTCTTGAGGGTGTTCCAGAGCGAGGTCGTCTCCGCGGTCTGGTCCGGATTCCCGAACCAACCCTTGGCGGGCAGGTCGAAGTAGTAGAGCCCCATGCCATGGATGGCCGCCGTGAGGCCATCGCGCACCACCAGCCGATTGGTCTCCACGATGTTGGTGGCATGCCGCCAGTCGTCGACCTCCGCGAAGTGCGTCCGGCTGTCGTCCTCGAACTCGAAGTGCTTCCCGCTCTTGGTAATCGCCTCGATGGAGACCTGCGGCGAGAAGCCGAAGCCGAGCCTGCGTGAGAGTTCGTAGGAGAAGGGAGAGGCGAGGATGTCGATGTTCGGGTCGCGCAACAGGGTGGCGAGCCCGTGGTGGAAAGAGAACGCCCGGCGCGCAGTGAGGCCATAGGAATAGCCGTAGAAGATCTTGTTCAACGCCTTGCCGCCCGTCACCTGCTTCACCCGGGCCGCGAGCCGGGAGATGGCGGCGACCAGGTTGTCCACCTCGGCGCGGGAGGCTTGGACGGCCGCGGCCTTCGTGCTCCCCGCCAGGAAGATGCCGAAGTTCTCCGACATCCGATTCGTGAGAGTGGCGGCGGGACTGCCGGAGTCGTCTTGAAAGAAGAAACTCGACGTGTGGAGCGGCTCCCAAGGGAATTTCGCTGCCGGGTCCTTGCCCGTGACGTAGAGGGGCGAGAAGAAGAACTCTCCCCCAGAGAGGTAGGTGAAGGTCATTCCAATCACCCGCCCCCGGGTCTCCGGCTCGGCCTCCAGCAGGTTGGCGACCGTGCCGATCTCCACCTCCCGGGACAGAATCCACGATTCGTTGATGCGCTTGTAGGGCTTCCTGAACTTGCCGTCGACGGAAGCGTCGCAGAGGGCATTGGCGTCGAAGCGGGCCCCCTGGTTGTTGTAGAGCGCCATGTACGTCGGGGAGAGGAAGTCCTCTCCGTCCACGCAGGTAAAGGCGCTCTCCTCATAGTCATAGAGGTCGAACCGGATGATGAGGTACGGGTCGAACCCCGGGTAGGCCTCCCGGACCTTCTTGAGCCGGGCGCCCAGTCGTTGGACCGCGGGCGTGCCCCGGTAGGCGATGGCGGCCACCTCGACGATGAAGCGCGTGCCAAAGGCCTGTGTCCTGGCCAGCTCGGCGAGCTGGGTGTCGATGATGGCATCCTCCGCCACGCAGTTGCTCAGACACGCCTGGAGGTTGAACGCGTGGTGCAGCGGGCTGAGCACCTGGCCGTTGACGGAGATGCGCTTGCCTCCGTTGACGGTGACGATGGTGGCGGCGGGACCCGTCCAATTGGACGTCGAGAGCGTATAGGTGGCGCTGACCAGCGTGCTGCTGGTGAAGCCCGCGCGGCAGGCGATGGCGCGGACCGTCCTCGTCGTGTCCACGGTGAAGGGCGCCGTATAGGTAAGCGCGGGGGCGCCGCAGACAGGCGAGCTTCCATCCTGGGTGTAGTAGAGCGTCGCGCCAGGGGTCGTGGTCGTCAGCGTTACGCTCCGCGCGCTGCTGTAGATTCCTCCTGGTGGCGAGAACTGGGGCGGCGCCGCGACGAAGCTGTACTGGGCCGAAGTGACGGAGCTCGGCGTCATGCCGCTCTTGCAGGCGATGGCCTGGACGGTGGTCGCCGAGGAGAGCGCGATGGGCGTGCCGTAGAGGTTCCCACCGCCACACGTCGGAGCCGAGCCGTTGAGCGTGTAGTAGATGCTCGCCGAGCTGGTGCCGGAGGTCAGCGCCACGTTGATGGGGCTGGCATGGGTGCCTCCCGACGGGGACAGGACGGGAGCCTGCACCGTCGCGACGGTGGGCACGGTCGGCGTTCCGGCGACCTGGTCCGAGACATCCGTGCCGGACAACATGGCATACACATACAGGGGCTGACCCTGGAACTGGGCGAGGACCGAATCTGACAGGCGAATCTTGAAGCGGTGTCGGGCCAGCGTGGTGTTGCAAATGGAGCTCACCGCGGGCTCGGAAGCGATGTCCGCCAGCCCCCCGTAGAAGATGGTTCCCGTGGTCCAGGGCCCGCCCGCGTAGACGTTCAGCTCAACCGACTGGTTGATGCCATACGCGCAGGTCCAGCCTTCCAGGTAATAGCCATCACTCCGCAAGTACACTCCCTCGACGGAGCCCTTGACCTGTCCATTGTAGGGAGCCGCGGGGATGGAGATGTTTCCCGAGCCCGGGACGAGGTTGTTGATGCCGTGGGCGGCCAGATGGGCATGCGCATAGAGCGGCTTCCCCGCGTGCTGCTTGAGCAGATACTGGGGGAGCTGGAACCGGAAGCGGTGCCGGTTGAGGGTGCTGCCACAGGCCGTGGACACCCCCGGCTCCGACAGCACATCCGCCCGGGTGCCGCCCAGCATCGTGCCCGTGGGCCAGGGCGCTCCGGCGTACACGTCGACGTCGACCGACTCGGAGAACCCGTACGCACACGCCCACCCCTCCACGAAGTAGGTCGTGTTCCTCCAATACACACCCTCGAGATTGCCTCTCACGTCATTGCTCGCCAGCACATCCATGGCGAGCAGGAAGAGTGTGACAGCGATGAGGCGCTGGATTGATCGACGCATGCGGGCCCTCCCCGGCGATTTGTCGATTTACGTGTTTTTCAGCTATTGATGCAAGTTGGGGAAGAAATCCCTCATGCCAGGGGACTGTGCCGCGTTGCGCGATGGCAGCGCCCCCAGCACGTGTTCACATGCGCCAGGAATCCGCCCCGGCTCAAGGGAGCTTGAAGACACGCAGGTTCTCTTCGCCCCTGCGCACGTAGACGAGGGCGTGGTGCGTCGCCAGGTAGAAGAAGCGATTCTTGACCAGCTCATGCCAACCACCGAAGGCGCCAGCCTCGTACTCGGGGGCCTCGCGCAGCGTGAGGGCCACCGGGTCCACCTCGTAGGTCCGGTACTCGAAGCTCCCATCGCCATCGCGGTCATACCGGAACGCGGCGATGTAGCGATTGAGCGGAGGCACGTAGGCGAACACCTGGCCCTCGAAGTATTCGCTGAAGCAGCGCGCACGCACCAGGTCGCTCGTGAGCTTCAGCTCGCCCCACTTCGTCGTGTCCAGGTCGTAGGTGATCAGTCGGGGAAAGTGCACGTGCGACTCCTCGTGCCCTGGAGCCGGGAAGCTCACCAGCGTGCGCCCCACCCTGGCCATCTGCGCGAAGAACCAGGTGGGAGGCGTGATGACCTCCCACTTCCAGGACTTGTCCGCGGTTCCGAACGACCACCACCGCGAATAGTTGCCGTTCTCCGTGGGGCCGAACACATAACGGCCCGCCACCTCGTCCCAGAACGTCCACCCGGCCGCGCCACCGTAACCCGTCTCTCCATTGTAGGAGGCACCCGGGGTGTTGAACGGGTTGTGGCGCGTCCACTTGCGCGTCGTCAGGCTGTAGCGCCACATGCGCCGGACGCCAAAGGCAACCTCATCGAGGTCCGGGTTGTAGACGAGCCCGTTGTAGGTATGACGGGCCGTGGGGTTGCCTGTCGAGGCAGCGGGCCGGGCCGGGTCGAAGAACTCGTCCCCGGTGACGTCGCTGTCCGGATGCGACCTGGCGTACTCCGAGGCGGGAGGATAGCTGCTGTATGTATTCCCCCAGGGAACCTCCGCCCAGTTCGCCGAGTGGTCCGGGAGCTGCTCGATGCTCCAGCGCATCTGCGCCATGTCGAAGCGATAGATGCCGTTGTTGGAGCTGTCCGCGTGGCCTCCACCGAAGGCCCACCAACGCGCGCGTGGCGCATCCAACGCCACCCCCGAGTACGCGTTGAGGACCCCGGCGATTCCCTGCGAGCCAAGGTCCCGGAAGCCAGGAAGCGCCGCCCTGACCTCCGCATCGAGCGTGGTGAGCGGCGTCCCCGCGACTTCAATCCACCGGTCCTTCGGGACGAGCGCCCACGACACCTCGTTCACGAGCCCCATCGCGTCGCGCCCCGGCGTCCACACGTTGCCCACCAGCGTGCCAGTCTCCGTGCCATGGCCCCAGGTGAACTCGGGAGGAGGCTGCTGCCCGCCATCCGGTGACGTCGTCCCGCCGTCGGGCCGCGGCCCTCCTCCATCCGGTGACGTCGTCCCGCCGTCGGGTGAGGGCTGCTCCCCAGGAGAGGGGTCCGACGAGTCGCATCCCGCGACGACGAGTGAGAGCGACACGAAGAGAATCCAAGGAGACAAACGTCGGCTCAGACGGCCCGTGGTCATGCACTGCTCCGAGACAAGATGGCTGAACGCCCGCGCGTGGGCCCAGGCAAGTGACATGCCATGGGCGCTCACACGAACTCCTCCACGGATGCGATCAGCGACACGGGCTCACTGGCGCGGAGACAGGGGGGACAACCCCCCATCGTGTGGCCCACGTGCCCCACAGTCCCCCCATCAGACGAAGTCCAGGTCTATGGTCCGGCGCCATGAATCTCGTCATCACAGGCGCCAACCGTGGCATCGGCCTGGAGCTCACCCGGCAGTACCTCGCGCGCGGCGACACCGTGCACGCGGGAGCCCGAGAACCGGCGGAGGCCCGCGAACTCACCACCCTCGCGGATGCCTCCGGCGGCCGGCTGCGGGTGTATGCCCTCGACGTGACCAGCGACGAGAGCGTGCGCGCGTTCGCCGCCGCGCTGACGGAGCCAGTGGACCTGCTCATCAACAACGCGGGCCGGCGCACCCGGCGAGACGACCTCGAGGACGTCTCGCTCGAGGACGCGCTCCAGATGCTGCAGGTGAACGCGCTCGGTGCCCTGCGAGTGACTCGCGCGGTGCTGCCGCGACTGCGCGGGACGCCCGGGGCGAAGATCGCCAGCCTCAGCTCGGGGCTCGGTTCCATCACGGACAACACGTCGGGCGGAGGCTACGGCTACCGGATGTCGAAAGCGGCGCTGAACATGGCGACGCGCTCGCTCGCGGCGGACTTGCGCGGCGAGGGACTCATCGTGGTGACCATCAGTCCCGGCTGGGTACAGACGGACATGGGCGGCGCGAGCGCGCCGACGCAGGTGTCCGAGTCCGCCGCGGGGCTGCTCGCGGTGCTGGACCGCGTGACGACGCAGGACAGCGGGGGCTTCTTCGACTTCCGGGGCGCGCGCATCGACTGGTGAGCGAACTGGCGTCACTCCCCAGTCCTGGCCCCTGACAATCATTCGCAGACAAACACCCGAGGACCTCGCGGGCTGAAACAAGCCTTGAGTATCGCAGAGGGCTGTATCGGGTGACCGTGGCCGCCGTTTCCTCCAGCGTTGCGCCGATGGCCCCCACCCCATCGATGACCGACGGGTGAGGGGCCATCCTCGCCATGCACGGGACGCCCGTGCTCGGAAGGACCGTCAGTTCTTGACGACGGTGGTGATGATCAGCGGAGTCGGAGTTCCGATGAAGCTGCCAGCGGTGTTGGTGCACGGCATGGGCACCTGCGAGAAGTCCGCGGCGTAGTAGCCGTAGGCGGAGCCATTGCCCTTCTCGTAGAACTCCTGGCCGTCCGGGAGGACCACCTTCCAGACGTAGTTGATGCTCGTGTACTGCGTGGACGACCGCGCGCGGATGACACCCGTCACCGTGGTGCCCCAGTGGTACGCAGCCACCGCCGGCGCCTCGACGGTCTGCGGCGCCGGAGCCCAGTCGAACGTGCTGGTGGGGCCGGTGCTCCCGCCCCAGCCGTAGATGAGGAACACGCTCGTCCCCCAGGGCAGGTCATCGTTGCGGTACGTGAGGGTGATTTCCGCCTGGGAGGTGCTGAAGTAGCCGCACGTGTTGAGCACCGTGCGCGCCTGCACCCACTGCGAACCCGCGAGAGCAGAGGTGGAAGTGAGCATCAGGGCGAGCACGAGCGCGTGGCGGGAAATTCGGGACATGCGAAGACTCCAGGGTGTGGTTTGACAACCGCGTCCCCTTACCAGAGCCAGGGGGCACGCTGGAACCCAGGGGTGCCGCGACGTGTTTGAATGACTGTCCGACACGAGCAACCCCGCCCGTCGAGCACGCCCATCCATGCCTCGCGAGCCTCCCATCGTCCTGCCCGTCTTGCTGTCGCAGCTCCGGCTCGCGAATCCGTGGGCGCTGCTCCTCGCGAAAGAGGAGGGCTATCCGCTCTCCACCGCCAGCCTGCTCTCCGAGCGCTACGCCATGAAGAGTGACGAGAAGCCCTTCGCGCGAGAGCTGCTCGGCCGCAAGCCGAACCTGTGGGTCTTCCGCTGCGACCAACGCCGCTTCGCGGGTGACTTCGTCGTCGTGGACATGGCGGAGCCGCGACCCGCGCGGCGCCAGGTGGTGGTGCTCGACCTCAAGATGGGTGCGCCCCTCGTTCTCGGCGGAGGTGGAGCCGGCGTGCAGCTCACCCACGCGCAGGACGCGGTGGAAGGTGTCGCGGCCCGCAAGGGCGTCATCGCCCCAGGCACGCCATACATGCTGGCGACGGGCGACAAGGACGTCATCCTCGCCTGGCTGCGCGAGTGACGGCCCCAGGAACGAAGCCGCGACACACTGCGCTCAGGGCGTCGTCTGGAATCCCGCCCCCATCACCGTGCCGTCGAACCCGCTGGCCACGTCCCGAAGGCGGAGGTCCTTCAGGATGTTGGCCGATGAGGTGTAGACGTACGGCGGAATGGCAATCGACCGACGGGTGGTGATGCCGGCCCACGGGCCCTCGGACTGGAAGTTGTTCGACGACGACGGGTACGCGCTCCCCGGAACATGCCAGATGACAGGGCCTCCCGAGTCGCCCGCCGCGTGCTGGGCCCAGCACTGGTACAGCCCATTGCTGTTGTTGGTGATACGGCCGTAGTAGGTGCCGGACGGCGCCGACGTCACCAGTTCGTTGTTGTTGAACCAGGCGGCACCCAGCAGGTTCTCCCGGCTGCCTTCGACCACGAGCACCCCGGTGATTTTGAGGTGCGGGCCCTGGGCCGAGAGCTGCACGTCCTCGACGAACTGGAGGATGGCGTAGTCCAGAAACGGCTGGAGTGCCTTCGGCTTGATGAATCGCATGTATCCGATGGGACCAAACGCCACGTCGTTGGCGTCGTAGATGGGCGCCAGACCATAGGGAATCAGGACACCTTCGTAGGTGTCGCCACCATCGAGGCAGTGTCCCGCGGTGATGCCGACACGGTTGCCATAGCTGTCGGTTCCGACCGGGCCCATTGTGCAGAAGGCCTCCGGATAGGCCGGGTTGAAGATGATCTTCATGCCATTGGCGACGAGCTTGGGGCTCGTCTGGGCAACGGCTTCACCCGCCCCTCCCACCAAGGAGAGGACAGCGAGGGTGGACAACAACACGACGGCCATCCGAGTGATGCGCATATCGCTCCTTCGCTCCAGGGCTGAATCCCGCGGGCACCGTACACCACCCACCCGTCCTGGATGACGACGGCCCCCGGGCAGTGCTCGTGGACCTGGAGTCCTCCGCACGCCTCAGCCCTTCTTGTCGGATTCCGGACGCGCCGTCGGGCCCACCACGAGACGCGAGATTTGCTTGAAGGCGGTCAGCCACAGCTCCACCTCCCGCCTCGTCAAGGCCGAGCGGGTGAGCGAGTGGGTCATCTCCGCGAGCAGTGCATCCGGTCCCTGCCGATTGAGGAACCCCACCTCCAGGAGGACCAATCGCATCCAGGACTGAAGCGCCTGCACCAGCCGCAGCGGCGCGCCCTCCACCGCACCCGGTGACGCCACCTCCACCTGCTCGCGCGCGCAGAGGTACAGGAGGACCGCCGCCGCCTGCGCCAGGTTCATGGAGGGCTGTTCGGGCCGCGTGGGAATGACGAGCGCCTGCTGGCAGTGGCTGAGGTCCTCATCGGACATGCCGCGCTTCTCGCCCCCAAGCACCAGGGCCACCTTCCCCCGCTGCGAGTGCAGCGCCAGCAGCGCCACCGCATCCTCGGGAGAGAGGGTGGGCATGCCGCGCAGGTTCTGCCGCGAAGTGGTCCCCACCGCGAGCACCACGTCCTCCAGCGCCTCGGGCAGGGTGGGAACGATTCGCGCGGCCTCCAGGACATGGCCGGCGTGCACCGCCATGCGCCGGGCGCCGTCCATCTCCTGCAGTTGAGGATCGGAGAGCACGAGCTCCGCCACGCCAAAGTTCGCAGCCAGGCGCGCCACGGCGCCGAGATTGTCCGGGCCCTGCGTCTGGTGCAGCACGACGCGCAGGTGGGAGGTGAGAGCCATGCAGCCACCTTACTGGCCGCGCACAGCCCCCGTCGCGCTCATCCGCTCCGTCCTGTCCTCCCCCCCGGGGGCGACGCGGACCACAGCCCCCGAGAGAGCACCTCGTCCAGGTTCCTCCGGTGGAAGAACGCCTCGAAGTCGCCTCCCTCCACGTCCTCCGGAAGACAGGCTCCGAGCGGAATCGCGCGGACACGCTCCGGCACGCCCCGCGTCTCGCGCACGGCCGCCTCCAGCGCCCGCAGGTAGTGTCGCGCGGCCCCCAGCGTGCGCGCGGAGGACACCCCGCCGTGCCCCTGGATGACCCTCGTGCGCCCCCTCGCCTCGGCCCGGGCCAGCGCGGCATCAATGTCGGCCGGCTCGCCATACGCGACGTAGGCCATGTGCCCCACCGCGATGTCCGCGCTGAGCAACACGTCCAACGCGGGGACGTCGAGGTTCAGCGTGCTCGCCGTGTGCCCGGGATTCGGGAACACGTCCAGCGTGTACCGTCCCCACTCCAGCGACAACGGCGCGTCCACGCACCGGTCCGGCGCACGGTAGAAGCCCGTCTCCTCGTCCGAGCGGAAGCGCTCCAGGCGAAAGGTCTCCTCGAACCGCGCGTGAGCCCAAACCGACGCCTCGGGGAACACCTGGAGCCCCGCCAGGTGGTCGCTGAAGCCATGCGTGCAGACCACCTGCCGCACCCGGGCCCGCAGTGAGCCATCCACCCACTCCCGGAGCGCCTCCGCGTCCGCCCGGCTCGCGAGCGCGTCCACCATCAGCACCTCACCCTCCCGGAGGAACAGCGTGGCATTCGAGTCGTATGCCTCCCCCGTGACGACCCAGACCTCAGGGGCCAACCGCAGCGTCTTCAAGCCCATCCCGGCACCTCTCGTCAGCGAGCAGGCGTGGGTTCTCCCGAAGTTTCCTCCATGCGTCCAACGCATCCTCCGCATCCATCCATGCGAGAATCGAATGGATGACCCTGGACGTGAGACACCTTCGACTGGTGGCGGCCGTGGTGGACACCGGCTCGGTGACGGCGGCGGCGCGCGTGCTGCACCTGTCCCAGCCCGCGCTGAGCCACCAACTCCGCGACGTGGAAGAGCGGCTGGGCACCGAGCTGTTCCAGCGCGAGGGCCGACGCATGGTGCTCACCGGCCCCGGCCAACGCGTCCTCGAAGCCGCACGCAAGGTGATGGCCGAGGTGGAAGCCGCCGAAGCGGACGTTGCACGGCTCGCGCACACGTCGCAGGGCATCCTCCGGCTCGCCACGGAGTGCTACACGGCCTACCACTGGCTGCCGGCGGTCCTCCGGCGGTTCTCCACCCGCCATCCCCAGGTGGAGGTGCGCATCGCCGTGGAGGCCACGCGCCGTCCGGTGGAGGCGTTGCTGGCGGGGACGCTGGACCTGGGCATCGTCAGCGCGCCGACACAGCACCGGCGACTCGCACATGCCCCCCTCTTCGAGGACGAGCTCGTCGCCGTCATGGCACCAGAGCATCCCCTGGCCAGCCGCGGCATCCTGCAAGCCGCCGACTTCGCGCGCGAGCACGTGCTGCTCTACAGCATCCCTCTCACCGAGAGCACCTTGTTCCAACAGGTGCTCACTCCCGCCGGCGTCTCCCCCGCGCGCGTGTCCCATGTGGAGCTGACCGAGGCGCTCGTCGAGTTGACCAAGGCCGGGCTCGGCATCTCCGTGCTGGCCCGCTGGGCAGTGGCCCCGGAGCTCTCACGCGGGACGCTGGTCGCGGTGCGTGTGACACGCAAGGGACTGCGCAGGCACTGGCACGCCGTGTGGCCCCGCGCCGTGCGCCCCACACCCCACCTCACCTCTTTCGTGGAGCTGCTCGCGAAGGCGGGCCCCCCGGGACGCTGAGGCCTCGACACCATTCCTGATGAAGGGCCGATGTGGGTACGCGCTGTCCGTGTGTCTCCGATGACGGACTCAGGCGCACCGAGAGCCTCAAATTCCTGAGAGAACCTCAGGGGTTCGAGGCTCTCGGTGCGACGGCGTCGCTCGAAGTCATCTGAAATACTTGAAACATCATGAGACGAGAAAAGGTCCGGCAATTGCAGTCGTGTGTGACCCCCTATGCGCACACCCCTGATCAACTCCTGGACGCATCGTGTTTCCCTGTTCCTCGTCGTGGCACTCCTCTTCACCGCTTGTAGTGATGACCCGCCGAAGCCCACGCCCGATGCGGGCCCTGTTGACGCTGGCATCCCCGACTCTGGCGGAGGCCCTCGTCCGGATGCGGGCCCCGCGGATGCTGGCGAGCCTGACTCCGGCACTCCTGACGCAGGCCAGCCCGATGCGGGCGGAGGTGAACCCGATGCGGGGACCTCCTGCGCGCCGACGGTGACGGACGTCCTCCAGAACGGAGAATGGGACCCCCGCTTCTCCATCGCGGGCGTCTCCGGCATGGATGGCCATGTGCCCCATGTGTATGACTTCGCGAAGACGCCCTCGGGTGACCTCGTCGCCGCCGGGTACTTCCGCTGGCTCGGCACGCAGGCCACGCCTCCACTCATCCAGCGCCACGACGGAAAGTGGCAACCCCTCCAGAGGACATGGGAGCAAGGGCTTCCCGGCGCGGGCTTCTCTTCAGTCGCGGCGAAGGACGACACCACGCTCGCCCTGGCGACGAACGACACGTTCGGCGCGCGCTCGGGTGAGGTGTGGCTCGCGACGCCCGAAGGTGTTCGCGTCATCGGCAGGTTCGACGGACTGGTTCGCACCATGGCCTTCATCAAGGGAGAGCTCTGGGTCGCGGGGCAGTTCCAGCTCGCGGAGAACGGGGCCATCGGACTGGCCATCTGGGATGGGAGCACCTGGCGGTTCCCCACCGGAGGCCCCGCCAATGGCCCCGTCTACGAGCTGCTCGTCGACGGTGATGCCGTCTGGGTGGGCGGCGGCTTCTCCCAGGTGGGTGGCATCTCCAGCAACATGGTCGCCCGGTGGAATGGGAGCACGTGGGAGGCGTACGACCTCCCTCTGATCGGCAACGGCGTCTTCGCGCTCGCGCTCGGAGACGACGGGACGCCCTATGCGGGTGGCACGTTCGCCTACGACTTCAGCATGGATGGCGTGGGCTCCATCGCCCGCTGGAATGGCACCGCGTGGGAGATGCTCAACAAAGGCGTCAGCACCGGACAGTTCCCAGGCGTCGTGACGGACCTGGTGTTCAACGACGGCAAGCTTCACGTGGGTGGATGCTTCTCCCACGTCAACGGCCATGCCTGGAACGACCCCAAGGCCATCCCCGCGAATGCCCTGGCGCAGTGGTCGCCCACCACCGGATGGGAGCCGTGGCCCAATGCCACGCTGCCCAACCGGACCGTCTGGTTCGCGCCGCTCTACTGTGGCGATGAGGGCCCTTCCGCCTTCCCCCTGTGGGAAGTTCCCATCCAGCGATTCCTGCTCGACGGTGAGCGCCTCTATGTCGCGGGCACCTTCCCCAGCGTCAACGGCGCGGCATCCCAGAGCCTCGTCTCCTACGAAGACGGCCAGTGGCGGACCGAGGGCGGCGAGTCCGGCGACGGACTGAGCGGGCGACCCGATGTGATGGCGACGGGAGGCCCCCAGTGCACCGTCCACATCCTGGGCGAAATCTCCCATGCGGGTGGCGAGGCGGTTCCGCGCACCGTGCTGCAATTCAGTGACGCGGGCTGGAAGCCGCTGGCGGCACTGCCGGAGATGGAGTGCTCGGACCTGGCTGTGAATGCCCGGGGCGACATCTATGTCTCGTGTACTGACTGGAACGCCCTCCAGTCGCACGTGCTCACGTGGACCGGGGAAGCGTGGCGGTCACTCGGAGACCTGAGCGCACACGGCTTCATCTTCGACATGACCCTGGACTCGCTCGGACGACCCTGGCTGTCGACCCTGCTGGACACCACCGGGCGCGTGGTCCGCTGGGATGGCGAGCGTTTCGTGCTGGTGGCGGACGGCTTCGACAGCCCCGTGTCCGCGCTGGCCCTTCGTCCCGAGAACGAGGACCCCGACCACCCCGCCTTCGTCGCCGCGGGGGAGTTCACGCACGTGGGCACATTGGCGGCGCGGCGCATCGTCCACTGGAATGGCACCGCCTTCGAGCCCCTGGGCGAAGGCCTGAGCACCTCCGTCATCACCGTCGCCTACGGGGAGCGCGGCATCTTCGCGAGCACCAACATGGAATTGGGGCCGGAGGGCCTGCCCGTGCCAGACCGCATCACACTCGGACACTGGGACGGCACCGCCTGGGTGGAGTTGGCGACGGCTGAAAACGGGCTGCCGCCGCCCATGAACGAGAGCCGGGGCGGTGTCCATAGCTTCCGGAAGCTCGTCCCCAGCGGGAGCGACCTCGTCGCCGTGGGCACCATCATTCCCGAAGGCGGGGGCCCCACTCATGCGTATGTCTTCAATGGCGAACGGTTGCTGCCCATTGGAGGGGGCGTCAACGCCATCAGCGTCGATGCCGTGGCGCTGACACCCGACGGTATCTGGTTGGGAGGTTTCATCGCCGAGGCCGGACGCGACGCGCGCCGCATCCCCTCCGTGGGCGTGGCGCATCTGCGCCGGCGCACCACCGTGCCCTGATGCCGGACGGGCGCGGCTTGCCATTCTTCGCGCAAGCCGCGCCACCCCGGAGCCGTTCACGGCGTCATGCGGCCATCCCATCGCCCGTGACTTCCTGGGCGCCCCAGCGCCGGTGAGCGCCTTCGTGCGAACGCGTCAGCGGTGCACGCTGCTCATGTCCAGGTAGCGAAGCCCCGTCGCCGCGCCCACCGGGAACACCGAGTCGAGCTGGGCGAGGTCCGCGCCCGAGAGTTCCACGCGCGCGGCACCCGCGTTCTGCTCGAGGTACTTCACGCGCTTGGTGCCGGGGATGGGCACTACGTCCGGGCCTCGGGACATCACCCACGCGAGCGCGAGCTGCGCGGACGTCACGCCCTTCTGCTTCGCGAGCTGCTCCACGCGCTGCACGAGGTCCAGGTTCTTCTGGAAGTTGTCTCCCTGGAAGCGCGGGTTCTGTCGTCGGAAGTCGTCCGCGGGCAGGTCCTCGAAGCGCTTGTACTGGCCGGTGAGGAAGCCTCGGCCCAGTGGACTGTAGGAGACGAAGCCGATGCCCAGCTCGCGCACCGTGGCGAGTACGCCGTCCTCCTCCACGTCGCGCGTCCACAGGGAGTACTCGGTCTGCAGCGCCGAGATGGGGTGGACGGCGTGCGCCTTGCGAATCGTCTCGGGCGCGGCCTCGGACAGACCGAGGTAGCGAACCTTGCCCGCGCGCACGAGCTCCGCCATCGCGCCGACCGTGTCCTCGATGGGCACCTTCGGGTCCACGCGGTGCTGGTAGTAGAGGTCGATGTGGTCGACGCCCAGGCGCTTGAGCGAGGCCTCGCACGCCTGTTTCACATAGGCCGGGTCGCCACGGATGCCCAGGAACTCGCCCTTGGCGCCACGCACGTTGGCGAACTTCGTGGCCAGCACCACCTGCTCGCGGTGGCCTCGAATGGCGCGGCCCACGAGTTCCTCGTTGGTGAAGGGCCCGTACATGTCCGCGGTGTCGAGGAAGGTGATGCCCAATTCGAGGGCGCGGTGGATGGTGCGCAGGGACTCCGCCTCGTCCCCGGCGCCGTAGAACTCGCTCATCCCCATGCACCCGAGCCCCAGCTCCGAGACCACCAGCCCTTGCCGACCCAGCTTGCGCTGCTTCATCGTCTTGCCTCCGCGTTCGAGTGCCGCTGCGCGCTGAAGGTGCGGCCGGTGCAAGAGCGGTGCACCGGCCCGGCGGCAGGCGGAGGTCGGGCCGCCTCCTCGACGAGCGCGAGGCGGCGGCCCGTCCCCCACACGAACGCGGGGCGAGCGGGAGACCTCAGGGCTTCGCCTTGATCTCCATGCGCTCGTCGCGGAGCGCTTCACCCTTCAGGAAGGACTTCATCCGCTCCAGGATGCGCGGGTCCGACTGGAAGAGGCCATCGTGTCCCGCGCCCTCCAGCACCAGGTGCACGGCCCGGGAGAGTCCAGGGCGCAGGGCCTCCGCGTTGTCAGGGCTCGTGCGCCCATCCAGGGTGCCGCTGATGAGGAGCACGGGCACGTCGGCCTTGAGCGGGCCACGGAAGGACTCGCCCAGGTCGCTCACGCCGGCCACATCCTCCGCCAGCAGGGCGCCCGGGTTGACGCTGCCACCGAGCACCGCCTTTGCCGCCTCCCGCTCGATGAGGGCGCGTCGCGCCGGGCTCACACCGGAGGCCGCGTCCATCGCGAGCGACATGGGACGCAGCAAGCCTTCGCGAAGCCTGCCCGCGAAGGGCGCCATCGCCTCATGGTTCCCGGACTCCAACGCCGTGAGCAGGGGGAGGAAGCGCCGGAAGGTGGCCGGGTCCCGCAGGGACTCGAAGGCGAGGCACTGAAGGTCGAAGGGACTGACCTTCCAGGTGCGGCGGTCACCCTTCTCCTCGTCCGTGAACTCCACCGTGAGCGGCTTGCTCCGCAACGACTTCAACAGCTTCGCCAGCCGTGCCTTCAGGCCGGGCCCGCGCTCACCCTCGGCGCGCAACACGGCCTCCCAGCGCCCGAGCAGCGCCTCCGCGTGGGCAGGCCGCTTCCAGGTGTCATCAGGCCCCTCGATGCCCGCGAGGATGATGTGGTCCACCCGCTCCGCGTGGCGCCGCACGTAGGCGAGGCCCAGGTGGGTGCCGTAGCTGATGCCCCAGAGGTTGAGCTTCGGCGCGCCCAGCGCCTTGCGCAGCACCTCCAGGTCGTCGGCATTCTCCACTGTGGTGAAGGCCCCCAGGTCCACGCCGGCCGCGGTCCAGGTCCGGCTCGCCTCCGCGGCGGCCTTCTTCACCGTGGAGGTGAGCAGCGCCTCGTCCATGCGCTGGTCGAGCGGGATGGCCCACGACTGCTTCAACTCGGGATGCGGGTTCGACTCGCCGGTGCCGCGCTGGTCCAGCGCGATGACGTCCGCCACCTCGCGCAAGGCGAGGAACAAATCGAAGCGGCCATAACGGGCGGCATCGATGCCGGAGCCTCCCGGGCCACCCGCGAGGTAGACGATGGGCGCCCCGGGCGAGGCGCTCGTGCTCTTGAAGCGCACGAAGCGCAGGGGCAAGCCCGGGCCCTCGGGGTGGGCATGGCGCAGGGGCACGGTGAGGGTGCCCAGCTCCGCCTGAACGGTGCGACCGTCGCGGGCCTGGAAGGTGTGGGGCTGCAGCTGGAGGCCCTGGGCCTGGGCGAGGGACAACGGAAGGATGAGGGCAAGCAGGAGCACGGCACGCATGGCGTTCCTCCGAGAAGGTCTTCAGGGAGGAGAATGCGGTGGCCTGCACGGCACGTGGGGTGCCGGTCGCCCAACGTCTCGCGGTGTCGCCGGAATGCGCGTGGGGCGGCGCCGGGCCGCGTATGTTGAGGCCCATGATGTCCTCCGCCCTCTTCGCGGGATGCTTCGCGCTCTCGCTCACCGCTTCGGCCGCGCTGCCCTCCGCGCGGCAGGGACTGGTGCAGGTGAACACGGAGGATCTCTCCCCGGAGGTCGCGCTCTCCGGAGACGCACGGGGCTGGCGCACGGTGGCGGCCGACCAGGTGAACGAGGGGACGGGCCCCTATTGGCTGCGCACACAGGTGGACGTGCCCCCGCGTGAAGCCGGAGCCCCGACACCTGCCCTCGCCCTGTCGGTGCTCGGGTCATGGGAGGCGTGGTGGGACGGCGGGCTGCTGGGCCGCAATGGACAGGTGGGGCGGACGCCCTCGGAGGAGGTACCAGGACGGGTCGATGCCCTGCTCCCGCTTCCGACCGGACTCAGCGCGCCGGGCCCTCACGTGCTGACGATGCGCATCTCCGCGCATCGACTCGGCTTCCAACCCGTGGGCACCGTCCACTACATGCTGGTGGGCGAGGCCGCGTCACTCGCTCAGATGCGGATGCTCGGCCTGGTGCCAGCCCTTTGCATGCTGGGCGCGCTGGTGCTGATGGGGCTCTACCACCTCGTGCGCGTGCGGCTCGCTCACGATGGGCTCGCCACGCTCCTGCTCGGCGTGCTGTGCCTCGCCGCCGCGGCGCTCGTCCTGATGGAGTCGTGGCGCGGGCTCGCCAACTATCCCTACCCACAGCACGCGCTGCGGCTGCGACTGCAAGCGGCGGCCGTGCTGGCGGTGGCGGCGCTGCTGCCAGCGACCGTCCACGCGGCCTTCGGCGAGCCACTCCGCTGGCTGCGGTGGATGGGACTGGGAATGGGGCTGCTCGCGCTCGTCTTCGTTCCGGGCTTCGATGCCAAGAACAGCGTGGCGCTCGGGGCCTCGCTCGTCGTCTCCACGGCGCTCGCCGTGCGCGCGTGGCGGAGAGGGGAACCGGGGGGAGCCCTGGGCGCGCTGGCGGGGCTCTGTTTCGCCGGGACGCTCTACCTGTTGGAACCCTGGGGCTTCTCCGAGCGCGGCTTCTTCGTCGCCTTCGGAGGGCTCCTGGTCTGCCTCACGGCGATACATGCCCGGCGGCAGCGCCGTCAGCAGGAGCGGTTCGAGAGTGCGACGCGCGCCGCGGAGCGCCTGCAACTGGAGTTGCTCAAGCGCAGCCTGCAGCCGCACTTCCTGATGAACACGCTGGGCGCGCTGAGCGAGTGGGTGGAGACGGAGCCCGCGCAGGCCGTGCGCTTCATCGAGGCCCTGGGCGCGGTGTACCGGCATCTGCTCGCCGTCTCCGGTGAGCGCACCATCCCGCTCGCTCGCGAGTTGGAGTTGTGCCGCGCCCATCTGGAGGTCATGGGCTGCCGACAGGGCACGGCGTTCCAGTTGGAGACCGAGGGCGTTGACCTGTCGGCCCCCGTCCCCCCTGCCCTGCTGCACACGCTCTTGGAGAACGCCTTCAGTCACAACCGCTACGTCTCGCCCCACACCTTCCGACTCGAAAGCAGCCTCGTCGCCGAAGGCACGGGGCCCCGTCGGCGTTACGTCTTCCTCGCGCCTCCGGGCACGGGGACGCGCCCGGGGGGTGGTGAGGGCACCGGTTCGCGCTACCTGCGCGCGCGTCTGGAGGAGGCCTTCCCTGGCGCGTGGAGGCTCGAGGATGGGCCTACGGATGCGGGCTGGAGGACGCGGGTGGAGGTGCCGGCGTGAGACTGCTCATCGTGGAGGACGAACCGCTGGCGGCGCGCCGTCTCGCCCGGCTGTGCGAGCAGCAGCTGGGGCCGGACGCTCCGCCCCCGCGCGTGTGCGCGAGTCTGGACGAAGCACGCGAGCTGCTGGCCGAGCGCACCGTTGACGTGCTGCTGCTGGACCTGAACCTCTCGGGGGAAGACGGCTTCGCGCTGCTCGAGGAGGTGGCCGCGGGCGCGTTCCAGACTGTGGTGGTGTCCGCGAACACAGACCAGGCGCTGCGCGCCTTCGAGCTGGGGGTGCTGGACTTCGTGCCCAAGCCATACACGCCGGAGCGGCTCGCCCTCGCGCTCGCCCGGGTGGGAAGCCGCGCGGCCACGCCCCTGCGGGCTCTCGCGGTGAGGAAGGGCGGAGGCGTGGTCCTCGTGCCCCTGGACTCCGTCGCGTACATCCAGGGCGCTGGCGACTACACCGAGCTGGTCCTGCGAGGAGGCGGCACGGAGCTGAGCGAGAAGAGCCTGGAGCGGCTCGAGCAACTGCTCCCCGCCGACTTCTTCCGCATCCACCGCTCCTATCTCATCCGAGTGACAGACATCCGCGAGCTCATCTCCACGGAGGGCTCGCGCACCTCGGTGGAGCTGCGAGACGGCACCCGACTGCCTGTGGGCCGCAGTCGTGTTGGAGTGCTGCGCAAGCGGCTGGAGGCGTAGGCGCCGTCACCCATTCCCGCGACGGCGGCAGGGGGAATGACTCAGGCGAAGCACGCGTCACGCCACCGAGCCGACCACCGGGCTCCTTCGCGCGAGCGCCCGCAGCTTCAGCACCTGGTACGTGGCACCGAGGAAGAAGAAGGCCACCAGCACGAGCAGGGCGGTCTGCACGGGCGGCGACTCCGGACTGCTGGCGATGGGCTGGCCCGCGGGAAGGCGCGTCAACGTCTCGTTGATGCCGGGCACCAGCAGCACCATGAAGCTGGCGGACAGCGACAGCGTCTGCACGTAGGGCGTGGCGCGGCCGAATCCCCCCACGCGCGAGGCGACGACGCCCACCGCCATGAGCACGAGCGCGAGCAGGCCCAGTCCATGGCCGGGGTTGAAGCCGCCCGTGCTGGAGAGACCGAACGACGTGAGAATCGACGCCACCATGCCGAGCAGATACAGCCTGCCCACGCGGGTGCCGGGGTCGATGCGTCCGTCGCGAAGGAAGCCCCAGACACCGAAGACGATGGGGGGAAGGCTGAGCACGGTGTGGATGATGCCGAGGGTGGACATGGGATTGGCCATGACGGGTCTCCTTCTTCGGATGTCGATGAGGCGGGGATGAAAGGTCAGGCCAGCAGGTACTCGCGCACCATGGCGCGGGCCCGGTGCAGCCGGCTCTTCACGGCGGGCACGTCCTCGCCCAGGCGCTCCGAGATTTCGCGGATGGACAGCTCCTCGAAGTCGCGCAACAGGACAACCTCGAGGTAGTGCGGGGGCAATGACTCCAGCGCCGAGGCCACATCGAGCCGAGCGGAGTCCGGCGTGTGCGAGACCATCCACTGGTCGACGAGCGCCTCCTCGTAGGGGTCCTGCTTGAGGGCCACTCGTCCCAGGCGGCGGCACTCGCGTTGAACGATGCGGAACAACCAGCCCGACAGGGACGCCAGCTTCCGGACCGAGCCCAGGTGGCGAGCCAGCAAGAGCAGCGACTCCTGGACCGCGTCGTCGATGTCGCTGATGAAGCAGCGCTGCTGCGCGTACCGCCTGAGGTTGGGCTGGAGCACCTGGAGGAGGCGGAGCATCGCGTCGCGATCACCCGCGTGGGCCGCGAGCAGCATCGCGTCGGGAGCAGCGGTCAACGGGTGGGCGGCGGCCATGCGAGTCCCTGGAAGACGGCGGCGGGGAAAATGCCCTGCCTCGCCCACTAAGAGGCGGGCACCCGACGAACGGATTCGCGACCTCGACGATTTTCTCGCGACCGCGCCGCCCGATGCCCGAGCGGCGCGTCAACCCCTTGAATCTACACACCGGGCGATGCCCCCAGAGCGAGGACCCGCCCGTGTCCCAAGCTTCCGAGCGGAGGCTACCCGCCGCCGTTTCCGCCGTAACGGAGGTTCGAAAGGCCCGGGTAGTACAGGCCGTAGTACGCGGCGTTGGAGACATACGTCTGCCCGGCACCAATGCTGTAGCAGTTGGTGCCCGAGTGGGTGCACATCTCGTCGATGGCGCCGGAGGCCGCGTTCGGTGGGAACAGGCCGTTGCCCATGTCCGTCACCGGCGGCAGGCGCGCACCCGCGTCGAACACCTCACCGTACCAGTGGGCCATGTCGCCCGACGTGAAGGCGCCGCCCCACCGTGAGCCGGGGAAGTAGCCCACCCAGGCATCATTGAAATACACCCACCAGTCGGTTCCCGAATAGAGGACGAAGAAACGCGGCTTCGCGCCGATGTAGCCGCTCAGGTCCATCCCCGGGTAGTAGCTCGGGTGGACCTGCACCCATCCCGTGACGTGCTGGAAGACGCCTCCCACCGTGTGGCCGACGAGCAGGGTGGGATACGACGTCTGGAACTTGCGGTAGCCCGTCGCGACAATCGACGTGCTGGCGCCCCGGACCATCGACACCACCGTGCTGGCCTGGTCCAAGGTGTGGGCAACCTGGGGGTTGTTGATCTGAAGACGCGCGCCCACCCCCAGCGAGTAACCCGTCTCTGACGTCGGCTTGTACACCCCCACGTAGAAGATGGAGTCGGCGCTCGCATGGACGGGGCGATTGTCTTCGGACGCGCCGGGCATCGCGGGCAGCCAGGACGCGAGCGGGCGCGGCGGCGCCGGGTTGTACACCGCCTGGGGCACCTGCCCGCTGGGGCAGAGCCGGGCCGTGGTGACCTGGGCTTCCTGCCGTGAGTCTCCCACGACGAGGGCCGTGGACGGTGCCGTCACGCGCAGCGCTTCCGCGGAGAGCGGGATGCAGCGGTAGTGACCTACCGCGGAGGGCTGGTCCGCCTGGGCCGCGGGCTCCTTTGCATCAGGAGCGCCACAACCCAGGGTGACGAGTGAAAATAGACAGGCGACGCGGGAGAACAGCGAATGAGGCTGCATGGTGACTCCGGGGCCCCAGGACCTGGGGCCAGTCGAGGAGCGGGGCACGGCGCCACCATGCTTGTCTCGGTTTTGATTGAGCGCCAGTCCTTGGATGACTGGGGTGACAATGACTCTCACAGTGGTACTGAAGATGGAGCGCCCCTGACCCCTCCGGGACTCGCTGGTGGGGTCAATGCGGCGCTGGGCTCGCCCGGGTCACCGGGCGCGGTGGGGCTTCTTCCCGGAAGATGAGCAGCCCATCCATGACCGTGGCCCAGGGAGCCGTCATCCACGCGTAGTTCAAGGGACGCGCCACTCGGGGCCCGAAGTCACGCAGCTGGCTCCCATCCAGATACCGCGTGTCCCCGGTGTGGCCCGAAAACGCCCAGCCCTCCAGGGAGTCGTCCCGCGCGGGCGCGAGGGAATTCGTGCGAGGGGTGCTGCCGATGGAATAGCTCCCGGAGCGCGCGGAGAAGCCCAACACGAAGGCCCGCGCCCCGAACTTCTCCTGGACGTAGGACCCGAAGGACGTCCCGTGCCGGGTGTCCGCATCCAGGCCCTTGAGGTCTTTCGCCGCATGAACGGTGGCAAGCCAGACAATGGCCTTTCGGGGCCTGGCTGACTGGGCCAGGTGCCATTCCAGATTCATGAACATGGAGCGGGAGCGGTCATCGAAATCGCTCCAGCTCCAGGTCCCTCCAGACGCGTCCGGAGCCCGGGACATCGCGGCGACCTGACGGGTGTAGTTCCGCTCAAGGCTGCGGACCATCTGCAACTGGCCTCGAGCCCTCGGCGTCACAGCCACTCCGGGCCTGGAGAGCACCGCCCCCAGCTCCGTCCAGCAGCCCAGGATGAACTTCATGTGCTCCGCCGTATATGGGTGGGCGTCGTCGTACTTCCAGGACATGTTCCTCTCGATTTCCTCTCCGCACGCGGCCTGCCTCGGGCCCTCCAGAAAGGGAATGAGGTCACGCGTCATCTCGCGCTGGGCGTAGGTGCCTCGGTTGATCTGGTCATCAATCCCACCCGCGATGAGGGTCCCCGCCTTGAGTCGCTCGGACAGGAACGGAATCAGGGGCGCCATCTCCTGATTGGCCCACATCCCACCAATCGCAGTGGCGACCAGGTCCTCGCTGACGGGTTGGCCCGCCTCTCTCAGCGCTTGGAGGTGAAGGAAGTCATAGATGCCTGTCTCGATGAAGAAGGCATCGTATTGGCATTCCTCCACGAGCCTGCGGGTCAGTTCCGCTTTGAAAGCGATGGTCCTGCCATTGCCATGGTGGGACTCCTCGCCGAGCAGCGCGAGTTGCTTGTCGCAGAGGTCACGGACAATCCGGTCGGCATCAGAGGCCACCGCGTCCCCTTGCGCGGCCACGCCTCGGGCCGGGGAGGCACAGCTCGAAAGAAACAAAGAGAGCAGGAGCAGGAGGAATCTCATTCGCGGCCCTTCCATGCGGAGGAATGTCGCGGTGTAACGCTCCTGGGCGCGCCTTCCCCTCAACCTCGCACGCATCCAGTACCTGACTGAACGCGCCTTCAGTCCCGCGTACTCGTCTTCAGTCTGGGATGGCCCTGTCCCCGGAGCGGGCAGCCGCCCGCCATCCCTGCCCGCGCACCGCTCAGAAGGAATAGCTGAACGTCACGCCGGAGTAGGCCCGGTACCCGTTGATCATGACCCAGAACCTGCCCGGTACGGGCCGTGACGTGCCCGTACACACCTCGGTGTTGGTCGTCGAGTAGGAGCGGCAGTCGTAGACGCTCTTCGTTGGAGCAGCGCCGTATCGCACGTAAAGGTCCGCGTCACCCGTGCCTCCGCCCAGGGTAAAGTACGGGGAGGTGAATGCGCCGACGTCCGCGCAGTAGTACCGGTTCGAACCCACCGCGCCGTTGAGGTTCGTCACTGTACCGCTGAAGCGAGGAAGGGTCGTGCAGAACGTCGGGAAGTAGAGAGGGAAGCCCACGACCTGCCAGGACAGGCTCACGGACTCCAGCACGGCCGCGCTGAAGCCGAGGTCCTGCGCCGCGAACTGGGTATAGGTCTTGGCCTGCTCGAAGGTGGTGCTGGCGGTGAAGTAGTCGGTGCTGGCCTTGTAGAAGATGCGAGCAGCGGCCTCTACGCCAATGCCTGGGACTTCCGTCGGGGTGCGCCCGCGCGGATGCACACCGCCGGTGGCCAGCAGCTTGAACGCCAGGTTCGAGATGCCCGACGCGTAATGCACGTCGGTGTCGGACGAGTAGTCCCCGTAGTAGTCCAACGAGGCGCCGTCCAGGACCGGGTCGTTCATGTATCGGAGGGCGTCATCGGGCGTGGCGGGCGTCCAGATGTCCTCGCCAATCTTCCAGATGTCCGGGCCCATGGACCACGAGTTCGACCAGCTCTCGCAAACGGAGGCGAAGATGTCCGACAGGGACTCGTTCAGCGCGCCGGACTCGCCGGTATAGATGAGGCCGGACTCGAAATCCGTCACCGCGTGGGTCAGCTCGTGGGCCACCACATCCAGGTCCGTGCACAGCGGCCCGGCGTTGACCCCGTCTCCATCGCCGCACACCAGTTGCGTGCCGTCCCAGAAGGCATTCACGTAGTGGGTGGAGTAATGCACGGTGCTGGTGAGCGTGTGGCCCGCATTGTCAATCGAGTCACGCCCGAACAGTGTGTTGAAGCAGTCGTACGTGGTTCCCAGCACGTCGAAGTTGCCGTCCACGTGGGCATCGCCCGTGGCGCTCTGCCCCTCGCCGCGCCTGAGCGTACCGGGGAGGCTGGTGGCGTTGTTGGCACTGTACACCCTGCGGTTGAGCGCATCGTGGATCTCCGGCGCGCGCAGGACGATGGAGGCATCCGAGGCGTCCACGTAGACACGGTCCCGCAGGGGCGTAGCGGCGGCGGTGCCCGTCACCCGCACCTCCCAGGTCAACCGCAGCGGGTCCTTCGCGGTCGCACGGACGTAAACGAGGCGAGGCATGCCCTCCAAGGCGCTGGCGCCCGGCGTTTTCCGCAAGGCCACCTGCTGGGCGGCCTCCAGCGCGATGCCGGGCCTGGAGGGGACCTGCTCCCCATCCCGCGCCGAGCCGTTCACCGCGTACACCCGTCCAGACGCATCCAGGTGCACCACCAACTCACCACCGACCACCGGCAGGCCGTCCTTGGTCTGCGAGTACCGGAGATGGGTGCGTCCCTGCGTGTCACGAGCGATTCGCCGAGGCACCAGGTCGCGCGCGTCGAGGCGGAAAGACGGGGCGATGCGCTCCAGTGCCGTGGTCACCAGCCCGTGGGCCTGCCAGACCGTGACGTCCGCGAGGCTCTGGCCCACCCATCCCAGCTCTCCATGAATCATGTACGGCACGCCGTCACCGTGTGAGCCCAGAACCTGGACGTCGGGGAGCGCGCTCAGCGCCGTCGCGATGTCCTGGAGGCGGGCATCGCTCGTGAGGACGCTCTGCTCTGGCTGTGAGGCCTCGGAGGGCTCGAGCTCTCCGGCGGAACAGCCAGAGAGTAAGAACGACAAACATGCGGCGAGCCAGCGGATGCCACGCATCATGGTCTATCCCTTCTGCAATGCGGTGATGTGGATGACGCGCGTTCATTAGATACAAAAACAACAAACCCGGAGAAATAGGGGGAATCCACCACCGAAGCGGAGGGCAGCAATGTCGTGCGAGGTCTTTCCTGCGCGCGATTGGAGCAATGAATTTCAGATTCACGACACGCTGGACACTCCTCTCCCTCGTTTTAGGGAATCCCCAAAACCCCTGGCCTCGAGCACGCTTGGCGGATGCCATCGGTTGGATCAGAGCGCGTGTGACAAGGCGGCCGTCCGGCGGAGTCGGATTGCCATGGGGAGGTGCTCCGGACCCGACCCGGAGTTCCTCCATCGAGGCGAGAGCCAAGGAGAAGCCATGAAGTTTCCCTCTGCGTTCGTCATATGGACCACCTGCCTCTGCGCCAGCATCACGGCGTGCGATGCCCCGTCCGGAGAGGTGCCACCTGCCATGGCCCCCTCGGTGGCCACACACGTGGAGGCGACCGCGCCGGCATCCGCGGCCAGGCCACACGCCGGCTCCAGGACAGATGGCCACTACTTCGTCCGCCGCGACCTCGGCCGCGTCCCGCGTGTCTTCACCGAGAAGTCACGGGCCACGGGGGAGGATGTCCGTGGAGTGTTGAATGACGTGGCGTCGGAGTTCCGCATCCGGGGCGAGGACCTGGTGTTCCGCAAGCAGAACGTGGACGAGCAGGGCCACCGGCACTTGCGCTTCCAGCAGTTCCACGGGGGCTTGCCCGTCATCGGTAGCGCCCTGGTGCTCCACGTGGATTCCCAGGGAGCCGTCTACGCGGTCAACGGCAACGCACGGGGTGGCAGCCGCGTTTCGAGAGCGGGCGTGATACCGCCCGAGAACGCCGCCCAGGTGGCGGTACGTGGTTCGCGTGCGGAGCCCGCCACGGCCGTGGGTTCCCCGCAGCAGGTATTCCTCCGTCCCGAAGGTGACGAGGAGATGCATCTGGCATGGCAGGTCCAAGTCGAAGGCCAGCGCGCGGGCATCCCCTCCAAAGGCCTGGTCTATGTGGACGCGCATGATGGCGAATTGCTCGCCGTGCATCCGCGCATCCACTCCGCGCTCAACCGGCGCATCTACAACGGAAACAACGCCTCCACGCTGCCCGGTACGCTGGTCCGCGGCGAGGGTCAGGCTGAGCACCCCGACCCGGTCGTCAACACCAACTACGACCATCTGGGCACGGTGTATGACTGCTACAGCGAGCTGTTTGGCCGTGACTCCATCGACAACGCGGGCGCGGCGCTCCTCAGCACCGTGCACCACCGTGTCGCCTATGTGAACGCCTTCTGGGACGGCACGCAACTGGTGTATGGCGACGGTGACGGCGTGAACGCCAGCAACCTGGCGAACTCGCTGGACTTGACCGCGCACGAACTGACCCACGCCGTGACCGACTACGAGTCCGAGCTCATCTACTCGGGTGAGTCCGGCGGTCTGAACGAGTCCCTGTCGGACATCTTCGGTGCGGTCTGCGAGTGGTACGGCGACGGCAAGGTCGTCAGCCCTCACACGTGGGAGATCGGCGACGGCATCTGGACGCCGCACATCCCGAACGACGCCCTGCGATACATGGCCAATCCCACACAGGATGGCGACTCACTCGACTGCTACAGCGACTACTCCTCCGGCGTGGATGTGCACTACAGCTCGGGTATCTCCAATCTGGCGTTCTACTTGCTGTCTCAGGGCGGCACGCACCCACGCGCGAAGACGACGACGGTGGTCGCGGGCATCGGCATCGAGAAGGCCGCGAATATCTTCTACAAGGCCAACAGGGACATCCTCATCGCCAGCTCCAACTTCGAGGCGGCCAAGACCGCGACCGAGCAGGCCGCCGCACAGCTGGGCTACGACGCCGCTACCATCACCTCGGTGAGCAACGCCTGGAAGGCGGTATGTATCGGCGTTGAAGTGGAGGGCCCCGGGCCCACCCCCTGGCTGTCGATGACCGGCCTTTCGGGTAGCGCGGGCTCCTTCCAGCACTGGAGTCTCGATGTCCCCGCCGGCAGGTCGCAAGTGACCTTCAAGGTCAGCGGCGGCACGGGTGACGTGGACCTCTACGCCAGATTCGGCGCGCCGCCGACCACGACGACCTACCACTGTCGTCCGAACCTCAGCGGCAACAACGAGACCTGCACGTTCACGCTGCCGCAGGCAGGCAGGTACCATGTCGGCCTTTATGGGAGGTCAGTGTTCTCGGGAGTCAACCTGACCGGCACGTTCGACGATCCACCCCTCTGCCCGCCCTGGCGCTGGCCCTGGCCCTGGCCCATCCCCGTGGTCCCTCCTCCTCCTCCCCCACCGCCCTGGGACCCGATCATCAATATCGCGGACAGCATCGTCGGCCACTTCAACTACTGGACGGTCGATGTCCCTTCGGGCCAATCGGCCGTGACGTTCGCGCTCAGCGGCGGCACGGGTGACGCGGACCTCTATGTCAACTTCGGCACGGCCCCGACGACGACGGCCTACCAATGTCGGCCCTATCTCGGCGGCAACACCGAGACCTGCACGTTGACGGCGCCGACGGCGGGCACGTACTTCGTCGGCCTCCGCGTATACTCGGCGTACTCGGGCGTCACGCTGACGACATGGACGGGGCTCGGCCACTCGGAGTGAGCGGGCCGCCGGCTCTTGCTCCCCGGTCTTGACCTTGGCCGCGGACTATCGGACGCCCCGACGGGAGGAAGGTCCTTCCCGCGGGATAGCGCACCAACGGACCGGCGGAGGCGCTTGCGAGCCCCGCCGGTCCCACGAGCCGTGATTAGAACAGGTCGTGCGCGGGCCAGGCGCTGACGCCATTCACGACGCTCCACATGAGGCTGTCGAGGTTGATGTCCGACGTGCCCGAGCCGGCCCTGTTGTTGGAGTTGGTCATGGCGGACCAGGTGAACTCCTCGGCGCGGCTCGGCCCATAGCGGTCATCGGTCCGCACCAGCAGGGCCAGGGTGCCCGGGACATAGCCGCCATGCCACCAGTTGGGGAGGCTGTTCACGGACCAGCCCTTCGCATAGTTGACGGGGTTGCCCAAGGTATCGGGCGCCGTCGTGCGCGTGGTCATCGTGGTGAGCGAGCTTGTGCTCAGCAGGTCCGGGACGGTCGAGTACCCATCCGCTCGAACGGAGACGCGCAGCAAGTCGATGGGCGTGACGACCCAGCCGCCGTGCGCATCCATGCGACGCACCGGCATGCCGTATGGATTGAAGGCCCCCGCGCCAAGCTGGTAGTAGACGACCTCGTTCGACAGACGCGCGGCCAGTGTATCGCCTCCGACGGCGAAGCTGGTGGCGCCGCTGGGCGTGAACACCTGGCTTTGCATATAGGCGTCATAGGTCATCCCCGTGACGCGTTCGATGATGCGACCCAGGACGCTGTAGCCGAAGTTCGAATACTGGTACGTCGTCCCCGGCGCGAACTCGAGCGACACGTTCTGCAACACCCACTGGATGAGCTGCGCGTGCGTCATGCTCGTGTTCATGAACATGGGGTCACCCGTCCCATCCGCGCCGTCGTTGTCCCAGCCGCCCGCGGTGTGCTCCAGCAGTTGCTGGACCGTGATGTTCAGGACGCGGCTGTCCCGGTAGGAGCCCTGCGCGCCGTACGTCTCACCGAGCAATCCGCCCCGGCCGAAGACGCGGTCCGTCAGTTGAATCTGGCCGTTCTCAATCAGCTTCATGATGCCGATGGAAGTCATCGGCTTGGACACACTGGCGACGCGGAAGCGGTGGGAGGAGTTGACCGGGGTGCTGTTGGCCTGGTCGGCCAGGCCATACCCCTTGGCGAACACGAGACGCCCGCGGCGCGTGATGGCCAGCGACAGGCCGACGGTGTTCGTGTTGGACATCGCCTGCTGGACGGTGGTGTCGATGTGCCGCAGGTCCGCCGCGCTGAACGTCAGGTTCTGCCAGACCAGCGCGAACTCGGGCTGGCTCCCATTGTTGTGCGCCGCCACCACGACGGGGCGGTATCCCTGGTTCTTGAGGTCCGTCGCGGCCTGTTGGTAGCCAGCGGAGGTGAGGCCATGACGCGCGGCAATCGGAATCCCCGCTGACGCATGGAAGATGGCCGCATACCGGTCCGTGCCGCCCACGTTGTAGCTGCTGACCTTCGCGACCTGGTAGCCCTGGGACGCGTTGGTATTGAACGTGGACTGGTACTGGGCCGCGGTCAGCCCGTGATAGGCCCGCGCGGCCGGCCCGCTGGTCTGCTCCCAGACGGCCGCATAGCGCTCAGCGCCACCGGACGTGTAACCACTGACGTGCACGAGCCGGTAGCCCTGCCCGGTCCAGGTGTTGAACTCCGTCTGGTACTGGGCCGCGGTCAGGTCGTGGCGGGCCACCCACGCGGCGACCCCGTCCGAATGGAAGATGACCGCGAAGTAGGCGACGCCTCCGACGCTGTAGCCGTTGACCACCACCGGGCGGTATCCCTGCGCGTTTTGATTGACGGCGGTGGTCTGATACTGCGCGGAGGTCAGCCCGTGGAAGGCCCGCCAGGCCGGGCCGCTCGTCTGCTCCCAGATGGCCGCGTAACGGACACTGCCTCCGTCTTCGTAGCCGCTGACATAGGAGAGGCGATAGCCTTGCCCGGTCCAGGTATTGAACTCCGTCTGGTATTGGGCGGCGGTGAGCGCGTGGCGGGCAACCCACGCATCATAGGGTCCGGCCAGGGCCTGGGACGTGGAACCAGGAGGGACGTGGGACGCTTCCTCCGCAACCCCGCATCCCACCAGGGAGACCACCAGCACTGACAGGACTGTCAGAAGCGGCTTCATTCCAAGAGACTTCATGCGCGAGAGCTCCTGCTTGACGTTGATGCTACCGACAGGAAACGGACCCGGAGCGCATTCCACCTCAACCGCGGCCAGAAAAAATCGTTCGCTACTCTAACCCTTGACTGAACGCACTTTCAGCCCCACCCTGTGCGCGTGAAGGCACGCCCCATCGACAATCCGCCCAACCCGTGGGCGAGCACCGCGGTGGAGTACCTGGACGAAATCCCCCCCTCGCGGCTGGAAGTCTTTGAAGACCACAGCAAGCAGGTCGTCTCGCACAACGACAGCCCGGACGTGGGCTTCAGCTGGAGCGTCAATCCCTACCGGGGCTGCCTCCATGCCTGTGCGTACTGCTACGCGCGGCCCACGCACCAGTACCTCGACTTCGGCGCGGGCACCGACTTCGAGACGAAGCTCGTCGTGAAGCCCCGCGCGGCGGAGTTGCTGCGAGAGCACTTCGAGCGCCCGTCCTGGAAGGGCGAAACCGTCGTCTTCAGCGGCGTCACCGACTGCTACCAGCCGCTCGAGGCCTCCATGCGCCTCACCCGCGCCTGCCTGGAGGTCTGCGCCGAGTACCGCAACCCCGTGGGCATCATCACCAAGGGCGTGCTCATCGAGCGGGACCTCGACGTGCTCCAGCAAATCTCGCGCGACGCCCGGCTCTGGGTCAGCATCAGCCTGCCCTTCCACAACGCGGAAGTCGCACGCGCCATGGAGCCCTACGCGGCCTCCCCCCAGCGGCGGCTGCTCGCGATTCGCCGCCTCGCCGAGGCCGGCCTCAACGTGGCCGTCTCCGTGGCCCCCATCATCCCGGGGCTCAACGACGAGGACATCCACCGCGTGCTCACCGCCGTGCGTGAGGCCGGCGCCAGCCGCGCGCACTTCACCCTGGTGCGCCTGCCCGGGCCCGTGAAGGACGTCTTCGAGGAACGCCTGCGCGCCAAGCTGCCCCTGCGCGCCGAGCGCGTCCTGCACCGCATCCGGGAGATTCGCGGTGGGGAGCTCAACGACTCCCGCTTCAAGCACCGCATGCGCGGCGAAGGCCTCTACGCGGAGACCATCCACCGCCTCTTCGACACGACGGCGCGCAAGGTCGGCCTGCGCACCTCCTACATCACCGAGGACGCGCCGGACACCTTCCGGCGTCCGCCGCGCAAGCCCCCGCCGTCACCCCAGCTCAGCCTCTTCTGAAGGCGTGAGGGGCCCCGGCCGCTATTTGCGTATCGCCTGGACGATGCTGATGAGGATGACCGCCCCCACCGTGGCCACCGCCAGCGAATAGAGGTTGAGCCCCGTCACGCCCCGGCCGCCCAGCAGGCTGAACAGCCAGCCGCCAATCATCGAACCGACCACGCCGGTCGCGATGTTGGCGAAGATTCCCATCTTCGCATTCGTGCCCTTGATGATGCTCGCCAACCAGCCGGCGATTCCACCCAGCACCAGCCACGCGCAAATACCACCCATGTCGTCCTCCTGACCGGCCGGTTGCTATCAGACCCGGCGTCGCCGTGCAGCCGGGCACGTTCCTACTACGCGCCACGCATCCACGTATTTCAAGCGTCACCCAGGGCGCCCGAAAACGCGAAGACGCCCCGTGCCTCTCACCGAGACACGGGGCGCCCGAGGTGACGCGAGGTGTGACGACTCGCTCAGTCCTTGCCGAGCATTCCGTCCTTCAGGCCGCCATCCACCGGGTCCTTGCCCAGCCACACCGAGAAGAGCGCGTCCGCGAAGTCCTTGCCCTCCACGGAGATGTCCTCGCCACCCTTGGTGCTCTTCACCTCGGTGCCCTTGCCCGGCACGTAGGTCAGGATGAGCTCGTCACCCTTCTTCAGGTCCGGGATGGACGCGTTGAACGAGTCCAGCTTGGGCTGGAGCGCGGGGAGCTTGGCGCCCGCGTTCTTCTTGAAGCCGTCCGAGATGGCCTCGGTGATGGTCTTCTTGTCCAGGTCACGCAGCATGTACATGCGGACGCGCTTGGTTTCGTCCGCGGCGATGATTTGCGCCGCGTCCTTCGACGGCGTCTCCAGATACAGCCCCACCGTGTAGACCTTGAAGACGACCTTCTTGCGAAGGCCCACACCGTTGAGCTTCAGCTCCTTGTCGCCCACCTTCGCGGTGTCCGGATAGTTCACCCCGGCCACTTCCTTGGCGAATGCGGGCACGGCGAACAGCAGGCAGAGCGCGACGGCGGGCAGCGTGGCTTTCATGAAACCCTCCAGATGAGTTGTTCCGCGAGTTCGACGGAGACTACCCGCGGGTCTTCACGAAATGTTCCATGAAGGTGACAAGGGTGCGCACATTCTCCACAGTCACGGCGTTGTACGTGGAAACCCGGATTCCGCCCGCCGTCCGGTGCCCCTTCAGCCCCACCATTCCTTGCTGCTTCGCGTCAGCGACGAAGGCCGCGTCGAGTTCCGGCGTGGGCAGGTGGAACACGACGTTCATCACCGAGCGGGACTCGCGCTCCACCGGCGCCCGGTAGAAGCCGGAGAGCCTGTCGAGCGCGCCGTACAAGAGCTCCGCCTTCTGGCGGTTCCACGCTTCCACCTGCTCCAGGCCGCCCACGCTCTTCATCCACGCGAGCACGTTGCGCACCAGGTAGATGGCCAGGGTGGGGGGCGTGTTGTAGAGCGAGTTGTTCTCCGCGTGGACGGAGTAGCGGAAGATTTTCGGGATGTCCTTGCGCCCTCGCGCGATGAAGCCCTTGTCCGCCACCACCAGCGTCACGCCGGAAGGTCCCAGGTTCTTCTGCGCGCCGGCGTAGACGAGCCCGAAGCGCGACAGGTCCATCTTCTTCCATAGGAAGTCGGAGCTCATGTCGGCCACCAGCGGGACGGTGCCCACGTCCGGCGGCGTGTGCCACTGGGTGCCGTAGATGGTGTTGTTGCTCGTCAGGTGGACGTACGAGGCCTGGGGGTCCAGCTTCAGCTCGTCCTGGCGGGGGACCCGCGTGTAGTGCTTGTCGGGCCGCACCGTCGTCACCGCGACGCGGGCCTTGCCGTAGTACCTCGCCTCGTCGAGCGCCTTCTCGCTCCACACGCCCGTCATGAGGTAGTCCGCGCTCGTGTCGGGGGTGAGGAAGTTCATCGGCACCTGGGCGAACTGCTGCGACGCGCCGCCGGTGAGGAAGAGCACCTGGTGGGTGGACGGCAGTCCCGTCAGCTCGGTCAGCAGGGCGATGGCCTCGTCGTGGACGGCCTCGTATTCCCTGCCCCGGTGGCTGTGCTCCATCACGGACATGCCGGAGCCCTGGAAGTCGAGCAGCTCGTCCCGGGCGCGCTCCAGGGCGGGCAGGGGCAGGCCGGCGGGGCCAGGGTTGAAGTTGATGACGCGCATGGCGGGGTCCTTCGCGAAAATGAAACGGCGAGGTGCATTCTTCTCTCCAAGCCCCCCCTGGGAGCCAGTAGGAAGCGGCCCGCCCCGCCCGCTTCCTGGAGTGGGCAGGGGCCAGTCGAGCCAGTCGCGTGGCCACCGGACACCGCCGGGGGTCTTGGAGGACAGGTGGGTTCCACGGAGGGACTGGCGGAGTGGGTGCGGCGCGCGGCGAGTGGGGAGACTTCCGCCTTCAGTGAGCTGTACCGGCGCACTCGCCCCCTCGTGGCGAGGCTGATGGCGGGGTTCGCCCCGCTGGACCCGGACGAGGTGGAAGACGTCATCCAGGAGACCTTCGTCCGGGCGTTCCGAGCCCTCCCCCGACTCAAGGAAGCCGGGGCCTTCGAGGCGTGGCTCCTGTCCATCGCACGCAACCGGGCCCGGACCCGGCTGGAGCGCAAGGCGAGCGTGCGGCGCCTGGAAGACGACATCGCGGACCCGGAACCGGAGACAGTCCCGGCCCTTCCGGAGGCCCTCCAGCTCGAGCGCGACATCGAGGTGGTCCGCCAGCTGATTTCCGAGCTGCCCGAGGGCGAAGAGAAGCGGACAGTCCAGCTTTTCTATATCGAAGGAGAGCTGTCCGCGCGCGAGATTGCCGAGCAGCTGGGCGTGGGGAAAAGCGCCGTGACGATGAGACTCGAGCGCTTCCGGGGCCGTATCAAAAGAGAGTTGCTGCGGCGAGTGCTCGCCGGTCGGTGGGAGTGAGAGGTCATGAGACACCTGGATGACGAGGCGCTACACGCTCTTGCCCGTCGTGAGCCGGACGCGGTGAAGTACTTCCGCGAGCACCTGGCCACCGCGTGTGAGGCGTGTGAAAGCTTCCTCGCCACCCACTCCGGCCCCGACGTCCTGGATGGACAGGTGGACGCGGTGCTCCTCGCCCTGGCCCCGCCCCGGAGCGACGCGCCGCTGGACGAGGTGGGCTTCGCCCGGGTGCGACGGCGGCTGCGCGCGCCCCGGCTGGACACCCAACGGTGGGGCCTCATCGCCGGGGCCGTGGCCGCGGGCCTGCTCGCGGTGGTCGTGGTGCCCCGGCTGCGTCAGGGAGGCACCGGGGTGGAGGTGGGGACCGCGTCCCAGGAGCCCGGGGTGAAGGGCCAGGTGGGGCGCATCGCGCTGGAGCTGGCGGTGGTGGTTCGGGGCGCGGATGGCAGCCTGCGCCGGTTGGACCCGGACACCCAGGTGGACTCGCGCGACGTGCTCCTCCTTCGCTACCACGCCACCGAGGCGGGCACCGCCCTGCTCTTCCAGCAGCGCGCGGGCGAGGAGCCCCAGTTGCTCGGACCGTTCGACCTGGAGGCGGGAACGCATGACCTGCAGGACCCCCAGGGCCTCTCCGGCGTCAGCCTGGAGGGCGAGTCCGGCCCGCTGACGCTGTGGCTGGCCGCCTCCCCCACGGGCCTGCAACCCTCGGTCGACGAGGTGAAGCGCGTGCTGGTGGGAGAAGGTGAGCGATGGGAACAAGGCATGCTGGCGGTGACGAGGTTCGACGTCCGCGTTCGAAGCAGCCAGAATCCCCGCTGATCAGGTGAATGTGAGGCGCCTTCTTCCCATCCTGCTGGCCGCGCTGACGGCGTGCGCGGGTCCTTCGTCCCTGGGGACGGAGAAGGGCGGACTGGTGCCGCTGCGGCTCGACGAGGAGGCCCTGTCGAGCGCGTACACGCCCCGGCGCATGGCGCTGCTGGTGGGAATCTCCGAGTTCGACGACCCCCACTGGCGCGGCCTGCGCTACCCCGCCAAGGACGCGACGGACCTGGCGGCGGCGATGTTGGACCCGGCGCGCGGGCGGTTCGACCAGGTGCGTGTACTCACGCGGCCCGAGGAGACGACGCGCGCGGCCATCCTCGCGGCGCTGCGGGAGCTGCGAAAGCAGGCCCACCGGCCGGACGACGTCGTCGTGGTCTACTTCTCCGCGCACGGCACCCTGGCCCGGGATGCCACGGGCGAATTGCGCCGCTTCCTGGTGACGAGGGACGCTTCTTATCGCGCCATCGCCCAGACGGCGTTGTCCATGGATATGCTGAAAGCGGAGTTCGACGCGCTCTCCAGTCGGCGCCGGTTGCTGGTGCTCGCCTCCTGTCACAGCGGCAACGGCAAGTCGCTGTTGCCCAAGGAGCTGGAGAAGGAGCTGTCCGGGGTCAAGTCCGGCTTCTACGCGCGCCCGCTGGAGGAGTCCTCGCGAGCATCCATGGTGTTCGCCGCCTGCGACTGGGGCGAGACGGCGCGCGAGGACGAGGGGCTGCGCAACGACATCTACACGCACTTCCTCGTCGAGGGGCTGGGCGGGGGCGCGGACCGCAACACGGACGGCGCCGTCACCGCGACGGAGGCCCATGACTACGCGCGCCGGCGCACCTTTGCCTTCACCGAGGGCCGTCAGCGCCCCTCGGCGGAAATCCTGGAAGTGGGCGCGGACCCGGTGGTGTTGTCGGGAACCATCGCCCGAACGGGCCGGCCGGAGCTGTTCTCCTACAACCCCCGGCTGGACGGCTTCACGCTGAAGGTCGACGGGGAGGCGCGCACGGAGCTGCCCGGCGGCGCGGCGGTGGTGCCCGGCAAGCGCACGGTGGAGCTGACCAAGGGCGACGCGGTGCTGATGCGCCGCGACGTGGAGGTGAGCGCGGGGGAGCGGCTGCCCCTGGAGCAGCTCTTGTCGGAGGCGTTCCCCCGGCGCTCGCTGTCACTGCTCGGGGGAATGTTCACCTTCGCGGACGCGCGCAGCCGAGCGGAGCTGCTGCCCCTGGCGCCGGAGGTCGCCGTGTCGCTGCGGTTGGAGGACCGGCCGCTGCGCGATTTCGGACTGCTGTTCGATGTGGGCTTCAGCACGGGCCGGCGCGCGCTCCAGCTCCAACCCGGGGACGAGGTGCCATTTCGCTACACCACCTTCTCCGCGGGGGTGGCCCTGCCCTACCTGTGGAGATGGGAACGATTGACGCTGTTCGCCGGTCCCCGCGTGGCCGCCCTGTACCTGGGGCGGTCTTTCGATGTGGAGACCTTCCCCGGCGGCCAGCGCTTCTTCACGGTCAGCCCTGGCGTGGTGGGAGGCATGGTGGTGAGGGTGGGTGAACGTCTGGAACTGATGACCCAGGCGCAGCTCATGCTGACCTACGTGGTGGTGGATGGAGAGGGACAGGCCGTGGGATTCACCGGCGGCTGGGCCGGTGTGGGGTATCGCTTCTGATGGGCTCGAGACAACACATCGCGTTGGGTGTCTTCCTGGTCCTGGGCCTGGGAGCGTGCGGCAATCTGGAGAACGCTCCGTTGCGCGTGGGGACCATCGAAGGCCAGCTCACGGAGTTCGACCCGGAGGTCGCCGTGGTGTCCCTCGTCGGGGCCCATGAGGTGCGCTCGGCGGTGGATGCGGAGGGAAGGTTCAAGCTGGAAGGCGTGCCCACCGGGCCCGCGGAGCTGTTCGTGGTCGCCACGGCGGAGAAGGCGACGCGGGTTTCGGTGAAGGTCACCGGCGGCCAGTCCGTGAAGCTCCAGCGCGTGGCCCCTCGGGACGCGGGCTTCTTCGAGATGCGGGTGAAGTCCTCGCACGGCGAGCGGGTGGCCGGCGTGCAGGTCTCGGTGCGGGACACGCCCTTCGAGCGGCTCGTCCTGGATGGCGCGGGCCGACTGCGCGTGGGCCCCCTGCCGGATGGGTGCTACGCGCTGAGCATCGCCGGGGTGGGCTTTCCGGAGGTCCAGGCCGAGGCGTGCGTGGGCTCTGGCGAGAAGAAGGAGCTCAAGGTCCAGTTGGAGGCCAACGAGGAGCTGCTCAACCGCTGCGGCCTGACGGGCTGCGCGGACGGCCTGGTGTGTGGCCCGGGCGGAAGCTGCGTCGAGTGCGTGCTGGATGGCCAGTGTGGCGCGGGGATGATGTGCAAGGGCTTCCGCTGTGCGGCGGCCGGGCCTCGCTGTGGCGCGTGCGAGGACGACGGGAGCTGCCAGGTGGGAGCCGCGTGCCAGCCCCAGGCCGAGGGCGGCGTCGCCTGCGTGAAGCAGTGCAGTGAGTCGGTGAACGAGGAGGACATCGCGGCGAACCGGTGCGAGGCGGGCTTCACCTGCCAGCAAGGCAACTGCCTGCCGGACCCCGCGCGCTTCGTGGGCTGTGGGGCGCTGCTCCAGTTGGGCGCGGAGTGCGCGGACGACGTGCGCTGCCAGAAGCTCGGCCTGTCAGGCGGGCTGTGTCTGGAGGGCCAGTGCACCGTGGCGTGCACCCAGGACCAGGAGTGCCCGGGGGTGTCGCGCTGCGAGGACTCCGCCGTCGGACAGGTGTGCTCGGTCCGCAACTGAGTCGCACCGAGGCCCCGCGACGGAGTCACGCGTCGGGCGACAGCACCAGGCCGTCTCGCGACAGACGTGCCACCGCGCCTAGGATGTCGGCCTCCGGCATCCCCGTGGCCACCGCGACGTCCGGCGCGGACAGCCCCTCCACCGCCATCTTCAGCACCAGCAGCGCGTGCGGCGTGGCCTCCTGGTAGTACGTCACCAGGTGCGCCGGATGACGCCACAACAGCGCCAGCTCATCACCGGGTTGGGGCACCGCGACTTCGCCCTTCGCGCGCACGTAGGCGCAGATGCGGTACGGCTGCTCCAGCACCATCAGCGTGGGATTCGGCGTGAGGCGCTCCACCCGCTCGGGTGACTCCGCCTGGGACGAGAACACCGCGAAGTCCGACCACTCGAACCGCGCCAGCGCGGGTGCATGGGGAGGAAGTCCGCGCGACGACACCCCGTCCGCGACGAAGGCCGGGAAGCCCTCGCCCATGTGATTCACCTCGTGGTGCCGCGCGGGCCGGGTCAGCGTGTAGTCCTCCACCAACGCGTTCCACGCCTCCGCGCCCACCGCGCCTCGCAGCATCGGGAAGAGCTTCTCCAGCGCGCTTCGCACATGGCCTCGCACGAAGTCGCCGTAGATGGACACGCGCGAGGAGGGCGCGCGCCACTCCGGATGCGCCGTGTACAGCCGCTCCAGCGACTCGCCGCCCGGGCGCGCCACGTAGGTGCCCATGCTGTCGAAGAAGTGCTTCAGCGAAGGCTTCATCGCCCTGCCCCTTCCCGCAGCGCCGCGCGCGCCAGGTCCGCCTCGTCCAGCACCGCCTCCATCGACGGGATGTCCTGGTCCCACTCGATGAGTGTCGACACCGGGCCGGTGCGCTCCAGCACGTAGCGATAGAGCGACCACACGTCGTCGCAGACGCGGTCGCCGTGCGTGTCGATGATGACGTCCGGGTAGATGGTGTGGCCCGCGAGGTGGATCTGCGCCACGCGCTCCAGCGGCAGCGCGTCCATGAAGGCGCGTGCGTCGTAGCCGTGGTTGCGCGCGTTGACGTAGACGTTGTTCACGTCCAGCAGCAGCCCGCAGTCGGCCTCCTCCACCACGTGCCGCAGGAAGTCGGCCTCGGACAGCGTGCCGCCGGGCATGTTCGCGTAGTAGCTCGGGTTCTCCAGCAGGAACGGCCGGCCCACGCGCGCCACGACTTCACGCACGCGGGGCACCACGTGCTCGACGACGGCTTCGGTGAAGGGCAGCGGCAGCAGGTCATGCAGGTACACGCCGCCCAGCCGCGAGTAGCACAGGTGGTCCGAGAAGAACGGCGCGTCCACGCGCTTCACCAGCGCCGCGAGCCCCGTGACGTAGTCCACGTCCAGCGCATCCGGCCCGCCGATGTCGAGCCCCACGCCGTGCGGCAACACCGGCCAGCGCTCCCTGCACGCGTCCAACGCGCGCTGCGGGCGGCCTCCGAGCGACAAGAAGTTCTCCGGGATGATCTCCACCCAGTCGAGCGCCCGCTCGGTGCGCGGCAGCTCCTCGTAGAAGCTCCTGCGCAGGCCAATGCCCACGCCCAGGGGCTGAAGCCCGTGTCTTCGCGCGTACGTCACCACCACGGCCAGCCACCTCCTGGGAGACAAATGAACCGGGCGGCGGGAGGTGCTCTTCCCACCGCCCGGAAGTCGGCGCGAGGAGGCAGGTGTCGTCACCCGCTTCCGGTGCGCCGCGGACTACTTCTTCTGGCCGTTGCAACCGCCAGCGCCGCAGCCGTGCTCGGCGCCCTTCTCAGGGGTCGCGGCGGGGGCAGTGCCCTCCTGCTTCTGCGCGCCGCAGCCGGCCTCGGCGCCCTTGCCGTCGGCCTTCGCCGCGCCACAGGAGCCCTCGGCGCCCTTCTCGGCGGCGGCCGGCGTGGCCTCCGCGGACTTGGTGGACGCACAGCCGGTGGCGAGGGAGGCCAGGGACAGGGTGCCGACGATCGCCGCAAGAGCCTTCGCGTTCATGGTGTTGCTTCCTTTCGGTGCTGCGTTGAGGGGGAACTACAGGTTGAACTACATGAAGCCCCAGACCCCAGGAGCGCGACAGGCACCCACGGGGTTCTGGATGTGGCGGACCTCATTTACGGATGTCAGGGGTTCGCGGATGCATCCGGTACGCAACATCCTGCCCACCGGTTACATCCCGCGAGCCGCGCCACTCACCGCGACACATCGCGGATACGCCGACCCTCCATCGCCTCACGCAACGAGCTGTCCCGGGCAGACACCAGCTCGATGCCCTCGGCTCCCGCCGTCACACCCAGCGCTTCTAGCAGACCTTCCTGCTCCGCAAAAGCCACGCGCCGCAGGTGCCGCGCGAGCAACGCGTCGAACAGCGGCTGCCCCGCGACGGCGTCCACCGCCACGCCAAAAGCACCGAACGTGGAAGTGGGCCCCCGCTCCGCGAGCAACTCCAACACATCCTCCAGGTGGCGCCGGTTTCCAGTGACACGGCGGATTTCCACATCGAGATGCAGCGCGAAGAGCGCGCCCGTCCAATAGGTGCCGAGCGCGAAGTCACCGTCGGTGACGACCTCTTCCATCGTGCGGGCTCCCGCCACGCGACGACCTCGCGCGAAGCCGTCCACCAGTTCCTCCCATGCGCGCTCGGCGCTCTGCCTTCCCGAACGCGCGCGGGCCAGCTCCGTGAAGTAGGTGGCCAGGCCCTCGGACAGCCAGGGCACGCGCGGCAGGAACGCGGGATGCGTCAGGTGGAGCATCTCGTGGAGCACCACCCAGTCCCTTTCGAAGGAGGCCGCGCTCGCGTCCTGGCCCACGAGCAGGGAGATGCTGGGCGGGGAGCTCCAGAGCACCATGCCGAAGAGGCTCGGACCTTCGCGTCCGGGCACGGGGATGACCCGCACGGTGACGCGCGGATAAGGAAACGCGCGGCGCACGGTGCGCACCTCCTCCGCGGCCTGCTTCAACCAGGCACAGACCTGGGTGTCGTCCACCGAGGTGAAGTGGCCGAGCACCGCCACGTCCAGCACCGCATCCGGCGACACCACCTGACAGCGGCGCCCCCCAAAGCCATGGAACCCGGAGTCCACCAGGTCCTCGGCGCGCAGCCGATACAGGCCGGTGTCATCGGGCTGCCACGGGAGCAGCGCCTCCGTGCCCTCGACGACCAGCTCCACGCGAAGGTCGGGCGGCGCCTGGTTGGGGCGGATGAGGTACGCACGTCCGGCGAGATGCCGCGCGTCTCCCTCTCCCCCACCCGAGAACAGGTCGGGTCCGCGCGCGCCGATGCGCGCGTCCAGCTCATAGCGATAGCGCAGGAAGCGGATGTTCGAGGGAAGGAGGACCTGTCCATCCTTCACGCTCAACTCGAGTCGCTCGCCATCCTCGCGGAACGCGCTCACGGTGTGCACGCCGCCCGGCTGGGTGAAGCGGAACGCGCGCGGCGTGCCTCGCACCAGCACCACCTCGACATCGAGCGCGTGCGTGGGCTCGCGCACGTAGGTGATGTTGTAGCGCAGCGCCGCCGGGTCCTTCGCGGGGCGCGGGCGCGGAACACCCAGGCAGGACAGCGCCACGAGGGCGAGCCCCCACAGCATCGGACGGCCGCGCGCGAAGGACATCGCCACCTCCACCCCGGCCCGAAGGCAAGGTGATGGGAGGCGAGCACCACGCGCGCCCCCGCGCCCTCAGTGTCGCTTTTTCGGAGGCGGCGCGCCCCCCGCCAGCAGGAAGGCGCGCGCGGCCTCCAGGATTTCATCCGAGAGCGGCAGGTGCTTCGTCACCCGCGCGAGCGTCATCGCGCCGAACAGCAACGCCACCGTGGCGAGCGCCCGTTGTCGGTCGGTGACGCCCTCTCCACCCGGGACATGGGCCCCCAGTTCCTCCGCCAGGGTCTCCAGGCCCTGCGCGAGCGCCTCGCGGGCCTCCGGTGTCCCGCGCGTCAGGTCCGACAGCACCGACGGCATGATGCAGCCCGTCTCCATGTTGTCGCGGATGTGGGGGTTGAGGTAGCGCCGCACGAAGAGGTCGAGGAACTCCGCGCCGCGCAGTTTCTCCAGTCCGCTGAACCAGCGCACCTGCTGGTTCCGGAAGAACACGCGCACGGACTCCTCGAGCAGGGTCTCCTTCGAGGCGAAGTGGGCATAGAAGCCTCCCACCGTCAGGCCCGCGGCCCGCATGACGCGCTCCACGCTCGCGCCCGCGAAGCCCTCCTTCCGGAAGAGCGTCTGCGCCGCCGTGAGGATTCGCTCGCGAGTGGCCTGCTTGTGCTCGGGTGCGTACCGCATCGTCGCGCCCTCTACTCCCGGCCGCCCGGAACCGGGGGCCGGAACACCATGCACGTCGTGGTGCCGTGCGCGTACAGCTTGCCGTCCGCGTCCGTCAGCCGGGCTTGCGCCGTCGCCACGCGGCCTCCCACGTGGATGACCTCACCCGTACACGTCAGCAGACCGGTGTCATGGGAGATGGCGCGCACCATGTTCACGTGCAGCTCCAGCGTGGTGTAGCCCGCACCCACCGGCAGCGTGGAGTGCACCGCGCACCCGAGCGCCGAGTCCAGCAGCGTGGCCGCCAGGCCCCCGTGCACGGTGCCAATCGGGTTGTAGTGGTGCTCCCCTGGCTCCACCACAAACACCGCTCTCCCCTCCGACACCTCCACCGGCGCGAAGCCCATCAACGCCGCGATGGGCGCCCCAGGCACCTCGCCCCGGACGATGGCGCGCAGGTACTCCAGTCCCGACAGCGACTTCGCCGCCGCCACGCCCTCCCGAGGATCTCTCCACGTCACCGTCCTCGTGCGCGTCTCGGCCTTCCCGTCGCTCATGGGCCTCGCTCCTCCCTCATGCAGTGGTGGACACCATCATCCGGATTCCAGATATTCCGTATTGCTGACAATCAGGCTTGCCAGATGGGATGATGCCCATAATACAAAGGGCCATGCAGCGCACGCCACGAAAAGGAAGGCGCACGAGCGGCCGGGCCGTTCGTCTTCCTGGCGTGCCATCCAAGGGAGCGGCGGATGCAGAAGCGGCGCGTCGTGGTGACGGGAATGGGGCTCATCAGCCCCGTGGGAACGGGCGTGGAGAAGAGCTGGGAGGCGCTCGTGCGAGGCCAGAGCGGCGTGGGGCCCATCACCCTGTTCGACGCCAGCGCGCTCGACTGTCAAATCGCCGGCGAGGTGAAGGACTTCAAGGTCGACGACTACATCGAACGGCGTGAGTCGCGGCGAATGGACCGCTTCGCCCACTTCGCCGTGGTGGCGGCGGACATGGCGCTGGAGGACTCCGGCCTGAAGGTGACGCCGGAGAACGCCGAGCGCATCGCCACCATCATCGGCTCCGGCATCGGCGGCATCGCCAGCCTGGAGGAGACCCACCGCCGCACGTTGGAGAAGGGCCCGGACCGCATCAGCCCGTTCTTCATCCTCCAGATGATCATCAACATGGCGCCCGGCTACGTGAGCCTGCGCCATGGCCTCAAGGGCCCGTCCTGGGCCCCCAACTCCGCGTGCTCCACCAGCGCGCACGCCATTGGCGAGGCGATGCGCGGCATCCAGCGCGGAGAGTTCGACGTGGCGGTGGCCGGAGGCGCCGAGGCGCCCATCTCCCTGCTCGGCGTCGGCGGCTTCGCGGCCATGCGCGCTTTGTCCCTGCGCAACGACGCGCCCCAGGCCGCAAGCCGCCCCTTCGACAAGGACCGCGACGGCTTCGTGCTCGCCGAGGGCGCGGGCATGCTCATCCTCGAGGAGTTGGAGCACGCGAAGGCCCGCGGCGCGCGCATCCTCGCGGAGCTGACCGGCTACGGCGCCAGCTCCGACGCGTACCACATCACCACGCCCGCCCCCGAGCACGAGGGCGCCCAGCGCAGCATGCGTGCCGCCCTCAAGGACGCGGGGCTTTCCCCGTCGGACATCGGCTACGTGAATGCGCACGGCACCTCCACCGACGTCGGCGACCTGATGGAGACTCAAGGAATCGCCCGAATCTTCGGCGACGCCGCCAGCACCGTGGCCGTCTCCTCCACCAAGTCCATGACGGGCCACATGAACGGAGCGGCGGGCGCCGCCGAGGCCGTCATCAGCGTGCTCGCCCTCACCCGAGGCCTGCTGCCGCCCACCATCAACCTCCAGCACCAGGACCCGCTCATCACCCTGGACTGCGTCCCCAACACCGCGCGCGAGGCCCACGTCGACGCGGTGATGAGCAACTCGTTCGGCTTCGGCGGCACCAACGTCTCCCTCATCTTCCACCGGTTGATCGCCTGAACCGGCGCCGGCTCTGCTCTGTAAACCGTGAATGCTGGTTTACCAGCATGTGAAGCGGGCTTGGCGCGCCGCGGCGGTAAACTTTTGACAACGTGCGTCGAACAGCGCCCGGAACGCACATCCGCGCGCGGATAAAGCGCAGCGATTACATGTGGTTGCACATACTCAGGGGCCAATCGCCCTGTGGACGACGACCGTTCCGTCGCCCGCCACACAGGGAGCAGCCTCAAGAAAAACGTTGATTGCAAATCGGTAAATCGATTTGCAGAGTGGTTCAGAGGGGCGAGGGCGCAAGAGGCCAGGCGCACTCCGACGGGACCCGACTCAGCCATGAACGACAACGCACTGAACGCCAACGTGGGCCTGAAGCTCCGGGGCCTGCGACTCGCCCGCAACATCAAGCAGGCGGACGCGGCGAAGGACCTGGGGGTCTCCCCCGCGTATTTGAACCTCATCGAAAAGGGCAAGCGGGTGATGCCCTTCCCGCTGCTCTGGAAGGCGCTGCGGTATTTCGATCAGGACCCCGAGCAGTTCATGTCCACGCTGGGCGAGGGGCGCGTGGACGAAGCGCTCGCGAAGCTCCTGGACGAGCCGCTGCTCAAGAGCCTGGACATCGACCCGGAGTCGCTCCAGTCGCTGTCCGCGGAGCCGAAGCTCGCGGGCACCGTGGCCGCGCTCTTCAACCTCTACAAGAACACGCGCACGCAGTTGGAGAACGTGCTCGCGCAGCTCAACGTGGAGGAGCGCACGCGGACGCAGGGCGGCAGCGCGGGCAACGGCACCGTGCCGGGCGTGCGCTTCGACTACTCACCCTTCGACGAGGTGAGCGACTTCCTGGAGACGCACCGCAACTACTTCCCGGAGCTGGAGGAGCAGGCCGAGGAGCTGCGGCGGGACATCAGCATCGAGCGCCAGCTCACCAGCGGCCAGTTGATGCAGCTGTTGGAGAAGCGCTTCGGCTATCGCGTGCTCATCGACGCCTCGCCCAGCGGTTCGTCCGTGGTGCGCCGGTTGGACCCGGAGGAGCAGACGCTCACCCTGTCCCCGGACCTCACCGAGCAGCCGCTGAAGTTCCAGATCGCCGCGTCCATTGGCCTGTTGATGTTGGACAAGGAGAAGCTGGTGGAGCGCATCCTCGGCGCGGGGCGCACCCGGCACGGGGAGACGACGCGGCTCATCAAGGTGAACCTGGCCAACTACTTCGCCGGTGCGCTGATGCTGCCGTACGGGGACTTCTTCAAGGAAGTGCAGCGCACGCGCTACGACGTGGAGCTCTTGTCGAGCATCTTCGGCTCCACCTACGAGACGGTGGCCCACCGGCTGTGCAACCTGTCGGACCCCAAGCGCCCGGGCATTCCCTTCCACTTCCTGCGCTCGGACATCGCCGGCAACATCTCCAAGCGCTACAGCGGCACCGGCATCCGCTTCGCCAGCGGCGGCGGGAGCTGTGGCAAGTGGGCCGTGCACCTGGCCTTCCTCAACCCGTCGCAGCTCACCCGGCAGTACTCCATCATGCCGGACGGCACGACGTACTTCTGCTTCGCCAAGGTGCAGCTCCAGCCCACCGAGGGCTCCATCGTCAAGGGCACCGCGTACTCCATCGGCCTGGGCACCCACGCGGAGAACGCCAAGTACCTGGCCTATGGCCTGCCCACCAATGACCTGCGCAAGGATGCCATCCCCTCCGGCATCTCGTGCCGCTTCTGCGAGCGCACCGACTGCAACCAGCGCGCGGCGGCCAGCTACCGCTTCGCCTTCTCCTTCGACGAGTACACCAAGAAGGACTGCTTCTTCTCCCCGCTGCTCGGCTACGAGCAGGCCGACAAGGTGGAGAAGGACCGGCACCACGCCCCGCCCCCCGCGGGCGCCGCCGTCCCCCCGGACGTCAATGGCACTGACCGGAGCGAGAAGCACGATTCGTTGGACAAGGCGGCCCGGCGCCGCAAGGGTGGCGACGCGTGAGCATGCACCCGCCCGACGACACCGAACGCGCCCACTTCCTCCAGGCGCTCCAGAAGCAGAAGAACGAGCTGGCCACCCTGCGCATCACCGGCTCGCCCACCCAGGTGGGTCAGGGCCTGGTGAGCCTGGCGGAGCTGCACGGCATGTTGGAAGACCATGCCGCCAGTCGCCAGTGCTACGAGGAGGCCCTCGCGATGTTCCAGGAGGCCGGCTACAAGCCGGGCCAGGCCCAGGCCTGCTTCGGACTGGGCGTGGTGAAGGCGAACTTCGAGGACCACCGGGGCGCGGTGGAGCTCATCGCCCAGGCCGCCCGGCTCTTCAACGAGACGAAGGACCGCGACGGAGAGGCCCTGTCCCGCGCCTGCATCGGTGAGTCCCTGCGCGCGCTGGGACAGCCGGAGGCCGCCGAGGAGAAGTACCAGGAGGCCCTCATCCTCTACCGCCAGACGCGCAACACGGAGCGCACCGCGCGGCTGCTGCTGGACATCGGCGACATCCGCATGGAGAAGGCCGAGTACGAGCCGGCTCGCAAGCGCTTCCTGGAAGCCCTTCCCCTGCTGGAGAAGGGCGACGACGCGGAGGCGCTCGCGCTGGGCCACCTGCTCTTGGGCGAGTCCGAGGGACTGCTCGGCGACCACGAGGGCGCGCGCACGCACCTCTTGCGCGCGGTGGAGCTGTACCAGGAGCTGCACGACCACGTGTACGAGGCCCGCGCCCGGTGGGATTTGGGCCTGTCCTGCTACTACTCGCAGGACCTGCCCGCGGCGCGCTCCCAGCTCGAAGCCGTGCTGCCGCTCTACGAGGAGCAGGGCCGCGCGGACGAGGTCGCCAAGGTGCGCAACATCCTCGCCCACTTCGCCGCGCGAGGCGCCTGAGGCGCCCACCCACCGCCCTGCCCCGGGCGCCGCATCACGCTTGGATGCCGGCGCCCACCGCCAGGGCCAGAAGCCCCAGCACTCCCGCGGCGATGACGGCGTAGCGCCATTCACCGCGCAGTCCCAGCAGCGTGCCCGCCACGCCCAGCCGCGCCACCGGCGTCACCAGCAGCAGCGACGCCGCGGCCTTGCGCAGTTGGTCGATGGCCACGTGCGTGCTCTCCGTGCCTGGCAGCGCCTCCAGGCCCAGCGACAGCACGAACATGCCACCGCTCAGCACCGCGCCCACGCGCAACACCCGGGCAATCCACCGGTCTCCCGCGAGCGTCCTGTCGCGGACGCGCGTGACGCCTTGGGACGGTGCCTCGGCGAGGCCCGCGGTGACGGGCTCCGCCTCCAGCTCGGGCGCCTCGGCTTGTTGCGCCGGGGTCGCCACCATCGTGTTGGAACCCAGTGCCGCCGGGTCCGCCATCATCGCCGCGGAGACCCGCGGCGGTTCGGCGCCGTCCGGGTCCCCTTCACTCACTCCCACACGCTCGGCCACAGTCCCGCCCCTCCCTTCCACAACATCTGCCCCGCCACCGACAGCAGCACCAATGCGAAGAGTTTCTTGAGCACGGCCGTGGGCACCTTCGGCATCAGCCGGCTCCCGGCATACGCGCCGGCCAGCACGCCCACCACCAGCGGAGACACCAGGGCCAGCTTCAGGTGTCCGCGCAGCGCGTAGGCGGCCACGCTCGCCGCGCCCGTCACGCCAATCATCAGGTTGCTGGTGGCGCTGGCCACCTTGAAGGGCACCCGCATGCCGTAGCTCATCAGCGGCACCTTCAGCGGCCCACCGCCCACGCCCAGGAGCGCGGAGAGGCCACCCGCCACGAACGAGCCGGAGATGCCCAGCGGGTAGTTCGTCGGCTGGTAGTCGTCCAGCGTCGCGGGCTCACCTCGAGGCGAGCGCAGCAGCATCATCTGCAGCGCGACATAGAGCGTGAACAGGCCGAATACCACCGCCACCATCGCCGGTGCGATGAGCGCCGCCACCAGTCCTCCGGCGATGGCGCCGAGCACCGTGGCCAGCTCCAGCGTCAGGCCCAGCCGGATGTCACTCAGGTGGTTGTCGACGTAGCCAGCCGCGGCGGCGCACGAGTTGGCGACCACGCACATCAAGCTGGCCGGAACCGCCTCCTCCAGCGGCAACCCGAAGCCCAGCACCAGCGCGGGCACCAGGACGATGCCACCTCCGATGCCCAGCATCGCACCCAGTGCTCCCGCGAGCCCGCCCACCACCATGAGGAGAAGAACCGTCATTCCTTCACGAGAATAGGAGCGGGCCATCGCCGCGCCCAGCGCCATTCCCCTCTAGGAGACAGGCTCGGCAGGACGGTTGCTCTGCGCGCGAAAGAGCCCAGCACTTCAGGGCGATGCGCGGCGCGCTATGCGGCACGTACGCCCAGGTTTCCCTCTGGGAAGGCCTCCAGGAAGCGGGCACGCGTACGAGGTGTGAAGGTGCCCCTCGCCATGTAGCCGTGCAACCTCCGAAGGACTCCACACGCCGACTCCAGCGCACCTTCGACCTCCTGGGAGAAGTCGAACGTGTCGTTGCGGTACAGCTCCTGGAAGGACAGGTGGGCGAAGGCCGGCAGCGCGCGCGTGCGCCCCATGGGGCTGGAGAGGAACAGGCCGGAGACATAGAGGCCACGCACCCAGCCATCCACCTCCGCCTTGGACGGCGCCTGCCCCACGCGCTCCTGCGAGGACAGCCGCACCAGCTCGTAGATGCCCCGGCCAATGCCTCGCCACGGGAAGCCGGGACTCTTCACCACCTGACACTTCTCGCGCAGCCGGGGCGTGCCCAGCAGGTCCACGCCGTGCAGCTCGCGCAGGTAGAAGAGCGTCTGGGCCCACTCGATGTCACGGTGCGCCGCCAGGGCCCGCTCGCCGCGACGCCGATGCCGCACCACCAGGTTGTCCACCACCGGGTGCAGCCGTCGGTCCAGGCACAGGTGCGTGAAGTAGCCGGCGAGCAGGGCCAGCCCTGGCTCGGTTCCCACCAGCGCGCCCGTGGCCACCAGCTCCGCCATCTTCAGCCCGAAGCCCACCGGCGCGCGCTCGTGATACAGCCTCGCGAACAGGGGCATCTCCCGCTCGGGCAGGAACGCGGAGAGGCCCCCTCGGACGCCCTCGCACAGCGGCAGGTCCGGCAGCGCCACTCCGAAGCGCGCGTAGGCCAGGTCTTCGGAGAGCGCGCGCACCCAATCCGCCGGCAGCTCTCCGGGGTTGGCGGCCAACCGTTCGATGGCGGTCAGATGCATCAGCAAGGTGGGCATTGCCTGACTGCTACCCAGCCCCCTGCTGCAATGCAACGCTCGAATGAAATCCAACGCTTTGCGTGCAACAGGGTGGGCGTTACAGTCCGCGCCCTCCCGTATTTCCCCTCTCCCGTTCAGGAGTTCATCGGCCCATGAATTTCACCTTCGTCTCCGGCGACGCCACCCTCGCGAATGGCGACCTGCTCGTCATTCCGCTCTTCGAGGGCGAGCTGGGTGAGGGCGCCCCGGCCAGTCTGGCTTCGGCGGACAAGTCCCTGGACGGCCGTCTGCGCGGGGCCGCCACCCAGGAGGGCTTCAAGGCGAAGGCCGACCAGTCCCTGGTGATGCACACGCTCGGCCGGACGACGGCGGGCCGCGTGTTGCTCCTGGGACTGGGCAACCGCGCGCGGTTCCACCCGGAAGTCCTGCGGCTGGCGGCGGGTCGCGCGGCGAAGACGGCCCATCGGCTCAAGGTGACGTCGCTCGTCGTGGCACTGCCCGCCACGAAGGCGCCCGCGGACGCGGTGCGCGCGGTGGTGGAGGGCCTGGTGCTGGGCGCCTACCGCTTCGACAAGTACAAGTCCTCCGCGCGCGAGGAGAAGGGCACGCCCAAGCCCGTCAAGGTCGCGCTGGCGCTGCCCGAGGGCACGGAGAAGTCGCGCGACGTGGAGGACGCCCTGGCCCTGGGCAAGCGCGTGGCCGAGGCCTCCAACTGGGCCCGCGACCTGGTGAACGAGCCGCCCAACGCGGTGACGCCCACGGTGCTGGCCGAGGCCGCCCGCAAGTCCGCGCGGGAGCACGGGCTGAAGATCACGATTGGCGGCAAGCGCGAAATCGAGAAGCTCGACATGGGCATGTTCCTGGGCGTCACGGCCGGGAGCACCGAGGAGCCGCGGCTCATCCACGTCGTCTACACGCCGAAGAACGCGCGCGACGCGAAGCGCCCGCCGCTGGCGCTGGTGGGCAAGGCCATCACCTTCGACTCGGGAGGCCTGTCGCTCAAGCCCACCGAGGGCATGGTGGACATGAAGACGGACATGGCGGGCTCGGCGGCCGTCCTGGGCGCCATGCAGGTCATCGCCTCCATCAAGCCGCCCTTCCCCGTGCACGCCTTCATCGGCGCGTGCGAGAACATGCCGGCGGGCAATGCGTACAAGCCGGGCGACATCCTCACGTCGCGGCTGGGCAAGACGGTGGAAATCACCAACACGGACGCCGAGGGCCGCCTCGTCCTGGGCGACATGCTCACCTGGGCCTGCGAGCACCAGCCGTCCGCGGTCATCGACCTGGCGACGCTCACGGGCGCGTGCATCGTCGCGCTGGGCAACTACATCGTCGGCGCCTTCGGTGACAACGACGGCACGGTGAACGAGGTCCTCCAGGCCGCGCGCACCGCCGGCGAGGAGATGTGGCGCCTGCCGGTGAGCGAGCTGCAGAAGGACGCGCTGCGCTCCGAGGTCGCCGACATGAAGAACTCCGGCGAGCGCTGGGGTGGCTCCATCAACGCCGCCCTGTTCCTCAAGGAGTTCGTCGGCGAGACGCCGTGGGTGCACCTGGATATCGCCGGTCCGTCCAACAGCCCCAAGGAGCGCGGCTACAACGCCAAGGGCGCCACCGGCGTGGGCGTCCGCACCCTGGTGGAGTGGGTGCGGCTGCGCACGGAGACGCAGGCCACCGAGGCCGCCGAGGCCCCCGCGAAGCCTGCTCGCGCGGCTCGCGGCGCCCGGAAATCCGCGCGGAGCTGAGCAGCACGCCTCCGCGGCCCGTCCACCGACGACGGGCCGCGAGAGGGCGCGGACGAGGCCCGCGTCCCCTTCTCTAGGAGAGGACCCTGGCCGCGCGTATCGGGCCGAGGGTTCCGCTCGGAGCCAGTGGCCGAGCACCGGCCCTCCGGCTCAGGGCCTAACGGCCTGCGGCACCTTGCTCGGGACGGCCTTGCGATTCGGCAGCGGTCGGATGCCCGCGATGAGCGCATCCACGTTCTGGATGTCGCCCGCCACGGCCTGAGCGGGCCACGTGGCCAGCATCATCAGCACCCGGCCTTCCTGGCCCTCGCGCACGGCCACTCGGCCATGCACGTTGTCACCCACCTGGAAGTTGAAGCCCACCGCCGTATCGGACAGTGCCAGGGGCACGGGGTCCGTGGTGATGAAGCCCGGCTGCTGTCGCAGTCCCTCCGTGAGCCGCTCGGCGAACTGGGTGGGCGTGGCCACCGCGGGCGCCACCTGGAGCACCACCTGCGCACCTGACGGAGGGTGACGCAGCACCACCGGAATCGCGAGCCCCTCCGGCGTGCGCTCGTTCGTCGCGTCCAACTGCCAGTCGTCACTGGGCCGGATGATTTCGAACCCCAGCTCCTCGTCCACGTACGGTCCAGACACGGAGGCCTTCATCGCCTCCACCTGTCCCTGTCCCGAGCCGCCCGTTCCAGGCTGCGCCGCGTCCGCCTTCACGGCCTGACGCGAGCCGCTACACCCCGCGCTCACGACCAGGAACCCCCACGCCAGCTTCCGCAACACACCCATGACCATCGTCCCCCGACCACGAACGCCGTGGCCGCGAACGTGGGCATGTGCCGCCTGCTAGGCCAGCCCTCCCTGCAGGGTGCGGTAGGTGTTGGACAAGCGCTCGGCCACCTCGGACGGCAGGACGTTTCGCGCGGAGAACAACGCGTACGACACGATGGCGTCCAGCGCCTCCAGCGTCAGCGCCCGCGCCACCGCCTCGCCACCTCCGGACAGGTTGGCGCGCAGCCGCGCCACATCCACCCGGCCCTCCGCGCTCAACACCACGCCGGCATACGCATCCTCGAGCCCCGACGGCGGCGCATCGAGGAAGCCACGCAGCAGGTCCACGTCCTCCCCCGCGTCGCGCAGCGCGCGGTGGATGAGGGACAAGAGCAGGTTGTAGCGCTCCTCCGCGGACAAGAGCTCCCACGCCATGCCCTCCACGGCGGGCACGGGCGGCGCGGGAGGCGTGGCGGGCCGCACCGTCAGGTGGCCGCCCTGCACACACTCCTCCAGCCACGCGAAGAACGCGTGGTGCCCGCTCTCGCGCACCGTGCGCAGCTCGCCCAGCGTCGTGCCCGTGCCCAGCAGCCGGAAGAGGCGCTCCTCACCCGGGCGAGGCCCCTTCGGCCCGGTCTCCGCGCGCATGTCCTCCGGATAGCGCCGCCGCCACCGCGACAGCTCCTCCGAGCGCTTGATTCCGGTGAGCACCAAATCACGCGTGCGCTCCGGCAGCTTCACCACGTCCGCCATGGGCGCGGGGCCCTCGACGAAGAGGAAGCTGCCCTCCGTCAACTCGAAGAGGCTCAGCACCACCTCCCGCACCACGTACGTCATGGCGCTGTAGAGATGGGCCTCGGACACGAGTCCCTCGGAGGTGAGCACCTGGCCGATGCGCCGCGACGGCATCACGCGTGAGAGCGCCTGCGTGAGCTGCGCCTGCGTCACCAGCCCCAGCCGCACCAGCACCGCGCCCAGCCGCTCCCAGCGCTCCGTGGACGTGGCGAAGACGACCTGCCCGTCCCGGAAGGACACCGTGCGGCGGACGGCGCCGTGCTGCACGGCGAGCAACCCGCTGCGAATCCCCGTCAGGACGTGGGCGAAGACTTCCTCCACCGAGAGCGTCCCGAGCGTGCCGGCCAGGAAGCCAGCGAACCCCATGGGCTCCTGGAGGAGCACCATCCCCTCCGGCCCGTGGAACCAGGCCGAGAGGGGACGGGAGGAGGACAGGCCAGCGGCGAGCGACTTCTCCAAATCCAGCGAAGTCGCCTCACCACCGACACGGGGCGTGGCCTTGGGTTTCTGGGCCACCGCCCGTGCCCTCCGAACCGCGTGATTACTTCTGCGCCGTCGGCTTCAGCTCGGCGTCGATGATGCTCTTGAACTCTTCGACGGGCTGCGCACCCGACAGCATGATGCCGTTGATGAAGAACGCCGGCGTGCCGCTGACGCCGACCTTCTGCGCGTCCGCCATGTCGCTCTTCACGGTCGCGGCCTTCTCACCGGAGTCCAGGCACTTGTCGAACTTGGCCTGGTCCAGCTTCAGCTCGCCCGCGTACTTCTTGAGGTTCTCCAGCTGGAGCGCGGACTGGCTGGCGAACAGCTTGTCGTGCATCTCCCAGAACTTGCCCTGGTCATTGGCGCACAGCGACGCCTCGGCGGCCTTCTGCGCCTCCTTGTGGAAGTCCAGGGGGAACTGGCGGAACACCAGCTTGATCTTCCCGTCGTACTCCTTCATCACCTGGTCCACCGCGCCGATGGCGCGGCTGCAGAACGGACACTGGAAGTCGCTGAACTCGACGATGGTGATGGGCGCGTTGTCCGGGCCCTTCGACGGGCCGACGGCGGAGACCGTCTTGCGCTCGGCGGGAGCACGCGGCGGCTCCGGCAGGGTGATCTGCACGTTGGCGTTCTTGCGCAGCTCCGCGAAGAGGGCCTGGGCGCGCTCCTGCTTGGGCTGCTGCGTGAGGAAGTCGAGGATCTGCGGCTTCATCTGCTCGAACGTCGAGCCGGGCGGCAGCTGGCCCTTGGCGCCGTCGAAGACTTCCTTGATCTTCTCCTCGGTCGGCGCGGGAACCTTGTCGTCGATCTCCGCCTTGAGGAACTGGTCCTGCGTGATGCCGCGCTTCTTGGCCTCCGCATCGACCAGCTTCTCCGTCACCATGCCCTCGAGGCCGCGCTTGCGAAGCTGGAACTTCTGCTTCTCCAGGTTGGCGATCGGCTCCTGGACGCGGTCGTTGAGCTCCTTGTAGGTGATCTTCTGGCCGTCACCGAAGGTGGCGACCACGGTGTCCGGGGTGGGCTCACCCGCGGGGGCCTGGGCGGCGGCGGGAGCCTGCGCGGTGACCGGCGCCTTCTCCTTGTTGCAACCGGCGGTGAACGAAGCCGCCAGCAGCGCGGCGAGGATGACGGTGGTTGGACGCATGGGCATGAGCCCGCGACTTAGTCGAGCCAGCCCCGACCTGCAAGGAAATGCCAAACCAACATCAGGCGACGAGCGGCTCCAGCTCCAGCGCGCCGGCCAATCCTGGCAGGCCCAGCTCCAAGCCTTCCACGTCGCGACGACGCGCGGGGACAATCTCATAGCAGCTCGGGTCTGAAAGGACCTTGCGAACCAGCTTGTGATTGAGCGCGTGGCCCGTCTTGTAGGCCGTGAGGTGGCCAATGACGGGACGGCCGAACAGAGACACGTCACCGATGGCGTCGAGGATCTTGTGACGCACGAACTCGTCGGTGAAGCGCAGCCCTTCCGGGTTGAGGATGGACACCTCGTCCACGACGATGGCGTTGTCCAGCGAGCCGCCGCGAGCCAGGCCCAGCTTCTTCAGCTTCTCCACGTCACGCAGGAAGCCAAACGTGCGCGCGCGGGAAATCTCCCGGGAGAAGTCCCGGTCGCTGAAATCCAAATCAAACGCCTGCCCCTGGATGACGGGGTGCTCGAAGTCGATGGTGCAGCTGATGCGGAAGTGGCGCGAGGGGGTGAGCGAGGCCTGCTTGTCGCCATCCACCACGGACACGGGCTTGCGGATGACGAGCAGCTCCTTGGGCGCGTCCAGCTCGCGGATGCCCGCGTCCTGGATGAGGGCCGCGAAGGGAGCGGCGCTGCCGTCCATGATGGGCACTTCGGGGCCGTCCAGCTCCACCCGGGCGTTGTCGATGCCCAGGCCCGCCATGGCGGACATGAAGTGCTCCACCGTCGCCACCTTCACGCCGTCGCGGCCCAGCGTCGTCGCCAGCGCCGTGTCCACCACGTACTCCGCCAGCGCGGGGATGCTCACCGGGCGAGGCAGGTCCGTGCGCACGAAGACGATGCCGTGCCCCGCGGGCGCCGGACGCAGCGTGAGCGTCACCTTCGCGCCCGAGTGGAGCCCGATGCCCTGGAGGCTGGCGGTCTTCGAGAGGGTGCGCTGGTTGTAGGAAGACGGGGGCATGTCGGTGTCGCCTCGTGGCTGCTCGTGCTGCGGGACTTCCGAACGGTCATCTGGCCAGATGGCGCCGGAATCGTTCAACAGTGGTCTGACGCGACGCGCAGATTCAGCAAGTGGCATGCCACGACAGCGTGACATCCCGCCTTCCGTGGTGGGGGGTTCGAGTGACTCGAACCCCTTGGAACGGTTGGATTTTTTCTGACATCGCGGTGGGTGCCCATCGTGGCCAGCCACCCTCCCCCCGTCCGAGGGTTGGTGAATTCACCCGAAACCGTGACATTGGTGTCCGGGAATTCTTCACCGCCTCACCCGCCGCCCTGCCCCGTGACGCGCTTCGCAACGAAGCGTGTCTTCCATGCAACACGGGGGCGTCCATAGCGCAAGGAACTGGCTGGAAGCAAACACGCCCCGTACGAGCACACCCCGTGGGGGGTTGCGTCATACGGGGCGAGTGGGCGTGGGTCGATTTTCTCCCCCCACGTGAGGGTCAGCGAGTCGGGACCGCGACAAAGCGATCGCGGAGCGCCTCGGCTTCCTGGCGGTCGAACCCCCTGCCCTGGAGGAGGGTGCGGCGGCTGACGGAGTGGAAGGTGGACTCCAGCGTCTGGCTGAAGCGGCGCAGGTCCTCGGCGAGCCGGCTGCGGATGCCGGGACCCTCGGGCGGCCAGGGCAGCTCCACCAGGAGCGCGGTGAAGCGGTCGAAGGCGTCGTAATCCGAGTAGCGCAGCAGCTGGTAGCCGCCGTCGTGGAAGTACGCGAGGAAGGTCTTCAGCGCGTCCAGGGAGCGCTCCGCGGCGGGCACGTCCTCCGCGCGCAGGAACCCCTCCGCGGAGCGGCACAGCTGGGCGTACACCCACAGGTCCTTGCGCAGCCGCAGCGCGGCGTCCTGGGGGCTCACCAGCGCGTCGAAGACGTCGTCGGACAGGCCGCCATTGGGGGCCAGGGCCTCCACCAGCGCGACGACCTGGGTGCGCAACAGCGACCTGAAGGCGGCGGTGGCGCGCGCGGGCGCGTCAGGCTCCTTGTCCACGTGGGCCAGCACCTCGCGGCCGATGCGCTCCGACTCCTTGGCCAAATCCCGCGCCGTCCGCAGGGCCGCGGCCTGGAGCGCCTTGGAGCCCGCCTTGGGCGACAGCTCCGCGTGCAGCCACGTGGCCAGCGCGTGCGTCTCACTGCGCACCAGCGCCAGCAGCACGCGCACCCGCCGGGGCACGGGCGGCGTGCCTTCCGCGTCCACGTAGGCCAGGTAGTGCAGCAGCCGGAACAGCCCCAGGAACGCGGTGGAGAAGCCGGCGCGCTGCTCTTCCGGCATCCCCACGAGCAGATCCAACAGGCGCACCGAGCGCAGCCGGTCGTACTCGACGCGGAACTCCAGCGGCCGGAAGGGCCGGAAGTAGCGGTTGAGGACGATTTCCTTCAGGGCCAGCTTGCCCAGGTCCTGGAAGAGGTTGAGCCGCGCGGTGGGCAGTTGGAGCAGGTGGTCCAGCAGGTTGCGCAGCGCGTCCAGGTCCTCGCGCAGCACGAAGAGGCTCTCCGACGGCGTCTCCTGGTCCAGCTCCTCCTCGATGAGTGCGCGACGCACCCGGTCATCCGCGAGCTGGGTCTCCACGTACTTGCGGAAGACCATCTTCTGGTCGCTGTCCGGGTCCTGGAGGTGACGTGCGACACGGATGGCGCGGTCCATGGCGTCGCGCACGTCCACCAGCTCCTCGTGGAAGTCGCGGGTGACGAGCGGCCGGTCCTTGGCGTCCACCACGGCGGTGAGGTTGAGGTAGCGCTCCACCGCGCGCAGGAGCATCTCGAATTCGAAGAGCAGCTCCTCCCGGCCGTCCACGGGGACGCCGCGAAGCCAGCGCTCACGCTCGGCGAGGAAGCCCGCGCGCGACGTCTGGGAGGCCCGCATCAGGTCCGCGTAGAAGTCACGCGCGACGCGGAGGGTGGTGGGTCCGGAAGCGGGAGACGCGGGGGAGGTGGCCTGGCTCATGGCTCGCGGGTTTCAGAAGAGGCTGCCCTGGGGCGTGGGCGGTGGCTGCTTCTTGAAATACTGGTAGGTGCGGTGGGTGGCCATCCGGCCCCGGGGCGTGCGCTGCAGAAAGCCCTCCTGCATCAGGAAGGGCTCGTACACGTCCTCGATGGTATCGCGTTGTTCGCCCACGCTGGCGGCGATGGTCTCCACGCCCACCGGACCGCCGCCGAACTTGTCCAGGATGGTGAGCAGGATTTTGCGGTCCATGGAGTCCAGGCCGCTGGCGTCCACGCCCAGCCGGTCCAGGGACTTCTTCGCCAGTTCCAGCGTGATTTTCCCGTTGCCCTCCACCTCCGCGAAGTCGCGCAGCCGGCGCAAGAGCCGGTTGACGATGCGGGGCGTGCCGCGCGAGCGGGTGGCCACCTCGTGGGCGGCCTCCTTCTCCAGGGGGATGCCGAGGATGCGCGCGGAGCGGTGGAGGATGAGCTCCAGGGACGCGGCGTCGTAGTACTCCAGCCGCTCCTGAATCTGGAACCTGTCACGCAAGGGCGAGGTGAGCAGGCCCGTGCGCGTCGTCGCGCCGATGAGCGTGAAGGGCGGCAGATCAATCTTCATCGCCCGGGCGGCCGGCCCCGTGTCGATGGTGATGTCCAGCCGGAAGTCCTCCATCGCCGGGTAGAGGTACTCCTCCACCGCCGCGTTGAGCCGGTGGATTTCGTCGATGAAGAGGACGTCGCGCTCGTTCAGGTTGGTGAGCAGGCCCGCCAGGTCGCCCTTGCGCTCCAGCGCGGGACCGCTCGTCACGTGGATGCCCACGCCCAGCTCGTTGGCGATGATGTGCGCCAGCGACGTCTTGCCCAGGCCCGGGGGGCCGGAGAACAGGCAGTGGTCCAGGGCCTCGCCCCGACTGCGAGCCGCCTGCACGTACACCTTGAGCTTCTCGACGACGAGCCCCTGTCCCACGTACTCGTGGAACGAGCGCGGACGCAGGGAGGCCTCGAGCCGGACGTCCTCCGGGAGGACCTCTTCGGAGAGAGTGTCGGACTTCCTCGCCATGACCATGGGACCCTATACAGGAAGGCCGCGCGTGTCGCCCACATCCTCGGGCTGGGCTCGGGGACGCCCAGCAGGCCAGGGAGCACCCACCGTCATGACGGGCTTCGACGCCGCGTTCCCTGGTGCCTGGGCAGGCGTGTGGACTGGCGGACGCTCGAGTGAAACACGCCGACGTTGCCTGGCATCCCCGCCGCCGGGCCGGAGAACATGGCCCGTGCGCTCCGTTCGTCGCGCCGGTCTTCGACCTCTCGCTGTCACGGTGAAACCATGAGCCAGAGCCCCGCGTTCCGCCCCCTGCCCTTCCTCGCCGAGGCCCACTCCGAGCCCCTGCCGGGGCTGCGTCTGCAGAGGCTGCGCCGCGCGGCGCTCGAGGCCCGCGAGCGCTTCGTCCAGGAAGGTCCCGTGGCGGCGGTGGCCACCTGCGAGCTCGTCACGTTTCCCTATCCCGCGCAGTTCGCCTTCAGCGGGGCGGCGCTGTCACCCGCGCCGTACGTGATGATGACCAACCGCATGCAGGTGGTGCAGTTCGTCGACGCGAAGGGCGAGCGACGCACGCTGCTCTTCAACCCGTCCGACTACGAGCGGGGCGTGGCCGCGCCGTTCTACCACGCGCTGCGCGAGCGCTACGGCGGCTTCGTCTCCGACAAGCTCATGTCCACCCGGCACGGCACGGTGCAGAGCCACCTGGCCTCGCTGGGGCTGACGCCCGCGGACGTGGACTACCTGGCCTTCGACCATCTGCACATCCAGGACCTGCGCGGGTGGCTGGGGGGAGACGGCGTGTCGGCGTACTTCCCCCGGGCGAAGCTGCTGGTGCAGCGCGCGGAGTGGGAGATGGTGAAGGACCTGCACCCCATGCAGACGGTGTGGTTCGTCCCCGGTGGCGCAGACATCCCCGCCGAGCGCGTGGTGCTGCTCGACGGGGACACGTGGCTGGGCGTGGGCGCGGCCATCCTCAGCACGCCGGGCCACACGCGCGGCAACATGTCGCTGGCGGTGGCCACTTCGCGCGAGGTGTTCGTCGTCAGCGAGAACGGCGTGGCCACGGAGAGCTACACGCCGCTCCTGTCCGCCATCCCCGGCGTGCGCCGCTTCGCCGAGCACATGGGCTGGGAAGTCGTGCTCAACGGCAACACGCGCGAGGACTCGCTTTCGCAGTACTCGTCCATGGTCGTGGAGAAGCTCTTCGCCGGGCACTCCGCGGTGGAGGGGGCGTTCATCAACTTCCACCCCTCCTCGCTTCTGACCTCGCACCTGCTGTCGCCGGGGCTTGCCCCCACCATCGTCCTGCCCGCGCCCAACTTCGGCGACGTGCGGCCCACACCCGCCAGCCGGCGCGCGGCCTGACGTCAGCAGCCTCGCGCGTCCGCGGCCGCCCCGGTGGCGCAGGGCCAGGCGGGACGCAGGGGCACCGCCCACAGCGCCTCGTCCGCCGGCGCCTCTCCGGCCAGGAAGAAGACCTCCGAGCCCGAGCGCACGAACGAGCGAGGGTCCGACGACGACGTCCCCGGCGCGATGTCCGTCAGCCGGCGCGTGCGCCACAGCCACCCATCGCTGGACCACGCCTCGCGCCCGTGGAGGGCCGTCTTCGCGGAGAAGAACAGCCAGCCGTTCTCCGCCACCAACTGCTCCGGCTCGCTGCCCTCCGGGCCCCATTGGAGGTCCCACACCATCCACGTCCCCAGGAGCGTGCCGTCGCTGCGCCACAGCTCGCGCCCGCGCCAGCCGTCATCCGCCGCGAAGTACAGCACGCCATCCATCACCACCAGGTGCGATGGCAGCGAGCCCTTGGGCCCCGGCCAGATGTCGCGCACCAGCCGCGTGCCCGACACAGTGCCGTCGCTGCGCCACAGCTCGCCCCCGTGGAGCGTGTCGCCCTGCTCTCCGAAGTAGCCATCCGCGCCGGCCAGGAAGAACACCGAGCCATTCATCGCCGTGAGGTACGAGGGGAACTCTCCGGTGAAGTCCCGCACCCGCGTCGCGGAGCCCGGCCGCTCCGACGTCACCCACAGCTCCGCGATATCCATCCCCGTGTCCCGCAGGAAGAACAGGCGCCGCTCCGACGCCGTCAGCGACAGCAGCACCCCCACCGCCGACTGGTAGAGCACGCGCGCCTGGCCATTCGCCTCCACCACCCACAGCACCGCGGCCTCGGGCGAGTACGACACCAGGGCGAGGCGCTTCCCCCACGCCGTCAGCGACACCAGTTGGAGCGAGCCGGGCCCCGGGACGAACTCGTGCACCAGCCGCGTGCCTGACTCCGTGCCGTCCGTGCGCCACAGCTCCAGGCCGTGCTCGAAGTCCTCCGCGGTGAAGTAGAGCCAGTCGCCCACCCTCGTGAGCGCCCGCGGGGCCGAGCCGCGCTCGCCGGGCAGCAGGTCCTTCACCATCACCGTGCCCGCTTCCGTGCCGTCCGTGCGCCACAGCTCGGGCCCGTGCTGGCCGTCATCCGCGACGAAGAGCACCCACGGCTCCAGCGGCGTCAGGAAGCGCGGCACCGAGCCCATGGTCCCCGGACGGATGTCCTTCACCACGCCCGCGCAGCCCGAGCGACCCGGACTGCTCCACAGCTCGCGCCCCTGACCCACCGCCTCCGCGCTGAACAACAGCCGCCCGTCGCCCCGCGCCAGCCACTCCGGCTTTGAACCCGGCGGCCCCACCGGGTCCGTCCCACAGGCCCGACGCGCCGTCACCTCCGCGTCCGCCTCCTCCGGCGCCGCATCCACCGAGGCCCGGGCGGACGCCACGCGCTCGATTCCCCGTTCGTCACTCGACTCGAAGGCCGGACCACACCCCACCCCGCCCAGACTTCCGACGAGAACGGACACGAGCACCGGGACGCCACGCCATGCCTTCATGTGAGCAACTCCTTGTCCTGGGTGGGGCACTCGGCTCCACCGCTGTGGCTGGAAAGTGTCACCGTCGATGAAACTGGCTACCCACTGCGGGTAGGGAGCGGCCCAGGCTGTCCGGCATCCTGCGACGGGCGCCGACACTTGCCGCCGAGCCGACACAGGGCCCGTCGGACCCTGGACCGTTTCGATTTCTCAGAGGAAAGAAGCTTGTGCGGGCTGGTCAGGGAGGTCCGGATTTGGCCACCCGACTACACCCGCGACGGCGGACGTCCAGAAGACGTCAGGCGCCTGCCCTGAGGGACTTGAGGGCCTCGCGGAAGAGGACCTGGAAGGACGCATCGGCACCCAGCCTGCTGGTGGCCAGCTCCGCGGCTTTTTCCGCCTGCGGGGGCTTGTAGCCAAGGTTGAGCAGGGCGGAGACAAGGTCGGATTGAGGCCCGCTCACCGGAATGGGCGCCGTCCCCCGGGAGACTGCCTCCAGGTGGACGTTCTTCATCTTGTCCTTCAGCTCCAGCACCAGTCGCTCGGCGGTCTTCTTTCCCACGCCGTGGATCTTCGCCAGGCGCGCCACCTCACCGCGAGACAGGGCCGCCACCAGCTCCGGCACCTCCATGCCGGACAGCACGCCCAGCGCCATGCGCGGCCCCACGCGGGAGACGCCGTTGAGCAGCAGGAAGAGCTCTTCCTCCGCCCGGGTCAGGAAGCCGAACAGGTCGAAGGCGTCCTCGCGCACCACGGTGCGCACGCGCACGTCCACCGTCTGGCCCTCCGGCGGAAGCTTCCCCAGAGCCAACGTGGAGAAGTTCACCAGGTAGCCCACACCCTGCACGTCGATGACGGCGCCCTCGGCATCCTTCTCCAGCACCACGCCACGCAGCCGAGCGATCATCCCGCCTCCGGGCGCCGATAGGACGGCGCCAGTCTGTCCGCGAGCAGCGCCGCGGCGCCCTTGCGCTTCTTGCCAGCCGTGCTCGCCGTGGGAACGGCGGCGCGACCATGGTTGAGGTGACACAGCGCCACGGCCAGGGCGTCGCTCGCGTCCGCGCGCCCCAGGTCCTTGGCTTCCAGTTGCAGGAACGTCCGCACCATCCGCGCCACCGCGTCCTTGCCGTCCGCGCCGCCGGCGCCCACCGACTTCTTCACCTTCGCGGGCGCGTACTCGAAGACGGGCAGCGACACCTGGGCCGCCGCCAGCAGCGCCACGCCGCGCGCGTGCCCCAGCACCAACGCGCTCCGGGCATTGCGGAAGGTGAACAGGCCCTCCACCGCCACCGCCTCCGGACGGAAGATCGCGAGCTGCGCGCTCAGCGCGGCATGCAGCTCCTTCAGGCGAAAGGCCAGGGGCGCTGATTCATCCACCTTGATGACGCCGTGGCCCACATGCACCAGTCGGCCTCGCTTCTCTTCCACCACCCCGTAGCCCATGAAGCGGCTGCCAGGGTCTACTCCGAGAACGCGCACCGTTCGCTCCGTTCGCCCCGCCGCTACTGCGACAGGGACTCCATCAGGGACTCGTCGATCTCGAAGTTCGCGTGGACGTTCTGCACGTCATCGTTGTCCTCGAGCGCGTCCATCAGCTTGAGCATCTTCTTCGCATTATCGCCGTCGAGCTGGACGGTATTCTGCGGCAGGTACGCCCACTTCTGCTCGCCCACCGGCAGGCCCCCGGACTCCAGGCCCGTGGCCACCGTATGCAGGTCCACCGGCGCGGTGCGAACTTCAAAGCCGTCCGCGCCCTGGGGCACGACGTCCTCGGCGCCCGCTTCCAGCGCCTTCTCCAGCACCGCGTCCTCCTCGGGGCCGGGCTTGACGGTGACGATTCCCTTCTTCTGGAACATCCAGGCCACCGCGCCCTCGGCGCCCAGGTTGCCGCCGTGGTGACCGAACGTCGAGCGCACGTCGGCCGAGGTGCGGTTGCGGTTGTCGGTGACGCACTCGACGAGGACGGCCACGCCGCCGGGGCCGTAGCCTTCGTACATCACCTCTTCGTAGCGCTCCCCTTCCAGCTCGCCGGTGCCCTTCTTGATGGCACGCTCGACGGTGTCCTTGGGGATGTTGGCTTCACGGGCCAGGCCCAGCGCCACACGCAGACGCGGATTGCCAGCGGGGTCGCCTCCCCCGAGTCGCGCGGAGACGGTGATCTCCTTCACGACCTTCGAGTAGAGCTTGCCCTTGGTCGCGCCCATCGCGGCCTTCTGGCGCTTGATCTTCGACCACCGATTGTGACCGGACATGGAAGGTGTCGCCTCTGGGCGGCCTTGTCTCCCAGCCCGGGGCGCGGAGTCAAACCCTCAGTCCGCATCTCCTCGCGACACCCCGGGCACCGGGTCCACCGAGGGCACAGGCTCGAAGAAGCCAGGCACTCCCGAGCCTCCGCGCGCCCGCTCCCGCTCCTCGATGAAACACGCGGGCACCAGCACGCCCAGCGCGAACAGGCGCGTGGATGCCTCGTACGCCACCGCCTCCGGGTAGAGGCACTCCAGCAGCACGGCGCGCACCGTGCGTCGCCCATCGAACAGACGCACCACCTCGCCCACGTCCTCGGGCAGCGCGGGCAGCTCCTCCGCCAGCCGCGCGAAGTCCACCGTCAGCCGCGAGGCCAGCGGCAGGCCGCGCGCCCTCAGCGCCTCGAAGCGCTCCAGCGCAGGTAACACCGTCTCGCACAGGTGCGCGCGGTCCATGGTGAACGAGCCCTTGTGCAATTCGGGCCCCAGGGCCACCGCGTACGCGCCGCTGGCGAAGCCCAGCAGCCGGCGAAACGCGAGGCTGCCGCGCTCACCATGAAACATGGCGTCCACCACCAGGCCATGGCGGAAGGAGAACCAGCCCTCGCCCTCCGCGAGGACGAGCCGCCCGGAGCGCACGCCCGCCAGCAGCGCCCGTGTCACCCTCGGCAGGGCCAGCCTCGCGGTATGTGACTCGAACGTCGCCGCGCCCGTCGCATACCCCGACTTGAGCCGCGCGAGCGACACCACGTCCTCCACGTCCAACGGGCGCGTCAGGTAGTCGTCCGCGCCCACGCCACCGGCCAGGTCGCGGTGGAAATCCTCCTCGCGCCGCGCCAGCAACAACACCGGCAGGTGCGCGGTGCGCACGTCCGCGCGAATCTGTCCGCACAGACTGAAACCATCGCCATCCGGCAGCTCCACGTCCGCGATGACCAGCCTCGGCAAGGGGCCGTCTGGAGCCAGCGCATCCAGCGCCGCCTGCGCCCCACCCACCAGCAGCGCCTCGAAGCCCGCCTCCACCAGCGCCGCCGCCAGCGCCGACTGCGCGCCCGCGTCCGAGTCCACCAGCAGCACCCGCGCCCGACTCCGCCCCCCTCGACGACGCGCGCCAACCTCCGACGGCACCGACGCCGTCGGGTCATTGCGCGCGGAGAGCTGTGTAAGCGCGGGAGTCATGGATACCGAATTATTCCAGCGAAGCTTGATAGATTGGCAACCTGGACACAAGTCCTCGGAATCGTTGAGTTTCGGTAACAAACAGGTCGCGGTAGGGTGCGCGGCATGACGCGCTCGGTCTCTTCCTGGCTCCTGGTGTCCGCGCTGTTGCTGACCTCCGCTTCCGCCGCCCAGCAGGCGACGGCCGCGCAACCCGGAGAGGAGGGGCGCGTCACCGTCGAGCAGGCGCCCGTCTCGTCCGAGGAGGATCCGCTCGGGGCGGTGATTGCGCCGGTGACGCTGCCGGCCGGGACGACAGCGCTGTACGGCTACGCGGGGGCGCCGGAGATTGGCGTGGGGTTTCGCCAGGGCATCTCCAGCTTCGAGTTGGAGGCGCGAGCGCGGCTCAACTGGTTCCAGCTGTCCGCCGCGCTAGAGCTGGTGGGGCGGCTGAAGGTGCTGGAGCGGGGCTCGGTGTCGCTGGCGCCGACGCTGGGGCTGGGCGTGGTGTTCAACTCAGGCTCCACGTACATGGACGACCAGAACTTCTCGGGCGTGATGCTGCGACTGTCTCCGGGGCTCATCGCCGGCTGGCGGGTGGCCGAGACGGTGACAATCCTGGGGCTGGTGGACCTGCCCCTGGACATCGGCATCTCGAAGTCAAAGTCGTTGCGCTTCCAGGCGCTCGGCGGTGGCGGCGTCGAGGTGTACCTGGGCAACAACGTGTCCGTGCTGATCGCGGGGCAGCTGGGCACGGAGACCTTCCAGGAGCGCGCGGGCCTCTCCGACACGAGGCTGGGCTGGGCACTGAAGGCGGGCCTGGGCGCACGCCTCTTCTGACTCACGTCAGCCCGAAGCGCTCCAGCTTCTTGAGCAGGCCCTGTCGCGACAGTCCCAGGGCCTCCGCGGAGTGCGTGCGGTTGCCACCGAAGCGTTTCAGCGCGTCCTCGATTTCGCGGCGCTCCAGCGCCTCCACCTTGGCTGCCAGCGTGGTGGCGCCCGGGGTGCTCGCGCGAGGACGCTCGCTGCCGGTGAAGGACAGGTCCTCGGGCTGAAGCTCGCGGCGCTCTCCGGCCAACACCGTCGCGCGCTGCATCTCGTGACGAAGCTCGCGCAGGTTGCCCGGCCAACCGTGCGCGGCGAGCGACTCCGCGGCGGCATCCGACAGCAACCTCGCCCGGCCATCCGGACACAGGTGCGCGCACTGGTTGAGGAAGTGCTTGGCCAGGAGCGGCAGGTCCGAGGCGCGCTCGCGCAGCGGCGGCAGGCGGAGCTCCACGCCCTTGACGCGCCAGTAGAGGTCCTCGCGAAAGGCACCCTCCTGGAGCATGCGTCCCAGGTCTCGATGGGTCGCCGAGACGAGGCGCACGTCCACGTGCACGGGCAGGTCCGCGCCCACCGGCAGGATGTCTCCTGTCTCCAGCGCGCGCAGCACCTTCACCTGGAGCGACGGCGTCATGTCCCCCAGCTCGTCCAGGAACAGGGTGCCTCCGTCCGCCTCCGCGAAGAGACCCCGATGGTCTCGGGTCGCACCGGTGAAGCTGCCCTTCACGTGGCCGAAGAGCGCGCTCTCCAGCAAGGTCTCCGGCAGCGCGCCGCAGTTGACGGGGATGAAGGGGCCCGCATGGCGCCGACTCTTCTGGTGCACCATGCGCGCGAGCAGCTCCTTGCCGGTGCCATTCTCGCCGGTGACGAGCACGGGCAAGTCACTGGCGGCCACGCGCTCCGCCAGGGAGAGGGCGGCGAGGAACGAAGCGCTCTGCCCCACCATGGCCGCGTCGCCCGCGGCCCGCTCCAGGGACGTGCGCAGCGCCTCCACCTGGCGCTCCAGCGCCACACGGGCCAGCGCTCGCTGCACGACGACGAGCAGCACGTCCGGGTCCACGGGCTTGGTGAGGAAGTCGTACGCGCCCAGGCGAATCGCCTCCAGCGAGTGGCGCGTATCGCCCACCCCGGACACGACGATGACCTTGGTGCCCGGCCGAGCGTCGAGCAACGCCGCCAGTCCCGCCAGGCCCGAGGAGACACTGCCATCCGGAGGCAGCATCAAGTCGAGCAGGACGAGAGGAAAGGGCCTCGCGTCGAAGGCGGCGCGGGCGGAGGGACGGTCCGCTGCCTCCACCACCTCATAGCCCGCGTCGCGCAGCAGGCTGCCGTAGACCTTGCGAAAGGCGGCGTCGTCGTCGACGAGCAACAGCGGAGGGGCGGAAGCCATGTGTGGACTCAGTCCGGAAGAGGGGCCTGTCGCGGTGTGCCCAGAATCTCCAGGGTGCGCAGCGCCACCTGGATGAGCGTCTGGGCGCACGGCTCACAGCCGCCGCCACAGCACCGGGGCCAGCGGCCCTCGGGGTTGCGCAGCAGAGGGCGCACACAGGACTGGTAGTAGCTGGGCAGGCCCAGCTCCTCACTGGCGCGGGCCAGCGCGGAGTCGAGCGGCGACGGTGTGGACTCGGTGACGTCGGACACACCTGCTTCATAACAGCGGAGCGGTGGGGAGTGCAGCTGGGGCCGCGCACGTCCAAGGCGCCTCTTCCGCGCGAGAGAAGCGGCGCCGATGGCCCCCAGCGAGTCTTCTGGGGATACACTCGCAAGGAGACCGCTCAAGCCGATTCGGTTCACGCCCCATGAGTCGACCTACGCAAGAAACCCTCACGGAGGAGGGACTCACCGAGCTCGCCTTCAGGGAGCTGCGCCTGAGTCGCCATCAGTGGCTCATCGAAGTGATCCTTCTCCGTGACTGGGTGGGATTGAAGGTTCGGCGCCCTGGCCGTGTCGCGGAGCGGAGCACTGCCTTCACACGGAAGACGACAGCCACAGAGCGGACGCGGGCCTTCCTGGAGCAGGCCAGGTCCGCCGTGGCGGAGCTGTCATCCGACCCCGAATGACCGACTCGCGCCGCAGGCTCTGCCACACCGTGGCCCCAGTGTCACAGCAACACCCCCTGCGTCGGTCCCGAGGGTGCCCCTGACTCGGGTTGACACCGGACGCACCAATGCGTGTTCCGGCCGCCGACCCGAGCGTGGGTAATCGGCGTGCCGCAACTGGGACACGGCGCGCCGGTGCGCTCGAAGACATTGCGCCGGTGCTTCGCCTGTCCCTTCACGCCGAACAAATCCCGCTGCGTGCCCCGGAGCGACAGCCCCTCTTCGAGCACCACGCGCATGGCACGATGCAACCGCATCACTTCGTCACGAGAGAGGGAAGCCGCCAGGCGACGCGGATCCAACCCCGCCTTCCACAGGCTCTCGTCCGCGTCCCGATTCCCCAGCCCCGCGACGACACGCTGATTGAGCAGCACCGTCTTGAGCGGGCTTCTGCGACGTGACAACCGACGCGCCAGGTGGTCCGAGGTGAAGTCGTCGTCGAGCACCTCCGGTCCCAGCTCCTCGAGCTTCAGACGCGAGGTCAGCTCGGCGGTGCGGGCCACCGCCACACGCGCATACCCCAGCGTGTCCGTGAGCCAGAGCGCCTCCTCCCCATCAAGTGTCATGACAACCAGACTCTCGGGTGGCGACTCACTTCCCACGGGCCGCAGCGACAACGTGCCCCAGAGCATGAAGTGCAACGCGAGCGTCTGTCCGTCGTCCAGCGACAGCAGGATGAACTTCGCCCGACGACGCGCACCGGTAATGCACCGACCCCGCAGCGAGGCGATGAACTCCGGCGGCGACGGGAAACGAACCGCCTCCGGGAGGAGCACTTCGACGTCAGTGATTCGGCGCCCCACGACTGCCTGTCGCAAGTCCCGGGCGATGATTTCGACTTCGGGAACCTCGGCCATCTTGGGTTGATGCCTCCGCGCATCCCCTGTCGCGCGGCCAAGGCCCCGAGCCAGCCAGGACCGCTTCATTCCCGCATGCCCGGCAGGGCTTCAGGCGAGCGCGTCCCCTGGGCGCAAGCGCTCACTCACCACCCCAGGAGGCTGGGAAATGCGAGCCACGCGACACCGAGGATGTCTCATTTCACGACTGACGCGTCAGTGTTCACCACGAGCCCCAGGAATGACGCGTCCATTCGGGATGACGCATGTCGCGCCAGGCGTGAGCACGCGCCAAGCACTCACAATCCCTCGCACGCGAAACCGCGCGCCGCATGGCCCGGGACTTGGAATGCGGAGTCTCCGCGCGAGCGCGGCTCGGCTCGCGTCAACCCGCACCCCATTGGATTGACTCGCCATGCTGCTCTCGTTTCGACAGGCATCCTCGCGTCTCATGCTGGGGGCCATGCTGGTCACCGGCACCCAGTTCCACGACTGTGACCCATCGCCGCCCACCCATCCACCGCCCCCCATCGTCCGTCCCGCCAACGCCATCGCGGGCCAATACCTCTTCTTCTTCGACCCAACCCTGGTGACACCCGACCAGGTCCAAACCGTGGCGCAATACCTGACGCAACGCTTCGGTGGCACCATCCTCGCCTACTTCGACGCGGGCTCACTCGGCTTCTCGGCCAACGGATTGACCGACGCCTCCGCCACCGTCATCGCCAGCGACCTGCGCGTCATCGCGCTCGGCCAGGATGGCTATGTCGACGTGGAGGCCGTGCAGACCAATGCGCCCTGGGGCCTGGACCGGCTCGACTCCCATCCTCTGGCGTTGGACCAGCGCTACGAGCAGACCACCACCGGCCAGGGCGTGCACGTGTACGTCCTCGACACCGGCATCCGAGCGTCACACGCGGACTTCGGAGGCCGTGTCAGTGGAGGCATGACGGCCATCGCGGATGGGAACGGCACCAATGACTGCCAGGGCCACGGCACCCATGTGGCGGGCACCATTGGCGGCATGACGTGGGGCGTCGCCAAGAACAGCCGGCTGCACCCGGTGCGGGTGCTGGCCTGTGACGGCCGAGGCAGCTACAGCGGCATCATCAACGGCATCAACTGGGTGACCAAGAACCACCAGAAGCCGGCGGTGGCGAACATGAGCCTCGGCGGTGGCGCCTACTCCCTGCTGGACGACGCCGTGCGGGCCTCCATCAACGCGGGCATCACGTATGTCCTCGCGGCCGGCAACAGCGATGCGGATGCCTGTCAGTCGAGTCCGGCCCGCACGCCAGAGGCCCTCACGGTGGCGGCCTCCGACATCCAGGACCGGCGCGCCACGTTCTCCAACTGGGGTGCGTGCGTGGACCTCTTCGCGCCCGGCGTGGGCATCCGGTCCACGAGCAACACGTCCGACACCGGAACGCGGGACCTCAGCGGCACCTCCATGGCGTCGCCCCATGTCGCGGGCGTGGCCGCGCTCTATCTGGAGAAGAACCCCACCGCGACACCCACGCAGGTGTCGCAGGCCGTGCTGAATGGAGGCACGGCGAACGTCATCCAGGACGTGAAGGGCTCGCCCAACAAGATGCTGTATTCGCTCATCGTCCCGCCCGACTCGGAATACGTGGTCATCCCGGCGCCGCCGCAGACGACGCCCAAGCAGGTCGCCGTGGGCGCGTCGAACATCGTCTGGCTGCTGGACACCACGGGGCGACACTGGAAGTGGGATGGCTCGACGTGGGTCAATCAGAGCTGCTGCGTCACCGAACTGGCCGCCGCGGCCGATGGCGAACTGTGGGCCACCAACCCTCCGGACGGCATGCGGGTGTTGCGGTGGGACGGCACGCGGTGGACCTTCAACATCCCGGCTGGGATGAAGCAGGTCACCATCGCCAATGCGAACACGGTGTGGGGCCTGGGCAATGACAACACCCTGTACCAATACACCGGCTCCGCCTGGTCCCCGAAGCGCTGCTGCGTGGAGCACATCTCCGTCGGCACCGATGGCGAGCTGTGGGCCACCAATCCTCCGGATGGCCTGCGCGTGCTGCGCTGGAACGGCACCGAGTGGACGTTCAACATCCCGCCCGGGATGAACTACGTCTCCGTCGGCAGCGCGTCCGTCATCTGGGCCCTGAACCCCGCGGGCAATGTCTTCCAGTGGAGCGGCTCCGCCTGGACGCCCAGGACCGGCACCTTGAAACAAATCTCGGCGGCCTCGGACGGCACCGTCTGGGGCATCTCGAGTCAGAACGAAATCGTCCGCCGACGCCCCTGACGCATCGGGCCCCCCGGGTGAGTCACCGACACCCGGGGTGCCCTTCCCCAGGAGTCCGCGTGGGCGGCCTTCACCGACATGGAGCTCCTCTCCCAGAGTCAGGAGCGCTGCCACGGCGTCGGCATCACTCACGTGACACGCGCGTCCTCCAGGTGCGGCCGGAACCTGGAGGACGCCCTCGACAGAGGGCTCAGCCGCGCACCACCACCTCGCGCACCTCGCGGGACACCTCGCGTACGTCCACCTGCACGTCGAGGAAGTGCGCCATCGTCTCCAGCTGCGTCACCGAGTGCCCGTCCAGCGGCAGCGTGCGGAACTCCCCCCCCCGCGCCAGCGCGAACAGCAGGAGCAGCTGGTCGCACAGGTGCTCGCCCACCGGGACTTCCGCGTTCAGGTAGCGCTTCACCTCGCCGACCGCTTCCTCCGCCACGACCTCCGCGCGCTTGCCTCGCTCTCCGAAGGCCGTGAAGACCTCGGTGACGTGCTCGCTCTCCACCTCCACCACCAGCGCGTTGCCCGGGCCCGTGGTGCGCTTGAGCTCCTCCACCCGCAGCTCGTCCGGACGCCACTTGAGCAGTGCCCCCGCCGTCTCCATCTCCCGCTTCGCCACATCGAAGGGAATCATCGCCACCACCGCCTTCGCGTCGCGGCGCAGCACCCGCCCCCGCTCCAGCAGCGAGAGGGGCTTCATGGGCGCCGGCCGCACGTCCACGTGGAACTTCCCGCCACCCGCCGGGAAGAAGCCGGGACGCTCCAGCGTCGCCGTGACGGTCGGCCCCAGCTTGCGCAGAATCGGCAGGTACGCCCGGGCGAGGAAGTCGAACGGCGGCGCCGCCGGGTTGTGCGTCCCGCCCTCCAGCCTCAACGTGGACGGCTCCGTCGCGGCCAGCAGCGCGGGCAGCACCGTCTGCAGCACCAGCGTCGCGCTGCCCGCCGTGCCCACCGCGAAGTGATAGTTGCCCGCGGCCAGCGCGCGCGGACGGAACGTCAGCTCCTTCGAGCCCAGCTCCGCGCCGGACACCTCCGCCGCGCCCACCGCCTCCGCGGCCTTCACGCCCGTCAGGTGCTGGCGCAACAGGCCCGGCTTCGCGCGGCCCGCGCGGATGTTCGTCATCGTGAAAGGCGTCCCCGTCACCAGCGACAACGCCAGCGACGTGCGCAGCACCTGGCCGCCGCCCTCTCCCCTTGAACCATCGATGCTCAGCATGTGTCTCGTCTCCTGCTTTTCCCACGCCTCACGGCCCCACCCGGGCATTCTGACACCCTTCCCAAAATAGCGGCGCCCGCTCCCCCACCACTGGCGGCCTTTCGGCCTCTTGGGGGGAACGGGCGCCTCGGTGTCGTCATCCCGGCATGGCCACCTCGCGTGTTGGGGGTTGTCGTGGTCCTTCGGCTACCCCTTCACACAGACGACCTGCTTGAGCGTGTGGACCACTTCGACCAGGTCCGACTGCGCCGCCATCACCGCATCGATGGGCTTGTACGCCGCCGGCGTCTCGTCAATCACGTCCACGTCCTTGCGGCACTCCACGCCCGCCGTCGCCTTCGCGTGGTCCTCCAGCGTGAAGCGCTTCTTCGCCGCCTCACGCGACATCACCCGGCCCGCGCCGTGGCTGCAGGAATGGAAGCTGTCCGCGTTTCCCTTCCCTCGGACGATGTACGAACGCGCCCCCATGCTGCCGGGGATGATGCCGAGGTCACCCTCGCGCGCCCGCACCGCGCCCTTGCGCGTCACGAAGCAGTTCTTCCCGTAGTGGTGCTCACGCGCCACGTAGTTGTGGTGGCAGTTCACCGCCGACTCGGACAGCGAGAACGGAGGCAGCTCACCGCTCAACTGCAGGGCATCCACCGCGCCTCGCAGCATCAGCTCGCGATTCATCGCCGCGTAGTCCTGCGCCCAGCTCACCGCGAAGACGTAGTCATCGAAGTGCTCCGTACCCTCCGGCAGGTACGCCAGGTCCGCGTCGGGGAGGTTGATATGCCAGCGGCGCATGTCCTCCTTCGCCAGCTCGATGAAGTAGCTGCCGATACGGTTACCCACGCCACGCGAACCGGAGTGCAACATCAGCCACACGCCATCCGACTCGTCCAGGCACAGCTCGATGAAGTGGTTACCCGTCCCGAGCGTACCGAGGTGCGCCAGGTCCGGCCCACGGCCGATGCGAGGGTGCTTGGCGACGACGCGGTCATACCCCTCCATCAACCGCGACCACACCTGCTGATGCGAGGCCGGAGCCACGCGCCACGCGCCGACGTCGTTGCGGCCCCCGTTGTCCGAGCGGCCATGCGGCACCGCCCGCTCAATGGCCGAGCGAACCCCACGCAGCGAGTCCGGCAGCTGGTCCGCGCGCAGCGTGGTGCGCACGGCGATCATCCCGCAGCCGATATCCACCCCCACCGCCGCCGGCACCACCGCGCCCACCGTGGGGACGACGCTTCCCACCGTCGCGCCGTAACCGCGGTGCACGTCCGGCATCACCGCCACCCACTTGTGGATGAAGGGCAGGCCGCGCAGGTTCCGGAGCTGCTTCTTGGCCTCGTCCTCGAACGGCACTCCCATCGTCCACGACTTGATGGGGCGACCCGCCTCGTCCGACAGCACCTCGTAGCTCACCTTGTTGCGCTCCATGGCCTTCACCTTTCGGTCGTTCGCCCGGGCTCTGTTTCCCGGGCACGGAGGGACGTAGAGCAGCCGGCGTGCCAACCCTTTCTCCGAGGGAAGCGCCCCGAGGCGGCTGGTCATCCCTATCCCTTGGGATAAAGTCCTATTCGAATGGCGAAGACACGGGCGAAGCAGACGGTGGTCCTGGGGATGCTCGGGACGACGCTGGACACGGGGCAGGGCCCCGGGCGGTGGACGAAGTGGCGGCCCACGGTGGCGCTGTGCCAGCAGGACGACCTCGTCGTTCACCGGCTGGAGCTGCTGCACCCGCCTGGAGCGGCGGCGCTCGCGGGCACGCTGGTGGGCGACATCCGCCAGGTGTCTCCGGAGACGTCCGTGCGCGCCATGCCGCTGGACATCAAGAACCCGTGGGACTTGGAGGAGACCTACGGCGCGCTGCTCGACTACGTGCGCGCCTACCCCTTCAACCCGGAGGAGGAGGACTATCTCGTCCACATCACCACGGGCACGCACATCGCGCAGATCTGCATGTTCCTCCTGGTGGAGAGCCGGCTCATTCCCGGCCGACTGGTGCAGCTCTCACCGGCCGGGCGGGACAGGACGGGCACGGGCGCGGGCACGCACACGCTCATCGACCTGGACCTGTCGCGCTACGACACGCTGGCCACGCGCTTCCAACAGGAGCAACGCGAGGGCCTGTCCTTCCTCAAGGCCGGCATCGACACTCGCAACGCCGCCTTCAACCGCATCATCGAGCGAATCGAGCAGGTGGCCACCCAGTCGCGAGCGCCGCTGCTCATCACCGGCCCCACGGGCGCGGGCAAATCCCAGCTGGCCCGGCGCGTCTACACGCTCAAGAAGACTCGCGGCACCGTCAGCGGGCCGTTCGTGGACCTCAACTGCGCCACCCTGCGCGGTGACGGCGCCATGTCCGCACTCTTCGGCCACGTGAAGGGCTCCTTCACCGGAGCGCTGCAGGACCGGCCCGGCCTGCTGAGACAGGCCCACGGCGGCGTGCTCTTCCTGGACGAGATTGGCGAGCTGGGCGCGGACGAGCAGGCCATGCTGCTGCGCGCGCTGGAGGACAAGCGGTTCCTGCCCGTGGGCTCGGACCGGGAAGTGGAGAGCGACTTCCAGCTCATCGCCGGCACCAACCGGGACCTACAGGGGGACGTCGAGCAGGGGCGCTTCCGAGAGGACCTGCTCGCGCGCATCAACCTGTGGACCTTCCGGCTGCCCGCCCTGCGCGAGCGTCCGGAGGACATCCCGCCCAACCTCCTCTACGAGCTGGACAAGGCGTCGGAGGCGATGGGCGCGCGCATCACTTTCAACAAGGAAGCCCAGGAGCGCTTCCTGCGCTTCGCCACCTCACCCGATGCCCGGTGGTCCGGCAACTTCCGCGACCTCAACGCCGCCGTGCTGCGCATGGCCACGCTCGCGCCCGGAGGCCGTATCACCCGCGACGTGGTCGACGAGGAGCTGGAGCGACTGCGCGCGCAGTGGCGCACGGGAGGCTCGCGCCCCGGGCCTTTGCAGCCCGTGGGCTCCGCAGACCGCGTCGCCGAGGTGCTGGGTGAAGCGCTGGCCCAGGAGCTGGACAGGTTCGACCGCGTGCAGCTCGCGGACGTGCTGGGGGTCTGCCAGGGCGTGCGCTCGCTGTCCGAAGCCGGGCGCGTGCTCTTCTCCCAATCCCGCGCGAGGAAGGCGAGCGTCAATGACGCGGACCGCCTCAAGAAGTACCTCGCGCGCTTCGGCCTCACCTGGGCCGACGTCAGCGGGGCGGCGGGCCCGGACTGACGAAGCCGAGGGCGGCACGGAAAAAAGCACGCCCATGCGTCAAGGGTGGTGACGCTCGGCGTCTTCATCGGTGTTCCACGAAGAAGGGGGGCCGTGAGCCGGACGGGCCTTCGACGGGACCACCGCCATGCCTACGCCTCACCGCACCCTCGTGCTTCACCGCTGGAGCGCCGCGTGGCTCGTCGCCACCGCCCTGCTCCTGACCGGGATGCGCGCCGGGGCGCAGGTGCGCGAGCCCGACAACTTCCTCGCCACCTCCGTCACCTTCTCCTCCGCGCCCCGACTGCGGCACGTCTCCACGCGCCACTTCTCGCCCACCCTCGCCGCCGGCTTCCGTGTCTCCGAGCACGGTCAGCTCCGGCTCGACTGGGGGCTGCCCTACACCGCGCTGAAACCCGAGGGTGGCGTGGAGGGCACGACGAGCCACGTTGGTTCGTCCAACCTGCTCGTGGGCCTGCACCATGTCCGCACGTTCGCGGATGACAGCCTGTTCGTCCGCATCGGCGCGGGCGTCGCCCTGCCCCTGGCCCGCCATGAGGACGCCGACATCATCGGCTCCCGGAGGGTCGAGACGGAGGGCGTCAACTACGCCACCGCCGCCGCCGTGCGGGGGCTGGCGGACCCGTGGCTGTGGGCGCTCGACACCACATCCGTGGTGCTGCCCATGGCCGTGGGCGTGGACCTGCCCGGCTTCCAGGCCCGCGCCGACGTGGCGCTTGGCATGCTCATGCCCGTGTCCCGCTCCGCGCGCGACACCCACTTCGTCGCGCAGGCCAGCGTGGAGGCCTCGCTCGGACTTGGAATGCTCGAGCCCGGCGTGCGCGCCCAGGTCGTCTCGCCCCACCTCACCGAGGCGACGTGGGACGGAGAGGACTCCCAGCTCTCCCTGGAGCCCTTCGTCCGCGTGCGGCTCGGCCCCGCGTTCGCTCGGGCCGGCGTGCGCATCGATTTGGGCGCTCCCGAGTCGAGCCCCGCGCCCAGCGCCTCACGCATGTGGGCACTGGGGATGGGGTTGGGCGTGGCGTTCTGAAGCCCCTCTACTTGATGAGGTAGAAGGCTTCCTGACGCGGCACGAAGAACTTCCAGCCTTCCTGCGTGAGGTAGGCCGGGTCCTCCTCCATCACCGCCACCTTCTGTCCGTCCCACTCCGGCACGGGCGTGGCCGTGTTCAGCTCGATGGCGATGTATGAGCCTTCTCGCAACGGCTTCGGTGTGTCCTTGCGCGTGGACGAGCGGAAGTCGATGGAGGCGCCCAGCGCGTGGCCGTGGTTGCCCAGGGGATGGCTGTACACCTGCGCCTCGATGCCACGCGCCGTCATCTCCGCCATCGTCTCGTCATACACTTCCGCGGACGAGCGGCCCGGCCGGGAGGCCTGCACCATCAACACGTCCTGGAGCGCGTTCGTGTTCGCCAGCGCGTTCTTCAGGCCCTCGGGCGCGTCCGTCTCACCGTCGCGCAGCACATAGGCCATCTTCTGCCAGTCGGTGTGCAGCCCCAGGTAGCTGATGCCGAAGTCCACGTGGATGAGGTCGCCGCGCTCGATGACCAGGTCCTCCTTCGCCACCGCGAGGAAGCCTCGGGACTTCGCGGGGATGCCACCCTTGCGCTGCACGCGCATGTCCGGCTGGAACCACGTGCCCACGCCCAGCGCGCCCAGCCTGTCGTAGAGCCAGCGGCGCACGTCCCCCACCGTCGTCTTCCCCGGCACGATGACCTTCGAGGAGAAGGCCTCCTTCACGATGGCGTCCGTCAACTCCACCATCCCCTTGTAGGGCTCCCACTCCTCGGGCAGCCGCGTGTCCAGGTACTCCTCGATGAGCGGCGCCGCGCTCACGAAGCGAGCCTCCGCCTCCGCGCCAAACGCGTCCAGGAGGTAGGCATAGCCATCCTTCGTCAGGCTGCGCGTCACGCCCCGCTTGCCGCCGATGCCCAGCGCAATCGCCTTGGGTTGGTAGCGCGAGTCCAGCGACTTCAAGGCCTCGGGGGCGGACTGGCCCTCCTCGGGTGCCTCGAAGAACTTGAGGATGGACTCCTCCGCGTAGCCCGTCAGCGCCACGCGCTTCAGACCCTCCGCTCCCGCGTCCACGAAGACGAAGATGTCCCGGTTGCCCGCGTACGGACGCGGCGGTGCCACGAACTGCGTCAGCGGATCATCGTTGAACTCCTCGTTGACGATGATCCACATGCCCACGCCGTGCCGCCGCATCATCTCCAGCAGCAGGCCATGGCGCTTGTCCAGCCAGTCCTCCCGCAGCGCAATCTGCTGGGACAGGGACAACAGCTTGGGCGTTTCAGCTTTCTGTGCCGCGCACCGCGGTCCGGTACAGGCGGCCAAGAACAAGAGCGGCAAGGCCGCCCACTTCAGCAGGGTCATGGGGGACTCCGAGTCGAGCTGGAGTCACACCCTAGCTCCCGTCCCTCCAACGCCGAAGTCCCCCACCCCCGGAGCCCTTGGAGACTCCGGAGGCGGAGGACCTGGGGCGCGTCCTGCCACCTGCTCCCTCGTCCGCCGCACCTGGCCCTCTTCGGATGACGCCCCCCACGACCCACTTGGTCCTGCGCGTCGTCTCCCCCACCACTACGACGCCATCCGATTGAGGTGGATGGTCGTCCCCCGACGCCATCCGCCAGCATGATGCGTTTCCCCGAACCCTCGCGCCGTGAATCTCAATAACTGGCGATCTGGAAATCCAGGTCGTCACCCAGGAGGAGCTCGGTCCGCGCCTCCTCCTGGTCCTGCTCATCCCCCCCAAAAACGCTCCCCCCCGCCCGACCCGCCTCCCACTCGCCCCCGTCCGCCAACGCCCCCCAGGTCCCCCCACCCGCTCCACGCCCATCCTCCGGTGCCCACATCCCATGGGTGTCACCATGGCCCCGCGCGTCACCTCGGAACATCACTCCCCCCTGTCGCGATGCAGTCGAAGCAGCCGTACTCCCCCGTCGCCGCCCTCTTCCTTCTGAAATACGTTCCGAGCCTTTTTCCTTGAGCGTCCTTGTTCAAAAAAAATCGGGGCGCCTCCCCCCGGAAACGCCCCGAAAAACAAGCAACTCTCCAGTAATTCAGGAGAGTCATGAAACGGCTGTTACGTGTTTCAGCGCTCGTCGTTGGCGGCCGGCTCGTCCGCCGGAGGAGGCGGGGGCAACGAGAGCCTGGCGGAGAAAACGGGCGTCGCCTCCTCCCCGGTCGGCGCGCGCAGGCCCCGATCCTTCTCCGGCGGTGGATCCGGAATCTCCTGGGCAACGAGGCCCGCGCTGGTCTTCCCCGAATTTGAATTCAGCATGTGAGAATCCCCCCCTGTTCGATGTTTCAAGACGCGACGCGCCGTCAGGTCGACGGAGCGTCACCTCCAGAACGCGGGGGGTCGGAATCCTTGATGACGTGTCGACACGTCACTCGAACAGGAGGACCTGTGCGGGCCAGGTTGCCGCCGGCTCGCGGGCCAGCCACGCCAGGCGCTCGTCGCGCAGGGCCCGGGAGGCCGGGGCCCCCGCGCGGATGCGCTCGCGTACGGACTCGAAGAAGCGCCCCGCCGTATCGGGAATGTCACCGGTGGAGGCGAGCACGGTGCGCGCCCCTGCCTCGATGAAGGCCACCGGCAGGCTCACCGTTTCGTGAAGGAAGGGCGCGGCGCGAGCAGCCCCACACGCCGCGAGCAACACCAGGGGGGCGCCGGCGAGCGGCTGCTCCCGCACCTGGTTCGCCGCGAGCGCGTACCGTCCATCCTCTTCCGGCGCGAGCACCAGCAGCGAGGAGTCCGACAGCTCCGAGCTGAAGAGGCCGTGCGTGTGGAGTTCAATCTCGCGCGCCTCCGCCATCTCACGAAGCACGCGCGACGGGGTGGCGGCCGCGCCGCGCAGCTCCACTCGCAGCGGGTCCGGCACACGAGGCGCCTCCAGGGGCGAAAGCTTCTCCAGCCCGAGCGCTGGCGGCGCGTCCACGCCCGTGACGACCAGGTGGCGGCCGCCCTGGACCCGCGCCTCGGGAACGGGCCCGGGGCGCCCCACGCGGTAGCTCCAGGCCAGGTCCGCGGGCAGCAATCCCGGCAGGCCGTGCACGGGCGGCAAGGCCAGCACGTCCACGTGCTCGCATCCGCGGAGCGCCGCCACCAGCCTCGATGGAACGAGCCCGTCGGCCGTCCCGTGCAGGGACGAGGAACGCCGGTCGTCATAGACGCCCGACAGCGCGCCCGCCGCGTCGCGTACGGTCGTCACCGTGCGCTCGTGGTCCACGGACACCGCGAGCACACAGCGCTCCGGGACGGGCACCCGGAGGGCCTGCCCCATCAGCGCCAGCACCTGCTCCTGGACACCGGAGCGGGCCGCGTCGCTCACCAACACGCCGTACGAGAAGACCCGGGCCTTGCGAGCGTCCACGTCCCGAGGAAGCGCCTCCGCCGCGTCGATGGCGCCATGCAAGAGTTCCCGCCCCGACGCCCGCTCCCGCTCCAGCATGAACTGACCGTCCAGGAACGTCAGCAGCGCCAGCTCCCCTGGCGTGCGCGAGCCGCGGCGCAGTTCGTCGAGCGTGCGCCGTAGCAGGTCCTCGTCGCGGACCTCCGCGCCATGGCGGGCCAGATACGAGAGCACCCATGCGCCCGACATGCCCAGGGGGCGTCCACAGCGGGTGGCCTGCTCCAGCTCCTCGCGGGCCTCGTCCGGGCGGAAGTCGGACCAGGCCACGATGGCGAGGTTGCGGTGCACATACGTGCGCTGTTCGCAGTCATCCGGGATGCGTGACAGGGACTCGCGCAGGAAGGCCCGCGCGCTGGCCGCGTTGTGGCGAAGGCGGGCGATCTGCGCCATCTCCTGGAGGAACTGCTGCTCCAGGTTCCACTCCCCCAGCTCCCGCGTCAGGCGCCAGCCGTCACGCGCTTCCTCCAGCGCGTCCGCCTGCCGGTGCAGTCGCACGAAGAGGTCCGCCAGCCGTCGTCGCAGCATCGCGCACCGGTACGCCAACCCCCGCCCCGAGCACGACGACAGCGCCGCGCGCAGCCGCTGCTCCGCCTTCCACGGTTCGCCCGCGTGCTCCTCCCGGACGGACAGCTCACGCTCGGCCAGCAGCACCAACCAGGGGTCGCCTCCGGCCCGGGCGATGCGCTCGAAGTCGTCCAGGTGGCGCGCCACCATGTCCAGCGCCACGAGCGCGCCCAGGTACAGGTCGTCCTCTCCGGAGCGCCGCAGGCTCTCCAGGAACGCGCCCGGCGAGGGATGCTCACCCCTCAGCAGTCGCGCATAGTCTCGCGCCAGCGGCCCTCTGCGCTGGAAGTCCGCGCGCGCGACGGCCTGCACGGTGTCGCGCAGCGTGGAGCCGCCCTGCACCTCGTCCAGCACCTCCGCGAGCGGCAGGAGCCGCAGCGCCGCCTCGCGCGTGGTCGCCGTCCTCAACGCGTCGTAGAAGGACAGCCTCACCACGCCCGGGAAGCGACGGGCCTCGGCCAGCGGCAGACGCGCGCCTTGCATCGTGGTCAGGTTCTGCGCCGCCGCCCTTGCGTCTTGGAAGTCCCGCGAGCGCAGCAACGTCTCGCTGCGCAGCGCCTGGGAGCGCACCCGGGCTTCCTCGCTCCACCCGGCCTCCCCCAGCTTCACCACCGCGTCGAAGGCCTCCGCGGCCTGGAGCGTCAACCCCAGCTCCCGCAACACCAGCGCCCGGTTCCACAGCGCCTGCGGATGGTCCGGCGACTTTCGCAGCACGGTCTCCAACTGCTCCAGCGCGTCCTCGCGCCGCCCCTGCTCCAGCGCGATGACCGCCAGGTCGCTGTCGCGGTCCAACGACGCGGGCGTCCGTCGCAGGAAGTCCGCCGCCTGCCGTACATCCCTGCGCACGAGGTAAGCGGCGGCGATGCCATGCAGGTCGCCCCGGTCCTCCAGCTCCGCCAGCTCGCGCAGCGGCAGGGGCGCCGTCACCACGGGAGCCTCGGGCCCGGCGCGCATCGGCACGTAGGGGCGATACCCGTCCGCCCGTGAATAGGAGACCCGCGCCTCCAGCGCGCGCTGCGTCGCATGGGCCACCCACACCTCGGGCGACGTGTCCCTCGCGCGAGGCACGGCCAGCACCAACACCAGGAGCCCCGCGGCCAGCGCCACCGCTCCCGCGGCCCACCAGCCCACCGGGCCCCTCCGCGCGGGCAACACCGAGCGCAGCCGCTGGTGCCACGCGGGCTTCGGCCAGGGCGGCGAGGGCCACGCCGGGGACGTCTCGAAGCGCGGCGCTTCTGCCGCCTCCTCGTCGAGGGGCAACCCCTCCGGGTGGAGTGCCTGGAAGCCAAGCAGCTCCAGTTGCATCGCCTCGTGCAGCCCGGACGCGCACATTCCGCAGCGAGCCAGGTGGTGGCGGAAGTTCTCCTCGTCCACCGGGGGCAACTCGCCATCCAGGAACAGATACAACCGATGACACGGAGGGCTCATGCCATCCCCCCACCATCCGTCAGCGGCATCAGCAGCTCGCGCAGCTCCTTGCGCGCCTGGAACAGCCAGCTGCCCACGGTGCCCTCGGGCACGCCCATGCGATGGGCGATGGCCCGGTAGCGCAGTCCCGTGGCGTGCAGCTCGAACGCCTCACGCACGCGCGGATTGGGCAGCCGGGAAATGGCCTGGACCAGGTCCGCGTCGGTGATGCGCTCCCACATCTCGCCCGTTCTCGCGTCGGGAGACTCCACGTCCTCGCGCACCAGGCGGATATCCCGGCGCTCCTGCTCCAGCAGCTCCGTCCGCCTCCTGCGGCACTGGTCCAGGAAGTGATTGGTGAGCGCCCTGCACAGCCACGCCCGGTACACGGGCTCTGGCTGCGAGGACAAGGTGGCATGGTGGACAAGCGCCCGGACAAGCGCTTCCTGCGCCAGATCCTCCGGGTCGATGCCACCCTGGCCGCACAGACGCCTCGCCAGGGCCACGAGCATGGGCCTGACGCGCTGAGCGAACTCCTCGAAACCTTCGTGTGCCACGGCGGCACTGTAGGCCACGGTGAATCGCTTCACCGAGGCATTGCGATGGTCCTTCATCGACCCCTCGCCCTCCTTCCACGCCCACTCGAAACGCAGCCACCCGGAATCCTTGGGTCGCCGTCTGGAAACCGACGCAACCACGCCGGTTTCCGCCAGCTCCCGGACATCGGTGCAGCCCCCAGGGCGGAGTCGACCCGCCACCGGAAGGACACCGCGTCTGCTCCGCCCCACCACTTGCTTGGACGCCCCACGAACGGGAGACATCCGCGAAGCGTTCCGGCCGCCGCGCTCGTCCCACTCAGCCCGGAGGACCGGTGGGAGGAGGGTCCCTCACGTCGGGACGGGCGGTCGCCGGAGGAGTGTCGGACTCGTCTCCGTGGACATCCCCGTCCACCTTCGGCTCCTGCTCCGGAGCGGTCCCACTCACCGCGGGCCCTTGCAGCGCGGGCGCTTCCTCCGTCGGCTTCGCGTCGCTCAAGCAGTTCGTCATGTCGCACGGCTCCTGGGGTCCGCCATCCGCTCCCCCGCTGGATGCGGGGCGCTGGCGGCCCTCATGCCATAGAACGCACGACGTCCTGCTTGTTGCCGGAAACCCCTCACGTCACATCCCTCGACAAGGAGCGCTCTCGCGAAGCGCTCACTCGAAGAGGAGGACATGGGACAGCCACCGCGCGTCATCGGGGTGTTCGCGCAACCACAGCGCGCGCAAGTCCCGCAACGCCACGGACGGACGAGCCCCCGCGCGGATACGCTCGCGCACCTTCTCGAAGAAGCCGCCCGCGGTGTCGGGAATCTCCACGGAGGCCGCCAGCACGGCACTCGCGCCCGCCGAGATGAAGGCCACGGGCAGGCTGAAGGACTCATGCGGAAACGGCGCCGTCTTCGCCGCGCCACACGTGGCCAGCAGCACCAGCGGAGCATGCTTCAGCTTTGTCTGACGGACCTTGTCGGCGGTCAGCGCGTAGCGTCCGTCCGGGTCCGGCGCGAGCACCACCATCGACGCGTCGGACAGGGAGGCGCTGAACAACCCATGGGTGTGGATTTCGACCTCGGACGCGTCCTCCATCTCCCGCAGCACCCGTGACGGCGTGGCCTCCGCGCCTCGAAGCTCCACGCGCCACGGGTCCGGTACGCGCGGCGGCGTCAGCGCCCCCAACTTCGGCAGCCGCAGGGCGGGCGGGCTCGCCACCTCGGTGACGACCAGGTGACTGGACTGCCCTCCTTGCGCGGGCGGGCTCCGCGCGCCTCGCCCCACGCGATAGCTCCACGCCAGCGAGTCCGGCAACAGACCGGTGAGACCATGCACGGGCGGCCGGGTGAGCACCTCCACGTGCTCGCAGCCCGTCAGCTCCTTCACGAGCTCGGCGGGAACCAGTCCGGAGGCATCGTCGCGCAGCGGCTCCCGACGGTCGGAGGAATACGCGCCCTTCAGCTCGCCCTGAGGCCCGCGCGCGAGGACCAGGGTGCGCTCGTGCTGAAGCGACACCACCAGCAGGCAACTCGCGGGGACGGACTCGACGCGCAGCTCGCGGCCCATCAACGCGAGGGCCTCACTCCAGGCACCGGCGCGCCCCGCCTCGGAGAGCAGGGCCGAGTAGCCGAAGGCGAGCGCCTTGCGCGCGTCGACGCTGTCCGGCGTGTGCTCCGCCATCGACACGCCCCTCCAGAGCAACGCCTGGCCCGCGTCTCGCGACTGCTCCAGCGCGAACTGCCCCTCGAAGACGAGCAGCAACGCCTCGCGCCCGGGCGAGCCTCCCTCCCGCCGCAGGTCCGCCAGGGCCCGGCGCAGCCAATGCTCGTCATGGGGCCTGGGATTGGAGCGGGCCATCTCCGACAACACCCGCGCGCCTGTCATCCCCAGAGGTCGCTCACATTCCAGCGCCCGCTCCAGCGACTCGCGCGCCGCGTCCGGACGGAAGCGCTGCCACTCCAGCAGGGCCACGTTGCTGTGCACGTGCGTGCGCTGGGCGCAGTCCTCCGGCATGCGGACCAGCGACTCCTCCAGATAGGCGCGGGCGCTGGTGAAGGAATGTTGATAGCGCGCCACGTCCGCCAGCTCCTGGAGGAACAACTGCTCGTACCTCCACTCGCGAGACTCCTGCGCGCGGCCCCAGCCGTTCCACGCATGCTGGAAGGCGTCCGCGGGGCGGTGCAGGTCCAGGTACAGCTCCGTGAGCGCATGCTCCAGACCCAGGCAGCGATACACCAGGCCCTGCTTCTGGCAGGTGTCCAGCGCCTCCAGCAGCCGCTGCTCGGCGTTCCACCAGCGACCGTCCCGCTGGTCCGCGCGAGCCAGCTCCAGTTCGCCGAGCACCCGCATCCACGGGTCCTCGGACGCCTGCGCCAGTCGCACCAGCGCTTCCGGGTCCACCGGCTGTCGCGCGGAGCCCGCGAGCACGAGCGCGCCCAGATAGAGGTCATCCTCTCCCGAGCGGCGCAGCTCCTCCATCACCGCCCCGGAAGGCGACAGCGCGCCCAGCACGAGTTGGGCGTACCTCCGCGCCAGAGGCCCCCTTCGTGTGAAGTCCCGCTCCGCCACGCGAGACAGCCACGTCTGGAGGACGGCTCCGCCATAGCGCTCGTCCAGTGCCCGGGCCAGTGGAAGCAACCGCAGCACATCCTGTCGCCGGGGTGCCGCTCGCACCGCGTCGTAAAAGGCCAGTCGGAGGATGCCCGGATGGTCCCTCACCGCCACCAGGGGCAGCGGCGCGGACGCATCCGTCAGCAAGTCCCGCGTCGCGGCGAAGGCGTCCTTCCAGGCTCGACCGCGCCAGAGCGTGGACTCGCGCAGGGCCCGTTCCCGGGCCGAGGCCTCCTCGCTCCAGCCCACCTCTCCCAGCTTCGCGACCTCTCCGAACGAGTCCGCCGCCTGGAGCGTCAGCCCCAGCTCCGCCAGCGTCAGCGCCCTGTTCCACAGGGCCTGGGGATGTCTCGGTGAGACGCGCAGCACGCCCGCCAGCAGCTCCAGTGCCTCTTCCAGGTGCGCGTGACGCGTGTCGAGCGGCCCGCCCTGTCGCGCCTGCTCCAGCGCCAGGAGCGCCAGGTCACAGTCCCTGTCCACCGAGGGAGGCAGCCGCTTCAGGAAGGCCAGGGCCTGTCGGGGCGCACCGTGAAGCAGGTACGCGGTGGCGATGCCGTGCAGGTCTCCCCGCGCCTCCATCCTCGACAGCTCCTGCAGCGGCAGCGAGGGCACGGCGGGACGTGACCAGGCCCCGCTCCGGTTCGGGACATAGGGCTGGTAGCGCGCATCCACCGCGCGATACGTCACCCGCGCCTCCAGCGTGCGCGGGCCGTCCTTGACGAGCCAGGACAGGTCTTCGCCGCCCCAGTGGCCGGCGCTCGGGAAGAACAACAACACCGCGAGACACGCGACGAGGACCTTGAAGCCAGACCCGCTCTCGCCGAACCAACGCCCGGTGGAAGGAGGCCGCTTCGCGGATGAAGGCGCATGCGAGGGAAAGGCCCGATGCGCCAGCAACTCCAGTTGCAGGCTCTCCCGGAAGCGAGCCTCGCAAAGCGAGCACATGCCCAGGTGCTGACGAAACCCGCACTGCTCCGCCGCGTTCATCTGGCCATCGAGGAATCGAGGCAGGTCCTTGCAGTCGCCCGTCATCGTCCCCGCTCCCGGCGTCGACGCTCGGCCGTCTCACGCAGCAGTTCTCGAAGCTCCAGTCGAGCGTGATGCAGGCGCGCGCCCACCGTCCCCTGCGGTACGCCTGTCTCTCGAGCGATGCGCGCATAGGACATCCCTTGGAGGTACTGCTCGAAGGTCAATCGCAGCTTGGGGCTGAGGAAGGTCAGCGCCCACTTCACGTCCTCTTCACCGACGTGACACCACAGTTCGTCCTGCGCGGCCTCGTCGATGTGCTCCGCTTCCTCGTGGAGCTCGAGCAGGTTGCGCAGCCGGTCCGCCTCGCTCTTGCGGCGCCGACACCGGTCCAGAAAGCAATTCTCCGCCACCCGCCCCAACCAGAAGCGCTGCTTGTACGACTCCCAATGCTGTAGGTGTTCCCACTGGAGCAGCGCACGCAACAACACATCGTGCACCAGGTCTTCGACCTCGTGCTCGATGCCCACGCAATACTTTCTAAGAATGGCAAACAACGCGGGTTGGAATTGGCGAGCGAAGACCTCGAAGTCCGCCCTCGGTTCTCCAGACGGAGGCTCCACCACCCTCAATCTCGGCCGTGCTCTCATGGCCCCCTCCTTCCCTTTCACCAGAGAACGCGTCAGGTCTGCTTTATTGCCGACACGCTCTTTTCCTCACAGACACGGCATTCGAGCGACATCCGAAAGCCCTGTGGAGAAATTGTCTACGTGAAGACAGTATGACGTCAGGAGGCGGCAGCGGCCAGGGGCACGGGCTGCGTCAAAGGGAGCGTCACGACGAAGCTCGCGCCTCCCAGGGACTCGGAGCGTCCAGCCCGCACCGCGCCTCCGTGGCGCTCCAGGATTCCCCGGGCAATGGCCAGCCCCAGGCCCGTCCCCGGGCGAGGTCCCTCACGGCGACGTCCCGTGACGAAGGGTTGGAACAGCCGGGGGAGCAGCTCCGGAGGGATGCCTTGGCCACTGTCCTCGACGATGACCTGGAGGGTCGCCTCGGAACGCTCGCAGCGCACGCGCAGGCGTGGCGTGGGAGTCTCGCGCAGCGCGAGCAAGGCATTCTCCAGGACAATCACAAACACTTGCGAGAGCTGGGATTGGTCCGCCTCCAGCTCCAGCGGTCCGCTGTCCGCGAGTTCGAAGGCCACGTCCGGCGCCAGCGCTCCCAATCCCTGTCTCGCGGTGGAATACGCCAGCTCCACGGTGGCGTGAATATCCACCCGGCGCAGCTCCAGCGGCCGGGGCCGGCCATATCGCAGCAGCTCGTCCACGAAGTGCCCGGCGCGGGAGATCTGCTCACGCATGGCGGCGACCGAGTCCGCATCCACGCCCTGGCGCTCCAGGAGCTTCAGGTGCGCGGCCAGCACGCCCAGCGGGTTTCGCACCTCGTGGGCCACGGCGGAGGTGAACTGGCCCAGCTCCGCCAGCCGCGCCGCCTGGTCCGCGCGGGTCTCCTGCTCGGCCAGGGCCGCCACCAGCTCGGTGCCGGTGGCCCGGCCCTTGAGGAACCGGCGCCCCAGCCATTCCTGGAGCCCCTGACGCAGGGGCTCGAAGGCGAGCGCCGCCAGCGCCAGCAGGAAGAAGGCGCCCACCCGGTACTCGCGCAGGAAGGGTTGTCCGCTGCCCGCCATCAGCGTCAACACGCCGAAGAGGAAGCCCGCCGACAGCACCGCCGCCATCGCCGAGTAGACGAGGCTGCGCTCCAGGAGCCTTCGCTCCCCGGGAGGCTGATGCGCGTTGACCACGTGCACCAGCACCAGCAGCGAGGCCAGCACCCCGTACAGCCCGAAGGGCAGCGCGTAGCCACCCGACAGGAGCAGCGCCGTGCCCAGCCCGCCCGAGTACGCCAGCGCGCCGACGGTGCCCAGGCTGCGCAAGAGCGGCCGTCGCTCCGGCGTCTCGCGCGGATACGAGCGGGCCAGATGCAGCAGCGGCACCACGGCCGCGGAAACCGACAGCCCGATGACGGGCCAGAACAACGGCCCCCGCTTCATCGCGAGCGGCCCGTACAGCGCATCCGGAAAGAGCGCGCCCACGATGGTGACGACCGCCGCCACGAAGTAGGCCAGCACCACCTGCCGGTAGGAGCGCTGCCGGGTGACGTCGTAGGCGACGTGGAGGTACGCGGCGGCGGTGAAGGCACCGCTGGCGGCGAAGCGCGACCCCAGCCACGCGCCCTGGGGCACGCACATCAAGAGCAACGAGCCGCTCCAGAAGGCCGTGGCCAGGCAGTACAGCGTCAAGCCCCGGGCGTCACGTCCGCGCAGCGCGGCGGTGAAACACAGGAGGAGCGACACCGAGAGGACGGGCACGAGGCTGTAGGCGAACAAGGGCCCCATGGACGGAGTGTGGCAGATGTTCCTAGGCTGCGCGCCCCGTCGGCGCCTCCGGGCGATTCGGCGTCACCAGGAGTCATGAGCAGTGCGGCACTTCGCCATGGTCGCGGCCGGGGCCACCCTCTGGGGGTGTTGGTCCCTCTTCCTCCGGCCCGCGGGCCTGTCCTGGGCCCAGAACGCGCTCCTGGCTCTCATCGCCATGTCGCTGCCGGTGCCCTTCCTGCTGCGCGGCGCCCCCTGGCGCGACAAGCGAGCCACCGCGGCCCTGCTCGTCGTCGGCCTGGCGGACGCGGCCAACATCAGCCTCTTCTTCGCCGCCATGAAGCGCGGCCCCGTCTCCGTGGCCGTGCTCACGCACTATCTGGCCCCCCTGCTGCTGGCGCTCGCGGCCCCCTGGGTGCTGGGCGAGCGGCGCTCCTTCCGGGCCCTGGTCGCCGCGCCCGTGACGTTGCTGGGGCTGGTGCTGCTCATCGGCCGGCCGGATGGGACGGGCGGCGCGGGCATGACGGCGGCGCTGGGCGCCGGGAGCGCCCTGTTCTACGCGGCCATCGTCCTGGGGACGAAAGCGGCGACACGGGCATATTCTCCCGTGGCGGTCGCGTCGCTCCATGCGCCGGTGTCCGCGGGGGTGTTGTTGCTCATCGCCGGGGCGGATGCCTTGCCCCCGGCGCTGGATGGGGCCACGCTCCAGGTGCTCGCCGGGGGCGCGGTATGTGGCCTGCTGGGGACGTGCCTCTTCAATGCCGGACTGCGCCATGTGCCCACGGCGGCGGCCGGGGCCCTGACCTATCTGGAGCCGCTCACGGCCTCCCTGGTGGGCTGGGCCGTCTTCGCGGAGGCCCTCACCCCGGTGGGGGTGGCGGGCGGACTGCTGGTGTTGGCGGCGGGGGTCTGGGTCGCCTCCGAGCGAAGGGGCGCCGCGTCAGGCGTGCCCCTCCCGTCCGCCGCGCCTTGAACCCTCCGCCGAACTCCCCACTTGCAAGGTCGGGGAATCCTTTGGTCCTCTTGGGTGAACGAAGCTCTTGCTTGCAGTGCAGCGCCTGGCGACGCCGTATGCCCATGGAAACCGCAGCAGACAGCCGTGAGTATCGCGTCCTCTTCTTCTGTCCCGCGTCCAACGCGCGACTGGAGCGGCTGGAGGCACCCGTGCGGCGATTGCTGTCACGCATCCAGGCGCCCCCCGCGGAGCTGACGCCCATCCAGGAGTCGGGCGCGCTCTCCGAGGCCGGTTGGCAGGTGTACCTGGTGCGCTCGCTCACCGAGCGCTCCGCGGCCCAGGCCATGGCCGCGTACGTGAGCGAGGCGACGTGCGCGCTCGCCGCCGAGGTCGACGCGGAGGTGCTGGGGCTCTACGTGGACGTATCCGGTGACTCGGCGCGAATCTGCCGCTGCGGGCCGGAGGACGGGCCGGAGACCTTCGCGGGCCGGAGGCAGGCGGCGCTCAACCGCACGGCCGAGTGGCTGGAGGTGGCGCCCATCCTCCTGTCCGCCATCTTCCAGCTCGACGTGCCGGACGCCGACTACGAGCCGGACGCGGATGACCGCTACGTCGAGGAGAAGCTTCGTGAGGCGCGCGTGCTGATGGAGCGATACCGTCAGGGGAAATGAGGTCTCGAACTCCGGAGGACCTCGCGGGTCGCTGTCCGCGCTGTTTTCTGCCCACCGTGTTGTGCCTGTGCGCCGAGCTGCCCGTCATCTCCACGCGCACCGAGCTGCTCATCATCCGTCACCACAAGGAGACGCTGAAGTCGACGAACACGGCCCGCATGGCCGCGCTCGCGATGCCTCGCTGTCGCATCGTCTCGTATGGCTCGCCGAGCGAGCGCTTCGATGTGTCGACGCTCGAGGACGACGGCGCCACGTGGCTCTTGTTCCCCACGACCCAGCAGGCGCCCGCGCCGGATGCCGCGCTTCCGAAGCGACTCATCGTCCTGGATGGGAGCTGGGGGCAGGCGAAGCGCATGGTGCAGCGGGTGCCGGAGCTGCGCCGGCTGCCGAGCCTGATGCTGCCTCCGCCGCCACCCGACTCACGCAGGCTGCGCAGGCCGCCCCATCCGGATGGCATGTCCACGCTGGAGGCCATCGCCGGTGCCTTCGCGCACCTGGAAGGCGAGGACGTGGCGAGGCCCCTCTACGCGCTGCATGAGCTGATGATCGACCGCGTGCTCGCGAGCCGGGGACGCAGGCCCGGCACCTCGTGTGACGAGGACGGGGACTGATCGCGGCTCAGCAGGACGCGCCGTCGGTGCAGCGCGCCTTGCGCATCTCCGCGGCGAAGGGCGTGGGCTCCAGGAAGCCGGTGATGCGCGGACGCGTGAGCACCTTGCCGTCCTGGGCCACGAAGGCCACCGTCGGCAGGCCCTCCACCCCGAAGCGCTCCATCAACGCGTCGAGCGCGTCCTCGCTGTTCGTCGCGTCAATCTTGATGGTGAGGAACTGCCCCTCGGACGACTGCGAGATGACCTCGGCCGCCGGGTACGTCTCGCGGTCCAGTTCCTTGCAGGCCGCGCACCAGTCCGCGAAGAAGTCGATGAGCACCGGGCGCCCGTCCGTTTTCGCCTGGGCCAGCACCTTCTCGAACGCATCCGCGGAGAACGTCGCGTGCTTGGCGGGCATCACGTGGTGCCACTGCCAGGACGGCGCGCGCGGCGGCTCGGCCACACCCAGGCGCACCCACAGCTCGCCCACCGGGCCCGCATCCAGCGCGCCACCGCGAATCACCAGCGCCACCACCACCAGCGCCACGCCGAACGCCTTGAACGAGAACTCCCGCGCGCCCTCCTTGAAGGAGCGGTGCACCGCGCCCACCAGCACGCCCACCACCGCCAGCCCGGCCGCCACGGCCGCGCCCGGCACCCGGCCCAGCTCCGCGCCCAGCATCTTCACCACGCCGCGCGCCCAGGGCGACGCGTCCTTCAGGTAGCTGAAGGCCAGCGCGACGAGGACGATGCCCAGCACGCTCTTCACCCACTCCATCCACACGCCGCTCTTGGGCAGCCGCACCGTGGACACGCCGAGGACGAAGAACGGCACGCCGATGCCCAGCGCGTAGATGAACAGCAACGAAGCGCCCAGCGTCGTGTTCGCCGTCTTCGCCACGAAGGCCAGCAGGCCCGTCAGCACCGGCCCCGTGCACGGCGCCGCCAGGAACCCGGACACGCTGCCCATCAGGAACGCGCCCGCCACGCCCGCGCCGCCCACCGAGTTCAGCCGCGTCTGGAGGCTCGACGGCAGCGCCAGCTCGAACGCGCCGAACATGGACGAGGCGAGCAGCAGCAGGAACACCGCCAGCCCCGTCACCACCGCCGGGTGCCCCAGCATCGAACCGAACGCCTGCCCCGTCTTCGCCGCGAGGATGCCCAGCGCGCTGAACACCACCCCCATGCCGACGATGTAGGACGTGGTGAGCAGCAGCGCCTTGCCCCGGCTGTCCGCCTTGCGGGCGCCGAAGACGGACACCGTAATCGGGATGAGCGGGTAGACGCAGGGCGTCAGCGCGGTGAGCAGACCGCCGCCGAAGACGACGGCCGCGCCCACGAAGAGGCTGCCGGATTCGAGGAAACGCGCCGCGTCGAGCTCCGTGCTCGGCCCGGTGGGCAGCAGCCACGGCACCACGGCCACCGCCACGCCGGCCAGCACGGCCATCAATCCCAGCTTCTTGGCATTCATGCGCGCTTCACTCCGTCTTCCCGAAAGGGCCTGCCTTGTATACGCAGGCCCCGGTCAGCGGGCTACTGCGCCGTGGGGGCAAGCGAGGAAGCGGGCACCTTCAAGCCCGCGGAGCGCGCCAGCCCCATGACGCCCTCCACCGCGGCGGCGATGTAACCAAAGGGATTCGCTCCATCCACCGCCGTGACGTGAACCTCGCCCATTTTCTGCTGGAAGGCCGCCGCCACCAGCGGGAGCTGCTGCGCGAGCGTCATCTGGATGACCTCCGGACTGATGGTGTTCTCGATGTCGCGCAGCGCGCGGGCTCGCGACAGCTCCAGCCCCTGGCGCGCGTTCTCCCGGCGAACCTCCAACTCCGCGATGGCGACCTCAGCCTCGGCGATGGAGCGCCGGGACTGCACCACCTGGAGCTGGGCCTTGAGCTTCTCCACTTCCTGGAGTTGCTCGGCCAGCTGCCCCTCGTGCCTCGCCGCCGTCTGCTCCTGTTCGCGACGCAGCCGCTCCAGCTCCATCTGCGCGCGGGCGTTCTCCTGCTCCTCCTCACGGCGCAGGCGCTCCAGCTCCATCTGCGCGCGGGCGTGCTCCGCTTCCTGCTCCCGCTGCAGGCGCACCAGCTCGAACTTCGCCTGCGCGGCCTCGGCCTCCTGCGCCAGCTTCTGCTTCTCCAGCTCCAGCTTCGCGCGGCCCACGTCCGCGTCCTGCTCGCGCTTGAGCGTTTCCAGGGCGATGCGCGCGCGCGCCACCTCGGTTTCCTGCTCGCGCGCCAGCTTCTCCATGTCCACCTGCGCGCGGCTCGTCGCGAGCGCCCGCTCGGAGACAATCTTCGCCTCCGCCAGTCGCGCCTCGGCGTTGAGCGTCTCCAGTTTGGCCTGCTCGTCGGAGACCTGCTTCTTCTGTCGGACCTCCTGCTCGGCGGCCAGCTTGGTGAGCGCCACCTCGCGCTCCACGGTGACCTGCTCCTGCTTCAGCGTGCGCTCCTGGGCCAGCTTCGCCTCGGCCACGCGCGCGGCCACCGACAGCGTCTCCAGCTGGGATTGTTCGTCCGCCGTCTGCTTGCGCTGGCGGACCTCGTCCTCGGCCTCCAGACGCTGGAGGTTCAATTGCCGCTCGGCCTCCGTCTCCTCGCGGTGGACGAAGCGCTCCTTGGCCAGCTCCGCTTCGCGCGCCTGCCGCTCCTGCTCGCGACGGAAGCGCGCCTGCATGTTCTCGAAGACGGTGGACGACAGGACTCGCACGTCCTGGATTTCAATCGTGTCCAGCAGCACACCCCAGCCCGCGTCCACCGAGTCTTCCAGCCGACCCCGGCCCGCGAGCACGGGCCCGATTTCGCGCATCAGCTCCGCGGCGATGCCCTCCTTGCGCCGCGACAGGCACTCCTCGATGGAGAGGTTGGCGACGAGGCGCCGCGCCGCGCCGACGAACATCTCCCGCAAGAGCTCCGCCAGCTTCTCCTGCGCCCGCTCCGGGAAGGAGAAGTTGAGCATGCGGAAGGCCACCAGCGGGTCGGCGATTCGGTACACCGCGAGGCCCGTCACCTGCACGCCCACCTTCTCGCTCGTCACCTGGTCCGCGGTGAACTGGAGCCGCTGGATGCTGGTGGGCACAATCGCCACCGAGTCACCCGGCAGCTTGAAGCAGCTCGCACCCTGACCGCTGACCTCGCGCACGCGGCCTCGACGCATGTGGACGAGGAACTCGCTGGGCCGCGCGGTGATGAGGCCCCAGCGCTTCACCTTCTCCGGGTCCTCCGCCGGCTTCCCCGCGCGCCAGCCGTCCGAGTACCGGTTGCGCTCCATCCCCCCGGAGCCTCCCTCCACCCGGACCAGCTGCGTCCGACCGGCTTCCGTGGACTCCGCCTGCTCCCTCGACCGGGCCGTCTGCTTCGCGTTCGCGCTCATGCCTGCCTCCTGATGGACCACCCAGGTTGCAGCCCCCCAGCCAGCGCGGACCCCACGGGAAATCAGACGCTTACAGGCGACAGTAGCCAGGGTACCGCGCCATTTCGGAGCACCCCGCTCCAGGACGGCGCACCTGGGACTGATCCACCCTGGCCCAGCCGTTCCACCGCCGACATCCCCTCCATCCGGCCAGTCCCAACAGGTCTCTCGTCCGCCTTATGTTCGCTTGACCCGAGGGCACCCGATTTTATAATTGACCAGTCCGGTCCACATTCATGTGTGACGGTGTATGCCCGCCGCAGCGCGCCCCTTGGGTGGCGCCGGGGTGCGGGGGCAGTCGTAAGCCCCTTCAGGAAGGTGTGGGAAGCGATGCTGAAGCTGCCGATCTACATGGACAACCACGCCACCACGCCGCTGGACCCGCGTGTGCTGGAAGTGATGCTCCCGTACCTGCGCGAGGACTTCGGCAACGCGTCCAGCCGCAACCACGTGTTCGGCTGGAAGGCGGAAGCCGCCGTGAAGAAGGCCCGCCAGCAGGTGGCCGAGCTCATCGGCGCGACGGACCAGGAGATTGTCTTCACCTCCGGCGCCACCGAGTCCGACAACCTCGCGATCAAGGGCGTCATCGAGTACTACAAGTCGAAGGGTGACCACATCATCACCCTGAAGACCGAGCACAAGGCCATCCTGGATACCTGCAAGCGCCTGGAGCGCGTGCGGCAGGAGCGGCTGGACGAGCTGAAGCTCCTGCGCCTGGGGCAGCTGGCCGAGCGCGACGTGTCGCCCGAGGAAGTGGCGGAGCTGGCCGCGAAGCACGACCTGGAGAACGACGCGACCTACAAGAAGTGGGCGGAGCTGCCCACCGGTGGCGCGCGCGTGACGTACCTGGACGTGGAGCAGGACGGCCGGGTGAGCCTGGAGAAGCTCGAGGAGGCGATGACGCCGAAGACGGTGCTCGTCTCCATCATGTTCGCCAACAACGAGATTGGCGTGGTGCAGCCCGTCGCGGAGATTGGCGCGCTGTGCCGCAAGAAGGGCATCCTCTTCCACTGCGACGCGGTGCAGGGCATCGGCAAGGTGCCCTTCGACGTGGAGTCGATGAAGGTGGACCTGGCCTCCATCACCTCGCACAAGATGTACGGCCCCAAGGGCATTGGCGCGCTGTACGTGCGCCGCAAGCCGCGCGTGCGCATCGCCCCCATCATCGACGGTGGCGGCCATGAGCGCGGCATGCGCTCCGGCACGCTGAACGTCGCGGCCATCGTCGGCTTCGGCCACGCGGCGCAGCTTGCCCGCGAGGAGCTGGCCGACGAGGCCGCCCGCATCCTCCGCCTGCGCGAGAAGCTCCGGAAGGGGCTCACCGACGCGCTGGACATGACGGTGCTCAACGGCTCGCTGGAGCACCGGCTGCCGGGCAACCTCAACATCTCCTTCGCTCACGCCGAGGGCGAGTCCCTGATGATGGGCATCAAGGACGTCGCGGTGTCGTCAGGCTCCGCGTGCACGTCCGCCTCGCTGGAGCCCTCCTACGTGCTGCGCGCGCTGGGCGTGGACGAGGAGCTGGCGCACAGCTCCATCCGCTTCGGCCTGGGCCGCTTCACCACCGAGGAGGAGGTCGACTTCGTCGTCAACCTGGTCGTGGACAAGGTCCGCAAGCTGCGCGACATGAGCCCCCTCTACGAGATGGCCAAGGAAGGCATCGACCTCAAGAGCATCGAGTGGACGGCGCATTAGCGCGTCTTTCCAGGCAATCAGCGGGGCGCATGGCCCCTCGACCGGTGGGCATTGCTCCCCGGAACCTTTGGTGAGAAGCATCCGTTGAAGGAGTTGGCATGGCTTACAGCGACAAGGTCATCGACCACTACGAGAACCCCCGCAACGTCGGGACGATGGACAAGGAAGACCCGAACGTGGGCACGGGCCTCGTGGGGGCTCCGGCGTGCGGCGATGTGATGCGCCTGCAGCTGAAGATTTCCGACGACGGGCTCATCGAGGACGCGCGCTTCAAGACGTTCGGTTGCGGGTCCGCCATCGCCTCCTCGTCGCTCGTCACCGAGTGGGTGAAGGGCAAGACGGTGGACCAGGCGATGACCATCTCCAACAAGGACGTGGCCCGGGAGCTGTCGCTGCCGCCGGTGAAGATCCACTGCTCGGTCCTCGCCGAGGACGCCATCAAGGCGGCCATCGAGGACTTCAAGAAGAAGCGCGCCGCGCGCAAGGCCCAGGCATCCTAAGGGCTGTTGGTACGGCGAACTTCACGACTCCAGGAGGCGAAACCATGAGCGAACAGGCGACCCAGCAGACGACGCAGAGCCCGGTGCCTGGCCCCGCGCCCGTGGCCAAGCCCGCTCCCAAGGGCATCGTCGTGGCGGACAGCGCCGTGGCCCGTCTGAAGGAGCTGCTGGAGCAGCGGCAGACGCCCGAGGCGGGTCTGCGGTTGGCCGTGAAGGGCGGCGGGTGCTCGGGCCTCCAATACTCCATGGAGTGGTCCGAGAAGTCCCGCGAGCGCGACAAGATTTTCGAGCGCGACGGCGTGCGCGTCTTCGTGGACCCGAAGAGCTACCTGTACCTCATTGGCACGGAGCTGGTGTTCGAGCAGACGCTCATGGCCTCCGGCTTCAAGCTGAACAACCCCAACATCAAGGCCGCTTGCGGCTGCGGAGAGAGCTTCTCCGTCTGAGTGGGGACAGTCCTCGTCCCTTCCCTTCCGGAAGGGACACCGTCACGCGGGGTCCGGCCAGCCGCCGGGCCCCTTTCGTTTGTCCGCCCCACACCCCCATGGAGCACACCGAGTGAGGACCCACTTCGACGTCTTCGGGCTGCCGCGCGCCTATGACGTGGACGTGCCCGCGCTGGAGAAGCAGTACCGCGAGCTTTCGCTCCAGCTGCACCCGGACCGCGTGGCCCAGGCCGACGCGCGCGAGCGCCTCAAGGCCCTGGAGGGGACGACTGCCCTCAACGAGGCCTTCAAGACGCTGAAGGACCCGGTGCGCCGCGCCTTCTACCTCCTGAAGTTGCACGGGGTGGACCTGGACCGCGAGGACGCGGGCGCGCAGAAGGACATGCCCCTGGAGTTCCTCGAGGAGGTCATGGAGCTGCGCGAGGCGCTCGACGGGGCCATGGAGAAGAAGGACCTCGCCCGCGTGCAGGCCATGGGCAGCCAGGTGCGGGGCCGGAGCAAGGCGGCGCTCGACGAGGCGGCCGGTGTCCTCAGGACCCTGGAAGGTGGGGGGCCAGCGGAGGAAGCGCCGGCCCAGGTGAGAAAGGCATCGCACGCGCTGGGGCGGGTGCGCTACTTCACGCGCTTCCTCGAGCAGGTGGACGCGTTCGAGGAGGAAAGTCTGTCGTGAGCAAGAACGGCTACCTGCAGATCCACGACCCGCTGAAGCCCAAGGGCCAGGCCGTGGGCATCGACCTGGGCACCACGCACTCACTCGTCGCCGCGGTGGCGCAGGGCAAGCCCCGCTGCGTCCCGGTGGACGAGGGCGACTCGCTGCTGCTGCCCTCCGTCGTGCACTACGGCAAGGACGGCGGCGTGGTCACCGGCGCGCGCGCGCGCGCCCAGGCTGGCGAGCACCCCACCGACACCATCTCCTCCGTGAAGCGCTTCATGGGGCGCGGCCCCGACGACGCGGAGACGCGCAAGCTGGGGCACTACAAGTTCGCGCCCGGCGCCAACGTGGTGCGCTTCGACGTGGCCGGCGGCAACCCGGTGACGCCCATTGAAGTCTCGGGCGAAATCCTGCGTGCGCTGAAGCGCCGCGCGGAGGCCCACTTCTCCATGAAGGTGGAGCAGGCCGTCATCACCGTGCCAGCGTACTTCGACGACGCCCAGCGCCAGGCCACCAAGGACGCGGGCCGGCTCGCGGGGCTGGAGGTGCTGCGGCTGCTCAACGAGCCGACGGCGGCGGCGCTGGCGTACGGACTCGACAAGGGCAGCCAGGGCACCTTCGCCGTCTACGATTTGGGCGGCGGCACCTTCGACATCTCCATCCTCAAGCTGGTGGACGGCGTGTTCGAGGTGAAGTCCACCGGCGGCGACTCCGCGCTGGGTGGCGACGACTTCGACCGGGCCATTGCGTCACAGGTCTTCCAGGCGCTCGGCATCACCGAGCCCTCCCCTTCCCTCGTGGCCCAGACGCTGGCTGCCTCGCGCAAGGCGAAGGAGGCCCTCACCGACGCGCCCGAGGCGACCGTCACCGTGGGTGGCCAGTCGCACACGGTGAAGCGCGCGGACTTCGACGCGTGGATTCAGCCGCTGGTGAACAAGACGGGGCTCGTGTGCCGTCGGGCGCTGAAGGACGCGGGCGTGGTGGCCGGGGAGCTGGACGGCGTCATCCTCGTCGGCGGCTCCACGCGCGTGCCCGCGGTGCGGCGCTTCGTGGCGGAGATGTTCGGCCGCGAGCCCCTGGGCGACATCGACCCGGACCAGGTGGTGGCGCTGGGCGCGGCGGTGCAGGCGGACCTGCTCACCAACGAGGACCGGCAGGACGAGGTGCTGCTGCTGGACGTGATTCCGCTGTCGCTCGGGTTGGAGACGATGGGCGGCATCACCGAGAAGTTGATTCAGCGCAACTCCACCATCCCCACGGCGGCCGCGCAGGTGTTCACCACGTTCAAGGACGGGCAGACCGGCCTGGACGTGCACGTGGTGCAGGGCGAGCGCGAGCTGGTGGAGGACAACCGCAGCCTCGCGCGCTTCACCCTCTCCGGCATCCCTCCGTTGGCGGCGGGCATGGCGCGCGTGGAAGTGCGCTTCCAGGTGGACGCCGATGGCATCCTCTCCGTCTCCGCGAAGGAGCAGAGCACCGGAGCCGCGCAGTCCATCACCGTCACGCCGAGCCACGGCCTCACGGAGGATGAAATCGAGCGGATGCTGCTCGACTCCATCGAGTACGCCGAGGACGACATCCAGGCCCGACAGCTGCGCGAGCAGCGAGTGGACGCCGAGCGCGTGCTGGCCGAGGCGGACCGGCAGCTGCGCGAGCACGGCGCGCTGGTCCAGGGCGACGAGCGGGCCGCCATCGACGCGGCCCTCGCGAAGGTGCGCGAGACGGCCCAGGGCAACGACTACCTGAAGCTGAAGGAGGCCGTGCACGCGCTGGACGAGACGTGCCGCCCCTTCATCGAGCGGGTGATGAACCAGGCCATCACCCAGGTGGTGGCCGGCCAGTCGGTGGAGGACTACTGACGTGCCCAAGGTGACTTTCAAGAGCCCCCTGGCCGAGGTCAGCGTGGACGTGCCCCCGGGGACCATCCTCCTGGACGCGGCCGAGCAGGGCGGTGCCCAGGTGGGCCATAGCTGTGGCGGTGTCTGCGGCTGCTCCACCTGTCACATCTGGGTGCGCAAGGGCCTCGACTCGCTGAGCGAGCAATCGGACGCGGAGGCGGACCGGCTGGACATGGGGTTCGACGTGCGCCCGTACTCGCGGTTGAGCTGCCAGACGGAGGTCAGCCAGGAGGACGTCACGGTGGAGATCACCGAGGAGTCCCTCACCGCGTTCATGGATGAGAACCCCGTCATCCGCCGCGCCCTCGAAGCCGAGGGGAAATGGCCGCTGAAGAAGTGAGCTTGTTACGTAGTTCTTGACGGCGCGGGGCAGGACTTCTATATGTCCGCCCCAACGCAGCAACGCCGCAGCGCCGCGAGGAACCACCTGCCCAGGTGGTGGAATTGGTAGACACACTAGATTCAGGGTCTAGCGCCTGCAAGGGCATGGAGGTTCGAGTCCTCTCCTGGGCACAAAGTTGAGAAGGGGTCCTGGTTTCAAACCAGGGCCCCTTTTCGCTTTTCAGGGCTCGGATTGCCCCCGCGCGCTCACGGTGGCGCCGGCTCGACGGACTCGTGGGCCACGTGGTGCGCCGCCTCGCGCGCCAGGCTGCCGCCCTTGCGCAAGTCCCTGATTCGAATCTTCCGGACGTAGACGGAGATGGCCCCCACTCCCGCCTGACTGAGCACCGTCCCCAGGTGGGTGAGCGTGGCGAAGGCCGCCGCGTCCTCCGGCGAGGCCCCCAGGCTGCGGGCCGCCCAGCTCGTCACGAAGTAGTAGATGCCCATGCCGGCCGGGACACCTGGGAGCGCCTGTCCCAGGGAGATGGCCCCCAGCATCACCGCCCCCGCGAAGAGGCCCCCCTGGATTCCAATGCCGTGCAGCGCCAGTCCGTAGGCGAGCGCGGACGCCAGGACGGGGCCCACCGAGAAGAAGAGCACCTTGCCCATGCCCCGGAAGGAGCGCGCGGAGCCCAGGCCGTCGCTGACGTGGTGGAGCAAGCCCTCCAGGCGCGGGAAGCGGTGACGGCGGTGCAGCGAGTTCGCCAGCGGAGCGGACCAGTGGGCCAGCAGCACGACGAGGGCGACCAATCCCACGCACAGGGACACCGCCACCTTGAGCTGCCCCTGGAAGCGGGAGAGCGTGGCGCCGAAGGGCCCCAAGAGGGAGAGCGTCACCAGCAACATCAACGCGGCGAACTCCATCAGCTTGCAGACGCCGACGGTGCCCAGGCAGCGCAGGAAGGGAATGCGCTCGGTGCGCGACAGGAGGAACGAGCGGAGGATGTCGCCCAGCTTCCCCGGCAGCGCGTTGTGGACGAAGGCGCCAATGGCGACCAGGTGGTAGCGCTCGCGGAAGGGCACTCGCTTGCGCAAGGTGCTCTGCCATTGCACCGCGCGCAGCGGGATGATGGAGGCCTGGAGCAGCACGAAGGGCAAAAGCCACACGAGGTGGCCGGGCAGGTCCCTCAGGAACTCGTCCAGGGGGAAGCGCGGCTCGAGCAGGGGCCCCGGGCCTTGAAGGTGCCACCGGAAGAACGCCGTGGAGAGAAGGACGACGGACAGCGCCAGCCCCAGCACGGCGAGCAGCACCTTGGGCACGCTGACGCCGCGAGCCGAGGGACTGGGCCACCTGCCCGTCGTGGACCGAATGGAGTCCTGCTTCACTGGACCCACCGCAGTCGGAGCGCGGGCTCCAGATAGGCCTCCGCGAGCCGCTCGTGCAGGTCCGCGCAGTGGCCCAGGCCGGACAGGTCCACGGGCGCGTCCGCGGGCCAGCACACCAGGCTGTTGGCCTCCGTGCGCGTCAGCCCACCGTGCGAGCCGAACTCCCACGCGAAGCCCACGGTGCCTCCGCGCCGCACCGCCTCACCGAAGAGGACCAGGTCTCCCGCCGTCTTCATCGCCGGCAGGCCCCTGAGGAAGTCCGCCACCGCGCGGCGGCTGTACTCGGGTGCCAGGGGCGCGCGCTCCATTTCATCCGGGCCGTAGACGCCACCGCGAACCACGGCCACCGCGGAGTTCCCCCGGCGCATCGCGACGATGCCGATGTCCGGGCTCCGCGTGGCGCGCGCCAACACCTCCGGATGCCGCGCCAGCAGCGTCCTCGCCTCCAGCGGCTCGCTCGAGCCGGAGAGATAGACATGGGCGAAGTTGCCGCACTCGACGACGACGGGCTTGAAAGGCGCGCGCGCGACGGTGTCCGGCTCGGGCAGAGAACGTCCCTCACACAGGCCCCGCGCCACGTCGTCGGACAGCGGGACGTGAGCGCCCTCGAACAACATGGACTCCAGTCGAACGCCCTGGCGCTGCTCCAGCGGCAGGCTGTCCACGTGTCCGTGGTCCGAGAGGATGACGACGTCGTAGGGGCGCTCCACCGAGCGCGCCATGGCGTAGAGCTCCGAGAGGTACGCATCCACCCGGTGCAGCTCCGCCAGCGCGATCTCCGAGCGGGGCCCTCGGCGGTGGGCCACCTCGTCGTAGTTGCCGAAGACGAGGTAGATGGCGGGCACGCCGCGCACCATGTCCACCAGGGCCTTGGTGTGCGCGAAGCTCCAGCCCAGGCGCTGGAAGAGCACGCGACTGAGCAGGAAGGACTGCTCGTGGCGCCAGTCGTGGAGGGCGCGAGACCAGCGGACCACCTCGCGCGCCGACTGCCACGTGTCCATTCCGAACGAGCGCAGGAAGTCCCACGCTCCCCGCGTGCGACCGGCCGACAAACCCATCAGCTCGTAGGAGAGCGAGCGCGACATCAGCTTGAAGCTGCCCAGCGTGCTCATGCTCAGCGCGTTGTCCGCGCCCGCGCGAAACAGCGAGAAGTACCCGTGGCCACCGCCATCCAGCAGGCTGTCGCGCCCCGCGCCTCGCAACCGGTGATCGATTTCCAGCGCGTCCGCGGGCACGTTCATCTGCACCTTGCGACCCAGCTCCCGGTCGTACCAGGAGTAGGCAGGCAGGTTCGACTCGCGCATGCCGTACAGCAAGCCCGCCTGGAAGTAGGGCGTGGAGGTGGGCGCGCCCCAGAAGGCGTCCTCCAGATGAAACGCCCCCGAGCGGATGAGTCGTGAGAAGAACGGCATCTTCCCGGCGACAATCGCCTCATCCAGCAGGGCCTTCGGCACCCCGTCTAAATGGACAATCAAGAGGTTCCGGCGCCGATGCGCCGCTGCGGGCGGAACTTTCGAGCGCACCCTCCGCGCAAGTCCGTGGGCCCACATCCATGAAGCTGGGGTAATGACTCCACTCACGTTGACGCCTCCCCTCCTTCGGCAGGCAAAATGAGCACTTGGGGGGACGGCCGCCTTCAGTCGAAGGCAGCCCTCCTGGAAAGCAGGCGGGCAGGTAGCGCCGTCCTTCAGTCGGGATGGATCCGACTCAGAGAGGCGTCACCACGGTCCCCATGATCATTCCCGCTGTCCTCCTCGCCCTCCTGAGTGCCGCTCCGGTGACGCCGCCTTCCCGGCCGGCGCCTGGGCTGGCTCCCGCGAAGACGGACTCCGGCTCGGACATCATCGCGCTGCCGATGATGACGTTCAGTTCGGACCACGGCATCAGCTACGGCGCGGTGGGCGGCATCTACCTGTACGGCCCCGGCAAGACGCCGTATGCACACGGCATCGGTGCGCAGGTGCTCTTCAGCAGCCGAGGCGTGCAGAGCCACTACCTGCGCTACGACGGGCCGCGCCTCATCGGACCGCTTCGCCTGGAGGCCGGGCTTGAGTACCGCAGGGAGCTGCGCAGCCCCTTCTTCGGCGCGGGCAACCAGTCGGCGCCGGACTTCAAGGGTGACCTGGACAACGAGCGCTTCACGTTCGACAAGGGTTCGCCCGGCGCGTGGCTGCGCCTTCGTGGCCGGCCCTTCGGTCCCACGCATCCACTCCAGTCCTACGTGGGCTACGCGTGGCGCAACACGAGCGTGAGCGCGGAAGACCAGTCCATGCTGACGCAGCAGCAGCCCATCGGCATCGAGGGTGGCTCCACCGGTCAGCTCCTCGTGGGCGCGCTGTGGGACACGCGCGACGATGAGACGGACCCGCTGGAGGGCGGCGTGGAGGAGTTGGCGCTGCGCGTGTCCGGCCAGGCGACGGGCAGCCGCTATCAGTACGTGGGCATCACCTTGAGCGAGCGGCGATACCTGCGGCTGTCGTCACGGCTGACGCTGGCGCAGCGGCTCACGCTGGACATGCTCTTCGGCGACGTGCCGTTCTTCGAGTGGAGCAACACGGGCGGCGTGAATGTGTCGGAGGGCATTGGCGGGATGAGCAGCGTGCGCGGCATCGAGCGCAACCGCTTCTCCGGCAACATCAAGGCGTTCAGCAACACGGAGCTGCGCTTCCAGGCCGCGCAGATGCAGGTGTTCGGCAAGAGCATGAAGGTGGGCGCGGTGATGTTCCTGGACCTGGGGCGCGTGTGGCACCCGGGCGTGACGGACGGGAAGTGGCACGAGTGGCACCCGGGCATCGGCGGAGGCCTGCGCCTCACCCGTCGCGCCGCCGTGGTGCGCATGGACTACGCCCGCTCCACCGAGACGGGCCGCCAGCGCATCTACATCACCTTCGGCCACATGTTCTGAACGGAGCCGATGCCCCAGTCTCGCTCGCTCGTGAGTGAGTGAGAACCAGGGGCATCGCGTGACTCAGACGAGCGCGTCCACCCAGGCGCGCAGCCGCGCATCCACCTGCGTCTCGCCCCGGACGCCCTGCTCGGCCTCCAGCAGCAGGGTGTGGAAGCCGCGCGACTCCAGGCCCTTGCACAGCTCGGCGCGAGCCTCCGCGTCCGGTGCGAAGAGGATGCAGCCGTCGCCGCCCCCCGCGCCGGACAGCTTGCCCACGCAGCCGTAGGCCGCCGCCATGGACAACACGCGGCGCATGCCCTCCGTCTCCAGCGGGCCCAGCTCCAACAGCAGCGCGTGCTGCGCCTTCACGGCCTCGGAGAAGCCCCGGAAGTCCCAGCCCGCGAGGCCGTCTTCCATCACCTGCCCCACCACGTTGGAGCGCTCGACGAAGGCCTGGCGCCCCGCCGCCTCCAGTCGCGCTTCCACCTGACCAATCAGCACGCGCGTGGACGCGCTCTCACCCGTGAAGGCATACGCCATGGACACCCGGGGCACGGGCAGTCGCCACACGTCCACGGAGGCCGACTCCGTCAGCGCCGCGCTCAGCCGTCCGCCGTTGCTCGCGTCGACCAGGGGCGTCACGTCATAGCGCCGGTAGCGCAGCACGCCGCCCGCGAAGCTCGCCGCCACATCCCCACCGCTGCCCTTGCCGCCCTGCCCCTGCGTGTGCGCCAGCAACGCCAGCTTCAGCGCGTCGTAGCGCTCCTCCAGCACATAACGCGCGCTCTCGGCCGCCAGCACCGTCGCGCACGCGCTGCCACCCATGCCCAGCTTCTGCCCGTTGGGCCCCACGGCCGAGGGCGCCACCGCGAAGTCGAAGCCCTGGCTCGCGCGGCCGTGCGCTCGGAGCGCCTCGTCCAGCGTGCGCGCCACGAAGGAGAAGCCCGCGGGCACCTCGCGCTCCCAGCGCACGCCCCGAGGCGTCACGCTGCCGCCCAGCGACCCTTCCTCCAGGCAGACATGCACGCGCGCATCCTCGCGCCGCCGCACATAGGCCGCGGTGCGAGGCGCCACCGCCGCCACTCGCGCCACCCCGCCCCACAGCACCGCGTACTCGCCGGAGACGAACAGCTTGCCCGGTGCGGAGAGGGCGCGCTCCATCAGAACAGGTGCTCCTGCTTGAGCACCGCGTCCCCGCCCGGCACGCAGCGAATCACGTCCAGCGCGCCACACGCGCGGGCCAGCGCCTCCGCCGCGACTTCGTTCGCCGCGTCCGTCAGCAGCACCGGGTTGGGGCCCGCGTCCAACGTGAACCAGACGGGGATGCCCTTCTTGCGGTGCTCGCGCAGGTGCTGGATGAGGCCCAGCGTCCCCGCGTTCAGGTAGCAGAGCGGCGGGTCGGCCGCGAGCGACGTGGAATGCATCCGCCACGCGTTGCGCTCACACAGCTCCCCCAGCGCCTGCAAATCCCTCCGGGCGATGTGCGCGCGGGCACGCGGCACTTCCTCTTCCGCGTCACGCACCCAGGCCGCGTAGTACGGGCTGGTCTCCACCGTCTGCTTCATCCCGTCGCGCGACTTCACGTCCTTCTCGCCCCGGTCCAGCACCGCCACCACCATGCGCAGGTCCGGCCAGTGCGCCGCGTCGAAGCGCTGCACCGCGAAGCTGTCGTCTCCGTCCGGGCGCTCGCCGCGCTGCCACTCGCAGAAGCCACCCTCCACGCTGCGACACGCGGAGCCGCTGCCCAGCCGCGCCAGGATGCTCGCCGCCCTCGCGTCGGACGGCAGGCCCGCCGCCGCGCGTCCCGCGACAGCGAGCGCCGCGAAGCCCGCCGCGCTGCTCGCGAGCCCCGCCGCCATGGGGAAATCTCCGCGCGAGACGACCTTCGCCGGCCCCAGCGCGTCCTTCGTCTGGGCGCGCACCGACTCCAGCAGGCGCAACACGCGCTCGCGCTCGCTGCCCTTGGACGTGTGGCCGTTGATCTCCACCGCGTCAGTCGGGACGCCGAACTCCACCGTCGTCGTCACCGACAGCGGCGACAGCGTCAGCGACAGGCTGGACTGGTGTGGAAGGATGAGCGCGTCGTCCCGCTTCCCCCAGTACTTCACGAGGGCGATGTTGGGATGCGCCAGGGCTGTGGCTTTCATGGGAACACTCACGGCGCTCGCGGACCCGCGAGCTGGCTGCTGAAGCAGCGCACACCGAGTCGGGTGAGCTGGACCACCGCGGCCTCCGGTTCGAGGAACAGACCGACCACGGCCCCACCATCCCCACCCGCTCCGGTGAGCTTGGCGCCCAGCGCCCCCAGGCCACGCAGTCGATACACCATCTCTTCCAGCGGCGGCGAGGACAGGCCCAGCGCCGCCAGCAGGCCCTGGTTGACGTTCATCGCGTCACCCAGCGCCTCCAAGTCTCCGGCTTCCACCGCCTTCGCGCCTTCCGACGCCAGCCGCCCCATCTCCGTGAAGAGCCGCCGGTAGCGCTCGGGCCACCGCGCCTGCCGCTCCCGCAGCGCCGCCACCGTCTTCTTCGTGGGGCTGCGCTCACCCGCCAGCGCCACCACCACCTTGAGCGGACGGGGACTCTCCACCGTCCTGCCGCGCCCCACCGCCGCCGCGTTGGGCGTCCGGCGATAGAGCAACAGCCGCTCCTCCGCGCTGGTGGTGTGGTCCACCCCGGAAGGTGTGCCGTGGAACTCCTGCTCCATCTCCCACGCCACCCGCGCGGCCTCTCGCGGCGTGGCCTCCTTGCCCGCCGCCAGCAGCAACAGCCGCGCGCACGCCACGGACAGCGCGGCGGAGCTGCCCAGTCCCACGGACAGCGGCAGCTCCGGGTCCAACGACACCTTCACCGGAGGCTCGCCCACCAGCTTCGCCGCGCGCGCGAAGGCCAGGGTGAGCAGCGCCCGCTGTCCCCGGCTCAGCGTGGACGGCAAGGAGAGCTGACACTTCTTGGACGGCACGCCGCGAGCCTTCACGCCTTGCGACAGCGGACCCGCCAGCGCGGGATGGCCGTACACGACGCTGTGCTCGCCCAGCAGGATGACCTTGCCGGCGCCGAACGTGGACAGGGAGGACTGGGTGGCCACGGCGCTCAGAGTGTCGTGCCAGTGGCGGCAGCGGCGTCCTCGGCGGACAGGCTGGCGAGAATCTCCCGGGCCTTCTCCACCTTCACGTGCCCCGCCTTCACCAGCAGGTCCGCGAGCTTCTCCACCCAGTCACCGCGCGCGCCCGCCGTCACCGCCACGCAGCGCGCGTGCAGCGCCATGTGGCCCTTCTGGATGCCAATGCTGCCCAGCGCCCGGAGCGCCGCGAAGTTCTGCGCCAACCCCACCGCCGCGAACACCATGGACAGCTCACGCACGCTCGAGGCGCGCAGGAGCTTGAGCGCCATCTGCACGCCGGGGTGCACCTTGATGGGGCCGCCCACCAGGCCCAGCGCCATGGGCAGCTCGATGCGGCCCACCAGATGGCCTTCCTCCAGGTACCACGTCGACAGCGGGCGGTACTGACCGCCACGGCAGGCGAACGCGTGCGCGCCGGCTTCAATCGCGCGCCAGTCCTGCCCCGTGGCGATGGCCACCGAGTCGATGCCGTTCATCACGCCCTTGTTGTGCGTGGCCGCGCGGTACGGGTCCGCCTCCGCGAAGCGGCTGGCCTGGGCGATGCCCTCGGCGATGGTCTCGCCGGGCATCTCGAAGTCGGCGAGCATCGCCAGGGGGATGCGGCACGTGGCGCGCGCCAGCCGGCGGTCCGCCAGGTTGGAGAGGATGCGCAGGTACACCTTGCCGCCGGTGATCTGCTCCACGAGCGGCGCCACGCCCTCCGCCACGGTGTTGATGAGGTTGGCCCCCATCGCCTCCTGCGTGTCGATGAGGATGTGCACCACGAGCAGCGGCTCGCCGCGCGGGCCCTCGGGGGCCGGCAACACGCGAACCTCCACGTCCTTCGCGCCTCCACCGCGCGCCACCATCGCGGGGTGGAAGCTGTTGGCCAGGGCCAGCAGTTGCTCCTTGTGCGCCAGAATCTTCTGCGTGGCCTCGGTCGGGTCGCCGTAGCGCGTCACCTGGACCTGGCCAATCATCATCGACTCGTCGGCCTCGGCGATGAAGCCGCCCGCCTCGCGGACGATCTTCGCGGCGAACGACACCGCCGCCACCACCGACGGCTCCTCCACCGCCATGGGCACCAGGTAGTCGCGCCCGTTGACCTGGAGGTTGAGTCCCAACCCCAGCGGCAGGGAGAAGGTTCCCACCGCGTTTTCGATCATCTGGTTGGCCAGGACCGGCTGCAAAGCCTCCGTGCCGCGAAGCTGCTCCAGGTCCGCGGGCGAAAGCCGCAACATGCGAGCGAGCTGCGCGAGGCGCTCATCCATCGGCAGCTTGTGGAACCCGGAGAGCCGGGACGTCACCGTCTCAGACATGTTGAGTCTTCCCTCTTCCTGCGTCGACGCGCACGGCCGCTATAGCGCCGCAATCCAATCCTTCAACACTCCGGTCACCACCCGCGGCCGCTGCCTCAGCTCAGCGCAGCTTCTGCTTCCCGTGAGCACGAGCGCCTGTCGCAATCCCGACAGGATGACCGCCAGCGCCTGCTCCGCCGCCTCCACCCCACCCGCCTGTTGCGCCCGGAACAGCGGCAGCGCCATTCCGCCCAGGTCCGCGCCCAGCGCGAGCACCTTCGCCACGTCCAGCCCCGTCCTCACCCCGCCGCTGCCGACCAGCCGAACCTCCGGCCCCACGGCCGCGCGCACCGTCGCCACCGCGGCCGCCGTGGGAATTCCCCACGCGCTGAATTCCGCGCCCACCTGAGCTTGTACGCCCGTGGCCCGAAGTTGTTCCACGCGAACCCACGACGTGCCGCCCAGGCCGGAGACATCCAGGTTCCGGACCCCCAGCGCCACCAGCCGCCGGGCCACATCCGGACCGATGCCACACCCGGTCTCCTTCACGAGCAGCCGGTCGCCGAAGGCCTTCACCAGCGCCCCCACCACGTCGTAGCCGCCCCGGAAGTCCCGGTCGCCCTCGGGCTGGGTCAATTCCTGGCCCGCGTTGAGGTGCAACGCGATGCCGTCCGCGCCGATGTCCTCCATCAACCGCCGAACCCCGTCCACGCCCAGCCGCACCGCCTGATAGAGCCCGATGTTGCCCAGCAACGCCACCGTGGGCGCGACCTGCCGCACCTGGAAGGATGCGGCCCGCGAAACGTCCTCCGACATGGCACGCTGGCTTCCAACGCCAAACGCCAGACCATGTCGCTCAGCGAGCAATGCGAGGTCACGATTGACCGCGCCCGCGCGCTCGGTGCCGCCTGTCATTCCGGTGACGAGCAGCGGGTGGCGCAACTGCTTTCCAAGAAACGGAGTGGACAGGTCCACGTCCTCCACGGCCATCTCTGGCATGGCGCAGTGGACCAGGTGGACGTGCTCCAGGAGGGTGCTGTTTCCGCCCGGCTCGACGTCACCGGTGGCGCACAGGTCGAGGTGAGCGTCCTTGCGCCGCGCTGTGATGTCCTCGACCATGAGAGAAGCAGCCCGTCCCAAGTGCCCGTCAGGGCGTGTAAGTGCCCGATGGCTCGCGGGTTTCCTAGCAAGCGCAAGGGGACGGGCGCAAGCCAAAGGGCCCGAGCGGTTCGCCCTGGCGACTCAATGGACGGCTGAGGCTGCTGGACGGTATGAGGCCCGCATGAGCGCGCCCGCGTCATCCAAGGTGGTCATCTTCCTGCACAGCGGAGATTACGACCGGGTGCACCAGGGCCTGTCCATCGCCGCCGCGGCGACCGCGTCGGGGCGTCGTGCGGAGGTGTATCTCTTCTGGTGGGCGCTCGAGCGCTTCTTGCGGGGCGCGCTGGATGAGCCCGACTTCGAGGGCCGCACGGACATCTCTGACCGCTTCGAATCACGAGGCATGCCCACGCTTCGCGCGCTGCTGGAGCACCTGACCGAGTCCGGGCTGTGCACGCTCGCGGGCTGCACGGGCTCGCTCGGAGCGCTGGGGGGCGAGTCGGAGACCGCGAAGAGCGGCATCGAGCTGTGGCTCGGCTGGAGCGCCATCCTCCAGCGCACCGCCGGCGTGACGGACCGCTTCTACCTCTGACCCTCCCCCGCCCCGGCCGGGTTCCTCCGGGGCACCTGGGGTCCTTGCGTCAGTGCGACAGCTTGAAGCCGAGAATCACCGTGCGGGGGGCGTTGGGGCGCGCGCCATAGGGACGACGGGAGACGATGTCCGCCGAGTCGAACACGTTGCGCGCGCTGAAGTAGAGCTGTCCCCAGCGGGAGAAGTTCCAGTTCGCGTTGACGTCGAACGTGAGCTGGGAGTCCGTCAGCTCGCCGGGCGCCGCCTCACCCTGCCCCGCCTTCTCGCGCATGCTGTCGATGTAGAGCGCGCTCAGGATGACGCCGCCCAGCGCGCCCTCCACGCCCACCGACGCGAAGACCTGGTGCCTGGGCACATAGGGCAGCTCGTCGCCGGCCTTCACGTCGCCGAACTGCGGATCCGCCGAGCGGAAGTCGGTGAGCAACTCCGTGCGCGTGAAGGTGTAGGAAGCCGAGAGCGGAAACGTCACGCCGCCTCCGGGACGGAACGTCTTCTCCGCGAAGACCTCCAGTCCGTAGATGTGGGCCTGTCCCGCGTCCGTCTGTCGGTCCAGGTCGTCATCCACGCAGCCGCTGGAGAAGGTGCAGATGGCGGTGAGGTTCGAGTAGTCGTTGAAGAAGCCGACGACCTCGAAGCGCTCGCCCCGACGCGTCCAGCGGGCGCCCGACTCGTAGTTGATGCTCTTCTCCGGCTTCACCGTGTCGGGCTGGCCCGGTGAGGGCGGCGAGAAGCCCCGATACGCGCCCGCGAAGAGGCCGAGGTTCGGCGTCAGCGCGCCATAGGCGCCCAGGCCCGGCATCAACACCTCGAGCGAGCCATCCGTGTCCTCCCCCGTCATTCGGTCATACGAGCGGGAGCGGATGACCTCCAGGCGAACGCCCGGCGTGAGGACCAGCGGTCCCCAGGCGATGGCATCCGTCACGTGCAGCGCGAGGGCGTGGGTGGCGTCCTTGTTGTCGGCGGTGGTGGCCGTGGGCGCTCCAGCGGAGACGAGCTCGCCGCCCGCCATGCGGTACGCGTCCTCGGTGTGCTTGCGGTCGATGCTGTCGTAGTGGAAGCGCGCGCCGACCTCCAGGCTGTGGCTCAGCGGGCCCGTCGTCGTGGTCCACCGCGCGACGCTCTGGAGGCCCTGCGACACGAAGCTGCGGTCATTGGGGCCAATGAGCAACGTGTCCTGCGTCGACGACGTGTCGAGCTGACCGGTGAGGACGCCGTAGTAGATGGAGTTGCGCGCGCTCGTCGGGTCCGCGAGCACGGTGGCGATGGCGGCGCCGCCAAAGCGGTTCACCTTGCGCCACACGCGCGCGAAGTCGTTGCGGTAGGCCGTGGTGGTGATGGCCAGCGAGCCGGCTTCCAGCACGTGACTGAGGGCCACCTGGGTGCGGTGCCACTTCATCCGGTCCAGCGCGCTGGCGACGTAACGGCGCAGCGGGTTGGCGCGGAAGTCCGCGTCGGACAGGCCCAGGTACGTCTCGTTGGACAGCTCGTCGGAGTAGCCCAGCTTGAGGTTGAGGCTCTGGCGAATCTCCCCCTCGGTCACCAGGCGGTAGCGGGCCTTCGCCATCCACTCGTTGCGCCGGAAGCCCGTGGTGCCTCCACCGTCGAGTTCCTTGAAGCCATTGCTGCGCAGGTGGATGCCTTCCACCAGGAAGCCCGCGCGCTCGGTGCTCGCGCTGAAGACGCCGTGCGCCTTGCCGTACAGGTAGCCACCTCCTGCGATGTCCAGCCACGCGGACTCCGACGCGGAGATGTCGCGCGTGAGGAACTCCACGGAGCCCGCGACAGTCTGTGGACCATGCTGGATGGCCGAGGGGCCCTTGAGCACGCGCACCGACTGCATGCGGGTGACGAGCGGGAAGAAGTAGGCCGCGGGCGCGGAGTATGGCGCCGGGCCAAAGAGGACACCGTCCTCCAACAGGGTGACCTTCTTGCTGCGGTCCGGATTCACGCCGCGAAGGCCCACGTTCGGCCGAAGCCCGAAGCCGTCCTCGCCACGCGCGTAGACACCGGGCACGCTCATCAACACCGCGCTCGGGTCGTCCTTCTCGTAGCGCTCCAACTGCGCGGGCTTGAGGATGTGGACCGAGCCGCTCGTGCGCGTCTCCGAGGTCCCCACCACCACGCTCTCGAACTTCCGCTGCCCCGCCTCGGGCACCGCGTCCGGCGCGGTGGGCGCCTGTGCGGGCACGTTGCCGGCCTGCTCCGGAGCCAGCGGCGCGTCCTCCGGCGCCGAGGGTGTGGCCACCGACTCCGAAGGCACGGGCACGTCGACGAGGGGCTCTGGCTGAGAGGACGTCGATGGAAGCGCGGGCTCCTCGGCAGGTCCAACGGGCGATGGGGCCACCGGAGGAGCCGCCTCTGACGGAGTCGCAGCCTCGCTGGGAGCACTCGGCACGGACTGGGCGGCCGACGACGACACGAACCCCACCATGAGCACCGGAGCCGTCCAGCTCCGCGCCCGCCTCAGCCTGTCCTTGAACCATGCCATCTGCGAAGTACGCCCTTGTCTCGATGATGTGCGGTGGCACTGCGCCAGACGCCAGGAAGCCGGGGTGGCCGGGCCCATGAAGGGACCCGACTCCCCGGCTCCAGGACTGGGTGCTTCGAAACCGTGCTGCTACTACTTGTCGGCCGTGCCCGCGACGACGATCTTCCCGTCGGACTGCACGACGATGCCGCGCACGGCCTCCTCCGTCTTGCCGACGATGAAGTTGTGCTTCACGACGCCGCCCGTGCCGAACGTGGTGTCCAGCGCGCCAGCCGTCGTGTAACGCGCCACCACCATCTTGTTGTCGCCGCCCTCGGTGACGAAGCCCGCCACGTAGACGCGGTTGGACGCGTCGAAGGCCACGGACCAGAAGCGGTCATGGTCCGTCTCGGAGATGGGCACCGCCTTGAAGACCTCGGTGCCCGAGCCGCCCACCGGGATGATGGCCAGCACGCCGTCGTCATCCTCGCTGCCACCGGCGCGGTAACCGGCCGCCGCCACCCAGTTGCCGTCCGCGGACTTCGCCACGCCGAAGAACGCCTGCTCCGGACGCTCGAAGTCGTACAGCTTGTAGCCCTCCGTGTTGAAGGTCGTGTCGCGGGCGCCGTTCTTGTCCAGCATGAACACCAGGGCGGAGATCTTCTGCGCCACCGGCGTCGCGCTGCCCACCGTGCACACGCGGTCGTCGTTCAGCACCAGCAGGTTGCGGCCGCGGTCGTTGTCGCTGACCAGGTCCAGCAGGGCGATGCCGTTCGACCCCCAATTCAGGTCGCGCTCGCCCGTGGCCGAGTACTTGAAGTTCACCACGTCCACCGTGCCGGAGGACGCGCTGCGGCCGTAGCCGGTGGTGACGTAGCTGCCGTCCCTGAACTGGCCCACCGCGTACGCCTCCGCCATGCCCCACTCGGGGTTGGTGGGGGGGTTGACGGCTCCGAACGGCGCGGAGTTGACCACGCCCTTCCAGCCGAAGGTGTTGTCCGCCTTGCCCGCGTCATCCAGGCGCAGCAGCACGATGCGGTTGGCCGCCTGCGTGCCCGCGCCCGTCGGCTGGCTGGTGTAGCCCGACGCGACAATCTTGCCGTCCGTCTGAACGATGCCGTGGCGCGCGCCGTCGCTCAGGTTGGAGACGTTGAGCGTGTACACGCCCTCGGTGCCGAACGTCGTGTCGCGGGCACCGTTGGCCGCGAAGCGCACCACCACGCGGTCCGCGTCGACGCGGTCACCCTCGCCACGGCGCGAGCCGAAGACGACGAGCCGGTTGGTCCCATCCGCCGCCAGACCCCACACGGCGTCCTTCGTTCCACCCGCCACGGTGCTCAGGTCCACGCGCGTCGTGCCACTGGCGCCGAACGTCGTGTCCAGGGTGCCGTCCGTGTTGAAGCGAGCCAGCGCGATGTCGGCGTCCGACACCGTCGTCACCGGGCCCGCGTCGGGCGTTCCGGAGTCGGGCGTGCCAGAGTCGGGCGTTCCGGAGTCAGGCGTGCCAGAGTCCGGCGTGTTCTGCGGGTCCTTCTCGTCGTCGTCGCCACAGGCGCTGCTGAACACCGCCAGTGCGAGCGAAAGGACCGCTACGCCCGCGAACGATTTACGCTGCTGCATCCCGCTCTTCATCGTATGCCCCTCTCCCTGCAATATTTCGTAACCTGCTAATGACAATCGTTCTCAAAATCAGGGTGCGGCTCCTAAAACGGATCCACACGCGCTGTCAAGCGCGCGACTCCTGAGCAACCTGACTTCCCCCGAGATGATCGAGACCCTCATGAAGACCCAGTCGCCGGGCCCCCTCCGCGCACGCCGCACCAGCGCGCTCCTGCTCCTCACCGCCCTGACGTGCCTTCCGGGCTGCAAGGAGTCCGACAAAGGCAAGGAGGACGCGGGACCGGGCGGCACGGACACGACGCGCGCGGACCTCCTGAAGGCGACGGGCGCCTGCGTGGAGAAGACGGCGCGGCAGTTCCTGGAGGCGAGCACCGCACTGACGGGAGCGGTGTCGCGGTACTCGGGTCAGCCGGATGCCACGACGCAGGCGGAGGCGCGCGCGGCGTTCCACGCGGCCATGGACGTGTGGCAGGTCGCGGAGGTCATGCAGGTGGGACCGGCGGCGCCTCGCAGCGCGGCGGGCGGCGCGGAGCTGCGCGACAACGTCTATTCGTGGCCCCTCGTGAGTCGGTGCGCCGTGGAGGAGCAGGTCGTCAGCAAGAGCTACGAGACGGCGGGTTTCCCGACGTCACTGGTGAGCCGGCGCGGGCTGTACGCACTGGAGTACCTGCTGTTCCACGAGGGAGAAGAGACGGCGTGTCAGAGCACCTCGCCCATCGTCGCGCAGGGTACCTGGGCGGCGCTGTCACCGACGGAGCGGGCAACGCGCAAGCGCGCCTATGCGCTCGCGGTGGCGCAGGACGTGAACCAGCGAGCGACGCAGTTGGTGAAGGCGTGGGCGGCGGACCAGGACAACTTCGCCAACACGTTGGCGTCCGCGGGCTCGGGCAACACGGTGTTCCCGACGAGCCAGGCCGCGCTCAACGCGGTGAGCGACGCGATGTTCTACTTCGAGCGCGAGGGCAAGGACCTGAAGCTGGCGCGCCCCCTGGGCATGCGGGAGTGCTCGACGGAATCGTGCCCTGAGCACTTCGAATCGCAGTTCGCGAACCGCTCGAAGGCGAACCTGCGCGCCAATGTCCGGGGCTTCCGGCTGCTCGCGGAGGGCTGCGGTGAGGGTTACACGGGCACGGGCTTCGATGACGTGCTGGTGGCCGCGGGCGCGGAGGCGCTGGCCCAGAAGCTCCGTGAGCGAATCGTCGCCGCCGAGGCCACCTTCGCGACCATCGAGGAAGAGGACCTGAAGCAGGCGCTGGCCCAGGACAAGCCGTCCGTGCGCGCGCTCCATGACGCGTTCAAGGGCGTCACGGACGTGCTCAAGACGGAGCTCGTCACGGTGCTGGACCTGGAGCTGCCCCAGTCCGTCGAAGGGGACAATGACTGAGCAGGCCCTCGGCTCCCGAAACGAGCGCCTCTGGAAGCTGCTGCTGGCGCCGCGAGATATCGCGGCGCTGGCGGCGTTCCGGGTGGCGCTCGGGGTGCTCATCACCGTCTCGTCGATTCGCTTCCTCGCCTACGGCTGGGTGGACGTGCTGTTCGTGCGTCCCCGCTTCCACTTCACCTACTGGGGCTTCGACTGGGTGCCGGCGCTGCCCGCGCCGTGGATGCACCTGGTGTTCGCCGCGCTGGCGGTGCTGGGCGCGTTCCTCGCGGCGGGCCTGTTCTATCGGGCGACGGCCGTCCTGCTCTTCGTGGCCTTCACGTATGTGCAGCTCGTCGATGTCAGCAACTACCTGAACCACTACTACCTGGTGAGCCTGTTGCTCGGGCTGCTCGTCTTCGTGCCAGCGCACCGCGCGTTCTCCGTCGACGCATGGCGCAGGCCCGCGCTCCGGAGCGACACGCTGCCCGCGTGGTGCACGCTCTTGCTGCGCTTCCAGGTCACCGTCGTCTACGTGTTCGCCGGACTGGCGAAGCTCACCTCCGACTGGCTGGTGCACGCGCAGCCGCTCAACATCTGGCTGTCGGCCCGAACGAGCCTGCCGTGGGTGGGGCCCCTGCTGGAGCAGCGCTGGGTGGCCTATGCCGCGGCGTGGTCCGGCTTCCTCTTCGACACCACCATTGTCGCGTTCCTGTTGTCGCGCCGGCTGCGCCCATTCGCCTACGTCGTGGTCATCGTGTTCCACGCGGCCACCTCCGTGCTGTTCCCCATCGGGATGTTCCCCTTCATCATGGTGACGGCGGCGCTCGTATTCTTCGAGCCCTCCTGGCCCCGACGCATGGTGGCGCGACTGCGCGGACTGCCATGGCGCGATGCGGGCTCCTGGACTCCCCGCACCACGGGGCTCGCGTCGCCGGGATGGAAGGCCTGGGTAGCGCTCGGCGCGGCGGTGGCGTACGGCGTGGTGCAGCTTGCCGTCCCGCTGCGCACGCACCTGTACGGCGGCAACGTGCTCTGGCACGAGCAGGGCATGCGCTTCTCCTGGCGGGTGATGGCGCGGGAGAAGAATGGCAGCGTGACGTTCATCGTTCGCGCACCGGGCACGGGACGCGAGTGGCACGTCTCGCCAAGTGAGCACCTCACCCGCCTTCAGGAGCGGGAGATGTCCGTGCAGCCCGACCTCATCCTCCAGCTCGCCCGACACATCGCCCGCGACTTCGAGTCCCGAGGCCATGGCGCGGTGGAGGTGCGTGCGGATGTCCGCGTTTCGTTGAACGGGCGCTCCGCGGAGGTGCTCGTGGATCCAAACGTGGACCTGGCGCGAGAGCGGGATGGGCTCGCGCCCAAGGCGTGGATTCTCCCAGCGCCCGACTCACCGCCCATCCGGCTGCGCCCGACCATGCGCACCGCGCGCGTTGATTCGCCCTGACAACCTCGGGACGTGCTCGGCTCGCGGCGCGCCAACCGTCCCCGCGCAGGCTCGCCCGGCCCCCTGCCATTGGGCCGCGAGTTACGACACTTCCGGCCTCAAGAGGGCTCGCGAGCCCGCGCGGCGCGCTATCGGGCGACGGCTTGCCTGCCCTCCTGCCTGGCTTCCGAGCGGTGACGTAACCCCCTGGATTCATGGACACATCCAGGGGCTTTCGTTGACGAGCCGGCCCGCCTGTTTACGTTTCTGAAGCCCCTGAACGGGGGAAAGGAACGAGACGACATGGCACTCACTGGCACCCACGAAACTTCCCGGAACGGCGGCGGACGTCCGGCGCTGCACGGCGGCGGTGGGTGGCACCGCCTGGGCAACGCGCTCAAGACGACGGTGCTGCTCGCGGGCCTCACCGCGCTGGTGCTCGTCATCGGCCAGCGACTGGGCGGAGCCCAGGGTCTGATGTTCGCCGGCTTCTTCGCCGTGGTGATGAACTTCGGCTCCTACTGGTTCAGCGACAAGATCGCCCTGGCCATCCACGGCGCGAAGCCACTGCCCTATGAGCAGGCACCGTGGCTGCATCAGATGGTGGAGCGACTGGCGACCCGCGCGGGCATGCCCAAGCCGAAGGTCTACATCCTGCCCACGCGCTCGCCGAACGCGTTCGCCACGGGCCGCAGCCCCAAACATGCGGCCGTCGCGGTGACGGCGGGCATCATGGACATCCTCGACCAGCGCGAGTTGGAGGGCGTGCTCGCGCATGAAATCGGGCACGTGCGCAACCGCGACACGCTCATCGGCACGGTGGCGGCCACGCTGGCCGGTATCATCAGCTACGCGGCGCAGATGCTCTTCTGGTTCGGCGGCTCCATGCTCAGCCGGAGCGATGACGACGAGGGCGGCCTCGGCGGCGCGTTCGCCAACCTGGGCCTGCTCCTCGTCGCCCCCATCGCCGCGACGCTGTTGCAGCTCGCCGTGAGCCGCTCGCGCGAATACGGCGCGGACGCGACGGGCGCCGAGCTGAGCGGGGACCCGGATGCGCTGGCGGATGCCCTGCTGAAGATGGAGCGCGGCGCGGAGGTGATGCCATACGACAGGGCGCCAGCAACGTCGCACCTGTTCATCGTCAACCCGCTGCACCGGGGCGGCGTCATGGCGCTGTTCTCCACCCACCCGCCCATTCCGGAGCGGGTGCGCCGGCTGCGAGCGATGAGCGCTCGAACCGGTGGCTCGCCTGCCCGTGGGGGCCGTGGCGGCTGGGAGTACGCGTACTGACGTGACGAACGGGCGCGGGGAGCACCCCATCGCTTCCCGCGCTCAGCCCCCCGAGGCCGCCGCGTCCGGCGGACCGAACGCCGCCTCGGGGTCCTCCAGCAGCTCCTTCAAGGTGTTGGCCAGCACGCCCGCGTGGAAGCCGTCGATGAAGCGATGGTCGATGGACGCGTTGAGGCTCATCACCTTTCCCACCACCACCTTCCCCTCCTCCACCACCGGCGTGTCGCGCACCGCGCCGGGCGCCAGGAACACCGGCACCCGCGTGAAGGGCACCAGGGGCAGATAGGCCGAGTCCAGGCCCAGCTCCCCCACGTCCGTGACGACCGCGGCGCCGAACGCATCCCTCGGCAGGCCGAAGCGGCCCAGGTCCAGGTTGAGCGTCACCGCCAGGAACGACACCCCACTGGTGAACAGCCGCATCAACGGCGCGGGCACCTTCTCCACCCACCGGAAGCCCCGTCGCGCCCGCGCATCCTCGTGCGCCGCGTCCAGCGCGAGGACCAGGTCACGCAACCCGAGGCGATCCGCGTCCACCACCCGCACCGGCGCCCACCCCGACGCCGCGTCCGCCGAGCGCAGGAGCGCGGACACGGTGATGCGCTGGCGCAGATAGATTCGGTGGAAGCGCAGCACCGCGTTGGCATCCGGGCAGCGCCGCAGCGCCTCCGCCAGCGCCTTGAGCACCAGGTGCGTCACCGTCAGCCGCAGGCCCGTGCTCCGCTGGAAGGCTTCCATGTAGGCCAGCGCCCGGTCCATGCGCACCGTCAGCGTGCCGTAGACGGTGGGGTCATACGCCGCCCCCCAGCTGCCGATGGCCAGCTTGCGGAAGCTCGACACGCGCTGCTTGGGTCTCAGCTCCAGGTGAGCCATGTCACACGTGCTCCTCGGGGCTCTTCGGGGCGGCGCAGCATCGCGGCTCCCGGCGGGGCGGGGAAGACCCCGTCTGGGCGAATGCCCTCCAAGGGAGGCTTCGATTTCGCACGTGCACCCTTCCTCCGAACAGGGCATGGAGGCGGGGTACAAGGGGGCCGCACCCCCAGCGCACTCTTGACGGGCCCGCGCTGGAGGTTAGGCTGCCCCGCTTTTTGCATATCCCTCCCGTGGAGGTCGTCCCGTGGTTCCTTTGGTCATCGCCCTGGCAGTCGGGCTCGCCATCTCGCTGTATTTCAACCTCTTCGGCGGCGCGAAGCAGGCGGCGCTCCCGTCCTCTTCCTCCTCCTCCAACACGCCCCGCGTCGAGCTGGAAGCGGACCACAAGGCCGCGCGCGCCAGGGCGGAAGCGGAGCTGCAACGCAAGCAGAAGGAACTGGATGAGCAGCGAAACCAGCTCCAGGAAGTGAAGGATCAGCTCAAGCAGGCCAAGCGAAAGGTCTTCGAGCAGAAGGAGGGCGACAAGGGTTCTCAGGACCTGGCCAAGGCCCGCGCCGAGGTGGAGCGCAACGCGTCGCTGCAGCTGGAGCAGACCCGGCTGGAGCTCGCGCAGGTGCTGACCGAGAACCAGCGGCTGAAGGCGGAGTCCGAGGGTGGTCGCGGCCGTCGCCGTGAGCCGCAGGCCCCCGCCCCGGTGTCCGCCGCCGCCCCCGTGGTGGCCCCGCAGATCGCCGCCCCCGCCAAGGAGGGTGAGCAGGTGGTGGCCGCGGCCGTGTCGGTGACGCCGGTGGCCGAGGCCGCTCGCGAGGACCGGACTCCTCGCCGCGTCATCCGCGAGCTGAGCGAGGCGGACCGCGAGAAGATGGACCGGCTGGAGCAGGCGGCGAACAAGGACCGCAACCGCGCCGTGGACCTGGAGAAGGAAGTGCGCCGCATCAAGGGCCGCAACGAGACGCAGCAGCGCGTCTACGCCGCGACCAAGGGCGACCTGGACTTGATGAAGGACAAGTACAAGGCGCTGGAGAAGCGGCTGAACCGCACGCTGCTCGAGCGCGACCTCATGCGCCGCGCCATCAAGGACCTGGAGAAGAAGACGGGCATCCTGGCCGACCGCACCGAGCTGACCCCGGAGGAGATGGCCGCCAGCGACCAGCGCACCGAGGAGACCTCCCGCGTGCGCGCCGAGTCGGAGGCCCAGTCCGCCGCGCAGCAGGCGCCCGCCGAGGCTCCCGCCGCCACCACCGAGGCAGAGCCGAAGCCCGCGCAGCAGGCCTGACAGGCCGCCTCGCCGCTTCGAGCCGAGGGGCTCGGTCTTCCGGAATCACTTCCGGAGGCCGGGCCCTTCGTCGTTCCAGGCCCCGCTCACTCCCCGCAGCCGTCGGTGCCAGGCACGTCCGGACCGACTGACCGCAGGCTCAGGCCCGTCTGGAGCTTCTCCATCAGCCGCTTCAGCTCCGACAGCTCCGGCTCCGGAAGGTACTCCCCCAGCTCGCCGTCCAGCTCCCGAAGCGCATCGAGCAGGTGGGACAGCTCGCGCTCTCCCTGGGCGGTCAATTCCAGCCGGAAGCAGCGCCGGTCCTCCCCGGCCTGCCGCAGCACCAGCCCATCCTCTTCCAGCCGATCCACCAGCCGGCTCGCCGCGGGCGCGTCCACCATCAGCCGCTCGGCGAGCGCGGACTGCCTTCGCATGCCCTCGGAAATGGCCTTCAGCGCCAGCAGTTGATTGAACGGCCGCGTCGTCCGCGCCCCGAGCTTCTCGGTGAGGTGGCGGCGAATGCTGCGACGCAACGAGGCGAGGTGCTCCGCGAAAGTCATTCCTCTGAAGAAATAGTTGTCGCCTACAATGGTTGTCAATTACATCTGCCTGACGCAATTCGTCGGATGGGGGGAGTCGAGTCGCACCTGCAGTCACCCTTACCTACCCGATTGGTATGTCCGCACCCACCGCTCTCCTCTTGGCGTTCGTCGCTGCCTCGACGCCGGCCGCGCCGAGTACTCCTGTTCCTCCCCCTGTCCCCTTTCAGCCGAAGGTGGAGGACCCGATGTTGGCGCCGGTCCCCGCCGCGCCTCAGCAGGTGAGCACCTGGGAGCAGGCGCTGACGCTCGTGCGGGAGCGCTCGACGAATCTGAGGGCCGCGGAAGCCGGCGTCCAACGCGCCGAGGGGCGCTGGCGTCAGGCCCTGGCGTCGCTCTTGCCCAACGCACGCGCGTCGGCGAGCGCCGCCCATGACCTCCTCAACCCGGACACCGCGGTGGGCGTGTTTCCCACGCCCGCGCTGGACGGGCGCACGCCCACCTCGCCGATTGTCGGAACCCTCTCCGCGTCCCTGAGCCAGTCGCTGGTGGACGTGGGCGCGTGGCGCGGCCTGTCGTCGGCATCCGCCTCCGAGCGCGGCGCGGTGGCCAGCCTTCAAGATTTGCGTCGCCGCCTCACGCTGGGGCTTGCCCGCACGCTGGTCGCCACCGTGGCGGCCGAGCGGGCCGCGGAGATCAACCGCGTGGGTCTGCTCCAGGCGCTGGAGCGCTCCGCCTTGACGACGCGCTCGTTCGACCTGGGCGCGAGCAACCAGCTCGACGTGGTGCGGGTGAACCAGGATGTGGCGCTGGCGCGCGGCGCGCTCGTCTCCGGTGACGAGCAGCTTCGCCGGGCGCGCGAGGCGCTCGGCATCGCCCTGGGCTTTGGCAACGCGGTGGGCGTGGACACGTCCTTCAACCTGGGCGGGCTGATGGAGGACACGCGCAAGGTGTGCACTCCGCTGGAGGACCTGGACACCCGCCCGGACCTGGCGGCCGCCCGCGCGCAGGTGGATGCGTCGCGCGACAGCCGGCGGCAGGCGTCCGCGGGCTACCTGCCGACGCTCGGCCTGACGAGCAACCTGCAAGCGGTGACGACGGACCCGAGCTTCGGGCGCTTCTCTTCATGGAGCATCGCCGCGGTGCTGTCCGTCCCCCTGTGGGAAGGCGGCCTGCGCGGTGGACTGGTGAAGGAGCGCGAGGGAATCGAACGCCAGGCGGCGGAGACGCTGGAGGGCAGCCGCCGCGACGTGTCCGTCGAGGTGACGCAGGCCCGACGCAGCATCGAGGTGGCACAGGCGCTGGTGAAGACGGCGTCCGAGTCGCGAGAGCTCGCGGACCGGACGGACCGGCTCACGCGCCGTTCCTTTGAAGTGGGCCGCGGCAGCAGCTTGGAGCTGGTGCAGAGCGGAGCGGCCTTGCGCCAGGCGGAGCTGACGCTGGCGCTGCGTGAATTCGAGCTTGTCCAGGCGCGCCTGGACGCATTCTTGACGGAGGCCCGGTGCGATTGGTGATGCGGGTGCGCCCCCTGAAGGCGCTGAAGATGACGTTGTGGAGTTCCGCCCTGCTGATGGCGGCGGGGTGCTCGGGCAAGGCGGCCCCTCCGGCCGCGCCGCCTCCTCGCGAGGTGCAGGTGTTGACGCTGGCGCCCAGCGAGGTGCGAGACACCGGGGAGTATCTGGGCTCGCTCTTGTCGCGGCAGAACATCACCGTGCTGCCTCAGGTCGCGGGCTACGTGCGCCGCATCCACGTGAAGCCCGGTCAGAAGGTGGAGGCCGGGGCTGCGATTCTGGAGGTCGACTCCCGCACGGAGACGGCCGCGCTCGACAGCGCCCAGGCGCAGCAGAGCTCCGCGCACGTCAGCCGGGAGCTGGCGCGCACCACCCTGGCGCGCACGGAGGCGCTCTACAAGGAAGGCCTCGCCAGCGCGCAGGAGCTGGAGCAGGGCCGCGCCCAGGTGGAGGCCGCCGAGGCCGCCTCGCGCTCCGCCGCCGCGCAGGTGGCCCAGCGCCAGGTGCAGTTGCAGTTCCACGCCGTGCGCGCGCCCTTCGCGGGAACGGTGGGCGACGTGCTGGTGCGCATGGGTGACTTCGTGGGCGCGACGACGCCGCTGACGACGATTGCCCAGGCGGATGTCCTGGAGGTCAGCGTGGCGCTGCCGTCCGAGCGGGCGCGGGCGCTCAAGCCGGACACCGCGCTGGAGGTCCTGGACTCGCAGGGCAAGGTGCTGCTCACCAGCCCCCTGTTCTTCGTCGCGCCGCAGGCGGACCCGCGCACGCAGCTGGTGGAGGTGAAGGCGGCCTTCCAGAACACCGTGGGCCTGCGCCCCAGCGAGCTGGTGCGCTCGCGCATCGTCTACGCGAAGCGGGACGCGCTGCAGATTCCCGCGCTCGCGGTGGTGCGCCTGAGTGGTCAGCCCTTCGCCATGGTGGTGCAGGACAAGGAGGGCAAGACGGTGGTGGAGCGCCGCCCCATCGTCCTCGGGACGCTGGGCGACCTGTCCTACGTCATCGAAGGCGGGCTGAAGCAGGGCGACCGGGTGGCGGTGTCCTCGCTGCAGGCGCTGCGCGACGGCATGGCCGTGAAGGTGAAGTCCCCCGACGCCGCTCCGGCCGCCGGGGCCGGTGCCGCCACGGCGGGCAGCCGCTGAGCCAAGGGATGGACCGGGCCTCGCCAGTCGCATCGCGAGGCTCGGCTACCGCCATGAGAATGAGGGCCTGAACGCCGTGTTCGTCGACTTCTTCATCCGCAGACCCGTCTTCGCCATCGTCTGCTCCATCTTGCTGACGCTGGTGGGGGCCATTGCCATCCCCACCCTGCCCATCTCCCAGTACCCGGACCTGGCACCGCCGCAGGTGACGGTGACGGCCAACTACGTGGGCGCCAGCGCCGAGGTGGTGGAGAGCGCCGTCACCATTCCCATCGAGCAGGAGCTCAATGGCGTGGAGGGCATGCGCTACATCACCTCCACCAGCAGCAATGACGGCACCAGCCAGATTACCGTCACCTTCGAGCCCACGCGCGACATCGAGGTCGCCGCCGTCGACGTGCAGAACCGCGTCAGCCGCTCTGCCGCGCGCCTGCCCTCTCAGGTGAACCAGACGGGCATCGTCGTCAACAAGGCCTCCAGCCAGATGCTGCTGACGGTGGGTCTGTCCAGCCCGGACAACCGCTACGACGCGAAGTTCCTCAGCAACTACGCCGACGTGAATCTCAAGGACGCCATCAAGCGCGTGCGCGGCGTCGGCGAGGTCCGCATCTTCGGCGAGCGCAAGTTCTCCATGCGCCTGTGGCTGGACCCCACGGAGCTGGCGCGCCGCAAGCTCACGCCCCAGGACGTGACGCGCGCGCTCCAGGAACAGAACCTCCAGGTGGCCGCGGGACAGGTGGGCCAGCCGCCCTCCAGTGAAGAGCAGCCCTACCAGCTCGCGGTCCGCGCGCGCGGCCGTCTGGTGGACCCGGAGGAGTTCGGCGACATCGTCCTCATGCGCGACGCGAGCGGCAAGAGCGTGCGCGTGAAGGACGTGGGCCGGGTGGAGCTGGGCGCGGAGAGCTACGGCACGCTGTTGCGCTTCAACGGGAAGACGGGCGTGGGTCTGGCCATCTTCCAGTTGCCCACCGCCAACGCGCTCGACGTGCGCGACGGCGTCTTCAAGGAGCTGGAGCGCCTGTCCGCGCAGTTCCCCCCGGGCATGACGTTCCAGACAGGCACGGACACCACGCTCGCGGTGCGCGCCTCCATCCACGAGGTGCTCCAGACGCTGGTGGAAGCCATCGCCCTGGTCATCCTGGTCATCTTCCTGTTCCTGCACGGCTGGCGCAGCGTGTTGATTACGGCCTTCACCCTGCCCGTCTCGCTGGTGGGCACCTTCGCCTTCGTCCAGTTGATGGGCTTCTCCATCAACACCCTCACCCTCTTCGGCCTCACACTGGCCACGGGCCTCGTCGTCGACGACGCCATCGTCGTCATCGAGAACATCGAACGGTTGATGGTGGAGCGGCACCTGACAGCGCGACAGGCCGCGCGCGAGGGCATGAAGGAAGTGGCCGGCGCCGTCATCGCCATCTCCGTCGTGCTGGTGGCGGTGTTCGTCCCGGTGGCCCTCTTCCCTGGAACGACGGGCGCCATCTATCGCCAGTTCGCGCTGACCATCGCCGCGTCGGTGGCGCTGTCCACGTTCTGCGCGCTGACGCTCACCCCGGCGCTGAGCGCTCGGATGCTCAAGCACCACGTGGGTGAGAAGTGGGTGTTCTTCCGCTGGGTGGACAAGGTGCTGGACGCGACGCGCGCCTGGTACGGCCGAGGCCTGCGGGCGCTGCTCAAGCACCCGCTCATCGTCCTGGTTGCGTTCCTGGCCTGCATCGGCGCCACGGTGGTGCTGTTCCGGGTGACGCCCACGGCCTTCATCCCCGACGAGGACCAGGGCTACGTCATCATCTCCATCCAGGGCCCGGAGGGCATGTCGCTGGCCCAGTCGGAGAAGGTGCTGGCCCAGGTGGAGGAGGTGCTCAAGCAGCAGCCGGAGGTGCGCGCCATGTTCGCCATCGGCGGCTTCTCCTTCCAGGGCACCGGCCCCAACCTGGCGACGGTGTTCTCCAGCCTCATCCCGTGGGAGGAGCGTCCGGGGAAGAACCAGTCCGTCGCGGGGCTGGTGGAGCGGCTGCGTGGGCCGCTGAGCCGCATCGGTGGCGCGCGTGTCATCCCCTTCCAGCCCCCGGCCATCCGCGGCGTGGGCAGCGTGGGCGGCTTCCAGTACATCGTCGAGGACACGGCGGGCTCGCGCACGCTGGATGAGCTGGCGACGGCCACGCAGGAGCTGGTGGCGAAGGGCAACGCGGACGGACGGCTGCGCGGCGTGCTCACGGCGTTCAACGCGGACACCCCGCTCTTGGACGTGGAAGTGGACCGGCAGAAGGCCAAGGCGCTCGGCATCCCCATCGAGCAGATCTTCGGGACGATGCAGGTCTACATGGGCAGCCAGTACGTCAACGACTTCAACTACGCGAACCGGACGTACCGCGTCTACGTGCAGGCCGAGCAGCAGTACCGCGACAGCCCGCAGGACATCGGCGCGTTCTACGTGCGCAGCGACAACGGGGAGATGATTCCGCTCGAGTCGCTGGTGAAGGTGACGCCCACGGTGTCCGCGCAGGTCATCCGCCACTACAACCTGTTCCGCTCGGCGGAGGTCAACGGCGCGGCGGCTCCGGGCGTGTCCTCCGGTCAGGCCATCGAGGCGATGGAGTCTCTGGCGGCGGAGACGCTGCCGCAGGGCATGAGCGCGGAGTGGACGGGCATCAGCCTGGAGCAGAAGGAGAGCGGTGGTCAGACGCTCATCATCTTCGGCCTGGGGCTCCTGTTCGTGTTCCTGGTGCTGGCGGCGCAGTACGAGAGCTTCAGCCTGCCGTTCGTCATCATCCTCTCGGTGCCCCTGGCCATCATGGGCGCGCTGGCGCTGCAGCTCATGCGCGGGTACGCCAACGACGTGTTCTGTCAGGTGGGTCTGGTGATGCTGGTGGGTCTTGCCAGCAAGAACGCCATCCTCATCGTGGAGTTCGCCGAGCAGTTGAGGGAGAGCGGCAAGGACGCGCTGGAGGCGGTGGTGATGGCCGCCGAGGTCCGCCTGCGGCCCATCCTGATGACCTCCATCGCGTTCCTCCTGGGCGTGGTGCCGCTGATGACGGCGCAGGGCGCGGGCGCGGCGGCACGCAACTCGCTGGGCACGACGGTGTTCGGCGGAATGCTGGTGTCCACCATCGTCAACCTCATCTTCATCCCGGGCCTCTACGTGCTGATGCAGAAGGTGCGCGGCGAGTCCCGGCGGGAAGCGGCGGACGACGAACTCCCGGCGGCGGCTCCGGCGCCGTGAGCCATTGAAGGACACCGCTGGTGGACGCGGGAGCCATGGGCTCCCCTGTCCCGGCGGTGCGGCCGCCCACGCTCCAGAAGGTCAGGAGCGGCGGGCGGCTTCGATGAGCTCCGCGAGCAGCGTGCGGTGACAGACGGGCTCCAGGATGCAGTCCTTGGAGCAGAGGAGCGTTACCGTCTCTCCCCGGTCCACCCTCGCGGCCAGCTCTGCGATGATTTCCCGCTGTGACTGCATTTCCTGGATGTACCGCTCTCGGTAGGCATCGAGGGTTATCGGCGTCTGGCCCTTGCCGTAGAAGGCCTCGAAGAGGTCGGGGCTGGGCGCCAGTTCGCGGCGCCACTCGTCCCAGGTCTCCTTGGCTTTGGGGAGGCCGCGCGGCCTGTAGCGGCAGACGAGGAGACGCAAGCCATCATCGGGCTCTCCTGGAACACACCAGCGACGGGTCTTGATGGGCATCGAGGGGCAACCCGGTGCCGAGGGCACCGTATTCCGGAAGGGGTTCACCCGACTTCTTACCGGACCTGCGTGGATCACTCGCGGTGGCTTCGTCGCAAGTCCTTGGAAACGCTTGGATCGAACGAGGCGAAGGAGGCGGCACGCGCCCTGCTATGTGATGCCGCATCGAAGCGCGGCGGCACGGCGCAGGGGTTGGGCAGCAAGGGCGGCGGGTTGGACGGGGCGGTACGCAGGACGGGCGGCGGGCTGGACGGGGCAGTACGCAGGACGGGGCAGCACGGGGCAGTACGGGCGGCGGGTCGGACGGGGCAGCACGCAGGACGGGGCGGCGGGTTGGACGGGGCAGCACGCAGGACGGGGCAGCACGGGGCGGTACGGGCGGCGGGTCGGGCGGGGCAGCACGCAGGACGGGCAGCACGGGGCGGTACGGGCGGCGGGTCGGACGGGGCAGCACGTAGGACGGGCAGCACGGGGCGGTACGGGCGGCGGGTCGGACGGGGCAGCACGTAGGACGGGCAGCACGGGGCGGTACGGGCGGCGGGTCGGACGGGGCAGCACGTAGGACGGGCAGCACGGGGTGGTACGGGCGGCGGGTTGGACGGGGCAGCACGCAGGACGGGCGGGTTGGACGGGCGGGTTGCAGCAAGCGAAGCGGGAGATCCGCTTCACATCGGGACGGCTCGGGCGTGAGGGATGGGCGGTGGGGGCCGGTCCTCAGCGGAAGAACATCTTCGCGAGGACCGGTTCACCTTCAACGCCACCCATCCCCCTCAAAACACCGAGAGCCCGGTCAGCGTCGTGAACCGGTCCAGTGCTTCCACACCTGCAACGGAGTTGCCGTGGGCATCCAGCCCCGGACTCCACACACACAATCCACAGCAATTCGGGATGACGGCGATGATGCCGCCACCGACACCGCTCTTGCATGGCAGACCCACGCGATAGGCGAACTCGCCCGCGGCGTCATACGTGCCGCAGGTGAGCATCACCGCGTTGACCTGCTTGGCCTGGCTGCGCGTGAGCAACCGCTCCCCTTTCGCGCCCTGCCCATGACGCGCCAGGAAGCCACAGGCCCGCGCGAGGTCCGCGCAGCTCATCGACAGCGAGCACTGCCAGAAATAGTGCTCCAGCACGCGAGGCACCGGGTTCTGGATGTTGCCGTAGCTCGCCATGAAGTGCGCCAGCGCGGAGTTGCGGTGGCCGTGCTCGGCCTCTGACGCGGCGACCACCGGGTCGAAGTCCACGGACGCGTTGCCACTCTCCGCCCGCAGGAACTCCCGCAACACTCCGCGCGAATCACCCGTGAGACTCAGCAGCCGGTCCGTGACGACCAGCGCCCCCGCATTGATGAACGGGTTGCGGGGCACACCCTGCTCGTACTCGAGCTGCACCAGCGAGTTGAACGGATTGCCCGAGGGCTCCTTGCCCACCCTGCGCCACAGCGCATCCCCATCGCGAGCCAGCGTCAGCGCCAGCGCGAACACCTTGGAGATGCTCTGCACGGAGAAGGGCACCCGCCAATCCCCCACGCCGAACACCTCGCCATCGACGGTCGCCAGCGCCATGCCGAACCGTGCGGGGTCCACCGCGGCCAGCGCGGGGATGTAGTTCGCCACCCGCCCTTGCCCCACCGTCGGCCGGATGGCCGCCATCACTTCATTCAGAATCGCCTGGAAGTCGTCCATCGCGCGCCCCGTCCACCGTGGCCCCGGATGATAGCCGCGCGGGGGAATGTCGCCTCATTCACATCGGTGAACCAGCGAACCTGACCTCAGGCCCCAGAGCACTGGGCATTCGCCAATCACCCTCCACATTCCGCGGACCCGGATGAACGATGGGTCCGGGGAAAGGAAATGAATCCATGCGTCACTCCCGTTCATACTTCCTCGCAGGCAGTTGTGCGCTCTTCTGCGCCTGCGGCCCCATGGAGGAGTCGGTGGACCCACCGACCACCGACAGCGACTCCGAGCTTGAGCTGAGCCAGGACCTCAACAACGCACCGCAGTGCACCGGCCCCAGGTTCGTCGCCGACCTCGCGCCGGGGACCGGCTCGACGAACCTGCTCGACAGCGCCGAAGTGGACGGCGTCGTCTACATGAGCATCGTCTACGGTCCGAGCCTCGACACCTACTACCTATGGAAGTTGGAGGAGAAGTCGGGCGGGCAGGACCTCCACTCCGGATGGAAGGCCACGCTGCTGCTCGGAAACCTCTCCGACGCTCCCAAGAGGATGACCGTCGTGGGCTCCAAGGTCTTCTTCATCCTCGATGATGGCATCCATGGCAGCGAGCTGTGGAAGACGGATGGCACTCCCGGCGGGACTCGACTGGTCGAGGACATCAATTCCTTTGGGAGCGCCTTTTCCGACAATCCCCTCAACCCTGTCGCCGTGGGCAAGACGCTCTACTTCGCCGCCGATGACGGCACGCACGGCACGGAGCTGTGGCGCAGTGACGGAACGACGGGAGGCACGCGCCTCGTGAAGGACATCTTCCCCGGCCTCCCGAGCTCCTCACCCGGGCAGCCCCTGCTGGATGGCAAGCGGCTGCTCTTCGCTGCGGACGACGGCAGCAAGGGTCGTGAGCTGTGGAAGTCCGACGGCACGAGCGGGGGGACTCGACGGGTGCGAGACATCTTCCCTGGTGCCATGGGGTCGTCGCCCGACCAGCTCTTCCGACTGGAAGACGGCACCGTGTTCTTCGTGGCGGATGACGGCACCCACGGTCGGGAACTCTGGACGACGGATGGAACGAAGGAGGACACCGAGCTGGTGGAAGACATCCGTGCGGGCTCGGCGGGCTCGGACATCGCCTGGCTGACGTCGGGGAAGAAGAAGCTCTATTTCACCGCGAACGACGGCGTCCACGGCTCGGAGCTGTGGACCTCGATGGGCTGCGAGGACGACACGCGCCTCGTGAAGGACATCCGTCCCGGTGCCATGGGCTCGGCGCCTAATGAGCTGGTGCCGCTGAAGGGCAATGTCATCCTGTTCGCCGACGACGGCACCCATGGTCGGGAGCCCTGGAGGAGTAACGGCACGACGGCGGGCACCTTGATGCTCGCGGACACCCACCCGACCTCGCCACCGTCGGGGTACGGGCCCACCAGCCTGGTCGCCGGCAAGAACAAGGTCTTCTTCTACGCCACCACGCCCGACACGGGGAAAGAGCCCTGGGTCACCGACGGCACGCCCTCGGGCACCCGGCTCATCAAGGACCTCCGCCCTGGGCCCGAGCCCTCCATCTCCGGAGACCCCTTCCCGCCCTTCGTCGTGGGCGGTGGAGCGACGTTCCCCTACTACAACGAGGCCGTAGGCGTGGAGCTGGTGTGGACCGACGGCACCGCGTCGGGAACCCGTGTTGCGGACATCAATCCAGGCCCGGATTCGTCCAGTCCGGTCGCCTTCCGCGCCACCCACGACTGGGTGTACCTGGTGGCGAGTGATGGCATCCACAATAGCGAGCCGTGGGCCCTCTCCGTGGGCTGCTTCCCCAAGAACTGAGCCTCGAAGACACGTTCATGAGACGCGAGTGTCCGGAGCCGGGAACCGATTGTCCCAGCTCCGGCCACCGCGCCAGGTGACTCGTCGCACCGTGCGTCTGACGACAGAGAGTGCGCCTCATGGCACGCTCCGTGCTGTCGGGCACACGCATGGACTTTCTCCGCCAGGACTTCCGTCACGCGCTGCGCCGGTTGCGACGCAGTCCCACGTTCACCCTGGTGGCGGTGCTCACGCTCACGCTCGGAATCGGGGCGAACGCGGCCATCTTCAGCGTGGTGCACACCGTGCTGCTGCGTCCCCTCCCTCTCCAGGACGACGCGCGCGTGGTGCGGCTGTACAGCGTGGGGAAGCAGGGCCCGGGTCCCACTTCACCTCCTGACCTGGTGAGCCTGCGCGAGCAGGCGCGCTCCTTCACCGGACTGGCCGCGCTCGCGAGCACCGAGCTGACCCTGGGCGCGCATGACGCCGAGTCGCTCCCCGTGAAGGTCCAGGGAACCCTCGCCACGGCCGACCTCTTCCAGGTGCTCGGCCCGCGCGTGCACCTGGGCCGAGCGCTCCAGCCAGGAGACGATGCTCCAGGCGCGCCTCCGGTCGCCGTCATCTCTCATTCCTTGTGGCAGCGTCGCTTCGGCGGAAGTCCGACGGTGCTGGGGCGAACCCTGAGCACGGGAGCCCCCGTGCCCGCCACGGTGGTGGGAGTCATGGCGCCCGGCTTCGACTTCCCGGCGCGTTCGGATCTCTGGTTGCCCCTGGTCCTGGGCCCGGAGTCGTTGACGCCGGAAGCACGCGGTGCCCACTGGCTGGAGGTGTATGGCCGCCTCGCGCCCGGCGCGAGCGTGGAGCAGGCAACCGCCGAGGTGGCCGCGATTGCACGAGGACTGGCCGAGCAGCATCCCCGGACGAACCGGGATGTGGGCGCGAGCGTGGAGTCCCTGCGCGACGTGCTGCTGGGAAAGGTGCGTCCGTCCCTGCTGATGTTGATGGGCGCGGTGGGGCTGGTCCTGCTCGTCGCCTGCGCGAACCTCACCCACCTGTTGCTCGCACGTGCGGCCTCGCGTGAGGGAGAGCTGTCGATTCGCCTCGCCCTGGGCGCGAGCCGGGGCCGGCTGGCTCGCGAGCTGCTCGCGGAGAGCGGCCTGCTGGCGCTCGCGGGTGGCGCGATGGGACTGCTCGCGGCCATGTGGGCCATGGATGTCCTGACCGCGTTCGGCCCCCAGGACATTCCTCGCCTCGAGGATGCCTCCATCGACGGCACCGTGCTGGCCTTCACCGCCGCGCTGGCGATGCTCACCACGGTGTTGTTCGGACTCGTTCCCACGCTGAAGGCCACGCGCGTGTCGCTCGGGGGTGGGCTGCGCATGGCGCATGCGGGGGGTGGTGGTGGCGCACACCACCACAAGACGCGCGCCTTGCTCATCGTCGGGGAGACCGCGCTCGCGGTGTTGCTGCTGGTGAGCGCCGGACTGCTGTTGCGCAGCTTCGTGCATCTTCAGCGAGCGGCGCCGGGGTTCGATTCGGAGGGAGTCCTCACGGTGAAGCTCGACCTGCCGCCCAATCGGTATGGCTTCGGCACCGCCGCGCCCGAGGCCTTCTTCGACCAACTCCTCGCGCGGCTGCGCGCCCTGCCCGGCGTCGAGGCCGCGGGCATCGTCGCCAGCCTGCCGATGGACGGTGGCAAGATGCCGCTCGACCTGAAGGACCCCCAGCGTCCGGTGCCACCTGGAGCGGCCCCCTGGAAGGCCAGCGTGCGCATCGTCAGTCCTGGCGCCCTGGAGACCCTGCGCGTGAAGCTCCTGAGTGGCCGGGGGCTGAGCGCCGGGGACCGAGGTGAGGGCAGGCGCGCCGTGCTGGTCAATGCGGAGGCCGCTCGCCGGTTCTGGCCGAACGAGGACCCGCTGGGGCGGACGCTGAGCACCGACATGAACTGGGGAAACGGTGCGTTCGGAGGAGTCGTGGTCGGCGTGGTGGACAACGTCGCCATCGACGGGCTGGCGGCGCCCGCTGTCGCGGAGGTCTATCTCCCCTATGAGCAGGCACGCAGCACGCAGATGACGCTGGTCCTGCGGACGTCGGCGGACCCGCTCACGCTCGCCTCGGCGGTGCGCGCGGAGGTCCGGTCGCTCGACTCGAGCCTCGCGCTCGGCAGCGTGCGCACGCTGGCCTCGGTCGTGGACCGCACGGTGGCGCCGCTGCGCTTCTACCTGCTGCTCGTCGGAGTCTTCGCCGGGGTGGCACTGCTGCTGGCCGCGGTGGGGCTCTATGGCGTCGTCGCCTATGCGGTATCCCAGCGGACACGGGAGCTGGGCATCCGCCTGGCACTAGGAGCGAGGACACACCAGGTGACGAACCTGGTGCTGCGTCGGTACCTGGGATTGACGGCGATGGGGCTGGGACTCGGGCTCGTGCTCGCGGCGGGGGCCAGTCGGACGCTCGCGCATCTGCTCAACGGGGTTCAACCCGTGGATCCACTCACGTACGCGGTGGTGCTGGTGGTTCTGGGACTGGTGGCCTTTGCCGCGGCCCTGCTCCCCGCGCGGAGGGCGGCACAGGTGTCGCCCTCGGTCGCGCTCCGGGGTGACTGAGGCAGCCGGGCGTGGGGCCCGTCAGCGGGCATCGTGGAAGATGATGCCCACCGTGTGACGGTGGCCCGAACGGAGGCGGCTGACGCCGTGGCGCATGTTGACGCGGTAGATGCCTCGCGTGCCCTGCACGGGGCGGTGGTGGACGGGGAAGATGACGCCATCTCCCTGGCGAAGTGGCACCACCTCCGCGCGGGACTGCATGCGGGGGCGCTGTTCGGTGAGCACCAGCTCGCCTCCCGTGAAGTCTCGCTCCGGCTCTGACAGGAGGAAGGCCACCTGGAGCGGGAAGACCTCCTCTCCATAGAGGTCCTGGTGGAGGCAGTTGTAGTCGCCCTCGCCATACTGGAGGAGCAGTGGCGTCGGCCGGAGCTGCTCGGCCTGATGACAGTGCTGGAGGTAGGCGGCGTGCGTGTCGGGGTAGCGCGTGTCGATGCGCATGGCCTCGTTCCAGCGATTCGCGATGGCGGCGAGCTGGGGGTAGAGCCCGCTGCGTAGACGGGCGACGAGGTCAGGGAGCGGATAGGCGAAGTACTTGTACTCGCCCCGACCAAAGCCGTGCCGAGCCATGACGACGCGACTGCGGAACGGCGCATCGGAGGCGTAGAGCGCCGCGAGGGCCGCGCACTCGTCAGGCGTCAGCATGGAAGCCAGCGTGGCGCACCCGCGTGTATCCAGCTCCGAGCCGAGAGCCGCCCAGTCGAGCGCCTCCAGGCGCTGCTCCACGTTGGGAGGGCTCGACGCACGCATCCTCCGGACAGGCGTGGTCATGAGGTCCCCCCCTCCACGGACACCTGAGCTGACATTGTTCGCTGCTTCGGTCGCCACGCCATACAGACACTCCCTCTTGTCTCCGGCGGCGCAGTCAGCACACCGGACAGACACAGGAGATGGCGCACCGGGGAGCAGGTTGCGACCCGGTTGTTGCTGCGAACGGACGGCTCCGGGGCGCCGCTTCCAGTTACGTGCCGCAAATCCCCGCTGTCACACTCCCCACGCGAAGCAATCGCGCCCCCAGTGCTTCCAACGCGGCCGCCTGCGCCACCGACAGCCTCACGCCCGGTCGCGCCTTCTGCACCATGGCCAGGGCTTGCTTCGCATCAGGAGCCAGTCCACGCGCCAGGAGGAGCGCGGCAGCCACCATGCCCGTGCGCCCATGTCCCTGCGCGCAGTGGATGTAGAGCGGCGTCGGCAGCATCGCCCAAGACTCGACGCAGGACGCCAGACGCTCCACCGACGGCGCCGTCGCGTCGAGGATGGGATGACAGACGTAGTACTCGACACTCCGGATGCCTTCGGGCTCGATGAACTCGGACGTCAGGTCCACCACCGTCCGAGTTCCCGCCGGTAACTCCCCCGCCAACAACCGACGCCCGATGACGATGCCGGGCGCGACCTCGTCATGCACTGATTCGCGCGAAAGGCGCCGCGCGAGTCGCCACGTCGCCCAGGTCATCAGCAGATAGGGCAACAAGACGACCAGCGCCCAGGGATGCATCCGTCCATCAGAGCGCTTACCAAAAACCGCCGGCCACGCCCCGGCATACGCCACCGCCACGAGCGCGAAGCTCAGCGCGGGCCAGAGCAACCCCCACCCCAGGCCCCGAAGCTGGAAGGCCAGGACCATCAGCAGCGCCGCGAAGACACCGAAGACAAATGAGTACTTCAGGCCCGCCATGGGATTTCCACCCTCTCACCCCGCGACCTACTCGACGCACTCAGGCTGCATGCCGCATGCGCTCGAGTATCGGGCCGAACCGCACCCTACGCGAGCGCATGGAGCCTCCGACAACCGCTCAGCGCGGCGTCAGCTTGAGCAGTCGCCCGTTGTCGTCGTCGGTGAGCAGATAGAGCGCGCCCTCGGGGCCCTGGACGACCTCGCGGATGCGTGAGTCCTGGTCCAGGAGCAACCGCTCCTCGCCCACCACGCGGTCGTCCTTGAGCACCAGCCGCACCAGCGCCTGACTCGACAGACCGCCGATGAAGAAGTTGCCCTTCCATTCGGGGAACAGATCTCCCGAGTAGATGGTCATCCCCGAGGGCGAAATCACCGGGTCCCAGTAGTACACGGGCTGCTCCATGCCCGGGCCTTGCGTGGACTTGTGGATGGGCGCACCCGAGTACTCCTCGCCATAGCCAATGGTGGGCCAGCCGTAGTCCTTGCCCTTCTCGATGAGGTTCAGCTCGTCGCCACCGCGCGGCCCCATCTCCACCTCCCAGAGCCGATGCTTGCTGTCGAGCGCCGCGGACAGGATGTTTCGGTGGCCCAGCGTCCAGATTTCAGGCCGCGCATCCTTGCGACCGACAAACGGGTTGTCCTGCGGAATGGAGCCGTCCGGGTTGATGCGGACAATCTTCCCGAAGTCGCTCTTCAGGTCGCGCGCCTGGACGCGGCCCTGGAGAATCGAGCGCTCACCCAACGTGACGAACAGCTTCCCATCCGGCGCGAAGACCAGACGCCCACCGGCATGCAGCGTCGACTCCAGCGTGGGCTCCATCCGGAAGATGACCTTCAGCCCCTCGACCTTGGGCTTCGCCCCATCCACCAGCTTCGCGCGCGCCACCGCGAGCCCGTTGCCGCCCTCGCGCGGCTCGTAATAGCTCCAGTAGATGAGGCCGCTGGTGGCGTAGTCCGGCCCCACCTCCACGTCGAGGAGCCCGCCCTGGTTGCGCCCATCCACGCGCGGCACACCCGCGACGGGCTGCGACTTCTCGCCCTTCGGCGTGACGATGAAGATCTTCCCGGTAGGCTTCTCCGTCACCAACATGCGCTGGTCCGGAAGGAAGGCGATGGCCCACGGCTTGTTGAAGCCCGAGGCCACCTCCGTGACTCGGAACGGCGTGCGCGTCTGGACGCCCGGCGCGCGCGTCTGGCCCGGGAAGGCCGGCTTGAACTCGGGCACGTTGGGCGGCGCCGTCTCGACGGGCGCACCGGTGGGATTCGGTCCCTGGCGGGGCTCGGACTGCTGGCTGCCCGCGGCACCACCGGGGGCCATGTTGCCACTGGGCTTCGTGGGTTTGGCGGGAGCCTGCCCGTGGGCGGCCCCCGCGAAGGACAGGAGGGTGGTGCAGGCCAGGGTCGTCAGCAGGGTACGCATGAAGTCACTCCGCGAGCTGGGATGGAAACGAAGCTCTGCCGGCGTGCAGCAAACCCGAAGTGCGCTGCGGGGTGGAAGAACGATGCGTCCAACACCCGGCAACGAGCAGAAGTGGACGTCTGGCCCCCGCCTGATGGGCACCGTCGCTCAGTCGACGGGCATCTCGTCGCGAATCCACGCCGTCACGGAGTCGTGTCGCGGCGCCCAGCCCAGCTCGCGCCGTGCCCGCTTCGCTCGCACCCGACTGTTGGAGCCGAACGAGTAGCGAGCGTGGCCCTCGCCCCACTCGCGCGAGGCCTCCTCCACCGTCCACGACCGCACCGGGCCCAGCTTCAACCGCGCCGCGATGGCGTCGCCAATCTCCGCGTAGGACGCCTCGCCATTCTCCACGAAGTAGAAGGCTCCCGCCGGCGCCCGCTCCAGGGCCAGCGCATAGAGCGTGGTGACATCGTCGAGGTGCACGTTCGACCAGCGGTTGATGCCCTTGCCGACGATTCGCACCACCCCGCTCTTGCGCGCCTGGGCGACGAGCGGCGGAATCTGCACGCTGTCGCGGCTCAGCCCCTTCCCCGTGCCGTAGATCATCGTGTTGCACAGGACGATGCCTCGCGCGCCCTCGGCGGCGAGGACACGGTTGTCGAGCGCATGCCGCGCCTGCTTCTCCGGCTCGACGAGGAACGGCGTCTCCTCGTCGAACACGTTGGGCGACAGGGCATTGCCCTTCACGTCATCACCAATGACGCTGGAGCCGCTGGTGTGGATCAGCGGCTTGCCGGAGCCTCGCACGCCGTCAATCAACGCCAGGATGGCCTGCTCATGGTCGCTGCTGGCGGCGTTGATGACACCGTCCGCGCGTCGGGCCTCGGCCATGAGCAGGGCCTTGTCGCCCAGGTCTCCACGCACCGGTTCGATTCCGAGCGCCGCCAGCTTCCGGGCCTTCGCGTCGTCGCGCACGAGCCCACGAATGACATGCCCCCGGGCTTTCAATTCCAACGCCAGGGAGCCGCCGATAAAGCCGGTGGCGCCAGTGATGAAGAGGTTCATCGCGAGGTCTCCAGGGAACAGGGCAGGCGCAACGTGCGCACCGCATGCTCGCGAATGAAGCCGCTCCCCGGCGGGGCTTTTCCGCCTCGCGGTGAACACTGAACACCCGCGGCCCACATCACCCGGCGGTTTTCGCGGACGTCCAGTCCAGCGCGGTCCCGCACGTCTTGCAGTAACGGGCGTCCAGGTCGTGCCCCTGCGCGCCACAGCCGGGACACGCCTGGGTGTCCGGACGCTGCTTCGTGGCGGCGGCCAGCTCCACGGAGACGATGCCCGTGGGCACCGCGAGGATGCCGTAGCCCATGATCATCAACACCGACGCGATGAACTGACCGGGCACCGTCTTGGGAGTGATGTCGCCGAAGCCCACCGTCGTCATCGTCACGATGGCCCAGTACATGGACCGGGGGATGCTGTCGAAGCCGTGCTGCTCCCCTTCCACCAGATACATGATGGCGCCCATGACCACGTCCACGGTCAACACGAAGCCGAGGAAGACGATGATCTTCCCCCGGCTCGCGCGCAGCGCGGTGAGCAGGACCTCCGCCTGCCCCAAGAGGTGCCCCAGCTTCAGCACCCGGAAGACCCGCAGCAGGCGCAGCACCCGGACCACGAGCAGCGTCTGCGCCCCCGGAAAGATGACGCTCAGGAAGGACGGCAGGATGGCCAGCAGGTCCACCAGCCCGAAGAAGCTGCGCGCGTAGTCGAGCGGTCGGCGCACGGCGATGAGCCGCAACACGTACTCGAGCGCGAAGATGATGGTGAAGAACCACTCCGCCACCTGCAGGGCGGACGCATACCGGACCCGGATGGAGGACACGCTCTCCAGCATCACCGCCGCGATGCTGAACACGATGGCCCACAGCAGGGCCACGTCGAACGCCTTTCCCGCCGGAGTGTCGGCCTCGAAGATGATGGTGTGGAGACGGGCGCGGAAACCACCCTGGGGGCTCTGCTCGGAGGACCTGGACACGGGGCGGCAGTCTAGGCGCAACGCGCGGCCGGACGCAGGAGCTTCGGCCTCCTGGTAGATTGAGACACCATGTCCATCACCCACGACACGCTCGTCGAGTACCTCCGGAACCAGCCCGGCCTCGAGGATGCCGTGAAGGAGCTGGACGACGTCCCCATGCAGGTCCCTACCCACTGGGAATGGATTGGCGGCATCCACGACGACGTCCTCGGAGCGACGACGTCCGTGAGCTATCGCGCCTGGACCCACTTCGCGCTGGGCTTCTATCCCTACAACGGCTGCGACCTCTATCGCGACACCCGGAGCAGCCGCGTCATGTTCTCCTACGTCGAACTCGGAGGGCACGGGGCGAGAAGGATCAGCTACCTGGTCACAAAACATTCCCCTTTCATCCACGAGCCTGTCGCGGCCCACCTCCAGGTGCCCCCGGAACTCCACGACGACCTCTTCGCCGCCCTGCGCGAGCTGGGAATGAGCGAACAGACGCTGCGAGCCCAGGCGGAGCGGTACAGGAACGTCTCGAACATCCTGGAGCCCCTGCCCGAGGACCGGCTCACGGGCGCGAGCATCCGCGGAGAGCGCGGACAGACGCAGCTCGACCTGACGTTGATGGGTCCTCGGGCGACGCTCCGTGCCCTGCGCCAGCGCTTCCACCGCGCCTGAGGAGCCCTTCGCCTACAAGCGTCCGGACCCCTTCGAGGGATGCGCGGGTCGACGGAAGCGCCCCTTGCGCTTCACCTCGTCGGCCCTGCACACGCGCACCCCAAGGAAGCGCTGGAGCTGGTCCAACGCCAGGTCGTGGTCCGTGTCGCTCTCCGCGCAACAACAGTCGCTCAGCACGGTGATGTCGTACTCGAGCATGTGCGCGTCGTGGGCGCTGAAGAAGACACACAGGTTCGTGGCGATGCCCGCCATCAGCAGCTTCTTCGTCCCCAGGTGCTCCAACAGGGGAACCAGCGACGTCGCGAAGAAGGCCGAGTGCTTGGGCTTGAGGACGAAGTAGTCCGTGGCATGTGGCCGCAAGGCCCGGGCGATGCCTCGGCCCCGGCTGCCCGCCCGGGTGCAATGCCGGTAGACGTCCCGGAAGTTGCTGCGCCAGTGGTTGAAGTTGTCGTTGACGTAGATGACCGGAACCCCCGCCTTGCGCATCCGCGCGGCGAAGGGTGCCAATCGCTCCACCATCCGCGACGCCCAGGGGAGCACATGCTCTCCCCCGGGAAAGTCCAGGTCGTTGATGACGTCGATGATGAGCAGCGCGGTGTCCGCGCCCCTCAAGGACTTCGAGCGCGTCCCCTTCCCCGACTTCAGGACCGGCTTCGCCACGTGGACCTCCCGGGACGTCAAGGTAGCCACGGCCCAGGCGACTGAGCAGTCCCCCAGGGACACGGGCGCGAACGCCGCGCGCCCGGGCGGACTACGGCCTCGCCGTGACGCTCAGGAGGCGAACCTGGGTATTGATCCACGGGATGTAGTTGGAGACCCGGGCATAGATGCCGGGCAGGCCGGGCCTCGCGCAGCCCACGCCAAAGCTCACGACGCCCTGAAGCACGGGTTTGCCCTGCGCTCCGAGAATGAAGAGCGGTCCCCCGCTGTCGCCCTGACAGGCGTCCTTGCCCCCCTGGCTGTACCCGGCCCCGAGCATCGCGTATGGGTCGATGTGGATACCCTGGGAACGGTAGGACGCCGCCACCTGCCGATGCGCGATGGTGGGGACCCCCACCTGCATCAGCACAGGGGACGTGTCATATCCGCCCTCGCGCGTGAGGCCCCACCCCGCCACCGTCGCCTCGACATTGTCCGGGACGGTCTCTCCCGCGAGCGGGAGCAGGATGGGCTGGACCGTGGCGGAGAACTTGAGAGGCTTCTCGAGCTTGACCACGGCGATGTCGTTCATCGTCGTGTCCGGGTCGTAGGCCGGATGGTAGACCGTCCTCACTCCTCGAACCGTCTGGGCACCCGCCCCGGGCCTCCCAAGGTCGTGCACGCCCGCAGAGACCGTCAATCCAGACGTGCCGTCGTAGACGCAGTGCGCGGCCGTGACGACGATGTCCGACTCATTCTTCGTCGCGCTGACCCGGATGATCGAGGCGCCACAGAAGTGGCTCCCGTTCTGCTGCATGCTGACGTTCCAGGGGTGGCTCCCCTGGCGTGCCTCCACCCCTCCGACAATCTCCTGGCCGATGCTCTCCACCGCATCGACACCCTGCACGTCCGGACCACCACAGCCCACCAGCCCCACCGCGACAACGACTCCCAGCACGAAGCGCATCGACCCCTCGGATTTCAAGTTCGAGACGCCTTGTGCAAGCCGAAGACCACGCGCGCGAAGGGACTGCGGCGAGGGAAGCCGCGCGAGGAGTCTGGACTGAAGTGAGCGGTTGACGTGTCAGGCCCCGCCCCGGGAGTGCACCTGACGCGTCACGCTGGCCCCCGCCGTGTCGCGATTGAGCGAGCCGCGCGTCTCCTCCCAAAAGCAAAGAGGGCCGCCCCGCGGTGGAGGCAGCCCTCTTCGACAACCTGGTGTCATCCGTCGGATGACGCGGCGCTCAGTGCCCTTCGGCGCCCGTCGCTCCCGCAGGAATCACGGGAGCCTCTCGCTCCGCCCCGCGCAGCGCGAACTTCCGGATGACGATGTAGAAGATGGGCGTCAGCACCAGCCCGAACAGCGTCACGCCGAGCATGCCCGCGAACACCGCCACGCCCATCGCCTGGCGCATCTCCGCGCCCGCGCCCGTGGCCAGCGCCAGCGGCACCACGCCCATGATGAAGGCGATGGAGGTCATCAGGATGGGCCGCAGCCGCAGCCGGCACGCCTCGAGCGCCGCCTGCACCACGCCCACGCCCTCGTCTTCCTGCGCCCGCGCGAACTCGACGATGAGGATGGCGTTCTTCGCCGCCAGGCCCACGAGCACCACGAGCCCGATCTGCGTGAAGATGTTGTTGTCCCCACCCACGAACCACACTCCGGCAATCGCGCTGAGCAACGCCAGCGGCACCGTGAGCAACACCGCCAGCGGCAGCGACCAGCTGTTGTACTGCGCCGCCAGGATGAGGAAGGCCAGCAGGATGGCGAGCGGGAAGACGAACAGGCCTTCCTTGCCGGCGAGCTTCTCCTGGTACGTCAGGTCGGTCCACTCGAAGCTCATGCCGGCCGGAAGCGTCTCGGCCGCCACGCGCTCCATCGCCGCCACCGCCTGTCCCGTGCTCACCCCGGGCGCCGCCGCGCCGTTGATATCCGCGGAGGGATATCCGTTGTAGCGCAGCACCTGGTCCGGACCAAACGAGGGCTTCACCGTCACCAGTGACGCCAGCGGCACCATGCCGCCCTGCGGGTTGCGAACCTGGAGTCGGCCGATGTCCTCCGGCTCCATGCGGTGCTTCGCGTCCGCCTGGACGTTCACCTGGTAGGTGCGCCCGAAGCGGTTGAAGTCATTCACATACAGCGAGCCCAGGTGAATCTGGAGCGTCTCGAACACCGAGCCCAGCGGCACGCCCTGCTGCTTCGCCTTCACCCGGTCCACGTCCGCCTGGAGCTGAGGCACGTTGATTTCAAAGCCCGACATCAGGCCCATCAACTGGGGCTCGGCCGAAGCTTTCTGCACCAGCGCCTGCGTGGCGGCGTAGAGCGCCTCCGGCCCCAGCCCCGCGCGGTCCTCCACCTGGAGCTTGAAGCCCGCCATGGAACCCATGCCCGGCACCGGGGGCGGAGGGAAGATGGCCGCGAAGCCCTCCTGGATGCCGCCCAGCTTCGCCTGGAGCCGGCCCGCGATGGCGTTCGCCGACAAGTCCTTCGTCTTGCGCTGCTCGAAGTCGTCGAGAACCGCGAAGACGACGGCCGAGTTGGGGGAGTTGACGAAGCCGTTGATGGTGATGCCGGAGAAGGCCACGACGCTCGCCACGCCCTTCTCCGCCAGCATCAGCGCCGACATCCGCTTCGCCACGTCGTCCGTCCGCTCCAGCGAGGACGCGGGAGGAAGCTGCGCCAGCCCCACCAGGTAGTACTTGTCCTGCATGGGCACGAAGCCCGCCGGCACCTTGGCGAAGCCCACCCACGTCAGGAGCAGCAGGCCTCCGTATACGACGAGCGCCAGCGCGCTGACGCGCACCACCCGCTTCACCAGCGACACGTAGCCAGCGGAGGCCTTGTCGAAGAAGCGGTTGAAGGGCCCGAAGAGCCAGCCGCCAAACGCCTTGTCCATGAAGCGCGTGAGGCCGTCCTTGGGTCCGTGGTGCCCGCGCAGCAGCACCCCGGCGAGCGCCGGGCTGAGCGTCAGCGAGTTGAAGGCCGAGAGGATGGTGGAGATGGCGATGGTCAGCGCGAACTGCCGATAGAACTGGCCCGTGAGTCCGCCGAGGAACGCCGTGGGGACGAACACCGCCGACAGCACGGAGGTAATCGCGATGATGGGGCCCGTCACTTCGGTCATCGCCCGACGGGCCGCCTCCTTGGGATTGACGCCCTGGGCGATGTGTCGCTCCACGTTCTCCACCACGACGATGGCGTCGTCGACGACGATGCCGATGGAGAGCACGAGTCCGAAGAGGGACAGCGTGTTGAGCGAGAAGCCCAACATGTGCATCACCGCCGCCGTGCCCACCAGCGACACGGGCACCGCCGCCAGCGGGATGATGGAGGCGCGCCACGTCTGGAGGAACAGCAACACCACCAGCACCACCAGCACCACCGCCTCCAGCAGCGTCGTCACCACGTTGCGGATGGACGTGCGCACGAAGAGCGTCGGGTCATACGCAATGCGGTACTCCATGCCCTTGGGGAACGCCTGGCTCAGCTCGTCCATCCGGGCGCGGATGCCCGCGGACACGTCCAGCGCGTTGGAGCCCGAGGCCTGGTTGATGCCGATGGCCACCGCCGACTTCCCATCCAACCGGGCGCGCACGGAATAGGAGTTGGCGCCCAGCTCCACCCGGGCCACGTCGCGCAGGTGCGTCACCTGTCCGCTCTCGCCCACCTTCACGACGATGTCGCGGAACTGCTCCTCGTCCGTGAGGCGTCCCTGGGTGGTGACGGTGAGCTGGAAGGCGGAGCGCTCATCCGGCTGCTGGCCGATGACACCCGCCGCCACCTGCACGTTCTGCTCACGGATTGCGCCCACCACGTCGCTCGCGGTGAGGCCGCGCGCGGCGAGCAACTGGGGGTCCAACCAGACGCGCATGCTGTACTCGCCCGCGCCCAGCACACTGACACCCCCCACGCCCGGGACGCGCTGGAGGACGTCGCGCACCTGGAGCACCGCGTAGTTGGAGAGATAGAGCGGCTCCAGCGACTCGTCCGGCGACACCAGGTGCACCACCATCAGCAGGTCCGGACTCGACTTCTCGGTGAGCACGCCCAGCCGCTGCACCTCCGCGGGCAGGCGGGGAATCGCGCGGGCCACCCGGTTCTGCACCTGCACCTGCGCGGTGTCCGGATTCACGCCCATGGCGAAGGTGATGGTGACGGCCACCCGGCCATCACTCGTCGCCTGCGAGGACATGTAGAGCATGCCCTCCACGCCGTTGATCTCCTGCTCCAACGGCGCGGCCACCGTCTCCGCGATGACGCCCGGGTCCGCGCCCGGATAGGCCGCGCGCACCACCACCGTGGGCGGTGACACGGCCGGGTACTCGCTCAACGGAAGCTGAATCAGGGACAGGCCACCGCCAATCAGCAGCAGCACGGACAACACGGCCGCGAAGATGGGCCGGTCCACGAAGAAATGCGCGAACTTCACGGCCGCGCCCCCTCGGCGTGCTCGGAGCCGGCCATGGCCACCATCGTCGGCGCCACCGCCATGCCCGGCCGCGCCATGCCCTTGAGCACCACGCGCTCACCCGCCGACAGGCCCTCGCGCACCACGCGCAGCCCGCCCTCGGTGGTCCCCAGCTCCACGCGCCGCTGCTCCAGCGTCTGGTCCGGACGGACGACGAGCACGTAGCGCCCCTTCTGGTCCGTCCCCACCGCCTGGTCCTGGATGAGGATGGTGGGCCGCGCCGTGCCCGTCTCCAACCGCACCCGGGCGAACAGGCCCGCCGTCAGCTTCCCATCCGGGTTGGGCAACACCGCGCGCGCTCGCGCCGTGCCCGTCACCGCCGCCACCTGATTGTCCAGGAAGTCCAACCGGGCCTCACGTGGGAAGCCCTCCTCACCCGTCAGCGCCACACGCACGGGCACCGCGTTGACGCGGCCGTCCTTGCCGCGCGCCCCCGAGGCCGTGCCCGCGAAGCGCAGGTACGTCGCCTCGTCCACGTCGAAGTAGACGTAGAACGGCTCCACCGAGACGATGGTGGTGAGCAACGTGGCGTTGGCGCTGCCGCCGCTGACCAGGTTGCCCGCCGTCACCAGCGCCCGCCCCACCCGACCACTCACGGGCGCACGCACGCGGGTGTCATGCAGGTCGATCTCCGCCGAGCGAGCCGCCGCCTTCGCGGACTCGACCCGGGCGCGGGCCTCCGCGCGCTCCGCCATCAACACATCGAAGTCGCCCCGGGAGATGGCCTGCTCGGCCACGAGCTTCTCACCGCGCTCGAACTTCTTCTCCGTCAACGTGCGCCGCTCCTCGGCCTGACGCAGGTCCGCCTGGGCCCGGGCGTTCGCCGCCTCGAAGGTGCGCGCGTCGAGCTGGAACAACACCTGTCCCGCGGTGACGAGGCCCCCCTCCTGGAAGCGCACCGCATCGATATAGCCACCGACGCGAGGCCGCAGCTCCACGCTCTGCACCGCCGCGAGGGTGCCGGTGAATTCGGCGCTGTCCGCCACCTGTCGGGTGACGACCTCCGCCGCGACGACAGGAGCCGCCGCCGGCTTCGCCGGGCCTGCTCCACCTTGCGCGTCCGAACCCTCGTCGCGCGCGAGGACAAGACCGCCCACCACCAGCGGGAGGGCCAGAGCCCCTCCCACCGCTGCACGTTTCCAATTCATGGCTGACTCCAACTTCCATTCAGGGGTCGGGACACACCGGTGGCGCTCGCACGCATGCGTGTGCACCTCCGGCGGCCCGTGAAAAACAGGACGAGGAACGACTGCGCGAACGTCGCCCGGTCGGTCGGTGTGGCACCGCCGGGAGACAGGGTGTGTGGGTGTCTGGGACGGGCGCGGGAGCGCGGCGCACCGAGCCTGGAGACAGGCTCGGCCCCCGCGTCAGGGCCCGTGAGGTGCTAGCGAGACATGGAGCGACAACAGCGCACCGGGGGACGGGACGCTCGAGGCTGGGCACGCCTCACCGCGGAGGTAATTTGCAACATTGCCTCTTACTAATTACCCCGAGGCCTGACGCGCAACGCAATTTGAAGCGTCCGCCCCGAGGTGGGGCGTCACTTGCCGGTGACGGAGCAGCCCGGGGATGGCCGCCAGTCGCGCAGCGCGGTGACGAGGTCGTCCTGTTGGGAGGTGACACCTTCGGGTGCGTCGCGCTTGTTGACGCTGGCCGGGCGCGTGAAGTCGAGCAGGTCCACGGGCGCGGGTCGTGACGGGCAGCCTTCCTTGAAGGACTTCTCGGCGTCGACGAGCAGGCGGTCCGCGTGGTCATCGGCCGGGTCGGCGGACTCGGGCCACGTCAGCTCGCCGGACAGGGGTTCGGCCTTCTCGGGGGGAAACCACGTCCACCGCAGCGTCGTCTGGCCGGTGTTGCCCCAGAAGCTGCCTCCACCCCCTCCTCCCCGCGTGGTGATTCCGGAGGGCCGCTCCCGCCATTCGATGGGGTAGCCCGCCGGCACCGTGCGTGTGAGCGGGCGAGCACGGTCGACGGTGATGGCCTCATCGGCGAGCAGGAGCACCCACGTCAGCTCCCGCAGCGAATCGACGGAGAGCGTGCCCACCCTCACTCGCGCGAGCCGGTTCGCGTTCGTGGTCTTCACATCCACCTGACCGATTCGCTTCGCGTCGTCGTACAACGCCAGGTCGCTGCAGCTCTGCGACACCCAGGCCGCCCCCGTCCCCAGGTGGTAGGCGCGCACCTCGTCACAGAAGCCGTGGTGCCCCCGGCGGCCTCTCAACACCAGCCATCCGTCCTTCGGCATCCGCATGCGCACCACGGGGAGCACCTTGTCGAACGACGTCCAGCCCCCCTCGCAGCCGCGCCATGCCGTGTAGCGCCAGCGCTGGGGCCGGGTGCGAGCATCCTCCTCGCACCCCTTGCGAGACTCCGCTTCCGCTTCGGCGACGGAGGACTCGTCCGGTCGGTCGAGCGCGCGGAGGAAGGCCGCGTCCACCCGGGTGTACGGGCCCTCCATCTCCTTCGCGCAGACGGTGTCCGACGCGGCGCACAGCAGCGAGGCGAGCCGGTGGTCCGGCTTCACGGAGTCCCGCGTCAGCGTCTCGCGCGCCTCGGGTGGCAGCACCACCGTGCGCGCGCCGGGCTTGCCCAGCTCCAGATAGGACTCCACCCAGGTCCGTCCACCCTGCTTCCACCAGGCCTTCAGGGCCAGCGGTGACACGTCCTCGGGCACCGGCTCGCGCTCCTCGCGGCTCATCGCGAAGCAGCGCGACGTGAGCAGCTCGCGCAGGGCTTTGGCGCCTGCCTTCCGGTCACCCCCGTCCGGAAGGGTTTCCAGTCGTGCATCCAGCGCCAGCAGGCGCTCGCGTGCGGCCGTCCACTCGGGCGAGGCTTCGGGACACGGGGCGAAGACCTTCTCGTCCGCCGGTGGCCGGGCGGACAGGAGCACACCCAGGGTGAGCAGGGGCAGGAGCATGGGCGCTCCAGAATCGCGCATTTCCCAGGGACGGGGCCAGGACGTCCCGCGGCGTGACACTTCCCGCCCGGAGGCTCGGCAGGCCCGTTGAGGTGGATGGGGCTTGGTGCTAACCCCATGGCCGCCCATGCCACGTACGACGACCCTGGAGCTCTACAAGGAAGAGATGAAGTTCTCGGCCGGGCACTTCACCATCTTCTCCGCGACGCACCGCGAGAACCTGCACGGCCACAACTTCACTGTCTACGTCGCGCTGACGGGCGAGGTCGCCGACAACGGGATGCTGTCCGACTACGGCCCCCTGAAGCAGACCATCATCGCCCGCTGCCGCACATGGAACGAGACGTTCTTCCTCCCGGAGCACTCCCCGCACCTGAAGCTCGAGCGGGACGCGAAGGGCAATGTCCTGGCGCGCTTCAACGGCGAGGAGCTGCGCTTCCTCGCGCGCGACATCACCGTGCTCCCGGTGGAGAACGTGACGCTCGAGGAGCTGGCGCGCGTCTTCGGTGAGGAGCTGGTGGGCGACGGCACCGCCCTGCGAAAGGACGGCGTCACCCGGCTGGTGGTGAAGTGCGCTTCCGGTCCGGGGCAGTCGTCCTCCTGGGAGTGGGTGGCTCCGTGACGAACGACTGGGCCATCGTCACGGGCGCCAGTCGGGGCATCGGGCAGGCCCTGGCCGCGCGTTTTCGCCAGGAGGGCTGGGGCGTGCTGAACCTGGCGCGCCAGCCGAGCCACGTGCCGGGCGTCGTGGACCTGAGCGTGGACCTGGGCTCCGGCGACTGGGAGCCCCGCGTGGAGGCCGCGCTGCGCGACGCCGTGGGACAGGCGAAGGGGCGCGTCAGCCTGGTGCACAACGCGGCCATCTATGACCACGACGACGCGCTGACGCTGACGGCGGCGCAGCTTCGCCGGGTGCTGGAGGTCAACGTCGTCGCGCCCGCCGTGCTCAACCGGCTGACGCGGCCCTACCTGGGCGACGGCTCCTCCATCCTCTACGTGGGCTCCACGCTCTCGGAGAAGGCCGTGCGGGGCAATGCCTCCTACGTGACGTCGAAGCACGCGCTCGTCGGGCTGATGCGCTCCACCTGCCAGGACCTGGCGGGCACGCGCATCCACACCGCCTGCGTGTGCCCGGGCTTCACCGACACGGAGATGCTGCGCGAGCACCTGGGCGACGACGCGGCTCGCACCGCCACCATCGCCGCCAAGTCGACCTTCGGGCGCCTCATCACCCCGGAGGAGATCGCCCACGTCCTCTACTTCTGCGCCACCACGCCCACGGTGAATGGCGCGGTGCTCCACGCCAACCTGGGCCAGGTGGAGACCTGAGGGCGTTAGCCTTCGGCCGGATAGACGGTGCACTGCGAGGTGCACGTCTCCGACACGCGCAGCTTCACCACGCGCGCGGTGGCGAAGCTCAGCCGCTCGAACACCCACGCGGCCAGCAGCTCGCTGGTGGGGTTCTCCAGGCCGGGCACGTCGTTGAGCAGCCGGTGGTCCAGCAGCGCGTGCAGCGGCTGCCACGCGGCGTTGAGCTCCGCGAAGTCGACAATCCAGCCGAAGTGCGGGTCCACCGGCCCCCGCACGGTGATTTCAATGCGGTAGCTGTGCCCGTGGACGCGCGAGCACTTGTGGCCAGGGGGGACGTTGGGAAGGCGGTGCGCGGCCTCGAAGGTGAACTCCTTCGAGATCTCGGTCACCAGCGAGGCTTTCTTCGTCGAGACGGGCTCCATTGGACCGGCCTTCTACCCACGTTTGTGTCCGGGCGTCGAGCCAAGACACGGCCCGGGCTCCCACCCCCGCCTACCGACGCACCGCCGCGAGGATGTAGCGGGGCAGCAGCTCCTCCCGGAAGGTCTTCCAGAGGTTGAACTGGCCGTAGTTGCCGCCGGTGAACATCACCGTCAGCTCCAGCTCGGGGATGACCATGACGTACTGCCCGCCGTTGCCTCCTGCTTCATATTCCGCGTAGACGCGCTCGCCCACGCGCAGTTCGTGACGCCACCACGCGTACCCGTAGGGCCGGTCCGGGCTCATCACGGAGTGGCGGGTGATGGAGCGCTCGACCCAGCGCTTGCTGACCACGCGCCTGCCGTTCCACACGCCGCCCGCCAGGTAGAGCTGCCCCAGCTTCAGCGCGTCACGGGGACGCGCGTAGAGGCCGCCGCCCAGGTACGCCTCTCCATCCGGCATCAGGTTCATCGCGTAGCGGCGGAACTGGAGGGGCTCGGCCACGGTGCGCGCGAAGTGCTCGGGCAGCCACGTGCCCGTCGCGTTGCGCACCATGCCGCCCACCAGGTTCATCCCCGCCGAGCAGTACACCGCCTGCGGCTCTCCGGGCGCCCGGCCCAAGGGCAGGTCGAGCGTGTACGTGTACCAGTCCCCCTCCTGCTCCTGGAGGGCGTTCTCGTTGCCGGGGGACTCGTCGTTGTTCTCGTCGCAGTCCAGTCCCGACGTCATCGTCATCAGGTGCTCCAGCGTGAGCTGGGCCTTGCGCGGATCCGCGGGCGCGGCGCTCTTGTACGAGGGGAACAGCGAGTAGACGGGCGTCTCGGGTGAAAGCTTCGCACCCTGCTCCATCGCCGTGCCCACCAGCACCGGGGCCAGCGTCTTGGACGCGGAGCGCAGGTCATGCAGGCGCTCCTTGTCGAAGCCGTGGAAGTACTCCTCGACGACGAGCTTGCCCTTGCGAGCGATGAGCACGCCCTGGATGAGCGGCCCCGCCGACGGGCCCGGCTCGGTGTCCAGGATGCGCTGCATCAGCGCGCGGATGGGGGCGGGGTCCATGCCCACGTCGGAGAGCGACGCCGTCGCCCAGCCATCCTGCTCCGCGACAGGTCGCCGGTAGGTGTAGGGCCCGGACGCGGGCGTGCGCGGATAGAGGCCCACGGCCTGGTCGCGCTCCTTCTTCGTGAAGTTGATGGGGCCCAGGAAGAGGATGGGCACCGTCAGCCGACCGAAGCGCGGGTCGAAGGTGCCCTCGAACGTCGTCGGACCGCGCGGGTCCACCAGCTTCACCGCGTTGCCCTGCATGGAGACGTTGAACGCGAACTGCTTGCCGAAGCCCTTCTCCGGGTCTCTCAGGTACGCGGCGATGGTGCCGTCAGGCCGCGCGTACACGACGAGGTACAGCGTGAAGCGGTCCGCCCACGGCGTCACGTGGCCCCGCCACACGCCCTTCTGGAGCACGCGCAGCTCCACGGGCGTGGCGTACTGAACGCCGCCCACCACGACGCGCGGCTGCACCCAGTGGCCCCGGATGAGCTTGCCGTCGATGCCCACCACACCCCGGAACGTCCCCAGCCCTCCCGGCATCGTCACCGTCAGCGCGTTCTTCTCCAGGCGCCCCGGTGCCTCGTACCCGGCGATGCGCGCGCGCCACGTGTCCCCTTCTCGGAACACCGTCAGCTCACCCTGGAGCTCGGGCCCGAAGACGGGCTCTCCGGCCCAGATGCCCAGGAGTTTCGTCGCGGCGTCAGCGGGGGCCTCGACCTTCGCGGGCTCGACGGAGGCCTTCGCGGGCTCCGCGCCCAGGACGTGGGAGGGCAACGCGAGCAGCGCAAGCAGGGCGCCCAGCGGGGCACGGGCCGAGGGGGACATGGCGTGATTCCTTGGTGGACGAGCGAGGGGGTTCACCACCCGTACTCCTACGCGGGAGCCTCCACGCCGATTGCAATCCACTTGCACGAATGTCCCCGGGCGGGACGCGGTCCCCCGGGCTATCCTCTGGGGCCATGAGTCAGGAGGCCAGGACGGCCGGTCGCCCCGCCGGGGGGCTGGCGGGAGGACAGCGCTGCTTGCACCCCGGGCGCGGGCCGCGTAGCGATGGTGCTCCGGCCGCTGCACGGTCCTTGCGCGCATGAAGCTCTCCCTCGCCACCCGCATCTTCCTGGGCTACGCGGTGGTGCTCGTCACCTTCGGCCTGGTGTCCCTCTTCAGCGTCGCGGAGCTGCACCGCAACCGGCTCGAAATCCGGCTGCTGAGCCAGGGCTATCTCCAGCTCTCCCAGGACGCGGCGGAGATGGAGATGAACCACGCCAACCAGCAGCGGCACACCGCGCGCATGCTGGAGGAGGACAGCGCGGAGATACGGCGCGCCATCATCCGCCTGGCCCGCGTCTACGTGCCCACGGCCTTCATCTCCCAGCGGCTGGCCACCACGCGCGAGCGGGCCACCCAGCTTCGGGACATGGCCCCGGCGAGCGAGGTGCCCTTCATCGAGGAGTTGGAGGCGCGCCTCCTCGAGCTGGACTCGCGCTACCGCGAATATGGCCGCGCCGCGGAGAGCGTGTTCGACGCGTTCTCCACGCAGGCGCCGGACAAGGCCCAGGTGGACCGCGCCACCGCCGACGTGCTCACCATGGAGGACGCCATCGGCCGTGAGCTGCGACTGCTCCGGCTGTCCCTGTCCAACCGCATCCGCGAGCGCGTGGACGGCGCGGAGGAGCGCGAGCGCCAGACGGGCCTCGCCATCATCAGCCTCTCCGTCGCGGCCATCCTCCTGGGTCTGGGCGCCACCGCGTGGTCGGCGCGCACGCTGCGCCCGGTGCGCACGCTCATCGAGGGCGTGTCCCGCATCGGCAAGGGTGACTACAGCGCGCAATTGGGCGTGCGCGGCCACGACGAGGTGGCGGTGCTCGCGCGAGCGTTCGACCAGATGGCCCGCTCGCTCCAGGCCCGCGAGGCGCAAATCAAGGCGCAGGCGGAGGCGCTGATGCGCGCCGAGCAGCTCGCCGCCGTGGGCCGCATCTCCGCGCAGATTGTTCACGAGGTGCGCAATCCCCTGTCGTCCATCGGACTCAACGTGGAGCTGCTCGGGGACGCGGTGGAGCGCGCGACGTTCCCCGCGCCCGACGAGGCCAACGAGGTGAAGGATTTGCTCTCCGCCGTCACCCGCGAGGTGGACCGGCTGGCGGACGTCACCGAGCACTACCTGCGCATGGCGCGGCCCCAGCGGCCGGACCTGGACCCGCGCGACGTGACGGCGGTGCTGGACGGCGTGCTGGACTTCTCCCGCGAGGAGCTGATGCGCGCGGGCGTGGAGGTGGTGCGCGAGTTCTCCCCGACGACGCCCCCCGTGCTCGCCGACGAGGGGCAGTTGCGCCAGGTCTTCCTCAATCTCCTGCGCAACAGCCGCGAGGCGATGCCCTACGGAGGGCAGCTCACCATCGCCACCCGCCCCCTGGAGCAGGACGTGGAGGTGACGGTGCGGGATACAGGTCAGGGGATGACGGAGGAGGTGCGCCGTCACCTCTTCGAGCCGTTCTTCACCACCAAGGAGGGGGGCACGGGGCTGGGGCTCGCGGTGAGTCAGCAGATCCTCCAGGCCCACGGGGGCTCGCTCTCCTGCCAGAGTATTCCCGGCCAGGGCACGGCCTTCGTGTTAAGGCTTCCACGCGCATGAGCTTCACATCGTATCGGGACGTGCTGCCCTCCGGGCTGCGCGTCGTCACCGTCGAGACGCCCCACCTCCACACCGCCCTGCTCGCCATCTACGTCCGCACGGGCAGCCGCCACGAGACGCTCGCCAACAACGGCGTCAGCCACTACCTGGAGCACCTGTTCTTCCGGGGCAGTGCGGGCTGGCCGGACACGGTGAAGATGAACGCCGCCGTGGAGGAAGTGGGCGGCAACCTCAACGGCGTCACCACCCGGGACCACGGGTACTACTACACGCCGCTGCACCCCGCGCACATGCGCGTGGGCATGGACATCCTCGGGGACATGCTCACCCGTCCGCGTCTCACGGACATGGAAGTGGAGCGGCAGATCATCCTGGAGGAGATGCTGGACGAGGTGGACGAGAAGGGGCGCGACATCGACCTGGACAACCTGTCCAAGCGCCTGCTCTTCCCCGACCACCCGCTGGCCCTGAAAATCGCGGGCACGCGCGAGTCCGTCTCCGCGCTCGCGCACAACCAGGTGCTGGAGCACTTCGCGCAGCACTACGTCACCGGCAACCTGGTCGTCACGGCCGCGGGCCGCGTGCGCCGCGAGGAGGTGCTGGAGTTGACCGAGCGCGCCTTCGCGCACCTGCCGCGAGGCCCGGCCAGCACGGAGGCGCCCCCGCCGACGGCCGCGCCCGGTCCCCGCCTGCACTTCGTCTCTCACGACGAGTCGCAGACGGAGTTCCGCCTCAACTTCCGCACCGTGCCCGAGCAGCACGACGACTACGCCGCGCTGCAAATCATCCGGCGCGTGCTGGATGACGGCCTGTCCTCCCGGCTGCCCTTCGAAATCGTGGAGAAGCGCGGACTGGCGTACTCCGTCCACGCGTCGCTGGACGGCTACCACGACTCGGGCCTGTTCGAGATTGAGGCAGCCAGCGCGCCGGAGAAGGCCGCGCAGGTGGTGGCCGAGTCGTTCCGCGTGCTGGGCGCGCTGTGCGACGAGGAGATTGGCGAGGAGGAGCTGGCTCGGGCCAAGCGCCGCCACCGCATGCTGCTGGAGTTCTCCCAGGACTCCCCGGGGGAGCTGGCCGGGTGGTTCGGCGGCACGGAGCTGTTCCGCGCTCCGGAGACCTTCGAGCACCGGGCGGACCTGGTGGACTCACAGTCCGCCGCGCGCGTGCGTGAAGTCGCGCGGCGCTACTTCCACCGGGACAACCTCATCGCCGTCGCGGTGGGTCAGCGCAAGGGGCTCAAGGCCCTGGAGCGCGTGGTGGCGGAGGCGCCGGGACTGCCCGGAGCGCCCGCCGCGCCGTTGCTGGTCAGCGGCGCCCGCCACGGATGATGACGGGGCCGGTGGACTTCTTCTTCGGCTTGGGAGCGACGGCCAGGAGGGCCTTCTTCACCTCCTGGTACTCCACGTTGTCGGGCTCGCGCGTGAGAGCCTCGTCGATGAGCTTCATGCCCCGAGCCATCTGCGTCTGGAGCTGAGCGGAGAGCTTCGCCAGGGCGACCTTCTCCTCCTGGGAGGCCTCGCCCAGCGCCAGCAGGCGCTCCAGGGACGAGTACGCGTCCACCTTGCGCTCCGACTGGAGGAACAGGCGCCACAGCCGGGTGTGCACGGGCGCGAAGCGGGGCTCGGCGCTGAGGGCGAAGCGGTAGCTCTCCTCGGCGCCCTTCAAATCCTTGGCTTCCTCCTGGGCACGGCCGCGCACATAGAGGGCGCGGGCGAGGCGGGGTCGGAACTGGAGGGCACGGTCCACCAGGGCGAGTGAATCCGCGCGGCGGCCCTGGGCGAGCACCGTCTCCGCCATCCAGGCGAGGGCCTCGGCGTTCTGGGGTTCGGCGTCGACCAGGGGCTTGAGGGCGGCCTCGGCGTCCGTCGCGCGGCCCTGGGCCAGCAGGGCGCGGGCGCGCAGCATGACGACGTCGCCGCGGTTGGCGTCCTTGCCTTCGACGGCCTGGAGGTCGGCTTCGGCCATCTGCGGCACGCCGCTGACGAGAAAGTAGCGGGCCCGCAGGAGGCGCGCGGTGGTGTGCGCGGGGTTCTGCTGGAGCAGCTTGTCCATGAGGTTGGCGGCGAGCAGCTCGTCGCCCTTCATGAGGAGGACTTCCGCCTCCATGGCCTTGGCCTCCGGGTCGTCCGGGCTGTCGCGCAGGACGCTCTCCAGCGTGGCGAAGGAGGCTTCAATCTGACCTTCGCGGGCCTGGAGCCGGGCCAGGCCGAGCACGTCCGACTCCGTGAGCAGGCCGGAGTCGCGCAGGGTGGAGAGGATGGTGAGGGCCTCCTGGGTGTTGCCGTTGCCCAGGTACAGCTCGGAGAGCTGCTTCTGGATGGAAGGGTCCGTGCCGGGGATGAGGGCCTCGGCCTGCTTGAGGGACATGATGGCCGCGCCCATGTTGTTGTTCATGAGGTGGGCATCGGCCATCAGCAGATAGGGCTCCGCGCTGTCGGGGGCGGCGGTGGCGGCCTTCTTGAGGGCCACGAGGGCGGGGCCGGGCTGCCCGTTGGCGAGCTGGGCGCGGGCTTCCCCCAGGGCGGCTTGGGCCTGTTGGGCACGGTTCTGGACTGCGGCCACCTCCGGTTCCTTGCAAGCAAGCGGGAGGAGGAGCGCCAGGGTCCAGGGAAGGGTTCGAATTCGCCAGGGCATCGCTGAGCGGGAGGGTACCGGATGTTATCCTCCCTCGTCGATGGACCCATTCGTTCGGCGCCTCGTGGAGAGGCTCCATGACCCCAGCAAGCCACTGTCGCGTAATCGGCACTTCCACACCTTCGACACCCCCGAGGGGCGGATGGCGCTGAAGGTGTTCCGACGCCTGCGCAGCCTCCAAAAGGACATCCTCGCCTGTCGGGCGGAGGGCCGGCGGGCCCGCATCTTCCGGCGCGTCAACGCGGCGGGGGACCACCGCATCGAGCTGACGATGGAGCGCATCTCCGGCAAGCGGGTCTCCGTGCTCCAGTCGGCGGAGCTGGAGCTGCTCTCCGCGCTCCCGGGAGTCCGGGAGGCGTTGGAGATTCGGGAAGAGGCGGCCTGACGGGGTGGCACCGCCCCCCTGGACTCCAGCCCACCCTCACCAACCAGCCCGCCTCCGCGACCGAGTGTGCGCCGGCCTGGCCCGGGTGAAGGCCACGGGCCGCACCCGCACCCGCAGCAGCACGGAAACGGCTATCACGAGAAACGAGCCCGTCCAGTCTCGTCATCCACAATGACAACCACAGGCCCATCAACCAACGCACCGTCAGCGTCCGTCACATCGAAGACGACGGCCCACTCTCCAGGATTTAAAGCACGCTTCCAAACCTCCGCCAGGGTGAACCTGAATGATTTCGTGTCATGCGCGGCGACAAAAGCCTCTGCGCTTCGCCGAACTTCAGCCTCGGTCATCGGACTCCCCCGACATCCAAGATGTAGTTGATCGCATGCTGCTGCTGGTCCCAGTTCAGCGAGGTCCACGACCTCGTGCTGCCTTTCCAATCATAGGTGCAGTATCTGGATGTGGAGGAGCCTCGGAAGCGTGCTTCCGGTTCACTCATGGGGCGAGCGTGGGCTCTCCGGTCATGTCCTTCGAGCGCGGTGAGTGTCAAGGTACAGGAAGAAGAGCCCCTTCACCGGGCCGCGCAAGTACGTAGTGTCCCACGTCCCCACGCGATTGGGTGTGCACGCGACGTGTTCAGCCTTCGGGCGCGAGCTGGGAGCGCGCAAGGCCGCGGTGGGCCGACCCAGCCTGGAGATGGACGTGCAGTACCTTCGAGCCCATGGGGTGAAGGCAGCAAGTACGAAGCGACCTTAGGACGCCCAACAGGTTCGATCGGGCAGTTCGCCTTTTCGCCAATGGCTTCGAACCTTGTGCGCAGCTCGCTCGAACAAGCCCTTGGATTTTGAATCCGCCGGATGCGCCGAGAGCAGATCAACTTGACCAGTGGCCTTGCTCATGACGAGCCGTCCCTCGGCAGTTTCATCAAGGCCGAACGCGTACTCCGCCGTTTCGGCATTTTCCGAAATCTTCCGAATGGAGATGTATACGGCCATGCGCTCACCCCAAACCTGAGAAGAGACAGGACGAACAGGTAGCATGGAGCACTCTTGAAGTTGGAGAACGGGGGCTTCTCTTTGAGTCAAGGCCGCAGGAGCCAGGACAGGGCGAGCCCCAGGTACGTCCCCAGCGCGAAGCCCATCAGCCCCGTGGTGATGCCAGAGACCATCAGCTCGCGGTTACGCAGCGCTCGGGCCACGGGGGCGATGAAGGCCGGGCCGAAGATGGTGGCCGTGGAGGTAATCAGCACCGTGTCGGCATCGATGCGGAACAGCGCCGCCAGACCGAAATGCAGGACGATGGCCAACACCATCACGCTGGCGCAGAAGACGAAGACAGACAGTCCCGCGCTCCCCAATTGACTCGCATCCGCCAACGTCCCCACCGCTACGCAGAAGACGAGCAGTGCGTAGTCCCCCAGCGCGTAGCTCCCAGGAAGGGAGCGGACGGCCGGGATGAAGGACGCCGCCAGCGACAGCGTGGTGATGAGCAGCAGCACCACCGTCGCCTCCAGTCGACCCGCGAGCCCCAGGCTCACTCCTGCGGACACGCCGCAGATGGCGACGGCCAGCAGCAGCGACAGAGCCAGACCTCGTGCGAACCGCCAGGAGAAGCCCTCCTGTCGCGTCTCCTCTTCCGCGGTTGAACCATCCCAGCCCGTCGGATTCGGGAACGGAGGAAGGAAGGCCAGCGCGATGCGCTGTGCCACCGTCATCAGCACGAGCAGGTAGGCCGCTCCCGCGACAATGTCCGCCGTGTTGAGGAGCACGAAGGTCTCCTCGCGCACCTGGAGCGCCACGCCCACGGCGTTCATGTTGGCGGTACCGCCGACGTACACACCCACCAACATGCCGGCCATCTTCCACCACTCGTCCATCCGCCCCGAGAAGGCGAGTCCCACCACCGTGGCACTCACGAGGGCGGACACACAGGCGAGGGCGAAAGACAGCAACGTCGTGCGGGCCAGCCTCGTCCAGCGCGGCACATCCGTGGAGAACAACAGGAGGGGAATCGCCAGCGGCACCGCCGCCTCGCTCACCGAGAGGCTCACGCCCGTATGGAGCGACAACCCCGGTGCGTTCCCCAGGAGGATGCCCGCCGCGTAACACATCACCACGGGCCCTACCCATGCCACAGGCTTGAAGACTCGTGTCCCCAGCAGCACGAGCCCGGGAAGCCCCACTACGACAAGGACCTGGACGAGCGCGCTCATCGGAGGGCACCCACGAGCCCGAACCAGGATGAGACCAGCGTGCGACGATGAATGAGCGCGCTCATCGGAGAGACCCCACGAGCCCGAACCAGGATGAGGGCACCGCGCGAATCTGGATGAGGGCGCTCATCCGTAGATGGAGTCCATGAACTGGCGGATGAAGTCCGCAGCCTCGCGCCGGTCTGGGATTGCGCCCAGCATGCCGTACATGGCGGCGCTTCCCTCGGGCGCAGGCTCTCCGCGCTCCAGACTCGCGGAACACTCTCTCAAGTCCGCAAGGAACGGCTCCACCACCTTTTCGTGCGCGGGCGTCACCATCAGGTGCAGCGCTGGCGGCCCCATCTGCCGGTCCAACTTCCACCCTCGCGCCTCCATCGCATCCCCCAACGCATACACATCCAACGTGTCAGACGCGAAGGCAAAGACACTCAGCCGCGGCTCGCCCACCAGTTTCAAGCCTGGAATGGCCGTGATGCCCTCGCGCAATGCCCTCGCCGTATCGAGCACCGTCCCAGCGAGCCGCAGATATCCCTCCTCCCCCAGATACTTCAGGACTGCCCAGGCCGCCGCGATGGCGCCTCCCGGCCGGGTCCCCGCCATCGACGGCGACGCATAGATGCCGCCACACCAGTCCGCGTACGTGAAGAACTGATACCGACGCAGCTCCGGCGTGCGGTACAGCACGAGCGACGCCCCCTTCGCCGCATAACCATACTTGTGCAGGTCCGCCGACAGGCTCGTGACGCCAGGCACCGCGAAGTCGAACTCGGGCACGTCGTGCCCCAACTTCCGCGCGAACGGCAGCAGGAAGCCCCCAAGACACGCATCCACGTGAAAGAGAACACCGTGCTCCCGTGCGAGCGCCGCCAGTTCGGCAATCGGGTCCACCAGTCCGTGCGGATAGGCCGGCGCGGAGCCGACCACGAGCACCGTGTTCGCCGTCAACGCGGCCCGAGTCGCCGCCACGTCCGCGCGAAAGTCCGGCCCCAGTGGCACATTGACGGGCTTCACGCCAAAGTAGTGCGCGGCCTTCTGAAAGGCCGGATGCACGGACGCGGGCAGCACCATCTCCGGCGCCATGATTCCCCGCTCCTCCCGAGCGAAATCCCGGGCCGTCTTCACCGCCATCAGGATGGACTCCGTTCCTCCCGATGTCAGCGTCCCCGCGGCGGTGTCTCCGTGAAACAACTCCGCGCCCGTGGCCACCACCTCTGACTCGAAACGCGCGAGGCTGGGGAACGCCAACGGACTGAGGCCATTCTCGGACATGAACTCCGTGTAGGCGTCCGCGAGCAGCCGGCGGATGTCATCCCCCGCGTGGTAGACGAGACTCCACGTCTTCCCTTCCTTCCAGCGCGCATCATCGGCGCGCAGCTCGCGCATCTGGTCGAGGACTTCCTGGTGACTCACTCCGTGGGGGGCCAGTCGAGGCGAAGCGGGCATGGTGTTCTCCGGGGTTCAACGCGCATCGAAGTACACACCGCGAACCCAGCGGGCACCCGTGAACGAGGTGCGAGCGTGAAGCATTCGCCAGTTGTCATAGAGGAGGAAGTCACCCGCCCCGAGTCGGAAGCGGAACTGGTGGCGCTCGTCCCTGACCAGGGTCGCGAAGCGGTTGTAGGCGCGGTACCACGCCTCCATCCGGGCGAACGGCACCCGGTGCGGCGCGAGCGTGAAGTAGCTGTACCGGATGCGAAAGCCCTCAGGCGCATCGAAGTCGAGCACGGGTGACACCAGCACCCGCTCGAACGCCGCCTGCTTGCGATGGAACGTCACCGGCACCGTGCGCAGAAGCTCGAAGGCAGCGGCGTCCTGGTCCGCCAGGTAGCGTGCCGCCGCGAGCCCATCCACGACACTGTTCCCCCCACCCGTCTCGGCGGGCCGCTGGCAATGCAGGAGCTGGTAGCGCGGCGGTCGGTCCAGGAAGGGTTGGTCCGTGTGCAACTGCACCGCGCTGTCCGTATAGCCAAGCTGGTCCGTGTTCCGATTCGTCGTGTTGTCGGTGCGCAAATCCTCGATGCGGCCGAAGTGCGTCTCGATGACAGAGAGCCCGGCACCACCGAAGAGGTCGATGAGCGCCTCCGTGTCCGCCTCGAAGCCCCGCACGATGACCGCCCCGGACTCCTGGAGTCGCTTCAAGGCGAACGGCACGAGCGGCTCGCGCACCTGGGAAGCCTCCACCGTGAGCAACACACTGTCCGAGGGCGGCCGAGGCACGGCGACACGCTCTGCCGCATAGGCATTCGCAAGCAACCAGTCCGCCGCGTACCGACTCACCTGCCCATCGGCACGGTCCCCCCAGTCGATATCGAGGCCAGAGGCATCCTCCGAGACCCGCACCCCGCGAGGCCGCAGCTCCAGCGGCAGCTCCGAGGAACAGACGATGCGCTCGCGCGTGAGCGGATGACGGTCCAGCTCCGAGTTGTGCCGCAACCAGAACCAGTGGAAGTCCGCGTGCCGGGGAACACCGTCTCCAGCGAAGTAGACACGCAGGAAATCGTCATGCGGCGCGAAGCGGGTGATGGGCATGCGCAAGACTCCGGCGGAGGGACGCGAGGCCACGCACGCGCGACGAGTTCAGGGCCTCATCGCAGGGGCGCGGAACACCACCGGAGCAACGAGTCCGAGGCCCAAGGCCCGGGACTCAGCGGAAACGAACCGGTGGAACGAAGGACGCTCGAAGCAGCTCGACTAACAACACGCGCCGCGGCAACAGCAGCCGGTGGCGGTCGTCAGGAAGCTCGCGTTCAAGAGCATCATCGTGGCGTCACGCTAGCTGGCACCCTCCGCGGGCGTCAATGCCACCGGATGACATCGGCCACTCAAAACATGTGGTTGAAGTCGAGATAGAAGGCGGACGTGCCATCCCGAGGACTCACGCCGTAGTCCGCTCGGACGATGAAGGTGTTGTCCCAGGCCACTCGCAGGCCCCCACCTCCCGCGTACCGGAACAACCCCTTGTCCCGAAAGCGAAGGTCCGTCCACACCTGTCCCGCATCGAAGAAGGCCACCAGCGTGAACTCCAACGGCTGCTCCCACGGCCGCACGTCGAGGAAGCGCCAGCGCAGCTCGCCGTTGCCCACCGTCTTCACCTCGCCCTGCAGGCGGTTCTTCAGCAGCCCTCGCGCGGTGAACAGGCCGCCCACGCCGCCCCAGCCATCACGCCACTCCACTCCGCCAAAGCCGCTGAGCAGGAAGAAGGGCACATCCCCTCCAAGCACGTCGGCCATCAGGCGCAACGCGGCCACCAATCGCTCATGTCCCAGGGGGTGGTAGAAACGCAGGTTCGCCGTGGAGCCCCAGTAGCTGAACGAGCTGCCCGTCGCCCCCACCGCGCCGCGTGCCGCCAGCTCGTGGAACATGCCGCGCACGGGCGCGGGCTCGTTGTCACGCGAGTCCCACAAAAGCCCCGCCGTCACCTCCGCTGTCCGGAACGTCCCCTCCCCTCCTCCAGCCTCCAGCCCCGTCAACAGCCCCGCCCGAGCATCCTCCTCGAGCCGAGAGTCCCGCGACTGCCCCAGGTCCTTCGCGCTGTAGCGCGAGCGAATCCGCGTCAGGCGGAAGCGATAGCCCACGGACACCTGCAGCGGCCCTCTCAGGGTGCGCCGCGCGTTGAACACGACGCTCGGCAGCGTGCGCTGCTCGAAGCTGTAGTAGCGCAGGCCCCGGAATGAGGGATTGCCCGCGCACACATCCCGCGCGTCCTCCAGTTGCTCCCGGTCATCACACCGGGCGAAGTCCGGCTCGTATCCGGCGGCGGCGCCCTGGCCGAAGTAGGGCGAGAACCGCTCGTTGATGAAGCTCAGGTCCAACCCCAACCGCCAGTCCGAGTCGAAGAAGCGCGGCGAATCCATCATCAGCCGATGGGTGGCCACACCCCGCGTCGTCTGGAAGAACTGCGCGATGAGGGAGTGTCGATAAGGCCGGTACGTGCCATCTCCCGCATCCACCAGCAGGAGCCTCGCGCCGTAGCCGAACCCCTCGTCGCTGTTGAAGTTGAGCAGCGGCAGTCCCTGGACGCGCCACCCCGTGCGCGGCGGTGGCACCAGCGCTTCAACGGGAGGCTCGTCTGCCCAGGCCGAAGTCGCCCCCATCAGGACGACCATCACCACGCTCCACACCAGGCGACACTGCGGCATGCGAAGTCTCCAGGCTCACGTTCGAGCCTGGAGACACCATAGCCTTCCCCGCACAGCGCATGACACTTCGCCCCGCGCGTGGGCCCGCTCTCACTCCATCGGTCTGGACACGGCGCGCGCGGTGGAGGGCTCGGAGAAAGCTCCGCAGCTCGCCACCAGCTCGCTCACGAGCGCTGGAGGTAGACGCCCGCGGACAACCCCTGCTTGACGTTGCGGCTCACCTCATCGGCGAGCACCTCGTCCTGGCCCGCCTCGAGCGCATCCAGCGTCAGGCGCACCACCTCGGCGGTGCTCGTCTTCGGCGCCGTGACTTTCTCCGCCATGTCGGTGTCCATGTAGCCGACGTGCAGGGCCATCACCTGCGTCTTCTGGGCGCCCAGCTCCTTGCGCAGACCGTTGGTCAGCGCCCAGGCAGCGGCCTTCGAGGCGCTGTAGCTGGCCGAGCCCGGGAAGGCCATCCAGCTGAGCACCGAGAGCACATTGATGATGGCGCCCCCGCCGTTCTTCGCCAGCACCGGCGCGAACGCGCTGCTCGTCGCCAGGGGACCCAGGTAGTTCGTCTCCAGTTCAGCGCGCGCGGCGGACAGCGTGTCCGTCCCCAAGAGGCTCGTGCCCTTCAGGATGCCCGCGTTGTTGATGAGCAGCGTCACGTCACCTGCCTCGCGGACCAGCGACTCCAACTGCTCGGGGCGGGTGACGTCCAGGCGGACCGGCACCACGCCTGAAATCGTCACACTCGAGGGCTCACGAGCCGCCGCGTACACCTTGCGAGCCCCCCGCTCCAACAAGGCCTTCGCGAAGGCGAGCCCCAACCCGCGATTGGCACCAGTGACCAGGGCGACAGCATCCTTGACCTGCATGACTCGACTCCGGCGTGACGAGGCGGACGGAAAGCTCCGGGCGGCCCCATTGAGGAACGTCAAATGGACGGACAGGCGGGCTCCCGAGAGCCCCTGTCCACCATATGATGACTATAATATGACGAAATTCGAGCTTCATCGAAAAGCGACATAGGTGAAGGACCGGCCCGTCCGGTCGCCGCTCCCCCAGTCGCTCCCCCGCCGACGCCGCCACGGTCCGCGGGCGCTGACGCGTCCGCCCGAAGCCTGACACGTCAGCGATTCCCCAGCGACGACGCCCCGGGACCTCCCAAATCCATTCGCCTGACGCGTCAAGGCCACATCCCCGGCCTCGCATGTCCTTGAAGACAGACACCCAGGACCGGAAAGGACCTTGGTGCACCAATTGCAGCGAATCGGGCCGACGCAAGGCGAATCCCCTCTCCCCCCATGAGGCAGACATGTCGCGAGTCAACCCACCAGCGATGGACACCGGAATGGACGATGGGCTCCAGCTCGACGTGGCCATCATCGGCGCCGGAGTCTCCGGCCTCTATGCGGGCTGGAGACTGCTCGTGGGAGACCTGGCCCCCGAGGGCACCCGCCCCGAGACGGTCCACATCTTCGAGCTGAGCGAGCGCCTGGGTGGACGCATCGAATCCGTCTTCCTCCCTGGCATCTCCCTGGCAGCGGAGATTGGCGGCATGCGCTATCTGCAATCGCATGAGATTGTGAACTCGCTCATCACGAAGGTCTTCGAGCAGGAGGTGACGCCTATCGACTTCCCCCTCGGTGACGACGGCAATCACTACCGCTATCTGCGCGGGCAGCGCTTCAAGGCCAACGAATGGGAGAACGCCCAGGCCGACCGCCGCACGTACAAGACGCGCTACTTCCTACCCGACGCGGTGGTGGGCTTCACCTCGGACCAGCTCTTCAACAAAATCATCTACGACGTGCTCATGGCGGACCCGTGGTTCCGGGAGCGCTATCCGGGCAAGGCCACCTTCACCGCGCCCTATGACTATGCCTTCACCCTGACGGCCCGCGAATGGGATGACGTCAAACCCAACCTGACCTATCACCAATCGGGTCCATACGACGGCCTGAAGGTCAACGACCTGGGCTTCTGGAACCTCATCAAGGACCAGGTGGGCCAGGAGGCCTACGAGTTCCTGTCCGTGGCCGGCGGGTACTACTCCAACACCATCAACTGGAACGCCGCGGAGGCCTTCCCCTACCTCGTGGGAGACTTCTCCAACGCGGAGGTGAAGTACCAGACGCTGGCGGGCGGCTATGACCAGGTCGGCAATGTCCTCGCACAGCGCTTCCTGGCGCAGGACCCCGGCGGCAAGCGCGCCCATCTCTGGGGACAGAATGGCCTGCGGCGAATCGACCCGGCGCCGGGCGGCAGCCCTTACAAGTACATCCTCACCGTGGCCAATGCACAGAGCGGCAAGAGCTGGACGGTGTACGCCAAGGCCGTCGTCCTCGCCATGCCCCGCCGCGCCCTGGAGCTGCTGGAGGTAGACCGCTTCTTCGCCACCCCGGAGGTGAGCGAGCAGGTCCGGAAGAACCTCGACTCGGTCATCTCCGAGCCGTCGTTCAAGCTCCTGATGGGCTTCGAGTCTCCCTGGTGGCACGCGGAGTTCAACGCCCTGGCGGGCGAGTCCATCACCGACCTGCCGATGCGACAGTGCTACTACTTCGGCACCGACCCCTCGAACAGCCACTCCATCCTGCTGGCCAGCTACAACGACATGCGGACCACCCCCTTCTGGTCCGCGCTGATGGCCTCTCCCCAGCGGAACCTGAAGCGTTTCAAGCCCCGGGCCACGCGACTGGCGTCCCCGGAGTCCCTGGCCCAGGTGGAGTCTCTCCAGGCCCCGGCGGTGATGGTCCAGGAGGCCGTCCACCAGCTCCGGGAGCTGCACGGCCCGGAGAACCCCGTCCCTGACCCGTATGTCTCCTACTTCCGTAACTGGACGGAGGACCCCTACGGCGGCGGCTACCATGCGTGGCAGGCCGGGGTGAGCGTGCGCGAGGTGATGCCGTTCATGCGCCGCCCGGACCCCGCGGAGCGCCTGCACATCTGCGGCGAGGCGTACTCGGACCAGCAGGGCTGGGTGGAAGGCGCCTTCTGCGAGGCGGAGAAGATGCTCCAGGCGCACTTCGGGCTCGCGTGGCCCTCCTGGCTGGACAGCCAATATTACCTCGGCTGGTAAAGCCAGACACCTTCGTCCCTCCAGAACGAAAGCAACGCAAACATGGACTCCTATGACGTGGTGGTCGTGGGCGCGGGCGCCATTGGCCTGTCCGCCGCCTACTGGTGCTCGAAGGCCGGCAAGAAGGTCCTCCTGTTGGACCAGTTCGACTTCGACAACGACTTCTTCTCCTCCAAGGGAGAGTCCCGCTTCTTCCGGGTGATGTACTCCAATCCGCACCTGTCCCTGCTGGCGCAGTCCGCCTATCCGCTCTGGCGGGAGCTGGAGGACGACAGCGGCCTGGACGGCATCCTCAACGACACGTCCCTGCTGTTCTTCGGCCCGCCCAGCGGGGTGAACACACCCGAGGGTGACCTCAAGGACTCCCAGGCCGTCCTCGAGGAGCAGGGCCTGCCCTTCACCCGCCTCACCGCGGCGGACTTCCCGGAGCGCTACCCCGCGCTCAAGGGGCTGAGTGACGACGTCGTCGGACTGGTGCAGCCCCAGGCGGGCGTCATCGCGGCGGACCGGGCCCTTCAGGCCCTCGCCCAGCTCTGTCGCAAGCAGGGCGTCACCATGATTCCCCGCCGGACGGTCAGCCGCATCCAGGACGCGCCGGGACAGGTCACCGTCACCACCGCGCAAGGGGACTACACCGGCAAGAAGCTCATCCTGGTGCCGTCCGCCTGGACGAACCCGGTGCTCGACAGCCTGAACCTCCAGTTGGAGCTGGAGATCTGGACCATGACGTATGCCTACTTCACAGTGGCCCAATCCCAGTACAACTACCCGCTCTGGTTCTACTTTGGCGCGCCCCAGTTCCCTGGCGATGACCAGACGACCTACTACGGTCTGCCCCCGCTCCTGACGCCCGGGCGCCTCAAGGTGGGCACGGACTTCACCTTCCAGAAGTCCCCGCTGCCGCCCACCTCGCCGCCCCAGGCGGACCCTCGGATGGTGGAACTGCTCAACAACTTCATGCGCGCGCACTTCCAGGGCCTTCAATCCCTGGCACAGGACGCCGTCGGCTGCCTCTACACGATGACCCCCGATTTGAACTTCGTCCTGGATGCCCTGCCCGGCCATCCGGACATCCTCCTGTTCACCGGTGACACGGGGCAGGCGTTCAAGTTCACCCCGCTGCTCGGGAAGATTCTCGCCGAGCTCGCGCTGACGGGCGTCACCCAGTTCAACATCCAGCCCTTCTCCATCCAGCGCCCCGGAATCCTGCGGCCCCGCTGAGCCCTCTCACCCCGTCTCAATCAGGAGTGGTCCATGCCGGATACTGAAAAGACAGCCAACGTCCTCGTCGTCGTGGATGCGGAGAGCATCTACCAGGCCTACCAGGGGAAGTTCAGCACGGACTCCAACAGGCCCGTGTCCCTGGGCGAGAGCACGCCCTACATCTACATGTTCGTCCGTCAGGACGAGGTGCTCTCCGGACAGGCCACGGATGACCTGGTCATCACCCTCAACACCAACAACAACATCCGCTGGCGCATCACCTCGCTGACGGGGAACACGCGCTTCAGCGTCGCGCTCAGCCAGTGCAACATCCTCCGGGGCGTGGGGCTCATCACCCAGCCCGGCCTCATCGAGCCCACGGTGACGGTGCCCCTCCCGTCGGTGAATGGCTTCCAGGTGACCATCAACCAGACGCAGACCTATACGGACGCCTATTTCCAGGCGACGGCGGTGAACCCCTCGCCGCCCAATGTCTCGTACCAGTTCTCGTTCGTCCTGGCGAACAACGACGGGAACATCCTGAGCTACTTCTCGTGGGATCCGCAGATCTCCATCACCTCATGACGTCACCGGCGGGCTCGCCGACGGTGTCTGACTTCTTCTTCCGAAAGGATTGGATGCGATATGGGACAGGATAACGGCTTCATCGACGTGCTCACCGTGGTGGACGTGGACAAGGTCATCGGCAAGTACGGCCCCAACGCGTCGCTCGACAACCCCGGGGTGGCCATCGCGGACTGTGTGTACATGCTCGTCCGGCGGGACTCGGCCGTGGGGGCGGAGGCGATATCCGAGCTGACGGTCGCCGCGAAGACCAACGACAACCTCCGGTGGCGGCTGGCGTCGCTGACGCTCAACACGCGCTACAGCGCCCTGCTCTACAAGATGAATGTCTCCGGAAACGCGCAGTGCATCACCCAGCCCCAGCCCCTGGTGTCCCACATCAAGGTGCCAGTCCCCGAGGTGTCGGGCGGGCAGAGCAGCGGCTTCAACGTGCAGCCCTACGTGGACTTCTTCTTCCAGTCCACCGCGATGCTGCCCACCGCCACGCTCCCCGGCGGGCGGGTGACCTACCAGCTCTATCTCCAGGTGACGGACAACCAGGGCAACAAGGTGGGCACCTACTCGTGGGACCCGTACATCACCATCACGTCATAGGCCGCGCTTCCCATTCACGAGGAGACCCATCATGAGTGACAAGAACCGGCCCTCGGGCCACACCGCGCTGCCTGGGAGCGGCTGTCCGTTCCACCGGGGTGCGGGAAACGCGATGCTGTCCAAGACGCCCTCCGGAAACCTGGTGCGCCCCCACGGCGGCGTGGGCACGACCGTCTCCAGCAAGTCCGCGCAGTCGCTGAGCGGAGACAACGGCCCCGTCGTCTCCGACTTCTTCCGCATGTTCCCGGACCTGGGCCCCTCCCTCTTCAACGTGGAGGACCTCCGGGCGCTCACCCTGCCTGGAGGCCCCATGGATGTGGCCAACCAGGGCCCGGGCCTCCCCCAGGACAACCCCACCATCCCCGCGGGCTACACGTTCCTGGGCCAGTTCCTGGACCATGACCTGACGTTCGACGTCTATTCGAACATCAATGGCCGGGACACCCAACCCAACCAGACGCGGGATGCCATCACCCCCACCCTGGACCTGGGCAACATCTATGGCCGGGGGCCCGTGCAGGACGCCTTCCTCTTCGACCAGAAGGACGGCGCCACGCTGCTGTTCGGCCGGCCCGACAATCCGGACGGCGACGTGCTCCGCAACTCACAGGGCACGGCCATCATCGGAGACCCGCGCAATGACGACAACATGTTCGTCGACCAGCTCCACCTGGCCGTCATCAAGTTCCACAATCAGGTGGTCAAGGACCTGTCGAGCCAGTTCTCCGGAGGGGCGCTCTTCACCGAGGCGTCGCAGCGCGTGCGCTGGCATTACCAGTGGATTGTCTACCACGACTTCGTGCGCCGCTTCGTCGGGGATGAGCTGTATGGGAAGCTGATGAGTCAGGGCCCGCAGTACTTCCCGCCCAACCTCCAGGCGATTCCCATCGAGTTCTCCGCGGCCGCCTACCGCATGGGCCACGCGACGATTCGCGAGTTCTACCAGGTCAATGACAACTACAAGGGCGCGCAGATTTTCGACCTGCACCAGCCCGGGACGTTCCTGAGCCCGGAGAAGCGCGTGGACTGGAAGTACTTCTTCAACACCGACTCCCGCGTCACGCCCCAGGGCGCCAAGCTGTTCGACACGCTGGTGGCGTCGGAGCTGCTTCAGCTGCCCCAGGCGCTCATCCCCGGCTTCGACAATCCCCAGTATCAGGGCAAGCCGGATCCGCTCTACCTGTCGCTGCCGGGCCGCAACCTGCTGCGCCAGAATGAGTTCACCCTGCCGGCGGGACAGACGGTCGCCAAGGCGCTGGGGACGACCCAGTACTCCAATTCCCAGTTGGGCTTGCCGACGAACTGGGGGAGCACGCTGGCGCCGCTCTGGTACTACATCCTCAAGGAGGCGAAGCTCGCCAACCAGGGCCGCTTCCTCGGGCCCGTGGGCGGTCGCATCGTGGGCGAGACGTTCTTCAGCGTGCTCATCAACGACCCCCAGTCCTTCCTGCACAACAAGGGCTGGAAGCCCACCTACGGCACGGGCGGCGACTTCACCATCGTGGACCTGCTGCGCATCGCGGACGCGTACAAGTCCTCCTGAGGTTCCCCCGGGCACGACTGTCTCCGGGCCCTGTATCGGGCCCGGAGACGCTCGCGCACCTCGGGGCTACTTGCCCCAGCGGAGCAGCTTCGTGCGGGCCGTCTCGGAGAGCCCCCTCGCGGAGGCTCCCCCAAGCACGACCTCAAAGAGCGCGCTTTTGCCGCGACTCAGTGCGTCTCGACGTAGATCTGATCGAGCGTCGGGCTGAGGCCCTGGTTCTGGACATACAGGCGCGCGCCGGGCCAGGCGCAGTTCAGGCTCGTGGGATAGACCTGATTCGGAGCCAGCAGGATGGAGATGTTGTTGGCGCCGCAGTACGCGTTGAACCGCGTGGAGCGGGTGCTGGACATGTTCCGCACATAGAACGGCGTCGTGCCGAACAGCCAGGTCGAGAAGTCACGCGTCTGACCGCCAGCGATGAACGCGCTCTCCACGGCCTGCGTCGCCTCGCCCATCTCCGGGTTCTGAGCGGCCTCTTCCGGCGTGTATTCCCCGCCGCACCCAACGGCCATCAGAGACACCACTCCCACAACTCCAAACGTATTGAACAGCTTCATGACTTCCCCCTCATTTCGAGTTGCCCCTGTGTTGGGGCCCGCACTCTGTATAAGTACTCTCACGCAGTGTAAATGGTGTATTCATGACACCGCATGGGTCTGATTTGAGGGGATGATTGTCATTGGCCGCGCCGTAACATGAAGAGTTACGGTCGGGTGGCGGGCGACCCGGGCCCGACTTCGAGCCCGGGGCCCTTGCTCACTCCGGTGGTCCCCGCCTCGGCGGTGGCTGGGTTTTCATGCGCTCGTATTCCTCATCCGTGAAGACACGGCTGCGCGTGAGGAAGCGCACGCCCAGGGGCGACTCCAGGCTGAAGCCCGCGCCCCTTCCAGGCACCACGTCCAGCGTCAGGTGCGTGTGCTGCCAGACCTCGAACTGCGCGCCGCCGATGTAGACGGGGCAGCCCTCGACGTCGCCCAGGAAGACATCCCGCTGACCGACACGGAACTCCCCCGCCGGATAACACATGGGAGCGCTGCCATCGCAGCAGCCGCCGGATTGGTGGAACATCAGCGGACCATTCGCGGCACGCAGGGAGCGGATGACGGCGGCGGCCTCGGGCGTCACCGCCACCCGGGCCACCTCCTGCTCCGTCTGCCCACCCGCGCCGGGCCCGGCACGGGTGTCACTCATCAGAAGAACCCCATCGCCTTCGGGCTGTAGCTGACGAGCAGGTTCTTCGTCTGCTGGTAGTGGTCCAGCATCTTCCGGTGCGTCTCGCGGCCGATGCCCGACTGCTTGTAGCCGCCGAACGCCGCATGCGCCGGGTACAGGTGGTAGCAGTTGGTCCACACGCGGCCCGCCTCGATGGTGCGGCCCGCGCGGTACGCGGTGTTCGTGTCACGCGTCCACACGCCGGCGCCCAGGCCATACAGCGTGTCGTTGGCGATGCGCATCGCGTCGTCGAAGTCCTTGAACGTGGTGACGCTCACCACCGGTCCGAAGATCTCCTCCTGGAACACGCGCATCTTGTTGTGGCCCTGGAACACCGTAGGCGCCACGTAGTAGCCGCCCTTGAGGTCGCCCGGCAGGCTCACGCGCTCGCCGCCCATGAGGACCTTGGCGCCCTCCTTCTTGCCGATGTCGATGTAGCCGAGAATCTTCTCGAGCTGATCATTCGACGCCTGCGCGCCCAGCTTCGTCTCCGTGTCCAGCGGGTTGCCCGGGCTGACCTTCTTCACGCGCTCCAGCGCCCGCTCGATGAACTGGCCGTAGATGCCCTCGCCCACCAGCGCGCGCGACGGACACGTGCAGACCTCACCCTGGTTCAGCGCGAACATGGAGAAGCCCTCCATCGCCTTGTCCAGGAAGTCGTCGTCGTGCGCCATGACGTCGTCGAAGAAGATGTTCGGGCTCTTGCCGCCCAATTCCAGCGTCACCGGGATGAGGTTCTCACTCGCGTACTGGAGGATGAGCCGGCCCGTCGTCGTCTCACCGGTGAAGGCGATCTTCGCCACGCGAGGGCTGCTCGCCAGCGGCTTGCCCGCCTCGACTCCAAAGCCGTTGACGATGTTGAGGACACCTTCGGGCAGCAGGTCCTGGATGAGTTCGGCCAGGACGAGGATGCTGGCGGGCGTCTGCTCCGCGGGCTTGAGCACCACGCAGTTGCCCGCCGCCAGCGCCGGCGCCACCTTCCACACCGCCATCAGGATGGGGAAGTTCCACGGGATGATCTGCCCCACCACGCCCAGGGGCTCGTGGAAGTGATACGCGACGGTGTCGTGGTCCAACTCGCCCACCGTGCCTTCCTGCGCGCGGATGCAGCCGGCGAAATAGCGGAAGTGGTCGATGGCCAGCGGCAGGTCCGCCGCGAGCGTCTCGCGGACCGGCTTGCCGTTGTCCCAGGCCTCCGCCACCGCGAGCATCTCCAGATTCTGCTCCATGCGGTCGGCGATCTTCAGCAGGATGTTCGAGCGCGCGGTGGGTGACGTGCGGCCCCACGAGACGCGCGCCGCGTGCGCCGCATCCAGCGCCAGGTCGATGTCCTCCGCGGTGGAGCGAGGAATCTCGCAGAAGACCTGCCCCGTCACGGGCGAGATGTTCTCGAAGTACTGCCCGCGCTTCGGCTCGACCCAGCGACCGCCGATGAAGTTCTGATAGCGGGCCTTGAACTTCACCTTCGAGCCAGGCTGATTGGGGGCGGCGTAGATCATGAACGCTCTCCTTGCGGGTGGGGCTGCGGGTGGAAGCCGTGGCCCCCAGAGCAGCGCGCATGCCACGCCCCGCACCACCGACGTCGCGGCGCGTCGTGTCCCGCGATGCGACACCTCTGTCCGCTCCGCGTGGAGCACCTCGCGACAGTGTCGCGCGCGGGTGTGCCACCGCACGGATGGAATGTTCCGATGAGGACGCGCCACCGTCCCCTCGCGGGCCCACGGCGCGCCTACGGGAAAGCTCGCATCACGAGCGCGGAGGGAGCACCAACCCGAAGCGCTCCACCATCCGGTACAGCGTGCTGCGAGCAATCCCCAGCAGCCGCGCCGCGCGGGCCACGTTCCCACCACTGCGAGACAGCGCGTCGAGAATCGCGTGGGCCTCCAGCTCCCTGAGGCCCGGGGAGGCCACGGGCTCGACGGGTGGCGAGGACACCGGTGGCACGTGCGCGGGTGCTCGCCCCAGCTCGGGCGGAAGCGCGACCGCGTTCACCACGGGCTCTCCTCCTGCTCGGACCAGGGCCATGCGGAGCACCGTCTTCAGCTCCCGCACGTTGCCCGGCCAGGCGTGCGCCCGCAGGCGAGCCAGCGCCTCGGCGGACAGCGTGCTCGCGGGATGGCCTCCTTCGGCGGACAGCCCACTCAACAACGACCGGGCCAGCTCCGGCAGGTCCACCCGCTCTCGCAGCGGCGGCAAGCGAAGGACCGCGCCTTGGAGGCGATAGTAGAGGTCGCTCCGGAAGGTGCCCGCGCTCACGGCCGCTTCGAGGTCCCGACACGTGGCGCCGATGAGTCGGAAGCGCGAGTGCCGCACGCGCGACTCGCCGACACGCGAGTACCCGCCATCCTCCAGCACACGCAACAGCATCACCTGCAGCGCCGCGGGCATCTCAGCGAGTTCATCGAGGAAGAGCGTGCCTCCGTCCGCCGCCGCCAGCTTTCCTTCGGCCCCACCCGCGCGAGCCCCCGTGAAGGCTCCCGGCGCATGACCGAACAGCTCGCTCTCCAGCAACGCGGCGGAGAGAGCGCCACAGTTGACGGCGACAAAGGGTCCGGAGGCCACCGCGCTCGCGGCATGCACCGCGCGCGCGAGCAACTCCTTGCCCGTACCCGTCTCCGAGAGCAGCAACACCGGCAGCGTCGTGGGAGCGAAGCGCGCGGCCTCTCGCAGCGTCGCGCGGTGCTCGGGGTCACTCCCCTTCAGCGCGGCCCAGGCCCCTCCATCGGGTCCGCTCTCGGCCACCTCGGGCGGCATCCGCGCCGTGACGCGCGTCGCACGAGGCTCCAGCCGCACCAGCACCGCGAGCGCCGAGTCCCCCTCCCCCACCGCTTCCGCGTGGACCCGCCACGTCGCACCCGAGGCCTGATGACACGCCTCCAGCGCGTGGCCTCTCAACGCCGCTTCCTTCAACGCCCGCCAGGACAAGCCGAGCATCCGAGTCGGCGACACGTCCCCCGGGGATGACTCCAGGCCGAGCAGCGAGCGCGCCGCGCCATTGAGACGCCGCACGCGACCCGGCGGCTCGACGAGCAGCACCGGGCCGTCCTCGCGCGACAGGTGGGCATCCACTCCCCCTCGCGCGGCCGCCGCCACACGCGCCCACGCCACCTCGCGCAGTCGCGCCTCCGCCGAGTGGGCGATGCTCGCCACCGCCACCAGCACCAGCGGGTCCGCGCCACTCGCGGGCCCGGTGACGTCCAACACGCCGACGACTTCGCCGAACGGGTCTCTCACGGGCGCGGCGTAACAGACCAGCCCATGGTGCCGCTGCGCATAGTGCGCGGGCCCCACCACCGCCACGGCCGAGGACTCCACCAGCGCGGTGCCAATCGCATTGGTGCCTCGCGACACCTCGTCCCAACAGGCCCCGGCCACCAGTCGCACGTAGTCGGCGTGGTCCCTGAAGTCGCCCCCCGAGCTGCGCGTCGCGAGGATGACGCCCTCCCGGTCCGCCAGCAGCGCCACCCGCCCTGACGGCATGGGCGCGGCGGCGAGCACGTCCAGGATGTCACGAACCTCGTGCCACACCGGCTCCAGGCGGGCTCGCCGCTCGATGAGCGCGACGCCGGCGACACTGGGCCCCTCGTCGGGCAGGCCCGTGCTCGGAGCGCCAAGCGCGCGTGAGCGTTGCCAGCGGGAGAGTATCGGCGGTGCCTCTGGAACCGAGGCCACGTCCTCGTCGAGCGCGCCGACGAGAAACTGCTCCCACAGGTGCGCGGAGGCGCTGAGCGTGAGCGTTCCCATGGGACTGATTATTCAGCCAGTCCCCACGCTGACGGCAACCCACGGCCTTCCCGAAACGCGACTGCTGAACCAACGCGGTGCGGCGTCCGGGAAGGCCAGAGGCCTACAACACGCCGAGCTACTTGTCGGTGGCGTCCTCAATCTTGTCGCCCGCCTCCTCGGCGGCGTCCTCGACCTTGTCGCCCACCTTCTCGGCGGTGTCCTCGGTCTTGTCCGCGGCGCGCTCCGCATCATCCTTCGCGCTCTCACGGGTGTTGCGGTGGCAGCCCACTCCGAACGTCAGGGAACCCACTACCAGGGCCAGCAGCATCTTCGCCTGCACCGTCAGCTCCTCGCGTGACGACGCCCGGGCTTTCGCCCCGGCGTCGCATTTGTGCGCGGGAAACTAGTCACGACGCGCGGACTGCCAAGTGCTCACCGCCGGGCTTCCACTCAGAAAACGCACATGCCATTCGCGCCGCAGGTGCCTTGCAGCCCTTCGCAGACGCAGTTCCAGTCGCCGCCGCAGCGGTAACCCGTGCACTGCGAGCCCGGGCCACCGCCACCGCCACCACCGCCAGGATCCGGGTACGTGTACACGCAGTAGAAGTCGACGCAGACGGCGGTCGCCGCCTCGGGGCAGTTCGCCTCGCAGGTCCAGTCTCCGCCACACCGAGCCGGCCCACAGGTGAGCAACGAAGCCTGTGAGCTGGAGTCCTCGCGAGAGACCAGCTCCTCCTCGACCGACTCCGCCAGCGCGGGCGGCGCGGCCAGCGCGAAGGTGAGCACCACGGCAAGGCTCCAGGGATGCGACAAGCGACGCGAAGACATGAGCGGCTCCTCCAGGTGACCCGCCGGGCTTCATTTCAAGGCCCGCACGGGGAGTACGAGCCTAGCACCCCCGCGACGAGGCCTTCAGCGCGCGGCTTCACTTGAAGCACTTCGAGCGTCAGGGAGTAGGGCTCGCGACGGCGCGTGGTTCGGCGAGCCACTGCGCCAGGACCTTCGCATCGAGCGTCTCGACCCCAAACGATGCCGGACCACAGCGCACGCCGCCATCCCGCTCGCGAACGAGTGGGTCCCGCGCGAACACCATGATGACCGGCTTTCCCTCGGGGCTCACGTGCGGAACCACGTACTGCGCTTCCACGATGGGGCGAAGAGAGGGATCCGCGAGCAGCTTCCGGGTGAGCTGCCCGTCCGGGGTCCCCGCCTTGAGCTGGTCCCGGGCCTCTTCACAGAGCCAGCGCGCGGTCCGCGTGCCCTCCGGTTCCATCCCTGGCCACGAGCTGCGCACCAGGCGCGCGCGCCCCGACATCAGCCAGCCCACGTGGTGTCCGATTCCCACCGAGGCCATCGTCGCGGCGAAGAGCAACACCCCGAGCAGCAGCAGCGACACGCTCCAGCGCGGGCGCCACGCGGAGGCCCCTGGCGCCTCGGCGTGGAGCTGACGCCACAACCACCGGAGGAACAGATGCGAGCCCGCGGCGAGCACCGCCGCCACGAGCAGGAACTCGGCGATGGCGCCCCAGCGGAACGTCACCTCCGGCAACACCTGCTGGAGAAAGGACAGCCAGCCGAAGGCGAGCAGAAAGGGCACCTTCATGACCCAGACCTGCCCCATGCACAGGAAGATCATCATCACGAAGATGACGCCCAGGAAGGTCACGCCCTTTTTCGACTTCACGGCGCGCCCTCCGCCACGAACGAGCGATGGATGTCCTCGACGGGGAGGCGCCGGAGGTCGCCGTCGGTGAAGAGCACCCAGCGCTCACGGCCGAAGATGCCCGGCTCGTACGCCAGTGGCGTCGCGGGCGCGTCCGCCTTCTGCCCTCCGATGTAGATGAAGTGCAGGCCGGAGTCCCCGAGCACCTTCCAGCGCGCCGCGGGAAGCTCGGTGCCCAGGTCGCTCTTCGGAAAGTCGCGCCCATGTTCGGCGGCATAGGCCCACAGCGCCTCGCGCAGCTCATCCAGGCGCTGACGCCGCGCCTGGACCAGCAGGTCCGCATCCGAGGGAGGTGGCGCGGGGATGACCTGGTAGGTCGCGCCCTTCTTCTCCCAGGCTCCCGGGGTCATCAGCTCGCGGCCACCGGCAATCATCGACAGGACGAGCTGAAGGCCCAGCCCGACCAGGAACACCAGCGCGAGCGAGGCCCTGTAGCTCAGCCTCGGCAACCGGGGCACATCCCGTCGCAGCCAGTTCCACAATCTCCAGACGCCCAGCGACACGAGCAGGAAGACGGCGATGAAGAAGGAGATGGCCTCCAAGCGCTGCTCGGCGATCTCCGTGAACAAGAAGCTGGGCATGCCCGCCAGGGCCACCGCTGGGGTCAGCAGCACGACGGAGAGGAGGAGCTTGTTCACGCGCACGGAGGGCAGTCTGCCTCGCTCGGGTGACAGGAAGTCAACCAGGGGGCCGGCGCGCGCTGAGCAGCCGAGCCTTCCAGGCATCGCCCCCGAGGGTCTCTGCGTTCAAGGAGAAGGCACATCCTGAGGCGTGACGGATATCCATCACGGAGGGCCGACGATGCGCACCTGGAATGAAACCTGGCGCTGGCTGCGCCTGGGTGGCGTGAGCGCGGGCGCGCTGCTGGCGGGGCTCGGCTGCGCGATGGGGCCCGAGGAGTTCGGTCCCCAGTTGAAGTCGACGTCCACGACGCTGGGCAGCAACATCTCCATCTTCCGCGATGTGATGGCGCCGCATGGCGAATGGCTCCAGCTCCCCGAGGTGGGTTGGGTGTGGCGCCCCGACGCGAAGCTCGTGGGCCTGGACTTCGTGCCCTACGCCACCTCCGGCCAGTGGGTGTTCAGCGACTGGGGTTGGACGTTCCAGAGCGACTGGGACTGGGGCTGGGCGCCCTTCCATTACGGCAGGTGGTTCGTCGCTCCCTCGGAGGGCTGGGTCTGGTGGCCCGACGACGAGTGGGCCCCTTCCTGGGTGGACTGGCGCTGGGGGGAGGGCCTCGCCGGTTGGCAGCCCATGCCCCTGCCAGGCATGAACGTCCGCCGCCCCTGGACCTTCGTCGCCACGAGCGACCTGGTGCAACCCGATGTCAGCCGCTACCTGGTTCCACCGGACCAGGAGGCCGCGCTGGTGGCGAAGACCCAACCGGTGGGCGCGCGGGTGACAGGGCGGACGGGCCAGTGGAACGTGGGCCCCGAGCCCGACGAGGTGGCGAGCGCCACCGGAGCACCCGTGCCCCACACGGGCCCGATAGCACCGCCCACGGGGCAGCCTCCCATCGCGGGGCCACACTCGGCGGCGCGGTAGCGGGCACGCCGCGCCACGGCGAACAGAAAGCTCCTTCCGAGGGGCGGGACGGGCAGGCCCGGGACGTCATGAGCGAGGGTGGTCGACCCCGCCCCCGAGGTCCCAGCTTCCTGTCACGCATTCGCCGAAAGGAGACCAGGACATGCCCCAGACGCAGCCCTTCGTCAGCGACCTCCAGGAGATCCGCCGTCGAGCCCGTGAGCACCTGGAGGAAGGCGCCCTCACCGAGAACTACGAGGGCGATGTGAACACGACGCTCAAGCTGCTCAACGACGCGCTCGCCACGGAAATCGTCTGCGTGCTGCGCTACACGTACCACTACGTGTCCGCGGTGGGCATCCACAGCGAGGCGGTGAAGGAGGAGTTCGGGGAGCACGCGCGCGAGGAGCAGGAGCACGCGCTGCGGCTCGCCGAGCGCATCAACCAGCTCGGGGGGCGCCCGGACTTCAACCCCGACGGCCTGCTGTCACGCAGCTCCAGTCAGTACGTCGAGGGGCAGAACCTGGTGGACATGATTCGAGAGAACCTGGTGGCGGAGCGCATCGCCATCGAGACGTACCGCGACCTGATTCGCTACTTCTCGGACAAGGACCCCACCACGCGGCGGCTCCTCGAGGACATCCTCGCCAAGGAAGAGGAGCACGCCAACGACATGCATGACCTGCTGGTGGCGCACCAGGGTCAGCCCATGCTCAACAACTGAGCCGTCACGACACCGCGTGCCCCTCGGAGGAGACCGCGCTCCGGGGAGGCACATCGGCCCGCGCCGCCCAGGCACGGACGTTGGCGTCGCGGTAGCGCACCATCCGCCCGAGCGACGGCTCCCACAGGTTCAGCCGCAGGCAATGGACGATGTCGCGCGGGCTCAGCGTCGTGACGTGGGGGTTCTGCAGCTCGGGGATGGCCGCCATCGCCTCCGGGAGTCGATAGAACGGGATGCGCGGGTTCAGGTGGTGCACGTGGTGGTAGCCGATGTTGCCGGTGAACCACGCCATCACCTTGCCGCAGCGCAGGTAGCTGGAGGCCTCCAGCGCGGCATCCGCGTGGGTCCACTGCCCCTCCGGTAGGATGCGGACCTCGTCGAAGTTGTGCTGCGAATAGAACAGGTACGTGCCCAGCGCGTAGGCGAGGAGCAGCGGGCCCACGAAGGCGAACAGGTACACGGCGGGGCCGAAGAAGACCCAGAGCGCCACGGACAGGGCCACGTGCACGCCGAGCGCGAGCCCGGAGGTCCAGTAGCGCTTCGGGTCCTTCACGAAGGGCACCAGGCACAGGCTGATGAGGAACGCGGTGACGTAGCCGAACAGGATGGTCACCGGGTGGCGCTCCACCGCATAGCCCAGCCGCTGCCAGCCGGACGCCTTGCGCCACTGCTCGGTGGTCCACGTCGCGAACGTGCCCGCGGAGTCCGCGGCGATGCGCGCCGTGTTCGCGTGGTGGTGGTTGTGCGTGTCGTTCCAGATGCGCGCGGGCGTGAGCGTCAGGATGCCCTGCACCTGGAAGAGGACCTTCGCCCAGCGCGACGAGGGCAGCAGCGCCCCGTGCATGGCGTCATGGAAGAGGATGAACGCGCGGATGAGGACGAGCGCCTCCAGCACGCCGCCCACGACGCGCAGGGGCCACCAGGGCGCGGCCACCGCCAGCGTCACGGCCGCGGCGAGCGCGGCATAGGTGGCCGCCAGGTTCCAACCCGAACGCGCCACATCCTGCACGGCGAAGGGACGTGTCCGGGCAATGAGCTCCTTGCTCGACGGCGGTGCGACTCGTTCCATTGAGAGGGGCTCCTACGAGTGGGGTGTGTCCGGCCCTGTGCCGGATGAAGCGCCATGGTTCTCCCATCGCCATGTCACGCGCGGGTCAGCCGTTGAAACGACGTGCGAATGGACCCAGATGACGCGACTCGCCGTGTGCAAAGGCATGCACAGTCGCGTGGGACGGGCCCCCTTCTCCCCTGGCGACCAGGGGACGAGGGGCCTGGCTTCCTGGTGGGTTTGGGTAGAATCGGGGGCCGCGGGCTGTTAGGTCGAGACGTTCTCCAAGGAGCAGCCGTGTTCCGATTCGAAACCGACCGGGACCTCATCCAGTCCTTTCGTCCGAGAGACCGCCGCGTCATGGAAATGCCGCCGGGTCTCACCTTCCCCTTGTTCGTGCGTGACTACCTGGCCTGGACGGAGACGTCCGGCGCGCGCGTGTACCTGGTCTTCTCCGCGCCCGGCAGCCACCAGCCCATCGGCATCATCTTCCGGCGCGATACCGGAGGAGGTCTCGATGTCGCCCGCATGTGCGAGTGGTGCCACAACTACGGCTCGTCGCACGCGGTGGACCTGCTCACCACCGACGTGAACAGCAAGCGCCGCGTGGGCATCAGCCTCTGCGTCGACCTGCGCTGCAAGGACAAGCTGGAGGATGAGGCCAACCGTGGCGGCCGAAACACCCTCGCGGCGCTGGACCAACTCCGGGCCCGGATGTACCGCTTCGCGAACGAGGCGCTCGGCATCGAGGCCAGGCCCGCCGCGCCCGCCGCCTAGCAGCGACTACGCGACAAAGGCGCTGGCCCGCTGCACCTGGGGCACGCCGGGCAGCATGGGCGCGGGGTTGAGGGCCTGCACGAGCAGCGACCTCAGCGCCTCGCCCAGGTCGTCCACCACGCTCAGCGCCCCGGCGGGGGCGCCCTGGAGCGCCGCGGGCACCTCCGCGCCCACGACGACAATCGGCATCCGAGCCTCCCACGCCAGGTAGTGCGCCAGTCCCACCGCCGGCTCCGACACGTCCAGCAGCAACGCGCCCACCGCGCCCGCGCTGAAGGGGCGCCACAGGGGCCGTGCCGCCTCGGCCGGGGGCAGCGTGCAGAAGTCCAGCCGCAGCACCTCGCTGAGCACCAGTCGCCCCAGCGTCCCGAAGCCGCTCTTCACGGCCGTGGGCTCCGCGGACAAGGCCTCCAGGCCCGGCACGCGGGCCATCACCCGCCGCGCCGCCGATGAGCCGCTGCCGCAGACGAAAATCTTGGCGGTCGCCACCCTCGACGGAGCCTTCGTCCGGAGGATGCGGCCTCGCAGGGCATGCACCTCCGCGGCGCCCAGCAGCTCGTTGGCGTTCGCGTCCATGCCATGTACGTCCGCCGGCCTCGCCACGCCCCGCTGCATCAGGGTGGACAGCACCCCCAGCACTTCCAGGTCCGTGGCGGGCGCCAGGTCCAGCACCTCGCCCAGCGCGCGCGGCTGGCGCAGCAGGTCCACCACCTGCGCCGTCACCGGGTGCTGGTCCTGTTGCAGCTCCACGTCCGGCGCCAGCATCAGCCGCGTGTGGCGCGGCGGCAGGCCCGGCATCAGGCGATTCACCTCGTCCGACTGGCGCATGCCTTCCAGCAGCGCGTCGTCCATGGCGCGGTTGATGCGAGCCTTCGCCGCGCTGGCGCCGGGGGAGAACGTGAAGGTCCCATCGCCCCAGGCCAGCAGGCGGAACAGCGCCTTCTCACCTTCCACCCGCCCCAGCTTCGAATTCACCGGGCGGCCCTCCACCACGTGGATTTCGCCGCGCTCGTTGCCCCGCTCCAGCGAGAGCTTCCCGCTGCGCCGGTTCATCCCGAGCAGCTGCATCAGGTCCGGGATGCTGAGCTGGCTGAGGGAGCCTTCGATTTCCTGCTGCTCGACCTTGAGGTCCTTGGCCGCCTCGTTGCGCCGGAAGATGTGCTCGATGCGGCTGAGCACTTCGTCCAGGTTGAAGGGCTTGCGCAGGTAGCCATCCCGCAGGCCGCGATACCGGTCCCCGTCGAAGCTCGACGTGGTGAGCACCACCGGGATGTCCTCGGTGCGCGGGTTGGTGCGCAGAATCTGGATGAAGGTGCGCGCCTCCAGCAGCCGGCAGTTCTCATCGAACAGCGTGAGGTCCGGGTGGCGCAGCACCGCCACCTCCAGCGCCCGGGAGCCATCCGGCGCGTAGTGCACCTGATAGCCCTTGGTGCGCAGCTCGCGGGACAGCGCGCGCACGGACTCCAGGTCGGGGTCGGCGATGAGGATCTTCCGGACCTGGGCCATGGGTCGCTCCGCTTCGTGTCAGTAGGGCTGCAGGTCGTATTCGGCCTGCAGCTTGGAGATGAGCCCGTCCACCACGGCGGTGTCCGAGGTGTGGAAGCCCCACGTCGCGCCCCGCCCCCGCCGCTGGATGAGCGCGTAGGCCGCGCTCTCCGACAGCCAGAGGATGAACTCATGCCGGGACACGCGCTCGTCGCCCTCCAGGAACACGGGCGTCAGCGCGGGATGCGACTCGAGGTCTACCCGGCGTCCCAGCAGGTAGATGCGCGAGGACAGGTCCGGCGGCGCCGACTCCAGACCGGCCGCGATGGGCAGGTCCGCGCGAATCTCCGGCCCGCCCACGTACAGGAGGCCGCGCGTGCCCGGGTCTCGGGTGAGTTCGCGCGCGATCTCCGCCTGGAGTTCGTCGAAGAGGACATCCGCGACCTTGCCTCGGCGGCTCGGCTCGGCGCGCTCGTCCACGGGCAGTCGGGGACTGTTGGGCGTGCCCAAGAGCAGGTCCACCTCGTCCCAGAACGGCAGCCCGTCCAGCATCAGCCGCCGCTGGAGCGACGCACGGCGCTCGTCCATGCGGCGACGACAGCGGTGCACCAGCTCGTCGAAGTCCTCCCCGTCCTTGGGGAAGGTGCTGGCTCCGCCCACCAGGGCCAGCGGCAGGCGGGACTCCACGTCCTGGACTTCAGGCTCCTCGCGCACCGCCGCCACCGCGCGACGCACGAACATCATCGCGCCGAAGAAGTCCGTCTCCGGCAACAGGAGATAGAACTCCTGGTCGCTCGCCTTCGCGATGACGTCCGAGTCGCGGATGATCTTGCTCAGCGCGCGGATGATGCCGCGCACCGCCTTCTTCGCGTCCGCCGCGCCCTGGCGCACGCGCACCAGCGGCAGGTTGTCGATGGAGAAGGTCAGCAGCGAGAACGTCCGCCCATACCGCCGCGCCTTGTAGATCTCCTTCGACGCGTAGTCGGTGAAGTAACTGAGGTTGTAGGCCGCCGTCTCGCGGTCTCTCAGGCCCAGGCGCTGGAGCGCCATCATCCGCCGGCCGTTCTTCACGCCCACGGCGGCGAAGTCCGCGAGCACACGGGCGTCCCTCGAATGCTCGGCGCGGAAGTCACCGGCCAGCGGGTCCGACAGCTGCGCGAGGCCGACGATTTCGCCGGAGACCATCAGCGGCACGTACAGCACCGCGGAGCGCTCATCCCGCGCGAACCACGGCTGCGCGTCCCGCAGGCGCCCCGCCAGCGGCCCTTCCGGGCTCATCTTCTCCGCGAGGAACTGCTTGTCGAGCAGCCCCCGGTACGCACGCAGCACCAGGTCTCCCCGGTCGTCCAGCACCCACAGCGCGGCGCTCTGCGCGTCGCACACCGCGGACAGCTCCGAGATGATGCGCTCCTGGAGCCACTCCAAATCAGACTGGGAGATGAGTTCCAGGCAGCGCTGGTGCAGGTTGTGGAAGCGGGCGAACTCGATGTTCTCGTCGCGCAGCTGGGTGCGCTCGCGGCGCAGGGCGGCGCGCTCCAGGGCGCGGTCCACCGCGAGCACCAGGTCCGCTTCCTCCACGGGCTTGGCCAGACAGTCCGCCGCGCCCGAGCGCAGGGCCATCTCCGAGCCCTTCACGTCGGTGCGATGGCTGACCAGGATGACCTCCTGGTCCGGGTCTCTCTCGCGAAGGCGCGCGGTGAGTGCGAAGCCGTCGACGCCCGGCATCACCACGTCGGTGATGACCAGGTCGAAGGGCGTGCGAGCAGCCTCCTCGAGCGCCAGCGTGCCGTTCTCCACAGAGACTACGCGGTGCCCATGACGGGACAGCATGTCGCTGGCGAGCTGGCGGAAGAACAGGTCGTCGTCGACGACGAGAATGGGACCGGCCACGCGCTGTCTGACCCGGGTGCGAAGGGGGAGGTCGGAGGTTACCGGCCCCCAGCAAGCGCGACAACGCCCTCGAAGACGAAGGCGACAGGACCACGGAGGCGGATGTCGGACAGGTCGGCGGGCACGCGGATGCGCAGGTTGCCTCCCGGAAGGGTGACGCGCAGCCAGGTGTCCGAGGGCAACCGCCCCGCCAGCACCGCCGCCACCGCCGAGGCACAGGCCCCCGTGCCACACGCCTGGGTCAGCCCACAGCCCCGCTCCCACACGACGACGGTGAGTCCGTCCTCCTCCACCCGGACGAACTCGACGTTGGTACGGTCCCGGAAGTCAGGGTGCCGCTCCAGCACCGGCCCCAGTCGAGGCGCGTCCTCCAGCGGCTGGTCCAGGAGGACCAGGTGGGGATTGCCCATGCTCACCGCGGACGCGCGAAGCTCGGGGTGCCCCGGCAGCGGCGTGTCCAGGAACGCACGCCCGGTGACACCGGACGGGAGGTTGGGGGCCACGAGCCGTGCTGGCCCCATGGAAATGTCCACCGCGACCACCCCGCCGTCACCGTAGCCGGGCATGCAGGTGAGCACTCCGGCGCCTGTCTCCACGTCGATGCGGCCCGGGTTGTCCCCGGACTGGTCGACCAGGTACTTCACCGCGCAGCGCAGGCCGTTGCCGCACATCTCCGCGATGCTGCCGTCGGCGTTGTGAACGACCATCCGGGCCAGGCCGTGCTCGGAGGGGAGCAGCGCGAGGACTCCGTCGGCGCCGATGCCGAGCCGGCGGTCGCACATCCAACGCGAGGTCTCCGCGTCGATGTCCACGCCGGACCGGCGACGGTCCAGGACCACGAAGTCGTTGCCCAGCCCCTGGTACTTGAAGATGCGCTCGCGAACGTCCACGGTGGCAATCCTAGCCGTGGAACGTCACTCGCGCTCGTCCGCCTTCTTCGTCGGAGGCGGCGGGTCGGGCATGTCGAGCGCGGGCACGGCGGTGCGCGGGGGCTTGGCCTGAGGGATGGTGGGGGCCCGGACGGGCGTGCCACCGGGCGGGGTCAGCGCCACGCCCGTGCGCCGGGACAGCTCGCTCTTCACCGCGTTGAGCTCCGCGTTGGCGCGCTCGTAGATGTCCTGGACGGGGTTGGCCCCGGCTCGGGCCACCTGACGGCGCAGGGTGCCCAGCTCCGTCTCCTGGGCCTGGAGCTTCTCCTGGAGTGAGTCCACCTCCGACTGGAGCTGCTCCATCTCCGCGGCCATCTCCAGGACGGCGTCCGTCTGCGAGGCGGCCTTGAGCTCCTCGGTGGCCTTGAGCAGTTCGTTGCGCTCGGCCTCCAGGGCGGTGAGTCGGGCCTGCTGCTCCTTCACGAGCGGCTCCAGGCGCTCCCGCTCGAAGCGATCCTTCAGGAGGTCCTGCTTCTCCGTCGTCAGGGCCTGCGCCTGCTCCTGGAGGCGCGTCAGCTCGGTCCGCAGCGTGGTGAGACGGTCGGACGTGGTGCCGTCACGCTGCGCGAGCTGGCGGCGGGCTTCTTCCAACGACTCGGAGACGCGGGTGCGCTCGGCGCGCTCGGTGTCGAGCAGGCGCACCGCATCCGTGGAAGCTGTCTCCAGGGCGGTGATGCGGCCTTCCAGCCGGACCCGGGCGGCCCGAGCGACAGTCAGGTCCGACTGGAGTCGCTCACGCTCCGACTCGGCGCGGGTCAGGCGGTCCTGCAAGGACTGGAGCGCGGTGGCGCTCTCCGTCGTGGAGGATTCCAGGTCGGACAGGCGGGCTTCGAGTTCGGTGCGCCGGGCCTCGAAGTCCGTGGTGGCCTCGACGAGCCTGGCGCCGTGTTCCTCGCGCATGGATTGAGCGCGAACCTGGAGGTCGGAGAATTGGGCTTCCAGCTCGGCGCGGCGTGCCTCGGCGTCGGTGAGCCGAGACTCCAGCTCGGTCCTGTCCGTGCGGTGGGCGTCGAGATGAGCGGAGGACTCGGCGAGCCGCGCGCCCAGCTCGGACTTGTCCGTGCGCTCGGCGTCGAGCAGGGCCACCGTGTCCGCGAGCCGCGATTCCAGGTCGGCGCTGTCCGTGCGCTGAGCGTCCAGCAGGGCCACCGTCTCCGTGAGCTTCGATTCCAGGTCCGCATGTTCGGCGCGCTGTGCGTCGAGTCGCGACACGCTCTCTGTGAGCTTCGACTCCAGGTCCGTGCGCACGGAGTGCTGAGCCTCGAGCCGCGCCACCGTTTCCGTGAGCTTCGACTCCAGGTCCGTGCGCTCGGAGTGCTGCGCCTCGAGCTGCGCCACCGTTTCCGTGAGCTTCGACTCCAGGTCCGCACGCTCGACGCGCTGCTCTTCGAGCCGGGTGCTGAACTCCGTGAGCCGGGCTTCCAGCGCGGACTGGTCCGCACGGTGTGCCTGGAGCAGCGAGTCCGACTCGGTGAGCCGGGCCTCCAGCGCGGCCAGCGCCGACCGCTGCGCTTCGAGCTGCGACAGGCTCTCCGAGAGGCGAGCCTCCAGCTCGGACTTCTCCGCGCGATTGGACTCCAGCTCGGAGCGCTGTTGTTCAAGCTGCGCGGTGAAGTCGGCGAGCCGGACCTCCCAGTCCGCCCGGGCCTGTCCCAGTGCTTCGGTGGCCTCCGTCAGTCGCGCATGCAGGGTCGTGGACCGCTCCTGTTCGGCCCGCGCCGACTCGGTGACTCGCGCCAGCTCAGACCGCGCGGCCTCCAGGTCGGCACGCGTGCTCTCCAGCGAGGCGCGCTCGCTTTCGAGCGAGTTCTCCATCGCGGTGGCCTTCCCCGCGAAGCGCCGCGCCGTCTCGAGCTGCACCATGAGCAGCTCGGCGTTCTCGCGCTGGGCGACCAGCCGTTCCCGTGCGTCCACCAGCTCCGCGTCGAGCCGGGAGAGGTGCATTCCCCGGTCGTGCAGCGCGGCCATGGCGCGCTGGAGTTCCATCCCCAGGCGCATCACTTCCTGCCGCGCCGCCATCAAGTGGGTCAGCTCGCCTCGCAGGTCCAGCACTTCCTGGCGCGTGGCCTCCAGCGCGGTCTCCGTGGCCTCTTGCGTCCGAAGTTGTTCGCGAAGCTCACCCAGCTCCACCTCGCGCGCCGTGGCGGTCTCGGTGAGTCGAGTGGCCTGGGCCTGGAGCTCTTGCAGGGCCCACTCCCGCTCGGAGAGTGTCGCATCCACCGTGCGCTTCGCCGACTCCGCCTCGCTCAGCGACTGCTCCACGGACGCCAGTCGCGCCCCCATGGACTCCACTTCGGACAGCCGCGCATCCAGGGTCGACTTCAGCTCCCGCGCCGAGTCCTCGGCCTGGGCGCGTTCTCCCTCCAGTCGCTCCACGCTGGCGCGCAGCGCCTGCTCGCGGGACTCGGAGGTCTCGCGCACTTCTGTCAGGGCCTGCTCTCGGGCCGCCAGCTCGGCACGCACCTGCGCCAGGGCTTCGCGCTCACGGGCCAGCTCGGCACGTGCTGCTTCCGCGCCCTGCTGTTCCGTCGCCAGCGCGTCTCGGGTCTGAGCCAACGAGGCTTCGACCTCGGCACGCGCGCGCTGCTCTCCCTCCAATCGCTCATGAACACGCGCGAGTCCGGCCTGGCCATCGCTGCGTTCCTGACGTTCGGTCTCCAGCTCCGCGCGAGCCGCACTCAGCGCCTCTCGCTCCGCCGTCAGCGAGGTCTCGACTCGAGCCCGACCCTCTCGCTCCGAGACAAGCTCCGACTGGAGTCGGGTGACGACCTCGTCCGCGTCGGAGACTCGCGCTCGGGCGTCGGTCAGCTCCGCGGCCAGTGCTTCACGCGCCGCACGCTCGGAAGCTAGGGACTGGCGTGCTTCCGCCAACGAGGCCTGGGCCTGAACCTCACCCTGCCCCCAGGACTCTCGCTCCGTGGCCAGCGCCTCGCGGGCCTCCGCCAGGGCTGCGTCAGTCCTTGCGCGTTGCTCCGATTCCGACTGGAGTCGAAGCTGCGTCTCCGACAGTGCCTCATCGGCGCGTGTCCGCAGCGCCTCGATTTCCGCGAGGCGCGCTCGAGCCTCGCTCAGTGCGGCTTCGACACGAGCCTTCTCTTCGGTCTCCGCCAACAGGCGTGCCTCGGCCTCGGCCACTGCCGCGTCGGCGACAGACCGCTGTTCGGCCTCACGCTGAAGCTGGGTCCGGGCCTCGGCCAGCTCCGTCTCGACGCGAGCCTTCTCCTCGCCGTCCTCGTGACCACGGCTCCGAGCCTCGGTCAGCGCCGTCTCGACGCGCGCCCGTGCCTGGGTCTCTTCCTTGAGGAGTCCCTGGGCCTCGACCAGCGCCGTCTCGAGACGCGCCCTCGCTTCGGTCTCCGACTCGCTCCGGGCTTGCGCCTCGGCCAGCGCAGACTCGACACGCGCCTTCGCCTCGGCTTCCGACTCGCTCCGAGCCTGGGCCTCGACCCATGCCGTCTCGACGCGAGCCTTCGCCTCGGCCTCTTCCTGGATGCGAGCCTCGGCTTCAGCCAGCGTCGCTTCGACGCGCGCCTTCGCCTCGGTCTCTTCCTGGATACGGGCCTGGGCAGTGGCCAGTGCAACCTCGAAGCGCTCCTGCGCCTCCGTCAGCGTCGCTTCTGCGCGGCCCCGCCGCTCGGCCTCGGCCTGGAGGCGAGCCTGGGCTTCCGCCAGGGTGCCTTCGACATGGGTCCGCTGCTGACCTTCGCCATGAAGCTGTCCTCGCGCCTCCGCCAGCGCCTCCTCGGCGCGCGTGCGTCGCTGGAGTTCCTCCTGGAGCTGGACCTGCACGTCGGCGAGCACCGCTTCCCAGCGAGCACGTCGCTCCGTCTCCGCGTCCAGTGCCTCCTTCGACTGGGTGAGCGCCTGTCGTGCCTCGGCCAGTCCCGACTGGGCCTCCGCGAGCGCCGACTCCGTGGACTCCCGACGCGCCTGCTCCGCCTCCAGCTCCGCGCGCAGGGTCTCCAGCGCGGAGCCCGACTTCACGCGACCATCGCGCTCGGCCTCCAGCGTGGCCTGGACCTCCGCCAGCGAAGTCTCCAGCGCGGCACGGCGCGCCACCTCCGCGTCCACCGCCTCGCGAGTCCGCGCCAGCGTGGCCTCGGCCTCGACGAGCCGCTGAGCCGCGCTCTCCAGCTTGCCCCGCGATATCCGCAGAGCATCCTCGACAGCGGCGCGCGACTCCCGCTCCTGGTCCAGCTCTCCGCCCACGCGAGAGGCCAGGGCCGCCGTGGAGTCCCGCTCCTGATGCGCCGTCTCCAGGTCCGACTGCACGGACTGGAGCGTGAGTTCCAGCTCCTCCGCGCGCGCCGACTCCTCTCGACGGGAGCGACTCAGCGTGGAGACCTCCGCCTCCAGCTCCACCACGCGCCGGACCAGCGCCTGGCGCTCCTCCTCCAACTCGAGCTTGCGCGCCTCCGTCTCCGCGCGAATGGCGGCCTCGGTGCGAGCCTCCTCCGCGAGCGCCTCCGCCCGCACACGCTCCGACGCGAGCACGCCCTCGAGCGCCGTCAGCCGGGACTGGAGCCCGGAGCGCTCTGTCTCCAGAGCCCCCGTCAGCCCCGCTTCGACGCGAGCACGTTCCGCCTCCAGCTCCGTGATGCGCTGGCTGGCCTCGTGGAGTGACTCCTCCAGCTTCCGCGCGGTGGCGCGAGCGGACGCCTCACCTTCGGTGAGCGCCTCCAGTTCGCTCCGCAACCGAGCTTCACGCTCACGCGCGGCGACCAGCTCCGTCTCCTGACCGCGTCCCTCGGCCTGGAGCGCCGCCAGCTGTTCCTCCGCGTCGCGTCGAGCACCCTCGGCCGACGCCACGCGCAGGGACGCCTCCGTCAGCTCGCGAGCCGCGCGCGCCAGCTCCGCTTCCTTCAGGGACAGGGCCGCCGCGGCCTCACGCGCGAACTCCTCCGCGCGGGTCGTCCCGCCCTTCAGGTGCTCCACCGCCGCCAGGGCCGCCGAGTACTGCTCGGCGATGCGCAGCTCCCGCTCGCGGGCCGCATCCGCCGCGCGGCGCCGATCCTCGGACTGCTCCCCGGCGCGCTCCGCCAACAACCGGTCCTTCTCCCGGTCGATGCGCAGCGTGGTCAGCTCATCCTGAAGCTCCCGCACCTGGGTATAGGTCTGCGTCAGCCGCTCCCGGGCTTCCTCCAGGGACGTGGCCAGCTCCTCGCGGCGCGCACGCTCCAGCCGGAGCGTCTCCTGGCCCGCGAGCACCTGGACTCCGGCCTCCGCCTGCACGCGCTGCGCGGCCTCGACCTCCAGGCGCTGCGCCGTCAACCGGCGGTCCGCATCTCCCAGCCGCTCGTGCGCGACCTGGAGCTCCAGCTCACGCCGTCGCAGCCGTCCCGTCAGGTCGTCGCGCTCGCGCTGCGATTCCGGCGTGCCCCGCGCCTGCTCGAGCTGCGCGGTGAGCCGCGCCACCTCGTCCCGAGTCACCTCCAACACGGGCTTGAGCGCGGCGACCTCCGCCTCCCGGTCCGTCAGCTCCGTGCGCAGCCGCGTCAGCGACTCCTTCAGCCGCGTGCTGCGCTCCTCCCAGGACTTCGCGCGCGCCACCACTTCGTCCAGCTTGCCCCGGGTGAAGGCGAGCGGCTCCGGCGGCAGCTGCACCCACGTGGGGTCCACCGAACGCGAGGGCTCCTGTCCGGCGACGACCAGGAAGTACGCCGCCTCGCCGTTCTGCACGAGCGAGCCGTCCACCTGGAGCCCCTCGCCGCGCTCGAAGGCGAGCTGGTAGCCCAGCACCGGCGACTGCGTGGCCACCTCCACGTGCGGGAAGTGCACGTTGAGCGCATCCAGCAGCAGCCCATACGTGGGCGGCGCGCCACCCTCCTCCGCCTCCATGAGCTGCGGCAGCGCGAGCCCCGCGACGTTGCGCAGCCCTCCCACCAGGAAGCCCTGCTTCGCGACCAGCCGCGCCAGCTCCGCCAGCAGCTCCGGGGCCCGGACGTACGGCGCCAGGTCCGCCACGAGCACGACATCGAAGCTTCCCGGCTCGAAGTCGTCGTAGATGTTGGCGCGGAAACGCAGCGTGGGCCCACCGTGCGCCTTCTGCGCGGCCTGGACCGCCTTGAGGTCCTCGTCACAGGCGACGACAGCCCGCGCTCCCCGCTCCAGCAGGAAACGCGCGCTCTCTCCACCGGTGGAGGCCACCGCGTCGACCTCCAGAACGCGGCGGCGCGCGAAGAGGCTCTCGGCGAAAATGTAGCGGGGCAGCAGTTCACTGGGCCCCATGCGACGGAATGTGTGATGCATGGGTGTGTTCGGGGGTGGGAGTATAGCCGTGGGCCTCCGCGCCCCAAGGAAAGCGCCAGGGACCGAAATCAGCCCGGCGCCCGGACGTCAGGAGAGCAGGCGACATGAACGGATCGGCACAGCAGGGCTTTGGCTATCGGGCACGGCGGACCTTCATCAGGCTGCTCGTCTTCTTCCTCATTCTCGGACTGGGCGGCGGAGTCGTCTTCCTCCTGTCCCAGCTCAACTCGCGCACCTTCACCCTGGCCCCCGTGGACGGCCAGCTCGTGGTGATGAAGGGCCGCATGGCCCCCATGGGCGCCGTCCCCTACCGGCCCGGAGACCCCCGGCTGGCGGACGCCTACGCCCCCATCCCCCTGGAGGGCCAGGACGTCGGCTCCCTCATCCTGCGCAGCTTCACCGAGCGTGACGAGCTGGACCGGGCCCTGTTCCCCCTCCTGGAGTCCATGGCCCGCCCCCGCATCGCCTCCGAGGAGCCCCCCAAGGTGGAGCAGGGCCTGTACTACCTGCGCCGCGCGGAGAAGCTCGCCGGAGTCACCGAGGAGCAGCGCCTCACCCTCCAGAAGCTCATGACCGAGGTGGCCTACTTCCAGGCCCGCCAGAAGCTCGAGGATGCCCGGAGGCTGGTCAGCGACGCCCTGGTCCAGCTCAAGCTCGCCGCGGAGAGCCAGAGCCGCCACGCGCGCAGCGCCAACCAGATGCTCTCCACCGTCTCGCCCCCCGCCCGCGAGCTCGAGGAGGCCCTCCGCCGCGCCGTCCACACCTTGAGTGGACCCCAGGAGACGCCTCGTGAGACGCCTCCCGCGCCCCCCGTCCAGTCGCCCCCACCTGTCCCTACACCGACCTCGCCGGAGGCCCCCACGGAGGGTGCCACGCCGACGCCCCCGGTGGATTCGGGGATGGATTCGGGCACGACTCCCTGAGCAGGGTCCGGCGCGTCCATCCTCCCAGGTTCGATTCCAGCCCCCACGTACGGAGTGTCGTCCATTCTGTCACGCACTGTTGTGAGCAGAACGTGACGTGGGGCGTTGGAGATCGATCATAGATTGCAAAGGACGGACCTACTCAGGCACTAGATCTCGCGTTGACACCAACGGGAGCCCCCAATACCTTGTGCCCGGTCGACGACGCCCCACCGTCCGGTGAGGCGCCATCCAGAGGTGCAGGAGGGGTTGTGGCAGACATACGTACATTGTTAAGCCACGCTTGCCCCCTGTGCCTCGGGCTCTCCTTGAGACCCACCTCGCGCGTATCCGCGAGAGCCTGATACCTGCCCAAAAGTTCAGTATTCTTGTGGCCCGGGAACCCATCCCAGGGCAAGCTCTCCGCTTGCCCTCGTGGCCACGCCATTGCCCTCGTTTGGAGTGAGCCGCTCGTGAACTTCGAAACGCCCGTGAAGCCCGCCCCCGCGCCCATGCATGTCCCGCCCGCCACCCACGCCCAACCCGGGCCGACGACAGCGAGCGTGACGCCCGTGGCCGAGCCCACGCAGAGCGAGTTCGCCCCCACCACCATGCGCGTGCGCAAGCGCAACGGCACGGCCGAGCCGGTGGACCTGAACAAGATTGTCCGCGCGGTGGGCAAGAGCTGCATGGGCCTGTCCCGCGTGGACGTCATGCGCGTGGCCACGAAGACCATCTCCGGCCTCTACGACGGCGCGACGACGCGCGAGCTGGACAGCCTCTCCATCCAGACGGCCGCCGCCCTCATCGTCGAGGAGCCCGAGTACGCCCGCCTGTCCGCGCGCCTCCTGGCCACCTTCATCCAGAAGGAGGTCAGCAACCAGGACATCCACTCCTTCAGCCAGTCGGTCGCCGCCGGCCACAAGCACGGCCTCATCGCGGACCGGCTGCTCCAGTTCGTCCAGGCCAACGCACGCAAGCTCAACGCGGCCATCGACCCGTCACGCAATGACCTGTTCGAGTACTTCGGCCTGCGCACCGTCTATGACCGCTATCTGCTGAAGAATCCGCAGACGCGCGAAGTGCTGGAGACGCCGCAGGAGTTCTTCCTCCGCGTCGCGTGCGCCCTGAGCGGCGACAACGCGAAGGAGGCCATCGAGCTGTACCGGCTGTTCAGCTCCCTGGAGTACCTGCCCAGCTCCCCCACCCTCTTCAACTCGGGCACCCGCCACGAGCAGCTCTCCAGCTGCTTCCTGCTGGACTCGCCGACGGACGAGCTGGACGCCATCTACCGGAAGTATTCGGACATCGCGATGCTGTCCAAGTTCTCCGGCGGCATCGGCGTGGGCTACCACCGCGTGCGTGCGCGCGGCTCGCTCATCCGCTCCACCAACGGCCACTCCAACGGCATCGTCCCCTGGCTGAAGACGCTGGACGCGTCCGTCGCCGCGGTGAACCAGGGCGGCAAGCGCAAGGGCGCGTGCTGCGTGTACCTGGAGACATGGCACGCGGACATCGAGGACTTCCTCGAGCTGCGCGAGAACACCGGTGACGATGCGCGCCGCACCCACAACCTGAACCTGGCCAACTGGGTGCCGGACCTGTTCATGAAGCGCGTGGAGTCGGAGGGCGACTGGAGCCTGTTCGACCCGAAGACGGTGCCGCACCTGACCGACTTGTTCGGCGACGCGTTCGAGAAGGCCTACGTCGAGGCGGAAGGCGCCGGGCTGGCCATGCGCAAGGTGAAGGCGCGTGACCTCTACGCCAAGATGATGAAGACGCTGGCGCAGACGGGCAACGGCTGGATGACCTTCAAGGACATCAGCAACCGCAAGAGCAACCAGACGGGCCTGCCCGGCAACGTCATCCACCTGTCCAACCTGTGCACCGAAATCCTGGAGGTGACGAGCCAGGGTGAGACGGCGGTGTGCAACCTGGGCTCGCTGAACCTGGGCCGCATGGTGGCGGACGGGAAGTTCGACTTCGACCGCCTGCGCGCCAACGCCCAGCTCGCGATGAAGCAGCTGGACCGGGTCATCGACCTCAACTTCTACCCCATCCCCACGGCGGCGGACTCCAACCGCCGCTGGCGTCCGGTGGGCCTGGGCCTGATGGGCCTGCAGGATGTCTTCTTCCAGCTCCGGCTGCCGTTCGACGCGCCCGAGGCCCGCGCGCTGTCGCGGAAGATTTCGGAGGAAATCTACTTCGCGGCGCTGACCACGTCGTGCGAGATGGCCGAGCAGTTCGGCGCGCATCCCTCCTTCCCGGAGACCCGGGCGGCGAAGGGCGAGCTCCAGTTCGAAAGCTGGGGCGTGACGCCGGAGGACACGGCGCGTTGGGACGCGCTGCGCGCTCGCATCGTGAAGCACGGCCTGCGCAACTCGCTGATGATTGCGATTGCGCCCACCGCGACGATTGCGTCCATCGCCGGCTGCTACGAGTGCATCGAGCCGCAGGTGTCCAACCTGTTCAAGCGCGAGACGCTGTCGGGTGACTTCCTCCAGGTGAACCGCTACCTGGTGAGAGACCTCCAGGCGATTGGCATCTGGAACGAGGGCGTGCGCAATCGCATCAAGATGGCGGAAGGCAGCATCCAGGACCTGACCGAGCTGCCGGAGAACCTGCGCGCCATCTACCGGACCGCGTGGGAGCTGCCCATGCGCTCGCTCATCGACATGGCGGCCGACCGCGGCGCCTTCATCGACCAGAGCCAGTCGCTCAACCTCTTCGTGGAGACGCCGAACATCGGCAAGCTCTCCTCCATGTACTTCTACGCATGGCAGAAGGGGCTGAAGACGACGTATTACATGCGCTCACGTCCGGCCACGCGCATCGCCAAGGCGACGGTGGGCAACAGCACCGCGACGGCCCCCGCGCAGTCCGCTCCCGCCCCCGTCGCGTCCGCCTCCTCGGTGACTGACGCCGAGGCTGTCGCGTGCTCGCTGGAAAACCCGGAAGCGTGCGAGGCCTGTCAGTAAAGAACTCCTGTTTCACTGATTTTTTCGTCCTGGCGAGCACGCGTGAAAACGCGTGCTCGCTTTGTTTTTTCCAGGGCTGTTGAGACGTGAGCGAACACAAAAAGGAATCGCCGCGCGAGCCGCTTTGACGCCTTCGCGAGCATGGTATGGATCGCGCCCATGCTGCTGGAACCCGGACTGAACCTGACGCTGCGCCCGATGGCATACCCGGTCTTCTTCGAGATGTATCGGAACGCCATCAAGAACACCTGGACTGTCGAAGAGGTCGACTTCTCCACGGACCTCGTGGACCTCCGCTCGAAGATGACGGATGCGGAAAGACATCTCATCCACCGCCTGGTGGCCTTCTTCGCGACGGGCGACAGCATCGTCGGCAACAACCTGGTGCTGAACCTCTACAAGCACATCAACGCCCCCGAGGCGCGGATGTACCTGTCGCGGCAGCTCTACGAGGAGGCGCTGCACGTCCAGTTCTACCTGACGCTGCTGGACACGTACGTGCCGGACCAGGCCGAGCGCGCCAAGGCGTTCGCCGCCATCGACAACATCCCCTCCATCCAGCGCAAGGCGCGCTTCTGCATGAAGTGGATGGACAGCGTCAACGGGCTGAACGAGCTGAAGACGAAGGAGGACCGTCGCGCCTTCCTGCTCAACCTCATCTGCTTCGCGGGCTGCATCGAAGGCCTCTTCTTCTTCGCGGCCTTCGCCTACGTCTACTTCCTGCGCAGCAAGGGCCTGCTCAACGGGCTCGCCGCCGGGACGAACTGGGTGTTCCGCGACGAGAGCGCGCACATGGCCTTCGCCTACGAGTGCATCCAGGTGGCTCGAAAGGAAGAGCCAGACCTCTTCGACGCGAAGATGGAGCGCGACGTGGAGGCGATGCTGCGCGAGGCGGTGGAGTGCGAGACGCAGTTCGCCCAGGACCTTCTGAGCGGCGGTGTCGCGGGCCTGTCGGTGCAGGAGATGCGCGGCTACCTGGAGTACACGGCGGACCAGCGGCTCCAGATGCTGGGGTTGACGCCGGTGTTCCGCACGAAGAACCCGCTGTCCTTCATGGACCTGCAGGACGTGCAGGAGCTCACCAACTTCTTCGAGCGTCGCGTGTCCGCCTACCAGGTCGCCGTGGGCGTGGGCGCCGCCAACGACGTGGTGCTCGACGCCACGTTCTGATGCTCCCGGGCGGGCCCCTTCCCGGGCCCGCCTCCCGTGTCACGCGGACAAATCGTACCGGTAGACGTGGCGGCGACTTCCCTCTCGCCCCACGTCCTGGAAGCCGAGCTGTTCGAACGTCTCCACGAAACCCATGAAGCGGTAGCTCGGTGAGTCGGGGTCCACGGGGTATGCCTCCAGGACCTTGCCGCCCCGCTTGCGAGCATGGGTGATGGCGGCCTTGATGAGTCGCCGCGACACTCCCTGCCCTCGCGCTTCACGGGTGACGAAGAAACACGCCAGGGACCACACGCCGCCCGGCGCTTCATCCGGAGCCTCCAGCCCCCCGAGCCCCTTCCGGTACGTCTCCCGAGGCGCGATGGAGCACCAGGCCACGGGCTCGTCCCCGAGATAGCCCAGGAGCCCCACCGGAGTCCCCTGCTTCACCCGCCGATGCATCGCCGCCTTGCGGTGTGCGTTGTCCGCGAGCCGGGCTTCCGCGCCCTCCGCCCGCCACACCATGCACCAGCAGTACTTGGGCCCGCCCTGGCTCTCGAACAGCCGCGCGAAGTCGCGCCAGCGCTCCGCGTCCACCTCGTGCGTGGTGAACCGTCCCGAGGGCGCCACGGACGAGCGTGGCTTCGCCGTCGAACGCCGAGTCACACTCCGCGCTGAAGCAGCACTCCCGCGTGAAGTCCTGCGAGTGGGCATGCGTCTCTCCTCCTTCTCAAGCTAGGGCCTTCCCCCGAGGGAGGCACCTCCCGCGCGCATCCCTGGCCTGCCTCCTCGCCTGCCCCTCCTCCACTCCCCAAACCAGACACCACCCCACTCCGGGCTCGTCACCTCCGACGGACGAACCCCGTGCACTCATGTCTGGGAAAAGACCGGCCTCGTCGAAAGTCCTGGCCCCACTCAATCCCAGCACGCGCCGCGGCCGTGTCGGCTTCAGCCACGCGGCACACGAAGCAGACAATGACAGACAGCACGGGGCGACTGATGGTCAACGAGGGGAGCGCCCCTCGGTTCCACGCGAAGGTGTCCCGGTGGCCCGCCTTCGTCGCGGTGGTGACTCCACCGTCGCGCCGGGCCTTTCGGGCGGCAGCAAGGCCGACCTGAGCCACGTGGACGGCTCCGGCGCGGCCCATCTGCTAGCGGACTTCACCAACCCCACCTGGACAGGCAACGGGCACCATGAGTCTCGTGGTTCAACCTGGGGCCCGGGCTCCAAGTCCATCACCCTGGACGTGCCTCGCGTGCCGGAGGACGTCACCAGACCGCGCCCTTGAGCGGGGCCCGGTGAAGGCCGACGGTTCCGCGTGATAAACAGGGGGCACACCCATGGAACGTGCCGCCCTGCTCTTCTGGCTCTGGATGCTCGCCTTCGCCGTCACCGCCCTCTGGGCGTTGAGTCAGGCCGCCGTGGCCAGCTCGTTCGGCGTCAGGCCCACCCTCGTGAAGCTGGGCTACGGCCCCAACCTCGTCACGCTGTCGCTGGGCGGCATCCAGTGGGCCTTGCACCCGCTCATCCCCCTGGGCAGCTCGGTGCGCTTCAACGGGCCTCCGGAAGACGCACCCACGGAAGCCCCCGCCGACAACCGCCTCCACCGGCTCCCGCTGGTCCTGCACGCGGCCACCATCATCGTTCCCTGGGCGCTGCTCGTCGTCGTCGCCATGGCATGCCTCGGCGCCGGCGAGGGACTGAGCCAGTTCCTCACCGGCTTCACCGTCCCATTCCAGTACTCACGGCTGCCGGACCGCATCGAGCGCTTCGTCGCCCTGCTGCGCCACGGCGAGCTGCTACAGGCCTGGGGGCTGGCGAGCGCCAAGGTGGCCGCCATCAACCTGCTGCCCATGCCCATCCTCGCGGGTGGCTCGCTGCTGGCGCTCCCCTGGCGTCACCAGAGAGAGCGCCTCCCGGTGTGGGCGGCGGGCTTGAACCTCGTGACGCTGCTCATCCTCCTGCCCTGGGCCGGCTACGCCCTGTACCTTTTCGGCGCGGCCATCTTCCGCTGAAGGCCGCGACGTCACGGCGGCTAGGAGCGCTCCTGGAGCGCCAGCCGCGCGCCCAGCGCGACGAAGACGCCTCCCGTCACCCGCTGCTGCCACGCCGCGAAGCGCGGGTTGCGCCGCAGCCAGCCGCCGAACGCGCCCGCCACGCCCGCGAGGAACGCGAGCCACAGAGTCCCCGTCACGTCGAACAAGAGCCCGAGCAGGACGAACTGCAGGCCCGGGGAGCCTCGCGACGGGTCCACGAACTGCGGCAGGAAGGCCAGGAAGAACAAGGCCACCTTCGGGTTCAGCACGTTGGTGACGACACCGTCGCGGAAGATTCGCCACAGGCTCGCGGGCTGGAGTTCCCGCACCGCCTCGGGCCCCTGCTTGCTGCGCAGCATCCGCACGCCCATCCACACGAGGTAGAGCGCGCCCACCCACTTCACCACCAGGAAGGCCATGGCGGAGGTCGCCAGCAGCGCCGACAGTCCCAGGGCCGCAGCCGCGATGTGGAACAGGCACCCGACGCAGATGCCCAGCGCGGAGACGAAGCCCGCGGCGCGGCCCTGTCCCATGCTCCGGGCCAGCACATACATCGTGTCCGGCCCTGGCGTGAGGTTGAGGACCAGTCCCGCGAGGATGAAGGCCACCAGGCGCGTCGGCTCGAAGAGCATGTCGAAGGGCTTTCGCTCCGTCATCCCGGAGCAGGGAACGGGAAGGCACGGCCCCCTCCCATCCCTCGTATACGCCCGGAAGCACCGCCAGGAAAGCCACGGGCAGGGGCCCCGCGCGCGACGGGCCCTGCTCGGGGGAGCAAGGCCCGTCCACGCAGTGCGGCCTTCTTCGCCCTACACCGGCGAGCGCGTGTGGCTGCGGTCCTGGGCGACGCGCTCCGCACGCTCGGCATCCAGCGAGCGTTCGGCCGTGCGCGCGGTGATGGCCCCCGCCGGACTGAACACGGAGCGGTACACGGCGGCGGCCAGGCCGGCGCCCAGCATCGGCGCGATGATGAACATCCACAGCTGGGTGAGCGCCTGCCCGCCCGCGAACACCGCCGGCCCCAGGCTGCGCGCGGGATTCACGGACGTGTTCGTCACGGGGATGCCCACCAGGTGGATGAGCGTCAGCACCAGACCAATGGCGATACCGGCGAAGCCCACCGGCGCCTTCGCGTCCGTCGCCCCCAGCACCGTCAGCACGAGCAGGAAGGTGAGCGCAACCTCCGCCAGGAACGCCGCCCCCGCGCCATAGCCCTCGGGCGAGGCGAGGCCGTATCCGTTCGAGCCCAGCCCCGCCACCGAGGCCTGGTAGCCCCCGGGGACGCCCTTCGCGATGAGCAGCACCACGCCCGCCGCCAGCACGGCCCCCAGACACTGCGCCACGATGTAGCCGAGGATGTGCTTGTTCTCGAACTTGCCCGCCAATGACAACCCCACCGTCACGGCGGGATTCACGTGGCAGCCGGAGATGGGGCCAATCGCATACACCATGGCCAGCAGCGACAGGCCGAAGGCGAAGGACACGCCCAGGAAACCGATGCGGTCCCCCGCCAGCACGGCCGCACCCACGCCGCCGAGCACCAGGACGAACGTCCCGATGAACTCCGCCAGGTACCTCCTCATCGAATCATTGCCCCCGGCCGCTGTAGCAGCCGGGATTCTCTTGTCTGTCGCTGAACGCATGCGCACCCTCTCCGGCCGCACGCACCAGGACACGAGCACTCGCGTCCGGCGCCTCGCGGCGCAAACAGTCCCACCCGGGACGCTGCGCACGCTCTTCCTTTCGACAACAGTCCACTGCCCTCCACGCCAGGAGAGCGGCATCCACGCGAGGCGCTCGATGCTCCGCCACCCCTGACGCGGGACTTCAAGCCGGCGGGAAGGCGACCCACTCCCCGCGCGGCTGGAGGAAACCGGAGGGCTACTTGCCCTTCATCACGCCAATGAATGGCACGTTCCGGTACTTCTCCGCGTAGTCCAGGCCGTAGCCGACGACGAAGAGGTCTTCGATGACGAAGCCCTTGTAGTCGATGTCGATCTTCGTCCGCGCGCGCGCCGGCTTCTCCAGGAGCGAGCAGAGCTTCAGCGACGCCGGGTGCCGGGCCCGCAGGTTCTCCAGCAGGAAGCTCATGGTGAGCCCCGTGTCGATGATGTCCTCGATGATGAGCAGGTGCTTGCCCGCCATCGGCTTGCTGACGTCGGTGGTGATGCGCACCTCGCCCGTCGTCTCCGTGCCGCCCTGGTAGCTGGACACGCCCAGGAACTCCAACGTCAGCGGCAGGTCCACCGCCCGCGCCAGGTCCATGGCGAAGAACGTGGAGCCCTTCAACACGCAGACGAGCGTCAGCTCCTTGCCCGCGTAGTCCCGGGTGATTTGCGCGCCCAGCTCCCGCACGCGCGCCTGCAGCTTGTCCTCCGAAATATGGACGCCAACTTCCTGCTCGTAGAACGCCAAGGCTTCCTCCGCGCTACACGTAGGCGTTGTTCATGATCTCCCCGAAGCCGCCGCCACCGGGGACGATGTACTGCCGGTCATCCAGGCCTCGCTCCTTCTCCCAGAGCGCTCCCGGCGCCGTGCCGAAGACCTCCGGAGGAGACAGACCCCGGTCCAACCGGAGCGCGTAGATGATCACGTCCGGATGGTCCGTCGTCATCTTCCGCAAGTACTCCGGCGTGACGATGAGGTTGAGGGTGATGATGCGCCGGGGGGTGCCGGGCACCTTCTCCTTGTAGAGCTTGATGGCCGTGGAGAGGCTGCCGCCCGTGGCCCCCATGGGGTCCGGGAAGAGGACGAGCGCGTCGTCCACGTCCCCGCCAATCTTCGCGCCGCCAATCTGGGAGCCCACCACCGTCTCGGCCGCGTCGATCATCCGGCTCATGATGATGTGGTCCTGGCGCACCACCGACGGGTCCACCGTGGCGTTGAGCAGGTCATACGTCACCTGCGACGGCAGCGTGCCCGCCCGCGCGATGTTCACCGTCACCACCCGGACGTGCGGGTCGATGACCTCGCCCTGATAGAGCCCCTGCGGGGTGGAGTCGATCATCCGTGTCGGCAGGCTGACCATCTTCCGCGGGAACTCCGCGTTCACCACCGTCTTCACCAGGTCGCTGTAGAGCGTCTCCACCAGCCGGTTGATCTGCGGTTGGATGACGCCCTTGGCGCACAAGGTGGCCAGTTGGGAGAGCAGGAACGGATTGCCCACCAGGTGGACGTTGGGTCCATAGTGGTGGGTCATCTCGTTCAGCCGGAAGGGCACGTTCGCGTACAGGGTGTCACGCATTCGGTCGGTTCCTCTCGTGCCCTGATGCCCGCGGGCGAAGCGGGGTCAGTCGAACAGTTCGAGCGTCTGCGGCGGCGTGCCCTCGGTGGGCTCCGGAACATGACACTTGCGGCACCGCGGCTCGTACGCGCCCGCCGCGCCCACCACCACGCGCTCTCCACTGGAGACGAGGCGCTGGGAGCGATTGGCCGGATTGCCGCAAACCACGCAGATGGCCAGCTCCTTCGTCACGTACTCCGCCACCGCCATCAGCTGCGGCATCGGCTCGAAGGGACGGCCCTGGTAGTCCTGGTCCAGTCCCGCGCAGATGACGCGCAGCCCCTTGTTGGCCAGCGCCTCCACCACCGCGACGACCTCCGCGCCGAAGAACTGCACCTCGTCGATGCCCACCACCTGCGTGTCGGGCTCCAACCGGTAAAAAATCTCTTCAGCCCGCTCCAACGGCGTGGACGTCACCTTCAGCTTCGAGTGACTCACCACCTGCGTTTCGTCGTACCGGTTGTCGATGCGAGGTTTGAACACCTGCACCTTCTGCTTGCCGTACACGGCGCGCTGGACGCGGCGGATCAACTCCTCCGTCTTACCGGAGAACATCGAACCGCAGATGACCTCTATCCACCCGATATCTTTGGGGAATTGGTGCAAGGGACGCTCGCCTGGCCTGGGGGCGGAGGGGCGCGGATACTCTGTCACCCCCCCGCGGGAGTCAACCGCCAACCGCGTCCTCGTGACAGCCCGCCCGGGCGTGCCGGGGCCCGCCTGCCCGCCCGCCCCTCCAAGTTCCATCCGGGCGCTGGCAAGCCGCTTGAAAGGAACCGCCTCCGGAAGGTCGGGACTGGGAGGCAGGGCGTGGCGACGACGACGATGGAGCAGGTTCGGGGCGCGGTCCGCGGTGGAATGGCTTCCTTCTATGCGTCACCCGCCTCGGTGGCGTTGCTGATGCTCAACCTCATGGACGGGCTGTTCACGCTGCTCTTCCTCCAGCTGGGCGTGGCGGAGGAACTCAACCCTCTCATGCGGCTGGCCTACGAGCAGTCACCGCTCTTCTTCATGTTCGCCAAGCTGCTCATCGTGAACGCCGGCCTGTGGCTGTTGTGCTTGCACAGGCGTCTGCGCGCCAGCCGCCTCGCCATCCGAGCAGGCGCCGTCGTCTACGGAATCATCGTCGTCTACCATCTGGCTTTTCTGACCCACCTGGTCCTGCACTGGCCAGGAGCCCTTGGGTAGTCCCTTTCACGCTCTGGACTGTGCGCGAGTGGAACAATGGTGAGGGAACTCCTTCACCATACCCTTGCATTTTGCACCCGGTATGTCCCAGGCTTCCCGCCAGCTCCGACCTTTCGGGTTCGGGGGGGGACCATGAACATCACCGACGTCCGGGTGTTTCCGGTCGAAGAGGACAAGCTCAAGGCGTACGTCACCATCACCCTGGATCACTGCTTCGTCATACGCGACTTGAAGGTCATCCACGGCTCCTCGGGGCTGTTCATCGCGATGCCGGCGAAGAAGCGCAAGGATGGAACGTACAAGGATATAGCCCACCCGCTCAACGCGGACACACGCAGCCAGATGGAGCGTGTCATTCTCATGGAGTACGAGCGGCACCTCCATCAGGCGCAAGCCGGGATGCTCGGTCCGATGCCAGCAGATCTCGACTAACGCCTTCACATCCGCGCGTGTCCAGGTTAGTCAGCGGGCCCATCATGCAGCCGCGCGACTTCAAGATCTTCGCCGGGAGCTCGAATCCCGGCCTGGCTCACCGAATCTGTGAGTACCTCAAGCGTCCGCTCGGCAAGGCGGAGGTGGGTCGCTTCTCCGACGGAGAAATCCACGTCGAGATTGGCGAGAACGTCCGCGGTCACGACGTCTTCATCCTCCAGTCGACGAGCCCGCCGACCAACGACCACCTGATGGAGATGCTCATCATCTGCGACGCCCTGAAGCGGGCGAGCGCGAGCTCCATCACCGCCGTCATCCCGTATTACGGGTATGCCAGGCAGGACCGGAAGGTCGCCCCGCGCACGCCGATCACCGCGAAGCTCGTCGCGGACCTGCTGGAAGTGGCCGGCGCCGAGCGCGTCGTCTCCATGGACATGCACGCCGGGCAGATCCAGGGCTTCTTCAACATCCCCTCGGACCACCTGTACGGCTCGCCGGTGTTCCTGGAGGACCTGCGCAAGCGCTTCCCGGAGTCGCAGGAGCTGGTCATCGTGTCGCCGGACGCTGGTGGCGTCGAGCGCGCGCGCGCCTACTCCAAGCGCCTCAACACGGGGCTGGCCATCATCGACAAGCGCCGCCCGCGTCCCAACGCCTCCGAGGTGATGAACCTCATCGGCGACGTGTCCGGCAAGGATGCCGTCCTCGTGGACGACATGGTGGACACCGCCGGCACGCTCGCCCAGGCCGCCGCGGCGCTCAAGGCCAAGGGCGCCCGCCGCGTGGTCGCCTACGCGGTGCACCCCATCCTCTCCGGCCCCGCCATCCAGCGCATCCAGGACTCCGTGCTGGAAGAGGTCGTCTTCACGGACACCGTGCCGCTGTCGCCCGCGGCGCAGGCGTGCTCGAAGATTCGCGTGCTCACCACCGAGCGCCTCTTCGGCGAGGCCATCGCCCGCATCCACCGGGCCGACTCGCTCAGCTCGCTGTTCGTCTGAGGCTCGGGTCGCCCGTCCGCCGGGCGACTTGACTCCATGTTCGGGGGCTGGCATGTCCGGCCTCCTCCAACGGTCCCCTTCGCGGCGCCGTCTTCGGGGCCCGCCACTGGGGCGGGATGCCGAGGGCGCCAGGGTGGCCGGTGGTCACCGCGGTACCCATTCCCAAGGTATTTCCATGTCCGAAAACAAGAACACCCTCGAGGCGAAGTCGCGTGAAGGCTCTGGCAAGGGCTTTGCCCGCAAGCTGCGCGCCCAGGGTGTGGTGCCCGCCGTGGTGTACGGCAAGCACCTGAAGACGCCCGTGCACATCTCGGTGGACCCGAAGGCCGTGCGCGCGGCCATCAACACCCCGCACAAGTTCAACACCGTCATCCAGCTGAAGCTGGCCAGCGGTGACCAGCAGGTCCTCCTGAAGGACTACCAGATGGACCCCGTCACCCGGGACATCCTGCACGTGGACTTCATCGGCGTGCGCGCGGACGAGCAGGTCAAGGTGGACGTGCCGCTCGTGCTCGTCGGCAAGTCGGTGGGCGTGGCCGAGGGTGGTCTGCTCAGCCAGATTCGCCGTGAAATCACGGTCTGGGCGCTGCCGAACGCCATCCCCGAGCGCATCGAGGTGGACGTGACGGCGCTGAAGATCGCCGAGGCGCTGCACATCAACGACGTGAAGTTCCCGGCCGGCGTGTCGGTGAAGTCGAACGTCAACTACACCGTGGCGGTCGTCGCCGCGCCCGAGGCGGCCGAAGTGGCCCCCGTGGCGGCTGCGGCGGCTCCCGCCGCTGCGGCTCCCGCGGCGAAGGCTGGCGACAAGGCGGCGGCCCCCGCGGCCGCGGCCAAGGCCCCCGCGAAGAAGTAGTCGTCTTCCGGTGTACCCTGGACACGGGGCCGGCCTCCCTGAGGCTGGCCCCGTTTCTTTTTGGAGCCTCCCATGAAGCTCATCTGCGGGCTTGGCAACCCGGGGCGCGAGTACGAGCGGCACCGGCACAACATCGGATTCATGGTGGTGGAGGCGCTGCTGTCGCGGGCGCGCGCGGAGCTGAACCAGGAGAAGTTCGCCGCGAAGGTGGGCCAGGGGACCCTGGCGGGCGAGCGCATCCTCTTCGTCGAGCCGCAGACCTTCATGAACCTGTCGGGCCGCTCGGTGGCCGAGGCGGCGCGCTTCTACAAGATTGCTCCCGAGGACGTGCTCGTCATCCACGATGAACTGGACCTGCCCCTGGGCCGGCTGCAGCTCAAGGCGGGCGGCGGCAGCGGGGGCCACAACGGCCTGAAGAGCATCGTCGCGAGCCTGGGCTCGGAGGCGTTCATCCGACTGCGCTTCGGCATCGACAAGCCGGAGGGCCCCAACGCCCGCGAGCGCGTCGCCGACTACGTCCTGTCCAACTTCGACGACGGGGAGCGCCGCCAGCTGGACGAGCTGAAGGACCGCGCCATGGACATGACCGAGTGCTGGGTGCGCGAGGGGCTGTCGGTGGCGATGAACCGCTTCAACCGGAAGGCCTGAGGCCCCTCGGAGCGCCCGGGACGGGGGGAGCGGACAGGCGAGCTTTCCGGGAGCTTGACTTGCCCGGGGGGCCCTCCTAGAAGGCCCGTTCGCTCGCTGGGTGGTTGATCCAGTGGGATGTTCTTTTTCAGCTTCCCGTGTTGGTGCACGGGACGTAGCGCGAGGGTGACGGGCGCGCGGTTTCCCGTTCCCGGTGGTGGCCATGGGGCCAATCGCCGTTTCCCCGCTCCTCGGATTGTCCGGGGGGCACTCGACCCCAAGGGGAGAGAAAACATGGCAGAGACGCAGGCCGCCAAGCGGCTTCGTGAGTACGAGACCATCTTCCTGGTCAAGCCGGACCTGACGGACGACAACGTGGACAAGCTCAAGGAGCGCGTCCGTGGCATCGTCGACCGCGAGGGAGGCAAGGTTCTCCGCTTCACGGTGTGGGGCAAGAAGAAGACCCTGTTCCCCGTGGCGAAGCAGCCCCGCGCCATCTACGTGCACGCCAGCTACCTGGGCGGCGCGAAGCTGGTGGCCGAGATTGAGCGCAACCTGAAGAACCTCGATGAGGTCACCCGCTACATCTCCGTGAAGCTGGCGGATGAGGTGGACCCCGAGACGCGTCCGGTCCTCGAGGACCTGAAGCTCGCCGGCGACGTGGAGGAGACCCGTCCGGGTGCTCCCGCGGAGCGCGAGGGTGGCGGCTTCCGAGGCGATGTCGCCGAGGAGTCCGTGGGCGAGGCGGAGGAGGAGTCGTCCGAGGAGGCCTGAGCGCCACCTGGGACATTCTCTAGGGACCTTTTCAGGAAACGAGAAAGTTCATGAGCAACGGTACGGACAGCAAGACGGGCGGTTCGTCGTCGGGCGGCCGCAGTGGCGGCTTCGGCGGCGGCGGTGGGCCTCGCGGTGATCGCGGCGGCGACCGTGGCGGCGACCGCGGTGGTGATCGCGGCGACCGCGGTGGCATGGGCGGCGATGACGAGAAGCGCGGCGGTGGCCGTGGCTTCGGCCGCAAGAAGGTCTGCCGGTTCTGCGCGGAGAAGAACGCGTCGGTGGATTTCAAGGACCAGGCGACGCTGAAGTACTTCGTCACCGAGCGCGGCAAGATCATTCCCCGCCGCATCTCTGGCAACTGCGCGAAGCACCAGCGTGAGGTGGCCACGGCCATCAAGCGCGCGCGCGGCATCGCCCTGCTCCCCTACAACGCGGTGGTCGGCTAACCGCCGGGTCCGCTCAGGAGACTGAACATGAAGGTCATTCTGCGAGAGGACATCGAGAACCTCGGCAAGTCCGGGGAGCTCGTCACCGTGAAGGACGGCTTCGGCCGTAACTACCTGCTGCCGCGCAAGAAGGCGGTTCTGGCGAGCGAGCAGAACCTCCGTCAGCTCGAGCACGAGAAGGCGGTCATCACCGCCCGCAATGCCAAGCTGAAGGGCGCCGCGGAGGAGCAGGCGAAGAAGGTCGGCTCCATCAAGGTCGTCATCAAGCGCAAGGTCGGCGATCAGGACAAGCTGTTCGGGTCCGTCACCGCGCTGGACATCGCCGAGGCCGTGGCGGCCCAGGGTCAGACGGTGGACCGTCGCGCCCTGCACCTGCCCGAGCCCATCAAGGCGATTGGCAGCTACGAAGTCGAGCTGCGCCTGCACCGCGACGTGACGGCGAAGATCAAGGTCGAAGTCGCCGCCGAGTAGCGGCTCGACTCCGCCTCAAGCGGGTTCGAGAAGGCCGTCCGGGGCAACCCGGGCGGCCTTTTCATTTGGGGATGGGCGCCGTGTCTCGCGTCCGGCTCGCGCCGTGGCCAGTCCGTCCTACGACAGGCGCGTGGAGGCTTCCGAGGCGGGTGGGTATCGCGGGAGGCACAGGAGGCTCACCCATGAGCACGCCCGCACCCACCCCGACATCCCCCGCCGACGCCCATCGCCCTGACCTGGACTGGCTCCGCGTCGTCGCCATCCTCGTGCTGCACCTGTTCCACACGGGGATGATGTTCAACCGGTGGGACTGGCACATCAAGGCGCCCACGCTGCTGCCGGTGCTGGAGCTGCCCATGGACATCCTGCACCACGTGCGCATGCCGCTGTTGATGGTCATCTCCGGCGTGGGGACGGCGCTCGCGCTGCGGCGTCGCTCGCTGCGTGGCTTCGCGGGGGACCGGACGCGGCGGCTGCTGCTGCCGGTGGTCTTCGGCATGTTCGTCATCGTGCCGCCGCAAATCTACGTGGAGCGCGTGTTCACGGGGCGGTTCCAGGGAAGCTACGCGGACTTCTATCCCTCAGTCTTCGGCCTCGTCCCCTACCCCGCGGGCAGCCTGAGCTGGCACCACCTCTGGTTCGTCGTCTACCTCTTCGCCTTCTGCCTCCTGGCGCTGCCGCTGTTCTGGGCGCTGGGGACAACGCGCGGGAAGGCCTGGCTCGCGACGGCCGAGGCCTGGCTGTGCCGGGGTCCGAATCTCCTGTGGCTGTTCATCCCGCTCTTCGTCAACGACCTGCTGCTGCACCGCTTCCCGCAGACGCACGCGCTGTTCGACGACCCGAGGACCTTTGGCCACTACGGCCTGCTGTTCCTCATGGGGCACCTGCTCGGCCGCGCGCCCAGGGTCTGGGACGTCCTGGTGGAGCGCCGGTGGTGGCTGCTGGGCGTGTCAGCGGTCCTCTTCGCCATCATGGCGCCTGAGAGCGAGTTCGACCTGGTGCCCGAGGTGCTCGGGGGCACGTCGGCCCAGTGGCTGTTCATCCTGACCGCGCTGGGCTGGGCGCGCCGGTGCGTGCGGACGGAAAGCCGATGGGTCCGGCACGCGCAGGAGCTGTCGTATCCGTTCTACATCTTCCACCAGACGGTCATCATCGTCGTCGGCTTCGCGATGCTGCGGCTGCCCGTGGGGCCGTGGAGCCTCTTCGGCTGCGTGCTCGTCACGACCTTCGTGGTCAGCTGGGGCTTGAGCGAGCTGGTGGCCCGCCTGCCCTGGTTGAGGCCGTTCTTCGGGTTGAAGGCCCGTGTGGTGTCCCGTCCCGAAGCGACGCTCCAGGGCGCGCCCACGGGGCATACTGCGTGACGGAGAGCCATGGCTGACACCCTCCCGACGTCCGCCCTCGAGGTGCCGCAGTCCCGGTCCTGGCGGTGGCCCCGCTTCCGGTTGCGCCCGGTGCTCGGGGTGTTGGCCTTCTGCCTCGTCGTGGGCGTGTCGTACGGCGCCGCGGTGAGGTTGGATCAGCTCGCCAACGGACACACCTCCCTCCCCGCATCGCGGGCCTTCTTCTGGGAAATCACCGGTGCGCTCTCGGCCTGGGTGACGCTGCCCCTCATCCAGACCGCGACGCTGAACGCCCCGTCACCGCGCGCCTCGGGGTGGGCGCGCTTCCTGGGCCTGCACGTGGTGGGACTCGCGCTCTACACCTCCGTGCACATCCTGGTCATGCTGGGCATTCGCTACCTGCTCTACCCGCTGCTGGGCTGGGGTGAGTACGAGTACGGGCCCATGGCCTTCCGACTGCCCATGGAGGTGTCGAAGGACCTGATTGCCTACGGGCTCGCCGTCACCTTCATCAGCCTCTTCACGGCCTGGCGGAATCAACATGCGCGGGCGCTGCGCGAAGCGGAGCTGGAGGGTGAGCTTCGCAGCGCGCAGCTCCAGTCCCTCACCGGTCAGCTCCACCCGCACTTCCTCTTCAACTCGCTGCACACCATCAGCTCGGTCATGTACGAGGACCTGGCGCGAACGGACCGGCTGCTCAGCGACCTGGGGCACGTGCTGCGCGCAAGCCTGGAGCGCGCGGAGCCCACGTGGACACTGGCCGAGGAGCGCGCGCATACCGCGCGCTTCGTGGGGCTCCTGTCCGCGCGCTTCGGGGACCGGCTCGCGGTGCACTGGAGCGTGGAGCCGGGCCTGGACTCGGCGCGCGTGCCCTGCTTCGCGTTGCAGACCCTGGTGGAGAACGCGGTGAAGCACAACCAGGACCGCGTGCAGCCGCTAGAGGTGCGCATCCGCGCCAGCGAGACGGCGGGCACGTGGCGGCTGGAGGTCGAGGACACGGGCCGAGGCTTCGGCGGTGAGTCGCCCGCCTCGGGGACGGGCGTGGGACTGGCGCACCTGGAGCAGATCCTCGCGCTCCTGCACGACGGGCGGGCCCGGCTGGAGAGAGGCCAGGGGCCCGAGGGCGGAGCGCGCGTGTCGCTGACGCTGCCCCTGGGAGCGAAGCCATGACGACCTTCCGCGTGCTGGCGGTGGACGACGAGACACCCGCCCGGGCCAAGGTGCGGCGCTTTCTGGAAGGCGAGTCGCGCTTCACGCTGGTGGGCGAGGCCGCGGATGGAACGGAAGCGCTCGCGAGCATCGAGTCGCTGAAGCCAGACCTCGTCATCCTCGACGTGCAGATGCCAGGACTGACGGGCTTCGAGGTGCTGGAGGCGCTCGGGCCGGGAACGGGCCCCGCGGTCATCTTCTCCACCGCGTATGACGGCTTCGCGCTCCGGGCCTTCGAGGCGCACGCGGTGGACTACCTGCTCAAGCCCTACGACGGCGAGCGCTTCGCCCGCGCGCTGGACAAGGCCCATGCGCTGCTGCTCGGTGGAGGCTCGGAGGCCGCGAGGATCCAGGCGCTCCTGCGGGAAGTGGCCTCGGCGACGCCACGACGCGCGCTGGAGCGGCTGGTGGTGAAGTCGGGCGAGGCGTGGGTGCCGCTGCGCCTGGAGGACGTGTGGCGCCTGTCAGCCGAGGACAAGTACGTGCGCGTGTACACCGCCCAGGGTGAGCATCTGGTGCGCCAGAGCCTGCGCGCGCTGGAGGAGCGGTTGGACCCGGAGCGCTTCGTGCGCATCCACCGCGGAGACATCATCAACCTGGACGCGGTGGCGAAGCTGGAGCCCTGGAGCCACGGAGACGGAATCCTCGTGCTGAGGAACGGCACGACGGTGGTGCTCAGCCGCACGTGGCGTGAAGCATTCCTCCAGCGTTGGGGAATGGAAGGCTGATTGCGGGTAGGTCCACCTTCCTCCGCCCACCCGCCGCTACAGGTCTGTGGCGGAATATTTCTGCCATGTCAGAGCCGCCTGTAGAGTGGGCGGGCAGCCATGGAGAACTCCCTAGACCTCAGAGATGGGCGAAAGGTCCACGAGGACCTGGCCGCCGAGCGTGCAGTGCTCGGCGCCGTACTCGCGGACAACACGCTCATCGCTGCCGTAGGCGAAGTGGTCCACGCGGACGACTTCTCCAGCCCCGCGCACGCGCAGATTTTCGCGGCGATGATTCGCCTGGACGGAAAGCAGCAACAGGTCGACCACCTGACGCTGGCTGAAGAACTCAAGGTCCTGGGACACCTCGTCGCCGTGGGCGGCCCCGCGTACCTGATGCGGTTGGACCAGGTGGTTCCGCTGGCCTCCAACGCCGTCCAGTACGCGAACATCGTCAAGGACCAGGCGCTGCGACGCCGGCTGGCGAACGTCGGCCGCGAAATCCAGGACCTCGCCAGCCAGGAGACGGGCGAGCTGGAGGTGTTGCTCGACGAGGCCGAGCGCAAGGTGTTCCTCCTCGCGGAGAAGAAGCGCGAGGGAGACCTGCGGCCCGTCAGCGAGCTGATGGAGCACACGCTCGATCTGCTCGACAAGATGAAGGCGGCGTCGACGGGCATCACGGGCCTGTCCACCGGATACATCGACCTGGACAACCAGCTCACGGGGCTGCACGCCGGTGAGCTCATCATCCTCGCGGCGCGTCCTGGCGTCGGCAAGACGTCCTTCGCGATGAACATCGCGGTGAACGCGGCGCTGAAGGAGAACAAGGCCGTTGGCATCTTCAGCCTGGAAATGCCCGCCGACCAGCTCCTGATGCGTCTGCTCGCGTCCACCGCGCGCGTGGACATGAAGAAGCTGCGTGGCGGCCGGCTCTCTCCGCACGACGAGGAGAAGTTCCAGGAGATGGCGGGTGCCCTCTACAACGCGCCCATCTACATCGACGACTCGGGTGGCCTGTCTCCGTTCGACCTGCGCGCCAAGGCGCGCCGCGTGAAGCAGAAGGACCCGCGCCTGTCTCTCCTCATCATCGACTACCTCCAGTTGATGCATCAGAAGGGCAAGGTGGAGAGCCGCCAGTTGGAAGTCGCCGAAATCTCCCGCGCGCTCAAGCAACTGGCCAAGGAGCTGGAGGTCCCCATCATCGCGCTCAGTCAGCTCAGCCGTAAGGTCGAGGAGCGCAAGGGCGGCAAGCCCATGCTGTCGGACCTGCGTGAGTCCGGCTCCATCGAACAGGACGCCGACGTGGTGATGTTCATCCACCGCGAGGAGACGGAAGAAGGGGGCGAGGCGCCGCCTCAGTCGCAGTCAAACACCGTCATCCCCGTCGAGCTCATCATCGCCAAGCAGCGCAACGGGCCCATCGGCGAAATCTCCCTGGTGTTCCTCGCCGAGTACACCCGCTTCGAAAGCCGCAGCCGGGCCGAGTAACACCAGCGCGCGACGTGCCCGGCCCGCCCTGCTCCAAGCCCGTGCGCCAGTAGCGCACCACCTACCTCCGGGCCGCGTGAGTACCGTGCGACGTGCCCGGCCCGCCCTACTCCGCGCCCGTGCGCAGGTAGCGCACCACCAGGGCCCGAGCCACGCGCGTGGCGGCCTCCAGCGTGCGGCCCCGCCCCAGCTCCGTCGCCAGCGCGGAGGCCAGCCGACACCCCGTGCCACGACGCTCGGGCGCGCGCGCCAGTCGCTGGCCCTTCAACACACGGACGCCTTCGGGCGTGGCCAGCACATCCGCCAACCCCCGCGCATCCGGCAGGTGCCCGCCCTTCACCAGCACCGCGCCGAAGCCGTGCTCGACCAGCGCGACAGCCGCCTCACGCGCCGCCCCCACCGTGTCCGGTACGGGCCTGCCCAGGAGCCACCCGGCTTCGTCCAGGTTCGGGGTGAGCACGACACGCGGGCCCGCGAGCGACAGGTAGCGCCGGGCAGACAAACGGGACAACACCTGCCCCCGAGACGTCCGCACCACCGGGTCCACCACCCACCAGGCCCGCGTCCCGGCCAGCGCGGCGCTCGCGGCCTCGAGCTGCGCGAGGCCCGGCACCATGCCCCACTTCACCGCGTGCACCTCACCCAGCTCGCGCGCGGCGATCAGCTGCGCACGCACCACGCGGGGCGGAGACGCCACCCAGGAGAAGGTGACACGGCCCTGCGCCGTCTGCGCCAGGGGCACCGCCACCGGCTGCCCTTCCAGCGCACGCACCACGGCCACATCCGCCAGCAGCCCCGCTCTTCCCGTGGGCTCGAGCCCCGCCAACAGGACGACGCGCGGAATCACCGCCGATGCTCTCGCGCTTTCTGGATGAAGGACTTGTACAGCCCCACGTGCACGGGAATCGTCGTCGCCATGTACTCGGGATGCCACTGCACGCCCACAGCGAAGGCGTGGGTGGTGGACTCGATGGCCTCCACCACGCCGTCGGGCGCCATCGCGCAGATGCTCACGTCGCGCCCGGGGCTGCGCACCGACTGGTGATGCGTGGAGTTCACCATGAGCTGGCCGTGCCCCACCGCCTCCGCGAGCAGCGAGCCGCTGCGCACGTCCACCGGATGCTGCGGCTGCGTGCGGTCATGCTTCTGCTCGTGCTCACGAGCGCCCTGCACCTCACGGCCGATGTCCTGGAACAGCGTGCCACCCAACACCACGTTGAGAAGCTGCATGCCGCCACAGACGCCCAGCACCGGCATGTTGCGCTTGAGCGCCCCGCGCATCAGCGCCGCCTCGAACGCGGTGCGCCCTTCCTTCAGCGCGCCCAGTCCCTCGCGCGCCGTTTCCCCATACGCCTCGGGAGGAATGTCGAAGGCGCCGCCCGTGACGAGCAGTCCGGACACGCGGTCCAGATACGCGTCCACACACGTGGGGTCGTCCGCGTACGGCAGGACGAACGGAAGGCCCCCGGCGCGCAGCACCGCGTCGGCGTAGGGCACCTTCAGCTCGTACCGCGCGAAGGGCTGATCCTCGGGCTGGCTCCAGTCCGGGGTAATGCCGATGTTGGGCCGCCGGGGCGGCTGGCCATGGTGACGCGGATGATTGTTCATGGGGGGGGTCCGTCGGTCGAACCTACCCCCCCACACGTCCCCGTTCAAACGCAGCCGTCAGCAGGCGCACCCGCTCGGCGATATCCTGGGCGAGCAGGACGTCCGAAACCACCGCCGCGCCATGCACGCCCGACGCGGCCACCCGCCCCACGTTCTCCAGCCCCACGCCACCAATGCCCACCACCGGCAGCGGACTGTCAGTCACGACCCGCGCCAGCCCCTCCAGCCCCAGCACCGGTGCGGGCACCTGCTTCGTCGTCGTGCCGAAGACGGGCCCCACGCCCACGTAGTCCGCGCCCACCTCTCGCGCCGCCTTCGCGCCCTCGGCGTCTCGCACCGTGACGCCCACCAGGCGACCAGGCCCCAGGAGCGCGCGCGCCGCCTCCGCGGGCAGGTCCTCATCGCCCACGTGCACGCCATCCGCGTCCGCCAGCAGCGCCAGGTCCACCCTGTCGTTGAGCAGGCACACCGCGCCCGCGCGCCGACACAACCGGACGACCTCCCGAGCCACGGACAGCGCCTCGCGCACCGGCGTTCGCTTCATGCGCAGTTGCACCACCCGCGCTCCACCCGCGAGCATCCGCTCCGCCTTGAGAATCAGGGGCATGTCCACCCGCACGGTGTCATCGCACAGCAGATACAGTCCCGGGGGAAGCAGCGGACGGGGCGGGGCGTTCATCGGCACCAGGAAGGCGGGACGGCGGCGTTGACAGTCGCCCCCTCTGCTATAAGGTAGCGCGCTATTTTCCAAGCAATTCCGAGGATTTGAAACATGGCGGACACGGTGGACCCCAAGTATCTCGATAAGCGCACCGCGGAGCGGTACCTGCGCTCGGGCCAGTTGGACGAGAAAGCGCACGAGCGCCACCTCAAGGGCCTGCCGGATGTGGCGGACAAGGCCACGCCGGTGGAGACCTTCATGGATGACGACGTCGACGACGACTACGACGACGAAGAGGATGACCTCGACGAAGAGGACGAGGCGGACGACGAGGATGAGTCCTCCGACGCGGCCGATGAGACGGCCTCTTCCTCCGATGAGGCAGAGGGCAAGGATGAGCCCGAGGGCGAGGAGCCTGGCACCCCATGAGCCCCGTGGACGAGAAGCGCGGCGAGACCTTCGTGATGCGGGGGGAAGCGCGCTCCGCGTCCGAGGAGGCCATCTCCTTCAGCACGTTCATCGTGGGGTTGGGCACCGCGGTGCTCATCCACCTCGGTGACGCGCCGAACCCGGAGACGGGCCAGACGTCGAAGGACTTGCCGTTGGCCCGGCAGAACCTGGACCTGTTGTCGATGTTGCGGCAGAAAACGCGGAGCAACCTGACGCCGGACGAGGAGAAGCTCTTCGACGGATTGCTCGCGGATCTGCGCCTGCGCTTCGTGGAGGCAAGCAAGCGGTGATGGCGTCGGCTCCCCGCTCGGGCAGGCTTCCCGGGCGCATTCGTTTCGCGGCCCTCGCGTGTGTCGTGCTCGCCATCTTCACGGGCTGGGGCGCGCTGAACGAGGCCATGGAGATGGCCCACTTCTACGAGGTCCGCTCCCGGCACATGGAGGCCAGCCCTCCGTTCCTCCTGGGCAGCGACCCCGCTGTCCTCCAGAAGCTGCTGGAGGTGCAGTACCAGGCCCTGGAGCCCATGCGAGAGCCGCGCGCCGTGTTGATGGGCGTGCTCGCCGTGGCGTGCGCCTTCGTCTTCGTCTCCGCGTCCAACATTCTGCGCTCGGGCGGACTGCCTCGGGACGCCTTGCGCAAGATGCTCGGCCGCGCCGCGCTCACGGTGGCGGTGCTGCGCACCATCGACGGCGCCCAGTGGGCCGTGGTGTCCCGCCGCGTGGGCGTCACGCTCGCCCAGACACTCACCCAGCGCCCCGAGTACCAGGACCCCACGACAGCCGAGGTCGTCACCAGCGTGGCCCCCTGGATGGCCCTGGGACTGACGGTGCTGGGGACGGCCGTCATCGCGGGCACCTTCGCCCTGCTCGGCCAGTACTTCCGCAGCGACACCGTGCGAGACGCGCTCGTCGCCCAGGACAGCCCGGCGGACGGCTAGCAGCCTCCCGGAACGTCAGTGGGCGTGGGGTGCCACGCCGCCCGGCAACAGGGCCTCCAGCGCGGACTCCACGTCCGCCGAGGAGTCCTCCTCCAGCGACAGCACCCGCCCCAGCCCCGCCCGAGGCAGCCGCAGCAGCTCCTTGCGCGACAGGCCGAAGACGTGCGCCAGGTGCCCCATGGGCCAGCGCGACTGCATGTGCGTGAAGGCCGCTTCGTCCAGGTCCTCGGGACGGCCCTCGGGCAGCTCCACGTTGTCGTAGACCACCCGCTCGCCACCCACGCGCCGACCGTTGCCGTAGGCGAGGACTTCCTCACCCTCGTCCGGGTCATAGACGTAGGCATGCACCGTGGCGTTGGCCGCCCGGGACAGCAGCCGGGGCAGCGCATGGTGCGCGGCATACCAGTGCGCGCCCGGCCGGCCCTGCGTGAAGGGGCCCACGTAGGCCAGCCGCACCACCTTGCGGCGCCGATTGACCGACACCTGCAGGCCCGTGGCGCCCGATGCGCCGTCCAGCCGCAGCGCTTCACGGGCCTGCCGGAGCAAATCCAGCCCGCCGAAGCTTTCGAGTCGAATGAGATAGCCGCCGTGCGCTTCCAGAGTCAGCCCCCCGAGGGTGGGCGCCGCCTATAACCGAGCCTTGCCCCTGATGGCAACTCAAGCACCTCGAAAATCCAGCCGCTACCAGGAGTCCAAAGTATTCCGCTTCTGGCGCAGTCATGACACCGCGCGTTAACTTCCTGAGCTCGATTGCCAAGGTCGAGCCAACTCTTACGTTGAGTGTATGCGACTCGATAAGTTCACGGTGAAGGCGCAGGAAGCCATCCAGGAAGGCCAGACGCTGGCCCGCCGCGCCGACAATCCCCAGTACGAGCCTGAGCACCTGGCCGCGGCGCTGTTGGGACAGAAGGACGGAATCGTCGACCCCCTGCTGCGCAAGCTTGGCGCCGACGTGAAGCTGTTCTCGTCCCGCCTGGGTGAAGCCCTGGGCAAGCTGCCCAAGATGCAGGGCGGCGAGAGCGCCATGCTGGGCCAGCGCCTGCTCAAGACGTTCGACAAGGCGGAGGACGAGGCCAAGGCGCTCAAGGACGAGTTCATCTCGTCCGAGCATCTGCTGCTCGCGTTGACCCAGGACAAGGGCACGACGGGCGAGGTCATGAAGGCGTCCGGCATCACCCGCGAGCGGGTGGTGGCCGCCCTCAAGGAGGTCCGCGGCTCCGGGCGCGTGACGAGCCAGGACGCGGAGTCCACCTATCAGGCGCTGGAGAAGTACGGGCGGGACCTCACGGAGGCGGCGCGCGCGGGGAAGCTGGACCCCGTCATCGGTCGCGACGAGGAGATTCGCCGCTGCATCCAGGTGCTCAGCCGGCGCACGAAGAACAACCCGGTGCTCATCGGCGAGCCGGGCGTGGGCAAGACGGCCATCGCCGAGGGGCTGGCGCGGCGCATCGTCGACGGCGACGTGCCGGAGGGCCTGAAGAACAAGCAGCTCATCACACTGGACATGGGCGCCCTGGTGGCCGGCGCCAAGTTCCGCGGTGAGTTCGAGGAGCGGCTCAAGGCGGTGCTCAAGGAGGTCGCCGACGCGTCCGGTCAGGTCATCCTCTTCATCGACGAAATCCACACGATTGTCGGCGCGGGCAAGGCCGAGGGGGCCATGGACGCGGGCAACATGCTCAAGCCGGCGCTGGCGCGCGGCGAGCTGCACTGCATCGGCGCGACGACGCTGGACGAGTACCGCAAGCACATTGAAAAGGACGCGGCCCTGGAGCGCCGGTTCCAGCCCGTCTTCGTGGGCGAGCCCAGCGTGCACGACACCATCAGCATCCTTCGCGGGCTGAAGGAGCGCTACGAGGTGCACCACGGCGTGCGCATCCAGGACACCGCGCTGGTGGCCGCCGCCACGCTCAGCCACCGCTACATCGCGGACCGCTTCCTGCCGGACAAGGCCATCGACCTCATCGACGAGGCCGCCAGCCGCCTGCGCATCGAAATCGACTCCATGCCCACCGAGCTGGACGACATGCGCCGGAAGATGACGCAGCTCCAGATTGAGAAGGAGGGCCTGCGCAAGGAGACGGACCCGCACTCGCAAGAGCGCCTGGCGGCCATCGAGAAGGAGCTGGCCAACCTGCGCGAGCGCTTCGACGCGCTCAAGGTCCATTGGGACGCGGAGAAGACGGCCATCGGCGCCATCCGGACGCTGAAGGAGAAGCTGGAGAAGGTGAAGAACGACCAGGTCGCCGCCGAGCGCCAGGGTGACCTCAACCGCGCCGCGGAGCTGAAGTTCGGCGTCCTGCCCTCCCTGGAGAAGGAGGTCCAGACGCAGAACAGCAAGCTCCTGGAGCTGCAGAAGAAACAGAAGTTCCTCAAGGAGGAGGTGGACTCCGAGGACATCGCCGCCGTGGTGGCCAAGTGGACGGGCATCCCCGTCTCGCGGCTGATGGAGGGCGAGGTCCACAAGCTGGTCCACATGGAGGACCGGCTGGCCCAGCGGGTGATTGGTCAGCGCAGCCCCATTGAGGCGGTGTCCAACGCCGTGCGCCGCGCGCGCAGCGGATTGCAGGACCCGAACCGGCCCATCGGCTCGTTCATCTTCCTGGGCCCCACGGGCGTGGGAAAGACGGAGACGGCGAAGGCACTGGCGGAGTTCCTCTTCGATGACGACACGGCCATGGTCCGCATCGACATGTCCGAGTTCATGGAGAAGCACGCCGTGGCCCGACTGGTGGGCGCGCCTCCGGGCTACGTCGGCTACGAGGAGGGCGGTCAGCTCACGGAGGCGGTGCGCCGCCGTCCCTACACGGTGGTCCTCTTCGACGAAATCGAGAAGGCACACCCGGACGTCTTCAACATCCTGCTCCAGATTCTGGACGAGGGCCGGCTGACGGACAGCCAGGGCCGCACCGTGGACTTCAAGAACACGGTGCTCATCATGACGTCCAACCTGGGCTCCGCCGATATCCAGGCGGGCATGGCGGGCAAGGAGGAACTGGACGACAAGACGCGCGAGGACGTCATGGACGCGCTGCGCGGCCACTTCCGCCCGGAGTTCCTCAACCGCGTGGACGAAATCGTCATCTTCGAGCCGCTGCGCAAGAAGGACATCTACCGCATCGTCGACATCCAGCTCGCGAAGCTCGACAAGCTGCTCGCCGACAAGCGGCTGTCGCTGGAGCTGACCGACGCGGCCCGCGAGATGCTGGCGGAACGCGGGTACGACCCGACGTACGGCGCGCGGCCCCTGAAGCGCGCGGTGCAGAAGAACCTGTTGGATCCGCTGGCGCTCAAGGTGCTCAGCGGCGAGTTCCTCCCGGGTGACACCATCCAGGCGGACGCGGGCCCCACCGGGCTCACCTTCGCCAAGGTGCTGGTGGACAACTCGAAGAAGGTGAAGCGCGCGGAGTAGCGCGGACCGAGCCGGCCCCCCGCCCCGTCATCCTGGACGGGCGGGGGCGCCCCACGGCCCTCCTGCCTCAGTCGGATTCCGAGCCGGACGCGTCCGTGATTTCGGCATCCGAGTCGTCGGGGTCGCCACGCCCCCAATGTGCCTCCATGTTGGCCACCATCGACGGGATGTCCGGGTAGAGCCTCGCGAAGGCCCGGGGATAGGCCAGCCGGATGGAGCGGGCATGCTGCTCGAAGATGAGCGCCCGGAGCTCATCCAGGTCCTGGGTCGTGTCGTCCGGACTCAAGCCGAAGGCCCGGTACTCCGCGGTGGCGCTGTTCCCGTCTTCGTCCGTCTGGACGTCCGTCACGGTGTCGAAGTCGAAGAGTCCGAGCAGGGCGCCCCGCAGCTCGGCGTTGGTGACGCCTCCACCACCGACCTGGTTGCCCGCCCGGGCCATCGCGGCGTCGCCCGCCACCGCCCCCGCGCCACCTCCGAAGTTCGCCTGGGACAGCGGCAGCTTGCTGCGCACGACAATCCACTGCTGGGCGTAGGCCTGTATCGCGAAGGCCTGCGCGGGTGTGTCCGCAGCCGCGGCGTTGGCCGCCGCGCGTCGGGCCGCCAGCTCGTCAATCTCAGCCTCGGCCTCTTCCTGCTTGCCAGCCTCCAGGCTGTCGACCAGGTCCCAGCCCGGCAGATTCCGCAGGTGGGCATCCAGGGTGTTCATGTTGTTGAGGGCCTGGGCGAAGTTCCGGTTGAGCAACGCCCGGTCCAGCGTGTCCAGGTACGTCTGCCAGGGAGTGGTGTGGTGACGCTCCTGGGGCCACAGGGAGCCCGCGCGTCCGCCCACGTTTACGTTGTTGATGTTCCCCGCCCCGTTGATCCCCAGTTGAACCGCCACGCGCTGAATGGGCTCGAGCGACGTGTCGCCCGAGACGGGCGCGACCTTGCGCTGAAAGGGCTCGGAGTCGAGGGTGGGCCCGGTCAGCTTCAGGCCCGAGGCGCGCGAACCCATCAGGTCGGCCTCGGACTCCAGGCCCGGCGCATCGTTGAGGGACTCGCCCTGTAGCTGCGTCGTGGGACGCACGCGCCCCTGCTTCTGCTGCACGACGTGCCAGGCCTCGTGGGCCAGGTGCTTCTCCTGCCCTGGCGCGACGTGGATGTCCGAGCCCTGCGTGTACGCCAGGGCCTGGAGCTGCGCGGGCGCTGACGAGTTGTAGTGGACGCGCACGTCGTCCATCGCCATCCCGGAGAGCGCCTCCACTCCGGACTTCAAGCCATCGGGCAGTCCGGTGTCGTTGCTCGGAGAGGCACGGCGCTGGAGCGTCTGGGCCTGCTTCGCCTGGGCGACCACCCGGGGCGATGCGTCAAAGGTCTGCTGGAGCTGGCCCAGCGCGCGCGTCCGGGAGTTTCCTCCCTCGGTGGCGCCGGAGGAGGAGGCGGCGTGTGACTCGTCCCGCGTGGACAGCGACTCCTGCACGAACACGCCCATGCGATGTCTCTCCTGGAGACACGCAATGTAGCGTGCACGCATCAGGGGCTGACAGGATGCCCCGGGTGTCGCGCGCGTCAGCCGGCGTCACACCGGGGCACGTCTCCTCCCCGCATGGGACGTGGAGGGTGGAGTGCCCACGTCCCAGCGCGTCCGCTCAGGACGGAGAGGGCGGCGCCTGCGACGCATCCGCGCCGTCCGCGCGAATCTTGCGCGAGTTGTCCAGCAGCTCCTTCCAGGAGGCCTCGTACTCCCCGCGCAGCCTGGACCACTCACCGCCCTTGGCCGACATCAGACGGCGCAGGGCATCCCCCGTGCTCTTGAAGGAGCCGCGCAGGAACTGGAGTTCCTGCTTCGTGAGCAGCGAGTCCTCCGCCCGCGACTGGGAGATGCTCGCCTCCCAACCGTCGAACTGGGCGCCAAGTTCACGCAGCTCGGCTTCGCGCTTGCGCTCGTACGTCGCGCGCCTCACGCCCGCCTTCTCCTCCGCGTCGACGAGAGACTTGTTCGTGTCATCACAGGCCCGGAGCAGCTCCTTCTTGCCCCGCTCGAAGTCCTCCGTGCCGCGCTGGCGCCACTCCTCCAGCTTGCCGCGGAAGGCCTCGCGCCGCTGCTTCACGCCATGCAGCTCCTTCACCTCCTCGTCCGCCTTGCGGATGTCGGACTGCGCCTCGACTTCGGCGATTCGCGCATCGATTCGCTTCTTCTCGGCGTCCATCTTCTGCAGGTAAGCCTCGCGCTCGTTCATGGTCTGGGTTCCTCCTGGGCCGCGCCGCTCCGTGGCGGCGGCTCGCGAGGGTATGGATGCGGATGACCCCTGGCGTCGGGCACAGGCGACGGCACGAGGGCACGAGGTGTCGTGCGGAGTGCTTGACCCCGGGCCGGCTCCGGGCGAAGAGCCGTGCCCATGAAGCCCTGGGAGACACTCGAGAGCGCGAACCTTCCGGACGTGGGCGAGCTGACCCTGGTCCGCAGAGGGGACGAGTACGTCCTGCGCGTGCGCGGACAGACGCTGATGTCCAGCCGGATGCACGGCTCGGAGGAAGCGCTCGCGAAGGCAGGCTGCGCTGGCGTGGTGACCTCCGGAACCGGGCGGGTGCTCGTCGGAGGGCTTGGCTTCGGCTACACCGCGCGCGCCGTGCTGGACACCGTGGGCCCGGGCGTCCGCGTCTCCGTGGTGGAGCTGCTGCCCACTGTCGTCGCCTGGAACCGGGGACCCCACCTCGCGCCTCTCGCCGGCGCCCCCCTCGAGGACAAGCGCGTCACCGTCATCGAGGGAGATGTCGGCGACGTGATGGCCCACCACTCCGCCACCTTCGACGCCATCCTGCTCGACGTGGACAACGGGCCCAGCGCCCTCACCCACCCGGACAACCAAGGCCTCTACGGCCTGCCTGGGCTCTCCAACGCCGCCAGGGCGCTGCGCTCCGGAGGCACGCTCGCCGTCTGGAGCGCGGGCCCCGCCCCCGCCTTCGAGCGCCGCATGGAGAAGTGCGGCTTCACCGTCGAGGTCCTCCACCCCCACGCCCACGGCACCAAGGGCCCTCGCCACGTCCTCTTCATCGGCAAGCTGGGCAGGAGCCGCCGCTGAAGTCCGGCCCCAGAAGGGCTCGACAGAATATGATGACCGGTATATTCATCTCCTCGTGAGCAAGGGAGAAGACACACGCCGGCGGATGATTGCCGCGGCGGCGGAGATGCTGGAGCGCTCGGGCTATGCGGGCGCGGGCATCCAGGAGCTGCTGGAGGCCGGCAAGGCGCCTCGGGGCTCGCTCTACTTCCACTTCCCTGGCGGCAAGGAGCAGCTCGCGGTGGAGGCGCTCCAGGTCTCCGCCTCGGAAGTCACCCGGCTGCTCGACGCGCACCTCGCCACGGAGCGGGGACTCGTCTCCGGGCTGCGTCGCGCGCTGGCGACGCTTGCGGACCGGGCGGAGGCGTCCGGCTTCGAGAAGGGGTGCCCTGTCTCGGCCGTGGTCCTCTCGTCGGGCGCCACCCCTGAACCCGTGCGCGCGGCGGCAGCCGAGGCCCTGCGCGCCTGGCAACAGCTCCTCACCGAGCGACTCCGCGCGGAGGGCCTCACGCCCACCGAGTCGCGGCGACGCGCGGCCCTGCTGCTCTCCTCCATCGAAGGCGCCCTGTTGCTGATGCGCGCCCACCGGAGTCGGGCTCCCGTCGAGGAGCTCTCGAAGGAACTGGAGCGCCTGCTCTCACTGGACTGACAGCGGCCCCGAGCCGACGCGGATGGGCCGCGTGGGCTCGACTCCAGAATATGTAGACTGGTCTAGATATATCGAGGTCATCATGAAGGCGACATCACCGGATGCGCTCGTCATCGGCTCCACGGGCTTGATAGGGCGTTGGCTCGTGCCGGAGCTCACGCGGCGGGGCCAGCGGGTGGCCCTGCTGTCACGCAACGCGCGGGCTCGGGCCCAGGAGTACCGGGACTGGGTGGCCGGGCTGGGAGGCGCACCCGAGCAGCTCGTGTTCCTGGAGGGCGACCTGGATGCTCCTCGACTGGGGCTGAGCGCCGGGGATGAGCACGTGCTTCAGGGCGTGCGCGACGTGTTCCATCTGGGCGCTCGCTTCGCCTGGAACCTGTCCGCCGATGCGGCTCGGCGCACCAACGTCGAGGGCACCCGCGCCGTGGTGGAGCTGGCCTCCCGACTGCCCTCGCTGCGACGACTCGTGCTCGTGGGCGGATATCGCATCGGTCCTCGACTCGATGCCTCGGGCGAAGTCGTCCCCGCGCCCACGTTGGGCTTCACGGGCTCGGGCGCCTATGAGGCCTCGAAGGCGCTCGCGCATCGGGTGGCACTGGAGACCGCCACGCGACTCGGTGTTCCCGTCACCACCGTGCATCCGTCCACTGTCATCGGAGACAGTCGCACCGGAGCGACGGTGCAGAGCCTGGGCCTCGGAGACACCTTGCAGCGCGTCCACGCGGGGACGATGCCCGTGCTGCTGGGCACGCCGGAGACCTTCGTTCCCGTGGTGGCAGTGGACACCCTGGCGCGCTTCCTCGCCGGAGTGGCGGAGCTGCCGGAGAGCCAGGGACAGGAGTACACGCTGCTGGACCCGAGCACTCCTCCACTCCACCAGCTCGTGCGCTGGGCGGCGGAGCGCTCCGGTCGACGAGCACCCCGCTTCGCCCTGCCCGTCTCGTGGGTGCGTTGGTTGCCGGAGCGCCTGCTCGGCGCGGCCACGGAGTCGCTCGACTTCCTCGACACGGCCCGCTACCCGGTGGAACCGGCGCTCGCGCTGGCCCAGCGCATGGGCGTGGAGCTGCCTCCGGTCGCCACGGTGCTGGACCGCTGGTTCGACTTCCTGCGCGCCACGGACTTCGCCCCCGATGTCGCGCGGGCCCGCACCGCATCGGTGCGTCCAGCCTGACCCCAGCCGACCGGAGCCAGGAGCGCCGCGCGCGCCTCCCACCGAAAGCCTCGTCCTGTGGTGTAGTGGCGCGGCTCTCGACACGGACCGGAGACCTCCTGGTGAACCGCCCTTCCCTGCTGGCCTTGCTCGTCGTCCTCCTGACCGCGCCCGTGGGGCGTGCACTCGCGGCGCAGCCCTCCACCGTGCTGGGGGGCCTGGATGGCCTCTATCCGGAGCTGGACATCTTCTACCGGGACCTGCACCAGAACCCGGAGCTGTCGTTCCAGGAGGAGAAGACCGCCGCGAAGCTCGCCGAGCGACTGCGCAAGCTGGGCTTCGACGTCACCACCGGCGTCGGCGGCACGGGTGTCGTCGCGCTGCTGCGCAACGGGCCGGGCCCCACCGTCATGCTGCGCACGGACCTGGACGGGCTGCCCATGGAGGAGAAGACGGGCCTGCCCTACGCGAGCAAGGTGACGGTGAAGAACGGCGAGGGCCAGACGGTGTCGGTGATGCACGCGTGCGGACATGACGTGCACATGACGGTGTGGCTGGGCACCGCCACGCTGCTGTCCAAGAAGAAGGACCAGTGGCGCGGCACGCTGATGCTGGTGGGCCAGCCCGCGGAAGAGATTGGCGCGGGCGCGCGGAAGATGCTGGCCGACGGCCTCTTCAAGCGCTTCCCCAAGCCCGACTTCGCGGTGGCCCTCCACAACACCACCGCCGCTCCCGCCGGCCGGGTGGAGTACGTGTCCGGCTACGCGATGGCGCATGTGGACTCGGTGGACATCACCCTCTACGGCAAGGGCGGCCACGGCGCGTATCCGCACACCACGGTGGACCCCATCGTCATGGCGGCGCGCACCGTGCTCGCGCTCCAGTCGGTGGTCAGCCGGGAGAAGCATCCCCTGGAGCCCGGCGTCATCACCGTGGGCTCCATCCAGGGCGGCACCAAGCACAACATCATCCCCGACGAGGTGCGCCTCCAGCTCACCGTGCGCTCGTACAAGCCGGAGGTGCGCAAGGCGCTGCTCGACGGAATCGACCGCGTCGCGAAGGCAGAGGCCCTCGCCTCGGGCGCCCCCCGTCCTCCCAAGGTCGAAGTCACGGAGGGCACGCCCGCCACGTACAACGACCCGGCGCTCACCCGCCGACTCACCGACGCCGTGGTGCGCGTGCTGGGCGAGAAGAACGTGGGCGAGGCCCAGCCCGTCATGGGCGGCGAGGACTTCTCCGAGTACGGCCGCGCGGGAGTCCCCGCGGTGATGCTCTGGCTCGGAGCCGTGGAACCCCAGCGCTTCACCCAGTCCCGCTCGGGGGGCGAGCCGCTCCCCTCTCTCCACTCTTCCGGCTTCATCCCGGACCGCGAGCGCACGCTGCGCACGGGTGTCACCGCACTGACAACGTCGGCGATGGAGCTGTTGGGCAAGCCCTGAATCGCCTTGTTAGAACGGCGGAATGCTCAAAGCCGTTCCCGCTCGCGCGTTGCTTCTCACCGCATGCTGGCTCTTCTGCGCCTGCGCGCGGCAGGTGCCCTCCACCACCCCTGAGTCGCCCTCGGGGAGTGCCCATCCGCCCGAGAGCTTCGCGAAGCTGGTGGACACCATCTTCGAGGCCTCGTTCGACTTCTCTCCGTCGAACGGCACGGCGGTGGGGCTGCATGCCTATGACAGCAAGCTGGAGGACCTGAGCCGGCCTCGCGTCGAGGCCCGCATCCGCGAGCTGGAAACGCTCCTCGCCCGACTGCGCGCCGTGGACCGGGCCTCGCTCTCCTTCGACGACACCATCGACGCGGAGGCCGTGGAGAGCCAGCTGCTCGCGGAGCACTTCGAGCTGAGCGTCGTGCGCGGCTGGGAGCACAACCCCATGCTGTACGCGGGGCTGCCCGGTGGCGCCATCGACGGGCTGATGAAGCGCGACTTCGCGCCGAAGGCCGAGCGGCTGCGCTCGGTGATTGCGCGCCTGAAGGCCGTGCCCGCCGTCTTCGCCGCCGGCAAGGCCAACGTCCAGACGCCGCCGCGCGAGTTCACCGACCTGGCCCTCCGCATGGCGAAGGGCTCCGTGGGCTTCTTCGAGGGCTCGGTGGCGACGTGGGCCAAGGACGCCGCGGGCAACGACGCCGTGCTCCAGTCCTCGTTCCTCGCGGCCAACCGCGCCGCCGTGGCCGCGGTGAAGGACTACGCGCGCTGGCTGGAGACGGACCTGCTGCCGCGCTCCACCGGCAAGTACGCGCTGGGCGAGGAGCGCTTCCTGACCAAGCTGCGCTACGAGGAGATGATTGACCTGCCCCTGCCGGAGCTGCTCGCGCGCGGAGAGGCCAATCTGGAGAAGGACTTCCGCGACTTCGTGGCCACCACGAAGCGCATCGACGCGCGCCTCACTCCGGCCCAGGTGATGGCTCGGATGGAAGAGGACCACCCCACGGCCCAGGACCTCATCCCGTCGGTGCGCCGCTCGGTGGAAGGCGTGCGCGAGTTCCTCGTCGCCAAGGACCTGGTCACCATCCCCTCCGAGGTGCGCCCCCGCGTGGAGGAGACGCCGCCCTACGCACGCTCAGGCTCGTTCGCCTCCATGGACACGCCCGGGCCCTACGAGACGAAGGCCACCGAGGCGTTCTACTACGTCACGCCCGTGGAGCCCGAATGGGACGCGAAGCACCAGGAGGAGCACCTGAGCCTCTACAACGCGCCCGTCGTGTCGGTCATCAACATCCACGAGGTGTGGCCCGGCCACTACCTCCAGTTCCTCTACGCGCCCCGCTTCCCCACGAAGGTCCGCAAGCTGGTCGCCGTGGGCAGCAACGCGGAGGGCTGGGCGCACTACGCCGAGCAGATGATGCTGGACCAGGGCTTCGGAAACGGAGACCCGAAGCCGCGTCTGGCGCAGTTGTCCGAGGCCCTGCTGCGTGACTGCCGCTACGTGGCCGGCATCAAGCTGCACACCGCCGGGTGGACCGTGGAGGACGCCGCGCGCCTGTTCCGCGAGAAGTGCTTCCAGCAGCCGGCCAATGCCTACGAAGAGGCCCGGCGCGGCGCCTACAACCCCACGTACCTCTACTACACGTTCGGCAAGCTGGAGGTGCAGCGGCTGGCCCAGGACTACCAGGCCGCGAAGGGTCCGGGCCTCAAGCAGTTCCATGACGCCTTCGTCGCCCAGGGCAGCCTCCCCTTGCCGCTGGTGCGGCGGCTGCTCCTGCGCTGAAGACCGCGTGCCGCGACGAGGGCCTCGGGCCGGAAGACCCTCGCCGCGACGCGCGGGAGCGCGAGCGTCCCCCAAGACGCCCGCGTTCCTCACGCCCCTCGGGCTAGGTGCACATGCCCGGACGGACGCTGACGCAGCCCGCGGCTCCGCAGCGGGTGAAGAGCGTGCAGCGCCGGGCCTCGAAGTCGCCGAAGGCCCTCACGGAGGTGGAGCGGCGCCCCTCCGATTCCGTCTCCACGCACATGTCGAAGTCGACAATGGGCGTGTTCGGAACCTCGAAGAACGACTCGCCCGGATTGAGCATGCCGCTGGTGGTCGCGCACGTCATCGCGTTCGCGGCCGTCGTCGCGCGGACCTCCACGACGCGCACCGCGCACAGGTTCATGTCCTGGATGCCCACGGTGAAAATCGAGCCCCCCGGGTCACACGCCCCGCCCGTCACGGACTGGCAAGCGCCGCCCACGCAGTTGCCCCCCGCGTTGCACACCTGACCGCCTGACGAGTTGCAGCACGCCTCACCCAGGTCACCGCAGTTGCGGCACACCTCGCCGGCCGACTCCATCACGCACATCAGCGAGCCGCTGCAGACCCCGGAGGCGCCGCTGACGCAGCACTCCTGGCCCTCGGCGCCACACGGGACGCACGCCCCGCTGTTGCACACCAGCCCCGCGTTGCAGCTCGCGGAGTCGGTGCGGCACGCGCAGCCCTGGGTCCCCGCCTGGCTGGGGTCGCAGCTCGGGGTGCTCCCCTGGCAGCTTCCACAGCCCGCCATGACGACCATGCACAGCATCAACAGCCCCCGCAGGGGTGAATTCAGGTTCACGATGGGATTCCTCATTCGCAGAGTCGATGGGAGAACGGTGTCGGTGGGGCTCATGGGCGCAGCACCAGATGCACGGTCTGCCCCTGGCCATCGATGGCGCGGACCAGGACCTCGAAGTCGTCAGAGACGGCCAGCGCCTCCACGAAGCGATAGCCCGCCTTGGTCAGCTCCTCGGGTGCCACCTGCGACAGCGGGACGCTCTTCTTGCCGTCCGGCGTGGAGATGAAGGCCGCCTGCGTCTTGCCATCCTCGGAGGTAGCGGTGCCCACGGCCCAGCCGCTGGTGTTGAGGGACACGGCCTTCCCCGACACGAAGCCCTCGGGCAGGGGCAGCCACTGCACGCCCTCCTTCGAGGACCAGCGGAAGGGCCTCAGCTTCTTGTCGGAGCCGCGCACCGTTCCCAGCACATGGCCCACGTCGTTGAGCGCGGTGACTTCCGACTCCTCGTCCACCAGGACCTGCTGCTCCTTGCGGACGATTCGCACCGCGCGAGCGCCCTTGCTGGTCGCCACGGTCGACGCGGACTCGCCCAGGGCGTTGAAGAAGATGCGGCCCGACGCGAGCCCCGCCAGCCCCTCGTGCTTCATGGGGCCCACCTCGTCCACCAGGTACACGGTGTCCTTGTCATCCGGCCAGCGCACCAGCGGCGTGCCATGGGCATTGCCCAGGAGCGCCTCGTAGCCGTCCACCCACAGCTCCGCGCCTGACTTCACCGTGCTGGACTTCAGGCGGAACGCGCTCGGGCCCTTGGACGTGTACGCGGTGCCGAAGACATCGCCACTGCCGTTGACGCCCTTCACCTCCACGCGGTCCGCATTGAGCACCTCCTGGAGCGGATATGCGACCGACTTCGCGGTGATCAGCGTGTCCGACTCCTGGTTCGCCAGCCGCGCCACCAACGCGCCCCCATTCAGCAGGAAGCGCGGAATGGAGGACGCTGGCAGAAACTGCCAGTACTTGAAGGGGAACACTTCGACGATGCACTTGAAGACCGCGACCTTGAGCGTCTGGCGGATTCCTCCCGACGAGGCCTGGATGACGGTGGGACCGGACCAGTCCGGGGGCAGCCGCATGGTGAAACGCGCGGTGCGCTGGGCCTCGGGGACCCGCACGTTGAGCACGCCCACGCTCGCGTCCACGCTCAGCAACTCCACCAGCGCCCCTCCCGTGGGCGCGGGGCTGCTCAGCGTCACCTCGCCAATCAGCTCCGTCGGGTCCGGCGACTGGCAGCGGTTGGTGGACGTCAGCACGCGAACCGAGGCCAGGCGCGGACGGGGCACACCCGCGTAGGCCACGAACTGGCGGACCGTCACCGGCTCCGTCCAACCGACCTTGATGATGATGTCCGTGTAGCCGTCCACCCAGACCTGGCTGCCGGAGGTCAGCACCAGCTCCACGTTGTGCGGACACGAGGAGTGGGCACAGAACGGGTCATCCGCGCCGCGCACCTGCCGGGCAAAGGCCTTCAGCGTGCCGCGCACTCGCGTGACGCTGTTGGCGCCTCCCAGGTAATAGGGGCTCGGGAGCGTGTCGTCGAAGGTCCAGGTCAGCACGTTGCCGGAGCGCGAGCCGTACAGGTGCAGCACCAGGTCCGAGTTGATGCCGAAGTCGCGCGCGGGGACGTTGAGGTTCAACGATCCGGACGCCTTGGGCAGCAGCCAGTAGCCCGTGGCGTAGTCATTGCCCTTCACATGGATGCGAGCCGCGTTGAGGCGCACGTTCGTCCCGCGCCGCACGTCATCCAGGACGTCCGCCTGGGCCACCGGAGTCAACCAGAGGCCGAGCAAGGCCAGCAGGCCCAGCCTGTTCAAAATGCGTTTCATGAAGACCTCGAATGCGTGGAGTGATTGAGACAGGGAGAGAAAGGCCGAGGCTCAGCCGTCGCGCTGCGCGGAGGACTGGGCCATGAGGGACATGATGCGAGCACGCAGGGAGGACTGCTGCCCCGGGCGCAGCGCGAGGGCCTGGAGCATCTGGTAGATGGGCGCGCTGCCATCGAGCCGGTGGGTGATGACGTTCAGCAATGTGGACTCCGCGCCGGACGCGAGCTGGCCGGAGACGACCCAGGCCCGCAGCCGCTCCAGGTCCGCCGCGTCCAGCGCGCGCGCATCCAGGGCGTCGAGCAGCGCGGACTGCACCGCGCGGTCCTTCTCGAAGCCGAGCGAGTCCAGCAGCATGCGCGTGGCCACTTCCTGCGGCGCGCGACGCAGCGACTCCGCCGCGGCGGCGCGCACCTCCGCCGACTCCGCGCGCAGGTGGGGCCCCGCCTGGTCCAGCACGGACTCCAGGCCGGTGTTGCCCAGCGCGCGCAGCGCATGCGTGCGGTCCTCGTCGCTGCGTGCATCGCGCAGCGCGGCCTCCAGCGGACGTGCGTACGTCGCCACCTCCGGGTCACCCGGAGACAGGTGCGAGATGACGCCCCCCAACGCGTACGCGGACGCCCGCTCGGTTCCCACGTCGTTCGCCGCGCGCGCCTGGGCGTTCATCGCGGTGAGCATCCGCCCCGTCTCCGGCTCGGGCTCGCGGAGAAAGCCGGCGCGCTGCACCATCAGTCCGAAGGAAGCCTCGTGCTCACGGGCCGCCGGCGACTGGAGCAGCGCGCGCATCGTGGCCTGGGCCTCCGCGTGGCCCGCCCCCGCCAGCAGGTCCATGGTGAGCTCGCGCAGTCCTGGCGACACACCCTTGCGCTGGAAGCTCACCGCCAGCTCCCGCACACGCTCGGGCTCCAGCTTGAGCGCGGCGATGGCGCGGCGCACGAAGCCGTCCAGGCCCGCGATGGCCTCGGCGCTCGTCGCGGAGGAGAGCACCTGGAGCACCCGGTCCATCGTCATGCCATCGGCCTGGCTGCGCAGCAGGGCGACCTCCGGGTCTCCCTCGAACGCAATCTGCGCGGGCTGGCGGATGATGGTCTTCTCCCCACCCGTCGCCAGCAGCGGCTTGAGCTGGCGGGAGGCGAACTCCACGCGCAGCCGCATCCGGCGCGACATCAGCGCGCCGCCGTCGGTCCGCGAGGCATCCAGGGACTCGTCGTGGAACACGCCGGCCATGCGGCCCTCCGGGGTGCGCTCGAAACGCGTGAGCGAGCGGAGGTCCTGCTGGAAGGGGGCGTTGCCACCCGCGGCCCGCAGCTTCTGGTAGCGCGAGCGACGGCGCGTCAGTCGCGCGTCACCGTCACCCTCGAAGCGGAAGTGGGCCTCCACGTCGCCCGTCTGGGTGGACTCGACGGCGCTCCACTCGGCGGCGTCACGCAGCTCGGTGGGGAACAGTTCGGCGGCGAGCGTCTGCGTGAGCTGACGGAACATCGGCGGCTCGGCCTCCGAGAAGCGCACGGCCAGCAGCGCGCCCCGCGCATCCAGCTCCACCCACGCGGAGGCAGTCTGGGGAAGGTGCGCCGCCACGGCGGCCGCGTCGGGCAGGAGGACCTGGCCGGACAGGACGGCCTCGTGTCGCTCCAGGGACTTCAGCGCCAGGTGCAGGCGCGTGCCGGTGGGGCGCACCTCGAGCGCCTGGAGCGTCAGCGAGCCTTCCAGGTGCAGCGTGCCATCGAGCGTCGAGGACTCGCCGGCGGAGGGCAGTGGCAGCGACACGCGCTGGAGGTCGTCCCAGACGAAGCGGTAGACGCGCTCCTCGCCCTGGGTCCACTGGTAGAGGGGCAGCCGAGAGTCGCTCACCACGGACGCGGTGTCGGCGCCAGGCGTGGTGGGGCGAGTGAAGTACCAGGCGGACAGCGAGCCGGTGAGCAGCAGGGTGGACAGCACGGCCGTGCGGACGGCGAGCCTCGGGCGACGCATGAAGGACTCCAGGAATCAGACTGAAGAGGACTGGGAAGGAGCCACCCCGGCATGCCCGCACCGGGGTGGATGGAAGGGGGTCCGGCCCCTTCTCGAAGGGAGGGACCGGACCCGGACCCGCACGTGTGGCTAGAAGAGCTGCGCCACCGGCACGGTCACCTGCTGGGTGTAGATGTTGTGCTTCATGCCGAACCCGCTCCAGCTGAAGATGGGGAACTCCGCGTGGGCCGGCCCCAGCTCGGCGTAGAGCATGATGCGGCCGTCGAGGAAGCGCGCCTCGATGTCGAGCTTCGACGTGAGCCGCAGGAACAGCGTGTTCGGGTTCGTCGGGTGCGAGCCCGAGCTCAGGTAGAGGCCGATGTCGCTGTAGAGCGGCAGGTTCACGCGGGTGAGGACCACCTCGCCGCGCACGGCCACCTGGAACTGGGGAATGCCGATGCCCACGGAGGCGAAGCCGTTGACCGTGAGGTAGGGGGTGACGGTGCCGAACAGGTCCACGCCCAGCAGGTCCGCCGCGCAGTCACGGGTGACGGCCCCGCCGAGGGAAATCTTGATGCCCGTCTCCGCGGAGACGCCGCCCTTGACGGTGACGGGGATGAACCACACCAGGAAGGTGGTGGACGCCTGGGCGGCGTCGCTCTTGAAGAAGGGCTTGTCCTCCGCGAAGGTGATGCGCAGCGGGTAGTGCATGTCGTGGTTGTAGACACTGAGGCCCAGCACGCGAGCGCCCAGCTGGAGCCGGATGCCGTTGCCCTCGGTGCCCGCGCCGCCGTGGACGTGGACGACCTCGAACGGCGTGGGGCTGAACACGTTCACATACGCGTTGAACTCCGCGTAGAGCCGCGCGTTGTAGTCACACCACGGGCCCGCGAATCCGAACCCCTTCGCCTTCAGGTCCGCGCCCGGCGCGGTGATTTCCCAGCCCGCCTTGTAGTCGTAGCCACCGCCGAACATGCTGTCGCCGGAGTAGCCACTGTCGCCGTGCTCACCGCCGTGACGCACCAGGCCCGAGGACGGGTCCACCGGCACATCCAGCGCCGCGATGTGCGCGCCGTAGATGTTCAGGTACTGGGTGAGCAGCGAGGAGCTGAGCGTGTAGTCCTTCTGCTTCAGCGTGGAGAGCTTGAGCAGGTCCGCGTTGCGAACGAAGCTCTGCTCGCTGAAGTCGTTGCCCGTCAGGTTCAGACAGGCCTGCAGGTCCGCGGCGCGGCGCGGCGCCATGGCGGCCTCGAGCTGCCCCTTGTAGCGGCGCGGGCTCCAGTCGCAGGACGTCACGTTCGAAGTGTCCAGGCAGCCCTGCTCCTGGGCCTTCACCAGCCGCTCCTCGATGGCCTTGTCGAGCATGTAGAGGTGCTCGCCCACCTGATTGTTCAGCTCCTTCGGGTCCTGGTCCTGCTTCTTGAAGATGAGGACGGCCTGCTGCCACTCGGCGTAGACGGCCTCGCGCCGGCGCAGCAGGGCGGTGAAGACCTCCTGCTCCTCCTGACGCACGGTGAGCACGTCATCGGGGGTCTTGCTGAGCTGCTTGCTCATCGACTCGTGCCAGGCGTCCGTCGGCGTGGCCCACTTGCGGGCCTCCTCGTTGTTGGCCAGGGACGCGGCCTCGCTGGTGAACTCGTAGCCATTGATGCCGTCCGGGTACGGGCCCGGAGCGAACTCGAAGTACGCGTTCTTGGCCACCGCCTGGTCCGCCCAGATGGGCGCCAGCTTCTTCTGGTCGCGGCTGTAGAGCGTGCGGTTGGCGATTCCGTTCGCGCCGTACGCCGCGTTGAAGAGCGCGCGGTAGTCATCACCGTACTGGCCCGCCAGCCGCTCGAAGCGGCTGTAGCCCAGGTACTTCTCGTCCACGAACTCCTGGCACGACGTGATTTGCGTTCCGTTCTTGTCCCAGGCCTCCAACTGGATGAGGTACGCCTTCTCCGCCTTGGTCAGGTTCTCCAGCCGCTTGCGGTAGAGCACCTGGCCCTTGAGCACCTGGCCCGCGAGCCCCTGGTCCATGCCGGTGAAGCGGGTGGTGCCCAGCTTGACGGGCTGGGTCGCCACCGTCGCCGTCTTGCCACCGAGTTCCTCCGGCAACAGCACTACCTTCTTGGCCGCCAGTTCCCAGCGCGCCTTCCACTCCGACTCCGTGAGGTCCTGGCAATACGCGTCGTGGGCCTGGCCGCAACTGCTCGAGCGGTAGTCCACGTTCGCGCACTGCTCGAGCACCGGCGTCGGGCAGTCGGCCGCGAGACTCGCGGGCGCCGCCAGAATCGTCGCCGACAATCCGGCCCAACGCAGCGGGCTCCCCAACAGACCCACCTTCATCCCCTTGGTCATATGCAGCTTCGTCCTTGGTGTGAGGCCGGCTTCGGGCACGGCCCGCGCAGCCAGAGAGCACACGCTGTGCCGCGCGCTTCTCACTCGGGGACACGAGGAGACACGCGGGCCAGACGAGGACCCCGGGACAACAAGGCGATGGGGGCCGTTGCCTGCGAGGCAACACCCCACGCGTGACGAGGCACCAGGCCTCGACGACATGAGTGGGCACCGGGCCTCTCGGTTCGAGGGCCCGGGCTCCGCCAGCCACGCATGGGTTCAGGGAATCAGTGGCCTACGCGCTCGCACAAGCCCAGGCGCGCGTAGGTCCAGTCGCGTCGGACGGTGGCGGGAACCACGCCCAGCACCGCCGCGGTCTCCTGGATGCCCAGGCCCGCGAAGTAGCGCAGCTCCACCACCCGGGCCAGCCGGGGCTTGAACGCCTCCAGCTCCACCAGCACCCGCTCCAGGTCCAGCACGTCGATGTCGACGCCGACCGGAACCTCGAAGACCTCGTCGCGAAGGAACAGCGGCTCGCGCCGCGCATCGCTCCGCCGGGCATTGCGCACCCGCACGCCCTCCACCAGCACCCGGCGCATCGCCTGGGCTCCCGCGCCCAGGAAGTGCTTGCGCCGGTCCGCATCCGCCACGTCTCCCGCGAGACGCAGCCAGATGTCTCGCAGGAGCATCATCGGACGCATGGAAAGGCGGGGTGACTCACCATTCATGTCCGAGTGCGTCATCTCTCGGAGCTCCTGGTACGCCACCCACCGCAGTGCATCCCGAGCCTCCGCGTTCCCGTTGCGAGCGCCGTCCAGCAGCGATGTCATCTCCGACATGCCCATGGTGTCCTCCTGGGTCTCACATCCCATCGAGTCGCTTCGCCACGTCTGCCTACGATTTCGAACGAGGACGCCCGCAAATCTTGAGAACAAAGAATTGTTTTTCGAGGATGCCGACAATTCCCTGCCCGGTGGGATGACCCAACCTGTGCTCTCAAGGTGGGTTGGCGCAATGCGCGCTCGCAAGTATTTCTTATTTTTCTTGTTTATCTACATTTCCAAGGATGACTGGAATACGTTCGCGACGCGGGCGCCCATGCGGGCTCCGCTGCGGGCGTGAGGACGACGTCGACCGCCCGACAGGCGAACGCCTCCCGCACCGGGCAGGCGCCCGCGGCCCCCAGGGAGTCGCGTCGCGGCGGACGTCAGGCGGCGGGAAGCCAGAGCACGAAGCGCGCGCCGCGCCCGCGCACCCGCTCATGGCGAAGGTCTGCGCGCATGCTCCGCGCGAGCCGACGGCAGAGCGCCAGCCCCAGTCCCACGCCGGGCGCGGACTTCGCCGCCGTCTGCACGGACTTGGAGAACGGCTCGAAGAGCTTGCGCGCCGTGGCCACGTCCACGCCCGGCCCGTGGTCCCTCACCACCAGCCCCACCGTCGCGCCACGCCGCTCCAGTTGCACGAGGATGCGCTTGTCCACCGCGCTCGCCGCGTACTTGGAAGCGTTGTCCACCAGGTTGAAGAGCACCTGCTCCACCGCCGACGGGTCCGTCAGCACCACCACGTCGGCAGGCACCTCCACGCACAGCGACATGCCCGCCTGGAGCGCGCGCTGAGAAAGCCGCTCCTCCATCCGGGACAGCAGCGTGCCCACCGCCACCCGCTCCAGCCTCGCGGGGGTGCGTCCCCGTTCGATGCGGGCATAGGCCAGCACGTTCTCCACCAGGTGGCTCAGCCGCTCCGCCTCGCGGTGGAGGATGTCGAAGTATTCCTGGCGGCGCTCCGCGTCGGGGACCATCCCCGCCGACAGCATCTCCGTGTACATCCGGAACGTCGTCAGCGGCGTGCGCAGCTCATGCGTCACCGCCGAGACGAACGCGCCCCGCCGCTCGCTCAGCGACATCACCCCGCCCAGCAGCGACACCACGGCCACGCCCGCGAGTACCACGCCACTCCACGCCACCATCAACACCAGGGGCAGTGAGGACAGCGCGCCGGATGAGCCCTCCTCGCCGGGTGCCGCGCCCGGCACGAGCCGCACGGGCAACGACGCCAGCAGCCGCCCCTCCCCCTTCGCTGTCTCGGAGCCCTTCACCGGCTCCAGCGTCGCGCCCGGCAGCAGGTCCTCCACCTTCCCCTGCAGCCAGCGCTGAAGCGCGGGCCAGTCCAGCCAGCAGCCCTGGAGATATTCCTGACCGTCGACCTGGACACGCCGGCCGAGCAGCAGGGCATCCCCCACCCAGATGGCCCGCATCTCCTCGACCACTTCGCGTGCGGCCACGTTCTCCGCCGGCGCCATGTTGCCGTAGCCCACCAGGTTCTGGCTCGCGGCCTGGCGCGCGCTGCGGGAGCGCGCATCGAACTCGCTCGCGTTCTTCGTCCACTGGAGCGCGTCCCCCAGCTTGTTCCCACTCGCCCGCCGCGCCACGGGCTCCCCATCCGAGGGCGCACGCATCGCCAGCGCCTCCCTCACGTTGGCGCTCCGCAGTAGCAGCGACACGCGCTCCAGCCGCTCGCGCAGGACGTCCGCGTCGACCCCCGGGTGCGCCAGGTGGGCCAGGCTCCGCAGCTCGGGCTCCATCACCTGGGGCGAGGACACCTCGCCATCAGGCCCCATCTGGAAGTGAAGCAGGACGTGCTCCGGCGGGCCCGAGAGCAGGGGCGAGGCCACCCAGGCCTGTCCCCTGGCAAGGGGACGCCGCTGTCCGTCCAGGATGCCGCGCGCGGGAGCCACGGCCGCATACGACTCCACCGCCACCGCGCTCTCACGTGCCACCAGCGGCAGCAGCTCCGAGTCGAGCCGCCACAGCGCCAGCCGCACGTTCTCCTCTCGCGCCGCGCTCTCACGTGCCTGACGGTCCGTGCGGTCCAACCGCAAGGCGAAGACGGACAGCCACACCACTCCGGCCAGGGCGAGCAGCAGACAGGCGCTCACCGCGAGCCAGACACGCCAGGAGCGAATCATCCCGGGCCGCCCGGCGCGGAGAACATGTAGCCCTTGCCTCGCACCGTGAGGATGACGCGGGGCTCGGCCGAGTCGTCGCGCAGCTTCTCCCTGAGGCGCGCCATCGTCATGTCCACCGTGCGCGTCTGCACGCTCCTCGCGGGCAGGTGCCAGACGCGCTCCAGCAGCTCTTCCCGGGAGATGGCCCGGTTGGCGTTGTCGCCCAGGTAGCGCAGCGCCTCGGCCTCGCGCTCGGAGAGGTCCGTCCGGGAGCCGTCGTCGAAGCTCAGCTCCCGGCGCTCCACCACGAAGTGGCCTCCGGGGAAGTCCACGCGGGAGGCGCCCTGGGGCCGCTCCGCCGAGCGTCGGAGCACCGCGCCCGCGCGTGCCAGCAACTCACGCACCGAGAAGGGCTTCACCACGTAGTCGTCCGCGCCGAGCTTCAGCCCCATCACCCGGTCCTCCTCCTGGCCCCGGGCGGTGAGGATGATGACGGGCAGCGTCGGCCGGCTCTTTCGCACGGCCCGGAGCAGGTCCAGCCCGTCACCGTCCGGGAGCACCAGGTCCAGCAGCACCAGGTCCACCGGCGTGCGCTCGGCCAGCCGCTGGCCTTCCTCCCGCACGCCCGCTTCGAGGACCTCGTAGCCCTCGAAGCGAAGCGCATCCACGATTCCGCGCCGGATGGCGGGGTCATCCTCGACGACGAGTACTCGGCGCGCGGCCATGACGGCATCCTACTCCAAGGTGAACTGACGCTTCGTCGCCTCGCGACGCACCACCTGACCGATGACCCCGTCCAGCGTGGACTCCTCCTCCGTGGGATTCTTCTTGCGAGCCTCCGCGAGGAACTCCTGACGCTGCCGGCCCAGCTCCTGGATGCGCTGCTGCAGCGCCGCCCGCTCCTTCTCCCGGGCCTCCAGCCACGCCTTGCGCCCGTCGCCGTCCAGGTTGCGCATCGGCTCGGGCAGGTCATCGGCGGCGACCGCGCCCAGGTCCACCTTGTTCTTCTTCACCGCGTCCACCAGGTCCCAGCTCTCGTTGGAGTAGTTCCCGGAGGACTTCGCCACCGAGCGCGCCGCCATGTTCTGCACCGACACGCCGCGCGAGAGGCTGTCCTGCTCCTGCTGCCGCATCTGGCTCGCCTTGCCCGCGGCGCCGCCATAGACGACGTAGGTCTTGTTCAGCTCGGTGCCGAGCCGGGCAATCTCCTCGTCCTGCGGCGCGGGCAACTCCACCACCTTCTGGTTCTGGTCGATGTTCATGTAGCTGCCATCGGCGAGCGTGGCGGCCGCCTTCCACTGGTCCGAGATGCCCTGCTCGTAACCACCGCAGTGGATGGTGTTCACGGTGATGCCCCGCTTGCTGGCGGCGGACACGGCCTCGCGGAAGTCGACGGGGCCCTGGGTGAAGGTTTCGTTGCCGGCGATGAAGATGAGCCGCATCGCGTCCGGGTTCGTGCTCCACGCGAGCTTCTGGCTGGCCTCCTGGATGACCTCGCCGCAGTGCTCGGAGCCACCGGAGGTCCTCAGGGCGAAGAGGCGCTCGGAGATGGCGTCCAGGTCCGTGGTGAAGGGCGTCAGCAGGCGAATCTCATTCGAGCCCGCGCCCTCCCCGGCGTAGCCGTAGGCGTAGAGGGCCAGTTCGAGCCTCGGAGCGGCGCCCCCACGTCGGGCCTGAGAGAAGCGGTTCACGATGTTCCACAGCTGCGTGCGGGCCTGGTCCAACAGGCCGTCCATGCTGCCGCTGGTGTCCAGCAGCAGGGCAATCTGGATGACGGGGGCCGAGGCATCGGCCGGCGCGGGCTTCGTCGGGGTGGGGACCTCCACGCGAGGAGGAGGGGCCACCGCCACGGGGGCGGGACGCGGCACCTCGGGAGGAGGCGGGGTGGACGCGGGCTTGCCCAGCAGGAGCGCGGAGAGCGCGAGCACCGTGGCCGAGCCAAGGATGACAGGGAGCTTGAGGGCCGGTTTCATCGTGAGTCCTTTCGTACGGCGGTGCCCTGAAGAGCACGCTGGGACAGTAACGATGGAGACCGTCCGAAAGGTGTAACCGCCGTGTAACCAGGTGCGTGGCTACCGCGCGTCCCAGAGGAAACCCAGCTCCAGCTCGAAGTCCTCGAAGGGCTCCGCGCGAACCCTGGCGAGCGCCTCGTGAATCACAGGCGGGGCGTAGCTTCGACCTTCGAGGCGATGGACCTCCAACGTCCGGGCTATCGGGTCGATGATCCAGACATGGCGCACGCCTTCGCGGGCATACAGGGGCAGTTTCAGGGAGCGGTCCAGTCGTGACGTGGAGGGGGACAGCACCTCGCAGACCCAGTCAGGGACGACCGTGAAGCCCACTGTCTGCGGAAGTTCTGGCATCCGCTCACGTCGCCAGCCCGCGAAGTCCGGGACGAGGACATTGCCCCCGGACAGATGAAGCTCCGGTTCGAAGAGGAGAAACCAACCTCCGGGCCCGCCTCGTCCCCGGTCGAACGGTCCGCTCAGCTCTCCCCCCAGCCGGGATGCCGCCAGCGCGTGCCGCGGCGCTGGCCGAGGGCTGACGTGCAACTCCCCATCAATGAGCTCCCCGACCACCGTCTCGGGAAGTGCCTCCAGGTCCGCATAGGTGGCCGGTTTCTTGTCCATGACGTCCCCATATCCAACAGCCTCGCCGCCCAACCCCAGTTCCATGGTCATTCGAGGGGAATAACACGGGGGTCTGACGTGTGAGGGTGTCCATTCAGCAGCCTCCCTCACAGGTTGTATCGACTGGACAGCGGACGCAAGGGGGCGAAGCACCGCCACGCGACTCGGTCCACGCATGCGCACGTCGTGCAATCACGCGGCCAGTGAGCGCCACGGCCCTGGCACCGCCGACTCAGGCGCTCCGGAGCATCAGCCGCTCCACGACGGAGCGCACCTCACGCAGCCGCGCGGGGTCCGTCACGGCGACGAAGATGGTGTCGTCGCCAGCCACCGTGCCAGCGAGCCCCGGCACCTCCGGTTCTCGGTCCAACGCCAACGCCAGGGCGGGCGCGTAGCCAGGCCCCGTCTTCACCACGAGCATGTTCGGCGGAGCCTCGATGATGCTGACGCGCTGCCGCTCGGTGGCCACCACCGGCTCCATCGACGCGCGCTGATAGCGCCCGCCGACCTTCTGCACGCCCAGCTTCTTCAGCCGCCGCGACAGCGTGGACTGGCTCGGGGCCTGCCCTTCCGCCTCCAGCAGCTCCTGCAAGACCGCCTGATCGCTGATCTCCCGCTCCGAGATGAGCCGAAGGATTTCGTCGTCCAGGTTCATTCCCACCACCATGCATGCGCGTGAATTTCCATGCAAGGAACCCGCATGAAAGATTGCGGGAACATTACCCTTGCGCGTCGCGTCTTTCTGCATAATATCCGCGCCCCATTCGCGGAAATGCACGCATGCTGGTGCATATTCATCCACCTATGCATCCGGTCCAGGCCGGGGAGCGCAGGCCCATGAAGCACGTCACGCACATCAAGGATCTCGGCCCCGCGGGTGTAGAGGCCATCCTCGCGCAGGCCGCGGCCTGGAAGCAGACGCCTCCGGGTCGTCATCTGGAGGGGAGCATCCTCGGGATGGTGTTCTTCAACCCGTCGCTGCGCACGCGCACCTCGTTCGAGGCGGTGATGCTGCGCGGGGGTGGCAACGCCATCATCCTGGATGTCGGCTCGGGCGTGTGGAAGCTGGAGCACCGCGAGGGCGCGGTGATGAACCTGGACCGGGCCGAGCACCTCAAGGAGGCCGCGCCCGTCCTCTCGCGCTTCGTGGACATGCTGGGCGTGCGGACCTTCTCGCAGGGTGGCGGCGACGAGGAGGACGAGGTCGACCCCATCATCAACGCGTTCCGCAAGTGGGCCACCGTTCCCGTGGTCAGCATGGAGTCCGCGCGCGAGCACCCCTGCCAGGGTCTGGCGGACATGCTGACCTTGCGCGAGACGTTCGGCACCACGAAGAAGCTGCCCGTGACGCTGACGTGGGCGCCGCACATCAAGCCGCTGCCCAAGGCGGTTCCGAACTCGTTCCTCCTGAGCGCGGCGGCGGCCGGCTGTGAGGTGCGCGTGGCGCATCCTCCTGGCTTCGAGCTGCACCCCGCGGTGCGCGCGGAGGCGGAGGCGTACGCCAAGGCCACCGGCGGCAGCATCACCTACACCCACGACCAGGACGAGGCGCTCGCCGGCAGCCGCGCCGTCTACGCCAAGTCGTGGGGCCCGACGGCCGCCGCGGCCTTCTCCCCCAACGACGTCACCGCGCTGCTCGCGTCGTATTCCGGGTGGATGCCCACGCTGCGCACCATGGCGAACGCGGCGAAGGATGCCGCTTTCCTGCACTGCCTCCCCGTGCGTCGCAACGTGGAGGTCGCCGATGAGGTCCTGGACCACTCCAGCAGTCGCGTGGTGGACGAGGCGGGCAACCGCTTCCACGTCCAGCGCGCCCTGCTCCACTGGATGCGCTCGCAGTCCCGCTGAGCGGCGCCACCCAGGCGCGCCTCTCCCCTTCTCTTCATTTCGAGGTCTCCCGTGCCCTTGTCACCCGACCCGTACTCCGCGCTTCGCAACGCCGCGCGCTATGTGCAGCAGTTCCGCCGCAAGACGTTCGTCGTGAAGCTCGGCGGCGCCATGCTGAGCGACCCGCGTCTGCGCCGCTCCGCGTGCGAGCAGATTGCCCTGCTGTGGACGTTCTCCATCCGCCCCGTCGTCGTGCACGGCGGCGGGCCCGAGCTGGACACGCTGTGTGACGCCCTCCACCTTCCGGTGGAGAAGGTGGCCGGCCGTCGCGTGACGTCCGCACCCGTGCTGGACGCGGCGAAGATGGTGCTCGCCGGCAAGCTGCACACGGACCTGCTCGCGGACCTGCAGGCGGCGGGCGTGCCCTCCGTGGGCCTGAGCGGCGTGGACGCCGGGCTCATCAAGGCGCGCAAGCGTCCTCCCGTCATGGTGACGGAGCCGGGGGCCACCGAGGGCCGGCTGGTGGACTACGGCCTCGTCGGCGACATCGAGGCGGTGGACACGCGCGTGGTGGAGCACCTGCGCTCGGCCGACTACGTGCCCGTCATCGCGCCCCTCTCCGGCGGCGCGGACGGCGCCGTCTACAACACCAACGCGGACACCGTGGCGGCGGCGCTGTCGGTGGCCCTGTCGGCGGAGAAGCTCTTCTTCCTCGTCCAGGTGCCGGGCCTGCTGCGCGACTTGAATGACCCGACGTCGCTGGTGACGCTGGCGAACCTGACGGACCTGGCGACCATGGAGAACACGGGCGCCATCTCCGGCGGCATGCGTCCCAAGGCGCACGCCATCCGCCACGCGCTGGTGGGCGGCGTGGGCAGCGTGCACCTGGTGAGCGGCGTGGCGCCCAACGCGCTGTTGGAGGAGGTCTTCACCAACGAGGGCAGCGGGACGATGGTGGTGCGCGAGAAGGCGCCGAAGAACGCGGGGAACGGGGGATGAAGGCGGCGGAGCTGCTCCAGGCGCTGGTGGCCATCCCCAGCGTTTCGGGTGACGAGCGACTCATCGCGGACACGGTGTCCGGGTGGGCGGAGGGCTGGGGTGCGCGCGTCCAGCGGAAGGGCCACAACGTGTGGTTCTCCGTGGGAAGCGGGCCACGCCGACTGCTCGTCAACTCGCACCTGGACACGGTGAAGCCGTGCGCCGGGTGGACGTACGCGCCCCACGCGCCCGAGTGGCGAGAGGACCGCCTGTACGGCCTGGGCAGCAACGACGCCAAGGGCTGCGTGACGGGGATGCTCGTCGCGGCCCGGACGCTCCTGAAGGAAGGTCCGCCCGCGGGTGGAGAAATCGTCTTCGCCTTTACCGCCGAGGAGGAGACCGGAGGCCAGGGCCTGGGCACGCTGCTGCCGGACCTGGGGCCGCTGGACGCCGCGGTGGTGGGCGAGCCCACGAGCCTCAAGCCCTGCACGGCCCAGCGGGGCATGCTGCTCTTGCGCTGCACCGCGCACGGCCGCAGCTCGCATGTCGCGCACGCGCACAACGCGCAGGCGGTGAACGCCATCCACGTCGCGGCCGGAGACATCTCCACGCTGGCGGAGCTGCGCTTCCCGTCCCACCCGCTGCTGGGTGAGGCGCGGGCCCAGGTGACGCAGATTTCCGGAGGGCTGGCGCGCAACCAGGTGCCGGACGCCTGCGAGTTCTTCGTGGACCTGCGCACCACGCCGAGCATGGACCACGCGCAGGTGGCGACCCAGCTCGGTGGCGTGTTGAAGAGCGAGGTGAAGGTGCACTCGGCGCGGTATCTGCCGAAGGCGACGCTGTCGCATCAGCCCATCGTCCGGGCGGCCATCGCCGCGTCGGGCGAAGAGCCCGTGGGCTCCAGCACCACGTCCGACTGGGCCTTCCTGGGCGAGCTGCCCACGGTGAAGGTGGGCCCGGGCGACACGCTGAGAAGCCACCTGGCGGACGAGTTCATCACCCTGGCGGAGCTGGAAGCTGGCGCCGCCTTCTACACGCGCCTTCTGCGCGGCTACTTCGAGGAGGTGGCCCGTGGCTGAGACTCTGTGGGGCAAGGGCGCCGCGCTGGACGCGGTCATCCACCGGTTCACCGTGGGCGACGACCCCGTCGTGGATCTGGCGCTGACCCCGCACGACGCGCTGGGCAGCGCCGCGCACGCGCGCATGCTGGGCAAGGTGGGCCTGCTCAAGCCCGAGGAGTCCCGGGCGCTCGTCGGCGCGCTGAAGACGCTGCACGACGAGGCGCGTGCGGGCCACTTCACCATCCGCCCCGAGCAGGAGGACGGACACACTGCGCTGGAGGCCGCGCTGGTGGAGCGCGTGGGCGAGCCGGGCAAGCGCATCCACCTGGCGCGCTCGCGCAATGACCAGGTGCTGCTCGCGGTGCGCCTCTTCCTGCGTGAAGAGGTCCTCGCGCTCGGCGCGGGCGCGGTGAAGCTGGCGGAGGCCTTCCTGGACTTCGCGCAGGCGCACGCCCATGTGGCGATGCCGGGTTACACCCATCTGCGGCGCGCGATGCCGTCGACGTTCGGCATGTGGGGCATGGCCTTCGCGGAGGGTCTGCTGGAGGAGCTGGAGGCGCTGCGCGGCGTGTGGGGACGGCTGGACCGCTGCCCGCTCGGCGCCGCCGCGGGCTTCGGCGTGCCGCTGCCCATCGACCGCGAATACGTCGCTCAGCTGCTCGGTTTCAGTCGGGTGCAGAGAAGCCCCATCGACGCGCAGAACGGACGCGGCCGTCACGAGTCCGCGGTGCTGGGCTGGGCCTGCAGCGTCGCGGGCACGCTGGAGAAGTGGCTGTGGGACGTGCAGCTCTACAGCACGGACGAGTTCGGATTCCTCGGGCTGCCGGATGCGTTCACCACCGGCTCCTCCATCATGCCGCAGAAGAAGAACCCGGACGTGGTCGAGCTGGCGCGCGGGCGATGCCGCGAGCTGCGAGGACTGGCGCACCAGGTGGAAGCGGTGGCGGGCGGCCTGCCCTCCAGCTACCACCGCGACTTCCAGTTGCTCAAGCGCCCCACCTTCGCGGCGCTGGCCTCCAGCCGTGCGCTCCTGGACGTGCTCTCCCGTCTGGTGCCGGTGCTCCAGGTGAAGGCGGACGCCGCCGCGCGCGCCTGCGACGACACGCTGTACGCGGCCCACCACGCCTACACGTTGGTGGCCGGAGGACAGGCCTTCCGCGACGCCTACCGGCAGGTGGGCCGGGAGCTTTCGGACGGCACGTTCCACCCGGACCGCGAGGCATTGACGGCCACCCACCTGGGTGGCGCCGGAAACCTGGGGCTGCCCCAGGCCCGTGAGGAGCTGGCCGCCGCGCGCGCCTGGCTCGACGACACCCACCGCGCCCTGGCCACGGCCACCGCGCGCGTGTGGGACGTATGAACGCCTTCCCCGTGAGGAGTGACGACATGAGCAAGAAGAACGTGGTGCTGGCCTTCTCCGGCGGACTCGATACCGCTTTCTGCACGGTGTACCTGCGCGAGCAGGGCTACGCCGTCACCACCGTCACCGTGGACACGGGCGGCTTCCCGCCCGAGCAGCTCGCGAGCATCGCGGCCCTGTCCGCGAAGCTGGGCGCCGTGGAGCACATCAAGGTGGACGCGCGCGGCACCCTCTTCCAGGGCTACCTGCGCTACCTCATCGCCGGCAACGTGCTGCGCGGGCAGCTCTACCCCCTGAGCGTGTCCGCGGAGCGGGCGTGCCAGGCCGTGGAGGTCGTCCGCGTGGCGCGCGAGAAGGGCGTGCAGTCGCTGGCGCACGGCAGCACCGGCGCGGGCAATGACCAGGTGCGCTTCGACGTCGCGTTCCGCTCGCTGGCCGGTGATTTGGAGCTGCTCACCCCCATCCGCACGCTGGGCCTGAGCCGCAAGGAAGAGCTGTCCTTCCTGGCCGAGCGCGGCATCCACATGCCGCCGAAGCTGGGCTCCTACTCCGTCAACGAGGGCATGTGGGGCACGTCCGTGGGCGGCAGCGAGACGCTCAACTCGTGGAGCGCGCTGCCCGAGGCGGCCTTCCCCTCCGGGGAGATTCCCACCGACTTGAAGCCTCGTCCCCTGACGGTGGGCTTCGAGCAAGGCATCCCCGCGTCGCTGGACGGCAAGGCGCTGGGGCCGGTGGAGCTGGTGGAGGCGCTCAACGTGCTGGGGCGCCAGTACGGCATCGGCCGGGGCATCCACCTGGGCGACACCATCCTCGGCATCAAGGGCCGCGTGGGCTTCGAGGCGCCGGCCGCGCACCTGCTCATCACCTCGCACCGCGAGCTGGAGAAGCTGGTGCTGTCCGGCAAGCAGCTCTTCTGGAAGGAGACCGTGGGCAACCTCTACGGCTCGCTGCTGCACGAGGGGCACTTCTTCGACCCGCTCGTGAAGGACCTGGAGGCGTTCCTCACCTCCTCGCAGGACCGGGTGACGGGCGAGGTGCGGCTCGTGTTGCACCCTCGCTCCATCGTGGTGGAAGGCGTGCGCTCGCCCTATTCGTTGATGGACGCGAAGGTGGCGACGTACGGGGAAGCGAACGTGTTGTGGACGGGCTCGGAGGCCGCTGGCTTCGCCAAGCTGTACGGCGTCGCGCAGATGCTCTCGCACCGGGCGAAGGGAGGCTGACATGAAGGTCTTCGTCGACAAGGTGGGAAGCGTCACCCGCAACCTGGGCCTGGGGCGCACCGTGCACCTCACGCCCGAGGTCAAGGCCGAGGAAGGCGCCGTCATCGCCATCCGCATCCACGGGGAGAAGACGGTCTACAACCAGCTCGAGGACGTCCACGGGCGCCTCGTCACGCTGCACGCGGGCGACATCATGGTGGGCGCCCTGGGGCACCGCAACGCGCTGCACGGCTACGAGGGCGTGGTGCCGGAGTCCGTCACCGTGGGTCAGCGGCTGCACGTGCTGAACATGGGCGGCGTCATCGGCAAGTGCACGTCGCACAACCCCGGCGTGGGCATGCCCTTCGAGGCGGAAGTGCTGGGCCAGGTGCTCGAGTTCCCGGAGCTGATGTCGCGCAACGGGCAGCCGGCGCACGTGATGTCCGGCGCGCTCAAGGGCACGAACGTGGCGGTGAAGTGCCCCGTCGTCTACGTGGTGGGCACGTGCATGAACGCGGGCAAGACGTTCGCCGCCAGCGCCATGGTGCGCAGGCTGGCGCAGGCGGGCTACCGCGTGGGCGGCGCGAAGCTCACGGGCGTGTCGCTGATGCGGGACACGCTGAGCATGCAGGACTCCGGCGCGGACGTGGTGATGGACTTCACCGACGCGGGCATCGTCTGCACGGGGCCGCGCACGGCGGCGCGCGTGGCCAGGGTGCTGTTCTCCGAGCTGGCGGTGTCCGACGTGGACGTCATCGTCGCGGAGACGGGCGACGGCATCATGGGTGAGTACGGCGTCCAGGCGATTCTGGCGGACCCGGAGCTCAAGGCCCTCGCGGGCGCGTGGGTGATGTGCGCCAACGACCCGGTGGGCGCGGCCGGCGGCGTGCGGCACCTGAAGGAGACGTACGGCATCGACGTGGACGTGCTGGCCGGTCCGGCCACGGACAACGCGGTGGGCGTGCGCTTCGTGGAGCAGGTTGTCGGCGTGCCGGCGCGAAACGCTCGCGCGGACCCGGCGGCGCTGGGTGGTCTCATCCTGGAGAAGCTCTCGCCGAAGCTGGGCGCGGGGAGGAAGTCATGACGCGGGCGCATATCTACATCCTGGGGGCCTCCGGTTTCGGCGGAGGCGAGCTGTTGCGGATTCTCTCCGGGCACCCGGCCGTGGCCGGCATCCGCGTCGTGTCCCGGCACCACGCGGGCGAGCCCGTCCACAAGGTGCATCCGCATCTGCGCGGCCTGGTCGACGCGAAGTTCGAGGCGGAGCCGGACTGGCGCTGGCTCGCGGACTCGCAGCAGCCCGTGCTGTTCAGCGCGCTGGGGCACGGTGAGCTGGCCACGCAGTTCCTCGGCCTGGAGAAGAAGTGGGCCGAGGTGGGGCTCGCCGACCGCCTGCTGCTCGTGGACCTGTCCTCCGACTTCCGGTTGGACCACCCGGGACGGTACGCGGGCGCCTATGGCAAGCCGCACCCCGCGCCAGACCTGCTGGGCACCTTCACGTACGGCCTCACCGAGTGGAAGCGCGAGGAGATCAAGGGCGCCCGGCGCATCGCCAACCCCGGCTGCTTCGCCACCGCGGTGCAGCTGGCGCTCTTGCCCATCGCGTCCACGCCGGGCCTGGGCCTGCTGGCCGTCTCGGGCGTGACGGGCTCCTCCGGCTCCGGCTCACTGCCGGGCGAGGGCACGCACCACCCGACGCGCGCGCATGACTTCCGCGCGTACAAGCCGCTGGAGCACCAGCACGAGGCCGAAGTCGAGGTCATGTTGGTGGCCCACGGCGCGCAGCGCCACCGGCTGGCCTTCGTGCCGCACTCGGCGCCCATGGTGCGCGGCATCTTCGCCACCGTGCAGTTCGAGTGGCCCGAGCACGGCGGCGCGGTGGTGACGCAGTCGCTGACGGACAAGTTCCGCCGCTATTACGAGGGCTCCAAGTTCGTCCGCATCGTCGAGGGCACGCCGCGCGTCGCCGCCGTCACCGGCAGCAACTTCTGCGACATCTCCGTGGCGACGAAGGGCCGCTCCGTGGCCGTCATGGCCGCGCTGGACAACCTGGTGAAGGGCATGGCCGGCCAGGCCGTGCAGAACTTCAACGTGTCCCTCGGCTTTCCCGAGGACACCGGGCTGCGTCAGGCCGCCTGCTACCCGTGAACGACGCCGCACCCGCTCCGGTGGCCTCGGAGCGGGCGCGGTGGCCCACGGCCTGCTTCGCCGCGCGGGCTAGAGGACGCGGGTGATGGTGAGCTGAGCGATGCCCCCCAGCGAGGACACTCCCGCGGGGTTCAGGCAGGCCAGGTTCAACAGCGCCGTCGTGTAGACAATCGACCAGGTCGCGGTGGAGCCGTAGTACTTCCCGTGCAGCACCGTGCCCGCATAGGTCACCACCGTCGTCAGGCCCACGACGCCGACCTCGACCGAGGTGTAGTCGAACCGGGACGTCTCTCCGGTGTTCCAGGTGATGGTGGCCTCACCGGCCCCCGTCGTCAGCGGGCTCGAACAGGTCAGCCCCGTCTGGAGGTTGGGGCCCGTCGATACGCTGCCGTTGAGGACCACCTGTCCGAGCACCGTCAGGCAGTTGCTGAAGGCCGAGGCGGTCGACACGTTGATGTTCTGCGGATTCATCGTCGCCGCCGGCGAGAAGGTCCGGGTGGACGTCCCCAACTCACAGATGACGCTCACCGGCTCGACGGCGAGGGCCGAGCCCACCGGAGAGGCCAGCATCGCCAGGAACGCGCCTCTCAGCAGCACGCTCCCGAGACGGCGCACGTTTCCACCGGCAACCACATCGTCCATTTTCATGATGTCTCCAATGACTGGGTTCAGGCCGGCCAAGACACCCACGCGAAAGCAGACGCCCTCCCAATGACTGTCATCCAGCCCAGCGCCACTCTGGCGACTGGGAATGCCGTCAGCAATTGAACCTGAGGGTACGGGCACACCAACGCCGCGCCGAGAATGCGGGCGATGACGTTGCCCGCAATCAGCGCTGTCAGACACCACCTGGGGCTCGCGTCTGTTTCACTCAACGCCCCCACTTCCTCCCAGGCACCGCCCATTCTCGGGCGAGCGTCCCGCCGGGAGCACGTCAGGCCGCGCTCGAGTTCGCGTCGGAGGAGGCCCGCCCGGCAATCCCCGCCGTGCGCCCTCCACGAAAGCGGTGCCCATGCCTCGACGCTCCCGTCCTGCAAGTGCCCTCGTCTTCGGTCGCAATCCCTCTCAGTACGACACCTTCGACGTGGAGGCCGAAGCCGCGGAGTCCCTGGGCCTCGACACGTATCAGGTGGACCTGGCCGCCCTGCTCCACGGCAACCTGGAGCGCGCGCTCGACGCGGTGCCGGAACACGGAACACTCCGGCTGCTCTACCGGGGCTGGATGCTCACGGAAGAGGAGTACGGCGCGCTCGACGAGGCCCTCTCCGAGCGCGGCCACCGGCTGCTGACCACCCCCACGCAGTACGCCGCCGCAATGTACCTGCCGAACTGGTACCCCCGCCTCGCCCGCTACACCGCGCGCTCAGTCTGGACGGAAGGCACGGACGCCCAGGAGGCCTGGCGCGCCGCCCAGGAGCTCGGGCCTGCTCCATACATCCTCAAGGACCACGTGAAGTCCGCCAAGGAGCGCTGGGAGGAGGCCTGCTTCGTCCCGGCTGGCGCCACGCGCGAGGACTTCGAGCGAACGTGCACAAACCTCGTGGAGGAGCGCGGTGAGCGCTTCGAGCGGGGACTCGTCGTCCGGAAGTACCTGCCCCTCAAGGTCTACGGCAGGACGCCCACCGGCCCCGCGCACCTGGAGTTCCGCCTCTTCTTCGGACACGGCCGCCTGCTCGCGGCCGAGCCGTACCACGAGTTCGACGTCGAGGTTCCGGACTTCACCGCCTTCGAGCCCCTGGGCCGCCGCATCGACTCGCCCTTCTTCTCCCTCGACGTCGCCATGCTGGAGGACGGCGGTTGGGCCGTCGTCGAGGTGAATGACGGCGGCGTCTCCGGCCTGCCTCCGGGGTTGGACCCTCGCGCCCTCTTCGAGCCCCTCCTGGGGGCCGGGTAGCCAGGCACCCGCCACGCCGGCCCCGCCCAGGAGCAACCTTCGCGACGCGCTCCTGGGTTATGGTGCGCAAAGGTTTGACGTCAAAACAGGCAAGGAACGATGCACTTCGAATTGGCCTTCGTCCTCATCTTCGCAGTCGCGACCGCGGTGGCCATCGCGGCGCGGTACTTCAAGATTCCCTACACGGTGGCCCTGGTGGTGGCGGGGCTGACGTTGGGTGCGGTGCATCTGTTCGAGCCACCGCATCTCACCAAGGAACTGCTCTTCGCCATCATCCTGCCGGGCCTCTTGTTCGAGGCGGCGTTCCACGTCGAGTTCCGCAAGTTCTGGAAGAACAAGCTGACCATCCACGCCATGGCGATTCCGGGCGTGGCGGCCTCGGCGGGCCTGACGGCGCTCATCCTCTCGGAGTGGGTCGAGGGAATGAACGTGGTGAGCGGCTTCGGGATGATTCCGGCGATGGTGTTCGCGGCGGTCATCGTCTCGACGGACCCGATTGCCGTGGTGGGGTTGTTCAAGACGCTGGGCGCACCCAAGCGCCTGCTCATCCTGGTGGAGGGAGAGAGCCTGCTCAACGACGGCACCGCCGTGGTGCTCTTCACGCTGGTGGTGGGAGTGGCGATGGGAGGCCAGTTCACCGTGGGCGGCGCGGTGATGGACTTCATCAAGGTCGCGGGCATGGGCGTGCTGGTGGGCAGCGCGGTGGGGTATGCGGCGGCGCGGGTCATCAAGCGTGTGGATGACGCGATGGTGGAAATCACCTGCACGGTCATCGCGGCGTACGGCTCGTTCGTCATCGCGGAGAACTTCCACTACTCGGGCGTCATCGCGACGGTGGTGGCCGGCATGCTCTGCGGCAACTGGGCCACGCACGAGGGCATGAGCCCCACCACGCGCGTCGCGGTGGAGAGCTTCTGGGAGTACTGGTCCTTCGCGCTCAACTCGGTGGTGTTCCTCCTCATCGGCCTGGAGGTGAACCTGTCGTCGCTGCTGGCGTCGTGGAAGCCGATTCTGGCGGCCTACGTGGCGGTCATCGTTGGACGGGCGGTGGTGGTGTACGGCGTGTCCGCGCTGCTGAGGCTCACGTCGGAGCGCATGCCCTGGTCCTGGAGCGCGGTGCTCACCTGGAGCGGCCTGCGCGGCGCCATCTCCATGGTGCTGGTGCTCAGTCTTCCGGCGGACTTCGACCACCGCGAGCTCCTGGTGAACATGACGTTCGGCGTGGTGGTGCTGTCCATCGTCTTCCAGGGCCTCTCCATGGCGCCGCTCCTGCGCAAGCTGGGCATCACCGGCCTGAAGGACGCGTACCAGGAGCAGTACGAACTGGCGCGCGGCCGGCTGGGCGCCATCCACGCCGCGATGGCCGCGCTCGAGGCCCTGCGTCGCACGCGTGAGATTCCCGCCGACGTGCTGACCCAGCTGGAGAAGGACTACCAGGAGAAGGAGCGCGTGACGGAGACGGAGCTGGCGCAGCTCAAGCAGCAGTCGATGCGCTTCCACGAGGAGGAGCACCAGGAGGCCGTCCGCCGCATGCTCATCGTGGAGAAGGAGTCGCTGCTCAAGGCGTACCAATCCGCCGCCATCGGCAAGGAAGCCTTCGAGCGACTCACCGCGGAGCTGGATGAGCGCATCGCCCATGCCGACGCCGCGGAGATCCACACGTCGGTGCCCGCCACGCCCGCCGGGGCCGTCGGGACCTGACGTCAGGCGGTCCTCGCGTCACGGGCGGCCTTCACGGGCTCCCGTGACGCGGGCTCAACGGGCCTTCAGACCGCTGGCGTCTTGGAGGTATCCGAAGTCGCGGGCGGCACCTCGGAGAGCGACTGCTCGGGCAGGCGAATCACCGGGTCCGGACGCTCCACCTCGGAGGAAACCGCTTGCACCGCGCTCGCGGTCGCGGCCCCGAGGGACTCCACCGCGGACACGGACGTGTCCACACGTCCCTCGGCGCTCGATGACGAACCATCGACCGATGGGTCCACCCGTGCTTCGGCCCCTGATGCGGACGACACCGGGCGTTGAATCGACGTGTCCACGCGTCCCTCGGCGCTCGCAGCGGATTCGCCCGGAGCGGGACTCGACGTCTCGACATGTCCCGCGACGCTCGCGGATGCTCCAGGCGCCTCGGCGGACGTATCGACTCGAGCCCCGGCGGCTGACTCGGCCTCGCGCTGCTCCAGCCGCGCGCCGCCCTGCTCCGCCGCTCGGAGGAACTCGTCGTACTCGGACTTGCGCTCCTCGGCCTTGGATTGGGTCTTCTCGGATTGTTGCGCGGCGGCGGCCCTTCCGGCCTTCAGCGCGCGCGCACTGACGACGATGCCCGCCCCGAACACCGCGACGTTCAGCACCGAGCCCAGCCCACCCAGCCACAATGAGTCCACGCCGCCCTGGACGTAGCCCAGCGCGAGCACGAAGACCGCGCCGGACACGGCCGCGCCAGCCGCCGTCTGCCAGGGCTTCAGCTCCATCACCCGGCCCGCGCCGTAGCAGAGCACCGGCAGCACGCCGACCAACCACACGTTCTCCAGCAGCACCGCCACCAGCACCTTCAACGAGTGGAAGGGCAGCGCCTGCACGCGCAGATTCAGCCGCAGCGTCAGCGACACGCTGAGGGCCGAGCCCAGGACAAGCGAGATGAAACCCAGTCCAACGATGAACTGGAAACGGCGGATTCGAACACGCAGCGGCTCGAGGACACTCGGCTTGGGGCTCACGGGCAGGCAGCCTACCCCAGTTCAGCCCTCGTCCTCGTCCACGTCCGCTTCCCCCCCCGGAGTCCGAGGAGGCGGGCCATCCGCGTAGAAGACCTGCTCCAGCACCAGCCCCTGGGGCGGCGCCGTCTGTCCCGCGAGCTTCCGGTTGCGCGAGGCCAGCACCTCCGCCACCCACGCCTCGGGCCGCTTCCCCTTGCCCACGTCCACCAGCGTCCCCACGAGGTTGCGCACCATGTGCTTCAGGAAGGCCGTGCCCTCCACCACGATGGAGATGGCGCCCCCGGCCTCCCCCTCCACCGTGATTTTCCGCACCTCGCGAACCGCGTGCTTCGCCTGACAGTCCGCGGCCCGGAACGCGGAGAAGTCATGCCGGCCGAGCAGGTGCGCTGACGCCCTGCGCATCGCCTCGACATCCAGCGGCGCGAAGACCTCCCAGTGCGTCGTGCGGTGCAGCGGGGAGCGCGTGCGGCGATTGTTCAGACGGTAACGGTAGCGTTTGCCTCGGGACCAGCGGCGCGGGTCGAACCCCTCGGGTGCCTCCACCGCGTCCACCACCGCCACGTCGTGCGGAAGCAGGCCGTTGAGCCCCATGACGTACGCCTTCATGGGCAGCACCCGCTCCGTGTCGAAGCAGATCACCTGCCCCGTGGCGTGGACGCCAGAGTCCGTGCGCCCGGCGGACCGGACGGACACGGGCTCGCTCAAGAGCCGCGACAGCGCCTCCTCCATCACCGCCTGGAGCGAGCGCCCATTGGGCTGCACCTGCCAGCCCACGTAGCGAGTGCCCTCGTATTCGAGCGTCAGCTTCAGCCGAGGCATGTCAGCGGTACTTGAGCCAGGACTCGAGGAGCTCCGCCACCATGCGCCCCGCGGGGACACCGTTGCGCCGGGCCACCGCCTCCACCGCCTCCAGCACCTCCATGGAGAGGGGCACGACCAGCATGCGCGGCTCGGTGCGCTCGTCGGGCCCCCCCGGCGCCAGGGCGGCAATGCCCGGGGGGATGGTGAGCGGCGCGGTGACGGCGGGAGGTGGCTCGGACACCGGGGCCGGAGGAATCCCGGGGTCCAGGGATGCCACGACCTCCGACAGCTCCAGCGCCTCCTCGGCGGTGGGCGCGGTGGCGTTGCGGCTGCGCAGCCGGCGCTGCTCCTCCTGGAGCTCCTCCTCGAAGAGCTGCTTGATGAAGTTGGCCAGGTGCAGCGGCGTGGGCGTGAAGTCGTACGCGTCCAGGAACGCGTCCAGGTCCTTCTGCATCTCCGCCGCCGTCTGGTAGCGCCTGTCGCGGTCTCGCTCCAGCGCCTTCATCAGGATGACTTCCACGCGCTCGGGCAGGTCCTCGCGGAAGTACGAGGGCGCGTAGATCTTCCCCTCGGTGATGCTGCGCATCACGGCGACCTCGGACTCGCCCGTGAAGAGCTTGAAGCCCGTGAGCCACTCGTAGAGCACCACGCCGAGCGAGAACACGTCGCTGCGGCAGTCCAGCGCCTTGCCCAGACACTGCTCCGGGCTCATGTAGCTGAGCTTGCCCTTGATTTCGCCCGTGCGAGTCTGGCCCACCTGGTTGGCGGCCTTGGCGATGCCGAAGTCGAGAATCTTCACCGAGCCGTCGAAGGCGACGACGATGTTCTCTGGCGACACGTCCCGGTGGACGATGTTGAGCGGGCTGTCGTACAGGTCCGCCTTCGTGTGCGCGTGGTGCAGGCCCGCGCAGACACACGAGGCAATCTTCACCGCGTACACCAACGGGAAGGGAATCCCGAGCGCCTCCGCCTTGGGGACGACGCGGCGCATGTCCCGGCCGGCCACGTACTCCATGGCGATGAAGTAGCTCTCCGCGATCTTCCCCAGGTCGTGAATCTGCACCACGTTGGGGTGGTTGAGCTGGGAGGCGAGCCGGGCCTCGTTGAGGAACATCTTCACGAAGGCCGCGTGCTTGGAGAGGTGCGGGCGGATGCGCTTGATGACGACGGGCGACTCGCGGCCGTCCTCGCCTTCCTGGTGCGCGAGGAAGATCTCCGCCATCCCTCCGACGGCGATGCGGTCGATGAGCCGGTACTTGCCGAAGCGACCGGTTTCGCGCTGCTGCGGTGCGGCGGGAGACATGGCGTCCTGACCTTACCCGCGCCAGGGGCCCTGGTGCTAACGAAGTTGGACGACGTGGACCTTCAAGGCCGACTCCTGGCCAGGAGGGCTCGGAAAGTCGAGGGAAGAAGGACCCGAGGAATCCACCGCCCTGCCCTGCCGCCCCGCGAGGGAGAGGCCCTCGGACACCATGGCCTCGAAGCGCCGGGCGGGCAGGCCCGCGTGGTTGCAGCAGGCGACCAGCCGTCCCCCGGGGGCGACGACGCGCGCGGTGGCCTCGGCCAGCCGGGCGTAGTCACGGGCGGCGGAGAAGCGGGCCTCCTTCGTGTTGGAGAACGACGGAGGGTCCGCGATGACGAGGTCGAACGTCTCGCCCTTCTTCGCCAGACGCTTGAGCCAGTCGAAGACATCACCGGCCACGTAGTCATAGCGGTCCACGGGCTGGCCATTGAGCTGGGCGTTCTCCTCACCCCACTCCAGTACGCGGCGACTCGCGTCCAGGTTGAGCGCCCGCTTCGCGCCGCCCGCTTTCGCCACCACTCCGAATGCACAGGTGTAGGCGAAGAGGTTGAGCACGGTGAGGCCGCTCGCCTCTTTCAAGAGCCACGCGCGAGTGTCGCGCATGTCCAGATACAGCCCCACCGAGAGGCCCTGTCCGGGGCGGATGAGGAAGGACAGGCCGTTCTCAAGGGCCGTGAGGGACTCCACCGGCTCGCCCCGGGCGGAGGTCTCCGGGGCCAGCGTCTCCTTCGCCACGTTGGCGAGGACCCGTGCTTCGCGGGGACGGCGCTTGAGATACAGGCTCGTCGGCGCCCACGCTGTCATCGCGGCGTCGAGCAGCGCCTCTTCCTCCGTGGGAGAGAAGTCGCGGTAGAGGCTGAGGACATACAGGCCACCGAAGCGGTCCGCCGTCACGTCGGGGACGCCATCGGCCTCGCCGTGGAGGACGCGGAAGGCGGTGGTGCGAGCGTCGGTCAACAGGGGGCCGCGCCGGGCTTGCGCGGTCCGAAGCGTGTCCACGAGGGTGGGCATGGGCCCTCCCTGTATCAGCTTCCCAGTCGGGCGCGAGACCAGACGCGCTCGAGCGCCTCGGTGGCGGCGCGGGACAGGTCCACGTAGTCGGAACCCAACAGCTGGCCTTCGCGCACGCGGACGCGTCCATCGACGATGGTCCAGGCCGCGGGCGAGCGGGCGAGCTGGCCGATGAGATACGGCGAGTAGCCCGTCTCGGGGTCGGCCGCGGGCACGGAGTCGTAGACGACGAGGTCCGCGAGGCTGCCCTCCTCCACGGTGCCCGAGGGCAGGCCGAACAGGCGGGTACACAGCTCTGCGGGGCCGCTGACGAGCAGGTGCGCGAGGGTGCTGTCCACGTCCGGCAGGTGCCCGGCGCGGGAGATGCGCAGCACGCCCACGAGGGCCGCGAGCAGTTCGTCCTGAAGGGTGCCGTGGCCGCCCGTGCCCAGTCCAAGCAGGTGCAGCCGCAGGAGGATGGCCTCCATCGGGTCCGTGCCGCGCTCCAGGGTCCGCACGCCACGGGCCGCGAGCGAGACGAAGGTTTCGGTCTGCTCCAGGCGCGCGGCCTCGGAGCTGTCCAGCGCACGCGCGTAGCCGGCGATGGCGCGAGGACCCAGCAGGCCCAGCGCGTCGAGCCGGGGCACCACCCGCTGACCGTGACGAGCGTAGGTGGTGCTGAGGTCGTCCTCGTTCTCCGCGAGGTGGAAGACGGTGGGGACTTCGAGCTCCGCGCTGAGCCGGGAGATGCGCGAGAGGAGCGAATCCTCGCAGGTATACGAGGCGTGGAAGCCCAGGGCCCCGCGCACCAGGGGGTGCTTCGCGTAGCGGCGGGCGAAGTCCGCGTTGGCGTCGAGCCATGCATCAGCCTGAGCGGCGCCATCCATGCTGTGGGTGGCGTGGCTCGTCACCAGTCGGAGGCCGACGCTCTCGGCCGCGCGGGCCTGGGCGGTGAGCCCTCCGGCCACGTCGGCGCATGCGAGGTGCTCCACGACGAGGGTGACACCATCTCGAAGCGCGCGGGCGGCGGCGAAGCGCGTGAGGGCCTCGATGTCCTCGGAGGAGACGAGGCGGGCCACGCGGCGCATGCGCTCCAGTCGCTCGCGAGGCGGCAGGAGGAGAAACTGGCCATTGGGCGGCAGGAGCTGGCCGTTGACGAGGTGCGAGTGGCTGTCCACCAGCCCGGGGGCGACGAGGCGGCCTCGACAGGCCACTTCCCAGTCACCTGGAAGGACAGGCACCTGCGCGTCCGGAGCGACGCGGCGGATGACACCACCCTCGACGACCACGGCCATACCGCGCCTGACCCGGCCATCCGCCCGGAACACAGCGCAGTTTTTCAACAGCAGGCGACCTTCCATGTCCGGCAACTGTCATAGCACGGGTCAATGGGGGTGGGAGCGGGGTAAGTCCAGGAATCCGGGGTCGGCAACGAGGACTTGCCAGAGGAGGCGACTCAGGGCAGGGCGCCCCGCTCCGCCGAGCCAAGGGGTCCACGGACCGGACAGGCCACCGCCTCTGTACCGTCCCCTCTCCGCGGAGTGGGGCATTGCACCCGCCGGCGAATCAGGGAGTCGTCGCATCACATCCCGTCTCAGAGGGGACGGGTATCCGAGGGTATCCCGGTGCCCTGCACCTCCCTGCGACACAGCGAACTCGAGGCGAGTCCGAGCACATGACGCAGTAGTAGCCACAGGCAGCGTGTACGAGATGGCTGATACGTGGCAGTTCCTCATTCACCACCTTCTTCGAACCGACCAGCCAACACGCATCATACGGAACTGGCTGCAACGCAACGAGCGAGCAGTCGTCATCGGCCTGGCAGGTTGAGAGTTCCTCGATCTCCGCGGCGGCGGCCCACCATGTCTCGCGGCATTCAGGCGAGAGTTCCCAATTATCATTCGGGTCGAGAAGTTCCTCACGGCCAGCAGACACAAGGCACTCAGATATCTTCCTGGCATGCGCGACATCGCGAGGCACCACCGAGTGTGAACACCCCCATAGAGCCAGCACGAGGAGAAGCCCCATGTCCTGGAGAATCTTCATGTCCCCAATCACGGTCCTCCCCCTGGTCATGACACTCAAGGGATGACCTGCTCCCCCTGGGATTGAGGCTGAGTTTCCATCCATCGCTCATGGTGGCGGGTCCGCAGTAAGACCTGGAGCGTGACGACGGCACCCTTGCTGGCGCCAGCCCTCCGCTCGCAGCAAACGCTCAATCTGTCTCCAGCCACAGCACCGTCATGGCACTCCCGCCAGGAGAAGTTGGGCCAGCGACCCCAATGCTCGATGCGGGGGCCCTTCAGGACAACACCCGTCTCACGCCGCACATGAGCAAGCACCTCGGACAGCGATTCGCACGAAGCGCTGGACTCAGCACGGCCCCAGGTCATCAGAGCGAGTTGTCCAACCGAGACAAAATCAAGCCAGACACTCCCTGCCCGCTTCGCCAGCACCGCCGTTCCCGTGGGGGGAATCCCGAACGCGCTTCCGCTGGGTTCCGGGCAGACTTCGGTCAGGACGCGCCCCGCCACATGGATGGGCACGCACCTCTTTCCTGAAGCGTCCTCGGCCAGGGCAGAACCAGAGATGAGCATCACCGCCCATGCGCCGTGAATGAGGCTTCTCCGGACAGACATTTCCGCTCCATTCCCTGGGGCTTCTCGTGAGAGGCCATCCTAACCCTTGACCTCCACCGCACCGAGAGAAACACGTTCCACGCAAGCAACGTCGAACCATGACGTCGCCATGATTTAGACCGTGCGTCCATTCGATATGCTCCGTCGGCCTCCATCTGAACGCCGAGCCTGGGCTCACGTCTCCGAAAGCTGCCTCGAAGCGAATTTCATTCGAGGAACAGGAGAGTGCTGGAGTGGAGCGGACGCGGCGGACGGTCCCTGCTTCGCCAGGGGGTGGCGGAACGGCTTCTCGTAGCGGGGCGAGGTCGGCGGCGGGAAGGAGTCCAGGACGCTGCACGAGACAAGAAGACAACGGGCTGGTTTGTGTTCCTGGAGCCCTATCCGAGCGGCGGCGGGGCTGCCTATAGTTGTCGCATGAGCCATGCGTCGTGGAACGCGGATCTTCAAGGTCGCGCACCAGCGAGGTCATCTTGCTCATCCGACATCCCGCCGGTCCCGCGGTGCAGCAGACAGGAGATTGAGCGTGACGAAGAGAGCACTCTTGTTGGCGGCGGTCCTGGCCGCGGGTTGCGGCAGTGAGGCCAAGAAGGCCATCGAGCAGCGCCGCATGGCCGTGGCCCCAAAGCTCGCCAAGGTGACATCCATCGCGGACCAGGCGCGGGCGCTGCCGCCGGTGAAGGAGGGCTCGCTCACGCTCGGCGCGGCGCCCCTCGTCATGGCCTTCCTCACGACCACGCCGCTGCGCACCGGCACCGTGGTCTACGCCGAGGACCTCGACGACCTCTCGGTTTTCAAGGACGAGCCTCCGCACTACAAGATGCGCGTGAGGCAGGCGGGGCTGATTCAGGCCTGCGGCCAGCTCCTCGCCAAGGGCACCTACGGCATGCAGACCGCCGCCAACGTGCACGCCAACGTCGCCATTGAGTACCTCGATGCCTGCGCCAACCTCGCCTACGTCTTCGTGCTGCGCACCCGCGAGGTGAAGGGGCGCTCCTTCGAGGGCGACGTCGTCGCCTTCGACCTCGCCGACGGAAAGCCCATCGGAGGCTTCCCGATCTCGTTCACCAGCGAAGGCCGCCGCGACCAGGTGAGCAACACCACGAAGAGCGTGAGCACGCGACGGGTGGGTAACCGCAACCGCACCACGGTCACCGAGACGACCACGACCGCCACCGTGGATGCTGATCGCGAACAACTGCGCAGCGACCTGGATGGCGAAATCGAGGCCGCGATCGTGAAGCTCGCTCCCTCGAGCAAGTGGCTCAACTGACCGAGGTACCCCGAAGACGGTAGCGGGCCTGGAGCGTAATGGTGAAACCTTCACAGGGCCTGCAAGACCTCGTGGGTCTTGCGCCCTGTGAAGCGCCTCGCGAGCGCGCGACTTCACAGAATCGCCGAGTCAATGTGACGACACGCGAGGCTTCCTCGTCCTGCTTGATGCGAGCCACCGTCACCGCCTCCGCGGAGGCCAACTCGACGGGCCTTTCACATACGGCCGTGCCCGTTGCTTCGCGAGGTGAGTGCATCGAAGCGCGTACCCTTCGACCCCTCAGGCATTTCAGAAATGGGCCGAGGATGCTCGATCCGGGCATGCGCGCGTTATCCACTATCGCCTTGGGCTCACATCGGTTCGTTGTGCCGCCCGTCCCGTCTTGCCCCGCTCTGGTCCCCGTTTGCGGGGCTCACTGGGGGGACATGCGGCCCCGCAGGTCAGCCCGCTCACGCCGGCCGGGAGCATCACTCAGGGGACTTCCTCAACCCCGCTCCACCCTCTCCCTTCAACAGGGCGTCTATCCCGCATATCCGCTGTCTTCGTGAACATGAGGCCCATTGTCCGGAGGGACAGTGTCGATGTCTTTTTTGTGCGAGGGGAGCGGGTGATAACTCGCGGATTCGCGGAGGACGATGTTGGGGGTTGAGCCGAGATGGATGGTGGGTAGGTTCTGGGTATCGCGGGGATATCCAACATCGCCCTCGTGCGGGCCTGCCTCTATCCGCCGTCTAGAAACCTAGGGAATCCCGAATGAAACTCCGCATTGCATTGATTGCTCACGACACGAAAAAAGACGACATGCTCGCCCTGGCCGCTGAATACAAAGCCTTCCTCTCAACCTGCACGCTGACCGCCACCGGCACCACCGGCGGCCGCCTGACCAAAGAACTGGGGCTGGAAGTGGACCGCAAGCACTCCGGCCCCTTTGGCGGCGACTTGCAGATCGGCTCGCTGTTGGTGGAGGGTGAGATCGACTGCTTGATCTTCCTGCGCGACCCGATGACACCGCAGTCGCACGAACCGGACATCAACGCCCTGGTCCGCGCCTGCGAAGTGCACAATACGCCGTGCGCGACCAACGTGGCGTCCGCACATCTGGTGTTGACTCAACTCGAGCAACGCGCGGCACAAATGAGCAACGGAGGAAGGGAATCCGCATGAACCGCGTCGGCGGTCCTGTATCCATGGACCTGGTGAAGGTGGACCTGCCGCCGCCCGGCGCGCTGGGCCGTGGGGGCGGGGCGCCACCTGAACCTTCTCACGCGACAGTGACCTCCGCGACTACCGGAACCGTACGACGCGTGGGGGCTTGTCACCGGCGTGCGGGCTCGGGAAGGTAGGGGGATGCTCGTTTCGGTCCATCTCTATGCATGGCAGGCCGTCATCGTCGGCAATGCGCGGCTCGGGGGGCGCGACCTGCGAGCGGCAGTGCTCGACGACCCGTGGGTGGGCGTGACGAAGAGGGAGGGGGACGTCTTTCGCGGCTTCGCCTGCGAGGGGGATTTTGAGCCCTCGTTCTATGCATGGCTGGATCTCCAGCGGGTGCGGGGCCTGCAAGCGATCCGGACGCTGTGCACCGTCGATCCCGGTGACTGGGCGCTCCACACGCCGCCACCACGGCAGCCCCCGTTGCCGGAGTTCGCCCTCGTCTTCCCGGATCGCGTCGCCTGGTACCGCTACAAGCATTCGAGCCTCGACCCGCGAGGCCTGAGCGGACCCTATGAGGAGTGCTTCGTCGAGGTGCCTGAGGAGTCGCGGCCGGCGACGATCACCCCTCTGGAAGAGGCGGAGCGGGAGCTGCTTGTGGCCACCCGGGACTATGTCGCGTTCGTGGAAGCCAGGGCCCGAGCGGATGACGCGACGGACATGTTCTACGCGAAGCAAGGGCGCACCACGTTGGAGCTCCTGGAGGACACGGAGGACTCCTTTCGGGAGAGGCTCATCGCGCTGCGCCAGGAGGAGTTGAAGGAATATCGCCGGCGGGCCAAGCAGTGGCACCCCGTCCAACCGGCGACGAGGGCGATGCGGCCCGTCATCCTGGAGAATGCCGCACGCTGGCTGGTGCGGGACGATTATCTGAGTGTCCTGGAGGCCGCGGGCGCGTCGTGGCGGGCGGTGCGACTGGCGAGAGCCTCGCAGGACGCCTGGCCCCTGAACATGGACGTCGACCGCAGGTCCCAGGAGGATCTTCCGCCCTTCATCCACGCGCCAGGCTATGTCGCCATCGGCCGGCGCTGGGCCTGCGCGGCGGCGGCGGCCCTGAACGCCGCGTTGAACATGCGCTAGGGGAGTGTCCGCAAACTAGAGCCAAAGGCTTGCGACAAGCCCCAGTCCTCGCTCCAATGCCCTTTCCCTATCTCGAAGCACCTGACGATCATGAACCCACGAACCCTCGGTGATTGGCTCGCGACCCGTTGGCGATATGCCACCATGGCCGTGCTCCTGGGGCTGACTGTGTCGCTCGGAGTGCCGTACTGCGGGCGGTGGTGGCGCATCGACATGTGCCTCGACTCGGGTGGCGCCTGGAACGAGGAACGGAGCACCTGCGAGCACTGACCCCGCTGCCCCACCAGGCCTCGGGACCTGCGATTCCTCAATCTCCTCCTGCGCCCCAGCAACCATCCTTCTTCGCAGGGGTCCCAAGGGCGAAGGTGCCTGGAGCCCCCCATAGGATTGAGCGACCCATGACCCTGGACGTTCGCGAACTGATTCATCAAGCGATGGTCGAGCCTCGCCAAGGAGTGCAGTCGCTCGCCCGTGAGATCCGAATCGCCCTTGGCCATGGTGACCCCGACGCCGCACGAACCTTGGCTTATGCACTGCTGGCGCTGGCCGTCGAGAATGACCTCGCACATGAGTCGCTGACGGACGCTGTTGATTGGTTGATTCGTGATGAACGAACCAACATTGCAATCATGCAGCGCCTTCACCGGTACGCACAACTGGCTGGCGACACCCTCTTGGAACAACGACTCACTGGACGCGTGGACTGAACCCACCCCAGACCTCGCGAATCGAGTCCCTCCCACGTGCAACTTCACGGACGAATGTCGCGACAATGTCCTGGAAGAGTGGAGCCAGGGCCATCGCTGGAGATGACGCAGCTCCATCCTTCAGGACACGAGTCATTTCCTCTCGGGTCGCAGGCAAGCTCACAGGTCGAGCCCCCATCCGTGTGAGCGAAGTTCGTCCCGCCGGCGCACACCAGGCCTGGGCCACAATCGCTCGGAGCCGCGCAACGAGTGCCGATGACCGCGAGCATCTTCGCGTCGGGGTCGCTCCCATTCGCCTCACACTTGCAGCCTGCCAACCCCCAGGTCAGCAAGAGCAGCGTCACCGCACTCCACGACAGCCGATAGGCACGACTCATGTGATCTCCATCTCGGACCGCTCCTCGCAGGAGCCCCGGGGACTTCGTCCTGCCGCATCCCGACGGCTTTCGAGGCACAGGCAGCACCCTGCCACGCCCAGGACCCTACTCGCCCCCTGTCCTTCCCTGCAGGCATGCCTTCGCAGGGCGCCAGGAGCGAAGTAGCCTGCGGCCCACATGAGAACGCGGTCCCTCCTCCTTCCCGGTCCAGCGGCCCTGGCGGCACTGGTGCTCACCGTGCGGCTCGGGATGTCGCCGCTCAAGAACTTCGACCTGTTCTTCCACCTCGCCGGTGGACAGTTCGTCTTGAAGAACGGCTTCACTCGCATCGACCCCTTCAGCGTCACCGGCACCGCCGGCTGGGTCCCTCATGAGTGGGGCTTCGGCGTCCTCTGCGTCGCCCTGGTCCGCTGGCTCGGCGCCGCTGGGCCCGCTCTCCTGGTCGCCGGCCTCGTCGCCCTCAACCTCATGCTCCTGTGGACCGTCCTGGAGCGCGCGGCCTCGGGGCGACGTGGGTTGCTCGCCGTGGCGACGCTCGCGGCCCTCCTCGTCGTCTACGCGCCCACGTGGCCTCAAGAGCGCCCCTACCATCTGGGCCACCTGCTCTTCACCCTCGCGGTGCTCGCCATCCAGTCCTGGCGCGCGGGCAATGACCGCATCCTCTGGGTGTTCCCCTTCCTCGGCGCCGTCTGGGCCAACGTCCACGGGAGCTGGCTGCTCGGCCCCGCGCTGCTCGGCGCGACCGCTGTCGGACAGGCCCTGGACGAGGGCACCCCGGAGTCGCGCCGGCGCTCGCTGCGCGCCATCGGATTCAGCGTCGCCGCGTTCCTCATGGCGGGACTGGGTCCGGACGGGCTCAACATCTACCTGTACCCGCTCCATCACTCGCTGCTGCCGTCCACGCAGACCATCGTCGAGTGGCGCCCGCTCAACCTGGACCTCGCCTCGAGCTGGGCCTACCTCGCGCTCGGCGGCGCGGCCTGCTTCGCCGTGGGACAGGCTCGCGTGCGCAAAGTGGCCATCCTCCTCCCCACCTTCGTGCTCGGCCTCGCCGCCATCAAGGTGCAGCGCCATGCCCCCTTCGCCGCCGTGCTGCTGGCGCTCGCCCTCCTGGAGCATGTCGCGTTGAGCCGGGACACCACCGTGGCAACGGACGCGCCGGTCGGAGCGTGGAAGCGCTTCTGGGCACGGTTCGATGGACTGACGGCCGGTTGGAACGACAAGGCCAGCGGCGGGCTCTGGCCCACGCTGGCGCTGCTGGGACTCGTCCTGATTCATGCGCAGAGCCCACTGCCGTTCGAGCAGGGCGTGAAGCGCTCCGTCATCCCCATCCCGGTCTTCGAGGCGCTGCGCAAACACCCTCCGGGCAAGGTGCTCAACCCCTTCGTCATCGGCGGGCCCATCTCGTTCTTCGCGGGCGCCGACTACAAGGTGTTCATCGACAGCCGGAACGACCCGTTCCCCATGTCGGTCCACGAGGACTACGACAAGCTCGTCTGGGGCGAGCCCGGCTGGGAAGAAGCCCTGACGCGCTATGACCCGGACTACCTGCTCTGGGACATCGAGAACCCCGGCAACATCCTGCTCGACAACCTGAAGGTGCTCGGCGGCTGGCGCGAGGAAGCTCGTGACGGCAACTACGTGCTGTGGATTCGTGAGCGCACCACCGCGACGGGCCATCCATGACCGCGCGGCGGACGGAAGCGCGGAAGGCGGGGCTCGCCATCGCGGGGCTCGTGGCGATGCTCGCCTTCGCCTACAGCCCGGTGCTGCGCGGAGAGCTGCTCGCCGGTCGAGACGTGTTCCGCATCTTCTTCCCTGACTCCGCCTTCCTGTTGGAGTCCCTGCGCGCGGGCGAACTGCCGCTGTGGACGCCGTACCTGCGACTGGGGCAACCGTTCGCGGCCACACTCTACTCGCAGGTGTTCTATCCACCGCGATGGGTGGCGGTGCTCGTCTCCGGTCCCATCGTCTCGATGACGGTGTTGCACATCGCGCACGCGGCGCTCGCCTCGGTGGGAGTGTTCCTGCTCGCCAGGAAGCTGCGAGCCTCGTGGCCCGCGTCACTCGTCGCGGGGGCGATGTTCGGCCTGTCACCGATGATGACGGACCTGGGCATCCAGCAGAACGTCGTGGACGCGGCAGCATGGAGCGGGTTCATCCTCCTCGCGGCGCATGACCTCGCGCACCGGCCCGGACCCGGTCCGCTCGCTCGCCTCTCCATCTTCTCTGCCCTGTCTCTCTTCGCGGGCTCGCCCGAGACCACGCTGTGGCAGGGAATCGTCGCGGTGCTGGTGGCATTCCTCACGGATTCGTCGAGGCGTCGGGCGCATGAAGGGCCCTCGGCGACACGCGGGTTGCCCACGCCCGAGGCGCATGCAGCCGCTCAGCCGCTACCCGTTGGCGCGCCTCCCCCTGTTTCGGTCGCGACGTTGGCGGGGCCACACGCCGACACATCGACCGCGAGCGAGCAAGGGACCCAGGTCCGCTCCGATTCGGAAGTAGCGAGCCGAGCACTTCAGCCCCACGCGGTACTGCCCGCGGCCGCGTCGCATCACTCCGAAGTCGGGCAGTCGAGCCTGCCTCCGTTCGGCGCCACCTCGGAACTGACGAAGGAGGGCCATCGACCACTCCGTGCGGAACAGTTGATTGTCGCCAGAGCCGCGAGGCCCTCGGACGCGGGAGTCGAGCAACCTCACCTCCTCGCGCATGAGCACATCGCCGAGCACGGTACGGCCGCGCGGAATCCATCGATGGGTCGCGAAGCGGTCCCCCGTTCTCAGCTCCACGGCGTTCCTTCGTCGGTAGCGCCTTCGAGCACGCGCGACGCACGGACCCGCCTCCGGGCCCGGGGACTCGCGGTGGCGCGTATCACCGGGGGCTTCATCCTGTCCGCCGTGCTCGCGTCGGTGGCGCTGTTCCCTGCGGCGGAGTTCGCTCGGAACTCCCTGCGCTCCCAGCGCGGCTGGGCCGAGCAGCTCGCCTGGTCCGTGTCCTGGCCGCAAGTGCTGTCTTCTGTGTGGCCGCTCGCGGACTGGCCTCGTGACAGGTACTGGGGCGAGGACCAGTGGTTCATCCTCAACCTCTTTCTTGGCACCCTGCCCTGTGCGCTCGCCATCGTCGGCGGACTCCATGGCCCGCGTCGCGCACGGCCCTTCGTCGTAGGGGCCCTCACGCTGGTGATGCTGAGTCTGGGGCGGCACTTTCCTCCCTCGGCCTGGGTCCTCCAGTCCGTGCCGCCGTTCTCGCTCTTCCGCTACCCCGCGAAGTACTTCGTGGGCGCGGCCTTCTGCCTCGCGGTGCTCTCGGCCTTCGGGCTGGATGCGCTGGGCCGGCTCGCACGAAAGCTGCCTCCCTCCCGACTGAAGGCCGCCATCGCCTTCGTCGCCATGGGCGCAGCCATCGCAGCCATCGGCCCCGTGGTGCGCATGCTCCCCATGCGCGCCTCCGCCGAGGCCGGTGCACCCTGGGTGCCCTTCGCGCTCGGGCTCGCCACCCTCATCCTCTTCCTCCTGCCGTGGTCCTTCGTGCGCCCGCGCCGCGTTCGCCATGGACTCGCGGCTCTCGCCGTCCTCGAACTCGCGGCGGCACACTCGCTGCTGGGGATTCCCAAGTACACGCCCTGGGACTCGCTTCGACAGCCCTTCTCCATACGCACGCTGTTGCCCCAGCCGTTTCAGGGACGCATCAGCGCTGACATCGAAGGCCCCGAGGACCCCACTCGCGCCGTGGTGACGAACACCATCGAGCGCAGCCTCGACCGCCTCATGCCGAACAGATTCGTCGAGGAGCGACTGCCCGCGCTCGAAGGCTACGGCGCCCCGGAGCCCGTGCGCTCGGACCGCTTCCACCTCGCCGGAGAGCGCAGCGTCTATGACCTGGCTGGCGTCACACATTATCTCCGCCAGGGCCCGCCCCCGTTCGACGACCTGGAGCTGCTCCACCGCGCCGAGGACGGCACCACGCTCTCCCGCTCGCGCACCGCCCTGCCCCGAGCCTTCCTCGTCCAGCGCGCCCGCGTCGTCACGGATGACGAAGCCCTGGAGGCGGTGCTGGATGCCGACCAGCCCTTCCGGGAGATTGCCTTCCTCGCCTCGGGCGAGCCACTCGAACGTCCCGATTGCGAAGGCTCCGTGCGTCCCTCCAGCAGCGGAGCCCAGCACCTGGCACTGGACGTGAGGGCTTGCGACGACAGCTACCTCATCGTCTCGGACAGCTACTACCCGGGATGGCGCGCGACAGTGGACGGCAAGGACGCCCCCATCCACCGCGCGGACCACTCGCTGCGAGCCGTGCGCCTTTCACGCGGTGAGCACCACGTCCGCTTCGACTACACCCCGCTCAGCTTCCGCGCGGGACTCCTGCTGTCCCTGCTCGGCTGGGCGGGGCTCGGCTTCGTGTGGCTCAGGGCGAGACGACGTCCAGTCGCCCGGGCGTGACGGACGTCACGACTCCACGCCGTTGCGTTCCGCGTTGGCCACGAAGGCATCTCGCAGGTACCGCGAGAGCCCGGGCTTCACGCTGTCGATGTTCTCCGTGAAGCGAGAGTCACTCACGTACATCTCCCCGAGCCCCCGGTGGATGACGTATGAGCACGGGTAGAACCACTTCGAGATGTACTGACGATGCGCCTCCGCGAGCGCCAGCACCTCGGGCTCCGTCGGCGCGCGTCCTGCTCCGAGGTGCTCCGCGAGCGCCTTCATGAGCTGGTCCCCTTCCGCCTTGATGGCGCTCCAGTCCTCCTTCTTGTAGCGCGAGGTCCGCCGGGCCGATTCCTTGTAGGCCTCCGTGTCGCCCCAGCGCTCCTTCACCTCGGCCTCGTACTTCGAGGGGTCGAAGTCCCCAAACGCCTCGAACATCTTCTCGCTGTCCATCGTCTTCCCCTGGTCCAGTGCGTCCAACGCCGCGTCCACGGCGTGGCGGAGTGCGTCCAGCCGCGAGGCCCGCTCGGTCAGCAACTGCCTCTGCATGAGCAAGGCCGCGCGAAGGTCGAAGCGAGGGTCACCCAGGATGCGGCGGATCTCCTCCAGCGGGAAGGCGAGCTCCCGGAAGAAGAGCACCTGCTGCAACCGCTCCAGGTCCGCCTGCGTGTACAGCCGATACCCCGCCTCGCTGCGCCCCGAAGGACACAGCAGGCCAAGCTCGTCGTAGTGATGCAGCGCCCGAACGCTGACCTTCGCCAATCGGGCCACCTGGCTGACCGTCAGAGCCATCTCTTCACCTCGGATGAGATGTCTAAGGCCTCACGCCGCGTGAGGGTCAACCCCCGCCACGTCGAGACGCCACGAATGAAGCGGGCAACCTGTCACGGGCTCCCTCAAATGGGGGCTCGGGCGGCCCTCCGAACATCATCGGGCGGGTTGGGCGCACGGTCTCCGTGCGAGTCGCGCCCCTCGAGTCCTTCATGCAACGCGCCTCGGCACCGGCCGTTGTGGAGTGGACCTTCGGGCCATCCACCGCGAAGTCTCGGGCGTTCATCGCGAGGCAACAAAGCCTCGGGCGCCTCAGGGCGCGCGCGCCACGTCTGGCGGAGCGTCCACGGGAGGACGAAAGACATACATCATCAGCGAGGCCCCCTCCGCCACGCGCACCGTCGCGTCGCGGCGTAGCACCCAGAGCTGGCCCGGCTTCACCGGCCGCTCGTCCGCCGCTTCCAACGAGCCCGAGCCCTCCGCCACGTAGACGATGGCGGGCTCTGCGCGCGTGGCCGTCAGGGCATGCTCCCCCTTGGCGAGCACCACGCTGGACATCTTCCCCTCCAGCGCCGGCAACGTCTCCACCGTCACGCCCCCTGCCTGTTCCGCCAGCATGACGAGCGCGCGGGTCGGCGCGTAGGTGAAGGGCTCGGGCCCCTGCGCCAGTCGCGCATCCGTCGGCTCGACGTACAGGTTTCCGTCGAAGCGCGGCGTGGCGAACACGAGGTTGCCCAGCATCTGGTCCTCCGCGCGGTTGAACCACGCGTGGCCGGTGAAGGGCTCGGAGGCAATCAACGCACCGGGATGATGCATCCCCCGCCGCTCCGCCAGCACCCCCTCCCGCCCCCAGATTTGATGCACCTCCGCCTGCCCCGCGACGATGACGGTGGCCTCATGCGTCCGGCGGTGGATGTGCAGCGGACACGCCTGCCCGCGCCCCATGACGTGCAGATGCACCGTGGCGCTGTCCGAGAAGAAGAAGGTGTCGGAGATGTCCGCCGCGTCGGGGTTCTTCTTCGCCAGCGACTCGAAGACTGCGGGCACGTCGAAGACCTCGACCTCCGGGTCCTCGGGCACCGTCATCGCCCGCTTCACGGCGAACAACACGCCCAGCAAGGACACCGTCAGCACCAGCGACAGCACCCGGTACAGCACCACCCGGCGACGCAGCAGCAAGAGGTCCGCGGAGGAGGGCTCGGTCACGGGGGCATCCTGGACTTCGCGCCGCGCCCCGGCCACCTGCCCTGCCGCCGAGCACGAGCGCACAAAGAAACATGGCGGGGCCCTCGATGAAGAGGACACCCGCCACGTGAGTAGAGGCACCGCCGTGAGGCGATGCATCCAAGACACGAAAGCTTAGTAGGCGTTGTTCTCGCCGAAGCTCTTCATGGTCTTCTTGTTCAGGGCGACGTTGGAGCTCTGGCCGTCGTTGGCGACGTTGGAGTTACCCGCCAGGGCCGCCGCGGAGGCGCCGAACAGCTTGCGAATGTTGTCGCCGAACAGCGTCACAACGCCGATGGCGGCGATCGCGATGAGGGCAACGATGATGATGTACTCGGTCATGCCCTGACCACGAGCCTTGCGGAGCTGGTTCTTCTTCGAGATCGCCTTCATGGGAAGTCTCCTGGGGTTCAGAACGGGAAAGACACCCTGTTACTCGGGGTTGAAAAGCACAGTACGGGAGATCCCACCTGCACCTCCATCCGTCATCGGGAGGATGGGGCCAATCCCCTGTAATTCCCGGCGGATAGCTCTTTTTCTCAGAGACTGGAAGGCCGCTCAGGGGCCAACCGGGGCTGCGACAGGCGTCTTCGAGGGGGCGCACGCCGAGGCGGGGAGAGCATCGCACAGGTTTCGCACGGCGCGTGCGAGTTCCGCGTCAGCGGGGAACTCGGAGGCCACCTGCCGGCCCAGCGCCAGCGCGGGGGCCGCGTCCACGGGGGTCCACACCGTCCGGGTCGCCCAGGCCCGCTCGGCGACGAGCTTCAGGTAGGCGGCGACCAGCTCCGGCTCACGCCCGCCCTTCGCCACCTCCGGCTCCAGGAGGGAAGCAGCCAGCGTCAAATCCTTCTGGGCCAGGGCGGCCTTGCCCAGCGCCACCGTCGCCTCGCGGCTGTCGGGCGCCACCGAGCGCCACAGCGTGGCCACGCCGCGCACCAGTGGATCATTCGCCGCGTGGTAGCGCTCCATGTTGCGGTACAGCCGCGCGGCCTCCTCGGCCGTGGGCGGGTGCTGGCGCAGGTAGTCCTCCAGGAACAGCCGCGAGCCGCCTTCGGGAGAGCGGCGCTCGTCCTTCACGCGCACGTCGATGTTCGCGACGAAGAACGCGATGGGCGAGGCGTACTCCAGCAGGTTGTGGTCATCCGTGTTGATGGGGCCCGGACCCGCGAAGGCGAGCTGCCCATCCTCGCTGTGCACCTGCTTGGACAGGAGCGCGAAGACGTCCGTCAGCCCCACGCGCCCCATGTCCGCGCGAACCTCCGGCACCGCCATCCGCTGGGCCAGGCGCTCCGCGTCGAAGGCCAGCGGCTTGCGGCTGGCCACGAGCACCAGGTCATGCGGCCCCAGCCACGTCGTGGCATGCGGGAAGGTGTCGCGCAGCGTGCGGACCACCAGCCGGATGAGCTCGTCGTTGCTCTCGTAGGTGTGGATCCACTGCACCAGCACGCCGTCATCCGCGAGGTGGCGGTCCACCGTCTGGAAGAAGTCCCGCGTGAAGAGGCCGGACACGCCCGCCACCCACGGGTTGGAGGGCACGCTCACCACCAGGTCGTACTTGCGCTCGGCCAGCGCCATGAACGTCTTCGCGTCGTCGATGTGGACGCGGGTGCGGGTGTCATCCACCGCGTTGCGGTTGTCCTCCTTGAACAGGCGCGCGGCGTCGATGACCGCCGGGGCGATCTCCACCATGTCCAGCCGCTCCACCGGATGCGCCAGCACGCTGCCCGCGGTAATCGCCGCCCCCGCGCCCACGAGGAGCACATTCTTGGGCTCGCGCGGGTGCAGCAGCGCGCCCAGGTGTCCGGCAATCACCTGCGTCTCCACGTCGCTGCCGTTGGAGGCGTCAATCTTGCCGTTGAGCTTCATGAAGCGCAGGTGGTCCTGCGGGTAGTCGGCCACCATCACCGTGGCGAAGGTGTCGTCGCGGTAGAAGATGGGGTGGATGTTCTTCTCCGTCTCCTCCACCAGCTTCGCGTAGCTCTCCGGGGGCTTCTGGTGGGAGCGGATGGAGGCGATGCCCGACAGCCGGACGGACCAGCCGCTCATGCCGCCCAGCACCACCGCCGCCAACAGGGCCACGGCGCCCACCGGCCACAGCGCTCGCACGGGGCTTGAGGGACGGCCCGGCAGCGCGTGGAAGGCCAGCGCGGCGGCGGCGAGGTTCGCCACCACGCCCGCCACGAAGTTGCCCTCCATGCCCCACCACGGCATCAGCACCAGGCCGCCCAGCGCGGAGCCCGTAATCGTGCCCACCGTGTTCCACAGGTACACGCCGCCCAGCTCACGGCCGACCTCGGACACCTTCGCCGTGGCCACGCGCGCCGCCGCCGGGAAGGCCGCGCCCATGAAGAACGTGGGCACCAGCAGGACGAGGCAGCAGAAGCCAAACGTCAACAACTGGAACAATGGCCACGTGTCCACCGAGCGCGTCATCATCCACTGCGCCGAGCGGAACAGGTGCGGCAGCCGCACGTAGAGCGGCAGGGCCACGCAGAGGCTGGCCACCAGCGCCACCTGCATCTGCCCGTACAGCTTCAGCGGGTCCGACTTCTGAGCGCGCGTCATCAGCCAGAAGCTGCCCAGGCCGATGCCCAGGATGAACGCGGTGAGGATGAGCGTGAAGGCGTACGTGGACGCGCCCAGGACGATGGACAAGAGCCGAATCCACGTCACCTGGTACAGCATGGACGTGAAGCCCGACAGCGCCACGCCCACCAGCGCCGCTCGCACCGCCACGCGGGGATAGGCCAGGTTCGCCGTGCTCTCGGACACCGGCGCGGCCTGTCCCGGCGCCAGGGCGGGAGGATGCCTGCGCGCGAGCAGCAGCGCCGCGACGGCCAGGAGCAGGTTGAGCCCCGCGGCCAGCTTCGCGGAAGCGGACAGGCCCAGCACCGGCACCAGCTTCGTTCCCGCGATGAAGACGCCCAGCGCCGCGCCCAGGCTGTTGACGGCGTACAGCCGCGCCAGCTCCCGCTGCACCCCGGAGAGGCTGTCCGCGAAGTGCCGCACCAGCGCCGGCAACGTGCCGCCCATCAGCAGCGTGGGCACCACCAGCGACACCGCCGCCACCAGCAGCCGGGGCCCCACCCGCCACCCATCCGGCACGCCGGGCGCGACCGCCAGCCACAGGGCCCCCAGGGCATCCAGCACGTACGGGAAGGCCAGCGCGTACAGCGCCACGCCCAACTCGAGCACTCCGTACAAGGCCAGCGGGCTCTTCACCCGGTCCGCTGTCCTCCCGAAGACAGATGCACCGAGCGCCAGGCCGCCCATGAAGGTGGCGAGCACCACCGCGTGCGCCTGCCCACTGTTGCCCAGGACGTTCCCGAGATACTTGGACCAGACCAACTCGTAGACCAGCGCCGTACCTCCTGAAAGGAAGAGGAGGGCCGACACAAGGTTCTTCGGGAAACGCGCGATGAGGGACATAAGGGGACAGCGCGGAACCTTACTCGTTATGTTCGGGACCCACCAATGAACGCCCACCTCCTGCAAGCCGCATTGCTCGCCTGGTCTCCAGGCCTGCGGGTGACCCGCGCGCAGGGTGACTGCGCCGCCGTGCTCCGCCGCCCCGTCGAGGAGCTGCTCGACCGTCCTCTCCACCAGGTCCTCGGTGTCTCCGCCGAGCGCGCCCGCGAGCTGGACGCACGGGCCCGCGAGGACCGCCGCGCCGTGGAGTTCATCTCCTCGGCGCTGGGGAACGAGGACGCCACGCCCCTGCGGCTGACGCTCGGCCTGGACGAGGGCGAGGCCGGAGCGTGCGCCCAGGACCTCAACGTCCTGTTGGAAGGCGCCCCGCCGGTGCAGATCTCCCGACTGTCGAGCTCCCTCAGCCACGAGATTCGCAACCCCCTGTCCTCCGTGAAGATGGCGGTGCAGACGCTGGCCCGGAACACGGGCCTGTCGGACCGGGACAGGCGGCGGCTGACCATCGCCAACCGCGAGATTCGCACCATGGAGCGCATGCTCTGGCTCCTGTCCGAGTATGGCCGCGACACCACGCCCAACCTGGACGCGCACGTGCTGCGCTCGGTGATTCAAGAGGCCACGGGCATGGTGGCGCCCGAACTGGCCGAGCGCCGCATCGAGGTGCGCGTGGACGAGGAGGCGGAGCTGCCTCGCGTGCGCGTGGACCCCAACCGCCTGCGGCCCGTGCTGGCCCAGGTGCTGCTCAACGTGGCCATGGGTCGACCCGAGGACAGTCCGGTGGAGGTGGCCCTTCGCCGGGGCCCGCCGGGCCGCGTGCTGATGGTACTCAAGGACCCCGCCGCCGCCCTGCCTCCGGAGGAGAACGGCACCCTCTTCGAGCCCTTCGGCTCGAGGCTGGCGCGCGGCGCGGGACTGTCACTCGCCGCGCTGCGCCGGGTGATGATGGGACAAGGAGGGGACGTCGCCGCCGAAGGCAGCGCCGAGCCCGGCATGGTCTTCACGCTCACATTCGCCACCTGAGAAGGAAGCCATGATGGAGACCCTTCTCATCGTCGATGACGACGTGTCTCTCCTCGAGACGTTGAAGATGCACTTCGAGGAGATCGAACACGACGGCCAGCCACGCTACCAGGTGGCCACCGCCACCAGCGCCGCGGCGGGGCTGCGCGCGGCGCAGGACTCCATGCCCAGCGTGGTCATCCTCGACATGATGCTGCCGGACCGCACCGGTCTGGAGATCATCGAGGAGATGAAGGGGCTGTGCGGCGACGCGCGCATCATCCTCGTCACCGCCTACCACGACATGGAGACCACCATCCGGGCGATGAAGGCGGGGGCCTTCGACTACATCCACAAGCCCTTCCCGGACCCGGCCGCGTTGGACCTCGTCGTCGAGCGCGCGCTGGAGTACCGCCAGCTGTCACGCCGCGCGGACGAGGTGAACCGGGAGAACGCCGCGGTGCGCCTGGGCGACATCGTCGGCACCAGCCCCTCCATGCAGCAGTTGGTGAAGGAGATTGGCAAGGTGACGGGCAGCCACGCCACCGTGCTGATTACGGGTGAGAGCGGCACCGGCAAGGAGCTCATCGCCCGCGTCATCCACAACTACTCGTACGACGAGCCCCGGCCCTTCATCGGCATCAACTGCTCGGCCATCGTCGACACGCTGCTGGAGAGCGAGCTGTTCGGCCACGAGAAGGGCGCCTTCACCGGCGCGACGGCGGGCAAGCCCGGCAAGTTCGAGCTGGCCGAGGAAGGCACCGTCTTCCTCGACGAGATTGGCGACATGTCGATGATGCTCCAGGCCAAGCTCTTGCGCGTGCTCCAGGAGCGCGAGTTCGAGCGCGTGGGCGGCGTCAAGCGCATCAAGCTGCGCGCCCGCGTCATCGCCGCCACCCACCGCAACCTCTCCGAGGAGGTGGAGCACCTCCGCTTCCGCGAGGACCTCTACCAGCGCCTCAAGGTGATTACCCTCCTGATTCCCCCGCTGCGCGAGCGGCGCGAGGACATCCAGTTGCTCGTCAAGCACCTGCTCGAGCGCATCAACGAGAAGGTGCACAAGCGCGTCACCCGCGTGCCCACCGAAGTCATGGAGCGCCTGACGCGCCTGCCCTGGCGGGGCAACGTGCGCGAACTGGAGAACGTGCTCACCCGCGCCGTGGTGCTCGCGCCGGGCGATGTGTTGCGCGGGGATGACCTGCCCACGCTGGACATCCCGCCCTCCCCGGAGTCGGGCCGCGCCGCCAGCAATACCCTCATGTTCACCGCCCCCGCGGTGGATGACGCCAGCCTCATCCCCACGCTCGAGGAAGCTGAACGGATGCTCATCGCCCGTGCCATGGCCGTCACAAAGGGGCACAAGGGTCGCACCTGCCAGATTCTTAAAATCAGTCGCCCCACCCTCGAGCGCAAACTGCAGAAGTACAATCTTTCACAGGGACAGAACCCTCTAGGGCACGGGTTCACCGTGAAAGACGACCCCTGAACACTGTCCGGGCCACGACAAAGGGCCCCACCCTTTGAACGTTTCGTTCAACATGATCAGACTGTTTGAACGTTCTGTTTCAGGTTTCGGACACAGACAGGTGGGTGCTACGGGCCTCTAGCGCTAAGTACCCGGCATTCTTGGATGTGTTCCCCCCGGAGCACTTCATTCCCCACTGGCACGTTCCTTGGAAAAGGTAAGCCCCGTTGCCGCTGAAGCAGGCGGCCGGTCCTACCCCCGATTGCTTTCCACGGAGTGAATGCCATGCACGGTTTCAATCGCCCCCTCGGCCCTATCGGTTCCAACGTCGTGGCGCCGCTCCAGGCAACCAGCTCCGGGATGATGGTCACCGCGAACAAGCTTGTTCCGGGGCAGGAGGCCATCGACTTCAAGGGCTACTTCAAGGTCGAGTCCTTCCCGCACAACTCGACCATCTACCGTCCTGGCGACAACACGGACCGCGTCTATCTGCTCAAGTCCGGCCGCGTCCGGCTGATGCGCATCGGGAAGAATGGCACCCGCTCGGTGGTGTCCATCCTCCGCCCCGGCGACTTGTTCGGCGAGCTGTTCCGCCCCGAGGGGACGCCGATTGAAGAGATGGCCATCGCCGCGGGCGAGGCCGAGGTGTGGAGCATCGAGGGCCGCGACTTCCGCGCGCAGCTCGAGGCCCGGCCGGCGCTGGCGGTGGACGTGGTGCGCGCCTACGCCGAGCGCGTGCGTGCCCTGCGCAAGCGCGTGCTGGGGCTGACCTTCAAGGAAGTTCCCGCGCGGCTGGCGGACACCCTGCTGACGCTGGTGGAGGCGCACGGTGAGCGCTGCCCCCACGGCGGTGAGACGGACCTGCGCGGAATCACGCAGCAGGACCTGGCGGACCTGGTGGGCGCGTCGCGCTCGTTCGTGTCCACGCTCATCAACGAGATGAAGCGCGAGGGCGTGCTCGGCAATGTCGGCCGCATCCTCTGCGTGAGGGACCAGAAGGCGCTGCGGAAGATTGCCTCCAAGGAGAAGTGAGCACGGCGGTCGTCCCCCGCGGATGTCGCGGGAGCACTGACGTCAACGACGGGCCTGACCACGTGACTTCTACGTGGTCGGGCCCGCGTCGTTTTCATGGGTGACGGCAAGCAAGGAGCGGCCACGCGGGGAGGCGCGGCACTCGATGGAACGTTTCACTCCCCGGGACGCGACCTCAGGCCCGGGCCTTCAGCTCGTCAACCTCGGCGCGCAGCAGCCAGTCGTCCTGGAAGTCCGTCGCGGCGGCGGCGATCTGCGCCAGACGCTCCGGCTTCGCCTTCCCCGAATCGCGCAGGCCGCGCACCTCCCGGTAGAGCGCCGCGAGCGACGGGTGCAGGGCCAGCGCCTTGCGCTCGCGCGCCTTCGACTCGCCGTCACCTTCCGCGAACGCCCCCAGCTCGCCGAACCACCGGTCCCACGTCTCCGGGTCCGCCGGCCCACCCGCTACCGAGGGCAGGTGCGTGGTGACGAAGAGCTTCGTCACCGCGGGCACGTCCAGCGCGCGGCCCGCGAGCCGAGCCCGCAGCGCCAGCACCTCGCCTCCGCCCGCCGCGAAGCCCTCCAGCTCCAGCCCACTGGCCAGTGACAACTTGAACGTTCCACGCTCCGGGAGGCTGCCCGCACCGAAGGCCACCAGCGCCGGACCGTTCCACGGCCGACTCCCGTCCCCCTTGCCACCGCGCGAGGTGAGGACCGGACCCTCCATCCGCACCAGCGCGGTGGTGAGCCCCGGGGCCACCTCGGCGGGCGCGGCCACCGTTTCCAGGACGCGCCCCGTCACCTCGCGGCCATCCGCCAGCACCAGGTGATTCACCGTGCGCGCCTGCCGGGCCACCTCCAGCCCGAAGTCGCCGCCGCGCTTCCACGCCAGCGTGGACTCGAACTCCGACAGCACCTCGAACAGGTGCTCGAAGTCCCGCGCCACGAAGAGCTGCGGCTGCATCCGGGTGATATCGAAGTCCATGTCCGCGCACGCCACGCCGAGCGGCAGCTTCCGCACGGCCGGCGTCAGACAGAGTGCCGCCTCGCCGATGCTCGACAGCAGCCCCGCGCCGTAGATGCGCGGCGACTCCAGGCCCCCGACGAGGCCGTACTCCGCGGTCCACCAGTACAGCCGGGTCGCCCGCGTGCTCTCACTCACGTACCGACGGCTGGCGCTCGCCGCCTCCAGTCGCGCCTCTGAGTGAGCGACCTCTTCCGGGCTCGCGTCCGGGTCTTCCTTCACCACCGACAGGTTGCGGATGGCCTCGAAGACGGCCTGGTCCTCCACGCTCGCGATGGACTTGAAGCCCACGAGGCCGCACGCCTTCAGGTACTCCGCGTACCGCCGGTTGGCGATGATGGGCGCGTGCCCCGCGCTCTCATGGACGATGTCCGGCGCGGGCGTGTACTCGATGTGCTCGTGCGTGCGGATGTCCGAGGCGATGGCCAAAACTCCCATCGACTGGAGTTCGGTGAAGACCGCCGGCGGAATGAAGCCGCGCACGCCCACGCACGCCCAGCCCAGCCGCGACAGCCGCTCGTTCATCTCGTCCAGGCTGGGGATGGACTCCAGGTTGATGCCCGTCGCCGACAACCCCTCCAGATAGACGGAGTGCGCCCGCTCCCCGAGGTGCCCGCGCAGCTTGCCCAGGATGTGCCGCCAGACGGCGTGGTCTCTCGGCGTATACGCGTCGTAGTCCTGGCTCACCACGTAGCGCCGCAGATGCGCGGGCAGGCGGGATATCGTCAGTTCCGTTGGCGTCATATCCGGGCACTCCTGGTGAAAACTTTCAGCCCAGAGAAGATACAGGCGCAGGAGGCTCCGGAAAACCGGCAGAATTCGACGCCTTCGTCGATTTAACGACGAGCACTCATACGCGCTGACGCAGTCCGTCGAGGACGGTGGAGGCACCGGGACTGAGCGCGCCGGAGGGCCAGAGGGCCACGACTTCCACGGCCTGGGGCTCGTCCTCCTTGAGGGGCCAGGCGTGCATGTCGGGGGGAAAGGGGTGCATCGGCCGCAGGTCGGGCGTAATCGCGCAGGCGCTGAAGGCGCGCAGCAGTTCGTAGAGCAGCAGGAAGCTTTCGACTCGGGCCACCTCGGCCACCTTGACCCCATGGGCGGCGAAGCGCGCGCTGTTGGCGCCGCCGTAGGGGTCGTCTCGCAGCCAGTCCACGAAGGGCTGACCGTCCAGGTCCTTCACGTGCAGCGTCCGCCGGGACGAGGCCATGCTCGCCAGCGCGTTCCCCGGGCCGGCGAGCACGACGAAGGACATGCGCAGCAGGGACTCCGACTCCACGCCTTCGTGGGGCGGCAGCGGGGTGAAGTCCAGCGCCAGGTCGAGCTGTCGCGTCTGCACCTGCCGCGTCAATTCGTGCGGTCCGCCGAAGCTGAGCACCAGCTTGAGTCCGGTGGCGGCGGCGTCGCGGGCGACCTTCCCGAGCAAGGAGATGGACAGGGTGGGATTGAGGCCCAGGCGCACCACGGGCTCCGCGCTGGCCAGGTCGCGCAGCCGCTTCATGTCGAGTTGGTGCAGGGGCGTCTGGGTGCCAGCGAAAAGACGCTCTCCCCGAGCGGTGAGCTGGAGGCGTCGGCCGGGTCCGCGCTCCAGCAGCGTGGCGCCCTCCGCCAGCGCCATCTCCAGCGCGCGGATGTGCTCGCTCACCACGGAGCGGGCCACACCCAGGTGCTCGGCGGCCGATTCAATGCTGCCCGCCTCCACCGCCGCGGTGAAGGACTCCAGCCAGACGAGGTGTCGCACGAGCTTGCGTGGCGGCATGCTCCCATCCTGGCACCGCCGAGCCATCGGACACGAGACATGAGGTGCGGCTCCACCCGGCACCTCGTGCACGTGGCGCTTCACCTCCGCTCCCGGCACCGCTAAGCCGCCGGACACGAGACATGTGAGGCTCTATCCGACGCGTCGCGTGAGTGGGCGTGCATCCACTGCGAGGGGGCGGCCGGGCGTTCCTGTCTTCCTTGAACATCAGCCTGCGGCGGGCTAGCAGGAGGCGCGATGTCTCGGATGCCTCCCGCCACCGTCACTCCCGCCGAGAGGCTCCGCCCGCGGTTGGCCGACGCCCTGCCTTTGCTCGGCCCCGCGCTGCTCTGGTGCACGCTGCATGGGCTGCTCGCGCTGCTCTTCTTCGGTGCCCCCCTGCTCGACTCCGTGGGGAGGCTGGCCAGCTCCTTGCGCCCCGTGCTCCTGGTGGGCGGCATCGTCCAGGCGCTGTTCCTGGGGCTGCTCACCTTCGTGGCCACCCTGCCCCTGATACTGCTCGGGCGGCGCTATGCGCTGGCCCTGCCGGTGATGGTGGCGCTGGGCGTGGCCATGCTCGGCGTGGACGCGCTCGTCCTGTCCTCCCTGGGCTTCCACATCAACGGGCTGGTGCTAGCGGTGGCCATGCAGCCGCGCGCGCTCGCGGAGACGGGGCTTGCTCCCCATGAGCTGGCGCTCCTGGGCGCGGCGACACTGGGCGTCCTCGCGCTCGATGTCTGGGCGGGCGTCCACTTCCTGCGGCGAGTCCCCCGTCCGCGCCACGTCGCCCGGCTCATCGCCATCCTCGTCCTCGTCACCGCGGTGGAGAGACTGACGAGCGCATGGCTCGTCTTCGCCCATGGTGGCGCCGTGCTGCACGCGGCCACCACCCTGCCCCTGCAACCCCCCGTGCGCATGAACACCCTGCTCACACGGCTGACGGACAGGCCCCCCGCATCCGGGCTGCGGCTGGGCGTGAGCCCCGAGGCCGGCGTCCCCGCGTCGACCATCGACCCCGCCTCGGTGCGCTTCACGCGCCGGCCCGACATCGTCCTCATCCTCGTGGAGAGTCTACGCGACGACTTCTTCCGCCCGGACGTCATGCCCCACCTCTGGCGCAGGGCGGAGCACGGCACACGCTTCCTCCATCACCACAGCGCGGCGAGCTCCACGGACTACTCTCTCTTCAGCCTCTTCTTCGGACTGGAAGCACAGCGCCGCGACGCGGTGGTCGGCGCCGGGCGCTCGCCCCTGCTCTTCCCGGCGCTCCGGGAGAATGGCTATCGCCAGGCCTTCTTCGCCGCGTCCTCCGTGGACTGGATGGGCTTGAAGGACACCGTGTTCCGCGACGTGCATGGCGGCCTGCGCACGGACTACGAGGGCCGCAGCCACCTGCGAGACACCGCCATGGTGAAGGACGCGCTGGACATGGTGCGCACGACACCCAAGGACACGCCGCTCTTCACCTTCGTGTTCTTCGCGGGCACGCACTTCGACTACGACTACCCGCCGCGCTCGGCGGTGTTCACCCCCGCCTGGGACGGCAAGGGAGGCCTGGCCACCGCGCGAGTCCCCGCCGAGCACCTCAAGGCCCGCGCCTGGAACTCCGCCTACGAGGTGGACACCAAGGTGGAAGAGCTCTTGAGCCAGTGGGAGGCCACACGCGGAACGCGCCCCCTGGTCATCTTCACTGGCGACCATGGCGAGGAGTTCCGCGAGCACGGCCGGGTCGGCCACGCCAGCGACGTCACCGAGCTGCAGCTCCATGTCCCCATGCTCGTCTTCGACGAGAAGCTTCCGACTGGGCAGGTCGAGGCCGTCACCGGCCACATCGACCTGGTGCCCACCCTGTTCGACCTGCTGGGTGACACCCACTCACCGGAGCAGCTCGGTGACGGGATTCCCATGAGCCGCCCAGACCCTCGGCGCTACCTGCTCACCACCATTGGCTGGGAGGCGCGCTATGCGCTCATCGGCCGGGACTTGAAGGTGCGCTTCGGCGCGGGACTCCCCGGCACGGAGCTCAGCGACCTGTGGGACCGCCCCCTTCCGGACGCCCAGGAACGCTTCGCCGCCGAAGCCCCGCGCATCCTGCGTCGGCTCCGGGGCGGTGGCGCGCAGACCGAGGCCGAGCCGACCTCACCTCCCGCCACGGCGACGCAGCCTCCACGCTGAAGGCCGCATCCACGCTGAAGGCCGCATCCACGCGGCCGCCGCTTCACACCGCGCGCTTCAGAAGCGGACCCGCGCACCGAGCGCGAGCGTGAACAGGCCCGTCTTCACGGTGCTCGGGTTCTGGAGGAACTGGACGATGCGGTAGTCCGTGGCCACCAACTCGTAGTACCCCTCCAGGTGCCTCAGTCCCAGCGACGGCACGGGCCGGCCCGCGCTCCCGCCCAGCAACAGCGCGGGCCTCAGCGCCGTCTTGAACCAGTAGTAGCCGGAGACATAGCGGTCCGGCAGCGTGAGGAAGTAGTCGTCGCCAAAGGTGTAGCTGAAGGCCGCGCCCACGGTGAACGGACGAAAGCTCCACTCGCGGTGGGTAACGTGGAACGGATGCCACTGGCCCTTGAGCGTCAGGGTGACGAAGTCCGCCCCCGCCACCGCCCGAGGCGCCCAGCCCACCAGCACCTCCAGCTCCAACTGCTCGTCCAGGAAGGCCCACCCTGGCCCCGCGGCCAACATGCCAATGGAGCCGGCGAACTGGAGCGCCGCGTGGTCCGGCACGTACCACGGCGCCCCCGCCTCCCTCGGCGCCGCGCGCACGGGATGCGCCGCGAGCAGCATCGACGCCAGCAGTCCACCCACGAGCCAGGTGCGAGCCATCAGAAGAAGACCTGCTCCACAGCCACGGACTCGCCCTCGACGGTGACGAGCAGGTAGCTGTGAAGCTCTATGGAGTCCGCGATGAAGTAGCGCACGCCCCGCCGCGCGTCGGTGCTGAAGCGGTGGGTGTGGCCGTGAAACGAAACCGTGACTCCGTGCTCCGCCTGGAGCTGCTCCAGCGGTTCCGTCAGCGACCCATCGAAGTCCGGGTGTCCGGGTGGCACATGCGAGAAGGTGAACAGGTGCCCGCCACCCGGCGCTTCGCCCAGTGCCGAGCGCAGTTGCTCCAGGTCCGGCACGTTGCCCGGGAACCCGTACTCACGGGAGTTGGAGTCGAAGAGGACGAACCGGCTCCCCCCATGTTCGAAGGCCAGGAACGTCGGCCCGAAGCGGTGGAGGTAGAGCTCCCGCCCCTTGCCGAGCAGGTCATGGTTGCCGATGACCGCCAGCGCGGGCACTGACGCATCCTCGAGCAGCCCCGCCACCCAGTCGTACTCCTGGGCGGAGCTGAACTCCGTCAGGTCCCCCATCTGCACGACGAAGTCGACATCGCGCCGCGCCAGGTCCTTCACGGCGTCGACGGAATCGTCCTGGTAGACGCCAATGTCTCCCAGCACCGCGAAGCGGAAGGACCCGCCGCTGACGTTCCGCTGGAGCCGCTCGAGCGCCCGGGCATTCGTGTCCCGCACGCCCCCTCGAATCTCATAGGGGTGCAGCTCGAAGACGTCGCAGCTGACGCAAAGCAACAGCAGCAGCAGACATGGGACCCAGGACCTCACGGTCGTCCGAGGTAACGACGTGGTGCCACCTCTTCAACCCTTGGGTCGGGCGCTCCATGGCGCATGAAACATCCGCTCATGGAGTTCATCACGTGACCAACAGTCGACACGCACGCAACGAGAACCCCAGGCCGTTGACGCTGTTGTCTCCTTCGCCCCCGGCCCGTTTCGCCGGAGCACTCAGGCCGCGAGGGCCTTGGCCCCGTCCCAGTCCTCTACCTCGTAGAGGAACTTCGAGCCCTTCACGAGCTTGCGATTCGCCGAGGTGCTCTGCACGAAGACGACGTACTTCTCCAGGCTGGCGGGACGGATACGCACCGTCTCCCCCGGCGGCAGCCCGAGCATCTCCCGCGCCCGCTCGCCGCTGTAGAAGTCGCCCGTCTTGCGGTCCATCAGCACCACTTCCTTGTGGCCCTGGATGGTCTCCGTCTTGGTGAACTCGTAGAAGCCCCGTCCCGTCTTGAAGCCCAGCCCGTTCTCCTGGACGAAGGCCTTGATGGGCATGTCATCGTCCACCTCCAGCGACTGGAACCGGCCGGGAGCAACGGCGCGCAGGTCCGTCTCCGCGTAATCCGACGACGTCTTTCGCTGGAGCATGGTGCTGAACATGGCGTTCAGCCCGCGGCTCATCCGCCCCTCCTTCGCGACCTCCGTCTCGTAGGCCTGGAGCCGCGCGTCGGACGACTGCTTGTAACAGACGGCCAGCAGCATGTCGGTGACGTGCGCGAACTGGTCCAGGCTCAGATGGAAGCCGCCCGACTTCTCCGCCAGCTCCTTGTAGAACGGCGTCGCATGGCGTCGCGCCAGCGCCTGCACCCCGTACACCGGGACGCCCATCCTACCCAGCGCGTCCACTTCCTTGCGCCAGTCCAGGCGCTTCGGGTTGTCCGACGGCGCATGCGGCACGTCATCACCAATCAGCACGAAGGCCCGCGTGTAGCCCACCGTCCATGACAGGGATTGCGCTTCGCGCAGCACCAACTCATAGCACTCCGGCGCGTCACCGCCGCCCGTCTGACCCACCTTGTCCACGAACCGCACCACGGCCTTCGCATCGTCCGTGAGGTCCAGAATCTTCGTCACGTACGTCGAGCGCGCGTCGCAGTAGTCGCCGTGCGCGATGACGCCGATGCGGATGCCCGGAATCTCCTTCATCAATCGGGACACGGTGCCATGCAGCTTCTTTCGCACCTGCGCGAGACACGGATACATGCTGCCGGTGGTGTCGAAGCTGAAGACAATCTCGACGCGATTATCAATCACTGACGCGGCCATTTTTCGTTCCCCTCGTGTGCGGCGACGGAGAGAAGAATACGGGGCGGGTCTGACATTTTCGGGCCTCCCGGAGGGCCTACGCGTGGGGTGGTTCCAAGGGGTTGGAAGAAACCCTCCCAGCAGGCTTCAGCGATGTCCTTGCGGGCCTGTCGGGGGCGTGCTGAAAAGCCTCGCCACAGCCCCAGACCGGGGCGCGGGGAGGACCTTGGTGGAGATCCAGAAGCCCTACCTGTTGTTCCTGGGGGATGTACCCGACCAGCTCGCGGCGAAGACGGCCCACGGCATCGTCGACTGGCGGCCCGAGTGGTGCGTGGGCCAGCTCCGACTGCCGGGCTGCGGGGCGGACTGCGGCCTGACAGACCTGGACATCGCCCAGGCCAGGGCCCGGGGCGCCCAGACGCTCATCGTCGGCGTGGCCAACGCGGGCGGAGTGCTCCCCGAGCACTGGGTGAGCAAGCTGGTGGAGGCCCTGGACGCGGGAATGGACGTCGCCACGGGGCTGCACAAGCGCCTGGCCTCCTTCCCCGCCATCGCCGAGGCCGCCGCGCGCAATGGCCGCAAGCTGCACGACGTGCGCATCCCCGACATGGACTTCGCCACTGGCAAGGGCACGAAGCGCCAGGGATTGCGCCTGCTGACGGTGGGCACGGATTGCTCGGTGGGCAAGAAGTACACGGCGCTCGCGCTGGAGAAGGAGATGCGCGAGCGGGGACTCAAGGCGGACTTCCGCGCCACGGGACAGACGGGCATCTTCATCTCCGGCCGGGGTGTGGCCATCGACGCGGTGGTGTCTGACTTCGTCGCGGGCGCGGCGGAATGGCTGTCACCCGCCAATGACTCGGACCACTGGGACCTGGTGGAAGGCCAGGGCTCGCTGTTCCATCCCTCGTTCGCGGGCGTGACGCTCGGTCTGCTGCACGGTGCGCAGCCCGACTCCTTCATCGTCTGCCACGAGCCCACCCGTACGAAGATGCGCGGCGTCCAGCACGCCCTGCCCTCCATCCAGGCCGTCATCGACCGCACCGTGCTGGAGGGGCAGCTCACGAACCCGGGCATCCAATGCACCGGGCTCGCCATCAATACCGAGCACCTTGAGGAGAAGGACGCCCTCGCGCTGCTGGAGCGGACGGGCCGCGAGTACGGCCTGCCCTGTGTCGACCCCATCCGCACCGGTGTCGGCCCGCTGGTCGACGAGCTGGTGCGCCGCTTCCCGGCGAAGGGCTGACCGCGCATGCGCAAGCTCACCGTCAAGCACGAGAGCTGGCCCATCGCGGGCAGCTTCACCATCTCCCGAGGCTCGAAGACCATCGCCGAAGTGGTGGTCGTCACGCTGGAGGAAGACGGCGCCGTGGGGCGCGGCGAGTGTGTCCCCTATGGTCGCTATGGGGAGACGGTCGACGGCGTGCTGCGGGCGCTGGAAGCCGCGCGTCCGCGCATCGAGGGCGGACTGGGACGCGACGAGGTCCCGGAGGCGCTGGAGCCGAGGGCCGCGCGCAACGCGCTGGACTGCGCGCTGTGGGACCTGGAGGCGAAGAAGACCGGCAAGCCCATCTGGGAGCTGCTCGGCATGTCGGAGCCCCAGCCGCTGGTCACCGCGTACACGCTGAGCCTGGACACCGCCGAGGCCATGGGCCGGGCCGCCGAGAAGTCCGCGCACCGGCCACTGCTCAAGGTGAAGCTGGGACGCGGGAGCGAGGGTGACATCGAGCGACTGCGCGCCATCCGCCTCGGAGCGCCGGCCAGTCGCCTCATCGTGGACGCCAACGAGGGCTGGAAGCCCGACGAGCTCCCGTCACTGCTCGCGGCCTGCGCCGAGCTGGGCGTGGTGATGGTGGAGCAGCCGCTGCCCGCGTCGGATGACGAGGCCCTGCGAGGCCTGCGGCGCCCCGTGGCTGTCTGCGCCGACGAGTCCGCGCACGACAGGCACGGGCTGGCCACCCTCGTCGGCAAGTACGACGCCCTCAACATCAAGCTCGACAAGACGGGAGGGCTCACTGAGGCCCTGGCCCTGGCGCGCGATGCACGTGGGCACGGGCTTCAACTCATGGTCGGCTGCATGGTGGCGACCTCGCTGTCCATGGCCCCGGCCGCCCTGGTGGCCCAAGGCGCGGAGGTGGTGGACCTGGACGGCCCCCTGCTGCTCGCGAAGGACCGTGAGCCTGGCATCCACTTCGAGGGCAACACCCTCTTCTGGCCGCCTCGCGAACTCTGGGGCTGACCCGCCATCACGGGCCTCGTGGCGGTTACGCGTCGCGTGACATCGAGCCACGGCACACCGGTGGAGGAACCGACGTTTCCTCCACCAGTGCCGCCCACGCGAGGAACGACTCTTGGTCGCGAGTGTCCTCGCCGGGGCCGGGTTCGACATGGACGCGAAACTCTCGGGAACACCCTCCCGCCGGTTCAACTCAGGGGTGAACCACCGGGATGGCCTTGGGCCGTTCTACCTCGTTGGACCCCCACCCTCCGCTGACCCATGAAGCGCCCGTCCCGGAGGGCCTCGCCTCGGGCCTGCGCACCAGAGGCCACCGCCCCCTCGGGCAACGACTCCCAGCCCACCTCCGTCATCCCGACACCATCTGAAGACAGGCGGCCCTTGCCCTGAACGGGCCGGAAGCACAGCATGCGCGGCCACAGTGTCCGCGAACGCCCCGAGCCCGAATCCCCACCACACGTACACCGAGCGCCGTGCCGCCGCTGAGGCGGAGCTGGCCGCCCTGGACCGCGTCAGCGCCCGCTACGCCAACCTGCGCACCCTGGCCTTCCTCGTCGCGGCCGTCGTCTCGGGGCTCATCGTCACGGGCAGACTGCCCAAGACCTGGTGGTGGGGCACGGTGGCCGCCGTTGTCGTCTACGGCCTCCTCGCGGTCCTCCACCACCAGATCTTCCGCCGCGAGGCGCGTCAGCGGCTGTACGTCACGCTCAACGAGCGGGGCCTCGCGCGCCTGGGCCACGGCTGGCACGAGTTCACCGAGCGCGGCGAACGTTTCGCCTCCCCCGCCCACCTCTACACGCCGGACCTGGACGTCTTCGGACAGGGCAGCCTCTTCCAGCTCCTGAACGAGACGGCCACCCGCGCGGGCGAGGAGCGACTCGCCGCGTGGCTGTCAGCGCCTGCTCCGGTGGACGTGGTGCAAGCACGTCAGGGCGCGGCGCGTGAGCTGGCACCGCTCGTGGACTTCCGACAGGACCTCTGCGTGGAAGCGCGCACGGTGGCGAAGGAGAAGGCCGACCCGAGCCTCTTCATCCAGTGGTCGGAAGCCGGGCCCGCGCTGGACTCCATTCGCTGGTCCCTCCCGCTCGCCATCATCCTGCCGCCGGTGACGCTGACGCTCTTCATCCTGGGCGAAGTCGGCGTGCTGCCCGGCTCCTCGGTGTGGGCGGGACTTGCCGCGCAGCTCGCGGTGGCCGTGGCCACCCGCCGCACGCTGCGGAAGATGGACGAGGGCGTGGAGAAGGGCGAGCAGGGCTTCGTCCGCTATGCGCCCATCTTCGAGCGCGTGGAGGGCCAGCGCTTCGAGCATCCCCTCCTGCGTCAGCTCCAGTCGGGCCTCCAGCAGCAGGGCGAGCCGCCCGTCTCGAAACACTTCCAGCGCTTCAGCCGACTGTTCTCGCTCATCGAGTTCAAGCGGCACCAGTTCCACCCACTGGTGCACTGGCTCACGCTCTGGGACATCCATGCGCTGTTCGCACTGGAGCGCTGGCGCGCGAAGCATGGCACGCAGGTGCGGCACTGGTTCGAAGCGCTCGCGGAGATGGAGGCCCTCTCCTGCGTGGCGGGCCTCGCGCATGACCGACCCGCCTTCGCCTGGCCCACGCTGGAAGCGACGGGGCCCCTCGTCGAGGCGAAGGTCATGGGCCATCCGCTGCTGGATGCCCCCGTGCCCAATGACGTGTCCCTGCCGGGCCCCCGACAGGCACTGCTCATCACCGGCTCCAACATGAGCGGCAAGACGACCCTGATGCGAGCGCTGGGCACCAACGCGGTGCTGGCGCTCGCCGGAGCGCCGGTGTCCGCGGCGTCGTTCCGCCTGTCTCCGCTGCATGTGCTCACCAGCATGCGGGTGAAGGACTCACTGGAGCGCGGCGTGTCGTACTTCTACGCGGAGGTGCAGCGCATCAAGGCCGTGCTGGACGCGTCGCGCGCGGCGAACGGGCAGGCGCTGTTCCTGCTCGACGAAATCCTCCTCGGCACCAACACGCGAGAGCGGCAGCTCGCCTCGCGCGAGGTGCTCCGGCTGCTGCTGTCCACCGGGGCCTCGGGCGCGGTGACGACGCACGACTTGTCGCTGACGTCCCTGGCGGAAGAGACGCGTGACGCGCACGTCCGCAACGTCCATTTCAGGGACCACCTGGAGGCTGGGGAGATGGTGTTCGACTACAAGCTGCGCGAGGGCGTGGTGGACACGACCAACGCGCTGCGAGTCCTGCGCCTCGCCGGTGTCCCCGTGGACGACCCCGAAGCCCCCGTCTCCTGACGTCGAGCATGAAGGGCCGGCGCCTGGCCGAGCCCCGCAACGACACGGGCCCCGGGAAGCACTTCCCCGGGGCCCGCGAACTTTCAGTCGGTGAAGCGGGCGACTACTTCGCCAGCTCGATGAGCGCCGCGGCGCCCATGCCGCCACCGATGCACATGGTGACGACGCCGTAGCGGCCGTTGCGGCGCTTCAGCTCGCGCAGAATCGTCGCGACCAGACGCGCACCGGACACGCCCAGCGGGTGGCCCAGGGCGATGGCGCCGCCGTTCGGGTTCACCTTGTCCATGGGGATGCCCAGCTCACGGATGCAGTACAGCGCCTGCGGAGCGAAGGCCTCGTTCAGCTCGAAGACGTCGATGTCCTTCACCTCGAGCTTGTTCTTCGCCAGCAGCTTGCGCACCGCCGGAACCGGGCCGATGCCCATGACTTCCGGAGCCACACCGGCGACGGCGAAGTCCACGAAGTAGCCCAGCGGCTTGACGCCCAGCTCCTTCGCCTTCTCCTCGCTCATCACCACCGCCGCCGCCGCGCCGTCCGTCAGCGGCGACGCGTTGCCGGCCGTCACCACGCCCTTGGCGTTGAACGCCGGGCGCAGCTTGCCCAGGCCCTCGGCCGTCGTCTCCGGACGCAGGATGGTGTCCACGGACACCGTCACCGTCTGCGCCTTGCCCTCCTCGTCGTAGACGGTGGTGGTGACGGGGACGATCTCCTCGCTGAACTTGCCCGTCTCCCGCGCGCTGGCCGCGCGGCGCTGGCTCTCCGCGGCGAACTTGTCGGAGTCCTCACGCGACACGTTGTGACGGGAGGCGATGTTCTCCGCCGTCACACCCATGGACGAGTAGATCTCCGGGTGGTTCGCCATGATGTCCGGGTTGGCGCTGACTTTGTTGCCACCCATGGGCACCATCGTCATCGACTCGGTACCACCGCCGATGCCGACCTGGATGTGCCCCGCCTGGATGGCCGCGGCAATCTGGGCAATCGCCTGCGTCCCGGAGGAACAGAAGCGGTTGATGGTCATCGCCGGTACTTCCACCGGCAGCCCCGCCAGGAGCGTGGCCTGACGCGCCACGTTCATCCCCTGCTCGGCTTCCGGCATGGCACAGCCCAGGACGACGTCTTCCACGTCCGACGGCTTGAGGCCGGGGACCTGGGCAACGGCCTCCTTGATGGCGATGGCGGCCAGCGTATCCGGCCGGGTGTCCTTGAACTCTCCCTTGTGCGCGCGGGTGAACGGCGTGCGGACCGCGCTGGCAATCACGACTCGACCAGGCATCTTGATGTCTCCTTGCCCGGGGAGCACCCGGGCATGCAGCGAAATTTATGTCGTAGCCAATGGATACCGGCCGGCCGTCAATTCCGCAGCGGCTTGCCCTTCTCGATCATGAACGTCAGGCGGTCCTGGGTCTTCTCCTCGCCGCACAGGCTCAGGAAGGCCTCGGCCTCCAGCTCCAGCAGCTTCTCCTCGGTGACGAGCGCCGAGGTGCTGGTGTCGCCGCCGGTGAGCACGCGCGCGAGCTTCTGACCAATCTTGCGGTCGTGCGCGCTGACCTGCCCGTTCATCTCCATGTCGTACAGCATCATGTCGATGGTGGCGTAGCCGCTGGGGCCGCCCAGGCGGAAGCGCGTGGGACGCGGCGCGCGGAAGCCCGCGTCCGCCATGCCCAGCACCCGAGCCTTCGCGTCCGACAAGAGGAAGTCCCGGTTGGCGCTGATGCCGTCCGTCAGGGACAGGAAGCCCAGCTCCCGCGCCTCCTCGGCGCTGGTGGCGACCTTCGCCGTACCGATGGCCAGGAACACCTTCTTGAGGAAGGGCAGCGGATCGAAGTCCTTGTCCGTGGAGTACGCGCCGTAGACGTTGCGGAGCAGCTGCATGTTGCCGCCGCCGCCGGGGATGAGGCCCACGCCGACCTCGACGAGGCCCATGTACAGCTCCGCGCTCGCCTGCACCGCGTTGCCGCCCATCGTCACCTCTGAGCCGCCGCCCAGGGTGAGGTTGAAGGGCGCCGTCACCACCGGCACCGGGCTGTAGCGCATGCGCTGGTTCACCGCCTGGAAGCCGGTGACGAGCTTGCGGATGTCCTCGTACTGGCCGCTCTTCGCCGCCCACACCAGCGCGACGATGTTGGCGCCCGCGGAGAAGTTCGAGCCGTCGTTACCAATCACGAGGCCCTTGAAGTTCTTCTCCGTCTCGTCCAGCGCCGTGTTCATCATCTCGATGATCTGGTCATCGATGGAGTTCATCTTCGTGTGGAACTCCAGCAGCGTGGCGCCGTCGCCCAGGTCCCACAGGGTGGCGGAGTCATTGCCGGCCACCTTCTTGTTGCCGCGCTTGAGGTACTCCACGCGCTGCGTGCGGGCGTTCTCCGGCACAACCTTCACGGACTTCGTGGGGATGTCCCAGTACGTGTCCTTGCCGCCCTCCACGCCGTAGAAGGACTCGCGGCCCGTGGCCACCATGTCCTCCACCCACTTCGCCGGCTTGAGGCCCAACTCCTTCATCCGCGCCAGGCCCTTCTTCACGCCGTACGCGTCCCAGACCTCGAAGGGCCCCAGGTCCCAACCGAAGCCCCAGCGCACGCCGCGGTCCACGTTGACCACGTCGTCGGCAATCTCGGGGATGCGGCGGCTGGTGTACGCCAGTACGTCCAGGGTCACCTGCTCGGCGAACTTCGCGGCCTTGTCCGTGCCGTTCAGCACGACGGCGACGCGCTCCTTGACGTTCTCGACTTCGCGGGCGGCGCCCAGCGACTCGAAGCGCACCTTGCCCTGCGCGCGGTACTCCAGCGTCTTCAGGTCCAGCGCGAGGATTTCCTTCCCGCCGCTGCTCTTGTCCTTCTTGTAGAAGCCGCCGCCGCTCTTGTCGCCGAGCATGCCCTTCTCCACCATCTTCTGGAGGAAGCCGGGGATGGCGAAGACCTCACGCTCCTCGTCCTGCGTCAGCGTGTCGTAACAGTTCTTCGACACGTGGACGAAGGTGTCCAGACCGACGATGTCCGCGGTGCGGAACACGGCCGACTTGGGGCGGCCCATGGCCGGACCGAAAATCTTGTCCACCTCTTCGATGGACAGCTCCGCGGGGCCCATGGCGGCGATGGTCCGCATCATCCCGTACACGCCGATGCGGTTCGCGATGAAGTTGGTGGTGTCCTTGCCGTAGACGATGCCCTTGCCGAGCACTTCCTCGCCAAAGCGGTGGATGGTCTTCATCACCGCCGGGTCCGTCTCCGTGCCGGCGACCAGCTCCAACAGCTTCATGTAGCGGACGGGGTTGAAAAAGTGCGTGACGAGGAAGTTCTTCTTGAACGCCGCGCCCCGGCCCTGCGTCATCCCGACAATCGACATGCCGGAGGTGTTGGAGGAGATGATGGCGTCCTTGCGGGCGTGCTTCTCCACCTTCTCGAAGAGGGCCTGCTTGACGGTCAGGTCCTCCTTCACGACTTCGATGACCCAATCGCAGTCGGCGATCTTCGCCATGTCGTCATCGAAGTTGCCCACCTCGATGGCGGTGAACACCTGCTCGGACATGATGGGGCTGGGCTTCTGCTTGCGCATGTTGGCCAGCGCCCCGAGGGCGAACTTGTTGCGGAAGGCCTTGGTCGAAGTGTCTTCGCCCGGTGCGGCCTTCGGCGGAACGATGTCCAGGAGGAGCGCGCGCACGCCCGAGTTGGCCAGATGGGCGGCGATGCCGCTGCCCATCACTCCGGCGCCCAGCACAGCTACCTTGCGGATCCGCGTCGTCATTGGAAGAGGCTCCCTTGAGGGAAGAAGGGACTGCACAAATGTAGGCGATTGACCCGAAAGTCAATCTGTTCGGAAGGTGGGAGCACTCGCCATGGGTCGTCCCAAGGACTACAAACCGGACCTCCATGGCTCGCCCCGACCCGCACTCCTACAACGACAGCACGCAGCCTGAGACGGAAACCCTGGACTGGAAGGCTCGCGTCGACTTCCGGACCCGCCGCCTGCACGCGGAGGCCACCCTGACGCTGAAGGAAGCGTCCGCGGGTCCCCTGGACCTGGACACGCGGGATTTGGAGATTCTCAGAGTCGTAGACGGCAATGGTCGCCCCTTGCCCTACATGCTCGCCCCACCAGAGCCGATTCTGGGCAGCCGGCTGAGGGTGGAGCTGCCCTCGGGGGTGCGACAGCTCACGGTGCACTACCGCACCTCGCCCACGGCGAGCGCGCTGCAGTGGCTGACGCCCTCGCAGACGGCGGGCGGGCAGCACCCGTTCCTGTACAGCCAATGCCAGGCCATCCACGCGCGCAGCGTGGTGCCGCTGCAGGACACGCCTCGCATCCGCATCCGCTACCGCGCGTCGCTGCGAGTGCCCAAGGCGCTCAAGGCCGTCATGGCGGCCAGCTTCGTGCGCCGCGAGGAGCACGGCGTGGAGGCGGAGGAGCACTACGAGATGCCGCAGCCGGTGCCTCCATATCTCCTGGCCTTCGCGGTGGGCAGCCTGGCGCCCAAGGAGCTGGGCCCCCGCTCGCGCGTATGGGCGGAGCCGGAGCTGCTGGAGGACGCGGCCGAGGAGTTCTCCGGCGTGGACGACATGCTGCGCGCCGCCGAGTCGCTCTTCGGGCCGTACGACTGGGAGCGGTTCGATTTGCTCACCATGCCTCCGTCCTTCCCGTACGGCGGCATGGAGAACCCGAGGCTGACGTTCCTCACGCCCACGTTGATTGCCGGGGACAAGAGCCTGGTCAACGTGGTGGCGCACGAGCTGGCGCACTCGTGGACGGGCAATCTGGTGACGAATGCGTCCGCGGAGCACTTCTGGCTCAACGAGGGCTTCACCGTCTTCGCCGAGCGCCGCATCCTGGAGGCGCTGGCGGGGCCGGAGGTCGCCGCGCTGAACGCGGCCCTGGGGCGGCGGGCGCTGGACGAGGCGCTGCACCACTTCCGCGAGCACCCGCACCTGACGGCGCTGCGCACGCACCTGACGGGCGTGGACCCGGACGAGGCCTTCTCCCAGATTCCGTACGAGAAGGGCTACCTGTTCCTCCGGGCCATGGAGGACGCCGTGGGGCGAGAGGCCTTCGACGGCTTCCTGCGCCGCTATCTGGCCACGTACCGCTTCCGCGCCCTCACCACCGAGGAGTTCATCGCCTTCACCGAGCGGGAGCTGCCCGGGGTGCTGGCGAAGGTCGACGCGGAGGCCTATCTGCAGCGGCCCGGCGTGCCCGCGAGCGCGCCCTCGCCGCGCTCCAGCCGGCTGGAGGCCCTGCAACGCGCCCGGGGCACGGTGCCGTCGGTGGAGGCGGCCAAGGACTGGACGCCCGCGGAGTGGCAGCTCTTCCTGGAGTGGATGCCCTCGGACGCGCCCAAGGACTTGTTCCGTCAGCTCGACGAGCGCTTCGCCTTCACGCGCAGCCGTAACTCGGAGGTGCTGGTGGCGTGGCTGGTAGCGGCGCTGCGCGCGGGCTGGGAGCCGGCGGTGGGGCGCACCGAGGCGTTCCTGGGCGAGGTGGGGCGCATGAAGTACCTCAAGCCCCTGTACGGCGTGCTCGCCGCGTCCCGGGAGCACCGGGCCCTGGCGCGCTCGCTCTTCAAGCAGTACGGGGAGCGCTACCACCCCATCGCCCGTCAGGGCGTGGAGCTCATCCTGTCCCGCGCCTGAGAAGCGGCGCGGGGACTCGCGGCACGGGGACTACTTCGCCGACTGCGCCACGAGGCGCTTCTCGGCGAGGTCCAGGTACTTCTCGTCCATGTCGATGCCCACGTAGCGGCGGCCCAGCTTGAGGGCCGCCACGCCCGTGGTGCCGCTGCCGTTGAAGGGGTCCAGAATCAGCGCGTCCTCGGGGGTGCTCGCCTCGATGATGCGCTCCAGCAGGGCCACGGGCTTCTGCGTGGGGTGGCTGCCGAAGGCCTTCTCCTCGCCGCCGCGCGGGACGGTGAGCGTCCACAGGCGGCCCTCGCCGTCGGCGGTGACTTCCGCGTCGCCAGAGGGAGGAAGCGCCCAGGCGTCACGCATCTGCTTGCCGCCGTTGTCCGCCTTCATCTTCGAGTAGTTGAAGACGTGCTGGAGCTTGCCGCCCGACTTCGGGGAGGCCCAGATGAGCAACTCCGTCGAATGGGTGAAGTAGCGGCACGCCAGGTTGGGGCTGGCGTTGGGCTTGAACCAGGTGACGGTGTTGAGCAGCTTGTAGCCGAGCTTCTGCATGGCGAAGCCGGCGTTGAAGATGACGTGCTGCGTGCCGCTCACCCAGAGGGTGCCGGTGGGCTTGAGCAGCCGCTGGCAGGCGGCGAGCCACGCGGTGGTGAAGGCGTGGTCCTCTTCCACCCCGCGCGACACATCCCAACCGCCCTTCGCCACCGACACGCGCTTGCCACCCTTGCAGGTGGTGCCGCCGTTGGAGAGGAAGTACGGCGGGTCCGCGAAAATCATGTCGAACGTCTGGGGCTCGAACTGCTTCAGGAGCTCCAGGCTGTCCCCTCGCAGGAGCGTCCAGGCGTCGCCCTTCGCGTGCACGCTCTCGTTGAGGGAGCGCCGGACAACCTTCAGGTTTGGGGCAGCAGCTTCCGCGAACATCACGCCTCCGTCGGACTCTTCGTCGTGGGACGCGGCGGAATGTGCCTCAACAGGCTGCTACAGCAATTTTCTGACCTGTAGCACCCTGAAACTTGACGAGTGACTCAAGTCGTAGAAACACCGCGAGCAGGGCGGGAGCGCCTCTCGTGGAGGCTCTCCGACACCCTGCTCGACGGTGCTGCTTCAGTGGCTACGAAGCGCGACGGCCCGACTCAGGCCTTGGCCTTCTTGGCCTTGGCGACGGGGACCGCGATGTTGCCCTCGACAGGAGCAGCGTCGGCGCCCTTCGTGGGGTTCGCGGCGTACTTCTTCTTGAAGCGGTCGATGCGACCGGCCGTGTCGATGAGCTTGTACTTGCCCGTGAAGAAGGGGTGGCAGTTCGAGCAGATTTCCACCGAGAACGAGCCGCGGGTGGAGTGGGTCTCGACGACGTTGCCACAGGCACAGGTGATGCGGGACGGCGGATAGACGGGGTGCAGTTCCGGCTTCATGACGCTCTCCAAGGTGCCTTGCCCCCAACCGCCAACGGCTGGGAGGTCCGACACTGTAATGGCCGGCGCTTATAACGGCGCGCCGACCGGGGCACAAGATCCGCCCGGGCTAGTGGGCCGCCGAGCCGGAAGGCTCGATGCGTTCCACCGCTTTCTGAACGGCCGGGTCCGCCGGCACGTCGCTCCCAAGCTGGATGTACGACAATAGATGCGTCCGGGCCGCCGGCGTTGCGCCCCCCGCCACCGTCTTTTCCAGCGCCGTGCGCCGGGCTTCCAGGCTGGCGACCGCTGACTCGAGCGAGCGCTTCTGGACCTCGTCGGTGGACTTCGCGAGCCGCTCCCTGGCCTTGGCCAGGTTCGTCTCCACGATTCGCAGGCCGTCCCGGGTGCGAGCCACCTCGGAGTTGTCCACGAACCGGCCGGGGCCGCTGATGGACAGCTCCAGCTTCGCCAGCTGCCGCCCCCGGTCTCCCGGCGGGACAATGGTGGTCATCGCCATGCGCTGGGGGATGCCGGAGCCCCGGCCTTCGTGGGACTGCATCACGAAGTCCACGCCCTCCACCTCGTTGGCCAGCTTGAGCACCTCGTCGTAGGGCACGGCGGCGAGCAGCATTACCAGGTCCACGCGCTCCTTCTGGCGCAGCCGCTTCGCCTCGGCGGCCACGGCGGGAGCCACCGGAAGGCCCTGCCGCATCACCCCTGCCGCCTTTCCCTGGGCCAACGGCTCCATGGGCTCGGGCTGGGTCGTCGCCGGGGAGGCGCCCACCACGCCGACCTTGAGCCCGCCGACGTCCACCACCGTGGAGGCGGGGAACAGAAGCGTGCCCTTCGCGTCCACGAGGTTCGCCGACAAGAGCTTCAGCTTCGACTTGCGCGTCTGCTTGCGCAGGAAGTCCACGCCGAGGTTGAGGTCTCGCGCGCCCACGGCCATGGCGGTGGTGCCCTGCGCGTCCATCTGCGCGAGCAACAGCTCCGCGCGTGCGCGTGCGTCCGGGGCGCCGCCGCTGTCCCGGCTCCTGAAGAGCGCGTTGCCCGCGTCCAACACGAGGACCGGTACGCCCTTGGCGCGCTCCTGCTCTATCGTGACTTTTCTTCTGGCCAGACCGCCAGACGGGTTGTGTCGTCAACCACAGGGGGCGATTTCGCCCCCATTGTCTCCGGTGAAGAGCAGCACCAACTGCTTGGGCGCCGCGCCCGCGACCAAGGGCACGAGCAGGAGCGCCAGCGCGGCGAGCCGCAGGGGACGGAAGCTCACTTCTTGCCGCCCTTCTTGGCGGGGGTCTTCGCCTTGTCCAGCTCGGCGATGCGCTCCTTGGCCGTCTTGGCCGCGGAGGCCTTGGGGTAGCTCTTCACCAGCTCCTCGAGCGCCATCCGCGACTCGTCCTTCATCTTGAGCTGGGCGAAGCACTCGGAGGAGCGCAGGTAGGCGTCCGGCGCGGACGGCGTCTTCGGGTGGTCCTGCACCACCTTGCCGTACTCGAAGAGGGCCTCGCGGCACTTGGACTCGGTGAAGTAGGTCTCACCCAGGCCGTAGTGGGCCTCGCCCACGAGCGGGTCCTTGGTCCACTTCTTCATCAGCTCGGTGAAGAGCTGGCGCGCCACGAGGACTTCGCCGGCCTTCGCCCGCTCCTGCGCGAGCGCGAGGAAGTCCTTGGGGTTGGTGGGACGTTGGAGCTCCTCGGCCTTCTTCTTGGCCTCGGCCTCCTTCACGGCGGCCGTGCCCTGCAGGGCGAGCAGCTTCTGGTCCTGGGCGCCGAGGGCCGTCTCCAGCTCGGTGATTTTGTGGAGGTAGGTCTCCACCTGGCCTCGCAGCTGGGACAGGTCCTCCATCGTCTTCTGGAGCTGGACGCCGATGTCCGCGTCCTTGCGGCGCGCGGCGGTGTCCAGGCCATCCAGGGCCTTGGTGACCTCGGCGACCTTCTCGTCGATTTTCGGCAGGGTGGCGGCGAGCTGCTCGCGCGCCTCCTTCAGCTCCGCCTGCATCTGCGCGGAGTCGGTGCCGAGCCGGTCGACCTTCGCCTCGAGGGCGCGGCCACGGTCAGCGGGATAGAAGCAACCAGGGAGCGCCAGCAGCGCGAGCAGGACGAGCCTTCGCATGGGGCCGGCATCTTACGGCCAAATCGGCGCTTCGTCCGGACTTCTCGCAAGCCCCTGGCATCCCGGCCCGGCCGCCTGCCCTGTCAGCGACTGCCGCCGAGGGGGGACAGGCGTCCGGCGGCGTGTGCGCAGGCCACGCGGAGCCGGCCGGGGTTGAGGAAGAAGGGGACCGTGCGGGCCCTGCCTTCCTCCAGGGATTCGAGGGCCCGGCGGTATTCGACGGCGGCCTCGAGGGGGCGACGGCACTGCTCCAGGAGAAGCCCCAGCAGGTAGCGCGCGGCGGCGTGGTCCGGGTCCAGCGAGAGGCACCGGCGCAAGTCCCGTTCCGCCACCGCATCGGAGACACCCGAGGCGGCTCCGTCGAGGACACAGGCGAAGAGCAGATCGGCTTCGACGGAGGCTGGCGAGGGCAGTGCGGTGACACGGCTGGCGTCGAGGGGATTCGAGGGCTCCCGACCCGCTCCCGACGCGGACGTCCGTCCCGAGTCGAGAGGGCTCGACGGCTCGCGACCCGCTCCCGACGCCGACGAGCGCCCCGCGTCGCTGGGATTCGCAGGCTCCCGGCTTGCTCCCGACGCGGACGTCCGTCCCGAGTCGAGAGGGCTCGACGGCTCGCGGCCCGCTCCCGACGCCGACGAGCGCCCCGCGTCGCTGGGATTCGCAGGCTCCCGGCTTGCTCCCGACGCGGACGTCCGTCCCAAGTCGAGGGGCCTCGACGGCTCGCGGCCCGCTCCCGACGCCGTAGCATGACCCAAGTCGAGGGGGCTCGACGGCTCGCGGCCCGCTCCCGAAGAGCGCCCCGCGTCGCTGGGATTCGCAGGCTCCCGGCCTACTCTCGACGCCAAAGAGCGCCCCGCGTCGCCAGGATTCGCAGGCTCGCGGCCTGTTCCCGACACCAAAGTACGCCTCGCGTCGCTGGGATTCGCAGGCTCCCGGCCCACTCTCGACGCCGAGGCCCGCCCCACCTCGATGGGAATCAACGACGCTCGGCTCGCTCCCGACGCCGAGGTTTGGCCGGAATCCCGCGCTCCAGACCGCGCTGGGCCCTCGGCCGCCGATGACCGGCCTGGAACACCAGGGGCCGCGGCCTTTCCGAGGGAAGCCACCGGGACCTCGTTGCCAGGATGCGGCGCACCCTGCCCTGCTCCGGATTCTTCGACGCGGACGTGAAAGAAGGCCGCCGCCGTGCGCTCCACTCGCAGCGTCGGAGGCACCTGGAGCAACGGCTCCGACGCGGACAGCACCAGCGTCCCCCCGGGCGCGAGGCTGTCAGCCAGCGTCGCCACCGTCCGGTGGAACGACTCCACCGTGAAGTAGATGAGGACGTTGCGGCAGAAGATGACGTCGAAGCGCCCCTCGCCCACCGGCCGGGGATAGGGCACGTCCATCAGGTTGTGGACCTGGAAGCTGGCGCGCTCACGCAGCGCCGACACCAGCGCCAGCCTCGAGCCCATGGGCACGAAGTAGCGCTCACGCAGCCCCGCGGGCACCCGGCGCAGATGCTCCGGAGCGAACGAGAGCGCGCACGCCCTCCGCAGCGCCGCCTCGGAGATGTCCGTCCCCAACACCGTGCTGCCAGGACTGGCGCCCGCCTCCGCCATGAGGACCAGCAGCGTCGCCACTTCCTCGCCCGTGGAGCAGCCCGCGCTCCAGATTCGGAGCGGCCGTCCCCCCGCGCGCGCCACCAGCGGCGCCAGCACCCGCTCCCGGAAGTCGGTGAGCTGGACCTCGTCTCGGAAGAGGTCCGTCTTGTTCACCACCACCGCGGAGATGAGCCCCTCCAGCTCCGCCGCGCCCGACGGCGACTTGAGGAAGGCCAGGTACTGGTGCGGCGTCAGCCCGCGACACCGCTCCGCCAGCCGATCATCCAGGCGGCGAATCTGAGGTCCGCTCAAGGCCATGCCCGTACGCGCCGTGAGGAAGGCGCGCACGGAAGCCCATGGCGCGCCCGGAGCACGCACTGGCGGCTCAGCGCCCCACTGCGAGCGACTCACCCCGGGCCAGTCGCGCCAGCGTGGCGGCGACTTCGTCCCCATGGATGAGGTGGTCCACCGCCTTGCGCTCCACCGCCGCGCCGGGCATGCCGAACACCACGCAGGACTCCTCGTTCTGCGCGAGCGTCAGCCCTCCCGCCTGACGGATGGCCAGAAGCCCCTCCGCGCCGTCCGCGCCCATGCCCGTCAGCACCAACCCCACCGCCCGGCGGCCGTAGGTCCTGGCCGCGCTCTCCAGCAGCGTCGTCCCGGACGGCATGTGCCCGTCCCGCTCCACGCCCGCCTTGAGCGCCACGCGCCCCCGGAAGGGAATCATGGTGTGCAACCCCGGCGGGGCGATGAGCACGTGCCCCGGCATCAGCGGCTCGCCGTCCTGCGCCAGCCGCACCTTCAACCGGCTCGTGTTGCCCAGCCACCCCGCCAGCGACTCCGCGAAGGCGGCGTTGATGTGCTGGACGATGACGATGGGCGCCGGGAAGTCCGGCGGCAACTCGGAGAGCATCCGGTACAGCACCTGCGGCCCGCCCGTGCTCGCGGCCACCACCACCACGCCCATGGACACCGCGGGCAGCACCGACGTCGTCACCCGAGGAGGGGTGATGTTCCCCTTCTGGGAGCGGCGCAGGTGGCGGATGACGCGCACCGAGGAGAGCAGCTTGATTTCCCGCACCAGGTTCCACGCCTCGGGGCCGGCGTCGATGGCGGGCTTGATTTGCAGCGCGAGCGCGCCCAGCTCCAGCGCGCGGTACGTCAGCTCCGGCGCCTGCGAGCGCGGGTCGGCCGTCAGCACCAGGATGGGGGTGGGGCACTCGGCCATGATGTGCTCGGTGGCCGTCAACCCGTCCATGACGGGCATGTCCACGTCCATGGTGATGACGTGAGGGCGCAGCTCCTTGGTCATCTCCACGGCCTGCTTGCCGTCCGCGCAGGAACCGACGACCTCGATGTCGGGGTCCTTGCTCAGCGCCTCGCAGATGAGCTGTCGGCAGATGAGTGAGTCATCGACCACCAGCACCGACACTTTCTTGCCCATGCCCTGTCCATACCCCGTACGCGAGGTGGCGAGTATAGCCAATGCTCGCCCTGTCCTCAGGAGGTTGAGAGGGGACCCTTCAGGACAAGAGCCGGCCCACCACATCCACCAGGTCCTGGCGCACCAGATCGCCCTTGGTGATGTAGCCGTCCGCCCCGGCCGCCAGCCCACGCCGCCGGTCCTCCTCGCCACCACGGGTGGTGAGGATGACGACGGGTAGCCGGGCCTGGGTGGGGTGCCCCTTCAGGCGCCGGGTCAGCTCCAGGCCGTCCATCCCCGGCATCTCCAGGTCCGTCACGACGAGGTCCACCGACGCCCCTTCCAGGGCGTCCAGCGCGTCCGCACCGTCGGCGGCCATCACCGTGTCGTACCCCACGGCCTCCAGGAGGTTGGAGATGAGCTCCCGGGTGAGCGGCGAATCGTCCACGACGAGGATGCGGCGTCGCCGGGACTCGGCCCCGGGCACGGCCGAGCGGGGCAGCTTCAGGGGGGAGGTCCCATGCGCGCTGGCGGTGAGCCAGGCGGCGGACAGGACCATCGCGAGCCTCCCGTCCGCCAGGGACGTGGCCCCCGCCAGGTGGCCGAACCGGGCCAGCACGCCACGCAGGGGGAGGATGGCCTGGACACGCTCCTCCAGGACCCGGTCCACCACGACGGCGGCGGCGCCGCTCTGGCTGCGCACCACCAGGACAAGCTCGCCCTCGCGCACCTCCCGCTCCGGAGCAAGCCCCAGGAGCGAGCCCAGGGAGGCCAGCGGGAGCACCCTGCCCTCCACCAGCAGCGAGGGCCGGCCGGCCACCTCGCACAGGTGCACGGGCTCCACCTTGAGCGCTCGCGAGACGTGGGTGGCGCTCAGCGCGAGCGTCTCCTGGCCCACCTGGACGAAGAGCAGCGGAGCCACGGTAAGGGAGACCGGGACGCGCAGCTCGAAGATGGTGCCCCACCCGGGCGCGGACTCCACGCCCACGTCCCCGCCCAACCCCTGGATGGAGGCGCGCACGGCATCGAGCCCCACGCCCCGACCGGACACGTCGGTGACGACCTCGCGCGAGGTGAAGCCGGACAGGAAGATGAGCTCGCGGGCCGCGGCATCCGACAGGGCGTTGGCGGCGCTCTCGTCCAGAGTGCCCCGGCGCACGGCGACCCGGCGCAGCTCGGCGGGGTCCAGGCCCAGGCCGTCGTCCTCGACGCGGAGGATGATGCGACTGCCCTCTCGCGCGGCGCGCAGCGTGAGGCACCCCCGAGGGTGCTTGCCCGACGTCACCCGGTCCACTCGCGTCTCCAGGCCGTGGTCCAGGGCGTTGCGCACCAGGTGCATCAGCGGCTCGCGCAGCGCCTCCACCACGGCCCGGTCCGCGCGCGTGTCCTCTCCGTCGACGACGAGTTCCACTTCCTTGCCCAGGGCGCGCGACAGGTCGCGGACCATGCGCGGGTAGGGCTCGAAGAGGACGGACAGCGGCAGCATCCGCAGGCCCTGCACCTCCTCCACCACGAGGCCCAGGTCTCGGAGTTCCTCGTTGGACAGGAGCTTGGACTCGCGATGAAGGTCGGCGGCCAGTTCCTTGGCCGTGCCCAGACGGGCCACCAGGGCCACCGCCGCCGGGCCCAGGTCCTCCGCCGCGCGGGCCAGTTGCCCGAGCTCCCGGGCCAGGGCCAGCCGCCGAGCGTTGGCGCGCTCACGTCGCCGCGCCACCTGGGCCAGGTTGGTCACCGCGCTCGTCAACAGGTCCAGGCTGGCCACATCGATGCGCACCGCGTCCATGCGCGTCTCGGGCTGACGGGACACCGCCGTGGCACCGCCTTGCTGCCCTCCAGCGGGAACAGGAGCACGAGTTCCCGTGCTGGATGAAGTTGCCGGCGAGGCCGTCAGCAAGGCCCCTGCGCCGGGACCGGCCCGAGAAGGGCTCGCGGCGGGAGCACCCTCCGGACGGGGCACGGAAGGCCAGTTCCGTGCGCGCGACGACGCAGACGTGCCGCCCGTCGGCAGCTGGGTTCCCGCCGTGGTCCGAGGCGGGCTCTCCAGGGGCGCGCTACCACTGACCCGCCACATCCCCGTGCCCGAGCCACGCCGAGGAGTTCCCTCTCCGGAAGCGCCTCCTCCAACACGCTCCATTCCGCTGCCCGACTCGCCCCGCGCAGTCCCATCGACGGAAGCGCCGCCGCCCGCTCTTCCCATCCCGGTGCTCGTCGACTCGCTCCGAGGAGGTCCATCGAAGGACACTCCTCCGACACGCCCCATCCCAGCGCCCATGCCACTCCGAACAGCCTCATCGACGGAAGCAAAGGCATCGCCGCCCGCCCTCCCCATCCCGGTGCCCGCCAACTCGCTTCGAGGAGTCCCCGCGAAGGGCGCTCCTCCAACACGCCCCATCCCAGTGCTCGAAGACGGTGTGTCGCGAGGTGCCCCAGGAGTCACAACGCCCTTGCCCTCCGCGCCCCCCGGAAATGAACTCGCGGAGCTCGACTCGGAAGCCACGGCGGCGGCGCGGGCCAGCGCGGCCAGCGACTCGCCCGCGTCGACTCGACGGGACGCCGAGGACTCCTGCCTGGCGGCCTCCATCGGGCTCCCCACGGCTGGCAGCCCTTCCGCCTCCGCGCGAGTACACGTCTGGAGCCAGACCACGAGCCGCCCGACCTCGGGCGACGCCTCGGCCGAGGGCTGGGCACCCGACAGCACCAGCACCACGTCCGCGGCGCTGAGCAACGCGTCCGTGGAGTCGGCCGACAACGCATACCGCCGAGGCTCCGTGCAGCGGACCAACTCCTCCATCTCGTGCACCAGCACGTTGATGTCGTCGAAGCCCATCATCCGGGCCTCGCCCTTGAGCCCGTGCAGCTCGCGCAGCGCGCCCCGGCCCGCCTCCACGCTCGCCCCCGCCTCCAGCTCCATGAGCGCCCGGTTGATGCGCTCCAGGCGCACCGTCACCAGGTCCCGGAACTGCCTGAGGAGGCGCTCGCTCGGGTTCACCCGCCCTCCTCCCTCAGCGTCTCCTGACCAATCTGGAACCGCTCCACCACTTCCCGCAAGTCACGCGCCAGCACGAGCAGGTCCGTGTTCGCGCTGCTCACCTGCTTGGTGGCATTGAGGCTCTGCTGGGTGATGCGCAGGATGTCCGCCATCGTCTCCGCGAGCTGGTCGGTGCCCGTCTGCTGCTGCTGCGTGGCCAGGGAGATGCTGCGCACCGCGTCCGACGTCTTCCCCGCGAGCTTCGTGATTTGCCGCAGCGACTCCGACACCTGCTGCGCCAGCGTCGTCCCCGTCTCCACCGCGCGCACGCCGCCTTCCGTGGCGGACACCGCCGCGGCCGAGGCCTCGCGGACCTCCTCGATGAGCCCCTCGATTTCCTTGGTCGACTCCAGCACGTTCTCCGCCAGCCGCCGCATCTCCGCGGCCACCAGCGAGAAGCCCCGGCCCACCTCCGCCGACTTGGTGCCCTCCAGCTCCGCGTTCAGCGCCAGCAGGTCCGACTTGTCGGCCACGCCGTTGATGAACTCGACAATCTTGCCAATCTGCTGGACGCGCTTGTTGAGCCGCACCACCGCGGAGGCGATGGCACCGTTGTCCTGGCGCATCCGCTCCATCGACCCCAGGAACGACTCCGCGCTGCGCTGCCCCTGCTGCGCCGCCCCCAACGTGCGCTGGGCAATCTGCGCCACCGAGCCCGCGTTCTCGGCGATCTGCCGCGCCGACCGTGCCAGCTCCTCAGTCGTCGCGCTCGTCTGGTCCAGGGAGCTGGCCTGCTCCGCGGCCCCCATCTCGTAGCGCCCGGAGGTGGTGAGAATCTCCTCGGTGGTGGCGGAAATCTGCGCCCCGGCCCGCTGCAACTGCGACATCACGTCCGCCAGGTGCGCGCGCATGGTCGTGAAGGCGGCGGACACGTCCCAGATTTCATCCTCCGCCGGCACCACGCGCGGGCTCGCCAGGTCACCCTCGGCGATGCGCCGCGCCTCGCTCGACAGCTCTCGCAAAGGCCGCCCCAGCAGCGTGCCTCCCAGGTACGCCGTGGTGAGCGCCAGTCCGAAGACGAGCAGCACCAGCGGCCCTCCCGAGGCCAGTGCCTCCAGACGCAGCGCCGAGGCCAGCGCCGCCGTGGGCTCGCCATACGCCACCAACTGGGCCAGGGCCCGCTCCCCCAGCGCCGAGGAGAGCTGCACCGACAACACCGCCGGAGTCACCACGGAGATGAAGGCGAAGGCCACCAGTCGCGCGCGAATCTCCGCCCGCCGGGGCATGGCCGCGATGAGCTGCGAGTGCGTCATGCCCAGCTCCGCCAGCCACAGCACCACCTTGCGCGAGCGCAGGATGACCAGGCAGTGGACGAGCAGCGCCGTCAGCGGGCCGAACAACAGCCCCAGCCCCGCGATACGTCGGGACATGTCCATGTCCGCGCCCGCCAGCCCCCACAGCGAGGCCCCCAGGCCCACGGTGGTGAGCAGCCACAGCCCCAGCGAGCCCAGGAAGGCCTCGTCCGGCGCGCGCGTCACCTCCAGCACCGCCGCCTTCAGGGACTCCGGCGTCACGGGGACATCCCCGCGCTCCAGCCCGCGCAGGGTGCGCAGCCGGCCCAGCGCCGCCGCCGCGCCCACCGCCATGGCCACCCCGCACAACAATCCGCCCAGTTGGAGCAGCCATGACAGCCGCCCCTCCTCCGCCAGCGCATCGGAGAGCGTGAGCCGGGCGTAGTGCAGCCCGAGCGCCGCGCCCATGAGGTTGGCCAGCGGCACGGGGAGCATCAGGTGCCGGCTGAACGAGGCCCGCCGGGAGCCACCGCGCGCGCTCATGCGTCCTCCCCGGCCACGACGTGGAAGCGCTCCACCACGCGCTTGAGGTCCCTCGACAGGGTGGACAGGTCCGCGTTGGCCACCGCCATCTGCTTGGTGGCCGCCGAGTTCTGCTCGGTGACACGCAGGATGTCCCCCATGGCGGCGGCGAGCTGGTCGGTGCCTGTCTGCTGCTGCTGCGTGGCCAGGGAGATGCTGCGCACCGCGTGGGACGTCTGCCGCGCCAGCTCCAGGATGAGGCTCAGGCTCTCGTCCACCTCGGCCGCCAGCACCGTGCCCGCATCCATCGCCTTCAGCCCCGCCTCGGTGGCCATCACCGCCGCATGGGTGGCGTCGCGAATCTCCGCGATGAGCTGCTCAATCGCCTTGGTGGACCGGATGACGTTCTCCGCCAGCCGCCGCATCTCCGCGGCCACCAGCGAGAAGCCCCGCCCCACCTCGCCCGCCTTGGTGCCCTCCAGCTCCGCGTTGAGCGCCAGCAGGTCCGACTTGTCGGCGATCTCGTTGATGAACTCCACCACCTTGCCAATCTGCTGCACGCGCTTGTTGAGCCGCACCACCGCGTCGGCGATGGCCTGGTTGTCCTGCTTCATGCGCTGCATGGCGCCGAGGAAGGCGGCGGCGCCCCGCTGGCCCGTCTGCGCGGCGGCGAACGTGGACTCGGCGATGGTGGACACCGACTCCGCGTTGCCGGCGATCTGCTGCGCCGAGCGCGCCAGCTCCTCCGTCGTCGCGCTCGTCACGTTGAGCGAGCTGGCCTGCTCGTCCGCGCCCGACTCCTGCTCGCCGGATGTGGCGACGAGCTGCTCCGTCGTGGTGGAAATCTGGAGGCCCGCGCGCCGCAGCTGGGTGAGCGCCTGCCCGAGCTGCGCCTGCATCTGCGCGAAGGCGGCGGACGTGGCCCACACCTCGTCCTCGGCGGCGATGACCCGAGGGGGGCGCAGGTCGCCCTGGGCGATACGGGTGGCGTCCTCGGTGATGGCGCGCAGGGGCGCCGCGATGACCGTGCCCCCGAGGTGCGCCGTCAGCAGCACGAGGATGGCGACGAGCCCCGCCACCGCCAGCCCCCGCCCGTCATCCGCCCGCCGCAGGGCCGCGTCCTGCTCCAGCGGCGAGCGGGCCAGCACCACGTCATCCATGGCGCGAAGGGTGCGGGTGACGGTGGCGTCGAGGATGAACAGCGACGGCGTGAGCACCGCGATGGCGGTGAAGAGCACCATGCGGCGGCGGATGTGCAACCGCCGGGGCGGCGCCGTGGCCACCACCTCCAGCGGGGAAAGGCCACGGGCCGCGATGAGCTCCACCGCCTCACGGCAGCGACGCACCACCAGCAGATAGATGAGCAGCGCCGTCAGCGAGCCCAGCGACGCACCGACGAGCAGGATGCGCGGCCCCAGCGACAGCGGCGCATCCGCCCAGGGAATGAAGACGAAGGCCACGACGACGGCGCCCACGAGCCAGCTCTGGAGGGCGAAGGAGAAGCACCGCTCGGGAAAACCCCGGGCCTCCAGCAGCGCCGACTTCAGATGCTCCGGCGTGGCCTGCAGCTGCCCGGCCCCCACGGCATACAGCACCCGCAGCGAGCGCCTCGCGTGCTGCTGGATGAGCCACAGCGACAGCGCGGTGACGACGACGACGAGCACCAGGAAGCGCATCCACGAAGCGACAGGAAGCGCATCCGTGAGCAGGCCATGCAGCAGCGCCAGGGAGATGCCCAGGGTGCTGGCCGGCGCCACCGGACGCGCCAGCCACCGGGCCAGGCCCCGTAGGTCCGTGGGCGCCGTCATGCCGCCCCCCGGGCCACGCCCCGCAGGAAGCGCTCGAAGTCCGCCAGCCCCAACAACGGCCATAACACCCCGCGCGCCAGCACGAAGCCCCGCAGACTGCCGCCCGAGGCATGCACCGTCACACAGGGCGCGGGCAGCACCGGATGCGACTCCGCGTCGATTTCGAGCGTGTCCACCCCCACCGCGCCGCCCGAAATCGCCACCAACACCCGGGTGGCACCCGCCGGCGCGTGGAAGGCCAGCCCGGCGGAGGCCGCGTCCGCCTCCTCGCCCGGCGAGGTGATGGACAGCACCTCATGCGCGGAGAAGGCGAGCCGATGCGGGCCCGCATGGCAGAACAGCATGCCCCGGACGGGACTGGCTGGAGCCATGGGTCAAGCCCCCTGGCTGAGATGGTCGAAGAGCCCTTCGGGGTCGATGACGGCCACATCCCGGGGACCACTCTTGGCGGGGCCCTTCAGGTGGACCTGGACGCCAGCGGAGCCCAGCGGCTCCAGCGCGCCCGTCACCGGGGAGACCCCCGCGACCGTGCTCGCCGTGAGGCCGAGGGTGCCGCGCGGCAGCCGCACCAGCACGGCCCGCCGCGAGGATTGGCTCACCCCCGCCACCAGCAGGCCCATGTCCACCACCGGGATGACCTCTCCTCGGTGGGCGAACACGCCCAGCAGATGGGCAGGGGAGCCCGGTACCCGCGTGAGCTCGGGGAAGGTAACGACCTCCGCCGCGCTCTCCGCGGGCACCGCGTACCAGCTGCTACCGCAGGCAAAAACGAGATAGGACTGCCGCGCTTCCGGCTCGTGGACGGCCATGTGGCGCACAGCCTACCCCAGCCTCAACTAGCGCTGGAACTCGACGCGGCGGTTCTCGGACCAGGCGTCCTCGGACGAGGTGTTGTTCGCCGGCCGGGTCTCACCGTAACCCACCGTCGTCACCGCGTTGGACTTCACGCCCAGGTCCGTCAGGTAGCGCTTGACGGCCTGCGCACGGCGGTTGGACAGCTGGAGGTTGAACTCCTCGGTGCCGCGCTCGTCGGCGTGGCCCGCGAGGGTCAGCTTGCCCTGCTGGCCCGTCTTCAGGCACGTGGCCAGGTCGGACAGGCGCTGCTGGGCCTCGGAGGTCAGCGAGGACTCGTTGAAGCCGAAGCGCACCGGGCTCCAGTCGCACTTGTCCGCGGAGGCCGTCACGCAACGGCCGGCGCTGCACTCCTGACCCTCACCGCAGTCGGAGTTGGACGCGCAGGTGTCCGTGGGGGCCTGGCAACGGCCCGCCTGGCACTTGCCGCCGGAGGGGCAGCTGGAGTCGTCCTTGCACTGGGCCTCGGCGCACTTGCCGGCCTCGCAGATGCGGCCATCACCGCACTGGTTGTCCACCGTGCACTCGGGGGGCTTGGGCGCGCACTTGTTGCCCTGGCACGTGAAGCCCTCCTTGCAGTTCGCGTCGGTGGCGCACTCCTGGCACTGGCCCTGGACACAGACCTCGCCCTTCTCGGAGCAGGTCGAGTCATCGTTGCAGTTGGGGTAGCTGGGGGGGCAGCCGGTCAGCACGGCCATGGCGAGGCCGAGGCCCGCCCAAAGAGAAATCCGACGCATCATTCCTCCCGAAAATCTTGAAGACGAAATAAGCACCCGCAGGGGGCGGGTATTCGGGTCGCGTGTAGTCGCAGTCGCCAGGGTGAGTCAAAGCATTTGTCCCTTTCGAGACACGCCTCGGCGCGCCGAAACCCTTGAATGTCCAAATAATTTCCATGAGATTGTGACCCTTGCCCGTGAGTGGCCGCGTGACGTGGCCCCAGGCCGGGAGCGCCCCACATGCCCGCATCCGTCCTCATCGTCGATGACGAGAAGAACATTCTGCTGACACTGAGCCAGTCGTTGCAGCTGGCGGGGTATCAGACACATCTGGCAGCCAGCGGTCAGGTGGCGCTCGACGTGGTGAGCGCGCGTCCGGTGGACGCGGTGTTGATGGACGTGAAGATGCCGGACATGGATGGGTTGACGGCGCTGGCCCGGCTCACGGAGCTCAAGCCGGAGTTGCCCGTCATCATGATGTCGGGACACGGCACCATCGACACTGCGGTGAAGGCGACGCAGTTGGGGGCGCGCGACTTCCTGGAGAAGCCCATCGCCCGGGAGCGGTTGCTCGTCGCGCTGCGCAACGTGCTCAAGCACCAGGCGGCGATGGAGGAACTGCGGGAGCTGCGCGAGCAGTTGGGCCGCTACGACATGGTGGGCAGCGGCCCGGCCATGCAGCGCATCTTCTCGCTCATCCAACGCACGGCGCCCTCGGAGGGGCGGGTGTTGATTACCGGTGAGAACGGCACGGGCAAGGAGCTCATCGCCCGCGCGCTGCACCAGCACTCCCGGCGCAAAGCCAATCCCTTCGTGAAGCTCAACTGCGCGGCGGTGCCCCACGAATTGATTGAAAGCGAACTATTCGGCCACGAAAAGGGCGCCTTCACCGGCGCGGTGAGCGTGCGGCGCGGAAAGTTCGAGCTGGCGCACGAAGGCACGCTGTTCCTCGATGAGATTGGGGACATGCCGCCGGCCATGCAGGCCAAGCTCCTGCGCGTGTTGCAGGAAGGCGAGCTGGAGCGGGTGGGCGGCGCGGAGACGCTCAAGGTGGACGTGCGGGTCATCGCGGCCACGAACAAGAATCTGGAGAAGGAGATCTCCGCCGGGCGCTTCCGCGAGGATTTGTATTACCGCATCAACGTCGTACAGATTCACTCGCCGCCCCTGCGCGAGCGGCGCGAGGACCTGCCGGACCTCATCGGGACCTTCCTGCGCGAGGCCTGCGCGAAGAACGGGCGCCGCCCGCTGACGCTGTCGCCGGATGCGCTGTCGGTGATGAGCGCCTACGACTACCCGGGCAACGTGCGCGAGCTGCGCAACCTGGTCGAACGCCTGGCCATCCTCTGCGAGGGCCCCATCGTCACCCGGACGGACGCGCTGGAGCTGTTGCCTCGGGGACGCGGGGGCGTGCCTCCTCCAGTGGTGGAGACGTCAACGGCGTGGACTCCGCCTCCGCCCACCCTGGACTCTGCCGTGGTGGCGGCGGCCAGCACTCCGGCTCCGGCCCTGGTGGCGCCCCCTCCCCCGCTGTCGGCCCCGGTGCATGCGGGCTTCCATCCGCGCGCGGACAAGACCTTCCGCGAGCAGGTGGAGGACGCCGAGCGGGAGATCATCCTGTACGTGCTCGCGCATACGCACGACAACGTGACGGAGGCGGCCCGGCTGCTGGACCTCGAGCGGGGCCACTTCTACAAGAAGATGAAGGCCCTGGGCCTGCGGCGCGGCCAATCCGAGACATAGCGGCTGCTCCGTGGCGGAGGCGGGCTCGAAATCCTCACACGGAAGCCACACGGGACACGGCGCGTTTCATGCTCCTCGCGCCGTGACACCCGCCGGAGCCTGGCCCGCAGAGGTGCCCACGAGCCGGGCGATGAACTCACGACGGCTGCGCACCCCCGCCTTGGTGAAGATGGACTTCAGGTGGTCCTGCACCGTCGCGGGGGTGATGAACAGACTCTGCGCGATGGTGCTGGTGTTGTTCCCTCGGGCAACGAGGATGGCGACGTCCTGCTCTCGGGCGGTGAGCCCCAGGCTCATCAACGCCATGGGCAGCACCTCCGCCGGCGTGGCGGGCGTCACCACGATGGCGACCTGACCATCGGGGCGTCCCTCCAGCAACGAGGCATGCAGCGTGAGCCACTGCCCCGTGCTCGTGCGCACCCGGGAGCGCGACGGCACGTCCCTGCGCCCCGCGGCGCCCAGTCCTCGCGCATGTTCGGCGACGGTGATGAGTCCGGACGGCACGCCCGTGGACGAGGGTGACGTCTCGGCGAGCTCCGCCAGCACGGCCTCGGCCCGAGGGTCCGCGGACATCAACTGCCCTCGCGGCCCCAGCACCGCGATGCCCGGGAGCGGCTGCCCCTCGCCCTGGGGCACGGTGCCCCGGTAGGACCGCCACAACATCTGACCGATGTGCGAGGAGAACCGGTCCATCATCCCGACCTCTGCCTCGGTGTAGGCGCCCCGGTCCTTCGCGCGCAGGAACGTCGCCGCGCCCCAGCACCCCGACGGCAGGTCGAAGTTGACGCGCATCTCGTCGCCAAAGCCAAACGGGGCGATCAGCTCCCGGTAGCGCGCGCTGTCGTCGAGCTTCCCCTTCGCCGCGTGACTCAGCGAGTCCACCCGCTTCCCCAGCGCCCGCAGGCCGGCGAACGTCAGCGGCTCCGGCGCCCACAGCTCCAGATAGGCCGCGCGCTCGAAGCCTCGCGGGTCCAGGTTCTCCATCACCGTGGACGTCACCATCCCCGACGCGGGGTCCGTCCCATGCCAACAACTCGCATCGATGCCCAGCGGCTCCTTCAGCAACAGGTTGAGCTGGGTGAACAGCTTGCCCAACGGCAGCTCCGCCGCCGCCAGGTCCCGCAGCACACCCAGCAACTCACGCTCCATCCGCGAACGGGTCACCATGCCGGGAGCCAATCACACCCATCGGCCACTTATTCCAGAGAATCCCACTTTTCTGGGATGGACCTGCCCGGCTCGTCCCGCCCACCCTGTCCGCGTTCGGCACTGTCCTGGCGCGTGGGGAGGGCCCCTTGGAGACACGAACCCGTGGTCGCCTGACTGTCCGCGTCATCGCTCTCGGGGTGCTGCTTGCCGAGGCCCGGACCGCGCGTGCGGGCGAAGGCCCGCTGACAGTCCTCCATCAGCAAAAACAGCAGTACTGCTTGATGCCCCCCACGCAGCGCCCCGGCGGGGTGGGCCCGGCGCCCTGCCATGCCCCCGCGCTCGACTGGGAGCTCGCGCCCGTGTCTGGCGCTCCCGCGCGCTGGGAGGTCATCCGGGAGGGCGGGTTGTGCCTGAGCGCACAAGGCGGACGTCTGACCGCCGTGAGCTGCAATGGCGGGCTGGAGCAGCAGTGGGTCCTCACGCCCTTCGAGGCCGAGGGGGCCGCGCCTCCGCCGGGCTTTCGAGGGGTCCAACTGAAGAACGCGGCGACAGGCGCGTGCGTGGAGGGTGCTCCGGAGCCTGTCGCTGACGGCGCGCGCATCACCCTCCGGGCGGACTGCCAGCCCAGTCCCTTTCAGCAGTGGAACATCCATCGCTCCGCCTTCGAGCGCCTGCTGGCGAGCGACCAACAGGGGCAACACCGGGAAACACACTGGAACCGTCATCAACGCCCTGAACGCGAACCTCGGGACTCAACCCCCGGGAGGAAGAAGCACGATGACGTTCGACAGGAAGCGCCGCGCCCTGCCCCTGGTTTTCGTGTCCGGACTCCTGCTGAGCGCGTGCACCAGCGCCCCCATCGAGGAGGGAGCCGGAGCCCTTGAAGTCAGACAGGAGCGGCCGACGGCGGGGAGTGCCCGCAGGGAGGAGCGCTATCAATACTTCGCGGACCAGGGCCACACCGTCCTGGTCGGCTGGCGCAGCCAGAACTGCCAGGGCCAACACGCCTCCTGGGGTGTCCGCTCACGACATGAGACGTACACCACCTCCGCCTGCCGCGATGGAGCACCGGAGACGCGGCCGAGAGAGTAGCGGCGTCCGCGAGAACTCGAGCACCCCAAGGCCAATGATGCCTTCGGACTCGTCTGGGGACGTCACGCCGGACGTCGCATCCTCTGGTACGCCGGTGGGGACTGGGGCTTCAGCAGCGACATGGTGCGCTTCCCCGACGACGGGCTCACCGTCGTGTGTCTGTCCAACCGGGGCAACGGCCACGCCGACAACTTCGCCATGAAGGTCGTCGACGTGCTGCTGCCCGCCCCCGCTGGAGGCCCGTGACGGACGTTCGTCACGGGGCCTCGAAGGAAAGGCTCAGAGCGGCTCGGCCGTCGCGCAGCTCGGAGAGGCGCTCTCCGCCACCCCGCGCGTCAGTGACTTCCTGCTCGCGTCGGTGAAGGGGGAGACGCCCAGCACCAGACACGTCCGGTAGAGCAGCGTCTTGCCCACGGGGAAGGCGTTGATGGACGTGCTGAAGTCGGGGTTGAAGTACACGGAGGAGAGCGCCGAGCCGTAGAACGGGCTGGAGCCCCATGCGAACTTCTTTCCCGTCACGCCCGTGTTCGCGTTGAGCCCGCTGTACTGCGCGGACTGGAAGGGCCACTCGCCCGCGGAGAAGTCCCCGCTCAACAGCGCCCGTCCCGTGGCCGCCTTCGTCGTTCCGTTGTTGGTGCTGTAGCCGCCATAGACGAGTCCCGGGTCCTGCCCCAGCTTCAGCTCGACGAGGCCCAATTCGTACAACACGCCCGTGCTCGAGTGCCGCGCGAGCAGGCTGTGATACTTGCGCGTGGTGCCGATGGGCTCGTTCCACGTCCAGCCCGCCTGCGTCGTCAGCGGGTTCGCCACGGGCGCCTGCGTCGTGAAGTGGTTGCGCGTGTCACCCCACTGCACGTTGCTGAGCGCGGCCTGGGTGTCCGAGTCCGCGAACTCCACGACACCGTAGGGCCCGCGCATGTCGAACGAGAGCTGCCCCGCCACCGCCTCGCCCAGGTCCATCCGGGTGTCGAGGCGCGGGAAGTCCATGCCCTTCTGAAAGACCCACCGGAGGGTGAGCGGCACCATGAACTTCTGATGGGCCGCCGACGCCGCGGGAGTGCTCGCCGTCACATCCGCCATGGCGACCCGGGTGCCCCACTTTGGATAGGCCGTGGTGAAGGTGTGGCTCGCGAACGTGGAGCCCGGGAGGATGGCCGAGTGCGTGCCCTGCACCGCGAAGCCATACCCCAGCGGTGAGTCATCCTCTCCATGCAGCCCCGCGATGGTGCCGGACGAGCCGTTGTCGAACTGCCGGTACAGCTCGTGCCCGACGAAGTAGCCGAAGCCACTCTCACCGCCGGCCGTGCCATCCACCGTCACGGTGCGCCAGTCTCCGCCGGCCCGCACCTGATAGGTCACCTGGACGGCATAGCCACCATTGCCCGCGGACGTCTGCCGCTTCAGCGACACCGTGCGCGGACGGCCCTGCGAGTCCGTCCATGTGTAGCGGTCCACCGCGATTCCTCCCACCGTGGTGGACTCGCGAGAGACGCCGTCACCTTGCTCGAAGCCGGGGTCCGTGGGGCCGCCGTCAGGGCCCGCGTCGCTGACGCCCGCATCCGAGCCACCCGCGTCCGCCGTGCCGGCGTCACTCACGCCCGCATCATCCGGACCCGGGTTGTCGTCATCCGAGTCACAGGCCGCCAGGCAGAGGGCTGTCGTCAGCAACGTCAATTCGAGCCATCGTCCGTTGGTTCGCATGTGTCGCAGCTATCACGACCCACGGTGTCTGGCTCCACGACGGTGGCCCGATTCGTCAATCACGAACCGTTCCCACTCGAAGCACGCGCACAAACTCGTGAGGACTTCGCCTTCGGAGCGTACTCAGGGCGGGGAGTTATCGGGACGCTGTCGTCTAGACAGGCTGAAGCTTTCGTCCACGGTTGTCTGAAAGCCTGGGCGCGCGCTGCGTCATCGGAGGCGTGGTTTCAGCGATGAGTTCAATGACCTAGTCTCGAAGTGCAACACGCACCTGAGACCCGTTCCTGGAGGACGCATGCGAAGCATTCTCGGAGGACTGCTGGCGGCGGCGCTGTTGGTGGGCTGCGGTGGTGGCAACGAAGGCGGAGACGAAGTCCCCTCGCCCGAGGGTGAGGTGTCCGCGCAGGCCATCTGCGAGAGCCAGTACGTCATCAAGTACTACGACAAGACCTATACGACGGTGCTCGGCACGATGCAGTGCGCCTGTGGCGCGGATCCAGTCTTCACGGGCACCCTGACGCCCTATCCCAAGCGGTACAACCAGGGCACCTGTCCCTGAGTGGCTCACGGCCCGCTCCCTGTCCGGGAGCGGGCCGTCTTCCCCTCGGAGTTACCGCACTCCGAGCAGGCGCAGCCCCGCCGCGGTGACGGCCGCCGCGACCACCACCGCGATGAAGGGCAGCCTCCGCCAGGCCAGGAGCGCGCCGACGAACACCCCCGCCGGCCGCGACCACCCCACGAAGCCTCCCTGCGCCACCAACGTCGACGTGGCCACGAGCGCCGCCAGCATCGCGATGGTCGCCATGGACATCAACTCCTGCACCCTCGCGGACAACTGGAGCCGCTCGCTCAACAGCGGCCCGGCGATGCGAAAACCAAACGTCCCCAGGGCCAGCACCAGAATGGGCAACAGGGTCATCGCAGGGCCACTCCCACGGCGAGAATCGACAACAACACCGGCACACCCGCGGGCAACAGCGGCGTCGCAACCAGCGCGATGAGCGCCCCCACCAGCGCCACCCGACGCGCCTTCGTGGCCCTGCTCTTCGCCGCATCGGACGCGTCCGCCTCCTTGGGAGGAAGCAGCGACGGGAGCAGCAGCGCGAGCATGCTCGCGGGGAACGCCGCGTCGAGCCCCAGCAGCTCGGGATTGCCCACCGCGCGTCCCGCCCACCCGCCCACCACGACGCCCAGGTTCCACGCCACGAACAGCATGCCGCCGCACAACCAGTAGGCCGCGCGTTTGCGCGCGGGCTCACGCTGCGCCAGGGCGAACGCCACCGACTCATCCACCATCAGGTGCGCGCCCAACAGCCGCGTGGGCCACCGCTTCCCCAACACGTCCGCCACCGCCATTCCAAACGGCAGGTGCCTCGCGTTGAGCAACAGCCCCGCGAACACCGCCGCCACCGGCGTGGCTCCCGCCGCCACCATGCCCACCGCGACGAACTGCGCGCCTCCCGCGAACACCACCACCGACATGAAGAGGGCCATCCACACCGACAGCCCCGCCGCCACCGCGAGCGCGCCAAACGACACGCCCACCACTCCGGACGCCAGCGCCACGGCGCCCACATCCCGGACGAGGGCGCGATCCACATTTCCCATGCGCATCAATGTGGACAGAAGCCTGTCGTTCGTCAATAAGAACGACCATGCCGGTAAAACGAACGCCCAAGCCACCCCGTCCCCTGGACGCCATCGCCATCGCGCTGCGCCGGGAGCGTGAGCGCGCGGACGTGTCGCTGTCGGAGCTGGCCCGGCGCGCCAACCTCTCCAAGTCCACGCTGTCCCAACTGGAGGCCGGCACCGGCAACCCCAGCATCGAGACGCTCTGGGCGCTGGCCGTGGCCCTGGGTGTGCCGTTCAGCCGCCTCGTCGACCCGCCCACCCGCGAGGTGCGCATCATCCGAGCAGGCGAGGGCGCGGCCATCCGCTCCGAGCAGGCCCACTTCACCGGCATCATGCTGTCCGCCTGCCCCCCGGGCGCGCGCAGGGACCTCTACGTCATCAACCTGGAGCCCGGCGCCGCCCGCCATGCCCAGCCCCACATTCCGGGCAGCGTCGAACACCTGGTCGTCAGCAAGGGCCGCCTGCGCGCGGGCCCCAGCGACGCACCCGTCGAGCTGAACCCCGGCGACTACGCGACCTTCTCCGGCGACGTGCCCCACATCTACGAGGCGCTCGCACCCCACACCGTCGCTGTCATGGTGATGGAGCACGTGTAGGGACACCCACCCCGGGTGTGGTGGAACGGACAGCTCGTGGGCGCAATAATCCGCGAGCCCGGAGAGCATGGAATCTCCGGAGCTGAACCGTTGCTCAGGACGTGGGAGAGTCGGGGGCGAATGAGCACGGCCCCCATCCTCGGAATCGACTTCGGGACCACCAACACGTCGGCGGCGTTCTTCGACAAGACGGGCAAGCTGCGGCTGGTGCCCGTGACGGACAAGAGCTTCACGCTGCCTTCAGTGGTGTGGTTCCACGCGGCGGACAAGGCCATCGTCGGCTACGCGGCGCGGCGGCAAATCATCGACGACCCTCGGCACACCGTCTTCGGCGCCAAGCGCTTCCTCGGACGCCGCTACCAGTCCGAGTACGTGACGCAGCACAAGGACAAGTACGCCTTCGAACTCGTCGAGGCACCCGACGGCTACACCGCGGTGAAGATGTACGGGAAGGTGACGTCGCTGACGGACGTCACCCAGCTGGTCATCCGGCAGATTCTCACGCTGGCGACCCACGCGGCCGGAGAGCCCTTCCGCGAGTGCGTGCTGACCGTGCCCGCGCACGCCAGCATCCGTCAGCGCGAGGCGGTGCGACAGGCCGCCGAGCAGTGCGGGCTCCAGGTGCGCGCCATCATCAACGAGCCGACCGCGGCGGCGCTCTACTACGCCAACCTGCGCAACCCCGAGCAGACGGTGATGGTGTTCGACCTGGGCGGTGGCACGTTCGACGCCACGCTGCTCGCGGTGCAGAACCGCATCGTGAAGGTGCTGGCCACCGGCGGCGACGCGTTCCTGGGTGGCGCCAACTTCGACGAGCGCATCGTCGAGATGCTGGTGGCGGACTTCCAGCGTCAGCACGGCATCGACCTGCGCGGCAACCAGGTGGTGATGCAGCGGTTGGTGTTCGCCGCCGAGTCCGCGAAGATGACGCTCAGCTCGCGTGACTCCACCGTGCTGCGCGTGCCCTGCATCGCCCAGAAGGACGGCGGCTTCGTCGACTTCGACTACACGCTCACGCGCAAGCAACTGGAGTCGATGGTGTTCCAGCTCATCGAGCGCGCCGCGTCCGCGTGCGACGACGTGCTGGAGCGCGCGAAGCTGAAGGCCGAGCACGTCGACGAGTTGGTGCTGGTGGGCGGCCAGACGCGCATGCCCGTCATCCGCGAGCGCTTCTCCCACTTCAAGCGCCTGTCGTCCGACAAGGAGGTCAACCCGGAGCTGGGTGTCGCCGTCGGCGCGGCCATCCTCGGACGCAACCTGGCGCGAGGCATCAACGGGCTGGCGGACGTGGTGCCCATGCCCATTGGCATCATGGTGCCCGGCGGCGCGCAGCACGAGGTCATCCCCGCCAACACGCCGGTTCCCGCGACGAAGTCCGTGACGCTGGAGCTGCCGCTCATCCCCGGCCCCATCTCCGTCGCCCTCTTCGAGTCGCTCGACACCACCACCGTGGAGCGCGAGCTGTTGGGCACCGTGCGCATCGAGCTGGACTGGCGCACCACGCACAAGGGGCCCACCACCCTGGAGCTGCGCATGGGCCAGGACTTCATCCTCAACGCGGCCCTCGTCTCACCCCAGGGCGCGCGCCACCCCCTGGCCATCACCGACCTGCGCGCCCCCAAGCGTGCGTCATAGCGCCAGGGTCTACTGGAGGCGGCGTCACCCGCCCCTTCCGGCGCGGGCTCACTGGTACTGGCTGGGCAGGACCTCCGCCGCGATGGATTCGCCCTGCCCCGGGTCCATCACGATGATCTCCGCGGCCGTGTGCACGCCTCCGGCGATATAGAAGCCCACCCGGACCTGGGCCGCGTCGGTCAACTGCCCCCGGTAGCGCGAATCCGTCCAGCCGTAGGTGGTGCGGTCGTCGATGCGCAGCGTGAGGTCCTCGCCCGCGCCGATGTCGTGCACCGTGAGGTGGTCCGGCCCCGCGTCGACGATGTTCCCACTCACCGCCTCGTCCACCTTGTCCAAGTCCAGGGTTGGGTTCTCGGTCTGCATGGCGCTCCCGTTCCGGAGGCTCCCCGCTCGGCTCCACCCTGACCACCGGGCAAGCCCGAGCCCCTTTGCCCGGCCGACACGGTGAGAGGAGGCCCCCATCCAGCCTTCAACCTGACCTCGACGCGTGTCCTGGGCCAGCCATGGCCCGCGCCCCTGCCCCGACACCCTCCAACAGAGCACCCCGATGGGGAACGGGCCCGCCTTGCGCCCGCTCCCCGCCCCCGTCACGCGGGGCGACTACATGCAGTTGGCGTTGTAGCCCGGGCCACCGAAGTAGAAGTACCGGCCCCAGCCACCGGGGTTGTTGTACTGGATGATGTCGTAGCAGTTGCTGTCATTGCGCCAGGCCCCCAGCGAGGTCGGCTCCCGATAGACGTTGGTGGTGTCCACGTAGAGCAGGTTGCGCGTGTAGGCGGCATTGGCCCAGCCCACGCCGGGATAGGCGCCACCGCCCATGTCCGTGGACGTGTGGAGGTTGCCATTGCGGTTGTCGATGATTTCACCGCCGTAGTCGATGACGTCGGCCCGGTCCATCAACCCCGCGGCGTCGAAGCGCGTGCGCGGGTAGTAGCCCACCCAGATGTCCTGGAACTTCAGCCACCATGCGCCCGTGGTGCCATCCTTGAACCACATCAACTTGAACTCGTACTGCGCGCCGTTGGTGACGCTGTAGTTGTTGAAGCCTCCGCCGATGCTGACGGTGTTGTTGACCTGGACGAACGCGCCGCAGCTCAAGTTGTAGCAGCCGCCGCTGCCGTAGTTGTCGGGTGTGAAGTAGATGAAGAGGCGCGCCCGGTCATCGCCGTAGAGGTCGCGGTACTTCTGCCAGCCCGCCTCCACCGTCTCCAGGTTCGAGCCCGAGCCACGGACGACCCACATCTGCGACAGGCTGAACTCGCTGGACAGCTCCGTGTACGGGCTCCAGATGTTGAAGATGGCCTCCGCGCCCCAGTTGCTCACCCCTTGCGCGGTGTGCGCGTACTGGTGCAGGTCCGTGGGGCCCGAGCGCGCGGACGGCGTGGCGCTCGCCAGCGAGCGGAGCTTGTCGGTCTCCACCGAGACGTTGCCCCGCAGGTGGCCGGGCACCTTCTGACGGAAGTCCTCCAGCGACTCGAAGCGCTTGAGCGTGTCGAGCGTCAGTCGGACAATGGGCACGGAGCCCAGGGGGCAGCGGCGCAGCGCGCCGGTGGCGTCCAGGTCGTCTGGAGCCGTCTCGAGGCCCTCCAGCGCCGCGGGCTGAGCCCGCCACTTCTCAGAGGGCGCGGTGGGGGACGGAGCGAGGCGCTCGGGCGGGAGCACGGGCTCGGTTCCCGGAGCGAGCTGGATGCGGTGATTCTCCATGCCAGGCTGCCGCAGCGCGGGCTGTGCGTACAACGGCACGCAGTCGATGCCATCTCCTCCCTTGCTGGTGAAGCGGTGCACCACGGACTTCGCGTCGTAGAGCGAATCGACGTAGTCCCGCATCTTCGCGAGCTCCGCCGAATCGCGCACGCGCTCCACCTGCATCGCGGACGCGGAAGACGACTGCTCGGGCCCCGCGACTTCGGGCTCGGCGACTCCGCCACAGCCCACCGCGCTCAGACACAGCCATGACATGAGCCCCAGTCGCATCCCCTTGCGCTGGACACACGACGACCTTCGCTGCTCGCTCATAGGGCGCCCCTTTTCCTTCTGGAATGTCCGCCGCGATTCGCGACGCGACAGGGAATGAACGCCTCGCTGGGAATCCTTCGGTTCGAGGCACGACGACGTCATGCGAGGATGCGGCAACGCTTTGGAGGACTACGACATGGTGGGAAGAATGGCGTTGGGCTGGACGCTGGTGCGGGCTGTATTTGGGCTCGTGCTGGGACTGGGGCATGGGTTGCCGAAAGTCACCGGAGACATGTCCCGATTCGCCGCGGGCGTGGCGGAGCTGGGGTTCCCCTTTCCGCTCTTCTTCGCGTGGTGCGCGTCGTTGGCGGAGCTGGTGGGCGGGGTGCTCGTGGCGGTGGGGCTCTTCACACGGCCGGCCGCGGCGATGGCGGGCTTCACCATGCTGGTGGCGTTGTTCCGCCACCGCGCGGACCCGTTCGGGCGCATGGAGCTGGCGCTGCTCTATCTCACGGTGATGGTGGCGGTGGCCCTCATCGGCGGAGGGCCCTGGAGCCTGGACTCACGCGTGCGGCGCAAGGCGTAGCGGCACTCGCGCTATGCGGCCACGCGCTCCACACACGCGGGCACGTCGTTCGTGGGGATGTTGACCACGCGCGAGACCTCGTAGGCCTCCATCCCGCCGTCGACGGCGGGCACCAGCAGCGGCAACAACACCGCCGCCTCCTGGGGTTCCGGACGCAGCCATACCTCCTGCGCCTGTGGCGAAAGGATGACGGGCATCCGGTCGTGAATCGGCGCCATCAGCGCGTTGGGGCCCGTGGTGATGATGGTGCACGTGCGCAGCACCTCACCCGTGTCCGGCGCCGTCCACTCCTCCCACAACCCGGCGAGCGCCAGGGGCTTGTCGTCCTCACGGTGGAAGAGGAAGGGCGTCTTCGGCTTCGTGGACTGCTTCCACTCATACCAACCGTCCACCACCACCAGGCACCGCCGCCGCTTGAGCGCGCTGCGGAAGCTGGGCTTCTCCGCCACCGTCTCACCGCGTGCGTTGATGAGCTTGTTGCCGATGCTCGCGTCCTTCGCCCACGAAGGGATGAGTCCCCAACGAAACGCATCCAACATCCGCGCGCCGTCATTGGGCACCACGGGCATCAACTGCGTGGGCGCCAGGTTGAAGCGCGGGCGATCCACCGCCGCGCGAATGCCAGCAAGCCCCAGCTCCACCACGAGCTGGTCTGGAGAAGTCCGAACGGTGACACGGCCACACATGGGCCGGGAGTATCGCCCTGTCCACGGCGAGACCCAAGCAGTCCGTGCAGGGCCGGCCCGAAAGCAACCGGCCGGCCGACGCGGTAGACTGCGGGAATGAGCGAAGACAACCGTTCGAACTTTGGCGGGCCGTCGGAGCCGAAGAAGAACCCGAAGGTGTTCGGCGTCCCCGTGAAAATCGACCCGTACACCTCCGTGCGCCCGGAGCACCCCACCGGCGAGTACGGCATGCCCAACACGTCCACGAAGAAGAAGAGCGACAAGCCCTTCGACCCCTTCGCGGTCGTCATCGAGTCACCAGAAGGCGGCACTTGAACGACACGGCGCACTGAAACCGGACCTTCGCCCGCCGCCCCTGGTCTACATAGGCGGGCCATGAACCGGTTCACGCTCCTGTCCGTCTACGCCGCGGCCTCGCTCCTCGCCTGTACCCCGCGCGCCTCCACTCCGCCGTCGGGGGAGGATGCCAGCACACCTCCTCCGTCCACGGAGACTCAGCCCCCCGCCGCGCCCGCGAGTCCTCGAGCCGAGGGTGATGGGACTGTCGCAAGCTCCGACTCTGGCTCGCGCGTGGAGGACGCGGGCACCACGGACGCGGGCCTCCTGGCTGGGAGTCCTGGCGATGCGGGCGCCGTGAAGTGCTCCGCGATGGACCTGCCTCTCCCGGAGCCGCGCACGGGCCCGCCGCCGCCGCCGAAGGCCGTGGAGGACATGCGCCGCCGCATCATCGCCGCCGCCAGGGCCTGTGACTACGCGCAGCTCTCCAAGCTGGCGGACGAAAAGGGCAAGAGCGTGCGCTTCACCTTCGGCGATGGCGACGACGTCGCGGCGTACTGGAAGGAACGAGAGGCCGAGGGCGAGCCCATCCTCGCGCGCCTCGTCAACGTGCTGGACCTGCCCTACGCGCTGCAAGGCGGCATCTATTACTGGCCCTGGCTTCACGTGACCGGCGTCAAGAACCCGGAGGACTGGAAGGCGCTTTCCGACGTCTATTCGGAGGCGGAGTTGAAGGGCATGCGGGAGACGCGCGACAGTTACTACGGCCTGCGCGTGGGCATCAGCAAGACGGGTGACTGGCAGCTCGCCGTCTCCGGAGACTGAAGCCCGCGACGCCGTTCGCCGCACCGGGCTCACCACTCGCCGCGCGTTTCACGCCATTCCCTGCACGCCTCGGAAGGGCGATGCGCGCGGCGACATCCTGGCGGGCATGAGAAGACTTCCACTGTCACTCGTGCTCGCCACGCTGCTGTTCGCCTCCACCGCGCGCTCCGCCGAAGACACCGCCCGGCCCCGCGTCCAGGCCGCCCTGGAGGCCATGGGCGGTGAAGCACGGCTGCGGGCCCTCTCCAGCCTGCGCATTCACGGCATCGGCCACTGGAACCTGCTGGAGCAGTCCGAGCGCCCCGCCGCGCCCTGGCTCGTCATGTACGAGCAGCTCGAAGAGGTTCGGGACCTGCGCCACCGGCGCCTGCGTCAGAAGACGGAGAGCCGAGGGGCCGCGGGCCTCGACTCCTGGCAGGCCGTGACGATGATGCTGGCCGACGGCGTCGTGGCGATGGAGCGCGGTGGAAAGCTGTTCCCCGCCGGCGCCGCGCAGCTCCAGGACATGGAGGAGCGCCTGGACTTCGCTCCCGAGCGGGTCCTCTTCACCGCGCTGGAAGCCGCCGACCTGCGCGCTCTTCCCGACACCATGTTGCAGGACGTGCCCCACCATGTGGTGACGTTCCACCGTGGGAGCGCGACGGCGAGGCTGTTCCTCAATGCCCGGACCGGGCTGCCCACGCAGGTGGAGACCGTGGACGCGCACCCTGGTGACTTCTTCTGGAGCGTCTGGGGTGACGTGCGCACCCGGCTGTCGTTCCAGTCCTGGTCCCTGGAGTCCGGGGGCCTGCGCTACCCGCGGCACTGGGAATGGGAGCGCAATGGCAACGCCTATCACTCCTTCACGGTGACGCGGCTGGAGCTGGAGCCGAAGTTGTCCGAGTCCGACTTCTCCATTCCCGAGGACGTGCGCAAGGGCTTCGCGGCGCGGAGCAAGACCACGGCGGAGACCGCTCCACTGGGCCGGCCCGACCGGCCCGCCGTCGAGCTGGTGCCTGGCGTGGTGCACCTGCCCGGCGCCTGGGACGTCGTCCTCGTGAAGCAGGACGACGGTCTGGTCATCATCGAGGCACCCTTGTCCTCGGGTTACTCGGCGCGAGTGATGGATGAGGCCCAGCGGCGCTTCCCGGGCGTGAAGGTGAAGGCCGTGGTGACCACCAGCGATGCGTGGCCCCACATCGGCGGACTGCGGGAGTACGTCGCTCGCGGGGTGCCCCTCCACGTGCTGGACCTCAACCGTCCGCTGGTGGAGCGCCTGTTGAAGTCGCCCCGCACCCTCACGCCGGATGCGCTCGCGAAGTCGCCTCGCTCCAGTGCGATTCGTCCCGTCGGCACGCGCACCACGCTGGGCTCCGGGAAGAACCGCCTGGAACTGGTGCCTGTGCGCACCGAGACGGGCGAGCGCATGCTCTTCGTCGGACTCCCCGAGCACCGCCTCCTGTACACCAGCGACCTGGTGCAGCCGATGCCGGACGGCTCGTTCTTCAACGTGCAACAGCTCGCCGAGACGGTGGAGGTCGTCGCGCGCGAGAAGCTGGAGGTGGGTCGCGTCTTCGGTATGCACCTGAGCGCCAGGGAGTGGTCCGACGTGACCACCGCCGTGGAGAAGGTGCGCGCACCGGCCCCGTGACGCTCCACGCCCGCCGGCCACGGGTGTGCGAGGACTGACGCCACCTGGAAGAACTTGGGAGACCGCGCAGCCCATCCCCTCGTGGATGGGGGCGCTGGATGCCAGGGTCGAGACCTTCCTTCGTAAGCGCGGCGTCTTCCAGGAGCGGACCGTGACCGTGGATGACGTCGCGGCGCGGGTGGAGTTCTACGGACTGGGGTTCCGATTCAGTAGACGACCGGTCTAATTCGCCGTTATGTTCGACGCATGACCGCGCCCGCCGCCGCGACCGACGTCCGCCAGCACATCCTCGATGTGGCCAAGCCACTGTTGCTGCGCAAGGGCTTCACGGGAGTCGGCCTGACCGAGGTGCTCACGGCGGCGCAGGTGCCAAAGGGCTCGTTTTACCACTACTTCGGATCCAAGGAGTCGTTCGGGCAGGCGGTCATCGAGGCGTACTTCACCGACTACCTGGGGCGAATGGACGCACTGCTGTCGCAGCGGGGCACGGCCGCACGGCGGTTGACCGCCTACTTCCGCGACTGGCTCGACTCGCAGACTGGTGACGACGCGAAGAGCCGGTGCCTCGTGGTCAAGCTCGGCGCGGAGGTCAGCGATTTGTCCGAGAGCATGCGCGCGGAGCTGGAACAGGGGACGCGTGGAGTCGTCGAACGCCTGGCTCGCTGCATCGAAGCGGGCAGGACGGACGGCTCTCTGTCTGCCCCACTGGACTCGCACGCTGTCGCGGCCTCGCTCTACCAGAGCTGGCTTGGCGCCAGCCTGCTCGCCAAGATTTCTCGCGACCGCGCGCCACTGGACGCGGTCATGGCCGCCACACGGAAGCAGCTGGGTCTCACGAAAGCCCGCTGAACGGGAACGGGGCACGGGTGTGCCCCTTTTTTTGCCAGCTCACTAGACGACCGGTCTATTCCGGTCCGCACACCGCTCTCGCGACGTCCGTGCATGTGCATGCGGCGACGCCAGAGCGCTCCAGCAGAACGTCTCCCCACACCCCAGGAGCAAGCCCATGAAGCCAGATGCCGCCGTCAATCGCCGTGTCGTCCTCGCCGCGCGTCCACGCGGGTCGCCGACGCCCCGGGACTTCCGTCTCGACGAAGTCGCCGTACCGACGCCCGCCGAAGGACAGGTGCTGCTGCGCACGCTGTACCTGTCGCTCGACCCGTACATGCGCCAGGTGATGGACGAAATCCCTCCGGTCTACGCGCCCTCGGTGCCGCTGGGTGACCCCATGGCGGGCGGCACGGTCAACCGCGTCGTCGCGTCCAGGCATCCGCGATTCCGCGCCGGTGACCTGGTGCTCGGCAGAGCGGGCTGGCAGGACTACGCGCTGTCGGACGGGCAAGACCTGGTCCCGCTCGGCGCGCTGACGCAGCCGTCACTGGCGCTGGGCGTGCTCGGCATGCCCGCGTTCACCGCCTACGTGGGCCTGCTCGACATCGGCCGCCCCCAGCGGGGCGAAACCGTGGTCGTGGCCGCCGCATCCGGCGGGGTCGGCGCGGTGGTCGGGCAGCTCGCCCGGCTCAAGGGCGCGCGCGTGGTCGGCATCGCCGGCGGCGCGGACAAGTGCCGCTACGCGGTCGAGGAGCTCGGCTTCGACGTCTGCCTCGACCGCAGAGACCCTCGGCTGGCCGAACACCTCGCGGCCGCCTGCCCGAACGGCATCGACATCTATTTCGAGAACGTCGGCGGCGCGGTGTTCGAGGCGGTGCTGCCACTGCTCAACGTCGGCGCGCGCGTGCCGGTGTGCGGTTTGATTTCGCACTACAACGAAGAGACGCCGCCGGCGGGGCCGAACCTGCTGCCTGGGGTGATGACGGCCGTGTTGCAGAAGCGCATCACCGTGCAGGGCCTGGTCATCCTCGACCACTACGCCGACCGCTTCGACGCCTTCTTCCGCGACATGGGCGAGTGGGTCGCCGCCGGACAGGTGAAGCTGCGTGAGGACGTGGTCGACGGCCTGGAGAACGCGCCGACAGCGCTCATCGGCCTGCTCCAGGGACGCAACTTCGGCAAGCTCGTGGTGCGTGTCGCCGACGTCTGACGTCGCCCCAGGCAGGTCACCGGGGTGGCATCGCGGCGGACAGGTCGATGGGTTCACCTGTCGCCGCGCCCGCTTCGGAGACTGAATGACCACCCTCCCCTGTTGCCCCGGAAGAATGCCGCAAGCGTTCGCGTGAAGGGTCCGCTCAGCGGGCCCGGCCGAGCCTGCGCTCCAGCACGTCCTTGCGAGTGCGGCTCACCCGCAGCCTCTGGCCAGTGCTCAGCACCACCACCGTCTCCGTGGGCGAGTCGTGGTGCAGCTCACGGATGCGCTCCACGTTGACGATGACCGAGCGGTGGATGCGCACGAAGCGCTCCGCATCCAGACGGGACTCCAGGGCCGCGAGGCTCTCTCGCAGCACATGCTCCCGGTCCCCGACGTGCAACGTGACGCAGTAGTCGTCAGCCCCAATCCAGTCGATGTCCGCCACCGGCACCAGCACCGAGCGCGTGCCCACCTTCACCAGCAACCGATCCATGGGCTCGCCCGGACGCGCGGGCTCCGAAGGGGGTGGCTCGGCAGCCCCTGTCCCCTGCGCGGGAACAGCGGGGCCCGCCGCGTCCGCCAGCAGGGCCGCGAGCTTCCGCCCCAGCTCCACCGCTTCGCCCTGCCGCAGCCGCTGCCGGGCCCGGTGCAGCGCCTCGTCGAAGCGCTCGTCCGCGAAGGGCTTCACCAGGTAGTCCACCGCGTGCATGTCGAACGCGCGGACGGCGAAGGTGTCGTATGCGGTGACGAAGATGACCGCGGGCATCCGCGCCGCGCCCACTTCCCTGATGACGCCGAAGCCATCCAGCTCCGGCATCTGCACGTCGAGCAACACCAGGTGAGGCCGCAGCGAGTGGATGGCGGACACCGCCTCGCGTCCGTCACGACACTCGCCACACACCGTCACGTCCGCGTGTCGGCTCAGCGCCTGCCGCAGTCCCCGTCGGGCCAGCGGCTCATCGTCCACCAGCAGGACGCTCAGCTCAGCCACGCGCGACTCCCGCCTCGGACACCGTGACGACGGCGTGGAAGGGCAGCGTGACAGTGGCCACCGTGCCCACACCCTCCCTCGGTGGAGCCACGACGACACGCCCCGCGTCGCCATAGAGCTGCGACAAGCGTGCCCGCGTGTTGGACAGGCCGATTCCCGGGCTGCGCTCCAGGTCGAAGCCAGCCGGGAGCCCCGGCCCGTCGTCCTCCACCTCGAGCGACAACGCGTCTCCCTGGCGACGCGCACGGATGCGCAGCACGCCCGCCGCCGTACGCGCGGAGACCCCGTGGCGGATGGCGTTCTCCACCAGCGGCTGGAGCACCAGGTGCGGCACCCGCGCGTCCAGGAGCGCATCGTCCACGTCCCAGTCGACGCGCAAGCGGTCCTGGAAGCGAAGCTGCTGGATTTCCAGATAGCGCGACAGCACCGCCACCTCTTCTCGCAGCGAGACCTCTTGCGTGGCGCCCTGCTTCAACAACCCGCGCAGGATGTCACCGAGCAGCACGAGCATCCTCGCGGCCGTGTCCGTCTCCTGCGCGCGCACCAGCACGACGATGGCGTTGAGGGTGTTGAACAGGAAGTGCGGATGGAGCTGGACCTGGAGGGCCTGGAGCCGGGCTTCGGAGAGCTCGATGGCCAGCGCCGCGGCCTGACGCTCCTTCTCCCGAGCCCTCTGCTGGGAGGCAAGCGACTGCGCCACACCGACCACCGCCGCGTAGGTCATCGCCATCATCGGCAGCCAGCCCAGCGAGTAGCGCAGCAGCATCATCGCGAAGGAAGGCCCACCCGCGCCCATCGCTGGCACGAAAGCGCGCTGAAAGACGGTGTACACGAGCGCGAAGAGACACCCCACGCTCAGGCAGGCCAACAGGTGGCTCGCCCAGGCGCGCGCACGAAAGGGCCGCCCCAGCCGCCACCTGCGCGCGAGGTGGAAGACGATGGGCGTGGCGGGCACCCACACGTACCAGGCTGGCAGCTGTGACACGAAGGCGCGCCAAGGCTCCAGCGGCTTGGGGCTCGACAGGCTGAAGAAGTACGTCTCCAGCGCGGAGAGCGTCCCGGGCACGGTCCACACCGCGACCTGGCCCAGCCATCGCCGCCATGGGGAGGACGGCGTCTCTTCTTCCAGCGGTGTCACGATGCCGCCGAGTGTAGCGGAGCCCCCAGGAGAGACCTACGTCGACGTCGCGCCAGGGGTACCCGGGAGACGCACCTCCCTCGCCACCTCGGAGAGCCGGGGCTCGGGCGGGGGTATCGCTTGCGAGCCTCGCGCCTGGTGCCCACCTGTCCCGGAAGGAGGCTCGAGGCCCATGGGACTTGGACGAACGAAGGCGGTGCCCACCCTGGCGGTGACGGACCTGAAGACGGCCCGGCGGTTCTACAGCGAAGTGCTGGGGTTGGAAGAAGTGTCGGAGCTGGGAGAGGAAGGCGCGGCCATGTTCCGCTCGAGCGGGGATTCCTACCTGTTGCTCTATGAGCGCTCGACGCCCTCCGGCTCCACCGCGACCGCGTGCTCATTCGCCGTGGAGGACGTGGAGGCGACGGTGGACGGCTTGCGGAGCGCCGGCGTGAAGCTCGAGGACTACGACATTCCAGAGATGGGCATCCAGACGCGCAATGGAATCGCCACCATGGGGGACATCAAGTCCGCGTGGTTCAAGGACCCGTCGGGCAACATCCTGGCCATCGACAACTCGCTCTCCCAGTTGGAGCAGCGCGCACGCGACCGCCGCACGGGGGCACGCTCGGAGGACTTGCACGCCTGAGGCACGGAGAGGGCGCCGCTAGGTCGGCAGCTTGATGCCGGACAACCGCTGGTACAGCTCCACCGCGAAGCCGTCCGTCATCCCGGAGATGTAGTCCGTGACGCACAGGAGCCGCTGGTACATGGACAACCTCGCGAGCGCCTCACCGATGTCCTCGCTCTTCAGCGGATTGTCTGGCCGCTGAAACAGCTCCAGGGGGAGAAGCTGTCGCAGCTTCTTCTCCTCGCGATTGGGCGTGTCCGTCACCACCGCCCCCGCGAACATGTCGAGCAGGCCACCCAGTGTCTTGAAGCCCGCGCTCTCGATTTGCAGCACGCGCTCGCTCTCGTAGCCCTGGCGCCGCGTCAGCTCCTTGATGACCTTCAGCGGCACGCGGACCTCGTCCCGCGCGGAGACCAGTGGCGTCTCCCACTCCCCCGCCTCCATCGCCTCCACGTGCTCCAGGAACACGCGCACACACGCCTGGATGAGCACGCCAATCGCCCGAGCCCGCGCCTGCGCCATCCGCGTCTCCGGGTGCGCCGGAGGCGGCCGGACCTCGCCCTTCACCGGTGACGGCAGCACCTTGTCCAGCAGCTCGCAGGCGTCCTTTGTCGGAATCAGGCCGAGCTTCGCGGAGTCCTCCAGGTCGATGACCGCGTAGCAGATGTCGTCCGCCGCCTCGACGAGGAAGGCCAACGGGTGCCGGGAGAAGACTCCCTCCTCGCGCTCTCGCAGGCCCGCGGCGCGATAGGCCTCCAGCGCCAGCACACGGTCGTCCTGGAAGTAACCGAACTTCTTCTCCGACACGCGCCCCTTCACCGGCTCGCGGCCGCCTGGGAGGACGGACGGGCGCGGGTACTTGCTCATCGCGCCGAGCGTCGCCGCCGTGTAGCGCAACCCGCCCCGCCGCTCGCGCGACTGGAGCCGGTTGAGGATTCGAAAGCCCTGCGCGTTGCCCTCGAAGCTCTCCAGGTCCTTCCACTCCTCCGGAGAACCGAAGGGACTCGGGCGGTTTGAAGGCGCGCTGCCCGGGGCCGTGAGTCGCTGCTCCACCCAGTGCTGGATGGCCGCCTCTCCGGAGTGGCCGAAGGGCGGATTGCCGATGTCGTGCGCCAGGCACGCCGCCGCGACGATGGTGCCCAGGTGCGAGGGCTCCACCTTCACGTCCTGCATCTTCAGGCCGCGGCCCGCGAGCTGGCCCAGCGAGCGCCCCACGCAGGACGCCTCGATGCTGTGGGTCAGTCGCGTGCGCGTGTAGTCGCTCGACGAGAGGGGGAAGACCTGCGTCTTGTCATGCAGGCAACGAAACTCGCTGGAGAAGACGATGCGGTCGTAGTCCACGTCGTACGGCGTGCGCTCGTCCAACGGGAGATGCTCGTAGCTGGTGGGCGCCTTCTCCACCAACGCCTCCGCTGGCTTCACGTCCGAGCCTACCCGGTGCCCCGAGAGGAACTGCCGCCACCGCTCCGTCCGACTGCCGCTGCCCACGGATGCCTCACTGTCGCTGCGTGGAAGGACTCCGGGTGTCCATGCTGCTCCGCCCACACGCCGAGGCAAGTTTTCCCGGGACCTCCAGCCCGAGGGTACTCCCTCCCACCCCGGCAGGCGGGCGGCGGCTCCACCGGCCGGGAGGCATCGTGGTGCTGGACGGGAGAGGAGTCCCTGGGCAGCCTGCGTCCCCGGTTCCCTTCCCCATTGGAACCCAAGGAGTCCCACGTATGAAGCTCAAGGCGTTGTGCATCGCCGTGTCGCTGCTGGCCGTCCCGAGCGTGGCCGCCGCGCAGAGCCCCTTCGATTCCATCAAGAAGGCCGCGGGCGACGCGGGCAAGTCCACCGTCGAGAAGAAAGTCAACACCAAGCTGACGGACGAGGCGAAGAAGAACCAGTGCAGCTTCAAGACGGGCACCGCGGAGCTGGCCCCTGGCTGCGACGCGAAGCTCAAGAAGCTCGCCAACGCCCTCGTCGACGCCAAGAAGCAGCTCACCGCCGCGGGAGTGAAGACCTACAAGTTCGAGGTCTCTGGCCATACCGATTCGACGGGTGACGCCGCGAAGAACAAGCAGCTCAGCGAGCAGCGCGCGGAGGCCATCGTCAAGGAGTTGGTCGCCCGAGGCATCTCCCGGAGCGAAATCACCGCCGTGGGGCTGGGCGCGGATCGCCCCCTGGTGAAGCCGGACAACACCGAGGCGAAGAAGGCGAAGAACCGCCGCTACGAGCTCCAGGTCCGCCTGTAGCCGTCGTCAGCGCATCAGTTGCGGGAGGGCGGCGCCGTCACTCCATCGACGGCGCTGTCCCCTCCGCGCCGTCATCCGCGTGTAGCCGTCTTCAGCGCCTCAGTTACGAAGGCCGGTGCCGTCACTCCACCGACGGCACTGTCGTCCGAATGCACTGCCGGGATTGAACCCAAACTCAGCGCGTGAGCTGCGGCGCCGTCTCCGACACACCCGGCGACACGGTCCTCTTCACTTCGTTGCCTGCGTGCGCGGCTGGGATGAACGTCATCGCGCGCTCGGCGAGCGCGGTGATGGTGAGCGAAGGGTTGACGCCCGGATTGGCGGAGATGGCCGAGCCATCCACCACGTACAGGCCCTCGTAGCCGAAGACGCGGTGGCGATGGTCGATGACGCCCGTCTCCGCCGAGTCTCCCATGCAGCAGCCACCCAGGATGTGCGCGGTGGTGGGGATGCCCAGCACCGTCTCGCTCACCATCGTCATGGGATACCCGTCGAGCTTGTCGGACACGCGCTTCGCCAGGTCGAACGCCTCCGGCATGTTGGAGGTCGGCGCGGGGCCGGACTGGAGGCCCGTGGTGAGGCCCCTGCGCAGGCCGGTGGTCAGCCCTCTCGCGCGCCGCATGCGCAGGTGACCTTCCAGCGTGCGCATGTAGAGGAGAATCATCGTCCGCCGCGCGAAGTCCGGAACAAACCAGGCCTTGAGGAAGCGCAATGGATGCCGCGCGAGCAGCGCGAAGAGCCGCGCCACCCGCGTGAGCATCGTCGTCCCGCGCACCTGCGGCGCCATCAGCAGGCGGAAGAATCCCGACCCCGCCGAGTAGCGCACCGGCTCCAGGTGCGAGCGCTCGTCGGTGTGCAGGATGGAGCCGATGGCGATGCCCTTCGAGAGGTCCTGGTCCTTGTGCCCGCTCACGATGCCCACCAGGGCCTCGGAGTTGGTGCGCACGCTGTCACCCAGTCGCTCCGACAGCCGGGGCAGTCCGTCCGGACGCTCCTTCAAGCGCAGCAGCAGGTCCACGGTGCCCAGCACGCCCCCGGCGAAGACGACGTTGCGCGCGGTGAAGCGCAGCGTCTTCCGGGAGAACAGGCCGGTGCCCTGGCGCGCCTCCACCTCGTAGCCACCCTCCGGCAGCGGGCGCACCCACGTCGCCTCGGTGTCGGCGTGAAGGGTGAGGCCGCGCTTCTCCGCGAGGTGGAGGTAGTTCCGGTCCAGCGTGTTCTTCGCGCCGTGGCGACAGCCGAGCATGCAGCCGCCGCACGCGATGCAGCCGGTGCGCTCCGGGCCCTCGCCTCCGAAGTAGGGGTCCTTCACAGTGACGCCCGGCTCGCCGAAGTAGACCGCCACGGTGGCGGGCTCGAAGCCCTGACGGCCGATGTCCTTGCCCACCTCCGCGAGCACCCGGTCCGGCACCGTGGTGAGCGGATTGAGCGTGGCGCCGAGCATCCGTCGCGCGGTGCGGTAGTGCCCGGACAGCTCCTCCTTCCAGTTCGCGAGGTGCCCCCACGAGGTGGCCTCGAAGAAGTCATCCTTCGGAACGGGCAGCGTGTTCGCGTAGACGAGCGAGCCTCCGCCCACCCCCACGCCGGACAGCACGGTGACGTGGCGGAAGAACGTCATCTTGAACAGGCCGCGCCAGCCGAGCTGTGGCATCCACAACCAGCGCTTCAGGTCCCAGTTCGTCTTCGGGAAGTCGGCGGCGAGCAGACGCTGGCCCTTCTCCAGCATCACCACGCGGTAGCCCTTCTCGGTCAACCGCAGCGCGCTGACACTGCCGCCGAAGCCCGAGCCGATGATGAGCCAGTCGCAGTCCATGCGTCTCCCGTCCTCATGTTCCGATGCGCCACCATCCCGAACCGTCGCAACCGGGGCGACCTGCTCGGGCGGCAGCACTCTATGCGAAACACCTCCACCACCAGGGCCCCGAGAAGCAGGCGTACCGCTCCGCGCTGCCCGCCCGTCTGGCAGGTAGGAGACATAAATCGGGATTTCTCGGTGCGCTTTCCGTGGGACCCGGCGGCTCCTGGCGCGCCGCTCGTCGCCTGCGAGCACCGTCCGGCGGTGTCTGACGCCGTTGGAAGAAGCGCGCTGTGCGGACAGGCGAGTCTCCGTTACCCCTGTCGCCGACACCTCGACGCAAACAGGAGACACCCATGAAGCAGCACCTCAGGAACGCGGTCGCCGTGGGCTCGGTCATCGTGGGAGCGGTACTCGCTTCGGGCAGCGCGCTCGGCACGCCCGCCCCTTCGGAAGACGAGGCTGGCGCGCGACGCGCAGTGGAGCTCTATCTGAAAGGCCACGCCACCGGACAGGTGGCCCCCTTTCGGGAGGCCATGCACGACGAGATGAAGATGTTCCTCAACCGGAATGGAGCGCTCGTGAGGAAGACCACCGCCGAGTACCTCGCGGGCGTGAACGGGAAGCCCGCCGCGGACGAAGCGAAGCGCAAGCGCCGATTGGTCAGCCTGGACGTCACCGGTGACGTGGGCGTCGCCAAGGTCGAGTTCGACCACCCCGACGCGTTCATGACGGACTACCTCACCGTCATCAAGACCGACGGCGCCTGGAAGATCATCAACAAGGTGGTTCACATCCAGAAGCGCTAGAACCCCGAGCATGCGGCTTGGTGCTCGGTTCTGGAAGGTCCAGCTCTGGGGCTGGGGGGCGTACGCGCTCGCCGGCTATGTCCTGTCCATCCCCAACCTGGAGCATGGCGGCACGAAGGAGCACCTCTTCGTCATCGGACTGAAGCTGGTGCGCTCCCTGCTGGGGCTGGGCATCAGCTTGACGATGGCGAGGGTGCTCTCACGGCTGTGGGCGCGGCGCGCACCGGCCTGGGTGCTGGGCACGGTGGGCCTGACGCTCTCTTCGCTGCTGGCCGTGGTGTGGCTGGGGCTGTTGCGCTGGAGCTTCGGGCTGGTCCCCGTGTTCCATCCGGCCTTCACTCACGATGCGCTCAACTGCACCATCGTCCTCCTGGCGTGGAGCGCGCTGTTCCTGGGCAATGCCTACCGGCTCGACCTGGAGGCGGAGCGGGAGCGCGCGCTGCGAGCCCTGTCGCTCGCCACCGAGGCACGCTGGCAGATGCTTCGCTATCAGGTGAACCCCCACTTCCTCTTCAACGCGCTCAACTCCATCCGCGCGCTCGTGGACGAGGAACCCGGACGCGCGAGACAGATGATCACGGAGCTGGCCGACTTCTTCCGCTACTCACTGTTGGAGACGCGAGAGCGGGAGGTGCCGCTCGGAGAGGAGCTGCGCGCGATTCGCAGCTACCTGGAGATTCAGCGCATCCGCTTCGAGGAACGGCTGCGCGTCACGTTCGACGTGGGGCCCGGCGCGGAAGGGGCACGGCTGCCGGGCTTCCTGATTCACCCCCTGGTGGAGAACGCGGTGAAGCACGGACTCGACAGTCAGAAGGGACCGCTGGAGCTGCGCATTCGAGCGTCGCGACAGGGCGACACGCTGGAGGTCGAGGTGGCCAACACCGGCTCCTGGCGCGAGCCGACGTCTCGGCCCGAGAGCACCGGCACAGGCCTTGCCAATGTCCGCGAGCGACTGGAGCACGCGTACCCGGGCCGGCATCGCTTCACCGTGGGCGCGGATGGCGGCTGGGTGAGGGCCTCCCTTCATGTGGAGCTGGCACGGCGGGAGGCGGCGTGAGCGCGAAGCTCGGAGTGCTGCTGGTGGATGACGAGCGACTGGCGCGCAACGAACTGCGCAAGCTGCTCAAGCCCCACCCGGAGCTGGAGGTGGTGGGCGAAGCGGCGGACGCGGACGAGGCCGCGCAGCGCATCGCGGAGCTGGACCCCGACGTGCTCTTCCTCGACGTGCAGATGCCGGGAGCCTCGGGCTTCGACCTGCTGTCGCGCGTGGAGGTCCGTGCCCAGGTCGTCTTCGTCACCGCGTACGACGCGCACGCGCTGCGAGCCTTCGAGGTCAACGCCCTGGACTACCTGCTCAAGCCCGTGCACCCGCAGCGCCTGCGCGCCACGGTGGACCGGGTGCTCCAACGCGCGATGCCCGCGACACCGGTGGAAGCGCCTCGGCCGCTGGCGCTCGATGACCACCTCTTCCTGTCCGGGGAGCGCCGGGTGCGCTTCATTCAAGTCTCGGACCTCTCGGCCGTGTGCAGCGCCGGGGACTACTCGGAGCTGGTGACGCGTGACGGTCAGCGCCATCTGCTCCCCCGCCCGCTCTCGGAGTGGGAAGCGCGGCTGCCGGAGAAGCACTTCGTCCGCATCCACCGGGGCACCATCATCAACCTGGGCTGCGTGGAGCGCGTGGAGAGCGAAGGTGATGAGGGCTTTCGCGTCCACGTCCGGGGCGCGGGGGCGCCGCTCTCCATGAGCCGTCGATATGCGGCGCGGCTCAAGTCCCGGCTGACCTGAAGCGCCACCTGCCCAGCACAGGAGGAGCCCCAGGGACTCCCGTGGCATGACGACATATGGTCCGGCCATGCCCCACGACGCCTTCATCACGAGCCTCGGCAAGTTCCTGCCGGGCGAGCCCATCTCCAACGAGCAGATGGAGGACTATCTCGGCAAGGTTCGAGGACGTCCCTCCCGGGCCCGGGCCCGCGTCCTGTCGCAGAACGGCATCACCCAGCGCCACTACGCCATCGACCGTGAGCAGCGCAGCCTGTTCAGGAACTGGGACCTGGCGGTCCACGCCATCCATGATGCGCTGTCGCGCTCGCCCATTTCATTGAACGAGATGGACCTGCTGGTCACCGCGACCACGCAGGCGGACCTGGTGCTGCCGGGCTTCGCCAGTCAGGTGCACCGTGCACTGGGCGGGCCCGCGTGCGAGGTGGCCTCGCTTCAGGGCATCTGCTCCAGCGGGATGCAGGCGCTGCGGGCGGCCACCCTTCAGGTCGCCAGCGGAGAGGCTCGACGCGCCGTCGTCTGCGCCAGCGAGTTGGTGAGCCGGCTGCTGAAGGCCAGCCACTACGAGGAAGTCACGGGTGAGGACACCGTGCCGTTCGAGGCGGAGTTCCTGCGCTGGATGCTCTCCGACGGCGCGGGCGCCGCGGTGGTGCAGGACCGACCGCACCCCACCCGGCCCAGCCTCAAGGTGGAGTGGATGGACATTCGTTCCCATGCGAACCGGCACGAGCTGGGCATGTACGTGGGTGCGAACCGAGGTGTCGATGGAGGCTTCGGGCCGGGGTGGATTGACTCGCCCACGTTCGCCGAGGCCGCCGCGTCGGGGGCCTTCAACATCAAGCAGGACATCCGCCGGCTGGAGTCGCTGGTAGGGCTGGGCGTGGATGGGTTCTTCGCGTTGATGGACCAGGGCCGGCTCAAGCCGGACGAGGTGGACTGGTTCTGCATCCACTACTCCTCGCACTTCTTCAAGCAGCCCATCGTCAAGTTGCTGGAGCGGGGCGGCGTGCGCATCCCCGAGGAGCGCTGGTTCTCCAACCTCTCCACGCGCGGAAACACCGGCTGCGCGTCCATCTTCCTCATGCTGGAGGAGCTGGTGAACGAAGGCCGCGTGCGCCCGGGTCAGCGCATCTTCTGCATGGTCCCGGAGAGCGGCGGCTTCATCGCCTGCTATGCGATGCTCACCGTCGTCGCCCCGGGCCGAGCCGTCGTCCCCGACGTGGGCGTCACGACTCCGGCGGCCAACACGCAGAACATCGTGTCGGGCCCCGAGACACCGGCGAACGGAGCCACCGAGGAGCTGGGGCCGTTGCCCCTGAGCCCCAAGGAGGGCGGAGACCCGGTCCGAGAGAAGCTGGTGCGCGAGCTGACGCGTGTCTGGGTGGACTTCGAGGCGAAGCTCCAGCGTGTGTCGGTGCTCGACAAGCTGTCACGTGGCGTCTTCACGGTGGAGGACTACCGCGAGCTGCTCATCAACATGCGGCAGCAGGTGGTGGAGGGCTCGCGCTGGATTGCCCGCGCGGCATCGAGCATCACCGCCGAGCACCTGGCGCTGCGCTCGTCCTTCATCCGCCATGCACGGGATGAGCATCGGGACTACGAGATGCTGGAGCGGCACTACGTGTCGGTGGGGGGCACGCACGAGGCCATCACCCGTGCGCCGAAGAACATCGGCAGTGAGGCCTTGTCGGCGTGGATGTTCCATCGCGCCAGCCAGGAGAATCCGTTCGACCTGCTGGGCGCGATGTTCATCATCGAGGGCCTGGGCAGTCGCGTGGCGCGGCGCTGGGGCATGGCCATCCGGGAGCAGCTCTCGCTGGAAGACGAGCAGGTGCGCTTCTTCCTCTACCACGGCGACAACGACGCCACGCACCTGGACAGGCTGGACGGAGCGCTCGGCTCGGGCATCCTCACTCCGGAGCTGGCCGCGCGCATCGTGAAGACCGCGAAGGTGACAGCGCGCCTGTACCTGCTTCAGCTGGAGGAGTTGGGGAATGTCTGAGGCACGGAGGGGGCGCTGGGCAGAACCCCCACGTCTTTCGTCATGACAGGCTGGGACAGTACCGTCGTGGCCCATGCGAATCCCTGACTCGTTCTGGCTGTTGCTGGTCGCGGTGGGATGGCTGGGCTGCACCACCGTCGGCAAGCCATCCATTCAACAGGCATGGGATGAGGCGGAGGAAGAGTGCCACACACCGGAGGACGACCAGTGCGTGACGCTTCTGTGCCTACGAGAGACCTGCGGGCTCTATCGCTGCGAGGACATGCCCAGCGAGGTGGAGCTGGCGCGCTTTCCTCCCTCAAGACCTCCAGCAGCAGCAGCGGCCCCCGGAAGTGGGCCCCGGAGAAATTGGGCCGGGGCCCAGAATCTGCCCCGCGGCGCCATCATGACGTTCCCCAACTGGAATGGCGCTCGCGCACAGGTCATCCCACCGTCGCGGCAGCTCACACAGGGACGCTGGGAAAAGCACCACATCTTTCCGCAGTCGAGAGATCTGGCGGAGTGGTTCGAGCAGCAAGGCGTGAAGATTCACCACTACACCATGCCCATTCCGGTGGCTGTCCACCGAAGGATTCACGATGGCACCCCACGAGGGGGCGCGTGGAACGATGCGTGGCGTGACTTCAAGGAGCAGAACCCACGAGCCGCTCCTCCGGAGATCTTCAAGCACGCGGGGGAGCTCATTCATCGGTTCGACCTCGTCGGCGGCCCCATCCAGCCCTACTATTCCCGCCCGGGAGCGTGAAGACGGATGAGGCGTTTCTTCTGGGTGCGCGAGGACAAAGCGCTGAGGGCGAAGTACAGCGGAGACGTGGACGGCTGGCACAAGTGGGCCCTGCCCGGTGTGAGCTGCCACGACTGCGGCGCCAACTGGAGTGACGTGGGATACGAGTACCCCGCAGTTGACCTCTCGCGACTGCCAGAGCATCGGGAGTTCGAGAGGGCCAGGCCCGAGCCAATCCCCGAGTTCGCTCGACTGCGAGAATTGGTGCGCCCCCTTGCGCCGCCGCATGCATTGCTGCCCCCCGGAACAGGCTTCGGACCGCTGACGGGCAGGGCCAGCGGCCAGTTCGCTCGCATCTCCTGGGTGGCGGGGCTCAAGCCTCTCGTGCAGCGCGATGTCCTTGATGCGCTGGTCGCGGAACGGGTGCGTGGATTGCTCGGTTGCCCCACCGAACTGCGCTTCCGAAGCAAGAACGGACCGGACCTCCTTGAGCTACAGGTCGAACCACACGGTCGACTTCATCCTGACTGCATTCCCCCAGAGGTACCTCCACCCTGCCCCACCTGCGGGCGACATGGATTCAGTCGCCCCGAGGACCCCATCCTCGACGCGGCTTCACTCCCGTCCGAGCTGGACCTGTTTCGCGTGGGGAACTTCGCCTCCATGGTCATCGGCACTGAGCATTTCAGGGAGACAGTCAGCAGGCTGGGGCTCGACGGTCTCATCTTCCGCGAGCTGCCCACCCGCTAAGCTCCTTGCGAGAGGCACACCATGGACCCCATCGAGCTGCTGAACAATCAACCGCATGACCCGAGGGACCCGGACCCCTGGGTGGCGCTGTTCCTGGACCGCAGCCTGCCCATGCATGAGCGCACCAAGGCGGCCCTGCTCGTGGACCAGCGCTCGCGCTCACGACAGTTCCTGCTGCCCGTCGTCCGGCCACTCGCCCGGATGTACATCGTCCTCTTCCAGGTGATGAAGATCTTCATCCCCAACCGCTTCACCTCGTCGAAGTGGCTGCACCGGCTGCTCGCCTGGGGCCTGCGCGTCTGGGTCAGCCCCGAGGCGAACTTCCTCATCCTGCGTCACTTCCACGTGGGCTCGGAGATTCTCGACTTCATCGCCCGGAACACGAAGGAGCTGAACGTCCCCACCAGCCCCATCCGTCCGACGAACCTGGAGCACGTCAAGGATGAGATCTTCCTCAACCACGACCTCAACCTCTTCAACTTCGTCATCCGCCTGAACCGCGCGCTCAGAGACCAGGGCAAGACGCTCACCCCTCCCACGCGGCTGGACTTCAGCGGCGTGTCGGACGAGTTCCCCCTGGAGGAGCTGCCCAACCGGTGGACGAACTTCCTCGACCTCCAGTCCGCGATTGAGGTCTTCACCCCCGTCTACCAACTGTTCCTCACCGACCGGGACTTCTGGCGCGCGAGCAACTCGCTGCAACTGGACGAGACCATCGCCATCTACGTGGCCACGCTGCTCCAGGCCCCGGGACTCGTCGCCCTGGTGAACAACCGCCACCCCATGGTGCCCCTGACCACGCTGCGCGCGGGCTTCCGCCTCATGCTGCACGGACTGTCCGCGGAGTCGCTCCACGCGTTCCTCGTGGAGTGCAAACACGGCCGGATGCCCCAGCTCGCCCGAATCGTCGCGCCAAACTTCCAGCCCTCCTCACCCGAGGCGGCCTGAGGCTCCACGTCCGCGAACAACACGGCCGCTCGGAGGACAAGTGGAGAGAAGCCAACACGCCTCCTCCCGAAGTGGCACCGCGCCCGTCGCCTCGAGTGGCGTTTCCAGGGAACTTCGTGGCGGTGCCACTGAACCGGGAGCCCGCCGTGCATCACCCCACGGCGGGACTCCTGGGCGTCATCGCCGTGACGCCATCTTGCGAGCGCGACGCGCGGCAGGCGTGTTCGCCACGTACTGTTGCCCGCGACGCGATGCCATCCGCTTGCGGCGGTCCGTTGCCTGCTTCTGCCGCGCGCTGAGCCGGCCCCAGGCCTCCTTCGGCAGGTAGCGAGCAGTGGTGGCCCCGCGACGCGCACGTGTGCCGCCGGTCCGAGTCCCCCACGCCTCGCGGGTCCACGCCACCATCGACTTCTGGGTGCCCGTCTTCCGGCCGCGATAGCCGCCCCCGGCCTTCTCGTACTCCGTCGCCAGGAGCTGCGCCTTGCGAGCGCTCCACTGGCCCGCGCGTCCGCCTCGGGTGCCCGCCATGAGGCGCTTCTTGATGCGCTCCCTCAGCGCGGGCCGCGTGTACCTGCTGCTGGCCGTGGTGACTCGGGCCCCCACGCGGCGCCGACTCGTCGCATTGACACGACGCGGCTTGGCGCGGCTCGTGCGGGAAACGGTCCGCTTCTTCCGGGGCGTCATCGTACGGGTGCGCGTCGAGGCGCGCGTGCTCTTCCTGGCGACCATCAAGTCCCTCCTCCCAGTGACTGGACTGCGCGCCACAATTGGGGACGGCCAGAAGCACTCGCAATCGCCCTCCTCGCCCACCTGCCCGCGACAACGAGGGCCTGCTCCCTCCGTTGCCCTCATCCCTTTCAACTGGGATTGGATTCCGCGGGGCGGAAGAGCGCGCAAGCCCGCACCGGCTGCGGCGGATACTTCCCAGGCAACAGCGGGCACATGATGAAGACGGATGTCCGCGTCTGGACATAGCGCGGGGGCGCCGCGCAGCGATGGCAGAGGCTCTCCGGAAAAGGGAGGGGCTCGGGCGGTGGCGTCGTCATGGACTCACACATCTCACAATTTGAGGAAACAAAGCGGAGGCGACTTCAGACAATTCAAATGACTCAGCCCCCCTCCCCAAGAGGAGTCACGCGATGGCCCCTGTTCGTATCGAGAAGCGACAGCCTGTCTACCGCCGGCCCGAGGAAGAAGTAGCGCCCAAGCCGCAGGCGAAGCCGGTGGCGCAGTCGGTGACCCGGAACATCGTGGATGACTTCATTCCCTCCGTGCCCATTCCCGGCAAGGAGATCCTCAAGAAGGTCCAGGATGCGGCCGACAAGGTCGAGGGTCAGGCGCTGACGGACGCGCAGAAGAAGGACTTGAAGGGCGTCTTCGGCGACAGCGTGGACCTGGACAAGGTCAGCGTGGTCAACGGCCCGGCCGCGCTCTTCGACAACCTCACGCGCTACACGCCCGCCTTCACGGTGGGGAACAAGATTCTCGTCAACCCGACGAAGCAGGACGGCTCGTCCAACTTCCCGCCCTCCAAGGACCTCCTCACCCACGAGGCCACCCACGTCTGGCAATACCAGAACCATGGCGCGGACTACGCGGCCAAGGCCCTGGTCGCCCAGAGCGCGGGGCAGGGCTACAACTGGGAAGAGGGCATCAAGTCCGGCAAGAAGTGGGGAGACCTCAACCCCGAGCAGCAGGGCGAGCTCATCCAGGACGCCGTCAAACAGGGCTACTTCGACGGCAAGCGTCCCTTCGTCGGCGAAGGCGGCAAGGACCACACCGCCTACCTCGACGACGCGGTGAAGCAACTGCGCGAGGGCAAGGGCGACCCGAACTGGGACTTCTCCAAGGCCACGGGGGAGTTGAAGGAACTCAAGGACAAGATTGTCGACGGCGTGAAGGACGCGGGCAAGGAGGTCTGGGACAACGTGACGGAGCCCTTCAAGCGCGCCAAGGATGGCCTCCTGGACTGGGTTCGTCCGAAGTGGCTGTGAGCTGAACGGAAGCCCCGCCCGTGAGTCACTCCGCGCTCACGGGCGCGGTCGTCTCGCGAAGCCATTGTGCGGCGACGCGGAGGACGTCTGCGGGAAGGGAGTGGCCGCCCGCGAACTCGTGGTAGCGCACGTCGAAGCCCGCGGCGCCCAGCTCGGCGACAATGCGCCGGCCCGCCTGCTCGACGGGGAGCACCGCGTCCTTGTCCCCGTGGGAGATGAAGACGCGCGGCACACCCCGAGGCTCCGCCGCGTGAACGAACCCGGGTGAGAAGGCGAGGATGCGCGGGAACAGGTCTCCGTTGAGGATGCCGAGCGCCAGCGCATACGACGCCCCATCCGAGAAGCCCGCGACGGAGAGACGTTCCTTTGCCACGGCATAGCGCGCGAAGACGTGGGCCAGGGCCCGGTCGAGGAATGCCAGGTCCGCGCCCGGGGTGGCCAGCTTGTGGTCCCACGTCACGCCTCGCGACTCCGGTATCAACAGGATGAGGCCTTCGGCCTCCGCGAACGCCTGCATCGCCTCCAGCATCTGTCCCGCGTTTCCCCTCGCGCCGTGCAACACCAGCATCAGCGCCGCGGGCTGCTCCGGGCGATAGGAGCGGGGCACGTAGAGCAGTCCGTCCCGCGCGCCACCAAGGCCCAGCGGATGCAGCCCCAGCGGCCCTGGCTCGGTGGTCGCCGCATGGGGGCGGGCATGCACGCGGCCATCCGAGGCCACGGTGGGCGTTTCAGGGGCCTGTGGCGGTGGGGCCGTGCGCGAGGCCGTGGGTGAGGTCGCGCAGTGGGTAAGGCACAGGGCCAGTACTCCACCCACGAAGACACGCACCCGCCGCCCCGAGCCCCCCCAAACCTCCCGGCGCACCTTCGCGCGGCCAGTGCCCTCACACAGGAGGGCGGGCTCTCCGGGCGAGGGACTGCTCGCGCTGGAGGAAACATCGCGGGGTGCGGCTCTCAGCGGGCGGCGCGGGACATGATTCAAGGGAGACTCCTCACCGTTCGAGGCGCACCCGTGGCGCGTCACGAGTCGAGCGTGGCTTCTATTGGGCGCACTCCCCATCTTGGACCACCCGCGGCGCTTCCTGCACGGGTGCTCGCCGTTCAAGTGGCGCATCGAGCGCGTCGCTCATCCTGGGCGCCGCACCGCGATTCAGGTGCGACTCGTTGCCCCTTGAGGGACTCGGCCGGGCCTTGACGCACCGCACCTTGCCGCGAAGCCCGCTTGGGAATCGCGGCGCACCTCGACGAAGGAGGCGACGCCGCTGTCGACGGGGCTCGTGGCCGCGATCACCAGAGCGGGGCCATGTTCTCCACGTACTTGAAGCCCGTGCCCGTGTTGAAGACCACCACGGACTCGTCCGGCGCCACCTGGCCCGCGGACTGGAGCTTGCGCAGCGCGGCCACGCAGGCCCCGCCCTCGGGCGCCGCGAAGAGTCCCTCGGAGGCGGCGAGCTCCTTGGTGCCCTGCACGATTTCCTCCTCGGTGACGGAGATGGCCGTGCCCCGGCTGTCCTTCACGGCCTTGAGGATGAGGAAGTCGCCCAGCGCCTTCGGCACGCGAAGGCCGTGCGCGTGCGTCGTCGCCCCGGGCCACATGGGCGCATCCGGCTGGCCTTCCGCATGCGCCTTGACGATGGGCGCGCAGCCCTCCGCCTGCACCGCGACCATCCGGGGACGCTTCGAGCCGATGAGCCCCATGGTCTCCATCTCCTCGAACGCCTTCCACATGCCGATGAGTCCGGTGCCTCCGCCCGTCGGGTAGAGGATGACGTCCGGCAGCGTCCAATCCAGCTGCTCCGCCAGCTCGTAGCCCATCGTCTTCTTGCCCTCCACGCGGTAGGGCTCCTTCAGCGTGGCGCACTCGTACCAGCCATGCTCACGCGCGAGGCTGGCGCACACCCTGCCCGCGTCGGTGATGAGGCCGTCCACCGTCTCGACGTGCGCGCCGTAGGCACGGGTCTCCATGAGGAAGAGGCTCGCGATGTCCTTGGGCACGAAGACATGCGCCTCCAGGCCACCCCGCGCCGCATAGGCCGCCAGCGCGCTCCCGGCGTTGCCCGCGGAGGGCAGGCACACCGCCTTCGCCCCCAGCACCTTCGCCATGGACACCGCCGCCGACAGGCCGCGCGCCTTGAACGAGCCGGTGGGATTTCCGCCCTCGTCCTTCACCATGACGCGCTTCAGCCCCAGCCACTCCGACAGGCGCGGCGCATGGAGCAGCGGCGTGTAGCCTTCGCCCAGGCTGAGCCGCTGCGCGGGGTCCTCCACGGGCATCACCTCGTGATAGCGCCACATGGAGCGCTCCCGCGTCGCCAGGGCCTCGGGCCGAAGCGTCTTCGCCGCGCGCTCCAGGTCGTAGCGCGCGAAGAGGGGAGCACTGCAGGACGTGCACAGGTTCAGCACGGCGCCCGGCGCAAACGTCCGGTCGCACTTCGTACAATCGAGTCGGATGACGGGCATGGGGCGCCGACTCTAATCCAGGCCAGGAGTGAAGGCGGGGCGCTCTCGGCGGTCCCCCGCGACAACGGCCCTACCGCGCGGTCTCGGCGGCCACCGGAGGCAGCCACTTGCGCAGCAGAGCCGGCGCGGTGGACCGGTAGATGTTGTCGTGGCGGAGGTCCGGCCGAGGCTCGACCTCCCACTTCAAGCCCGCGGGCGCGCTCACCCGGAGGACCTCGCGCAGCCGCTCGACGGCGGGGACGATGTCATCCACCTCGTTCGCGGAGGACACGTACAGCGCGGCCTTCAGGTCCGAGCGCGCCGTGAGTCGCTCACCCGCCTGACGCACCAGCGACTCCGCGTTCCACCAGATGCTGGGGCTCAGCGCGAGGTACGTGCCGAACAGCTCCGGCTCCAGGAAGAACGTCTCCATGATGAACAGTCCCGCGAGCGATTCCCCGATGATGGCCCGCTCCTCCGTCACGCGATAGCGCTGGCGGACCTCCGGCATCAGCTCGTCGCGAAAGAATGCCCGGAACGCGTCCGAGCCTCCCGAGATGGGCGCGGCCTCCTTGTCGGTGGCCACCGTGGTGGGGCCCGTCATGTCGCGCCGCCGCACCGTGTTCTCGACGCCCACCACGAGCAGCGGCCGCAGCTCGCCCGCGCGAATGGCCGCGTCCACGGCGGAGGCGACGTGCGGGAAGTCCTCCTTGAGCCCACCGTCGGGCATGTAGAGCACCGGGAAGCGCGTGTCCTTCGCCGCGTCGTAGCCAGGAGGCGTGTAGACGGCGATGTGGCGGACCTCCTTCAGCTTCGCGGACTCCAGCGTGAAGGACTGGTGCGCGGGCACGGGCTCGGGCGCCTCCGCGGCCTCGGGCGGCTTGCCCGCGGACGCACAGCCCACGAGGAACATCCCCAGCCCCACGCACAACATCGGCCATCGCAGCTGAATCACGCCTGTCCTCCCCACTTCAGTCCCGCAGTTCCAACCACACCGGCGCATGGTCCGAGGGCTGCTTGCCCTTGCGCGCCTCGCGGTCCGTGTCCGAGCCCGTCAGCCTGGGCACCAGCGGCGCCGACACGTAGAGGTGGTCGATGCGCAGCCCCAGGTTCTTCGGGAAGCCGAGCATCCGGTAGTCCCACCACGAGAAGCGCTGCGTGTCCGGGTACAGCTTCCGGTACGCATCCGTCAGTCCGAACGCGCGCAGCCGCTGGAGCGCATCCCGCTCCTTCAGCGTGAAGAGCGTCTGGCCCTCCCACAGCTTCGGGTCGTAGGTGTCGATGTCCTCGGGCGCCACGTTCCAGTCGCCGCCGAGCACCAGCGCCTCGTCGGGCTTGTGCCGCGTGTCCAGGTAGCGCCGCAGGCGGCCGTACCACTCGAGCTTGTACTCGTACTGGGGCGAGTCCACCGTCTGGCCATTGGGCGCGTACGCGCTCACCACGCGGATGCCGGCCACCGTCGCGGCGATGAGGCGCGCGTGCGTGTCATCCACGCCGTCCGACAGCCCCTTCACCACGTCGCGCGGCTCCTCCTTCGCGAGGATGGCCACGCCGTTGTAGGTCTTCTGCCCGTGGACCGCCGCGTGGTAGCCGGCGTCGCGCACGGCCTCCATCGGGAAGTCGTCCTCCGTGCACTTCAGCTCCTGAAGGCAGAGGATGTCCGGCTGCGCGCTCTTCAGCCACTCGAGCAGCCGCTCCTGACGGGCCCTCACCGAGTTCACGTTCCAGGTGGCGATTTTCATCGCGGGCACCGTCGCACGACACCCACGCCCCCGCCACGGTTTTCCCCTCGCGTGCGGCCCCAGGGACACACCCTGTCTCATGCCCTCGGGGCAGGCCCCTGGCACGGCCATCGCAATAGCCCCGGGTGGGAGGACGCCCACAGGTGTCCGCCCGGAGCGTCCTTCTCGGACGCCCCGCCTGGAGTCGAGGTCGCCATGAGCCCGAGGACGAGGAAGGCCACCCGCCGCACCCTGGGTTTCACCCTGCCCCCCGCGCTGAAGAAGTCCCTGCTGCCCACCTGCCTCGCCGCGCTCGGCCTGGCCGCGTGGAGCGACGTGCCCCTGCCGGCCACGTGGCGCCCGTGGCTCGCCCTCGCCGACCAGCACGCGGCGCGCACCCGCGACGCGGGCACGGGCCATGAGGCGGTCCAGGGCTTCACCGAGGCTCCCCTCCCCATTCCCCTCGCCCCGCCGGAAGGCCCGAGCCCCACCGTCGGGCAGCCTCCCCGCCCGGCGCCCGAGGATGTCCTGGCGCTCACCCACGAGCACGGTCGACGCGTGGACCACCTGGGCCGCGCGCGCTCCCTGCGCGAGCTGGGCGACGTGTCCGGCGCGCTCACCGAGGTGCGTCGCGCGCTGCATGACGACCCGGCCGACACGGACGCGCTGACGCTGGCCGCCCGGCTCGCCCGCCTCCAGGGCCAGTCCGACGTCGCGCTGCTGGCGTACGCGCGGCTGGGGAGCCTGGTGCCCGAGGACGCGGGGGCCCTCATCCAGCAGGCCCGACTGCTCGTGTCCCTGGGGCGCCACGGAGAGGCGGTGCGCGTGGGCGAGGAGGCGGTGCTGCGCGCTCCGGAGGACGCGGAGGCGTACCAGGTGCTCGGCCGCGCGCACCTGGTGGGCGGGGAGCTGGCGTCGGCCATCCTCCGCTTCCAGCAGGCCGTGCACCTGGACCCCGAGCATGGCTACGCGCTCAACAACCTGGGCTTCGCGTACCTGCGCGCGGCAGAGAACGCGAAGGCCGCCGAGGTGCTCACGCAAGCCGCGGAGCTGCTGCCGAACGTGGCCTACGTGCACAACAACCTCGGCGTGGCGTGGGAGCGACTGGGCCGCAAGGAAGAGGCCCGCGCCGCGTACGGCACCGCCACCCGGCTGTCCCCGCGCTATGTGCAGGCCCGCGTCAACGCGGACCGCCTGAGCCGCGTGGCCCAGGTGGACCTGGACTCGCCCGAGCCTCGGGCACGGGAGGCGCTCTCCCCGATGCCCGAAGCGCCGTAGCGCTCCCCTGCCTGGAGGACAGCCTCCAGGTGCGGCCCGGTCCGATTCCCGAATTCAGAATCGGACTTGGTCTAACGTGCAGCCCCCGTCGAGAAGCACATGACCCTGGCCCCTGTGATGCCCACTCCGCCCGAAGCTCCCCCGCCTCCCGCCCCGGCGCCCGCGCCCCTTCCGCCACGCCCCGGGTTTGGCGCGCGCCTCTGGAAGTGGACCCGGCGGCTGCTCATCACCGGCGCCGTGGGCCTGCTGCTCGTCGTGCTGGTCGGCGTGGGGGCGTACGTCTACTACAGCCGGGATTTGCCCTCGGTGGACGCGCTCCAGCACTACGAGCTGCCCCAGGTCACCAAGGTGACGTGCGCGGATGGGAGCATCTGCGCCGAGTACGCGTTCGAGAAGCGCACGGTGGTGCGCGTCGCCGACCTGCCGCCCCATGTCCGCGACGCCTTCCTGGCCGCCGAGGACGCGGACTTCTACAAGCACGTGGGCCTGGACCCGTTCGGCATCGCCCGCGCCGCCATCAAGAACCTCATCCCCGGCAGTCGCAAGTCCGGCGCGTCCACGATTACGCAGCAGGTGGTGAAGAACCTGCTGCTCACGCCCGAGCGCAGCCTGTCGCGCAAGATTCGCGAGTGGATCCTCACCCCGCGCGTCGAGGAGGCGCTCACCAAGGACCAGATTCTCGGCCTCTACATCAACCAGTCCTATTACGGGAAGCGCCGCTACGGCGTGGAGGAGGCCGCGCTCTATTACTTTGGCAAGCACGCCAAGGAACTGAGTGTGGGCGAGGCCGCGGTGCTGGCGGGCACGGTGCAGATTCCCCATCGCATCAACCCGGAGACGAACATGACGCGGGCGAAGTCGCGTCAGCGGTACGTGCTCGGGCAGATGGCCAACCACGGCTTCGTGCCACGCGACGTGGCGGAAGCGGAGCTGGACAAGCCCATCGTCCTGGCCCCGCGTCCCGAGCGGGGCGTGGGCCCGTACTACGCGGAGGAGATTCGTCGCACGCTCATCGAGCGCTATGGCGAGCACGCGGTGATGAATGGTGGCCTGCGGGTGGACATCGCCATGGTGCCCAAGCTCCAGGTCGCCGCCGAGCAGGCCGTGCGTGAAGGCCTGGAGGCCGTGGACAGGCGACAGGGCTACCGGGGGCCGCGCGGCACGCTGGAAGATGAGAAGTGGGCTCGCCTGCGCGGCATGGTCGCCACGCGCATCGAAGAGGCGGGCCGCCGACTGAAGGACCAGGGCTACGTGGCGGACCTGGCGCCGCTCGCGCAGGCGGAGAAGGCGGCGGCGCCGGAGCCGAAGGGGGAGACCGAGGATGACGGCGCGGAGGAGCAGCGCCCGGACCTCACGCCCGAGGACGAGGCCCCTCCCTCCGAGGAGGAGCTGATGGTGCGCGCCGTGCTCCTGAAGCCCCTGTCGGAAGGGCTGCGGTTGACGGGCTACGTGACCGAGCTGGACGAGAAGCGGAACGTGGCGCGCGTGGACCTGGTGGGACGCACCGCGGAGATTGCGTACTCCACCGTCACGTGGGCCCGGCAGAAGGGCAAGGGCGCGCCCAAGAACATCTCGGATGTGTTCGCCAAGGGGCAGCTCGTCTACGTGCGCATCCTGAAGGCGCCTCCCGCGCCGGCGTTCGTGGAGGCCACGCTGGACCAGGTGCCGCTCGTGCAAGGTGGCCTCGTGGTCATCCGCCCGGAGAACCGCAACGTAGTGGCGCTGGTGGGCGGGTATGACGCTGCGCGCTCGTCGTTCAACCGCGCGACGCAGGCAAAGCGTCAGCCGGGCTCGTCATTCAAGCCCTTCCTCTATGCCGCGGCGCTGGGCAGCGGACGCTACACGCCGCTGTCTCAAGTGAACGACGCGCCGGAGTCCATCCGGGACCCGTACACGGGCAAGGCGTGGAAGCCGCAGAACTACGACCGGCGGTTCGAAGGGCCGATGACGCTGCGCACGGCCCTCACCAAGTCGAAGAACACGGTGTCCGTGCGCCTCATCGAGGCGCTCACGCCCCCCACCGTCATCGACTTCGCGCGCCGGGCGGGCATCCACTCGCCGCTGCCGGAGAACCTGACGCTGGCGCTGGGCACCGGCGAGGTGACGATGCTGGAGGCGGTGAACGCCTACTCCACGCTCCAATCGAATGGCCGCTACGCGGAGCCGCTCATGCTGCTGCGCGTGCGCGACTCGCGCGGCAAGGTGTTGGAGGAGCATCAGCCGGCCTTCGAGGAGACGCTTGCTCCCGCCGTCGCGTACCTCACCACGTCCCTGATGCGCAGCGTGGTGGAGGAAGGCACGGCCAAGGCGGTGCGCGAGCTGAACCGCCCCGCCGCGGGCAAGACGGGCACCACGCAGGAGTCCAAGGACACGTGGTTCTCCGGCTACACGATGGACTGGGTGGCCAGCGCGTGGGTGGGCTTCGACGACAATTCGCCGCTGGGGAGCAGTGAGACGGGTGGGCGCGCCGCGCTGCCCATCTGGCTCCAGTTCATGCGCGTGGCCCACGAGGGCCTGCCCGCGCGCGACTTCGAGGTGCCTGCCGGCATCCTCCAGGTTCGCATCGACCCCGTTACCGGGCTGCTGGCCGGCGCCTCCGTCCCAGGCCGGTTGGAGCCGTTCCTCGAGGGCACCCAGCCCACCGCCGAGGCCCCGCCTCCGGGCCAGGTGACGACCGACGAGTTCTTCCTCAACGAAGGCAACAGGAAGGGTCTGTGAGCCGAGCCCGGGTCCTCGCACCGCTGCTTTTCGCCTTCGCGGCCAGTGCCGCATCGCAGACCTCGCCCGACGAAACCGCCTCGGCCGTCCAGCGACTCGCACGGGAGCTGTCCGCCTCCGTGCGCGCCCTGCCCGCCGAGGCGCCCGTGGCGCTGTACTTCTCGGGAGGCTCGGCCGAGCTGCGACGCGCCGTGGGCAGCGTGCTCGCGGCGCGACTGTCCGCGGAGGGATTGGCGCCCACCGTGGTGGACGCCGCGAGCGCCGAGGCCGCCGAGGGCGTGGCGCGCGCGCAGGGGGCACGCACGCTGGTGAGGCTGACGCTGGATGTGGAGGCAGGCGCCTTGCGGGCCCGAGGGGACGCGCTGGGCACGTGGGTCAACTTCTGGTCGGGCCGCGCGCCGACGCGTCCCGCTCGGCCGTCGGGCGCGCTCGTCGAGTCGGTGGACGCGGACGCGGAGGTGCTCGCCCTGGCCTCGGTGGCCCCCTCGACGACGTCGCCTCCCACGAGTGGTCCTCGGGGCATCCGACTTCTGGGCGCGACGCTGGTCCGGATGGAGCAGCCCGTGGCGGCGCTCGCGGCGGGAGACCTGGACGGGGATGGCCGCGACGAAATCGCGGTGCTGACGGAGGCGGACGTGTCCGTCTTCGCGGCGGATGGACGGCTGCTGGCCCGCAGGGAGCTGGGCGCCCTGCCCTTCGGCAACGCCACCACGCGGGAGCCCTTTGGCGCGCTGGCCGTGTTGTCGGGGCCGCCCCGGCTGGCCGCGTGGAGTACGCGTCGCGCGCACGGTGAGGTGCTCGTGTTGGAGAAGGGTCGAAGCACGCTGCGACCCGTGGGCACGCTGGACAGCGCGCCGCTGGGGCCCGTGGAGCGAGGAAGCTTCGTCCCCGGGCAGACCGCGTTCCAGGCCGAGGTGCGGCTCGCGGACGGCAAGCCCGTGACACTCTCCGCGCCCTTCACCACCGCGAGCCTTGCTCCGCCGAGGATGCTCTTCGTGCACGCGGATGGAACCGGCTCGCTCTATCCGCGCGCGGGGGCGGCGCCGACGCGGCTGAGCGCGCTGGGCGCGGGCAGTGCCCTGGGCGACCTGGACGGAGACGGCACGCCGGAGCTGCTCACCACGTCCACCCTGCTCCAGCCTTCGCCGGACGTGCTCCGCGTCCACTCCCTCAACGGAGGAGACCCCACGGTGCACGAGCCGCTGTGGCAGGGCGCGCTGCCCGCGGGGCGCGCGTTGTTCGTGGTGACGGCCAACCTGGATGGCGACGAGCGCCGTGAAGTGGTCGTGGGCCTGTGGAAGCCGGATGGCACCGGTGAGCTGTTCCTCCTTCGCCAGGGTGCTCCATGAAGTCCCGCCGCATCGCCCTCGCCAGTCTCGTGCTCCTGGGCTCCGCGTCCGCGCTCGCGGCCGGACGGCCCCGTTATGGCGGAGAGCTGCGCGTGGCCCATGCCGGACCGCCCGAGATTGGAGAGCCCGCGCTCGCCGACACTCCTCTCGAAGCCACGCTGCTGGGGTTGTTGTCCCGGCCAGTCTGCGCTGTGACACCGGAAGGCGAGGCGCGCCCCACGCTGGCCCGTGAGTTGTCGCGCCCCACTCCGCAATCCGCGCGGGTGATGCTCCCCAATGCCGCCACGGCGGGTGCCCTGGCGCGTGCGTGGATGCGACTGTCCAGCACCGATGGGGCTTCGCCCTACCGTGCCCTGCTCTATCCGCTGCGCGGCGAGGGACGGCAGGTCAACGCGAGCGGTGCCTCACTGGAGCTCGCGCTCTCGTTTCCGTGGCCCGATTTGGAGCGCGCGCTGTGCCACCCGGCCCTGGCCGCGCCCGTGGCCTCGTCGACTCCGGGCCCGTTCTCCTCGGCGGGGCGTGGGACGCTGGATGCGCAGCTCGGCTGGCCACGTGGGCGCCCGTACCTGGACCGACTGCTGCTCACCTCCACGGATGAGCGGGGACTGGCCCGGCTCTGGTCCACCCGGCAGGCACAGTTGGAGCTGGGGGTCGCCTCGGAGACGGACAACGCGTCGGGCGCGCTGCTCTACGCCACCTATCTCGCCTTCTCGCCCCGGCGCGTTCCGGCGGACTTCCGGCAGGCGGTGGAGAGCTCCATCGACCGCGAGGACCTCACGCGCCTCTTCGTGCGCGGTCCGGCGGTGCCCATGCCGCACCTGCTGCCGCCCGCGCTGATGCAACAGGGGCCCAAGCCTCGCCCGGCGGCGCCCGCATCGGGTCCGGCGCGCACGGTGACGCTCGTCTACGACGCGGCGCTGGAGGACCAGCGCGCGGTGGCCGAGCGCATCCAGGTGAAGCTGCACGAGCGGGGCTACACCGTGGCCCTGGAGCCCCTCACGCGCTCCGCGCTGCGCGCCCGCTGGGCCAAGGGCGACTTCGAGCTGATGCTGCACGCGCTGCTCCTTCCGCCTGTTCCTGGCCCCGCCCTGGCGGTGGTGCTGGACGCGGGGGGGCGCAAGGACCTGCTGGGCGTGGAGCTGCCCGCCATCGGCGCGCTGTCGGACGCGGCGGCGCGGGATGCTCGAGTTCGCGAGCGGGCCCTGGCGCTCGCCGCATCGCTGCCCTTGCTCCCGCTGTACGCGCAAGGACTGGGGCTGCGCGTGGTGCCGGAAGTGGGCGGACTGGTGATGGATGCGCAGGGCCTGCCCATGCTGGACGGCGCCTTCATGCTTCCACCCGAGGGAGCGGGGACCGGGGGGCGCCCGTGACGCGTGCGAGGGAGGGCGTCAAGGACCGCTTGAGTTCCTGGCCACGGGGCGCGGTCTGGAGGATGGCCCCTTGCGCCTGAGGACCCGGCTGGCGCTCGCCTTCGCCCTGCTCGCGTTGGTGCCGCTCGCGGTGGTGGTGCTGCCCACCCTCTCGCGCCTGCGCGACACGTTGTCCCGTGAACTGGACGCACGCATGCAGGCCGCCACCACCAGCGCCCAGGAGTCACTGGAGCGCTCGGCCACCACCGCCCGACGCGCGGTGGAGGAGCTGGTGGACAGCGCCGCCATGGAGGACCTCGCCCGCGAGGCCCGTGAGCGCCCCACCCGAGCCATTCAAGCAGGCACGGCGGAAGCGCTGATGAAGACGCGGGGACTGACGGTGCTCGCCCTCTTCGACCGGGGCGGCACGGTGCTGTCCTCCGGACACCTGCCCGCGCGGCGCGGAGACCCGGACCCGGCCCTCTTCGCCGTCACGAAAGTGGCCTCGTCGAAGCCCGTCCCGGTGCGAGTGGAGGTGCGCACCTCCTCGGGCCTGCGACAGATGCCGGCGCTCGTCACCGCGCGCCCGGTGGACTACGGGGACCTGCGCCTGTGGGCGGTGGGCGGGGTGCTGCTCGACGACAGTCTGGCCCAGCACCTCGCGCGGCTGACCCAGGCGCAAGTCTCGCTCGTCTCTGGTGACACCGAGCTGGCCCGGGCCGGCACGGCGCTGCCTCCCACGGTGGCGCGCGAGCTGCCCCTGGGCGACGCCGCCACGGTGCGACTCGTCTTCAGCCGTGCCGCCGCGCGCGAGGCCGAGGAAGGCGTCATGCGCGCCTTCCTCCTGTTGGCCGGACTGGGCGGCGCCTTCGCCATGCTGCTCGGGTTGCTGGTGTCGCGGTGGATGACCCGGCCGGTGGAGGCGCTCACCGAGGGTGCCCGGCGCGTGGCGGAAGGCGCGCTGGATGTCCAGGTGACGGCCGCCGCCACGGGCGAGGTGGGCGAGCTGGTCCGGACGTTCAACCACATGACGTCCGAGCTGAAGGCGACGACGGAGCGACTCGTGGCCAGTGAACGCATCGCCGCGTGGCAGGAAGTGGCGCGGCGACTGGCCCACGAAATCAAGAACCCGCTGACGCCCATCCGCATGTCGCTGGAGACGCTGCTGGCGGCGCAGGAGGCCGGGCACCCTCGCTTCCCGGAGTTCTTCAAGGAGAGCGCGGGCGTGGTGCTGGAAGAGGTGGACCGGCTGCGGCGCATCGTCGACGAGTTCAGCCGCTTCGCGAGGATGCCCAAGCCGCAACTGGCGCCCGTGGATCTGTCCGAGCTGACGCAGAGCGTGCTGGCCCTCTACGCGACACCTCCCGAGGGCATCCAGATACTCCCGGCGCTCCAGACGGGCGTGGTGGCGCGCGTGGACCGGGACATGCTGACGCAGGTGCTGGTCAACCTGGTGAAGAACGCCGAGGAGGCCATGGCCGGCAAGGGCGGCCCCCTGCGCGTGCGAGTGAAGGGCACCGACGCGGACGCCATCATCGAAGTCGAGGACAGCGGCCCGGGCATCCCCGCCGAGCACCGCGCCCGCATCTTCGAGCCCTACTTCACCACCAAGGACGGCGGAACGGGCCTGGGGCTGGCCATCGCCGCGCGCATCCTCCAGGAGCATGGCGGCAAGCTCGAGGTCGGCGGAGAGCCGGGCCAGGGCGCGCGCTTCAGCGTGGTGCTCCCACGCGCGGACCTCATGGCGACCGGCGCCGCGAGCGCCCCGTAGGCAGCATCACCAGGGGCCAGCGCCCGGGCCCGCTTCAGTCCCCGCGCATGAAAAGCACAAGGCCCGAGGCGATGTGTCGCCCCGGGCCCGGATGTCGTCACGCGGTGGAAGCCGCGCTCAGTCCTTGACGGGCGTGGCCTTGAGAGCGGCCTTGCCTTCCTTCACGTAGACCTGGAAGCGCACCGTCTTGCAGGCGTACTTCTGGACGAGCTGCTCCTTGTTCTTGCGCAGCTTCTGCACGAACTTGTCGTACGTCAGGCCATCGGCCGGCTCGCCACACCGCTCACGGGTGGTGACGAACTCGCGGAAGACCTCCTGGAAGTGCTGCTCCTCGGAGAGCGCCACCGCGGAGTTGCCCGACGGGCCCGCGCCCGGGAGAGGAATGGCGGCGGGGCCCCCCGCGCGAGGCGGCAACGGAATGGGTACCTCGGCCGGCCGGGCGCTGGCCTGGAGCAGCTCGCGCGGAATGGCCGCGACGCGCGTCGTCTCCGGGTTGTCCGGCGACTGAGCGGCCGCCAGGGCGAACGGGTTCGCCGCCTGCTGGAGCGTGTACGCCGCCGTGGGCTGGTCCTCGAAGGCGAAAGCGCCGCGACGAGGCGACGCCGTCGACAGGGGCTCACCCGAGGCGGAGAAGCCACCCGGCTCGGGCTCGAAGGGCATGGACGCGCCCGACGAACCGAACGGACTGGCCGCGGGAGGCGGCGGAATCGCGGGAGGCGGCGCGGGGAACGGGAACGCATCCGCCTGCGCGAACGGATCCGCCGAAGCGAACGGGTTCGACACCGGCGCGGGGGCCGGAGGCGGCAGCGCGAAGGGGTCCCCCGAGCCGAACGGCTGGGCCGACGGAGGCGGAGGCGCCATGGAGAACGGGTCCGCCGAGCCGAAGGGCTGGGCCGCCGGAGGCGGGGGCGCCATGGAGAACGGATCCGACAGGGGAGCCACCGCCGGAGGAGGAGCCCCACGCGCGAACGGGTCCGGCAACGGGCCCGGCGTCGGCGGGGCGGCGAACGGAGCCGAGGCGAACGGGTCTGGCAGCGGACCTGGCGTCGGCGTGGCCGCCACCGGCTGCGGCGCGTGAGGAACCTGCGCGTGCATCTGCGCATTCGCCGCCATCGCGGCCGACAGGCTGAGCGTGTCGGAGGTGCCCTGCACGTCGTCGCCAGAGCCCGAACGGGAGCCCCCCATCAGCACCGTCCACACCAGCGTCAGGCCCAGGAGCCCCGCCAGCGCGACGAGCGCGTTCTGCTGGTAGTCCGCCAGAGCACCCAGCACCGGCTGCGTCCCGGCCACCGCGAGCACTTCCAGCGGCGTGCCTTCCAGCGCGCGACGAGAGCCCACCGACAGGGGCGCCTTGCCTCCCATGGCATCGCCCTCCGTCATGAGAGGCAGGCCCAGCGGGCCCAGGTTCTGGAGGCTGCCGCGGCGCAGCACCACTCCGCTCGTGTTGGCCGCCACCTGCGCCAGCGAGCCCTCCGCGAGCAACTTGTCCGGCCCCACGGCCGTCACCGAGTCCCCCTTCACCAACCCGAGCGCGGAGACGCCGGTGGCCTGCACCGCGGCCTCCAGCGCGCCCTCGTCGAGCAGCGGCGCGCCCACCACCAGCGTCACCGCCGGCTGCATGCCGAAGTCCCCGCCCCACAGCACGGGCACCGAGGCGAAAACGTGCGCCGCACCGAGCGCGTCCACCACCGAGGTGCCGGCCTTCGCCAGCGCGGCGACGTCCAGCTTCGTGGCATCCGAGGACGGCTCCGCGCCCGCGACGGCATGGAACGCGGCGTCCGGAGCGGCCAGCGCCACCACCGCGCCCTTGAGCTCCTTGGGCAGCACGGCCTCGACGGCCGTCCGCACAGCGGTGAAGCGCTCCGCCGTCAGCGGCTGGAGGGCGTCCTTGTCGTCGGCCTTGTCCTTGTCCCGCGATGGGGGCCGCACGGAGGCGACGGGCTTGGGGGGAAGCAGCGCGTGGACAGCGGAGGCGACGTCCGGCGTGGCGGCCAGCTTCAGCGCCAGCGCCTGCACCTCCGCGCGACGCGCGTCCACGCGACGCGCCACCTCGGCAACACCCGAGGCGGACTGGGCCGTGGCTCCGTCCACCGCGCGCGCGCGAAGCGGTCCCGACAGCATCGGGAGATGAGCAAGCCCCAGTCCAATGACCAGGAACGCGAAGAGGAGGAACTTGAGGCGGACCATCGCCGTCCTTTAGCCCATGGGTGAAGGGTTCCGCTTATAGCGTTCACCATTCGGACCCAGCAAGATTCGGGCAGCGGACAACGCGGGCCCGGCCGCCCGGTGGACGACCGGGAAGACCGGGCCCTACACCGAGGCAGGCCCCCGGCTAATAGCTCGGAACGTTCGCCGCCACGTCGTCGGGCAGCCCGTCCGTGTGCACGTCACGGCGCTTGTCCACGGCCTTGCGCAGGGTGCGCTCCAGCCGGTCACGCGCCGCGTCGATGGCGGGAAACAGCGTCTCCGCCCGCTCGGTGACATGCACGGAAGCGAAGTTTGGCATGCGCACCGTCACCCGGCACTCCTTGTCCACCCCACCCTTCGGACCGTTGATGTCCACCAGCGAGATGTCGATTTCCGCCGCCTCGTCGTCCGCATACCGTTCGATGTGGCGCACCAGATGCTCCTGCAGGTAGTCCCTCAGCGACTCCGTCAGGGTCAGATGCACGCCCCGCATCAACACCTTCATGGCATCACCTCCAAGGCTCGAAGATGGACAGCCTCCCGCCCGCCGGTGAGGGGGGCTCTTCCACCCGCCTGCCCTCCAGGCAACGAGGCACCGGTCCCCGCGTCCTCGCGGCGGACGAATCCGACAAGGGCCAGAGTTACCCAGACGCATGGGTGCCGAGCGAATCAAGGTCCTCCTCGTAGAGGACGATGGTGACAGCCGGGAGCTCCTCGCGGAGCTGCTCGAGTTCGAGTTCGACGTGGTCACCGCCCACGACGGACTCGCGGGCCTGCGGGCCTTCGAGAGCACGCTCCCGGACGTGGTGGTGACGGACGAGTCGCTGCCGGGGCTGTGTGGCACGGAGCTCGCCCGGCGGGTGAAGGCTCGCGCGCCACGCACCCGCGTCATCCTCGTCTCCGGCTACACCCAGGTGGACGGCGCCGAGCACTGTGACCTGGTGCTGCGCAAGCCCATCGACGTGGAGCGGTTGAGCAGCGCCGTCGGCAGCCTGGGAGACGAGGCCCGCCGCTGGCAGGGCGACGACGCCCGGCAGTGAACGGAAGGACTGGCCCCCGGTGCCGCGGCAGGACACCAGACCTACTATGTCCCTCCAGGACATCCACGGGCAGGAGGGACAGACATGAAGTACTGCGCCAGGTGCGGATCGGAATACCGGGACGACATCGAGCAATGCTCGGACTGTCCAGGCAACCCACGGTTGGTGGACGTAGGAGAGATGCGCAGCCGGGGGCTCCCGCTCCCGCATGAGCTGGACAAGCGCGTCTTCGTGCGCGCGGGCACCACGGACAACCCGCTGATGGTGGAGGTCTTCGTGGAGCTGCTCCAGGAGACGGACATCCCGGTGCTGGTGCGCGCGGGTCGCTCCGGCGTGGTGGACAAGCTGACCACGGGCACCCTGCTTCCCTGGTGGGAAATCCTGGTGCCCGAGGAGCAGCAGGAGCGCGCCGCCGCCCTCATCGAGCGGGAGCGGGCCCAGGAAGCGGCCACCACCGACGAGGCCGTCAGGGCCGCCGAGGACGAGGAGCGGGAGACCGAGCAGTCGGCCGCCCCCCCATCCACCCTCTGAGCGTCAGGGCGAGCGGACGACGGCGCCGGGCGCGGAGGACTCCGGACGGCGGGCCTCGAAGAGGCTCACCCCGGTGACCTTCCACTTCGCATAGCGGGAGTTGCGGCCGAGGAAGGTCTCCAAATCTTCGTCCACGACACGGTTGTAGCCCCCGCGCGACGCATGGCGCAGGTAGGTGCGGCCCTTGCGCTGCACCACGAAGCCCAGGTGCGTCACGCGGGTGGCCTTCAGCGGAAGGTCCTCGCGCAGCACCACGAGGATGGTGCCGGAGGGGATGGAGCGCGCATGCTCCATCACCCGCTCCAGCGGAATCATGTTCATCGCGAAGGTGCCCACCGGCTGACGCGCCTTGGGGAGTTGGAGCGCCTGGGACGAGCGGGACTGCCAGGTCACGGGCGTCAGCGTCTTCGTGACGGCCACCGCGTCCTCGCCCCCGAAGCGCCGCGTCACGTCGCGCAGGAAGCCCTTGCGGATGTTGTTGGGCAGCCACTGCGCTTCCATGAGGTGGTTGCGGTCCTCATAGGCCGGGGCCTGGGCGTAGCGGATGTGCTCGAGCAGCGGCGCGACCTCCGGCTCCGTGCGCGCGAGCCCCAGCGCCAGGGACTGCTCGACGAAGGTGAGGCAGTCCACCGCGTCCAGGCGGAACGTTGGATCAGGATCGACGCCCGCGCCTTCTCCCAGCGGAGACAGGACGTAGGGCGTGTTGACGAAGCGCTGGCTCATGGACAGCAGCCGCTCGGTCAACGGCGCGTTGGACGCCTCCGACACCAGGGCGGCGAAGGCGCTCGCGTCCATGCCCGTCCAGCCGTTGGGGCGCGCGGGGGTGGCCGTGGCCGCCTGGGCCGCCGCCGAGCCGGAGTCGAGAATCCGCGCCGCGCCGGGCGTGGCGGAGGCCTTCGTCGAGGAGGCCGGGGTCGCCTGGGTGGCGAGCGCCGCGGCCAGCACCACCGCCCACGTCATTGCGCCACGCCCGCCCTTCGGAGGATGGCCTTGCGCCGGTCATCCTGGAGCTGGAGCGTCTCCAGTTCCTTCTCGTACGACAGCTTCTCTTCGCCCTTGGCGTTCCACGAGGCCAGCACCAGCCAGTCCAGCATGGCGCTGTCTCCGCCCTGGTAGAGGATGCGCGCGGCGCCGGCCGCCAGGCCCCGGTCCTTGTCCTCCAGCAGCGGCTTGAGCGCGGGGGTGGCCTTCTTGGCGGCGACTCCCTCGAACAGCTCCAGCCCCTGCCGGCGCACGAAGCGGTCCTGCGCGCCGAGCAGCTTGTTGGCGAAGGCGAAGCCCTCGGGGGAACCCAGGCGGCACAGGCCGCGCGCCGCCGCGAAGCGGGTGCTCTCCGAGTCGTTGGTCAGGTACTCCTTGAGGGGCTTCACCTGCTTGGCGTCGCCCGTCTCACCCGCGGCGGCCAGCATGATGGCGCGCACCTCCAGCTCCTGCTCCTGCTTGGCGGCCGCCATCAGCGCCTTGCCCATCTTCGGGTTGCGCGAGGCGCCCAGGGCCCGGGCCGCGTCCCGGCGAACCCCACTGCTCTTGTCATCCAGCAGCGGCAGCAGCACCTGGACGTTGCGGCTCTTCAGCCGGGCCAGGCCCTGCGCGGCGTACATGCGCACCGTGCTGTCGCCGTCGCCGGCGAAGCGGACCAGGGCCGGCTCCGCGGAACGCGTGTCCAGTCCCGCCAGCACCGCGACGAGGTTGCGGCGGACCCGCTCCTCCAGCACCCGGCGCATGGATTCGTTGATGAGGTCGGCGGCATAGGGCTCCTCGCGCAGGTAGCGCAGCCGGGAGACGGCGGCGGGGACGGCTCCTCCCTGGATGACGGTCTGGATGACCTTTTCCGTCTCGGCACGGCGCTCGCCGCGCTTGGCGGCGGAGGCCTGGGCGGACAGGGCCAGGGGGGGTAGGAGCAGCGCGAGCAACACCAGGAAGCGGGCGGAGAGGACGGACGGGCGCACGGGAGGGGGACGATGGCAAGGGTGGCGCCGGTCGTCAAAGTCCCAGGCGCCGGCCGGCCCCCCTCCTCAACGGGGTATGCCCGATTCTTGACCCCCCAAGAGGCGATTGATACGACCGATGCCTCTTTCCCTCCTCTAGAGGCGCCACCCTATGAAGAACCTGACGGTGCTGGTGGCGGTGGCGGGGGCGCTCACCGCGTGCGGCCCCGTGAAGTCCACCGCGAACATCCTCGACGCCGAAGTCCAGATTCAGGCAGCGCGCACGGCTGGGGCCGACAAGTTGGCCCCGTACGAGTGGACCGCCGCCAACCTGTATCTGGAGAAGGCTCGCGAGGAGGTTGGCTACTCCGACTATCAAGCCGGTGTGGATTTCGCGGTGAAGGCCTCCCGCTTCGCCAATGAAGCCCGCGAGAAGGCGATGTCCGTGGCTGGCAGCGATTCCGACACTGGCACTGGCGAACGGACCCCGAACCCGTGACGCACCGAGCGCTCCCGATGACGCGTCCCTCCCTTGCAGCGCTGCTGTCCCTCCTCCTGGTCGCCGGCTGTGTGAGCGGCAGCAAGATTCGCGCGGACACCCAGGTGCTCGCCGCGGATGTCGAGCGGGCCCGCCGCAGCGGCGCCTTGCGCTGCGCCCCGGTGGAACTGGCCACCGCCGAGGCCTACCTCGACTTCGCCAAGGGTGAGCTGAGCCAGGGCAACAGCGGCCGCGCCGCCTCGCACGTCCGCGTCGCCGACACGGCGGTGGACCGGGCGTTGGAGCTGTCGAAGAACTGCGGTCCGCGCCAGGTGCTGGTGCGTGAGCGCCCGGAGGCCCCGCAGCAGCCGCAGCAGCCCACGGAGACCAAGCCGCAGCAGCCCCAGGTGGTGGTCCGCATCGAGGAGACGGACAGCGACGGGGACGGCGTGCTGGACAAGGACGACCCCTGCCCCGACCAGGCCGAGGACACGGACGGCTTCCAGGACGAGGACGGCTGCCCCGACGCGGACAACGACAACGACGGCGTTCTCGACGCCAACGACAAGTGCCCGGTGCTGGCGGGAGTCGCCGACAACCAGGGCTGCCCGGCCGAGGCGCCGAAGGACCGCGACGGCGACGGCATCGTCGACCCGCTGGACAAGTGCGTGGACCAGGCCGAGGACAAGGACGGCTTCCAGGACGAGGACGGCTGCCCGGACCTGGACAACGACAACGACGGCATCGTCGACGCCCAGGACAAGTGCCCCAACGAGACGGGCTCCATGCAGAACATGGGCTGCCCGGACAAGGACGGCGACGGCGTCAACGACGGGCAGGACAAGTGCCCCGACGAGCCCGAGGACAAGGACGGCTTCCAGGATGAGGACGGCTGCCCGGACCTGGACAACGACGCGGACGGCCTGGCGGATGCGCAGGACAAGTGCCCGACCGAGGCGGGTCCGCCGGAGAACAGCGGCTGCGCGGACAAGGACACGGACAATGACGGCGTGGTGGACCGACTCGATGCGTGCGTGGATGCGCCTGGCACGAAGGAAGAGCGCGGCTGCCCGAAGCAGTACAAGAACGTCGTCATCAAGAAGGACCGGATTGAAATCAAGAAGCAGATCCTCTTCGGGTCCGGCTCCGCGAAGATCATCGGCAAGCAGAGCACCGCCATCCTCGAGGACGTGGCATCGGCCCTGAGGGATGCGCCGTGGATCCAGAAGGTCCGTATCGAGGGCCACACGGACTCGCTCGGCAAGGACGAGTCGAACCTGAAGCTGTCGCAGAAGCGCGCCGACGCGGTGATGGCGCAGCTGCTGCGCAAGGGCATCGACCCGGGCCGCATGGAGGCGGTGGGCTTCGGCGAGACGCGTCCCATCGGGCCGAACACCACCAAGGCGGGCCGTGCGCAGAACCGCCGCACGGAGTTCAACATCGTCACGCAGTAGGCAGCCCCGCCCCGGCCACCTCAAGGCCGGGGCAAGCAGGACCAGCGCCTCCCGGGCTTCCGTCCCGAGGAGGCGCTTCGCTTTTCAGCGCGTGGGTTGTCCTCGGCGGCAGGCACGGGCAAGCGGCCCGCCAGGGCTTCACACCGAGCCTCTCTCCGCCCGGCCGAAGTCAGGCAGCAGGCGGTCCCCCACCCCAAGGCAGGGGCATTCACGCTCGCCGCGCACGGTGCGCGCGACGGGTGTCCCGCGTACGCAGCCCCCCCAAGGCCGGGGCATGCACGGCCAGCGCCTCCGCGAAGTGCCCCGATGGCGCGTTGCTTTTCAGCGCATCCACTGCCCTCGACGTCACGCGCGCGCACAACATCCCAGAGGAGTCGCGGACGAAAGGGCCCGCGCGGGCGAGCCCCATCAGGCTTCGCGCCAGGGCATCACCCCGGCGAGAGGACGTCAGTCGTCCTTCAGCAGCTCGTGGAGGACCTCGGTGGCGTACGCGCCCCGGGGCAGCTCGAACGCGAGCCACAGGTCCTCGCCCTCCGGCGTCAGCTCGGGCGAGCCCAGGCGGACGCGATACGGCCTGCGCCCTCCTTCCGTCTCGCCCCCACCGCGCTTGAAGTCGTCCGGCGTGACGCCCTCTCCCACCAGCAGGCTCGCCTCGAACTCGCCCACCGCGCCGGTGGCGGCCGTCATCTTCGGGCCGAACAACGGCCCGGCGGGGCTCACCTCGAACGACGCGACGCGAGGACCATCCACGTCCGGCGCCTCGCACACGAAGAGGCCGCCCGTTTCTTCCTTGCGCAGCACATCACCGAGCAGCGCGGTGGACAGCGTGCCGGAACGCACGCGCTCCGCGAGCGCCCGGTTGAAGATGCGCGACTGGAAGGCGGAGAGGTACAGCTTGCGCTGGAAGCGCTCGGGCCGCTTCGGAAGCCGCTGCCCCAGCACCAGCAACCGGCCCAGGTCCGCGTTGTCTCCCGCACGGCCGAAGCGCTGCTCGCCGAAGTAGTTGGGAACACCGCCCGCGGACAGTCGAGAGAAGCACTCTCGCGCGGCCTCCACGTCACGCACGCCCCGCAGGCGCAGCTTGAAGCGATTTCCCCGCAGGTGGCCGGTGCGCAGCTTGTTGCCGTGCCGCTTCGACCACAGCACCTGCACACCCTCCAGCGCGAACTCCCCCAGTCGCGCTTCCGCGCGCGCGGGCACCGAGAGCAACTGCCGCGTGACGGCCTGCCGGTCCTTCATCCCCGCCACGCCGATGTCGTCCTCGGACACGCCCAGCGACGAGGCCAGCGCGCGCACCACCTCGCGCGTGTCCCGGCCGCGCTTCTCCAGCCACAGGTAGAGGTGCTCTCCCTCGCCCGACGGTTGGTAGGCGGGAAGCTCCTCGACCTCGAAGTCTTCGGGAACCAGCTTGAAGGCACCACCACAACCAGGCACATCCGCCGTCAACCGCGGCCAATCCGAATCCGTCGTCACGGCCCCTCGAGCGTCGCCAGCAGCTCCTTCACGCGACGGGCGAGGTCCTCGTCCGCGCGCGACTCCAGAAGCTCACCGGCCTGGAACAGCAAAAAGAACATCACGTCACTGAGCGCCTGTTTGAAGGACGCCAGCGGCTCGCTGCCCAGTTGGGCGCGGTGCCGCTCGAAGGCATCCATCAATCGGGGCTCGGCCAGGCTCCCATCCGACTGGAAGGCCAGGCCCTCCAGCACGGGAGAGGACGACAAGGCCTGTCCGGACAACGCGGCGTTGGCGGCGGCGATGAACTCGCGGTCCATGCCCTGCTTGGCCACCTCGTCGCGAATCTCCCGGAAGATGAAGTTGAACACGCGCGCCACGGGGCGAGGGTCCACCGCCGGAGCGGCGCTCGCGACCGGACGCCCTGGGCCCGCGGGCACGGGCGTGGCCGGAGTCTGGGCCCCGGTGGGCCCCACCGTCGGCACGGGGCCGGCGGGCACGAGCAGCGGCTTGTCCGTCAGCGACGCGAAGCCGCCTTCCAGCAACCGGAAGACGACCTTGGTGATGTCGAACTCGGACAGGCGGGCGGCGTGGCCCAGCTCCAGGATGGTGCGCCGGCCGTCGAGCAGCCCCAGCACCCGGTCCTCATCCTCCTCCAGCTTCCCATCCGAGGCACGCTTGCGCGCCACGTACAGCCGGCCATGGGGGATGCGCTTCCGGAAGTGCGCCATCTCGTCGATCTTCCGGATGCTGTCCATCAACAGGCTCTGGGTCGAGAGCTGGATGGAGTGGCTCGCCTTCTCATCCACCGGCTGGTCGATGAGGAAGAAGCTCCCCTCCCGACACAGGACGATGGCGTGGAAGATCTCGCTCACCTGATGCGTGACGCACTTGAAGAGGTCGTGCGCCTGCAGGAAGCCCTTCTCCACCAGGGCGCGGCCCACCTTGGACGGGGGCTGGCCCTTGAGCGCGGCCTCCACCTGCGTGCGGTCCACGTAGCCCAGGCGAACCAACACCTCGCCCAGCCGGTCCGCGGGGTCGTCCGACGAGGCGCCGCGCACCTCGCCGTCCCGGAAGGTGACGGAGCGCTCGCCGCCAGGGGAGTGGACGCGGATGATGCCGCTCCACCGCGACTGGCTGAGGAAGGCCATCAGGTCCGACAGCGGGAAGCCGCCCGCGTCACCGGAGAGCACCACGCGCGGCGCGGCGATGGTGCCACCCTCGCTCGGGCCCCGGGAGAAGACGAGCAGGTCCGGGGACGTGGGCATCAGCGCGTACGTCCCCGAGCGCCCCGTCAATGGAGAGGGGCTCTGGCGATCCTCGGGGACGAGTTGCCCCGCGTCGATGCGGAACCTTTGCGTCATCTCCGTGTCAGTCGGCTGCCCAGGCGTTCTTGTTGTTCACCCACTCCAGCTCATCCTCCAGGCTGTGGTTGAGCAGGTCCTCCTGGATGAAGCTCAGGTCGAGCGCGCGCCCGTTGAAGTACACGGTCGGCGTACCGGACAGGCCCGCCGCGCGGCCCTGGTTGCGGAAGCCCTCCAGCTCCTGCTTGTAGGCGTCCGACTTGAGCACCGCCGCGAGCTTCGCGCCGTCCAGCCCCAGCCCCTTCGCCAGCGCGGGCAGCGCCTCCGGCTTGAGGTTCTCCTGGTGGGTGAAGAGGGCGTCGTGCATCTGCCAGAACTTGCCCTGATCCCTCGCCCACAGGGCCGCCTGCGCCGCGGGCACCGCGTTGACATGGTTGGACAGGGGGAACGGCAGGTAGCAGAAGCGCACCTGGGCCGGATTCTTCTTCGCGAAGGCCTCCAGGACGGGACGGGCCTTGGCGCAGTAGGGGCACTCGAAGTCGGAGAACTCCACGACCGTCACCGGGGCGGACACAGCGCCCATGCACATCCGGTCGTCCACCTTGAACTGGGCGCGCTGCTCACGGAAGGCGCCGTAGTACTGGGACAGCTGGACGATGACCTCGGTGGCGGGGCTGCCCTCGGACACCATGCGCGCGGCCACCCGGGCCATGCGCTTGGCGTGGCGGCAGGTGTTGTGCGACTTCAGGCAGGCGCCCAGGGTGTGCGGGCAGCCGCAGTAGCAGAACTCGTCGCTCAGGACGGTGGCCAGCTCCCGCTTGGAGGCCGCGGAGAGCGAGGAGAAGTCCATGCCCGGGATGCCGGAGAGGGCCGCGGCGGGGTCCGTCGGGGCGGCGGCCGGAGGGGCCGGGGGCGGCGGCGGAGTCGCGGCGGGAGCCGGAGCGGCGGCCGGAGCCGGGTTCGAGGCGGGCGCGGAGCCCTCCGGGTTCTTGCAGCCCGAGCTGGTCAGCGCCACGGCGGCCAGCAGGGGAATGACACGCTTCCAGCAGGAGAGGAGCACGCGGCGGGTCTTAGCCACGCTCGCGGGGCTTGTAAAGCAACGCAAGCCTTGGCAGGGAAGCACCCTTGCCCATCATGCCCAGAGTCCTGCTCCTGCATACCGGTGGCACGCTGGGGATGGCCGGAGGTCGGCCATCCGCCCTGCGCCCCGCTGCCTTCTTCAAGACGCTCAAGGCCCGCGTCCCGGAGCTCTTCCAGCTCGCGGACATCGAGCTGCAGCTGATCAGCAACGTGGACAGCTCGGAGATGCAGCCGGAGCTGTGGCAGCGCATGGCCACCCACCTGCACCAGCAGCTCAAGGACTTCGACGGGGCCGTGGTGACCCATGGGACGGACACGCTCGCCTACACCGCCAGCGCGCTGTCCTTCATGTTGCGCAACCCGCCCTGCCCCGTGGTGCTGACGGGCTCCCAGCGGCCGTTGGGGGAGGTCCGCTCGGATGCGCGGCTCAACCTCATCGACGCGGTGTTGTCCGCGCTGCAGGGGCCGCGCGAGGTCACCATCTGCTTCGACTCGCACCTCTACCGGGGCAACCGCACGCGCAAGGTGAAGGTGTCCGAGTACGACGCCTTCGAGAGTCCGAACTGCCCCGTGCTGGGCACCCTGGGCGTGGACGCGACATTCGAGCCGGGACTGCGGTCGAAGGGCCCCTTCCGCCTGTACGAGAAGCTGGATCCGCGCGTCTTCCTCTTGAAGGTCTACCCCGGGCTGGACCCCGCCCTGCCCCTGCAGTTGCTGCCGCATGTCCGGGGACTCGTCCTGGAGGCGTACGGAGCCGGCAACTTCCCCATCGACCCGGCCCTCGGGCGCTCGCTCCTGCCCCTGTTCACCCAGGCCCGGGAGCGCGGCGTGCCCGTTGTGGTGGTGAGTCAGGCCCACCGCAACGGCGTGGATCTCAGTCTCTACGAATCTGGAGCGGCGGCCCTGGCCCAGGGGGCCGTGGGCGGCGCGGACCTGACGCCCTCGGCGGCGCTGGTGAAGCTGATGCAGGGACTGGCCTATCACCCCCGCTCTCCGGAGGCGCTCGCGCGCTTCATCCAGACACCGGTGGCCGGGGAGCTGACCGTCGGACGCAAGACAGTGGAACCCCCGGGTCGCCGGAGCCACAAACCAACGCGGTGAGTCCAATCCAGGCGAGGGTTGCCGGCAAGGAAGCCGGCAGCATGCTTGCCGCCATGAAAAAACGGCCCGTAAGATGGGTGGCGCGATGTCCGAGGAGAAAACTTCCGTCCATTCCATTTCGGACCTGCTGGGCAACGGCCAGCGGCAGAGCGCTTATCTGATCGTCATCAGCGCCAAGTCCGCGGCGGGCATCGGCCGGATGTTCAAGCTGGACCGCTCCGAGGTGGTGCTGGGGCGCAGCTCCGAGGCGCAGTTCCAGGTGGAGGACGACGGAATCTCGCGCAAGCACGCCAAGGTGGTGGCGCTGGGCGACGGGCGCTTCCAGGTGGTGGACCTGGCGAGCACCAACGGCACGTACCTCAACGGCCTGAAGGTCAACGCCGCGCCGCTCTACGACGGCGACAAGATCCAGATTGGCTCCAACACCGTCCTCAAGTTCTCCATCCAGGACGAACTGGAGGAGCAGTACCAGCGCAGCATCTACGAGTCGGCGACGCGCGACGGCCTCACCCGCGTCTACAACAAGAAGTACTTCCTGGAGACGGTGCGCAAGGAGTTCAGCTACTGCCTGCGCCACCGGGTGAACCTGTCGCTGGTGCTGTTCGACGTGGACCACTTCAAGAAGATCAACGACGCGTACGGGCACCCGGCGGGTGACTACGTGCTGACGCGCATCGCCCAGCGGGTCAGCGACACCGTGCGCACCGAGGACCTGCTGGCGCGCTATGGCGGCGAGGAGTTCGCGCTGATGCTGCGCGAGTCCGCCGAGGACCAGGCCCTCGCCTGCGCCGAGCGTTGCCGGTACGCGGTGGACAAGGCGGACTTCGTCTTCGGCGGCACGCCCATCAAGGTGACCATCAGCCTGGGCGTGGCGACGTTGCTGGACTCGGACTTCTCCCAGCCCGAGGACCTCATCGCCGCGGCGGACAAGTACCTCTACCGGGCCAAGCGCGCGGGTCGGAACCGCTCGGACGCCAAGGCCATCAGCGGCCCCTGAGTTCGGCTCAGGGCCCGAAGCCCAGCCGCCGCAATCCCTCGCGCGACACGTGCTGGACGTGGGTATCCCCGTCCCGAGCCACGGCGTCGGACAGCGCGGCGGCGGCATGCGGCCCGCCCAGTCGGCCCAGGGCGAGCGCGGCGGCCACCCGGACATCCGGCACCGGGTCCTCGCGCAGGCAGGACGCCAGCACCTTCACGTGGACGGCGCGGCCAATGGCCTCCAGCGCCCGGGCGGCGGCGGCGCGCACCACCGGGTGCTCCGAGCCCAGCAGCTCCGCGGCCGCGTCCCCCCGCGTCGACTGGCGCTGCCCCGCGACCACCGCCAGCGCGGCGGCCACCACCTCCGGCGCGTCGTCCTCCAGCGCACGCGTGGTGGCATCCATCACCTCGGGTCTCCGGACGGACATCGAGCCCAACACGCGCACCGCCCCGGCCCGAATCACGGGCTGCGAGTCGCGCAGATAGGGCGACAGCGTCTCCACCCGCTCGTTCTCGCTCTCACGACAGTCCGCCAGTGACGCCAGCGCCTGGCCCCTCAGCTCCGCGGGCATCCTCGGGTTGCCCGCCACATCCAGGAAGAAGCCCGCGCAGCCCTTCTCCCGCACCATGGCCTCCAGCCACGGCCGGGACACGGCGGCGTCGCGCCCCTCCACCCGACGCTCGGCGGCCACGCGCAGCGACGTGCCCTCCGCTTCCGCCATCTTCCGCGCCGCGGAGCCACGCACCTTGGGGTCCGCGTCCTCCAGCGCGCGCTCCATCTCCCTGCGGGCCAGCGGTCCATAGACGCCCAACGACAGCACCGCCGAATCCCGGCGACGGGGCTCGGGCGCCGTCAGCTCCGGCTGAAGCTCCTCCAGCTCCCGCGAGTACACGGCGAAGAGTCGGTTCACGAGCACCGCGTCCGCGGGCTTCGCCTCCTCCAGCAACAGGCGCCCCACCGAGGTGCGCTGTCGCAGCGCCACGGCCTTCAACGCGCTGGCGCCAATGACGTCCGTGCTCTCCGGCCTGGAGGCCGTGGCATCGAGCAACAGCCGCGCCGGCTTGCGCCCCATGAACGTCCCCAGGTGGGCGAGCGCCGATCCTCGCGCGCGCGGGTCCTCCGAGTACAACTCCACCTCCAACGCCTGCCGGATGGCCTCGCGGCGAGCCCATACCCGAGCCGCCGCCTCGGGCCCCCGCGCTCCGGCCTCTCGAAGGAACGTCGCCGAGGATTGATCCGCCTCCGCGGCCGCGCGTGCCGCCGTGAGACACGCCTGCAGATCCGCCGACGTGGGCGTGCTGGCCACCCACTCCGCGAGCACGCGGCGCTCGGCAATCCCCTTCCCCTTCGCCTCGGCCCGCACCGAGGCCCACCGCACCCGCCAGTCCTCGTCCTTGCGGGAAGACGCGAGCGCGTCGCGGGGAGTCGGCCGGACCGTGCCCAGGGACGCCACCCAGGAGTCGACCCGTCCCCCGGACAGGCAGGAGCCACACACGCGGCCCCGGAGGGCCCGGTCCGCCACGTGCCGTTGGCAGGAGTTCCAGCAGTCGGTCGTCCCGGTGCCGCCACGCTGACCGGTCGCCAGCAGTAACATCAGGAGGAGGGCAGGGCTCACGCAGCGGACATTCTAGTGCATCCGCCCCGGGCTTTTCCCTCCTGCGTCCTTGCGTTTTGCCTCTCGCTGGGACATACCCGCTCCCCTTTTGAAGTACACACACATTGACGCATGGCGGAAGGAGGTGAACTCATGCCCGGTATCCGAGTGAAAGAGGGAGAATCCATTGAAAGCGCTCTCAAGCGCTTCAAGAAGGCCACTGAAAAGGCCGGAATCCTTTCCGAGATCCGCAAGCGCGAGCACTACGAGAAGCCTTCCGTGAAGCGGAAGAAGAAGGCCCTCGCCGCCAAGAAGCGCGCGGTGAAGAAGGCCCGCAAGTCGTTCTAGTTGCGAGGCCGGCGTGAGAGCCGGGGCGCCCTCGAGCAGTCAGGTGCCCTGGCTCCCGTCGTCCAGTCCCCCCCGAACCACCACCCCAGCGGAGTCGCATATATGGCAACCCTCAAGGAACGGCTCGACGCGGACCTGAAGGACTCGATGCGGGCCAAGACCGAGACGCGCACCACCGTCATTCGGGCCATCAAGAGCGCCATCAAATACAAGGAAGTGGAGCCCGGTGCCTCCGCCCTCGATGACGCGGGTGTGCTGACAGTCGTCGCCGGCCTCATCAAGAAGGGTCGCGACTCCGTGGAGCAGTTCAAGGCCGGCAACCGGCCGGAGATGGCGGAGAAGGAAGAGGCCGAAATCGCCATCCTCCAGAGCTACCTCCCCCAGCAGCTCACCCCCGACGAGCTGGCCGCCGCCGTCCAGGCCTCCATCGCCGAGGTGGGTGCCACGAGCTCCAAGGACATGGGCCTGGTGATGAAGAACCTCACCCTCAAGATCCAGGGCAAGGCCGAGGGCCGAGCCATCTCCGAGGCCGTGAAGGCCCAGCTGGCGAAGCTCTCCTGAAGCCGTCTCCCACCCGTTCGGGGTCGCTCGCTTGCTCCCGCGGCCCCTCGGGTGGATGGGATTGGGGTGAGCGGAAACTTGCTCCCCCGTCTCCCCGTCATTAAGTGCCAGGGCCAGTCCGTCGCGCGCGCCCCACCCCTTCCAGGGAGGCGCCGTCCGGGCCGTAGGAGCCCCAACGTGTCCCCAGCCATCCTTCCCGCCCCCCGCCGCCGGTCCTTCGCCCTCGTGGGCGGGGTGATCCAGCGGGTTGGCGACCAGACGGGCGACGTCAGGCCCGGCTGCCAGGATGTCGGGAGTGCGCCCGCCCAGGTGCGGGACGAGGGGTGGCCGACGTGATTCCGGAACACAAGATCCAGGAAGTCCTCGAGCGTGTAGACCTCGTGGGCCTCATCTCCCGACATGTGGAGCTGAAGAAGGCGGGCCGCGAGTGGAAGGGGCGCTGTCCCTTCCATCAGGAGAAGACCCCCTCCTTCTACGTGGTGCCGGAGAAGCACTTCTATTTCTGCCACGGCTGCCGGGCGAGCGGGGACGCGGTGTCCTTCGTCCAGCGCTACCTGGGCAAGACGTTCCTCGACGCGGTGAGGGATCTGGCGCGCGAGCTGGGCATCGACCTGGAGGCGCAGCAGGACCCGGGCATGCGCGAGCGCCAGCAGCTCAAGGAGGCCACGGACCTGGCCGCCGAGCACTTCCGCGCCACCCTCTGGCAGGACGAGGGCCGCTCCGCGCGGGCCTACATCGCCAGTCGTGGCGTGTCGGAAGAGACGGCGCAGTCCTTCGGCCTGGGTTGGGCGCCCAACGCCTGGAGCACGCTCGCGGAGCGCTTTCAAAAGACAGGCATGCTGGACTGGGCCATGAAGGCCGGGCTGGTGCTCAAGCGAAACACGGGAGACGGCTGCTACGACTTCTTCCGCAGCCGGCTGATGGTGCCCATCCGCGCGCCGGAGGGCCGCCCCATCGCCTTCGGTGGCCGCCTCGTCGGCGCCGAGGAAGGGCCCAAGTACCTCAACTCGCGCGAGTCCCGGCTCTTCAACAAGAGCGACACGCTGTTCGGCATGGACCAGGCGCGCGACGAGGTCCGCAAGCGCAAGGCCGCCGTCCTCGTGGAGGGCTACTTCGACTGCATCGGCCTGCATCAGGTGGGCGTGCGCCATGCCGTGGCGCTGTGCTCCACCAACCTCACCCCCGGCCACATGCAGGTGCTCAAGCGCGGCGAGGCCCGGGAGCTGGTGCTGCTCCTGGACGGGGACTCGGCGGGAATCGCGGCGGTGGAGCGACTCGCCGGTCCGCTGCTCGCCGCCGGGGCGACCGCCCGGGTGGCGCTGCTGCCCCAGGGGGATGATCCAGACGTCTTCGCGCGTCGAGAGGGAGCGGAGGGTGTGGAGCGGCTGCTGGAAGGCGCGCAACCGCTCACCGCCTACCTGTTCGCCTCCTTGCTGCCCCAGGGCAAGGGGGCGTCTTTCGAGGAGAAGATGGCGGCACTCGAGCGGCTCAAGCCCGTGGCGGCGCAGGTGCCCGTGGGACTGGTGCGCTCGTCGCTCTTCTCCGCCCTCGCGGAGCACTTCGGTTGGCGCTCCGCGGACGTGGAGGCCGCGCTGCGCAGCAAGGTGCCCCCCACGCCCAAGCCCGCCGCTTCGGCCTCGCATGAGGGCGGCCCCGCCGCGCCCGCTCGCCCGCTGCCCGAGAAGCCGCCCCCGCCCATGGAGGCGCTCTACGTGGCCTCCGTGCTGAGGGAGCCTCGCCTGCTCGGCAGGGATGTCTTTCGTGTCTGTGACGAGCTGTCCCACATGGGACTGCGCATGGCGCTCGCGCATGCCACGTCGGGCCAGGGCACCCAGGATGCGCTCTTCGAAGCAGCCGAGTCCGTGAAGCGCGCCATCGAAACGTCCTGGCGCCAGCTCCCCTCGGAAGGCCAGGAGCTCGAGCATGCGTTCTTCGCCATCTGCCGGGAAATCATGGTGCGGCGCATCGATGAGCGGCTCACTTATATAAAGCGCGCGACAGAGCAGACGCCGGGAGCGTTCGACCTCACGGAAGAGACGCGGCAACTGTTGTCGGAGCGCGTGGAACTGCTGGCCCTCAAGAAGCGTGTCCTGGAGGAGCTCAAGCCCGCTTCCCCGGGAACAAAGGCGCCCATGCAACCGGTTTGACTTCGCGTTTGTAAGAAACCCTGACTTTGCGGTAGATCGGCCGGCTCGCCCCAGGCCTCAAGCCCCTGAATTTCTTAAGGAGAAGTACCCGAATGCCGACGCAGAAGCCCTCGAAGGCGTCCGTGAAGCCCACCAAGAAGAAGGTGGATCCGGTGATCCGCAAGAAGAAGGCACCGGACAGTCCCGCGGCGAAGGGTGCTGGGGTGAAGGCTGGGACCGAGGAGCAGGAGCCCCTGGAGGCCAAGGAGGCGCCCGCCGAGGTCGAGACGAAGAAGAAGAAGAAGGGCGTCGTCTCCGCGGACGTGGACCCCGAGGAGGCCGCTGAAGAAGCCGCCGCCGCCGTCGAGGTGGACCCGGACGCCGTCGAGGACGACGTCGAGGAGGACCCCGTCGCCGAGCGCAAGGAAGTGAAGGACCTGCTCGCCCAGGGGCGAGAGAAGGGCTTCCTCACCTACGACGAGGTGAATGACGCGCTGCCCGCCGACATCGTGTCGTCCGATCAAATCGACGACGTGATGAGCATGTTCGGCGACAACGACATCGAGATTGTCGATGCGCAGAAGGCGGCTCAGAACAACGAGATCAAGCCCACCGTCACCGTCGAGGAGGAGAAGGAAGACGTCGACGAGGACGAGAAGGACGAAGACGACGAGCCGGGTGGCAAGTCGAACGACCCGGTGCGCCTGTACCTGCGCAAGATGGGCAGCGTCAGCCTGCTCACGCGCGAGGGCGAGGTCGAAATCGCCAAGCGAATCGAAGAGGGCGAGAAGGAAGTGCTGCGCGCCCTGCTCGCCTGCAAGGTCGCCGTCGAGGAGATCCTCGACATCGGCAACAAGCTGAAGACGGCCAAGCTGCGCGTGCGCGACGTCATCAAGGACGCGCCCGAGGAGGCCCAGGCCGAGGGCGCCGAGGAGGCTCCCGAGGAGGTCGGCGAGGGTGACGCCCCGGCGCAGCTGGCGCAGAGCGAGCTCAACAAGATTGAGCAGATCTGCAAGCAGATCGAGCGCTTCCGCAAGTTCGCCAAGGACTGCGATGTCTTGGAAGAGGAGCTCATCTCCAAGAAGAAGCTGACCGAGGTGCGCAAGAAGGAGCTCAAGCAGGAGATGAAGGACCTCCGGACCAAGATGATGGAGGTCTTGGAGGAGATGCGGCTGAACAAGAAGCAGGTCGACCGCATCGTCGTGAATCTCAAGGGGCTCATCGAGCGCGTTGAGAAGGCCGAGGACGAGCTTCGTGATTTGGAGCGCCGCTACGGCATCTCCATGAAGGAGCTGCGCCCGCAGCTGAAGGAGTCGCGGGAGAATCCGAACATCGGCAAGAAGCTGCAGAAGCAGCTCAACCTCACGCCCGAGCAGCTCGAGGTCCTGGACCGCGACGTGCGCACGGCGGTTCGGAAGATCAAGAAGGTGGAGGAGGAGGCCAACCTCCCCGTGGATGCGCTGCGCCGCAACTACGACGCCATCCGCCTGGGCGAGAAGCGGGCCGAGCGCGCCAAGAGCGAGCTGGTGGAGGCGAACCTGCGCCTCGTGGTGTCCATCGCGAAGAAGTACACGAACCGCGGCCTCCAGTTCCTGGACCTCATCCAGGAGGGCAACATCGGCCTGATGAAGGCCGTGGACAAGTTCGAGTACAAGCGCGGCTACAAGTTCTCGACCTACGCCACCTGGTGGATTCGTCAGGCCATTACGCGCGCGATCGCCGACCAGGCCCGCACCATCCGCATCCCGGTGCACATGATCGAGACCATCAACAAGCTCATCCGCACCAGCCGCTACCTGGTGCAGGAGATTGGCCGCGAGCCGACGCCGGAGGAAATCGCGGAGAAGATGGAGCTGCCGCTCGACAAGGTGCGCAAGGTCCTGAAGATCGCCAAGGAGCCCATCTCCCTGGAGACGCCCATTGGCGAGGAAGAGGACAGCCACCTGGGCGACTTCATCGAGGACAAGAGCCTCGTGTCGCCGGCGGACGCGGTCATCAACATGAACCTGGCGGAGCAGACCCGCAAGGTGCTGGCCACGCTGACGCCGCGCGAGGAGAAGGTGCTCCGCATGCGCTTCGGCATTGGCGAGAAGAGCGACCACACGCTGGAAGAGGTGGGCCAGGACTTCGAGGTGACGCGCGAGCGCATCCGTCAGATCGAGGCCAAGGCGCTGCGCAAGCTGCGTCACCCCAGCCGCTCCAAGCGCCTGCGCTCCTTCGTGGAGAGCTGACGCCTTCCTGACGGCTCCACCATGAGCCGTCACGGGAAGTCCCGAGGCCCCCGCTCCTTCATGGACCGGGGGCCTTCGTGTTTCTAGAGTCGGGCGCCGTGGCGCTCTCCAAGTCCAGGACGACGACGAAGACGAAGTCCCGAGCGGAACCCGAGGCGTCGGCTCCGCCGAAGCGTCCGCCCTTCTCCGAGGCGGTATGGCGCGCGGTGCGCTCGATTCCGCGAGGCCAGGTGCGCTCGTACTCGCAGGTGGCGTTGTACGCGGGACGTCCCGGGGCGGCGCGCGGCGTGGGGCGCGAGATGACGAAGCTGCCGCCGGGACAGGAGCTGCCGTGGTGGCGCGTGACGAAGGCGGGAGGGACGCTGGCGTCCACGGTGGCGCATGAGCAGGCGAAGCGCCTGCGCGCCGAGGGCGTCACGGTGGAGCAGCGTGGGCAGGTGTTCCGGGTGAAGGTGGCCCAGGAGCCCGCGATGCCCGCGAAGCAGCAGGCCTCACGCAAGACGGGCGCTCCCACGTCGAAGCGGAAGCGCTGACGGTGGTGCAAGGCATCACGCTGGCGAGGGTGCGGCTCCAAGCCCGGAGAACGGACCCTCTCGGGTGGCCCTTGCCACCGACGCATGCGCGGCGATATGCCACCGGACACGCGGGTTGTTCACGCATGAGGGCCCTTAGCTCAGCGGTTAGAGCTGTCGGCTCATAACCGATTGGTCCCTGGTTCGAATCCAGGAGGGCCCACTCCCCTCAAAGCCTCGCAGCGCCTCGGGATTCTCCCCGAAGGCGTCTGCGCATCGAGCCGATTCCGCCGCACTCCGCACCACCGGCGTCCCAGGCAGCCGCCTAGCCGGAGCACCTCGGCAAGAGCTTCGCGGCCGGCTCCCGAAGCCCCAGGGCCTACCGCCGCCACTCCGGGGGAACGTTCTTCTCCACGGCGTAGCGCTCGAGTTCGGCGAGCTGCTGGCTCGCCAGCTTCAGCTCCGCCTCCACCTCTTGCTGGCGCTTCGCCACCGGCTTGCCGGAGGACTCGTCCTTGCGCAAACGCGCGCGCTCCTCCTCGAAGCGGGCGACACGCGCGCGGGCCTTGCCGAAGGACGTGCGCCACCGCTCCTCCTCCTCCCGTGTGCGATTCCCCGCCAGCCTCTGCTTGAAGCGCTCCCGCTCCCAGCGCTGGATGCCCGCGGGGTTCCGGGTCCACGTCTCACGGGCTTCCCTGACGTCCTTGAGCGACACCTCGATGCGCTCCTCGTTCTCACCACTCCCCTGCCCTGACTTCAGCCATGCCGTGCCGACCTCTGGCAGCGAGCAGGTCTCGACGGGCAGCCGCGCCCCACCGATGTGGATGCCCAGGGTGAGGCCTCGCGAGAGGAACCAGCGCAGCCGCCGCGAGTCCTCCTGCGCCGCCAGGGACTGGCTCAGGGGCCGCCAGTCCTCGAACTCCAGATCCAGCGTGCACGTCTTCCCCTCCGCTTCCAGCTCCATGCGGCGCTTCACGGCCGTGGGTGGCGAGTCGAACCGCTCGACGACCAGCACGATGAGCCCCAGCCCGTCGACCCGCTGCACCGAGAGGACCACCTGCTGCTCGGTGTCCACCTGGAAGCGCCGCACCTCGCGCTCCTCGTCGCGCGCCACGCGCTTGAGCAACTGACTCCAGCGCTCCGTGGACTCGGGCGTGGTGGGCACGGAGACGAGCTTGCTCGCATAGGCGATGGGCAGCGCCAGCCCCAGCCCATCCGCGTTCTCGATTTTCATCGAGACGACGCCCACCACCTCGCCGCGTCCGTTCAACAGCGGTCCGCCACTGTTGCCCGGATTCACCGAGGCATTGAACTGCACATAGCCAGTGCCCAGGTACTGCCGGCCCACGAAGCCCACCTTCCCTTCGTGCACGGTGAAGTCCAGGCCCTTGGGGCTGCCGATGAAGACCAGCGGGTCACCGGGCTCCAGGCGCGTGACGTCCCCCAGTGGCAACGGGACTGCCTTCGCGCCCACGACGCGGACGGTGGCGAGGTCCAGGTCCACGTCACTGGCGACCGTCTCACCGAGCAACTCCCGCCCGTCCGCGAGCACCGCCGTCATCATCTTGCCCGGTGGACACACCACGTGCTGGTTGGTCAGCACCAGCTCGGAGTCCACGAAGAAGCCAGAGCCCGTCTTGCTCCCACACCGCAGCGTCAACGTGCTCGGGCCGGCGCGGCGTGAAATCTCCGCGGTGGAGAGGGCCGAGGGCACGGGGGCCGCCTCGCCCGGAGTGTCTTCACCCGTGGCGAGGGCCAGGACATTCGAGCGCGTGCGCTCGAAACGCGGAGAGCGAGCCATCCAGATGCCGCCCACCAACCCGACCAGGACGCAGGCACCCACAAGCGCCCTCAGGAGTCCACGCGAGGACTCCTGGACGGGCACCACCGACTCCACGAACGGCCGCAAATCCGCGCGGGCGCCCTGGGCGCGCAGCACCTCCAGGAGCTTCTCCGCGAAGGCGCGAAAGACACCACGGGCCAGGGGAGCCCCCGCCGTCGCGAGCAGGGTTCGCGCCTCGGAGAACGAGGGCGCGGGAGGGCCCAGCAGCGAGATGGCCCGGGCCAACGCGAAGCGCGTCCGCTCGTCAGCCACCGCGTCCCGCAACACGACGTCCACCCGGAGGCTGGCGCCGCACACACAGCGCGCCACGCTCCCCGCATCCGGAGCACCACACCGGAGGCACCTCTGCTCGACCGACTCCGACATTCCCGCGCTCCCCCTGCGACGATCCTGGTTCCTGGCGCTCGTGCGTCACCCGCGAGGACCGGGTCACCCCTCGGCGGCTCCCATCATCATGCCTCCGAACGCGCGTGGAGTCCCAGCCCACCCACATCAGCCCCCGCGCCAGGGCCCGAACCCCAACCCGACAACCTCGCCCGAGCAAGCCTTCAAGCCCGGGCATCGAAATCCGAGGAACGGGTCCGGCGGCCTCCTGTCAGACCTTGCTCTCGACGAAGCCCTTTTTACGCAGCTTCGCGATGAGCGCGTCCGCCGCGGCGCGGGCCTGCTTCGCGTCCTTGAACGCAGTGCGCTTGCCGCGCCCCGGCTCGCCCAGACTGCCCGCACGCACCCAGAGCTCGCTGCCCACCAGCGCCACGCCTCGAAAGTCCGTCTCCGTGTCCACGAAGAGCCGCTCCTTGTCGGGGCGCGCGGCCCGCGTCGCCTTCGCGCGCGACAGCGGACGGATGGACGAGACAGGCTTGACGGCCCACACCTGGTAGCGAACGCGAATCTCCGGCTTCGGGCCATACCGGAACAGCACGCGCCAGCGGCCCCCTCCTGTGGATTCAAAGACAGCCTCGCCCCAGGACTTGAGGCCAGTGGTGGGTGACTTCGGCAGGAACGACTCCAGCGTCTTCAAGAAGACCAGATAGTCTTTCTCCTGCTTCACATAGCCAATCAGCCGCGTCCCCTCCGGCAGCGACAAGTCGAGGTCTCCCCAGGCCGTGCGCCTCACCAGGGCGAGGTCGAGGAACACGTTATTGCCCAGCAGGGGCGCGCACTTCTTCCAGAAGTCCGCGCTGATGCGCACGTTGCGGGCCCCCAGAAGCGTGGTCGAATCACTCATGTCTCTTCCATAGCATGGCCGAGCACCGACACATTCGTCTCCACGAGGTGTTTCGCTCCCTGGAGAGGGTTCGCTGGAAAGGCAGGAGCCGCATCCCCATGGACAGCTGAGCCATCCCTCACTTGAAGCCAGTCACTCATTGGAAGCCACTCGGACCGGGGGACCTCCGGTGCCGCCAGTTCCCACACATCCACTGACGTGGGGTGGACAATGGGCGCAACGCGTCAGAAGGGTGGCGCTTGACCCAAGCCCAGGGCCCGCAGTTGGATTCGAGGGCTACAACTGCAACGGGGTTTCCAACATGATTCTTCGTGTACTGGCACTCGCAGCGCTCGTTTCCATCGTTGGCTGTGGCGGAGCAGAAGTCCCGGAGGGCACCGAGACTGGCGCCCTTCCCGAGCAGGAAGTGTCCGCGCAGGCCGCCACCTGCGAGTCCCTCCAGGGCAAGGTCTGCAGCCCGGACCGGGAGATTGGCTGTACCTTCGCCAACGGCACCCCGGGTTATTGTCTCTGCCAGGCCATTCCGCACAACAGGTGGGTCTGTCTGACCGACTGAGAATTTACGGCCGGGCCTGGAAAAAACTCTCCGGGCCCGGCCGCCTGCCTGGGGTTCAGGACACCTAATGACAATTCAGGACGACGTCCTGCGTCGAGGCGGTGTCCACATAGCAGATGCGGCTGAGCGAAGACTCGTTGCCCCAGGTGTCTCGCGCCGAGATAGAGAATGGGATGTCACTCTGGACCGGGGCTGTGCCAGCGATGTTCCACACGTATGCGTAGGGGGCCACAGGCAGCGTCACGGTGAAGCCTCCAATCAGGCCTCCGCTCAGGGTCACCGACTGCACACCGTGCGAGTCGCTCACCGCACCCGCCGACACCAGATACGCGCGACGTGAGCCCTGGACGCTGAAGTTGAACGTCGGGCCCGTGTTGTCCGCGATCACCGTCCGGGTCTCCGGGCTGCTGGCGAAGCCCGCGTTGTCCGAGCACTGGAACAGCACGATGTAATCGCCGTCCGTGCGCGAGGAGGTGTCGACGACGAACTCGTACGGCGCGGTGGTGTCGGACTGGAGGATGACGCCATTCTCGCGCATCTCCACGTGGTGGACTCCCTCCGGGTCGTTGCAGGCCACGGTGAACTTCGGCTTCTTGGGTTGGGTGTCGTTGCGCGTGATGGAGACAATCACCGGCACGGAGTTCGACTTGACGAACGAGGCCACGAAGTTGGCCGTGTTGCCGCAACGGTCCTGCGCCAGCGCCTGGAACACGTGCGTTCCAGACGCCATCTCCGAGCCGAACGTCAGCACGTAGCCCGACGTGGTGGGCTGGGCGACCAGGGTGCCGTCCACGAAGAGCGAGTATGGGTACTGGATGCCGCACGTATCGGTGACGTTCGCGCTGAGCGTCATCGTGGTGCCCAACTGGGACGCGCTGAACGTCACGGCGGGCGGAGTGCTGTCGAGCGGCGCGGCCCGGGTCGCGACACCCTTGTTCCCGAACGCGTCAGTGACCTCGACAATCAGGTTGTGCGCCAGACCGTCGGTCGGTGAGTAACTGGCGGAGTAGGTCGTCGCGGAGTTCGTCCTCGTGGCGAACACCACACCGTCCACCTTGAAGTCCACCCGGGTAATCACGGATGCATCACTCACGGAAGCGTTGACGGTGAACGGCGGCCCGGCGGAGCTCACGGCCATCGACACCGACGGCGGTGTGTTGTCGACCCTCAGCGTGTGCGTGAGCGTCGTCACGTTACCGGCCGGGTCGGAGACATTGATGGTCAGCGGGTAGGTACCATCGGCCCAGGTGGTGGTGTCGAACTGGTGATCGAACGGCGGCGCCATGAGCGAGACAATCAACTGTCCGTTCCGGATGAAGTCGACCGAATCAATCCCCGAAGCGTCGTTCGCGGTGATCAAGAACCAAGGCTGCTTCAACGAGCCCGTGACGGTGAGCGACGCGGTGGGCGGCGTCCGGTCCAGCGTCACTGTCACGCTCTTGGTCACCTGATTGTTCCAGAGGTCCCATGCTTCGAGAACAATCGTATGGGGCCCCGTGGAGAGCGCGCCCGCGGGGATGAGCTGGGTGAACTGAAAGCTTGGGAGCACGACCGTTTGCACGCCGCCGTCGACCACGAGGCGCGGAGCCTGGCGGGCCTGATTGGGAGTCTCCGCGTCGGTGATTGTCCCAGTGCACTCGATGTCCGAGCCGCGCTGCCGGCAGGACAGCGTCGCCTGCGGCGGCTGGTTGTCCGGCACCGCGCCGACGTTGATCGCCGCGAAGGCAGAGGCGACTGCGCGCATCTTCGTCGAGGAGGAGGCGCCGTCAATCACCCCGGCCGCCATGAGCGCGGCGTCTCGGGCCTGGGCGTAGTCCGCCCCGACCGGGAGCGCCTCCACCGTGCGGGTCCAGATGACCGCCGCGGTGGACGGCCCGATGCCCGTGAAGCCCTCGGGGACCCTCGGGCAGTTCCAGGGCCCCGGAGACTGGCCCTGCGCCAGCGGCTGACAGCCATAGGCCAGGAGCAGGAACATCCGGTCGATGGGCCCACAGCTCTCGTGCTCATCCCAGTTGACGAGGTCCGGGGTCCACTCCGGATTGGAGGGCGTCAGGAGGCTGCGTCCTGCAACTCCGGTGTCCTCGCCTATCGTCAGATTGGCGGGGCGCAGGAGCACCTGGTCAATCTCATTCAGGGGGCGCCGCTTGAGGGTGTCGCGCCCCAGCTCGGTGAAGGAGCCCATGATGTCGCCGGTGCCCTCATTGAGGGCAGCAATCTCTCCGGACGCCCCGGAGCCCAGGCTCGGATCCCCCCACACCTCACGCATGAAGAAATCGTGGGTGATTTCGTGGGCGACGATGTCGGTGGCCGCGAGGTGGACGAGCGTCGTCACCCCCGTCGGCGCCGGATAGGTCTCATAGCCAATCAAGACCCTTGGGTCATTGCTGCTCGCGATGTAGCCCGCGTTGTCCCATGGATAGTGCATCTTGAATTCCATCGGGGGGAGCGCCTTGGACCCCGTCCGGCCGAGGAAGTACTCGAACATCGTCGACGTCATGTTCGAGGCGAAGAAGGCGTCGACCGCGGCGGTCTCTCCGTTCGTGCTCCGAGCCTCGGAGGTGACGTTGAACAGCGCGCCATCTCCGAAAGACGCATCGGGGCTCGAGTAGTCGAGATAGGTAATGGTGCCGTCGCCGTTCGGGCGCGTGGCGAGGAACTTGTTGCCCCGCTTGTCCTCGAGCTTGTACAGCGCCTTCGCCGTGTTGACGACGACCGAGAAGGTGTTGGTGCCGGAGTAGCGCCCCTTCAAGGACGCGTTGGCGTAGGTGACGTGTACCTCCGCCGGAGCCACCCGCAGGACCTTGCCCGAAAGCGCGTCTACCTCGCCCACCCACTCACGCGGAAAGGCCCAGAGAGAACCCGGGCCGCCGGTGGAGAGCGTCAATCGGTAGATGGGCGTCAGCTCGGTGATGACACGCTCATACTGCGTCGCATCGTGAGAGCCCGCCACCGGCACACCCGGCTTGAGCCGCCGCTCCTCGTGCGGACGCAGCATCAGCTCTCCGCCGCGCAACACCGTCCCAGTGGGGTCGCCCAGCGCCGAGAGGGCCGCCGCCTCGGCCTCGCCCCGGGTGACGCGCGCCTGGGTCTCGACCTTCGCCGTGGGCTCGACGCGAACCGGGGTGACGCGGGTCTTCCCGTTCGCGGTCTTCGCGCCCACGCCCCACACGGGCAGCTCGTCGACACGAAGCTGGTGGTACGTGTCGTCCCCTTCCTTCCGGGGCACCACGGACATCTCGCGCAAATCAAAGCCGCGTGCCGTCAACTCGCGCTCGACCTCGAGACGCACCGGAGTCTTCACCGATTCGCTCGCGGACTCTCCGCACGAAACAAGTAACACCGCGCCAGCCAGCACTCTCAAGAACCGCTGCATGGATATCCCCCTCTGTCTTGGTTTGCTTACATGAAAACAATGCCCCCGCAAACCGTGAACATGTGTTCGGGTTGGCCGCCCTCCTCGTCCCATCAACTCCACTCCCGCCCGAGCGGATGGATGAACTCATCTGGGATTGAAAGCTCACGGCGGATGACTTCGGGATACATCGTCAGCCTGGACACAGGTTCCGATACCGCGTGCCGTCAGCCCCAGCATCAGCGACTGGAGGCCCATTCCGATTCTCGTGGATTTCCAGGTAAACCTGTTCAGGTGCCGCTGTTTGTCCTAGGCTCGCGAGGAGGGCTCGCAACTCCTTCTCAATCCAGGACATCCCATGCTGGTTTCCCAGCCACCGCCACCCCCGACCGCCAGTCCCCTCGCTGCCCGCGCGCTCTTCCTGGCGATGCTCGTGCTTGCCGTCGGCATGTCGGCCTGCCTCTCGGAGGACAAGGGCACAGGAAGCACGGAACAGTGGCGCGAAGGGATGTCGACCGAAGACGAGGAGGAGCCCGAGGTCTGCGACGAGTGTGACGGAGGCGCTGACGCCGGGGACGCTGGAGATGCGGGTGACGCCGGAGACGCCGGCTGTCCTCCTCCTGAGCAGGAGTTCACTGAGACAGCCACCTGTGACGACGACGCAGGCACCGATGCGGGTTCCAACACAGGTTCGGACGGCGGTGGCGGTGGTGGTTCAGACGCGGGTTCGGACGGAGGCGCCGACGCGGGTTCGGACGCAGGGCGGGATGCGGGGACGGGGCCTGTCGTGGACGCGGGCGCCGATGCAGGGACCGACGCGGGCGCCACCCTGACCGAGGGGCCGCCAGTGCAAGCCTCCTTCGCACCCCAGGCCGCGCCTGCGCCAACCCCCGTCCTGAATCCCACGCCGACCACGGCGGGTGACCGGACGAATGGCGCGGAGCGGTCCCGGATGCGCGCGCGCTGTGGCATGTGCGAGCTGCGCCCCAGGGGGCCCATCGATCCGAACAAGGTGCCCTACATCTCCGTGCATGGCATCGGCGCCGGGCCCGAGGTGATGGACCCGGCCATCAACAACTTCCCGTCCAATGCGCAGGTCTACGACTTCTTCTACCCGGACAACCGGCACCCTATGGAGACGGCCGACTGCCTGCGCAACGCCATCGTTCAGGCGCGGGGAGCGCACTCGGGGACGACCGTGCAGGTGGTGGCGCATTCACTCGGCGCAATCATCGCGACGGGCGCGGACCACTCGCTCGCGGACGAAGAATGGATGCCGACGGAGGTCCCCACCAACTGCGGGTTCACGAAGAAGGTGCGCGGCCGGCATCGCAAGGGCTTCGTGCTCGAACCGGCGCCCAGCCCGAGTCAGCTCGACCTCCGGATGACGCTGATCGACCCTGTCTTCCAGGGGTTCACGGATGCTCCGCTGATTGTCTCCGACTGCGTTCCCGGACCGGGAGACCTCACCGCAGGCAGCGCGCTCATGCAGACGCTGAACACCCGGCCCACGTTCTCCAGGCAACGCAGGGTGTTCTATGCCAACCACCCGAGTGATGACAAAGCCCGCGACCTCACCGAGTTCGATGACGCGGACCTCGAGCTGATCTGCAAGGCGATCCGAGGGGAGACCGTGCGCACCCGGAAGTTCGGCCTCATCAACGCGTGGAACGCCGTCAAGAACCTGCGGGCCGGTCCGGGAGGGAAGAAGCTCAAGGACGCCCTGGGCTGCGGCGGCTGCTCCGCGGCGCGCATCAAGGAGCTCGCCGGGCAGGTGGCACCCCGGCTGCCAGGCGACCACACAAAAGTCATCGAAGAAGTCACCTTCTGACCCCTCCTGGGACACATCAAGAGCGCGCCGCGCCATCCACCTCCCCCTGCGTGCGCGCGCCAGTTCCCACCTCATCCCACGCTCGAACGCGAACAGGAGGTGAGGAAGAAATCCCCCTTCGCACGTTATCTCGCGAGGAAAGGCAGAGACGCTTTCCGGAGCCCCACACCCAGCCTGGGTGCGGAGGCCTCAATCCACAGCACAAGGGGACAACACCATGAAGCGAGCGTCCATCGTTGTTTCGGCGGTGATGATGTCGGTCGGGTTTTCCAGCACGGCCCTGGCGGCCCCCATCACCGTGAATGGCTATGTCTGCGCGGCGAAGTACACCCGGCAACCCAATGTCGTCTACGGCCAGGGCTACGTGGTCGTGCAGGTGAACACCGGGGCGAACTGCACGGGGAGCTTCGTCGGCAGTTACTACTATCTGGGCTCGGGCGCCTCGTCCGCCGGCTACCAGTACAGCGAGGCCGAGCGCCTGGGCCTGTTCGAGCGCGCCACCCAGGCCGCCACCCAGGGCACGCAGGTCACCCTGTACGTGGAAGGCGCGGGCGTCGGCATCCTCGACACCACCTACCGCGGCGACTGACGGCGGCCGGGCTTTCGCGCTCGCCTCCGACGAGGAACAACGCCTGGGGGCGAGCGTGCGCCCATGCGTTGCCGAGCACGGCTGCCGAGGGAGGGCCCTCGTCATCACCCACGGGCGGAGCAGCGGCGCATAGGATGCGCCGCCATGGACTTCCAGGCGCGACTCGAGGCGCTCACGCACCTGCTCAGGCCCTGGTCCCCACTCTGGTCCCGCTCCATCCTCCAGGGCTGGCCCGAGTCCGGCGCCGCCTATCCCGAGGACTGGCTTGCCTATGCCCGGTCGCTCGATGAAGCGGGCGAGCGGCGGCTGGACCAGGGGGTGCTCGTGGGCGTCCCTCCTCCGTCCCTGGGCGCGCTCCTCGGCGCGCTCCAGGAACTGACGGCGCTGCCCTGGCACGAGGGCATTCATCCGCTGACAGTCGCGCAGACGCAGGGACTCAGCGCCAAGAAGACCCACGAACTCGAGCGGGTGCTCGCCCTGCTCGCGCCGAGAACGCGCTTCATCCACCAGGCGGTCGATATCGGCGGCGGCATGGGACATCTCGCCCGCCTCTGTGCGCGGACGTTCGGGTGGACCTTCCACAGCATCGATAGGGACGCCGCATTGCAGGACAAGGGCCGGCGGTGGTTGACGAGAACCCACTCCCCGGTCGGGGACACCCTGTCTTTCATCCTGGCCTCCGTCGAGGACGGACTCCAACCGCGAATCGACCCGCTCTTCTCCGGCCTGGACCGGGCTTCTATCGGCCTGCACACCTGCGGGCCGCTCGCCCTCACGCAGCTCCGCAAGAGCCAGGGGGCGGGCTTCGTCCTGAACATCGGCTGCTGCTACGACAAGCTGGAGGTCCCTCGGGACTACCCCGTGTCCGGCTTCGGGGGCGCGCACCCACTGCCCTTCACCTCGCACGCCCTGGCGCTGACGACGCGGGGACGGCATCACAAGACCGAGGTGGAGTTCGCGCGGATGAAGCGGGTCTACGCGTGGCGCTTCGCGTTCGATCTCCTAGCGAAGCGGCACTTCCCCGAGCGCGGCTTCGTGAGGGCCGGGGACGCGCCCCGAGCGCTCTATGACGGCCCCTTCGCCGTCTACGCACTCGACCGCCTGGAGCGCCTGGGCCTCGACCCCCGCATGACGGACGCCGAGCTGAATGCCTTCGAGGTGTCCGTTCGCGCCGAGACGCGGGAGCTTTTGCTCTGCCATCTGCTGAGGGACCGCTTCGCGAGGGCGTTGGAAGTCGTGCTCCTGCTTGATCGCGCAATCCTCCTGGAGGAGCTGGGCTTCCAGGTCGAACTCCTCCAGCTCTTCGATCCGCGCCTGTCTCCGCGCAACCTCGCGCTCATCGCGTCGCGGAGCGCTTGAGCACGTACCGGGCCGGGCCCCGTGGGAAACACCTGTCCAGGCCACCCTCCCACGAGGGGCACCTCGGGGGCCTGGACAAGCTCACCTCGAGCCGCTCACAGTCCGTCGTGGTAGCAGAAGCCGTAGGTGCGGTCGAAGCCGTTGCCCGGGAGGACGAAGCCCAGGTAGCCCAGATCCTCGCCCGGACCGCAGTCGGTGCGGGCGCGCTCGTTGCGCAGGCAGGTGGCGGTGCCCGTACGGCCCAGGTCCAGGCACATGCCGCGCGCGCCCTCGCTGCCGCAGTACTCGGCAAAGGTCACCCCCGCGGTGCACGACGTCCCGATGGGCGCGGTGTCGAACGTGAAGCCAAAGGACTCCAGCACGCTCTGCTCGGTGCACAGTCCGTAGACGCCGCACACCATGTCCGACGGGCAGCCGGGATTGTCGGCCATGAAGTCACACGTCTTCGTGCACTGGGCGTTCTGCGTGAGCAGGTCCGTGCAGGCGTAGCCCTGCTCGCAGTCCGTCGAGGCCAGTTCGTACTCGCTCGCGGCCGGCGTGGTGGTGCACGCCTCGCCCTGCGCCTTGGTCCCCAGCGAGCGCTCCAGCGTGCCATCCGAGCCCACGTAGTTGGTGGGCACGCAGGTGGTGTCCGGCAGGTTCGCCGTCAGCGAGCCCTGGCGGGGATCACACCCGTCCTGGCGCACGGTGTTCCACGTCGCGAAGCGCAGCCACTTGCACTCCCCGCCCGGCACCAGGGCGGAGCCCCGGAAGGGCGCGTTGAGCGGCGGGGCATTCACCGCCTCGCGCAGCACCACGTTGGCCAGCGCCCCGATGGTCTGGTCGGGCGAGACCTTCAGCGCCACCAGCATCGTCCCCGAATTGGCGACCAGGTACTTCTCCGCGGCCGTCCCCGCGTCCTTGTAGCCCAGGACGCACTGGTCACAGGCGAAGGTGTTCCCACCCCCAATGGACAGGTCGTACAGGCCCGGCTTCGTATTCACATCCAAGCGGATGCGCGCCAGGTCTGGCGCGGCCGGGTCCCCGAAGCTGCCGAAGTTGCCGCGCAGCATGGGCTGATTGGTATACATGATGGGCGTCAGCTCCACGCCGTTGGCCAGCTCCCCCATGGTGATCTCCTCACAGCCCGCGGGAGGAGACAGCTTCCGGGACTGCTCCTCGATGGAGCGCACCTCTTCGTGGTGCGTCGCGGGCTCCTTCTTCGCCGTGGGCTCACAGCCCACCAGCCCCGCGAGCAACACCACGCCCCAACGCAAACCCTTCACAGTCGAAGCCGCTCCAACGTGCGACGCCATGATGCCTCCCGTTCGCTCCAGACGCGTGTGCCCGCGCGGCACCACCGGACACGCCTGGAGTCCTTGTATGGGTGATAGGCCTGCAATGGCATTTCAGTCCTGGCTGAAATGGCGCGTGTGGACCGACGGACCACGAGTCGGTCCACCCATGCACTGGACTCAACGGCAGACGCGCGGACTTGTCGCGAGCGCCTTCACCAATCTGTCCACTTTGTCCTATTTTCCACACATGGCATGATTGCGCGCATGATTGGCGTCACGCGCGGCGTGGGCCGCGCGAATCCCTCGCGCGACCCCGCCTTAGCCAGACACGGACTAGCAGTTCTGCCTGCAGGGCGGCGGGGGGCCGACGGGCGGAGGGCTCCCGGCAGGAGGCGTGTTGATGCTGCTGTGGCAGGTGTAGAGCTGCAGGTCAAAGCAGTACTGGCGGTAGTACTGGGCTGACGCTCCGGAGCCATACATGTACTGGGAGCAGTTCCAGAAGCTCCACTTGTACGGCGTCCCGCTCGGACAGCTCGAATCCAGCCACCCACCGCTGCCGTAGTCGCGACAAGCGCCCTGGTACGTCCCGGGCTGACACACGTTCTGCTCCACCTCGCCCACTTCCACCGTCTCGGCGGACGCCTCGTCCATCGGCGCTCCACCACAGGCAGCGGCGCCCAACCACATCGCCCCCAGGAACAACGGCCGCATGACTTGCTTCAACATGGATTGACCTCTTGGATTGTCAGCCCTGCCGTGACCCTTTCGGCGGCAGGTAGAGGCCACTCTGCTTGTCGTGCTGATTAACCGGGATTAATCACAATTAAATGTGACGATTGCCAGGCCTGTCCGGCGGGCGAAGGCCACGCCACCCGCGCGCCTGAATGGAGGCAGGCGCGGCCTCGGGCCATCCCCGTGGGAACGGGAGGGGGGGCGAAGGTCTGCCTGCCCCACCTCCTCGCAATGTCCCGGCTCAGCGCGCCTGGGCGATGCGGTTGTTGGTTCCGGTGTTGCTGACGCGCGGCTTCTTGCCCTTCTCCGCGCCCTGCTTCCAGGAGACCTTGTTGCCGCTGCCCGTCGTCTCGATGCGGTGCGCGGTGTGGACCACGACCTGATTGTCGCTGCCCGTCACCTCGACGAGCTCGCAGGTCCCCGTCAGGGTGACCTTGTTGTCGGAGCCAACAATCTCCACCTTGCCCCCGTCGGCACAGTCGTGCGTCACCGTGCGCTCGGAGTCCACCAGTTCGAGCGAGCCGCTGCGCCGCGACGACGTGTCAGCCTCGTCGTCATCGTCATGCGCCATGGCGCCATCGACCTGGACGTCGACGCCTCCGCCCGAGCGTACCCGTGTCGTTCCGCCGCGCGTCTCGACGGTATTCCCCTGCGCCTTCACCTTCACGCTTCCGTCCTTGCCGACCTTGACCGACGCGGCCTCGTCCTCATCCTGGGCACTGGCCGTCATGGACCCCAGGACACATGCGATGACGATGAAGGCCTTCGATTTGAATGGGTTGTGCATTGCGGTGGACCCCTTGAGTGGCTGGATGCGCAATGTACGCAACGGCGTCGCGGAGATTCAAAATCCCCGCGACATATCGCGCGACAGTCCAGTGGATTGCAGTGAGCCTTCATCTCGGCACATGCAGCGGAGGGGCATGGCGAACCTGGCGGACCTCGACCCGGAGTGGCGGGCGTGATGCCCCGTGTCCCTAGGCCTTCGCGAGGACGGGGCCGAGCACCTTCAGCAGCTCCTCGGGCGCCTCGGACACCCATGCGGGCGGAATCTCCACGTATTCGTCACGCAGCACCTTCACGAGGCGGTCCGCCAGCGCGCGGTCCTCCGGCCATGAAGGGACGAGGTACTCACGGACCAGCAGCTCCACCGTGGCCGTCTGCCGCCAGATGACCTGGGACAGCCGCTCGAGCACCCCGGGCGGCTCCACCTTCATGCCTCGCGCCAGGGCGTGGTACGCGGCCGGGTCCTCCACCCTCGACAGGCAGGCGTAGAGCCGCCCGCGCACCGCGTCGTCCTGCTCCGCTTCCAGCCCGGAGAAGAGCAGCGGCCGAGTCTTCTCCGGCCAGTGATTGAAGAGCACCTGGTACAGCGCGCTCCGCACCGGGGCGAACCGGGGTCCCCCATTCTCCGAGGCCCGCAGCGCGGCCACGAGCTGCTCGAAGGCCTCGGGAGTCTCCACGAAGGTCTTGCTGCCATACGCGGCGCGGACCATGACGGGGGCGTCCTGGACGCTGTCCATGCGCGCCTTCAGTGAGCCCGTCGTAAAGGGCTGCTGGGGGTCCCGCTTCGAGCCGCCCCGAGCCCGCTCCTTCTTCGGGCAGGGCTCGAACGTCCCCGGCGCCGGAGTGCCCACCGCCGAGCGCATGAGCTTCCGCACCTCGGCGTCCTCCACCCAGGGGTAGAGCGGCGCCAGGACGACCCCCTTCTTCCGCTCCAGCGTGGCCACGTAGTAGTGCCCGGCGATGTCCACGAGGACCTGGAACCGGTCGGGTTCGAGCACCGCGGCGATATGCGCCAGCATCCGCAGTGCCTTCGGGAGCTCGAAGAAGCGCTCGGGCAAACGCAGCAGGTGCTCCTCGGCGGAAGCATCCTTCGTCGTGCCGTCGAAGAGGTCGAGCAGGCTGTCCGCGCCGACGGAGAGCGGAACCTGGGCCTCCTCCCCTTTCGGCACCGAGAACCCGACCCGCTCATCCTCCTTCAAGGACCAGCAGACCTCCGCCTCGTCGAGCCCGTCATCGGAGGCCAGGAACACGCCGTGCTCGAACTCCAGGAACGTGTCCTGGAACACCACGCAGATGAGCGCCTCCGGAAAGTCATCCAGGGCGGCCAGCAACACCTGCTCCACCTTCTGCTTCTCGTGAAGGTCCGGGCCCGCGGTGATGCCGCGCCTCAGGAGTGTTGGCCGCACCTCTTCCGAGGCCTCGCAGCCACGAATCTTCACGTAGTCGACGTGGGACATGCCGGGAGGATAGCCCCGGCGCCATCACGGTGACACGGGGCACGGCACCTGAGTGGGATTGAGCCATTCCTCCGCTACTCCGCGGTCGCCTCGGGCCACCACGATGCCGGGTAGGGACGTCTGGGGACCTGCGCTCCGTTCGTCGGTCGGAGGCTCGCGAGCTGGCAGCTTCCGTCCGGCGCGCGACCCACCGCCCAGCGCAGGTCCGGACTGAAGGATTCGAGCGTCACGGGCGTCCGCAGGGCCATCGGATAGAAGAGCTTCAGCGTCCGGGCATCGAGGATGACGAGCGGGTCGAGGCTCAGGGCCACCCAGCTCTCGCCGAGCCACCGCGAACCACCCGCCCAGGAGGCCGGAATGCCTCCGGATGCCCCCAGGACCGCATCCCGCACGCGCTCGGGCAACTTCGGCCGACGGATGGCCCCGGAGGACACCTCCTCGAGCACCGGCGCCCGTCCATCCCTCGGGTCGAGGTCCAGGGCATGCCGACGGCTGGGCGAAAAGGAGCGACTCTCGCCATCGTCCGGCCACACCTGCGTCGCGCCCACCACACCGGTGCTCGGATCCCACAGCGCGCTGAGGAGCTCCCTCTCGGCGGGTGGATTGTAGTCACCGGCGAAATACTGCACGCCAGGGAGCGTGGAGACCCCGAATCGAAGCAGGTAGCGCGCTCCTTGTTTCTCCCAGCCCATGGGCGTCACCCACCGCAGCTCGGGTATCCGAAGGGATGGGGACACTCCCCCGTCACGCTCGATGACACGGATTGCATTGTCGGAGCTCCGCAACGCGACCGAGTGCCGCTCCGGATGGACCTCGAAGGAGTACGGTCCCTCCAGTCCCTGGGCCCAGTCACCCTGGAACCGGACCTCGTCCGAGCCTCCGTCACCCCGGTACCATCGGCACGCGACGCCGAGGGTCCGAGCGCTCCCGCCATCCGGAGTCAGGCCCCGGCAGCCGACACAGGTGCTCAACGCATCACCGCCGCAGGCGAGATGCTCGTTGGAGACCGCGGCGCCCGTCAGGAGTACCGGGGGAGTCCGGGTGCCCGGCTCGACGGCCCAGATGCGCCTCGTTCCAGCATCCTCCGGTTCTTCGAGCAGCATGTGTCGCCCACCCGGGGTGAAGGCCAGGTAGCCGGCTCCGGAAGGCGCGCAGGGTTGGAAGGGCTCGAGGACGAAGCCTTCCGGATTCTCTGAGCGCGGAGACGCCGCCAGCGTCCCCCCCGCGAGCATCAGTCCAAACACCGCGGCTCCCAGGCGTTTCACCAGACCCTCCCGTCGCCGTTACAGCATGAAGACTTCAGACTCATCCCATGCGGGATGGAGCGCAAGCTTCCGCGAGAGAACGACGCCACGGCGTTGCTTCCCGGCACGATGGTCTCCACTGTCGACTGTCGGAGAGCATATAGGAGAGATGGAGGCCCTGTTGAGAGTGGTGGCAGATGCAGAGGCGCCGAGGAGTGCCGCTGGCGGGTGCCGCTCGGGCTGTGCCACGGGCCGGTGCAGACGCGGCGCACCTCCCTTGGGCACACGCCTGCCCAGTCCGCGCCCCTATCAGGTGCCGTCAGGTACGCCAATACTCGGCACCTGCCTCCACACCCGGCACAGGCGAAGACATCCAACGCGAATGTCCTGCCCAGCAGCCCGGCCCCATCCCGTCGCGGCCTCCGCTTCTTTATCCGTTCCGCCTTCTCAACTGCCTCACGCGGAGGGCTCGCCTCTTCCTCTCTCGGCTCTGCCCCCACTCGAGGGAGTCGAACGGATTCCAGGAGAGTCCCAGCTCGGGCGCGATATGGATGACAACCCAGCAGATCGTTGGATTCGCCGTAGGGACAGTGCCCGGCATCAAACAACTTGGTTCTGGTCGGAGGGAAACCGCGTGGTACGAATACCTCAAGGACGAGAAGGCAGACAACAACTGGGGGCGGCTGCGTGAGTCCGCTCGGAGAAAATGACGCAATGGCCAAAGGTGCTTCCGGAGGACGACGCCTTGGCTGTGTGGCTGTTGGTGTGGTTGTCGTCCTTTCGGCGGTGGTGTTGGTGCGAGCGTTTCTTTTGGATGGTGTTTCTGGTGCGCTGCTGGCCTGTATTGTTGGCGAAGATACCGTCTATTCAGCCAGGTATTCGGACAGAGGTTTTCGTACGATCCTGCCAGGCATGTCCGAGGAGCAGGTCCGACATGCGCTAGGTGAACCCTTGCGCGTGCAAGAGCTTGATCCACCCTATGGCGCGGTTTGGTCGTATTCAAAGAGTGCAAAGAAGGACAACTATCGAATCCGGACCGTCCGATTTGGAGAAGACGGAAAAGTTGTCACGAAAACGGCTGAATTTTGGCTGGACTGAGTACACAGCGCTCGCCACCGCATTGAGCTCGGCGGGCACGGCACGCCCCTGCCCTGTCCGCGCGCCTCTTCCAGGGCCACGCGGCTGGGCGGCGCACACGGTGTCTGACGTCGCGCCAAGGGCCCCTCCTCCGCGGCTGCTGGAGGGAGCGGTGTCATCGCGGTGGATGTCCCCCTCCTGCATCTCTTCGGGAAAACTTCACGTCGCGAACCGCTTCCGGTAGTCGCTTGGCGAGATGGAAAGATTGCGCTGGAAGGTCACCCGCATCCTCTCCTCGTTTCCGAAGCCGCACACGCGGGCGATCTGGTCGACGTTTCGCTTCGAATCCTCCAGCATCCGCCGGGCTGCCTCCAGCCTCAGGACCTCGATGGCCTTCGCCGGAGTGCGGCCGGTCTTCTGCTTGTAGACACGCGCGAAGTTGCGCGGGCTCATGCGGGCTCTTTCGGCCAACGCTTCGACGGTGAGGTTGTCGCTGCCCAGGTTGTCGGAGATCCACAGGTGCAGTTCATCGAAGGCGGCGCCGTCCTTCGTCTGCGACTTCAGCAGCTCGCTGAACTGCGACTGCCCACCCGGCCGCTTCAGGAAGACGACCAACTCCCTTGCCACCTTCATGGCCAGGTCATGTCCATGGTCCGCCTCCACCAGTGCGAGGGCCAGGTCGATTCCCGCACTGACGCCGGCCGAGGTCCACACAGGGCCTTCACGGACGAAGAGCGCGTCGTGGTCGATCTTGATTGAAGGGAAGCGCTCGCGCAGCAGGTCGCACATGGCCCAGTGTGTCGCCGCGCGCTTGTCGTGAAGCAGCCCGGCCTGGGCCAGCAGGAAGGTGCCGCTGCAGACCGATGCGGTGCGGCGGGTCGCTGCCGCCTTCAGCCGCAGCCAATCAATCAGCGGCTCGGAGCGGGCCAGCACCTGCTCGATGTTCGGCGAGCCAGGAACGACGACGGTGTCGACAGGGACTCTCGCGAACGCGGCGAGCGGCACCGTCTGCAACGCGACGCCTTCCGCCGACTGCACCAGCCCACCGTCAAGGCTCGCCGTGTGGCGGAGGTACCCCGGCAAGCCGCACTCCGCCAGGGCCTTTGAGGCGGCCCAGAACACGGTCTGCGGCCCCGTCAGGTCCAGCAACCCCATGTCGGGAAAGGCGACGAAGAGCACGGTGCGCTGCCCGCCCGAAACTGGCAGAAATTCCGGGGTATCTGTCATGGCTGCCAGACCCTTTCATGCCTACATTCTCGTCGTCAACGGAGAGGCAAACATGAAGATCGTGGTCATCGGTGGCACCGGCCTCATCGGAACGAAGGTGGTGACGAGGCTTCGCGGGCAGGGCCACGAGGTGGTGGCGGCCGCGCCCAGTTCGGGCATCAACGCCCTCACGGGTGAAGGCCTGGAGGAGGCGCTCGCGGGCGCGCGGGTGGTCGTCGATGTGGCGAACTCGCCGTCGTTCGAGGACAAGGCCGTGCTGGAGTTCTTCGAGACCTCGGGGCGCAATCTCCTCGCGGCGGAAGAGAAGGCTGGCGTGAAGCACCACGTCGCGCTGTCGGTGGTCGGCACCGAGCGGCTTCTGGGCAGCGGCTACTTTCGCGGCAAGATGGCGCAGGAAAAGCTCATCACTGCCGGCCGGATTCCGTACACCCTCGTGCGCTCGACGCAGTTCTTCGAGTTCATGGGCGGCATCGCCAAGGCGGGAACGGAAGGCGAGACGGTGCGCGTTTCCACGGCGCTCATACAGCCCATCTCGTCGGACGACGTGGCGGACGCGGTGGCCGAAGCGGCGCTGGGCGCGCCGGTCAATGGCATCGTCGAAGTGGCCGGGCCGGAGCGTGTGCGACTCGTCGACGTGGTCCAACGCTTCATGACCGCGAAGCAGGACGGGCGCAAGGTCATCGCCGATGCTCACGCGCTCTACTTTGGCGTGGAGCTGGACGACCAGTCGCTCACGCCGGGCGACGGAGTTCGTGTGGGGCCGACGCGGTTCGAGGAGTGGCTCCGCCGTTCCGCAACATAGTCCGCGCGTTGGGCCTCCGTCGCTCCAGCCCCATCCTCCCAGGCGACAGGGTTTGGGCGGCCAACACCACACTGCATTCAAAGAAATCGGGCAACCCCTGTCTTGTCATTGACCAGCACCATCAACGGCCCATCGAAAACGGAGCCATCCTCACCACTCCGGTCAAACAAGACGACCCATTCATCGGCCATCCTCGGGTGCTTCCGCGCTCCTGAAGCCAGCCGCAATACCGCCCTCACCTCTCGCGCGACAAAACGCCGCGCCGCATCAGTCGCCTCGTCAGCATTCATCGCCCAGACGCCCTCCATTCAAGGATGGACCGTGTGTATCAGGCTCGTCGGCCGACAGCACTCGCCCAGCATCATTGGGATGCGCGGACAAGCCACGGAAGAGCCGGTTTGACTTCCCGTGGGGGAAACCCTTAGGGTCCGCCCCCCTTTTTCGGGAGTCGACGATTTTCATCAAGTATCGGGCGTGAGGAACCTGGCCATCGACGCCTGGAGCGGTTCTGACACTGCACGGGCCTGTTCGAACGACCCCAACGAGGAGGGCATCCCCTGCTTCCACCACGAGGGCGAGCTGTTCTCCACCACGGTCGACGACGTCCTCAAACACGTCGGCAGATGGCTGACGGACCCCGAGACCCAGAATGAAGTGCTGCTCATCTGGATTGAAGACACCTTTGGCAGCGATCACTCCCGAACGCTGTTCTTCAACGAGTTCGTCCAGTACATCGACAAGGACTATCCGGACACCTCGAAGCCGCTGACGGGCGACCTCATCTTCGGCCCCGCGCTCAAGCAGGCCTTCTTCCCCTCCCAGTGGCCCACGCCGCGCCAGCTCGTCGCCATGGGCAAGCGGGTCATCGTCTCCGTCAAGCACAGCTCCCACTACACCTCCATCTCCGCGGGGGGCCAGCAGGTCAGTCAGCTTGTCTTCTCGGAGTCGGAAGTAGACAAACCCGGCTGGCCCAACAACGGCAAGTTCACGGGGTACTACGCCTGCTCATATGAGGGCAACGCCTCCGCCCTGGGCCTCGATTGGACGGAGTTCTCCGAGCTCAAGATCACGGACCACTTCGAGCTGCCCCAGCCCGCTCTCGCATGGAACGAACTCGACGTCGCTGGAGCGGTAGCGTGTGGTTTCAGCGTCACACTGGATCACGTCGAGGCGGACCCGGACCGCGAGGCGGAGAACGGCTACAACTACTACAACAGCACGATGGGTCCCGCCATCTGGTCCTTCTCCGAAGGCGAGCCCAACAACACCGGCGGCACCGAGCACTGCGCGGAACTCATGGCGGGCACGGGGCGGTGGAACGACCTCGCCTGTGACGTCACCCGGAAGTATGCCTGCCGGAAGACGAGCTCGACCGAGTACGGCCCCAACAGCCCATACGACTCCACCTTCTGGCACGTCACGAGCGCGAGCGGGAACTGGTGGGGTGGTCTCACCGCCTGTCCCGCGGGCTATTCCTTCCTTCCGCCGGTCAATGGATGGGAGGCGAAGAAGCTCGCCAACATCATCTCAGGCACGGAGAACAGCGTGTGGATCAACTTCACGGACCGCTACCAGGAAGGGACCTGGGTCATTGACGGGTACAACAACTGGGGCATCGGCGAACCCAACAACTCGGGCGGCAACGAGCACTGCGTGGAGATGACGCCCACTGGAACCTGGAACGACACGCCATGCTCGGATATCCGACGCCATGCTTGTGAGCGACTGGAGGCGTGTGCCTCCGGCGCCTGCCCCGCGAAGTGGGTCCTCTCCCCAGTCGGAAGCTGGTGGTGGCAGAACTGCCCGGTTGGATATACTTTTTCGGCCCCCGAAAACCCGACTGAAAATGCCGAATTGTTCGCGGTCGCCGGCGGCGAGCGCGTCTGGCTCAATCGCTCCAACAACGTGAGCGGAGGTCGCTGGGCACCCGGCGCATATACGGCTTGGGACAGCACCGAGCCGAACAACTTCAATGGCAACGAGCACTGCGCCGCCATGATCGCTGACGGCACCTGGTGGGACCAGACCTGCGGGACGACGCACAAGCGCGCTTGCCGGAAGGCCAACACGGCCTGCACCACATCGGGCTGCCCGAGCAATCTCTGGGCGCTCAGCTCCTTCCCCGGAGCATGGGACCCGTCGACCTCCGGAGGGACGTGCCCCACGGGCTACGAGTTCAAGGCCCCAAGGAATGAGGCGGAGAACACCGCCCTCATGAACACCGCCGCGGGGCAGCAGGTCTGGCTCAACTACGCCGACCTCGGTCACGAGGGAACCTGGTCCTCCTGGGGCGTGAACTGACCTCGGGCACCAACCTGCAATAGCCCGCTGTCCGGGAGCGCGACCTCGTTGAGCGTCGCGCTCCCGCGCAGCGGCCCGGCCCCATCCAGTCCCCGCACCCACTCGATGAAGCCCGATGGCGCCACACACCCGGTGCCCGCGAAAGGCACCTGCTCGCGAACTTCAGTTCAGGTGCTTCCCGTGCTCACCCCATTCACCCTGGCGCAGCAGCGCCTCGCGCAGTTGGGTCCGCGCACGGTGCAGCCGCGTCTTCATGGCGGCCAGCTCAAGCCCCAGGGCCCTACAGACCTCTTCACCAGAGAGTCCCTCGAGGTCTCGCATGATGAGCACCTCGCGATAGGCCGGTGACAGGCCCGCGATGGCCGCATGGACGGACTGGATGAGCTCCCATCGCTCCAGGGCCTTCTGCGGGTCGAGCGCGTCAGGCACAAGGCCAGCGTCCTCCCCCAGATGCTCGCCCAGGGACTGCCGCTCGCGGACGAAGGGACGGAGCATGCGCAGGCACGTGTTGCGCACCACGCTCATCAACCACGAGAGGACGCTGGCGTCCCGCTGCACCTCGGGGCGCTTCGCGAGCTTCGTGAAGGCCTCCTGCACCGCATCGTCCGCGTCGTAACCGTCCCGGCACACGCGCAGGCCGAACCGGTACACCCGGTCGTGGTAGGTGCGCACCAGCGCGGCGAGGGCCTCGTCATCACCCCGGGCCGCCGCAGTGAGCAACCCTCCGTGCCCCGCGCCCATCAGCGCCCCGGCTCCAGGGGGCACGTCGAACGGCCCATCAGGGCATAGCCGAGGCAGCTCCCCGCCAGGGCCGAGAAGAGCAGATACGCCCCAAGCACTCCGAAGGTCGCGACCCGGATGGCCAGCGGCAGCGGCGCCAGGACCGCACACGTGACCAGCATCAACCCGCCCAGGGCCCTGAAAAGCCGCTCCACCTTCCCGACATTTCGCTTCATGACGCCCTCCATTCACCAGGAGAAGTCACGTCGCGCCAGAAAGGATTCAGGGCCCCGGATTTTTTCGCCGCCCCGCGTGCCAGATTCGCGGGGAGTCCACGGGAGCCAACACGCGCCCCCGCGGACACCGGTGGCGCGGCGAGTCCGTGCTGGGTGGCTCCCGGACACTTCCGCCCCACGGGAAGCCGTGAATCAGGCGGTGCTTCGCACTGGCGCGGAACGCTCCTCCGTCGCGGATGCGTCGCCGGGCACCGAGGGCATCAGGCTGACCTTCAATTTCGCCACGTTGGGTGTCACCCCGAAGAAGGAATCATAGGCGTTGAGGTGCTGCTGCCCCACCGTCGTCATGAAATCATTGAAGCTACCCGGATGGGGAGGCAGCGGCGACGGCGTGAACTTCTGCGAAGGCAGTCTGACGTAGGGATTCGGGCTCGGCAGCAATTGGTACATCTGGTTGATCGCGCCATAAACAAGGTTGGCATCGAGCCCCAGGAAGCCGCTGAGCGGGCCGTAGAGCGTCTGGCACGACTTGTTCTCGACGTAATCCCACACCACGTCGTTCTGCACATTGTACGGCTGGACGTTCATCAAGTTGGTCCAGCCGTGCGGCACCACATCGTACTGGTTCCAGATGACCTGGTTCCAATAGCCATAATTCGCGATACCGGAGATCGCCGTCGGCGGAAAGAGCGCAGTAAAGGCGTTGACGAATCCTTGATCTCCGGTCGAGGGGGCGGCCGTCGGCAGCACATAGAGCGCGGCCCACCGCTTCACATCGAAGACGTTCTGATAGAGCCAGCGGGCCAAGGTCGGGCAGAGCGAGCCACCCAGGCTGTGCCCAGCGAAGATCAGCGTCGCCTGATAGGACGCTTTCTCCCCCAGGAAGGTCTGAAGCGATTGATTCGTCTGCGAATCCAGCATGTTCAGCAGATTCGTGGTCCCCCGTGCCGCCCCCTGCGAAACGTTCCCCACGTTGAATTGACTGGGACTGGTGCTGTTCGTCGGGGTGATTCCCACCGGGAAGGCCACCGTGTTCGTGACGCTATTGTCCAGGCAGTCCGTGTCGTACCAATTGTGCGCGGTGTCGCTGTTCCCGTTGGTGCCCGCTATCGCCACGACATAGCAGTCCGCTTGCGCATTGTGGACCGCGTACATGACATTGTCGGCCACCTTGGACACCCTGCCCTTGCCGCTGCAGTCCGTGTCGGTTTGATAGACGCAAGGCCCCCACACACGTGTCCACACCCCCAACTGTTGACTATGACTCGTCAACGCAGCGTCAATGATCGGCCCAAGCTGCTGCGCGATGTTGGAGGCCGTATCTTCCAGGCTGTCCCCCAGGCCGGAGAACCTCGAAAGCTGGTATACCGTCTGGATGATATTGTAGCTTCCGCCGGTATAGATTGGCTGCACGATGCTCATACGAACGAGCCTCCCTTTTGTGGTGATGATTCGGTCAGAAACCCAAGCAGAAGGCATGCCAGTACGCCCTGCCGCGAGTCCCCGAGGCAATCACACGCACGTCAGGGTTCGCATCAGTCGCTTGACGCGTCAGCAGGGTTCCTGACGCGTCAGGAGGGTGCTTGACGCGTCAGCGGCGACTCGAAGGACCGTCAGCTCGCCCGCAGGAAGTCACTGATGCGCCCCGCCAGCCATTGCCGGAAGGCGTCCGTCGTGGGCGGACAATGGCGACAGTCCTTGACGAGCTCCTGGTCACTGAGGGTCGGAAAGAGCGCCCGCGCGCGAGCGAGCAGCTTCTCTCCCGGAAAGCTCACATCCCCATCCCCGGCCAGCACGAGGGTGGGCGCCTTCAACCTCGCAAGCTCCTCCGGCTTCGCGAGCGCGGGGACTCGCATGTCCATGTTGCACGCGCGGACGGCGTCGCCGAGGAATGGCGCCCAGTCGTCATCCGTGGTCGTGAGCAGGTGCCGGACGAACGCCTTCAGGCGCCGCTCCGTCGGGGACATTCGATAGAGCATCATCGGGATGGCCACCTTCGTGAGCCCTTCCCAGTGAGAGCCGTTCACCACCCCCGCGGGGAAGAGCAGAGCGAGCCTGTCGATGCGCTCGGGCGCGATGGCCGCGAGCCGGATGGACACGAAGCCGCCCCAACTCACACCCACCACATGGGGACGCTGGAGCGACAACCCGTCAAGAACATCTCGTAGCCACTCGCCATACTCGTTGTTCGATACCGAGGGCCGCACATCCGCGCTCTTCACCGACTGGCCGACGACATCCACCGCGTGAAGACGGAATCGCTCCAGCAGCGGAGCCAGCTCGTGGAGGACGTGCGAGGAACTCGCGAGCGCGCCATGGAGGACGACGACATCGGGGCCGGCTTCTGGACCGCCCACCAGGACATGCGTGTCCCCGATTCGGGTCTTCACCGTCCGGCTCTCGGTGGGCACCCGCAGGCGGCCGCGGAAGTGCTCATGCCACCGGGAAAGGACCGCCTTCGCCTGCTCACCCTTGAATGCGGAGTTCATCGGCCCATCATTCCATGGCCTGCCCTGGAACCGGTTCACCCCGCACATCCCGCCCCGATCCGAGCACCGCGAGTCACCGGCAGCCCTGTTCCGCTTTTTGTACGAGGTCGAGAATAAACCGAAGCCCGGGCACGTCAGGGGCCGCGCGCTCGTGTCCCCCAGGAAGCGCGCGGTGGATGACCGCGGAGGGTCCGGCGCGCCCGATGCGGGTGCGGCGGGTGCCGTCATCGCGGCAGACCCGATGTTTCACCATGACAAACAGAGCAATGCCAGTGCAGCCGGACAGGCAATTACATCAGGAGCGATACATGCAACGGAGCGAAGGTCAGCGGATGAGCCGATGGCTGGGAGTCTGCCTCGGACTGTGGTTCGCGGTGGGCTGTGGCCAACCACCGACGGGGGAGTCTGTCGAGGAAGCATCGGTGGGCTCGCCCATCACGCGCACGAAGCCGCGCGCCCGCATCGCCGCGGGAAGGGACCATTCCCTGTCAGTGCGTCCGAACGGCACCGTGTGGGCGGCGGGCTCGAACGAATACGGGCAGTTGGGCAATGGCTCCACCACGAACAGCGCCGCGCCCCTCCAGGTGCAGGGACTGACAGGGGCGACGGCGGTCGCCGCGGGCTCGATTCACTCGCTGGCGCTCCGCTCTGGCGGCACCGTGTGGGCCTGGGGATACAATGGCAGCGGTCAGTTGGGAAATGGCTCCACGACATCCAGCCCTGTGCCCGTACAGGCGCAAGGGGTGACGGGGGCGACGGCGGTGGCCGCGGGCACGGATCACTCCCTGGCGGTGATGGCGGATGGCACCGTGCGGGCCTGGGGCTACAACGGCTCTGGCCAACTGGGCAATGGCACCACCACCTCCTCTTCCACGCCCGTCCAGGTGCAGGGGCTGACCGGGGCCGTGGCCGTGGTCGCGGGCAGGAATATGTCCCTGGCCCTGCGCTTCGACGGCACGGCGTGGGCCTGGGGCTACAACGGCTCTGGCCAACTGGGCAATGGCACCACCACCTCCTCTTCCACGCCCGTGCAGGTGCAGGGGCTGACCGGCATCACGGCTGTCGCCGCGAGCGAGGATTACGCGCTGGCGGTGAAGTCCGACGGCACCGTGTGGGCCTGGGGCAACGCGTACCTGCCCATGACTCCGTGGCCGCTCTCCACGCCCGTGCAGGTGCAGGGGCTGACCGGAGCCGTGGACGTGGCCGCGGGCAATCTGTTCTCCCTGGTGGCGCGCTCCGATGGCACCGTCTGGGCCTGGGGCTACAACGCCGATAGCGGTCAACTGGGCGACGCCACCAAGACTGGCCGCACCACGCCCGCGGTGGTGCAAGGGCTGACCGGGGTCACCGCCATCGCCGCGGGGCGGGACCACGCCATGGCCCTGCGCTCCGATGGTTCCGTGTGGACCTGGGGCAACAACGACGTGGGGCAGCGTGGAGATGGGACGCCCGCGGGGAGGTTCCTTCCGGTGGCGGTGCAGGGGATGAGCGAGGCGTCCTCCGTGGCGGCGGCCCTGTCCCACTCCCTGGTGCTGCGGTACGACGGCACCGTGTGGGCCTGGGGCGCCAACTACGCCGGCCAGCTCGGGGATGGGACGACGACGCGCCGGCCCGCGCCCGTGCAGGTGCCGGGGCTTGTTGGCGTCATGGCTGTCGCCGCGGGTGGCGACCGCTCGCTGGCGTTGCTCTTCGACGGCACCGTGTGGGAGTGGGGCAACGGCGGCGCCGTGCCGGTGCAGGTGCAGGGGCTGAGCGGAGTCGTGTCCATCGCCGCGGGCTGGGTCCACGCCCTGGCGGTGCGCTCCGACGGCACCGTGTGGGCCTGGGGCAACAACTCCAACGGGCAGTTGGGGAATCCCGCTGCCGGCTACGAGAGCGTCACGCCGGTGCAGGCGGCGGGACTCGGTGACGTCGTGAAGGTGGCGGCGGGTGGCGCGCACTCGCTGGCGGTGCGCTCCGACGGAACCCTGTGGGCCTGGGGCGAAAACAACGAAGGCCAGTTGGGGGATGGCTCCAAGAACCGTCGCTTGACGCCCGTGCAGGTGCAGGGACTGACCGGGGTCGTGAGTGTGGCGGGAGGCAGTGCGCACTCGCTGGCGGTGCGCTTCGATGGCACCGGGTGGGCCTGGGGCGACGGCGGGCGGGGCACGCTGCTGCTCGCCGCTGGCTGGTACAGCCGCACCCGACCGGCACAGGTGGGGATGACGGGCCTGGTGGAGCTGGCCGGTGGCGGGGACACCTCGCTGGCCTTGAGCGCCACCGGCGCCTTGTGGGCCGGCGGCACCAACGAATCGGGGCAATTGGGCAATGGCACCACGTCCAATCCGCTCGCGCCGGGGCAGGTGCAGGGGCTGGGCGGCGCGGTCGTCACGGCCGCCGCGGGAGGCGACCACATGCTGGCCGTACGTGATGACGGCACCGTGTGGGCCTGGGGCCACAACGCCGATGGCCAGTTGGGCCATGGCGCCCCCTCCGACGGCATCACTCCCAGCATCTCCCTGCTGTAACCCCTGGGACCACCGCGGGCCCGGAGCAAGCATGGCTCCGGGCCCGCCCGTCGGCGCATGGCTCGACTCCCGCCCGGAGTCCTTGCGAGCCCATGGGGCATGCCTCCATTCTCGCCCTCCTCGCATGCGCTCCGTTCATCTCCTCGCGCCCCTCACCGCCCTGCTGCTCGGCCTCACCCTCCCCTCCAGCGCGGCCCCCAAGGACGCAGAGCGTTCCTTCCGGGTCCAGCCTCCCGCGGCCTGGGTGCGCCCGGTCGCACTGGAGACGAGGGACTCGCGGCCCCTGGGCGAAACCGGGGGCGTTCACTACGCGCTCGCCGATATCCAGGTGCGCGCGGAGCGCCCGAGGGTCGAGCGTTATGCCCACTACGCGCGACGCGTCCTCACCGAGGGCGGCATCGAGGAAGCCGCTGAAATCAACGTGACGTTCGACCCATCCTTCGAGCGTCTCACCCTGCACGGCGTCTGGTTGCACCGCGGCGGGCAACGCAAGGATGTGCTGGAGCCCCAGGCCGTGAAGGTCATCCAGCAGGAGCGCGAGCTGGAGCAGCGGCTCTACAACGGCACCCTCTCCGCGCTCATCTTCGTGCGCGACGTGCGCGTGGGTGACGTCATCGAGTACGACTTCACCGTCGAGGGCGACAACCCTGTCTTCGACGGCCGCTTCCTCGCCTCCGTGGAAACGCGCTACGGCACGCCCCTGGGCCACTGGCGCTACCGGTTGCTATGGCCCTCCGCGCGCGGGCTGCATGTGAAGCAACACGGCACGGACGTGTCTCCCTCCGTGAAGGAGGCGGGCGGTGTGCGCGAGTACGTCTGGGAGCAGCACGACGTGCCGGCGCTCAGCATCGATGACTCGCTCCCCTCCTGGTACCAGCCCTGGCCCTGGCTGCAGCTCAGCGAGTTCGATAGCTGGGCCGCGGTGGCGCGTTGGGCCGTGCCCCTCTACCAGGCGCCCCCGAGGTTGCCCCCGACGCTCCAGGAAGAGGTGAAGCGACTGCGCGCGGCACACGCTTCCCCCTCCGCGCGCCTGCTCGGGGCGCTGCGCTTCGTGCAGGACGAAGTGCGCTACCTGGGGATGGAGCTGGGCCCCAACTCGCACCGCCCCCATGCTCCGGAGGAAGTGCTCGCGCGGCGCTTTGGTGACTGCAAGGACAAGACGCTGCTGCTCGTCACGCTGCTGCGAGCGCTCGGCATCGAGGCCCGGCCGGCGCTCGTCCACTCCGCCTGGAAGCAGACGGTGGAGTCGATGCATCCGTCTCCCGTCGTGTTCGACCACGTCATCGTCCAGGCGCGCCTGGAGGGGCATGACTATTGGCTGGACCCCACGGCATCACACGAGCGCGGTCCGTTGGAGTCCTTCGAGCCGCCGCCGTTCCGCCGCGCCCTGCCGATTGACGAGGCCACCACGGGACTGGTGGAGATTCCGGAGCCGCTCAGGCTGGAGCCCGTGATGGAACGGGAGGAGTCCTACACGGAGAGCGCCGACGGCCAACCCGTGACCCTCACCGTGACGACGCACTGGAAGGGTCCGAGTGCCAATCAAATGCGCCGAAACCTCTCCACCGCGTCACTGAAGGACGTGGAGCGTGAGTACCTCAACTTCCATGCGCGCGATGACCCGACGATTCGCGCCACCGCGCCGCTCTCCGTGCAGGACGACCCGGAGCACAACGTCATCACCCTGGTGGAGCGCTACGTCATCGAGTCCTTCTGGTTGGAGCAGCAGCGCGAATTCACCGCATCCACCATCACCCGCTACCTCACCCGACCGCGCATCGGCCAGCGCACCATGCCCCTGGCCATCATGCACCCGGTGAATGTGCTGCAACGCATCCGCTTCGAGTCGCTCCATCCCATGCGCATCAGGCACCAACGGGACACCGTCCAAGGACCCGCCAGCGCACTCGACTACCGGTTCTGGACGGAGGACAGCGACAAGGTGCTCTTCCTCGAGTACCGCTACCACAGCCTCGCGGACGCGGTGGAGCCCGCCCGGTTCATGGCGCACCTGGAAGCCCTGAAGCGGATGGAGACCCACGCCGGCTACCAGGTGACGCTCGGCACGACTCACGGCAACCAAGGCCGAGGCCAGTCCGGGTTCACCTGGTTCGGCGTGGCCATGGGGCTGGGGGGCCTCGCGCTGGGCGGGCTCCTCATGTTCATGGGTGACGGGCCGCGCGCGTTCCTCCGGGACATGCAGGCGCGGCGGCGCAAGCGGGCGTTCTCGCGCAAATTCGCCTCCGTCGAAGGGGACAGCCCCGCTCAGGCCATGTCGCTCGCCACCGTGGGCGAGCTGCACGCGCGGCTGTCCGGAGTGCGCTGCGCGTGCGGCCTGGCCGGTGCCGGGGCACCGAAGCTGGAGGAGGTCGTCCTCGGAGAGCAGCACCTCGTCCTGGCGAAGTGGACATGCTCCGGCTGTGGCACCGGACGCCATGCCTACTTCACGGTGCGCGAGGAGCGCGCGGCCTGAGTCCCTACGGGCCGACGCGCACCTGCGCGGGTGTCCTCCCGGGATAGGAGGCCGTTCCCGCCAGCCTCCGTGAGTCCGTGCTCCGGAGGGCGCGACGGTTGCGATGCAAATCAGCGACCAGGGTGTCCGGAAACCCGGGATTGGACGGCCACCAGTCCTGAGTTCCCCTCGTGGAGCAAGGACCCGCACGCCCCGGAAGTACGACGACCTGAGCCCCCCGTTGGCAGGCACACTCCACACGCCACATGGAGTCCCCCCTACCTCCGAGGTCCCTCCTTGACACGCTCCCTTCGTACCCTAGGGCTCATTCTTTCGACCTTGTGTCTCTCGCCGCTGACGGGTTGCGACGACGACCCACCCTCCCCATCCACTCCCGACGCGGGACCGGACGCGGGCAGCGACGCGGGCCCCCATGAGACCCCCGACGCGGGCCCCGATGCCGGTCCCAATGAGGGCCCCGACGCGGGACCGGATGCGGGCGCCGATGCCGGTCCCTATGTCTGGGATGGCACCTATGTACCGCTCGAGGAGCATGGGGATTTCGACGACAACGGCGCCATGGCCGCCTGCAAGTTCGACCCCCGGAACGTCTCTCCCACCATCTGCAACGAGCTGGACCGCGCCGACCTCTTCGACCTGTCCCAGTGCGACATGCCGTCGCTCGGCGCGCTGCCCCAGGAGGGCATCTACCAGGCCGACCTCCGGGGCGAGCGCGCCCTGCCGGACGGCGGCATCCGCATCGTCCCTTTCTCGGCCGGGTTCCAACTCCGCGACAACGGCGGCACCAGCACCATGTATGACCAGCCCCTGCTCAAGCTCGACATGGAGGGGGACCGCTTCGTCCTGCAGGGCCAGCAGACGCGGACCGGCTTCGTCATGAACATGACGGGCTGCGCGGCGAAGTCCCCCAACATCCTCACCGGCTGCTTCGCCTATTGCCGCCGAGGCCAGTTCTCCCTGGGCGGCACCTTCGAGGCCCACCGCGTCGCCAGGCAGGAAGCCGAACCCGAGTCCTCGGGCGGGCTCGAGCTGTTGTCCGAGCACCGTGTCTCCACGGGCATGGCCGTGGACGTCCACGTCACCAAGGGGCACGCCTACGTCGTCTCCATCCCCCACCAGGACCAGCTGGGTGGGCTCGCCGTTTTCGACGTGAGCAACCCGCGCAACCCCTTGCGCACCACCTCCATCAGCCTGCCCGGGGACAACTTCTGGAATAGCGTGTGGGCCAAGGACAACGCGCTCTACGTCGCGAGCAGTGCCTCGGGCTTCGTCGTCTACGACATCTCCCAGCCCGCCGAGCCGCTCTTCGTGCGCAGCGTGCCCACGGGCAACTCGGGAGGCGCGCACACGGTGTTGGTCCACGACAACTGGCTCTTCGCCATGGACCCCATCTCCGGCACCTTCGTCTATGACCTCACCCACCCACTCGACCCGGTGCTGCGCACCGTCATCCCGAGTGGCCCCCACGACTCCTTCGTCTACGAGGGGCGCCTGTACATCAGCGATTCCAGCGACGGCTACGCCATCTTCGACATCACCAACATGGATGACGTCCGCGAGCTGGGCCGGTTCGTCCGTCCCAATTTTGGCTTCGCCCACCACAACGCGGTAGGCACTTTCGCGGGGAAGACCATCGCCTTCGAAGGCGGCGAGTTCCCCGGCTCCCATGTGCGCGCGCTCGACGTCACCGACCCGGCGAACATCGTGAAGATTGGCACCTTCAAGATGCGGCGGGTCACGTCCATGCACAACCTCATCCTGCGCGGCAACCTGCTCTACGTCGCGTGGTACCACGAGGGCCTGCGCGTGCTGAACGTCTCCAACCCCACCCAGCTTCGCCAGGTGGCGCACCACCACGTCTTCCGCGAGACAGACCCACTCCGGGGTGACAACGTCTTCGAGGGCCTCTTCGGCGTGCGCATCCCGGGCGACGGCTACGTCTACACCGCCGAATCCTCCCGAGGGCTCATGATCTTCAACGAGCTGTGAGCTTCCTCGGCTCTTCGTAGGAATGAAGCATCCCCAGGTGAGGTCGGCGCCTGGGGATGCACGCATCCCCCTTCACTCCCCCAGCTGGATTTCTCGCTCAGCGATGTTGCCATCGGCGTCAATCACACTCACGCCGAGCGTGGCCGCGCCCGGAAAGCGCTCCCTGAGCGCGCTCTTCATCTCCTTCATCAACAGCGGCGGAGCATCGCGAAACTCGTCATGCCCGGCGACGTCGCGGTTCACGCTCCAGGCGATGTGCCGCACCCCCGCCGCGCTGGAGAGCACGACGTGGGTCGCCGTCTCGGTCACCTTGGGCCTCCCGTTGACCCGATAGCGGACGTTGTTGGGCTCGAGCCAGCGGTGGAATCCCAGACGCATCGCGCCGCTGCGATCCCAGCCGGTCTCGTACTCGGCCAGCACGGGCGCGAGGCGCGGCGAGGTCCTGCTCTCGGGCTCCTCGACCATGAACGTGCGGTTGAAGAAATCGAACTCGCGCGACATCACACCCTTGCCGTTGGCTGGATGCGGCAGGCTGAGGCAGTGACCGAGCTCATGCAGCGTTGCGCCCACACCGGTGGCGTAATTCGCCCAGTGGGTGCCGCGCCCATTGCTGTCGTCGAGCAGCACTGCCGTGTCGATGCGACGTCCGTCGAGAAACCGCGCGGCGACCTCGTCGAGCGACTCGGCCCACGTATGCAACGCGCCGCTCCCGAAGAGCGCCAGCCGGTTGCCGCCGAGCGCCGTATGCGCGAGCACCTTCTGTTGCGCCGGGTCGAAATGCGTCATCGACATGATGACCACGTCGAGGGTCAAGTCGCGGTCGAACAATGAGCTGAGCTCGCTGTGGAAGTAGTTCCACAGAACGTTGTCATCCATGGCGCGCGCCCGCGCCGTGGTCAGCTTGCTGCGGAAGGTCTCCACGATGGGAGCGCCGGACCTGTCGCGCGCGATGCGGAACGTCCGGCGGCCCAGGCCCTGAGCATCGAGCGCCTCCGCCGTGAAGGTCTGCATGAGTTCGGCCGCCGTGCCGATCCGACGCAGTGCGCTCGCGACGTCGTTCGGCTCGCCCGCGGGTGCGTCGAAATGCCCGTCCCCGTCGGCGGGAAGGATGTAGACGAAGCGAACGAAGCGAGGGTTCGTCATGGGCTCGTGATGGACGGAGAACCGGTGCAGCACACCGCCCGTCTCGAGCAGGACGTCGTTCGCACCGGGGACGAGCGGCACCAGCGTCTTGAACCGGCCGCCGAGCGCCGGCCACGCGCGCATTGGCCCGTCTCGCAGTCCCGCGGACACCTTCACGGTCTCCGCGGGAACCGTTCCGGTGAGCAACGCCAGCGGGTACCTCAGCCGTTCACCTTCCTCGAGGTTCTCCACCTTGAGGAGCGGCTCGACAATCTCCACGACGCCGGGCGCCATGCTGACGTGCGTACCCTTCCGGTCATGCATGCGCGCGAGCACGCGATACCGGCCCAACGGCACGTCGGCGGTCCGCCAGTCGAATACCGTCAGCGCCGTGGCCGCCGCGGTGCCGAGCACGAGCGGAATCTGATCCGAAGTCGTCTCCGGATCACCATCCGCGTCGGCGAGCAGGTCCACCGTGGCCGCCCCCGCGACGGTCGACACCCACTCGATGGACACCGGTACGCCGGGAGCGAGGGTCAAGCGCTCAGCGGGACGGACAACCGTGATGTGTCCGACGGCGTCGTCGACAGGAGGGCGGGCATATTCCTGAGAGCCGCAGCCCACGGTCATTGCAGTCACAAGGCCGAGCCGCGAGAGGTGAAGGCGCGTGGGCATGCCGGCACGCTAACACCCGGTGCGCGAGGTCAGCCCACGACTCAGGGCAGGTTGTCCGCGATGACCGCCCGGAGCGGCGTCTCGTGGAATCCCAGGGTGCGAACTCGCTCACCGAGGATGTCCTGCTTGGAGTCCACCTTCGGTGACCTGTCCCGCATCACGATGACCTTCACGCGAGCGTTCGGTCTCTCTCCACGCAGCTGCCGGATGCACGCGCCTGGACTTGGATGACGACCTGGCGACCTTGTCATGAAATTCCAGAAAAAGCCGCAATGCCTCTTCAAGTCCTCCGCATGAAGTGATGGAGTGCCGGTCCGCAGGGCCCGGCATGTGTCCGCCGTGACTGGCCGGGAATCACTCGATGTCATGGGGGGCGAACGTCATGCGCCAGCAAGCGATTCTTCGTGTCGTGGTGGGGAGTGCCTCGCTGTGTCTGGGAGGCTGGAGTGAAGCAGCGTGGGCCGGTGGGCCCGCGCAAGGCCCCGTGGGAGTCCTCGCGGAGCCCGCCAGTGGAGCCGCGCGTCCCCGGACGCTGGATGAAGCGCTGCTCGAGGTGGAGCGCGAGGTGCCGGGCTTCGGCGGCATGTATCACGATGAGAAGGGTCGGCTCGTGGTGCGCCTGGTGAATGCCACCGCGGCGCCGGCCGCGCGCCGTGCCATCACCTCCGTGTTCGGCGCGGAGAGGATTCCCCAGGCGGGCGTCGTCACTCAGCCCGCCACGCGGACGTTCTCCCAGCTCAAGGCCCTGCAGGAGCGACTCACGCCGGACGTCCTCGCGCTGCCGGGCACCGTCTTCACGGATGTGGACGAGAAGTCGAACCGGGTGGCCATTGGCGTCGAGAAGGCCGAGGCGCGGGCCAGCGTCGAGCGGGCCATCGCGCGCCTGGCGGTGGCTCGGGACGCGGTGGACATCGTCGAGTGGGGGCCCATCAACCCCACCAACGTGCAGAGCGGATGGACACCGGTGGGGGGCGGACTGCAGATAGAGACGCCGGGCAAGTACTGCACGCTCGGCTTCCCCGCGCTCCAGGGCGGAACGCTGGGCTTCGTGAGCAACTCGCACTGCACCCAGGTCCAGGGTGGGGTGGAGTCAACGCCCGCGTACCAGGCGGTGGCGCCGTGGCTGGTGGGGACGGAGACGACGGACCCCGGCTACGCCAGCGGAGGAAGCTGCCCGGCGGGGCGCATCTGCCGCTCGAGCGACAGCGCCTTCTTCCGCGGGGAAGCGGCCATCGCCACCTACGTCGTGCAGACGCCGGGCGCGTTCGACCTGAACATCTCCGCCTGGCCGGAAGTGACGGGGAAGGTGCTGTACCCCTCCCAGGGACAGACGGTGTTCAAGACGGGCCGCACCACGGGCACCACCAGCGGCACCATCCAGTGGGCGTGCGCCACGGTGAACTCGGGCGGTACGCCACACACGTTCTACTGCAACTACATCGCGACCAGCGCCACGCAGAACGGCGCCGGCGGTGACAGTGGCTCCCCCGTGTTCTTCCTCAACGGCAACGGGGTGACGCTGACGGGCCTGATGTGGGGCGCGGGCGCCAGCCCGTGGAACTTCGGCTTCTCGCCCCTGGGCGGCGTGCAGGCCGAGCTGGGTGTCGTCCCGTACTGCCAGGGCGGCGTGGGCTGCTGAGCGGCTCACGCGCCCGGGAAACGACCTGGGAGGAGGAGGGCCCACTCCACTTCCCCCCTGAAGAGGCCGCTCTTCGGGGGGGAAGGAAACCGCCGCGTGGGACACCGCGGGCCAGACTCCTCAACAGGGAAAGCAGAACACCAGCCGGGAGTACGACGTCCGGACGCCCGAGAGGTACCGCCGCCCGCTGCATGTCTGGGTCTCGTTGCCCACCATCTCCGAATAGGTGTCATCCGAGAAGTAGTCCCACTCACAGCTCTGGGCTGGAGCCGCCTCGGCCTTCGGGGCATAGGTGGACGTTCCGAGGCCCACGAACGCGGGAACCGCAAGCACAACGCCCAAGAGCAGCCTTTTCATTGAATGCCTCCAAGGGGAAGAACCGCGCCCTCGAACCTAGGTTGCCTTGGATTGCAATGGCAAGAGGGCCCCATGCGGGGCCGCCAGGGAAGACCTTGGGCGCGTCCCTGAAAGGCGCGCGGCATGTTATGAATTGCATGCACCCACCACTTTACGAGGGCACTCCCATGAAGAGCACCTTGCGCAGCATTTCGCTGATGGCCACGAGCCTGCTGATGGCCTGTGGTGAGGGCGCCCCCCAACAGGAAGGCGCTGGACTGCCCACACTCGAAGACAGTCACGCCGCTCTGGTTGCTCCCACCGCCTCCATCTCCTGCTCGAGCACCTCCACTGACATCACGTGCATTGGCGGCGCAACGGGTGGCAGCCCGCTTTACCGGAGCCAGTGGTCGCGGACGATGTACTTCGACGGCGAGGTCCTCAACTCCCCCTGGGGAGATGGCAGCGCCACGTATAGTGAGTCTTGCGTCACGCCGACGTCTGGGAACCCGCCAGGCTATTCCATCCGGTTCCGCTACCGCGTGGTGACGGCCGCACAGGAAGTCTCCAACGTCGCTACCGGCCCTATCTATGCTTGCGAGTGATTGTGGGCTGAAGCCCCGCCCTCCTCAGACGAACAAACCCGGCCGCTGACGTTCCAGTGGAATGCGAATGAACCACGGTGGACCGTGCCCCTGAGAGAGCGGCACGGCCCGCGCGTGGCACGAGAACCGAAAGACTCGCGCTACTCGCCGATGATGTCCGAGCCCAGGCTCACGCCGTCACTGTACACCGTGGCCTGGAAGGGGTTGCCATCACCGCTCATATCGAAAGCCATCACAACGGACGCGGCTTCCCCGAGCTGAGCCAGCCACGCATCCACCGCTTCCGGATCCCTGAACGCGTACGTGCCCGCCTCGGTCTGAACCACTTCGAACGGGTCCGCGCCCAGAAGTTCGCCGCGCGAGCCGAGCACCGCCACGTTCATGAAAGGACTCATGAGCGTCGGAGCCGCCCCGCCAATGCCGGCGAGGGCCATCTCCAGGCCCGAGGCGCCTCCAGCAACGGCGCCCGCCCTGAGTGACTTCTTCTTGATGGTCACCGTGACTGTCGCCGTGCCCTCGAACTTCCCAGTGCTCGGGTTGTACGTCATGGTCGTCGAGCCCGAGACAGTCGTCTCGCACGCCGGCAACAGGGCCAGCGCGAGGACCATCGGGACAATGCTCAGGATTCTCATCAACTTCGTCATGGCTGACACTCCAGATCGAGAGGAATGCGCTGCCATCCCTCCCCGGAACAGTCCAGGCAAGGCGGCAGGCCCGCGATACTCCATCAATACGACACACCACCCCGACCGCCCCCCCTTCGGGGACACCATGGCGAATCAAAGGCAATCACCCACCACATCAGGATGGCGACGACAAAGTACGATCCGAATCGTACATTGTCAAATGAGGGCACGCGCGGGCCCGCGCGCGGCGGCCACGGCGACAGAGAATCCTCGGCCGGGGGCCCTCCAGCGACGAGGGCCACCCCGGACGAAGCCTGTCACCGCGGACGTCAGCAGTCCCGGGCGTAGTCCTGCTCGAACACCAGGACGCCGCGCGACTCCGGGAAGTAGATGACATACAGCTCCCAGATCATGCAGGCGTCCGGCCACATCTCCCGGCTGTAGTGCCAGCCCGTCACCTGCACCGCCTCGGAGCCGTTGCTGTACTCCTGGCCCAGGGCCGGATGCAGGGAAGACAGCCTGGAGAGCAGCCGCGACTGCGCGAACTGCGTGTAGGTCGTATTCGCCAGGCGCGCGCCAAAGAGCGCATTGCTCTGCTCCGTCAAGGAGACGGCCTCGGCGACCTTGTCCAGGCTCGCGGGAGTCGAGTGGCTCCAGGGGAAGGAGTAGCCACGCAGTTCGCCGTAGCACGCGGAGGAGGTGCCACAGGCCGCGTTGGCCGCCGACAGCTTGGACTGCAGGCCCGTGCTCACCGGCCGCGAGCCCAGCGACACGGAATACAGCCCATAGGCGACCGTGTAGTCGGACACGCAGACCGGCCACATCCGCTGCGTCCACGTGGCCTCGCCGCCCGCGCACCAGACGGGCTTGGCGGAGGCCGACGGAGCACATGCGCCCTCGTAGAGCGCGTGCGCGTCATCCGCGTCGAAGCACAGGGCGAAGGCCTCGTTGACGGGCAGGCCCTCCGCGTCCCAGTGGGCCATGCAGTCCTCGACGCGGGGACCCACCCGGGCGTCGTCACACGTGGCGTAGACGGACGGGTCCACCGGCTCGCAGTTGCCGCTGAGACAGTCGAGCTGGAGGCGGAAGCGCTTGCCCGCGCCCTCACCGCTGCTGACCACGACGAGATACTCGCCGCCCTGGGCGAAGGTGACGGAGGCCACCTTGCTGAGCTGGCCATAACCCGCGTCATCGTCCTGGGCCCGCACGGTGGTGCCGTAGCTGCCGCTGGCATCCCTGGGGCCGTAAACGAAGAGCCCCGTGTCCAGGGACATGCTGCTGCCCAGGTGCGTCACCTCCAGCTTCGCGCTCGAGCCGGCCGCGACGTTGATGGCGAAGGAGTAGTACTGGAGGGGGGTGGTGAAGGACGTCTGCACCGCGCCGGGGAGCGCCACGCTGCCCAGGAACGTGGTGCTGTCCAGGACGTTGCCACTCGACGGCGTGGGCGGAGGGAAGAGCACCCCCTGCTCCACGGTGTCGACGGCGGGCGGCGCCTCACCCGCGGGCAGGTCGGAGGAACCACAGGCGGCCAGCAGAAAGACAGACACCCACCGGAGCGACTTGAGGGAACGGAGCATTGGCGATGGCCTCGTGGAACGGGGAATGGCACACCCCTGTTCGCCGCCGCCGCCCTGCCCTCCCAGGTGAGCCGCGCGGAGCATAGGCACGCGCGGCTCGGCCACCCCAGGACCTCACACGTCTGTCACCTGATGCACCGGCGCGTCAGGGGGCGGGCTGCAGCGCTTTGCGTTCCTTGGCGCAGACCTGAATCAGCTCGAGCATGCTCATGCTCGCGCCGCCGATGTCGAACTTCTGCTCCTTGAAGTCGGGGTATCGGTTCTCCAGGATTCGCCCCTCCGCGATGCAGTCATTGAGCTGCGAGAGCGCCTCGCTCTTGCGTCCCTTGGAGAGCAGCGACTTCGCCGAGTCGTAGGCCTTCCTCTGGCCATCCTGGAACCGAAGCTCCACGTCCGCCCTCTTCTGGGGCGCCTGCAGCGCCTCCGCCTTCTGGGCGCACTGAGCCATCACCTCCTGGGGCTGGGTGGGAGTGCCGCCCACGAGCACGTCGACCGTGGCGAGGCTGGCGTTCTCCTTCACCATCCTGGCCCCCTCGTCCTGGCAGGCCGTGAGCTTCTCCAGCGCGCTCGCGTACAGCTCCTTCTTCTTGCGCAGGTCCGTGGAGGACGCGGCCGCTTCCGACGCCTTGCTGGCGACGCCCAGGGCCTCACCCGTCAACCGACGCAACGCCCGCGCCTGCTTCGCGAACTCGAGCGCCTCGACCAGCTTCAGCCACTCGGCGCGAGCCCGCTCCGCGGACGCCGCGTAGCCCGCGTCCTGCCGCTCCAACGCCGCGTTCGCCTCGAACATCTGCATGACCTCATCCACGCTCTTCGAGGCGGTCTCGACGTCGCCATCGGTCGATGAGATGCCCTTCGCGGCTTCGAGCTTCTCCTTCGTCGTGGTCAGCCGGGAAGCAAGCTGGACGCGGGCATCCGCCGCGGCCAGGACGATCTTCCGCCGGTTGATGCGCTCGCCCAGGTCCGCCATGCGCTCCTTGGTCTCCTTCGCGTACAGGGCGTAGTCGCGGTCCTTCTTGACGAACGGAGCACCGACCTCCAGCACCGCGCCAATCTGCTTGACCGCGTTCTCCGCCTCCTGGAGCTGCGCTGGCGACGGCGTCTCCTTCTGGATCTGGATGACCAGCGCCGCCGCGTTCTTCCGCGCCTCGTCGACCTTCACGCGCTGCTGCTGCAGGTCGACCTCGTACCGGCGCCGCTCCATCGTCGCCCGCCCATCCCTGAGCAGTTGGCGCGCGTCGGCGGCGGCGGGGCTGATGGCGGGGTTCTTCACGTGGACCGTCTCCAGCGTCTTCTCCAGGACGACCAGCGCCGTCTTCGCCTCCTCGAACTGCTCGGCGGTCGCGGCCCGCTTCTCGATGTTGCGCAGGGCCTGCATGACTTCGGCGCGAGCCGCATCGAGGGTGCGGACCTGGAGCACCACCTCCACCTCGACGAGCGTGTTCTTCACCTCGGCGAGGTACTGACCGATGGCCTGACTCCTCGCCGCCTGAGGCTCGTACTTGTCCACCAGCTTCCGGCCGACGAACGCCGCCGTCTTGGCCTCGGCGAGCTGCTCGGGCGTGGGCCGCTTCACCCGGAGCGCCTTGGCGGACGCGCGGAGCTCTTCATGGGCGGGCTCCAGCTCCACCTTCACCCGCGAGACACCCGCCTGCACCACGGACTCATCCATCTGGCGCCGGGCCTGGGTGACCTCGGCGCGTGCCTTGTCCGCGTCCGCGCGGTACGCCTTGTCTTGCACCTCGAGCGGCTTGCCCTCCTCGAGCTGCTTCTGCAGCGCGGCCGTCGCCTTGTCGGCGGCCGTGAACTTCTCATCCGACCAGGCCTTTCCCAGGTCGGCGAGCGCGCTCGCCAGTGACTTGCGGCTCGCATCCAGGAGTCCGCGCTGTTTCTGAGCCGACAGTTGCAGCCACCGCTCATCCAGCGTCTTCCTGTGACGGGCGACGGTCGCTTCGACGTCGGTGAGGTACGAGGAGAACTTCGGGTCCTGGCTCTTCAGGGGCCGGCCCTCCTCCGTCAGCTTCTCGAGCGCGTCCACCGCGGCACGCGCCTCGTCCATCGCCTTGGAGCCCGGGTCGCCCTGACCGAGCTTCGACATGCGCTCGTTCAGGGGCGCGAGCGCGCTGTCGATGCGCCGGCGGTAATCGTGGATGTGGACCTTCGCCCGCCGCTCATCGACGTACTCGCGGTCGGTCCGGAGCTGCTTGCGCGCGGCGAGGACGCTCTTGGCGTATTCGAGATCTTCCGTCTCGAAGCTCGCTCCCGCATTGAGCGCCTCTTTCAGCGCTTCCACCGCCGCGAGGGCGGCATCAAGGTCGGCGCCACGCGGCGGCTCCTGTTCGATGCGCTGAACGGCCGTCGTCAGGGCCGCGCGCGCATTCTCCAAACGCTTCGAGGCTTCCTCGATGGACTTCGCGGCGCCAGCGGCAGGAGGCGCGGCCGGGGCATCGGTGGAGGCGAAGACAAGGAACCCGATAAGCATCAGCACTGAAGTACGTACCATTCAGGGAAACCTACTACAGCGAGGCGGTGGGAGCCTCGGCATAGTGTCCGCGTCCCCTGCCTGGAGATGCGGTCAGGCTGCATCAAGGTGGCCCAGATGAAGCGCCAACTCGCCTGGGCGCACGCGGGGCGAAAAGGCACCTCCCAGCATCTCCGTGGAGAGAGGAGCCCGCGCGGGTCCCCTTCGCGCGGGCGTCAGGGCCGCAGACGGAAAGGCACCTTCACCACGCGGTAGACAGCGACAGGCCGACCCTCGAGCAACGCGGGCTGGTAGCGCCAGGCGCTCACCGCGCGCATCGCGGCGGACACGAAGGGCTCTTCACCTCGCATCACGGAGACGTCGCGCACCTCGCCGCGCTCCGTGACGACCAGCTTGAGGACGACCAGTCCCTCGCGCCCCGCGGCACGCGCATGTTGGGGGAACTCCGGCTGGAGGTTGCCCGCACGTTCCACGGGGGGCTTCGCGTTCTCCGGCAGTTGGATGGGCCCCGTGGGAGCCGAAACCTGGAGCGTGCCTTCGGCCACCGCGCCTGGCTGCTCCGCCATGGGCTTCGCGGCCCCGGGGACATCCAGGGGCATGGGCGCGCTCAGGGACGCTCCCGACATCCACTCGGAGCTCCCCGAGCCCTCCGCGCTGGCAGAGGACGTACCCGGGGACGACGAGCGTCCTCCGCGCTCACGCTGCAGCCGCTGACTCAAGAGCACCTCACCCGAGCCTCCCGCGAGCATGCGGTCCGAGCGATACCCCTCCCGCACGAACGTCACCTCCGCGGTGGCCATGCCGCCCGCGTCGGGTGGCACCTCCAACACGAACGGCGTGGTGCCCCGCTCCACTCCCTTCCAGAAGACACGCGCGCCCTCCGGCTGACTGGAGATGTGGAAGCGCACGGGCCGCGGCGCAACTGGCGCCGTCACGGAGGGAGATGCCTGCCGCACCGGTTCGGAAGGCGAGGACACCGCGACCAACGGCGGCGACTGCACGGGCGCTCGCAGACGGCGGGCCCCGAGCAGATAGGCGCCAGCTCCGCAGACGAGCAACACGCCCAGGCCCGCTCCCATTCTGAGCGCCCTTCGGCGGAAGTCCGGACGCGGAGAGTCCGGACGGAGCACGGAGGACTCGTCCAGGCTGATGTCCAGGACCAGGGTGCCCTGGACACCGCTCGTGGTGGACCGCATCGATGGCGCGAGGGACATGCCGACAGGCCCGGTCACCGCCTCTCCAGGGCCGGTATCCAGCGAGATGGCCGTGCCCAGACCCGCCGCTCCGCGCAATGCCTCCAGGAGCGCCTCCATGGAGTCGTAGCGGTGCGCGGGCTGTTTCTCCAGACAGCGGCGCACGACGGTCTCCACGGACGCGGGAATGGCCACGTCCGGGCGCACCGCCTGGAAGCGCGGTGGGACTTCCTTGTGGTGCGCGAAGATGAGCTCCAGCGGGTCCTGCATCAGGAAGGGCGGCCGCCCCATGAGCATCTGGTACAGCACCACCCCGAGCGCGTAGACGTCGCTGCGCGCGTCCGCCAGGTTGCGCGCCTGCTCCGGGGCCATGTACGTCGGCGAGCCCAGGAAGGTTCCCACCTGGGTGATGTCAGGCACCGACAGGTGGCTGGCGCCCTCCACGACGAAGGGCTTCACCAGTCCGAAGTCGAGCACCTTCACGTGGTCGCGCTCCGCGCTCCCCTCCTCCGCCAACAGCATCACATTGGCGGGCTTCAGGTCGCGGTGCACCACTCCCAGACGGTGTGCCTCGCGCAGGGACCGACACACCTGTTGGGCGATGTCCACCGCGCGCGGCCAGGGCAGCGGCCCGGCGGTGAGGTGCTCCGCCAGCGTGCGCCCCTCCAGGTACTCCATGGCGATGTAGAAGGTCCCGTCATCCGTCTTCCCGTAGTCGATGAGGGTGACGGTGTTCGGGTGGCGAAGCTTCGCCGTGACGCTGGCCTCCAGGAAGAAGCGCCGCTGGAACTCCGGGTCGTTCGCGAAGGGGAACGTGGGGCTCAGCACCTTGAGCGCCACCATCCGTTCGAGCGGGAGCTGGAGGGCGCGATACACCCGGCCCATTCCCCCGGCCCCCAGCGGCGCCAGCACCCGGAAGCGCTCGTGGAGCACCTGGCCGAGGAGTGGGTCCACCGGCGAAAGAGGCGAAGTCGAGGGGTGCGATTCGGTCTGCATGGCGATCACCTGAGCAGGACCGTCGCATGCACCCGTCACGGCGGCGTGCCGTGCACATCACGTCATGGCCAACACCCCGTCACGACCCTCCGGACGGTGGAGCGGATTGGCACCGACGTCCATCGGCTCACGACGCGGCCTACGCGCTGGAGCTCTGAAGCCGCCCCGGACACCACCTCCAGCGCCGCGAGGCTTCGCGGCGGGCTGGAGGCGGGAGCGCGCCTACTGGATGGTGATAGGGATGTTGTAGAGGAAGCACACCGGGACCTTCTGGGGCTTGTACTCCCAGCCCGCCTTGAGTCCCTGGATGATGTCCTCGTCCGCGCCAGGCACGGACTTCACCGGCGTCACTTCGTACACGCTGCCGCTGGTGGAGACGCACACCTTGTAGATGCCCTGCAGCGTCTGACCGCGGTGGGACTGCTTGAACACCTCCGACAGGCGCGGCGACGTCTGGCGCACCACGTCACGCTGGATGACGAAGGGCGGCACGTTCTTGGGCTTCACCGGCTCGGCGGGGCCCGTTCCACCCACCACCCCGCCCACGACGCCTCCCACCACTCCTCCAACAACCCCACCCGCTACCCCGCCGGCCACACCTCCCTCGACACCACCCTCTTCGGGGGGCGCCTCGGGCTCCGGCTCCGCGGGCTCCGGCTCGACGGGCGCCTCCACGGGGACGGGTTTGACCTCCACGGGCGTGCGGAGCTCCGTCCGGGGCTTCTTCTCCACCTGACGGGGCGTCGTCCTGCTCGGCGCGGGTGGGGGCGGCGGAGGCGGCGGAGGCGGGGCCTTGACGAGGTTGAGCACCACCTCGATGGGCTGCTCCGCCTCGAGGGCGATGGGCTTCACCAGCAACATCAGCACCGCCACGATGCCGACGTGCACGGCAATCGAGAAGGCGGCAAAGCCGAGGATGCGCGAGGGAGGGTCGGTCTGCTGCGCGAACATGCCGGGGCAGGGCATACCACAAGCTGGGGAAGAGTCCTCGGGATGTAATCGTGCTGCGCCAGCAGAACGGGGGGTCTGTCACGAGGACGCCACTCAACTGATACCTGAGGACCTGAGACTCGTGCTAGAGGGCCGCCACCTCGTCCCATCCCCAGAGGTTTTTTCCGTGCAGACAAAAATGAAGTGCGTACTCGGGCTCGCGGCAGCCCTGAGTGCGGTGGCGTGTGGTGAGTCGAACGAGGAGGTCGGTGACAAGTACCAAGGAGTCATCGACGCCACGAACCTCGACTCCAAGTTCAGGCCCACCAGCGGCATCTACCGGCCGGCGGCGGCCCGGGTGAGGGGCACCAACGTGCCCTTCTACAACCTGGGACAGGTCGCGACCGAGCGCAAGGATGACCGCGGCGTGCTCACCAACTCGGGCGTCCCCGTGGACGAGACCGGACGTCCGTTCCTGCCCGCGAGCAGGGTGGTCGCCACCTCGTACGACTTCGCGGACGGCTGCAAGACGGGCAAGGCGGACTTTGACTTCCGCCTCGACAGCTACCCGGAGACGGTGCAGTGGCCCCTCTTCGCGGCGCTACCGCTGACCGTCACCGGCAACACCACGCCCCCCGTGCTGCCCCTGATGAAGGTGGCGCGCTGGACGGGCACGGGCGCCGAGCAGTGCAACTCCATCAAGGACGTGGCCTCGCTCACCAAGGGTGCCTTCGGTGGCGCCGCCGAGGAAGAGACGACGCTCGCCCTGCGCGCCATCATCGACGTGTCCGCGCAGCTCAACCCCCTGCGCACGGGCTCCGAGTTCAAAGCCCAGGGCGGCTGGTACCGCGGCCTGCAGCTGGCCTACCTGGACGGCGGTCCCGTGCAGGTGGATGAGACCGGCAACGTGCGGGTGATGGACGGCGTCCTGGTGAGCCCGCCGACGGGCGCGCCCACCACGGAGACGCCCGTGTACCTGTTCTCGGCCCTCCCCGGCGAGGAAGGCTGGTCGCCGGTGGTGCGCCTGCGCACCTTCACCGCGACCGCGGCGAAGCCCGCCTCCAGCTACACCGGTCTGTGCGTCGACACCTGCGCGGAGACCGAGCTCAACCTCTCCACCGTCACCCGGTACGCCGGCGTGCTCTTCGTCGTGGGGAGCACCCTGTGAGCGCCACCCTTTCTTCCCAGAGCCCTTCCATGAAGACGCCTTTCTTCCGGGGCGGCGGCGCGCTCGCGCTGCTGCTCGCGCTCGTCGCGGCCCTCCCCGTGCCCGCCCTCGCCGCCGGCCAGAACTACGGCCGCATGGCCGGCTACGTCTATGACCCGACGGGCGCCCCGCTCGCCGAGGTGCCCCTCACCGTGACGGGCCCGGCGCTGCTGCAGCCCCAGTCGCGCACCAGCGGCGAGGACGGCCGCTTCGAGTTCGACACCCTGCCCCCGGGCGAGAACTACACCCTGGAGGTCAACGTCCCGGGCTTCGCCCCCATCAAGAAGACGGGCATCACCGTCCTGCTCGGCCAGGCCTCGCAGGTGGACGTGAAGCTGGAGGTGTTCACCGAGCAGACGGCGGTGGCCACCTACGAAATCGTCGAGAAGGTCAACCCCATCATCAACCCGGACTCCGCGCAGATGGGCGCGGTGATGAACGCGGAGAAGGCGGCCACCTCGCCCGTCTTCACGCAGGTGCAGGCCATGCCCCAGCTGGTGGCGGGCGTGGGCAACGGCAACGCGCCCAGCCTGCGCGCCGGCCTTTCGCGCTACGGCAAGTTCTTCATCGACGGCATGGACACGTCCGACGTGGTGGACGGCAGCATCAGCTCGCCGATGAGCTTCTACGCGGTGGAGAACTTCGAGGTCATGACCGGCGGTCTGGACGCGCAGTACAACTCGCTGGGCCTCATCCAGAACGTCGTCAGCAAGAGCGGCTCCAACAAGTTCACCTACGACGTGACGATGATTCTCTCGCCCGCGTGGGCCAACGCGAAGTACCGGGGCGCGGCCAACCAGAACCCCAACGTGGCCAACTACACGCAGAACGAGGTGCCGCTGTCCGAGACGGCCTTCTACAGCCCCCTGGTGGGCGTGGGCGGCCCCATCATCAAGGACAAGCTGTGGTTCTACGTCTCCGGCCAGTGGAACTTCTCCCAGCGCGACACGCCGCTGGGTGAGGAGAGCCGCACGACGGACACGCAGACGCGCCTGGCCCGCCTGAAGCTCACCTGGCAGCCCACGCCGAAGGACCGCCTGTCCCTGGCGTTCAACTACGACAACAACACCATCACCAACCAGGTCGCCTCGACGTTCGCCGCCCCGGAGGCGGAGACGCAGATCGACCGCGGCGGCTTCTTCGCCATCGTCAACTACGACCGCAGCATCTCCGACAACATCCTCTTCCAGCTCCAGGCGGGCACCACCTTCAAGGACATCTGGCAGGGCCCCATCGACGAGGACTCGCAGGAGATTTCCCACACCTACAACAGCGTCACGTACCGGAACGCCGGCGCGCTGCGCAACGAAGTGGGCAACCTGGTCACCGAGCAGCGCATGCGCTACCAGTTCGACCCGACGCTGCTCTTCAAGCTCAAGAACCACCAGATGAAGGCGGGTCTGCAGTTCAGCTACCTGAGCGGCGACAAGACCACGCAGGTGATTGGCAACCAGCGCTTCAATGACCGCAACGGCGAGTGCAACCCCGAGGACCCGTCGACCTTCCAGTTCTGCAACGAGCGCCTGGACTTCTACAACACCGACGGCGCGCAGGCCCCGCTGACCACCGAGGCGGGCACCCTCATCTCCAGCGCCTTCCTCCAGGACCGCTGGAACGTCAACCGCTACCTCACGCTGGTCGCGGGCCTCCGCGCTGACGTGGGCCGTCTGTATGGCGACGACAACCAGTTCATCACCAACCTGGTGGGCGTGGGCCCGCGTCTGTCGGCCACGTACGACTTGTTCGGCAACCGCAGCACGCTGGTCAAGGTGCACTACGGCCGCTCCAACGAAGTGGGCGACGTCTTCATCGCGCAGCACGCCAACCCGGAGCTGACCACGGTGCGGTCCACCTTCGCCGGTGGCGCCTTCGCGGACTGTGCGCCGGACACCGTCGGCAACCCCCAGTGCAGCGTGTCCGGTGGCGCGTCTGGCCGCTACTTCGACAAGACGAGCCACACGCCGCCGCACGTGGACGAGCTCGCGCTCGGCCTGCACCACGCCATCACCGAGGGCTCCGTCATCGGCGTCGACCTCACCTACCGCAAGTACGCCAACATGTGGGTGGACGAGGAGATGAACCGCGTCTGGGATCCGTCCGGCACGCGCGTGGTGGACTACGTGGACGGCGTGAACCACACCATCGTGAAGATCCACAACCCGGATGACGCCTGGCGCGACTACAAGGGCATGGACCTGTGGGCGCAGGGCAGGACGGGCCCGTGGGATCTGCTCGCCAGCTACACGCTCGCCTACAGCAACGGCACGGTGGGCGACTACTTCGACGGCTACGGGGTGAACCCGCGCTTCAAGCGTTTCTTCGAGGGTCCGTCCCCCGAGGACATCCGCCACACCATCAAGGGCGCCATCGGGTACACCACGCGGTTCGGTCTCGATTTCGGCGTGCGGTTCAACTACCGCACCGGCGCGCCCATGTGGATGTTCACGGAGGGCACGGTGGACCGGCAGCGCGTGTCTCGTTCGGAGCGCGGCACCGGCCACTCCTCCAACACCAACACCGGCCTGCCGGACTTCAATGACCCGGCGGCCATCTCCGAGCTGCGCCAGCCGAGCCAGTTCCTGTTCGATGTCCAGGCCCGCTACGACCTGAACCGCATCGTGAAGACGAAGGAGACCAAGATGGAGCTCACGCTCATCATGTTCAACGTCCTGAACAACAGCGACGTCACCTTCGTGCAGGAGCAGTACCGCCCCACGAACAACCGCTTCGGCACGGCGACCAGCCGCCGCAGCCCGATGCAGGCCGAGCTGCTGCTGCGCGTGCGCAACTAGCCACACCCGCGCACTTGGGGCCCTCGCTTCCGGAAGTCCTGCTTCGGAAGCGAGGGCCCTTGAATCCGGCGGGGACACCGTTCTAGACGGGCGTGTGACTTCCGCCATCCGTCCCTTCCGCCTCGGGCTGCTGTCCGCCCTCCTCGCCGCCTGCGCCTCGTCCACTCCGCCCGTGCCGGAGGCCGCTCCGGTGGCGCCCGCGCCCCCGAGCGAGGTGAAAGCCGCGCCGGCCCCCCTGCGCATCACCGTGGTGGGGACCAACGACTTGCACGGCTGGGTGATGCCCTCCCGCGCCACGCTGCCCGACGGCACCGGGGTGGACCAGGGCGGCCTGGCGACGCTCGCGGGCTACGTGTCCATCCTTCGGGCGGAGAATCCGGACGGCGTGCTGCTGCTGGACGGAGGCGACCTCTTCCAGGGCACCCTCGCCTCCAACCTCACCGAGGGCGAGGTGGTCATCAGCGCGATGAACACGCTCGCGTATGACGCCTCGGCGCTCGGCAACCACGAGTTCGACTACGGGCCCGTGGGGCCCCGCTCGGTGGCACTCGACGGGGATGACCCGTTCGGCGCGCTCAAGGCGCGCATCGCCCAGGCGCGCTTCCCGGTGCTCGGGGTCAACGTCACCGACAGCCAGACGGGCGCGATTCCCACCTGGCTCGGCAACGAGGGCATGCGGCTGGTGGAGCGGCGCGGGGTGCGCATCGGCATCCTCGGCCTGGCCACGCCCCACACCCCGCAGGTGACCAACCCCGTGAATGTGGCGAGCCTGCGCTTCGCGCCCCTGGCTCAGTCGGCGCTCGCCGCGGCCCAGGCCCTGCGCGCGCGCGGGGCCGAAGTGGTGGTGGCGGTGGCGCACGCGGGGGCGGTGTGCAAGCGCCAGGACGACCCTCGCGACGCCTCCTCTTGCGACCGCGGGGACAGCGAGATTGTGGAGCTGCTGGAGACCCTGCCCGAGGGGACGTTGGACGCGGTGGTGGCCGGGCACACGCACCAGCCCGTGGGCCACTTCATTCGCGGCACGCCGGTCATCGAGACGTCGGGCCGGGGCCGCGCGTTCGGGCTCGTGGAGCTCTTCGTGGACCCGGTGACGCGCAAGGTGCTCCCCGAGCAGACCGTGCTTCAGGGCTCCATCCCCGTGTGCGCGCGCATGGACGCGACGCTGGGCACGTGTGACGAGCGGAAGCTGAAGGCGGCGAAGAGCCTGGAGCTGGTCCCCGCCACCTTCCGGGGGCGCCCGGTGGTGGCCGACGCGGCGATGGAGTCACAGCTCACCGCGGCGTTCGCCCGCGTGGAGCAGGAGCAGAAGCGCTCGCTGGGCGTGCGTGTTCCCACCGCGCTCACGCGCAACTATGACGCGGAGAGCACGCTCGGCAACGTGCTGGCGGACGCGCTGCGCGAGGTCTCCGCGACGGACGTGGCGGTAATCAACAGCGGTGGACTGCGCGCGGACCTGCCGGCGGGCGAGCTCACCTACGGCGCGTTCTACGAGGTGCTTCCCTTCGACAACACCCTCGCCGTCATCACCGTCTCGGCGGCGGAGCTGCGCAAGCTGCTGGAGGCCGGCTTTGGGCGCAAGGGCGTCCTCCAGGTGTCGGGGCTGAAGGTGCGGGTGGAGCTGTGCAACGGGGCCTCGCGGCTCACCTCCGTCACCCTGCCGAATGGGAAGCCGCTCCCGGCCAACAAGCGATTCCGCGTGGCCATGCCGGACTTCCTGGCGCGCGGCGGTGGGGGGCTGGAGGACGTGCTCAAGACGCTGGCGCCCGGGAGCATCGACCTGGGTGAGCGTCAGGCGCTGACGCTGCGCGACGCGCTCGTGGAGCACTGGAAGACCCGGGGCAAGCCGCTGGCGGCTCCCGCGCTCGGACGCATCCAGCGCGACACCGCGACGGCCGGGTGCCCCGCCGAAGCCGCAGGGAAGCCCTGAGGGAGCAAGTCCCAGGGGCGCCCGCGCGCAAGGGGTTGCTTGCGCGCGGCGCGAAGGTCAGACGACTCCCCTGGAGACCACCGCGTTGAGCAGCACGGACACCTCTCGCATGAACCCGTAGTCGAGGGTGTCCGGCGTATCCGTCGAGCAGTGGTAGTGCGGGTTGCGAAAGTTCCCGGTATCGGTCCAGAGCACAGCGGGCTTCCCGGCGGTCCAGAACGGGAAATGGTCACTGCGCATCAGGTCGGGCAGCAGGACGTGGAGCGGTCCCCACGTCTTCGCCGTCAGCAACCGCAGCCCTGGCGACTCGGTCGAGTTGATGGCGCGGTCCATGATGGCGTTGGAGCGGCCCTTCCCCACGAGCCCGAGGAAGTCGGGCGCCCTGAGGCTCTGGGGGACCCACGGAAACGGCAGCGCCTGGACCGGGCCTGAGCGTTTGCGAAAGCCGACCATCTCGAGCACGTGCGCCATACCCAGCTGGCAGGGAAGCGCCGGCAGTCCATGGGCGACGAAGTCACGGCTGCCCAACAGTCCATCCTCCTCCGCGTTGAACCCGATGAAGCCCACGTGCGGGCCCGCGTCGGATTGCGCGAGGACCCGCGCACACTCCAGCATCACCGCCAGGCCGCTCGCATTGTCATCGGCACCGGGGCAATCCGGAACGCTGTCGTAATGGGCGGCCACGAACGTCACCGGCCTGCCCTTCGCGTGTCGAGGCAGCGCCACGACGTTCCGATATCGACCCTGGATTCGCACCGACAGGCCGTAGCGCTCGAAGGCCGCCCCGAGCTCGTCGCGCACCCAGGCATTGTTCCGGGCGTTCGCGAAGAGGTGCCGGGGAACCGCGAGATGTTCAACCCACTGGCGCAGGCGAACCTCATCCGACTGCGTGGCGCCGTGGGGCAACGGAGTGGCTTCCTCGACCGCTCGCTCTCGAATCCACATGATTGACTTACAACGTAAGCTTATGACGTAAGTCTGTCAAGGAAGCCATGAGACAGTCCAACAAACGCGAACCCCTTTCGAGAGAGCGCATCCTGCGGGCGGCACTGGGCGTCGTTGATAGCGAAGGGCTCGAGGCGATCTCCATGCGGCGTGTCGGGCAGGAGCTGGGCGTGGAGGCGATGTCCCTCTACAACCACGTCGCCAACAAGGCGGCCATCCTCGACGGCCTGTTCGAAATCGTCCTCGCCGAGATGCCCGCGGCGACGAAGGCGGCGACCTGGCAAGTCGCCCTTCGAGACAACGCGCGGGCCTTGAGGCTCGTGCTCCGCGCCCATCCGCACACGCTGCCGCTCTTCGCGACGCGCCCCGCCGTCACGCCTGCGTCCATCATCCACGTCGAAGCGGCGCTCGAACTGCTCCGGAAGGCGGGCTTCAGTGCCGATGAGGCCCTCTGCACCTTGCAGGTGATGGTGGCCTTCGTCGTCGGCCACACTGTCGCGGGCTACTCGCCGACCCGGCCCGAGGAGGAGTCCCGGCCCGCCTACGAGCAGCTCAGCAAGCATGACTTCCCCCGCGTCCATGAGCTCGTGGCCGTCCTCGCCCGACACGACATCGAGAAGGAATTCGAGTTCGGGCTCGAGGCCATGCTCGCCGGGCTCGAGGCGCGCCTCACACGGCGCAAGACCTCCCGGAAGGAGTGAGTCGGAGCCTGTCCGAATCAGGGCGGGGTTCGCCCTATATGCTCTCTACCGTGCGCGTTCAGTGGCCCCGAGGTGGGGCCTCGACATCCTGAACGGAGCGGCGCGCGTGCGGACACAGGGACAGAACGACGGGGCGGGAGACTTCGACTTCCTCATGGGAACCTGGCGGGTGCACAACCGTCGGATCAAGGAGCGGTTGAAGGGATGCACGGAGTGGGTCGCGTTCGAGGCCACCGCCGAGGAGCATCCCCTTCCGGGCGGGCTCGGCAATCAGGAGACCTATCGCAGCGAGTTCTGGCCCGGCTTCGTGGGCCTGGCGCTCCGGGTCTACAACCCCGCGACGAAGCAGTGGGCCATCACCTGGGTGGACAACCGGAACCACACCATCGACCCACCCGTGCTGGGCTGCTTCTCGGGTGACGTGGGCGTGTTCGAGACGAACGACACGTTCGAGGGCCGCGCCATCCGTGTGCGCTTCACGTGGACCCGACTGGGCCAGGACACCGCTCGCTGGGAGCAGGCCTTCTCTCCCGACGAAGGCCAGAGCTGGGAGACCAACTGGGTGATGGAGTTCACCCGCGTGAAGGCGTGAACGCCCCCAGGCCTCGGGAGGCGAGCTGTCGAGCTAGGCTCTCTACACGCGGGATGAACCGCGCCTCCTCGCGAGAACCGACATGGCGTTGGGCGACCTGAATCCGGCGTACCTGCCCGTGGGGGCACGCGTGGGGCCCTGGCTCGTGCTGGAGCAGCTTGGACGCGGCGCCCACGGCACCGTCTATCGCGCGGTGTCCATGGACTCAGGAGAGCCCTGCCCCTGTGCCGTCAAGCTCTCCGCGACACCACAGGACCCTCGCTTCCAGCGTGAGGTTGAACTCCTCGGCCTCCTTCATCACCCCAGCGTCCCGCGACTGCTGGGGCATGGAACCTGGGTGTCACCCGAGGGGCGGCCCCATCCGTACCTCGCCATGGAGTTGGTGGACGGCCCGTCGCTCTATTCCTGGGCACGGCTCGTGCCGTCGACACCTCGCCGCGTGCTCCGAGTCCTCGCGGCACTCGCTCGCGCACTCGAGGCCGTTCATGCCGTGGGTGGCGTGCACCGGGACGTGAAGGGAACCAATGTCCTGGTGCGCTCCGCTGATGAGCACGTCTTCCTTACCGACTTCGGCTCCAGCACACACCGGGGCGCTTCCCGCCTGACGTGGCGTGAGCCTCCCCCGGGAACTTCTGCCTACCGCTCCCCGGAGGCCTGGCGCTTCGCGACCGAGACCTCCCCTTCCAGGGACGACCCCTACACAGCGGGCCCGGCGGATGACGTCTTTGCCCTGGGGGTGACTGCCTATCGGCTGGTCACCGAGCAGTACCCGGCCTCGTGTGACCCGCGCGATGCGGCCTCCCGCTGCTGGTACGACACGTCCGACAAGGCGACGGGCGCCCGCCCTCCTCATGCCCTCAACCCGCGATGCCCCGATGAGCTCAGTCGCCTCATCACCCGGATGCTCTCCCTCCAGCCCGCCGCGCGTGGCAGTGCCCGCGAACTGGCTGAAGCCCTGGAACAGGCGGCCAGGGAACTGGGGCCCGAGGCGGATGCGCAACTCCACCTCTGGAAACTGCCGCCCGTCCGACGCCGTGTCGCCCCGCTGTCCTGGCGCCCCTGGCTCGCGGCCGTGGGCCTGTGCTGCGCACTTGGCTCGGGTGTCATCTGGCGCTGGCGCACCGTGTCCGACAGCAAGTCCTTGGAGGAGTGGACGAAAGCGAATCAGCGCATGGACGACGCCGACACGGTGGCGGTCGGCGACTCCGCGATGACCTCTCCCGTGTCCACCTTGGACCTGCCGTCCATCTGGATGACGCTCGCCACGGACATGCCCACGACACCATTTCCGGGGCAACTTCGTCCGGACTCCAGCGGCCGATGTCCCCGCCGCTCCCAGGTCGCCCTGCGGGGTGGGTGCTGGCTCAAGCTCGATGTCCCGCTGAAGGACTGTGACGACGACAGCTACGTCTACAAGGGCGCCTGCTACTCGCCAGTCTTCCCGCCGCCGCGACCCGCGACCTCGAACCCCGCGACCCGCGACGGAGGTCCCTAGGCTTCCGCTCCGACGGTGATGACGACGCGCCTTGCGCTCAGCCCGCTTCGACGCGGTCGCAGTAGGCGTCGAACACCTTCTTCCAGGCCGGGCGCGCGATGCAGCGCCGCTGGAAGGCGAGCACGTTGGGATGGTCCTTGACGACACTCTCGTCGATGCCGGCGCCCAGCACATGCGTCATCAAGAGGTCCGCGACGGTGAACTCGTCGGTCGCGATGAACTCCCTGCCCTCGAGCCAGCCGTCGAGCTGCTTCAGGCGCATGGCCCCCCACCGGTGAAGCGCATCGCTTCCCTGGGTACCCTTGCCGCCGTTCAGGTCGACGAACCACGCGGTCAGGAGCGGGACCTCGATCGTGTTCAGCGCCGCGACGCACCAGCGCAGCACCTGCGCTTCGCCGGCGAGGTCGCGCGGCATCAGCTTGCCGCTCTTGCGCGCGAGGTAGAGCAGGATCGCGCCCGACTCGGTGACGACCACGCCGTCGTCGTCGATGACCGGAATCTGTCCGAACGGATTGAGCGCGCGATACGCGGGCGCATCAAGGTCGTGCCGCGGATGATCCATCCCCACGATTTCGTATGGCAGCCCCATCTCCTCCAGCGCCCACAGCACGCGCAGGTCTCGGGTCTTGCCACGGGCCATCTTGTTCACTCGGGAGAAGCCGTAGACCTTGAGCATGCGCGAATCCTACTTCGCGCGGATGGAGCGTCCAGGTCTCGTTGGGCTTCACCATCGCATCCATGCTCCTCTGGCTGCGATAGACAGGGACCGTCCCGAGTCCGACGTTCCGCGCTCCGAGTCCGGATGACCCGCGTCAGGGCGGCGAGGCATTCGCCTCGCGATCCATCCAGACATCAACAGTTAGTCAGGCTTTTGAGACATTGCCGACCTTGAACAGGGAAATGCTTGGTGGGCCGTAGCGCCGTGTCGCCTGGCCTGTCAGGCGGACGGCGCATCCCCCGCTGTCCGCGAAACGAGCCCCCATGTTCAAGAAAGCAGCAGTCCTCGTGGTGAGCTGTGGCGCGTTGCTGGTCGGCTGTGGCCCGGACCCGCAGGCAGAGAACGAGGAGATCATCTCCAACTTGCTGGAGGCTGGCTTTCCGGCCGACGACATCCTGGTCGCCGACGACGCCGTGTATGTGGGCCGTGACGCGCATGTGACGCTCGCGGCATCCCGGGAGATGCTTCAGGTCCCCCTGGAGAGCGAGGAGCAGTACCGCACGACCAACCTCGTCGGTTCGAGCGTGACCAGGATTTGCGTCAACTCCACCGCCACCTTCGACAGCTACCCCATGCTGAGCCAGGGGCTCGACCTGGCCATCGCCAACTACAATGAGCGGGGTCTGCGAATCACCTTCGCGCGCGGACCGGCCACCGGCTGCACCGCGAACATCACCGCGCAGACCACGTCTGGCACCGGAGGCTCCGCCGGCTTCCCCTCGGGCGGGCTGCCCTACGGCATCATCAACATCGGCACCGGCCTGAACGACTACAGCGCCGATGTGAACGAGCACGTCATCACCCACGAGCTGGGCCACGCGGTCGGCTTCCGCCACTCGGACTACTACAATCGCAGCATCAGCTGCGGCGCTGGCGGGGACGAGGGAGACGCGGGCGTGGGCGCCATCCACATCCCCGGGACTCCGACCACGGCCGTCGTGGGCGGCTCCGTCATGAACTCCTGCTTCCGCTCCACCGAGACTGGCGAGTGGACCAGCTCCGACAACACCGCGCTGGACGCCCTCTACGGAGGCACGGTCCCGAGCTGCTCCAGCTACAACTTCATGTCCTACCGTGGGCAGAACGGGACGCAGCTTCGATGCAGCTGCCCTGCCGTGAGCGGGGGAGTCGTGTGGGGCACGGACCTCTATACCGACGACTCGAATGCCTGCGCCGCCGCGGTGCATGCGGGCGCGATTCCCTCCACCGGAGGCACGGTGGTCGTCGTCATCCAACCGGGACAGAGCAGCTACACGGGCACCACTCGCAACGGCATCACCACGCTCTCCTACGGCGCCTGGGGAGGGAGCTTCTCATTCCAGCTTCCACCGGCGCAGAGCTGCTCCAGCTACAACTTCACGTCCTACCGTGGGCAGAACGGGACGCAGATCCGGTGCGGTTGCCCGGCTGTGAGCGGAGGCGTCGTGTGGGGCACGGACCTCTATACCGATGACTCGGATGCCTGCGCGGCCGGGGTGCATGCGGGTGTGATTCCCGCCACGGGAGGCACGATGGTCGTCACCATCCAGCCGGGACAGAGCAGCTACACGGGCACCACTCGCAACGGCATCACCACGCTCTCCTACGGCGCCTGGGGAGGGAGCTTCTCCCTGGGCAGATAATCGCCACGTTGGCTGAAGGCATGGAGGCGGGTCGGGAGGGGAAGCGCCACCGGCTCTTCATCGCGGACATGGACCTCCCGGGGGTGCGGCAACTCCCGGGGGGCGTGTAGACGACTCAAGGGTCCTCGGAACCGAGCGAGTCGACGATGCGCCGCACCTGCTTCGTGCGGCCCGTCTCCGTGCGCGTCGTCACGATCTCCAGGATGAGGGCATACCGCCGGGTCTTCCCGAGCGCCTCGAAGGCTCGCGCGGCCTGGGGGTTCGCGGACAACGCGGCCGTCAGGTCGCTGGGGACGGTGGCGTTCCGCTGCGACTCGTAGGCGGCGGCCCAGCGCCCATCGGCCTTGGCGGCTTCGACTTCGGCGAGCCCCGCCGGTCGCATCCGGCCCTCGGCGAGCAACGCCTCCACCTTCCGCACATTCACGCGCGACCAACGGCTGCGCGGCCGGCGCGGCACGTACTTCTGGAGATAGAAGCGGTCATCGAGGGACTTCCTCAGGCCCGATATCCAGCCGAAGCAGAGCCCCACGTCGACCGCCTCGTCGTCCGTCAGAGAGGTGATGCCCGTCCCCTTCTTGGCCAGCTTCAACCAGACCCCCTCGGGCGCGCCGCCGTTCTCCTCCAGCCACGCCTCGAACTCCGCCGCGCCGCGAAACGCCCTCACCGGGGCCTCGGCGATGGCACCTCGCTCAGCGCGCGGCATCGCGGGCTCCGAGGACGTCCAGGTAGTGCCGATTGAACATGACACCCAGCACGTTGCCGAAGGGGTCGATGACCGACGCCGTGACGAAACCGGGGCCCCGCTCGGTGACGCCATCGAGGAGCTCGGCCCCCTGCGCGAGCAGTCGTGAGAGCGCTCCGGCGACGTCATCGACGTGCCAGTAGACGACGGCCCCACCCCGGCTCGTGGCGATTCCAGGGGGCGCGAACCGTCGGTCGATGATGCCCAGCTCGTGCTGATAGTCACCGATGCGGTACTCGACGTAACCGGGGCCTCGCCCGGCGGCTTCGCTGCTGAAGTAGGGCTCCACGCCCAGCAACTCCGAGTACCAGCGGGTCGCCGCCCGGAGGTCGTCCGCCCAGAGGTTGATGGTGCTCATTCCGCGCATGAAGGTCATGGGTCTCTCGTGTCCGGGGCCGCGTTCGTTCGCGACACAGTGACCATCCCCCCTAAAGGTGACAGAATGAGTCACGTTTGAAACGCGAACCCGTCATCGACCGCCTGGACCGCGTCCTCGGCCTCCTCGCCTCACGCCCATCGTGGACCGCACCAGAACTGGCGGAGGAGTTGGGCGTCTGCGTGCGGACCATCCGCAGAGACCTGTCCCGGCTCGCGGCCCGCGGTGTCCCCATCGAGTCCGACGCGGGGCGAGGGGGTGGCGTGCGCGTGCCGCCACGGACGGGGCTGGGGCGCGTTCAGCTCGACACTCGGGAAGTCCTCGACCTCATGCTCGCCCTGGCGCTCGCGGAGCAACTGGGCTCCCCCCTGTTGCTCTCCACGCTCAAGGGCTTGCGGCAGAAGCTCTCCGCCTCGTTTCCACCGGAGGAGCGCACCCGGGTGAGCGGGCTGCGCCGGAGGATTCTGGTCGGCCCCAGCTCGCGGAACGTCGCCGCGACGTGGAAGGCCCCCAGTCTCGCGGTGCTCCGTCCCATCCATGAGTCGTTCTTCGAGCAACGCGCGCTGGAGCTGACCTACCGCTCGAACGACGCGAGCACGGTGCGCGTCGTGGAGCCGCACTACCTGCTGCTCAGTTGGCCCGCCTGGTTCCTCCTCGTCTGGGACCACCTGCGAGGCGCGGTGCGCATGCTCCGCGTCGACCGCATCGAGGCGGCGCGCGTCACCGAGTCGACGTTCCGCGTGAGGAGCTCGGAATCGATGCTCGCCACGCTCGGCGATGTCTTCGCCGCGCTCTGAGCGACAGGGCCGCGAGGCAATCGCTTCACTCGCGTCAGCTCCGAGGCGCCCTGGCCTCGAATGGGCTGGGACGGATGCAACCAGGTCCCCGCTCAACCGGCGACTCGTGGTCGCCTTGACAACCCATGCCCTCACATCTAAATATCTTTTAGATTCGTCTTTCCAGGAGAACAGCCATGCCGCGGATCGCGACACCTGCCGTCACCCTGCTGTCCCTTGCCTGTGGTGTGTTCCTGAGCGCCTGCGCGACGCCCGTCGGCTATGCGTCGGGGACTTCCGTCACGGAGCGAGACACCCTGCACCGCTCGACGCCGGCCCCCACCGTGGAGCCTGAGGCGCCGTTCATCGCGCACACGGTCGAGACCGACATCGCCGCGCCTCCAGAGGTGCTGTTGCACTGGCTGGTGAATGTCCCGCTGGAGCGCATCCTGCTGGGAACCGAGAAGCTCGCCGGCATCGAGCGGACCGATGTCCTCTCCGCCTCCTGGGGCAGCCCTGGAGCGCGCCGGCGCGTGGTGCTGCGCGATGGGAACACCTCCCTCGAGGAACTGCTCGTCGTCGAGGAGGGCCGTCGGTTCCAGTACGTCGTCTGGAACTTCACCAACGAGGCACGGCGCGCCGTCCAGTACGCGGTGGGCGAGTTCCGCTTCGCGCCGACCGCGACGGGGACGCACTTGACCTGGACCTATCGCTTCCGGGGCAATGGGTGGCCCACGCAGGGCATCCTCAAGGACTTCGTCGAGGAGGACTTCGCCGCCTATATGAAGGTCGGCATCGGGCACATCCAGAAGGAGTCGACGCTCGACCTGACGGCACGGCGGGACTGACGACTCGTATTGTCGCGGCCTATGCTCCCCACGAAGAAGATGGGAGTCACGTGGTGAGCACACCGAAGACGCGTCAGCCGGCAGCCAAGACGGCCAAGAAAGCCGCGAAGCCTCGCGGCTATCACCACCTGGACCTGCGCCGGGCGCTGTTGGACGCGGCCATCCAGTTCCTGAGGGAAGGCGACGTCACGGGGCTGACCATCCAGGTCCTCGCGCGGGCCGCGGGCGTGTCTCCCGGAGCGCCCTACCACCACTTCCCGGACAAGCAGTCCCTCCTGGCGGCGCTGGCCACCGAGGGCTACGACCTGCTCGCGGAGCGCGTCGCACGGGCCGTGGCGAGTGAGCCCACCGTGGCGGGCAAGCTGACGGGTATCGCCACCGCGTATCTCTCGTTCGCGAAGGAGCACGCTTCGCACTACCGCATCATGTTCCTGCCCGAAATCGAGGACCGGGTGCGCTTCGCGTCCGTCCACGAGGCGTCCGACCGCTCCCTGCTGACCCTGTTCGAGGTGGTGGCCGAGGGCAACCCGGGGCTGCCGCCCGACGCCATCGTCGCCCGGGCCATCGCCGCGTTGTCCCTATGCCATGGGTTCGCGTCGCTCCGGGCCGCGAGGGTGCTGGGAAACATCCCCGGCATTCCGAAGGTCGAGCTGCTCGAGAAGGTCGCCATCGCCGAGGTGGTGACCCTCGCGCTGGGAGCCGGACTGGGGCCCGGCTCGCGATGACCTGCTCAGAGCACGGCCATGGCCGCCCTGAACGTCAGCCCGACCAGCGCCAGTGACGACAGCACGAAGAGCAAGAAGCGCAGTTCGATCTTGTTGATGAGCGCCTGCAACAGGCTGTGCACCACGCGCAGGCCCACGTAGCTCCAGGCCAGTATCAGGTTGAGGCCCGTTCCTTCGCCCAGCAGCGCCAGGGCCAGGGTGATGGCGTAAAAGATGGTGGGCTGCTCCATCAGGTGGTTGTAGTTGTCGGCCTTCCAGCGCACCTGGGCCGGCAGCTGACTCATCTGCTCGCCGCGCGGTGCATACGGGTCGGGTTTCATGCTGACCTTGAACATGGCCGGCAAGCGCGTGGCGTACATCCAGGCCCACATGACCATGGACCAGGACACGAGCGCGACGACGGGAGCGAGAATGGGACTGTGCATGGTTCCTTCCCTGCCCCATGCCGCGGCACGGCGCAACCCGTGGCGGAAGTGACGAAGACCTGGACCCGTTGACCCGTGGGCCAGGTTCGACGCTGAGCCCGGGAGCACCGGGAGCGGAATAATCCCCGGGAATATCCGGCGCGGGCTCCGTTCCCATCGCTGACAGCCTTCACGACCCCGCCGAGGGCCCTCGCTCCCGTCAGAGCCTGGGCCCGCGCGGTTCCCATCGCAGTCCCTGACAGAGGGCGCCCTGGAAGCGCCCGGAGACCCGGGAGCCGCGCACACGCGGGTGCTCCACGGGAGGAGTGTGTTTCATGCGTCCGTCGAGCCCGTGGTGTCTCGCAGTCCTCTGTGCGCTGGTGGCCTGCGGCGAGGCCACCGAGGAGGAGTTGAACGACGAGGAGGCGCTGTCGGAGGCCTCACAGTCCCTCAATGGCGCGTGTGATGACACGCGGCTGGCCTGGGCCTCCGCCGGAGACCCGTCCAACATCTGCGCGGTGCCGTGGCAGTACGGGCTGGACTGCAACAAGTCCGGAACCAACGTCACCTGTGGCCCGTCCACCGGCTTCGAGACGATGACCTGCTACGACTACCCGACGTGCCGGCTGCCCCAGTTCGGCGTCCAGGGCCGCGCGACGACGAACTTCAGCCAGACAGTCACCTCCTGCACCGCGTACACGGAACAGGAGTGCAGGCCCAAGCCGCACACGCCCGACGTGGAGCTCTGCACGGACGTCACCCGCTTCAACTGCGCCACCCAGTGCCTGGCCGCGGCGAACGCGAAGCGCAACAGCCTGCCGCTCGCGGACCGCAACCTCGTCGTCATCCAGTCAGTCCAGGGGGCCACCGAGCGGGAGGTCAACTCCGGCTCGTGCACCTTCACGCTGACCCTGTGGCCCACGTACATCGCCAAGGCGGACCCGGCCTGTGGTGCGTCCACGGGCAACCACCCGTGCCCGGACCCGTCCAAGCCCATCTACCCCACGTGCCGTCACAACAACTTCGGCAATGACGTGGCCACCGCCTGCAACGCGAACCCGCTGTTCCACCCCGCGGACACGTCACTGAACTCCGTGAAGCTCGCGGCGGCCGCGAAGTGGGCGGCGATGACGCCGAAGAACTACGAGCCCTCGCCGCTCTATGTGCAGCAGCCGCTCTGCCGCACGTGTGACCATCTGACGCTCACCGCCGCCTCCACCGCCGTGCAGGTCACCGCCAAGTACGACTGTCTGGTGCAGCAGGGGCTCGCCTCGGGTCTCCCGGCCGGAGCCGGTGGCGCGCAGCTCCGCACGGAGGTCGTCTCCCGGCTGAAGCTGCTCTTCGAACTCCATGGACACCAACTGACGCCCGCGCAGGTGCAGTTCATTCGCGGCCTGTACCTGTCCGACCCGGCCGCCAACACGAACTGCAGCGCGGGCTTCATCCCGCCGTCCACGCCCGGCTGCGGCACCAGCCTGACGGCGCTCAACGCGTCGATGGACCTCTGCACCCGACTGTCCTCGTCCCACGTCCCCGGTATCTCCGCGCGCTCGCAAGCGGCCTATTGCGTGGGCCTGGCTTCGCAGGTCGCGGCGGTGCCCGCGGGCGTCTGCCAGGGTGACGTGTACCGCGAGAAGTACCACGCCATGTGGCTGAAGCTGTACGAGCGGACCCTCTCCGACATCCGCCGCGATGACGTCCCGAACGACCCGCTCCAGCGCAAGGTCCCCAACGCGGACGACGTGCGCACCCACCTGAAGTCCATCAGCGACTGGTACGCGGTGCAGCAGGCGCAGATGTTCCCCGGGGCCCTCAACAGCCCGACGCTGATGAAGCAGCTCAGCGAGACGTTCGGCATGTTCTGGAAGGTCGCCTACGAGAACGCCCTCTTGAACGTGAACGGGCTGCCCCTGCACGCCCAGCCGCTCAATGCGGGGCTGCTCGTGGACCAGGCGGTGCTCAAGGCCACCCTGACGGGGACGCCAGCAATGAGCGGCCCTCCCCTGCTGATGCTTTTGGGTGATGGCTTCAGCGGCCTGTTCCAGCGCATGGAGGACTTCAGCTACCTGCATGACCTGGGCTGCCGCTTCAAGGGCTGCGCGGCGGGCACCGTGGACACCGAGACGGGGGAGCTGTGGGCCCTCTTCGGCGCCGTGCCGGAGGCCACCACCCTCCAGGCGGCGATTTCAGCGGCCAACAAGCTGAACACGGCTGGCGAGGACCACGCGGGCTGGGTCTCGGTGTTCGGCCTGCTGCACTCGAACCACGTCACCTTCACCCAGGCGGTCCTCTCCGCCACGGGCGAGACGACGTACAGCCCCGCCCTGCTCAAGAGCGGCGCCGCTGGCGCGCCTCCTCCGCTGGCCCGCTGGGCACAACTGGTGGAGAAGGCGGATGCGTATTCCAGCAGCTACGCCAAGTCCGGCTTCTTCGTCAGCACCACGCGCGACACGCTGAAGACAGGCACGGAGGAGTACAAGGCCAACTTCATCAACGACGTGGTGGCCACGCGCAAGAGCGCGCTCACGACGGCGCTGAACGAGTTCACCCAGCACCGCGCCGCGCTCATCAACGAGGTGCTCGGCGAGGTGGCCAACGCCGCCAACCAGAAGACGGTGCGGACCACGCTGGCGCGCAAACTCAACGAGTTCTATTCGCTCAACGCGGACCTCGTCGGGCTCCAGGACAACCTGGAGATACAGCGGATGCAGTTCAGCGACTTCGCGGCGGCGTTCAACACCACGCTGGAGAACGAGTCGCCGAACCTGGGCACGGACATCCAGCGCGGCCCGGTGCAGGTGCTCAGCATCGGCGCGGATGAGGCCCGTTGGTCGCCGGGTGGGACGTTCAACATCCTCTCGCTCGCGGTGCGTCAGCCGGGGCCGGGCGGCGTCGGCGGTCCCCAGGCCTTCGGCATCCCCGCGCTGCGCGGCGAGCTGCTGAACTTCGAGGTGTCTGGAGAGTACACGCCGAGCTGCGCCATCTCCGGAGCGATGCTGCCCCATCCCTCGAGCGGCACGCCGTCCGCCATCAACCTGGGCAACGGCCAGGCCCTCACGGGACCCGGGGGCTACACCGTCACCTTCTCCGGCAGTGGCTACGAAGCGGAGAGCGCGAACCTGTCCATGTTCTCGAAGAGCTCCGTGGAGACCCGGCTGTGCGCGGGCGTCAAGACGGAGGCCGGCGCGGAGTTCTTCGGCAACGGGACGACGGCCTACGTGTCGGCCGAGGCCTGCGTGAACAACTCGACGGGCATCGAAGGGACGTTCGACCAGCAGTCCGGCAGCGAGCAGCGCAGCACCGCCAGCTTCTCCATGGGCCTGCGCCTGCCGAACACGCCCTTCCCGAGCGCGCCGGTGGGCAGCCTGCTGCTGGTGGCGATGACGCCGGGAGGCACCGGCCGCAACCACATCCGCGACGTGCAGGTGCTCCAGTCGCCCCACACGGGCGTCGTCGTGGAGGCGGACACCGACTACTTCCTGGTGGTGAACGACGTGGGCTCCTGCGCGGACGACCTGTCGCACCGGCTCACGGTGAAGAGCGTGCGCCTCATGCCCACCGGCGAAGCCGCCCGGGCGCTGGGCAAGGCCATGGCCACGGTGATGACCGAGCTGCGCGGGGCGACGCCCGCCTACGTGGAACAGGGGCGCGTGACGAGCAGCGAGCTGGAGGCCCTGCGCGTCACCGCCGAGTCCCGGCTGCTCCAGCAGTACAGCGTGGAGTGCCCGGGCTGCCAGATGAGCGGCATGCCAGACATCTTCAGCGCGCTCTTCGTCTCCTTCGCCACCCAGGAGCTCGCCCGGCTGGAGCGACTGGTGCAACTGCGCACCGTGGAGCGCGCCATCGAACTCCAACTGCTCGACATCCAGTCCCTGGCGGATGACCTGACGATGGGCGCCAACCAGGCACGGCTGCTGCGCCTCCTCCCACTGTGGCGCCTGCGCAACCTGGATGGCGAGGAGCTGCGTGACAAGTCGCGCGCGCTGACGGGGCTCGTCACCGAGTACCTCTACCCGACGCTGGACCTGCGCCACCCCAGCTCGCTCGTGGGCTTGAAGACGAACGCGGACATCAACGCGCTGTTGCAGGCGAACTGGTCCGACGACTTCACGGTGCTCGCCGACAAGGCGCTCGCGGCCGTCACCGCCGTCGAGGGAGCCCTGGCCCAGGCACGCATCACCGACAAGCTGCCCAAGGACGTGGCGCTCGCCTTCGCCTTCCCCAACCCCGCGTTCAACATGCCCACCCAGTGGCACGCGGCGAACCCGGAGCGCTCGGAGACGCTGTGGAACACGCTCCTCTTGGGCACGGGCGAGGTGAGCATCACCCTCACGCCGGATGACCTGTACAGCGTGGGAGGCCAGGGTGGCGCGCTGCTCTGCCAGCACCACATGCCCATCATCAAGAACCTGGGCGTCCAGGTGGTCCGTCCCTTCAGCAGCACCAACGCGTCCGACTCCCAGGCGGGCCTGACCGTGCCCGTGCGGTGGGGCGACGTGCTGTCGTACCCCTCCACGGCGGGCATCAAGAACTACGTGATGCTCAACCAGGACTTCCTCGTGGGGGCTCCGCACCTGTTGTTCGGCAATGACATCGAGGTGCTGACCCTCTTCGCCCAGGACCTCCAGCAGCCGTTCGCGACCATCGCCGGCAATGGCCTGTCGCCCTTCGGCACCTTCAACATCCGACTGGGCAACGTGCCTCCCGCGCTGTTCGCCGAGGCCTCCGCGCTGGTCATCACGATGAAGGTGGACGTGCTGGAGCTCGCGACGCCGGTCTCTGGCGTCACCGTCTGCCAGTAGCCAGCGCCCATTCAACGGGGAGGGTGGAGCGACGTGGGGAACGCCCCGCGCTCCGCCCTCCCCAGTCATCTCGCAGCGACTCTCTCTTTCGTACTTCACCCATCAGGTAGGAACATGAAACCGCTATCCCTCTTCCGAAGGATGCTGGGCGGCACCGCCCTGCTCGTCTCCCCTCTCGCGCTCGCGCAGCCCGCCGGCTTCACGGACGCCAAGATTCAACCGCCCCAGCTCGCCGCTCCGCAGCGGGGCTCCCTCATCGGCACCTATGCGCAGACGGCCTTCGGCGCGGCGGATGTGGCGCGCGGTGGCTTCGCGCTCGCCTCCCCCTTCGCAGTTCCGAAGGACAGGGGCGAGGTGCTCGGCTCACCCTTCCCCACCTACTCCTCCGATGCTGGCCAGTCGGAGTGGGGACATGGCTGGCAGACGCGGCTGGAGATTCGCCGGTGGCGTGTTCGTGGCGACCTGGACTACGCGACGGACGAGCTCACCAGCCCCTGGGGACGGCTCGTCCTCGGCGCCGATGGTGCCTGGTACCCCGCCGACATGAACCCCGCCGTGCGCGTGGAGCAGTCCGCCACGGGCCTCACCGCCTATCACCCCGACGGCAGCGTCTGGAGCTTCGGTGATGGCGCGGGTGGAGTCGCGGGCTCGGCGCAGGTGAACACCGTGAAGGGTACCTATTCCTGGTCCCTGCGCGAGGTGGTGAGCGCCACGGGGCGCAAGACGCACTTCACCTACGAGGCCAATGCGACGGGCCGCCTCTTCCTGAAGACGGTGCGGTACGGCGGCACCGGCACGGACTTCCAGTACCAGGTGGACCTGGGCTACGCGACGCTCGCGAAGCCAGTGGACGACTTCCGCTCGAGCAAGAAGCTGCGGTTGGACCGCCGCGTGTCCACCCTGTCGGTGAAGGCGAAGAGCGCGAGCACGGGCCTCTTCGAAGCGCGGTGGCAGTACCAGCTCGCCTACACGGAGCCCGTGGACGGCGTGGCCTTCTACCTGTCCCAGGTGGACCAGACCTACGGCACCGCGCCCGACGTGACGGTGGCGCCCACGGCCCGCTACACCTACCACACGTCCGCGGACGCGCTCGCCACCGCCACCTTCAGCCGGGTGACGAAGCTGGACGCGACGCTCGCCACCGCGGGCCAGGACGCCATCCAGCCCTGGCGCGCCTCGCTGCTGGATGAGGACGAGGACGGACGGCTCGACTTCGAGCATGCCCAGGCCCAGATGCTCTACGTCCAGGAGGACTCCGGCTTCCGCGCCGAGGCCCTGCCTCCCGCCAACGCCGGCACGCAGTCCGTGTGCCGTCCCACGGCCCACGTGAGCAACGAGCCGCGTCTGCTGGCCCGTCTGCGGCCCAACCAGCTCAAGCCCGAAGTCGTGGCCATCACCAACACCAGCGGCTCCACCACGGACATCCGCGTGTGTGACCGCGCAGGCACGCTGCTGTCCCAGCAGTCCCTGACGGGCGCGTGGCAGTTGGGCCCGCACACCCGCTTCGTGGACCTGGACAGCGACCAGCAGCCGGACTTCATCCGCGTCGTCCCGGGCGGCTTCCAGGTGCGTCCCAATACGAGCAGCGCGGCGCCCGGTACGCAGTTCGGTGCCACCCTCAACGGCACGTTGACGCCGAGCGTGTCGGCGACGGCGACGTGGGTGCACGACATGAACGGCGACAGCATCCCGGACATCGTCGCGCGCCTCTCCAACGGGCTGCACGTGTGGCCGGGCACCGGCAGGTACGCGTTCGACTCGGCGTCCAGCAAGCTGTTCCCCGTGCTGACGAAGAACGGCACCAGCCTTGCGCAGCTCGCGACGTACTCGGCCATGTTCGTCGACGTGAATCGCGACGGCATGTCGGACGTGCTGCTGTCGAAGGCGGGCCTCGCCCTGCTCTTCGTCAACAACGGCAGCGAGTTCCGCGAGGTCACCGTCCCCGCGCTCACCTTCTTCAACGGGACGACGAGCGCTTTGACTCAGGGCGACTTCGCGGGCAGCGGCAACACCAGCCTCACCGTGACGAAGGGCTCGGATGCCTACAGCACGTCGCTGGATGGCCCGGAGACAGGCCTGCTCAAGTCGGCGGACGACGGCAAGGGCACCCTGCTGGGCTTCACGTACACGCGCCTGCCCGCCGCCCCCGGGGCCCGCTTCCGCCAGCCCGTGCTGGCGTCGCTGACGTCGGCGTCCTCGGGCTACGACACCATCACCTACGCCTACCAGTACTTCGGCGCCAACTACCACTCGCTGGGCGGCTTCCTCGTCGGCTTCGACAGCGTCGTGCGCACCGCGCCGCAGGAGAGCCACGCGGTCAACTTCCTCAATGGAGATGACTTCGCCGGCCTGCTGCTCTCCGACACGCGGACGGACGCGCTCACGCCCCAGGTCCGCGAGGTCTCCTTCCGCGAGTACGAGGACGCCACGCACCAGGGCGTCACGTTCAAGCGCTTGAAGGAAGAGGGGCAGGGCTTCCGCGACGCGAGCCTGCCGGCGGTGACGCTCACCGAGTCCACGAAGACGGTCGCCTTCGACGGCCTGTGCCCGCAGCAGCAGGTGCGCGCCACCCCGTGGGGCACCCTCACCACCACGCTGGGACGCGCCAGCCTGCCGGCGCTCGTCAAGCACCTGCACTGCCTGCCCGCCACCTTGACGTATGCGGGCACGCATCCGCAGTCCTCGCTGAACTTCTCGTACCAGGGGGTCATCACCCGCAACACCGTGGGGCTCGTGCAGAGCGTCGTCGCCCAGGGGCCGCAGGGCGCCATGCCGCTCCAGACGGTGAGCTACTGGCCGGACTTCACCGTGAAGACGGTGAGCGAGCCGGGCCGGGGCAGCACGTCGTTCGAGTACACCCCGGGCCGCCTGCTGCTCTCCAAGGTGACCCAGCCGGACGGCGTGGCGCTGGAGGTCACCGAGCGGCACCCGCTGCATGACGGACTCCTGACGATGACCACCCGACGCGGCGCGAGCACCCATGTGGAGCGCTTCCGCTACGACGGAATGGAGCGGCTGGCGAAGCGGTGGGACGCCCTGGGCGCCGCGAGCGAGGTGAACCCCAACGAGACGCTCAGCTACCGGTTCGCCACCGCCACCCGCCCCGCGGGAATCGCCGCGACGGCGCTGGTGGACGCTGGCGGCAATGCCCGGCGCTACACGGAGGAGTACTCCACCGCCGCCGGGGAAGACGTGGCCAGGACGCGCCTGGCCCCCGAGGGCTGGGTGGTGGACGGCCTGACGCTGCACAGCCGCCAGCAGCGGGAGAAGACGCGGTACGTGCGTCCCAACCTGCCGGCCAACGCCGACATGGCGGCCCTGGATTACGCCACATTGCTGGGCGGCATCGAGCAGACGTCGAGCGTGCGTACCGCCGTCTTCGGCTACGACGTGGAGAAGGTGCTGCGCCACCACGTCGACGTCCAGCAGACCCTGGCGACCTCCTGGGCGCTGTCGGGCGGGCGGCTCGTCGTGGAGACGCAGGAGAACAGCACGCAGACGCGTCGGCAGTTCCTGGACGCGGCGAAGCGGATGACGCGGTACGAGGATGAGCTCGGCTTCGCCTATTCGTACACCTACGACGCGCTGGGGCGCCTGCGAGTCGTGACGATGCCGGACAATCAGGGGCACCGGCTGTCCTACGACGCCTATGGTCGCGTCGACCGCGTGGAGCGCGATGGCGTGGCGAACGTGGACTTCGAGTACGCCCCCGGGACCTGGCTCGTGTCCGCGAAGCGCTTCCGCACGCCGAGCAACACGCTGGTGCGCAGCGAGGGCTACCAGTACGACGGCATTGGCCGCCGCACCGGCATCACCCACACGAGCACGGGGGGCGTGAAGTCGTACCAGCTCTATTACGACGGTGCCTCGCCGGCGGCTCCCGCCAATACGAGCGTGCCGGGCCTGCTCACCGCGACGTCGGGTGACGGGTACACGAAGCGGATGGAGTACCGGACGGACGGCACGCTGACGAAGTCGACGCTCAGTCTCACCGGCTGGCGCACGGTGGAGAGCGAGCTGACGTACGCGGAGAGCGGAGAGGTGCGGCAGGAAGTCACGCGCGTGAAGGACGCGGGTGGCGGTGTCCTGTCCACCACGTCGCTCGGCTACGTCTGGGATGCCTGGGGCCGGATGAGCGCACTGACGCGCAACGGTCAGCCCTGGGCGAGCGTGCAGTACAACGCCCTGGGCAAGACGGCGATGGTGGACTTCGGTGGCGGCACGTCGGTGTCGCTGGGCTACGACGTCCTCACCCGGCAGCGCACCAGCCTCTCGCACACGACGCCGGCCTGGAGCTCCTCCATCGCCTGGAAGCTGAATGCTCGCGGGCTCACCGACAGCGAGGTGATGGGCTTCGGTGGCACGACGCTCGCGCGGCAGTACGGCTATTCACCCCAGGGCTTCCTGGCCTCGGCCCAGGACGCGCAGCATGCGTATGACTACGGCTTCGACGCGCTGGGCCTGTCCACGTTCATCTCCGATGCCTCGGGGACTCGCAACCTCGTCACGGGCGCCAACACGTGGGTGGTCGGTGGCGTGACGTACACGCGGGACGGGCTGGGCCGCACGGTGGCCCGGGACGACCTGAGCCTCACCTATGGGCCGGACGGTCAGGTGGCCTCCGCGCAGAAGGGCGCCCAGAGCTGGAGCTTCGTGTACGACGAGGACGGAGAGCGCCTGTTGAAGCGTGATGCGTCCGGGGCACCGCTCGCGGCATATCTGGAGGGCCGAGCGTATCTGGATGGCGCGGGACTCACCCAGCCGGTGCGCGTGGATGCGCAGTTGGTGGGCGCGTTGGAGAATGGCGCCTTCCGCCTGCTGTCCACCGACCGCCGTGGCACGGTGATGGCGGACGCGGACGGGACGCAGCGGGTGGCCTCGCCGTTCGGTGACCGGGCGACACACCCCACGGGCTCGGCGGCGCTGGACTACGTGGAGAAGGCCTACGACGCGGACCTCGGCTTCGTGCGCATGGGGGTCCGCGACTACGACGCCCGCATCAATCGCTTCACCACGCCGGACCCGCTGTTCCTCGAGGACCTGGAGAAGTGCCGCGCCAGCCCCGTGGAATGCAACCTCTACAGCTACGTGAGCAACCGTCCGCTGGACCTGGTGGACCCGACGGGGACCGAGGAGAAGAACGTTCCCACGGGGGACGCGGTCGGCAACGCGGTCAGCGTGGGTGCGCCCATCGCCATCGCCGCGGGCGTGCAGGTCGGCGGTCCCAAGGTCGTCTCGGGCGTGAAGGCCGGGTACGACATGGGCAAGCGGTTCTTGAACAACCCGGTGGTCTCCGGGGTCCGCAAGGCCAACGCCGCCATCAAGGTCGTGAAGTTCATCGGCGGTTGCATCAACGGCACCAATCCCCTCTTCAGCGAGCCGGTGGCGCAGTCGCGGGCCCGCTTCATCCGCGAGGCCCTCCAGGAGATGGCGCAGCAGCAGGCCGCCCTCCACCAGGAGCTGGGCAGCTACCTCGAAGAGGCGAGCCAGTCCCTGCCGGATGAGGAGCGCATGGACTACGTCCACCAGCGCATCAACGAGCTGGCGGCCGAGGACCGCGCCCTCCAGAAGAAAATCGACAAGGCGACCGAGAACCTGGAGAGCGCGGAGCAGGAGCTGAAGGAGTTCTACGAGGACCACAGGTAGCGACATCTGGCGTGAGTCCATCGCGGAGGAGGGCCGGGTCGTCCACCGGCCCTCTTTCGCGTTCCAGCGATTCCCGCGCAGCGGCTTTGGGCAGGGCTCTCACGCGCCTGACTCTGGTCGGCGTCCGCCCTCGGACTATGCTCGGCGGCCATGAGCCCTCCTCTCGAGCATGAAGCTGGAGTTCCGTCAGGCACGCCGGGCGGAGGCTATTCGCGGCGGGTGGGCCTGTTCTCGGGGGTGATGCTCGTCATCGGCGGCATCATCGGCTCGGGCATCTTCCTCAACCCCTCCATCGTCGCCCAGCGCGTGCACACCCCCGCTCTCACGCTGGGGGCCTGGCTGCTCGGCGGTGGCGTGGCGCTCATCGGCGCCTTCATCTACGGCGAGCTGGGACAGCGAATCCCCAAGGCGGGCGGCAGCTACGTCTACCTGCGAGATGCCTTTGGCGAGCTGCCCGCCTTCCTCAATGCCTGGGGAATGCTGCTGATGATCGCCACCGGCGCCATCGCCGCGGTGGCGGTGACCTTCGCCAACTACACGCTGGCGCTGACGGGCCTCGCGGACGGCTACCGGTTTCCGTTCGCCGTCGGCGCCATCGTGCTGCTCTCCGGCATCAACTACTTCGGCGTGCGGCCCGGGGCGCTCACGCAGAACGTCTTCACGGTGCTCAAGCTGGTGGCGCTCGCGGTGCTCGTGGGCGCGGGACTACTGCTCGCGGGGGCCTCTCCCTCGGTGGGGAATACTACGCCCCCCTCGCCTCCGGACTCCATCGTGCTGGCTCTCGGCGCCGCGCTGGTTCCCGTCCTCTTCAGCTACGGCGGCTGGCAACAGACCAACTTCGTGGCCGAGGAGCTGGTGAATCCGGAGCGCAACCTGCCCCGCGCGCTCCTCTGGGGCGTCATCGGCGTGGTGACGGTGTACCTGCTCGCGAACCTCACCTACCTGCGCACGCTCGGCGCGGAGGGGCTGGCCGCGAGCAACGCTCCCGCGGCGGATGCGCTCGGGCTCCTGTTGGGGCCCACGGGCCGTACCTTCATCACCGCCGGCGTGGCGCTCTCCACCTTCGGGTTCCTCAACCTCGTCATCCTCGTGTCGCCCCGCGTCTATCAGGCGATGGCGGCGGATGGGCTGTTCTTCCCGTGGATGGCGCGGCTGCATCCGCGCTACCACACGCCCTCGGCGGCCATCGTCTTCCAGGCGGTCTGGGCCATCCTCCTCACGAGCACGGGGACCTACGGCGAGCTGCTCGACTACGTCGTCTTCGCGGACTGGCTCGTCTTCGGCGCCACGGCCGCCACGCTCTTCGTCTACCGGGCCCGGGAGCGTCAGGGACAGGTGCCCCGCGTGACGTACCGGGTGCCCGGCCATCCCGTCACGCCCCTGCTCTTCATCGCGGCGGCGCTCTACGTCGTGGTGGGGTCCACGGCTTCCAATCCCCTCAACGCGCTCAAGGGCACGCTGCTGCTCGGCGCGGGCGTGCCTGTGTTCCTCTACTGGCGCAAGCGCAGGGAGGCGCGCGCCACGGCGCAGGTATCGGAAACAGGTGTCGTGGAAGGCCCCTCGGTGCCGGAGCAGCCCGTGCGGAGCGCGGTGTCTGGCAAGCGCGGAGCGGACTGAAGCCCCTCCCAGATGCCCCACGGCTCGGCGGGCCGCAGTGAACAGCGGCGCGCACTACGAGCCCGACCGGGAAGGGCGAGGTGCGTACCTCTCCACGCAGATGCGCCGCCACCCCTGCGCGCAAGGCAGGGAATGGCGGCGCGCCCACCCTTCAGGTGCCTGCGTCAGTACACGATGGCGATGTCTCGCAGCTCCGGACCGGAAGCCCCACCGATGGCCGCCTGTTCCGCTGTCGTGGCGGTGCGCGGAAAGTACGTCGCGGCGCCCGTCAGCAGATTCACCTGGTACAGCACATAGGGACCACTGGCCGCCGTGCGGCCCGCCGCCAGCGGCAGCCCGTTGTCGCCGCCAGCGATATCAAACCCCGTCGCGCCGACAAACGTCACGCCCAGCGCCCCCACGTTCACCAGCGTGCCATCGTTGGGGGGCGCCTGCTGAGTCAGCACGTTGCTGTTGCGCTCCAGGTCGAACAACGTCGTCGCCGTCGCACCCATGACGCTGTTCGTGTACGCCACACCGAAGACGACGGCACCCGGCGTCCGGTTGATAGCGCCGTCCGTGGTCGTCGCGCCCGTATCGACGTTGATGCGCAGGTTCTGCCCCGTGTCGCTCACCACGCGCAAACGGTCCGCCACGGGATTGAAGTCGATGACGAACTGAGCCCCCGACAGCGCGGTGAAGGGTTCCGTGGTGTCGGCGGGGTCCGCGTTCAGGGTGGCCTTCGCGGTGACCGCGCCCGTCTGCGTGTCCACCGTGTAGAGCTTCCCGGCGGACGACAGGGCATACATCATCCGGTCCGCCGGGCGCAGGTCGATGCCGAGCAACGTCTCCCCGGCTGGCACCCCCGTCAGCGCCACTGTCGCCGTCAGCGTGTTGGGCGCTGAGACGGCGGCACGCACGAGCTGGTTGTCGGTGGTGAGACCGTAGACCGTGGCACCCGACTCCTGCTTCAGGGCCAGCCCCTTGAGGGGCTCCGTCGAGCCGATGGCCGCGACTTCCGTGGCGGGGGCCGAAGTATTCTCCGGAGTGATGCGATACAGGCGCTGCGTACCGCCCACCGTCAGCGCGGCATAACCGACGTTGGTCCGCGCATCGATGTCATAGCCATTCACCCCCGAGGCATCCACGCCCAATGCTACCGGGGCGGAGAGTGTGCCGTTGTTCGGCGGATCCTGGAGGTAGACAGTGTCGGTCGCCGCATCCAGCACGAAGAGGCGGGTGGTGGCGGTCTCCGCGAAGGAGTTGGTGTAGGCCGCACCGCTGACCTGCGCGCCGCCATTGCCGCCATTGATGGCGCCATCCGTGATGGTGTCGCCGGTGTCGACATTGATGCGCAGGTTCTGCCCGCTGTCACTCACCACGCGCAGGCGGTCCGCCACCGGATTGAAGTCCACGGCGAAGTCGGTGCCGACGAGGTCCGTGAACGGATTGTCGTCCCCTGTCATGGCGGACAGCGTGGCCTTCACGGTGGCGACGCCGGTGTCCGGGGCCAGGGTGACGATTCGCGCCCCGCTGGTGAGGCCATACAGTTGTGAGTCGGCGGGACGGTAGTCGATGCCCAAGAGCGACTCTCCCGCGTCCAGACCCGTCACGGCGATGGAGCCCACCAGGACATCGGGCGTCGCGCGATTGAAGGACACGAGCGTGTCCGATGCGGTCAGGGCGACGACCTCTCCCACCATGACCGGTTCCGGCGCGCCATCCAGCCCCGTGCCGGGAGCCGGGTTCGGGTCGTCGTCGTCACCACAGGCCGTGAGGAAGAGCGCGGTAGCGAGCGCGGCGAGGAACGGGTGCGGCTTCCTGATAAGGGTCATGGGTTCTCCCGAAGGATGGACCGGATTGCTTTCACGAGCCCTTACGATGGTCCTCTTGAGCTGGATTCCTCCCCGTGCCGCGGAGCACCTGGCTGTTCGTCATCCAACCCGCCGCGGAACAATGCACCTTCCGAGGACGGACCGAAGCGCCGCCGATGCTTCTTGTTTCTCTGAAATCAAACACCGCGAACCGCCAGGCGAGGCAGGGAGCCCTGAGTCGCCGGAAGCCTTGATGGGAGTCCATCACCCGCCAGCATGCGAGTGATGGACTCGACCGCTCAGGATGAACCGGCGCTACAGCGTCACGGCCCGAGCAGCCAGCATCGGCGGCGCGCAGATGGGGGCCACGAGCGCGGCGTCATCACGCGAGGACTCCGACGACGACAGCTCCTCCTCCTCGGTCCCCAGGGCCGCGCCGCCACAGGTGCCGTACTCCCACTCGGTCACCCACTCCTCACAGGTGACGACCTGCATGCTCCAGGGAATGGCACAGACCAGCCAGCACGGCGTGCTCTCATTGCAACGGTCCTGGGAGCAGTCCGGAGGCAGGGCCGACGCGGACAGCGGGGCCAACACGAGCGCCGCGACTCCTGCGAACAGGGACTTCGATAGCAGTTTCATGATGTCTCCACGATGACGGGATGACCGGGCCACCCACGCGTGAGCCGGCCCCTCGACTGTCTCAGGAAAACCGCGAATCTTCAAAAGTCTCGACTGGCGTACTTTTCTACTCCAGAGACACTTCAGCCCTGACCGAACGGGCCGCTTATGACCCTCCTGGGTCAGGACGTGATGCGGGTTCTCCGCCTGTGCCTCCCTCCGAAAGGGCGCGCCGGATAAATCCCCGGGAATCACACGCGAAAACCCTTCGCCGTCTCCAGCCCGGAGACGACGCACTCCACCCACGGAGTAACCCCCTCGAGCCTCCTCGCGGCCCCACCGCGCGGCATCCTTCGAGGACCCCGCTCGTGGGCAGTCCTCATTCAAGAAGGGGTGACCACGACCTGCGTCCACCCCCGCCTTGAATCAAGCGAAGGGTTCACGACATGAGTCTGGGTGTTTCATTGAAATCCGCGGCATGGCGCGCAGTGCTCCTCGGGGGACTCCTCGCGCTTTCCACGGGTTGCCAGGGCGAAGGCATCGAGTCGGACGGGCACTCCGAATCCCTGCCCGGAGAGACAGAGGCCCTGCCCGTCCTCCAGCAACAGCTGGCCCCGCTGCGCGAGAAGTCCTGCCGGGAAATCAAGAACGCCAGACCCCAGGCCGGAGATGGTGAGTACACCCTTCACCTCATGGGGGACGCCGCCCGGCCCTGGAAGGCCTGGTGCCACGACATGGCCGGCACTCCCACCGAGTATCTCCCGCTCCCCGAGAATGGCCTCCACTCCAACTTCTCTCAATACACCGCGGGTGGCGCGGCCCCCGGCAGCAACGTCCGCACCGTCTTCTCCAAGCTGCGCATCAACCCCGTCACGCTCGAGGTCGATACGTCCGACCGGCGGTTCGCGACGTCCACCGGCGCGCTCTCACACAATGGCCAGGCCAACATCTCCACCATGCCCTACGCCACCGCCATGTCCTGCGACTGGGGCGGCTCCGGCAGGGCCAACGTCGACTTGCGCGGCACCCCGTTCAAGCTGCCCGCCGACTACTTCGTGACGAGTGGCTTCAGCCAACTGGGCGCCGCGTCCTACAGCTTCGTCGACCAGGTCGTCTCCATCACCGGCGGCGGCTACTGCGGCTGGACGGCTCCACTCGGCGCCGACCCCGCGCTCGGCGGCGCCCTCCCCCTCTTCTACGCCGCTCCACCTGTCGCCTGGACGCCTGTCGCACGCGTCTACCCCTCCGGTGGCGCCGAGCCCTCCGCCCAGGCGCTCCAGCCCGGCTGGTATGACCAGCACCAGCTCACCGTCGGCAACGACACCATCAGCTCCGTCCACGTCCCCAGGGGCTGGGCCGTCACCCTCTACGAGCACTCGCGCTTCTCCGGCAGCTCCATCACCTTCACCTCCGACACCCTCCTGACGGGCAATGGCTGGGACAAACGGGCCTCCAGCATCAAGGTGGAAGCCCCCGTGTCCGTCTATTCCCAGCACAACTTCGGAGGAGTTCGTCAATCCCTGCGCGCGGGCCGGTATGACATCAACCAGCTCACGCTGGGCAATGACACCCTCCGCTCCCTCAAGGTGCCCGACGGCTTCCAGGTCACCCTCTACGCGGACTCGGGTTTCTCCGGCCAGCGCATCGTCCTCGCCCAGGACACGGACCTCACCGGCAGCCTCCTCAACGCCGTCACCTCCAGCCTCGTCGTCGAGTCCACCACCTCCCGCAACAACAACATCCTCCATGGCCAGTGGCTCGCTTCCGGAGGCCAGAGCCGAACCAGTCCCGCCAACCGTCAGTTCCTCGTCGAGCACTCCGGCCCGCCCGACATCGTCACCTTCGACCTCGACGCCAACAACGCCGGCCCCTACCTCTACCTCCTCGACTCCAGCGGAAACGTGCTCGCCGAGGCGAACGACCTCCTTGGCGGCTCACGCGCGCGCATCGCCTATGACCTCCAGCCCGGCAGCTACAAGCTCGTCGCCGCGACGACCCAGGCCGGGCAGACGGCCGACTTCACCCTGCGCTCCGACAAGGCCCGGCTCCGCTATCCGCTGCGCCTCTCGGTCCAGGCAGAGACCCACTTCGATTGGGTCTACGACGACCACAACACCGGAGCGCACGACAACATCTCCGTCTGGCGGCCCAGGCTCGACCGGTTCCCGGGCCACTACTCCCTGGGCGACGTGGCCATGCCCTCCCATGGCTCACCGCCCCGGATGACCTTCGTGGTCTCCGGTGAGGGGGACGTGCTGGCGCCTCCCATCGACTATGACCTCGTCTGGGATGACAAACACACCCGCGGCTCTCACGATGCCAGCTTCTGGCACCCCAGGCCCGCTCCTGGCTATACCTGCCTCGGCTCGGTGGCCACCCTGGGCTATGACAAGCCGTCCACCCAGCTCATCCGGTGTGTCCGCAGCGAGTATGTCCTGCCCGCGAGCCCTGCCTGGCTGTGGGACGACAGGGGCTCGAGTGCCTATCGCGACGGCACTGTCTTCCAGGCCAATGCCACGGACCACCGGTCCCTGACCGCCTCATCCATGGTGGGCCAGGTCGGCTATGGCGCCGCCAATGCCAGTCTCTTCTGGGCCCTCAACAAGAGCGCCCTCGCCAACGCCGAACTCCAGGGTGCCCCGGTCGATGACCTCACCGTCCTCCAGTACGCGCCCCTGGTCTGGCTCCATCCGGACGAATACTACTGGCCGTCCTCCGCCGAGTTCTTCCTCGCGAACGTGACGCCTGTCGGGTACTTCATGGAGACCCGCGAGCCACTGGGCTGCGCCTCCTGTACGGACCCCGCGTTCCTGCACGGCCAGCGTCCGGACCCGACGACCCACGTGCCGATGTATGCGCAGATCATCCCTCGCACCCAGGCCGGAGCCCCAACCCAGACCACCGACGTCGTCTATTGGATGTTCTACCCCTACAACGGAGGCAAGCGCGTCTGCGTGGGATTCTACAATGCCGTGCATTCCTGCCTCGGGAAGTTCTCGACCTTCGGCAACCACGTGGGCGACTGGGAGCACGTCACCGTGCGCTTCGTCGACGGGAGACCGACCCATGTCTTCATGGCCCAGCATGCCGAAGGGCAGCTCTTCGTCTATGGAGACAAAGCGCTGGGCCTATTGAACTTCCATCCCGAGACCTATGTGGCCTTTGGCTCACACGGCGCCTATCCGGACACCGGCTCGCATGTGTACAAGACGCTCTTCAACGGCGAGCTCCTGAGCGACGAGACAGGAAGAGGCACGCCGTGGATTGGGTGGGACCGCCCCGTCATCATCCCCTGGCAGCCGCTGGGCACCTACACGTCGACGAACGGTCCGGCGTGGATGGACTCCATCCTCCAGTGGGGCAATCCGCCAGATGGCTGCCTCAACATCGTCACGCAATACTCGAATGAGTGCATCCGCAACGGCGGCCCCAGCGGGCCCATGCTGAAGACCATCGCCAATCCAGAGGCGATGGTCATGGAGTGAGCGGGCCCACGCTCCGCCAGACTTGAAGGGACGCAGGCCCTGCCGGCATTCCGCCGCCGGCAGGGCCTGTGCGGTGGCACCCGCTCCACCCGGGGCACCACCCTCACGCAGTCCTGCTGTCTCAGCCTCCGCTCAGGAAATCGGCGGCGGCCTCGATGACATCATCCTCCGTCTTGAATCCTCGGAACGGCAGCTGCACCTCCTTGAAGATCAACTCATCGGCGAGGCCCAGCTTTCGCGCGGCTTGCAACCTGTTGTTTCCGAGCACGACGTAGTTCTCGTTCGCGATTTTGACGAAGTTGATGAGCTTGTCCTTGATGCCGTCCTTCTGGATGTCTTTGACCAGCTTCACGAACTGGTTTCCGGACATCCGGTCGGTGAGGTGCAGGCCCGCCTTGCGCAGCTCGCCGTAGGTGAAGGACACAGCTTCCTTCACGGCAAGCCCGCTCACCGAGTTGTTGTGGACCCACGAGGAGAACTCCCCGACGAAGTACGTGTGGGCGAACTCCACCTCGAAGTTGAAGACGACCTGCTGCTCGGCGGACGTCGCGACGGAGAGGACGCGCAGGAGCTGTCCCGTGGCGCTTTCGACCTCATCCCCGGCGCGGAGGTCCTGAGCCTCCGTCCAGCCCTGGCCGGCGACGCCGAACGGATGCTCCGCCGTCACTCCGAGCTCTTCACGAGTGCCATCAGGCGCTTCGAGGACGACGCGGAGCACCACCCTCTCCGGCTTGATGAAGGTCCTCGTCACCCGGTGCCAGCCCGGCTCCTTCGTCTTCTCGTTCCAGGCCCACACCCAGTCTCCCGCCAGGACTTCCTCGATGGGCCTCAGTCCCTCCGCGGTGAGCACGGGAGTTCCCGCGACGAAGCAGCCGCCGAGCGGGAATCTGGGGGCGAGGGCGAGCCCCGCCCTGTTGATCAAACTGCGGGTCGCCGAGGTGACGATGGGTGCCGCGGTCTTGAACGCGAACCCCACCACCTTCGCGGAGGCAAGTGAGATGACCACCTGAGTCACATCACTGGCCAGCTCATCGTTGTCACCTCGCATCAACGACAGCATCAGGTTGAGCGACGTGGTGCCGAGCCCCACGAAGGGGACGTAGGACCATTTGGTCTCCCGCAGCCATCCTTGGAGCGAATCCATCTGCTGGTCGTTCATCGCGAACAGGCCGCGACCATCTCCCACGCAGTACTTGCACGAGGACTCGACGTAGCCCGTCTCCATGCTGCCGTTCTGGTCCGCCCCACCCGCGACGGCCGAAGGAGTGCTGTCACCCTGTCCGACTCCGTCACCAGTCCCCGTTCCCACGCTGGGAGCGCCGCAATCACCGGGGTTCGCCGAGCCGCAGATCTCCATCAGTTCGCCGTCCGCCGTGTGCCAGGTGCCCACGACACTCGAGGACTCGGTGGGCGTGAACCCGCTGAGGTCGACGTAGCGCAGGGGGTTGTTGAAGCCGTAGCTGTAGCGGTTGAACGCCTGGCTGGAATAGGGCGCCTTGACCACCGGGTCGGGCGTCAGGAAGCGCCCCACCCTCGGGTCGTAGAGCCGCCCCTTCATGTTGACCAGCCCCGCCTCGTCGTCCCACTCGTGGCTGGTGAAGCCCAGACGCACGTCGCTGGCGGTGGAGGCCGGCGCCAGCGTCGGGTCGTCCGCCCGGCCCTGCGCCCCGAAGGGTTGGTACTTGCGCTGCTCCAGCACGTTGCCTGCGTCGTTCGTCACCGTCTCCACCGAGCCCAGGTGGTCGTGCAGCAGGTACGTGGTGACAGGCGTGGCGCCGCCGCTCGCGGCCAGCGTCACCTGCGCCACCGCCTTCCCACTGGCCATCACCTGGAAGACGTGCGACTCGACGCCCGCCTTCTTGCGCTTCTCGTAGAGGCCTCCCGCCACATAGAGGGTGGAGTCCCCGTTGCTGTGCTGCTTGAGCGTGCGGCGCTGGAGCGCGTCGTAGGTGAACGTCAGCGTTCCCTGCTGCGTCACCAGCGTCGAGGGCAGGTTGAAGGCGGTATAGGTGATGTTGCGGAAGCGCCCCGTCGCGGGCTCGTTCGCCTGGGTCTGGTTCCCCCCGGTGTCGTAGCTGAACGTCTCAGCCAGTGTGCCGAAGGCAGGGTCCGTGCTCACGCCGGTGATGGCGTGCCGTGACGCGGTGAGGGCCCCGTACTGGAAGTAGAGCTGCTCGGTCTGTGTGCCATTGCGGACCACCCGCCTGGCGTTGAGGTTGCCCAGGTCGTCGTAGCCGTAGTTGGTGACGGTGTTGTCGCAGCCCGCCTGCACCGTCCAACGCGTCAGGCGGTCCACGCCGTCGTACTGGAACGACTCCGTCACCTGGTTCAGGTTGTCGTGACGGCTGCGCAGGCTGTCATCCGCGTTGTAGCTGTACGCCAGCGACTGGACGAGCTGTCCGGCCGCCTTGCGGGACTCGATGAAGCGCAGACGCCCCTGGCCGTCGTAGCGGTTCCAGTTGGTGAGGACATTGCCTCCCCGCGCCTCGACGAGCAGGCGGCCGGCGGCATCCCGGTCCTTCACGCGCCAGTACTCGGCGCTGGTGGCCGCGTCTCGCACGGCCTCGGGGTAACCCGTGGCCGTATACGTCTGCTGGACGCCCAGGCGGGTGCCACCGGGGCCCGTCGGATACCAGGTCTTGTCCAGACGCCCGTACCCGTCGTAGCTCTGGTCGACGGGGTACGTCGCGCCATTGAGCGACAACGACTCCTGCGTGAAGCGCCCCAGCGTGTCGTAGGAATAGGTCGTGACGACGTCATCCGCGGTCGCCACGGTGTTCCGGTCGTTCTCCGCCTTGGCCAATACCCCCTTGCCCTGGGGAGCGGTGTCCCAGAACAGGTGCGTCTGGCCATCCGGGTTCCGGATGAACACCTCGCGCCCCAGGGTGTCGTGGGCATAGCGCGTCAGGACGCCCGCCGCGTCCGTCTCCTCACGGACATCGCTGTAGGCGTCGTAGAGGGTGATGAGCGCGCCCAGCTTGGGCTCCAGCAGCTTCGTGCGACGCCCCCGCACGTCGTACTCCATCACCGTGACGGCGCCGCTCGGGTCCTTCGTCGAGTCCAGCACGCCGAACGGCCCGTGGAGATACTCGGTCACCAGCCAGGGAGCGGATGGCTCCCGCAGCTCGCTCACATGCACCACCTGCCCCAGTGGGTTGCGGTTGACGTAGGTCTTGTTCCGCTTCTCGTCATAGACAGTCGTGGTGCGCCACTCGTGGACCCACTCCCGGAAGGTGCCGTCCGGGTTCGTCTGCTTCAGCTTCCGCCCCAGGTTGTCGTAGGTGAAGGTCGTGGCCTTCTCGGCTTCGCGGTCGTACCGAGGCTGCGTGATGCGCAAGGTGCGGCCGAAGAAGTCATAGGCCATCGTCGCGCGACTCCAGGAGCCGTCGGCGGCCTGGACAAGGGTGTAGATCTCCCGGTCCCAGCGGTCCAGCCTGTGAGTCAGGGAGGGACTGCCGTCCCGCTGGACCGTGATGCGGGTTCCCGGCGCCTCCCGGTGGTACTCCATCCAAACCGTGGCACCCCCAGAAGCCCCTCCCTCCCGGTAGGGAGCCGTCTCCATCCGAAGGCGACCGAAGCCGTCATACGCGTTGCGCACCCGCACCCCGTTGGGGTCCTCGGTGAGCGCCACCACTCCCAACCCCGGGTGATGAGCGACGTCGGTGCGGTGCCCGGCGGCGTTGATGATGACCGTGGGGAAGATCTTCTCGAGGCCCTCGTAGGAGATCTGCTCCAGACGCGGCAGCACCCCTTGCGTGTCCGAGGTCTCGATGGACGTCACCTGGCCGGTGAGGTCGCGTGAGTACGTGGTGAAGAGCTTCGTGTCCGCGGTGCCCTCTGGCTCCTGGGTGACGCGCCACAGGGCGTTGGACTCCGGGCAGGAGGCTCCGGGGCAGTACTGGTACGTCGTGGCGCGAGTGCTCTGCTGTCCGCCGGGATGGCGGGTCGAGGCAGGAGTGTAGGACGTGTCCGTCTCCCGCCGGGTGAGGCCCAGTACCCAGGTGGATGGATGGTTCTCCACCTCCAGGACGCGCTCCGTCCAGGTGCCCTCGACGGCGTTCTCATCCGTGCGCACGACGGTGAAGAGCCGCGTGGCGTTGCCGTAGCCGTCGCAGTCCTGGGACTGGAGCTTCCACGACACGGTGCCGAAGATTCCGTCCTTCTCGGAGAGGGTCGTCACCGAGGGACAGAGGAACCGGGTGCGTCCTTCCGGAGCGAAGCGCGGCTCGCGGGTGAAGGTGCTGGTGACGGTATGGGTGCGTCCCGTCAGGGGCGTGGCGACCTCTTCCTGCTTGGGGAGGAACGCGTGCAGATACAGCGAGCCGGTGCGCGTGGTGTTGTCATAGACCGTCGTCGTCACCTTGCTCGTTATCTGGTCGGTGACGGTGCGGCGGGAGAACCCCAGCCAGCCACGGCCGCGGAGGTCCGTGCGAGCCCCCTCGTAGGCGAGGATGGACCAGTGGAAGAAGGCATCCGGGCCGTCGAGCCCGTTGTCCGTCATGTACGCATTGACGGCCCACATGCCCCGCACCCCGCAGTACTGGGGATAGGTACACCCGCCCGCCGTGAAGTGGCCCGGAGAGTTCCCCAGCGCGCGGTGCTCGAAGGAGGCCCACTTGCCATTGCCATCCGTGACCCGGCGGAGCAGGTCCGGCTTGAGGCCCTGGCGCAGGTGCACCACGAGCTGGCTCGTGAAGACGTTCCCGACGACCTGGATGATGTCCTGCAGGCCGTCACCGTTGATGTCGCCCACCCGCGTGAGCTTCTGCCCCCAGCCGGCCCCTTCCAGCTCCGTGGTGGAGCCCAGGGGCGAGGTGAAGCCCAGCCCCGTGGACAGCCCCACCGGCAGGCCGGTCAGCACCTTCGAGGTGAAGCCAGTCCCCGTCGACAACAGCACGGTGAGGTTCGTCCGGATGGTGCCCCGGTCATTGTAGTTGTCCGCCAGCAGCAGGTCCTGCCGCCCATCCATGTTGTAGTCGAGGAGGCGCACGCCGCTGTCGATGAAGCGCCCCACCGGTCCCCCCTGCGAGGGGCCAGGCATGGCCCCCGCTGGAATGGAGAGCGTCTGCGGAGGCAGGAAGCCACTGCCGTTGTTGATGGCCAGGCGGAGTTCGCGCGGGACGCCGTCATGCGGCTGACGTTCCTTGTGAAGCGTGAGTGCATCCGGCAGCCCATCGCCGGTCACGTCCACCATCCACATGTCGCGGTAGTGGAAGGGCCCGCTGAACTCGTAGTCCCATGGCAGGGCCGTCAGCGTCGTCTCCGTCTCGCGACGGCTGCCATCCGGGTTGATGCCCACCGCGGTGTAGTACCCGGCGAACCCATCCGGGCTGCGTGACTGGGTGGTGGGCAGGGTGTTCGGCTTGCGCAGCAGCACCTCGGCGGCGCCGTCGCCGTCCACGTCCGCCACGAAGCCGGAATGGTCCACGCCGGAGCGCGCGCCAATGGCGGTATAGCCAGGGAAGCCCAGGGTGCCGGTGGTGCCCAGTTGGTTGAGCCGCCAGGCCCACTCCGTGGGGACACTCGTGCCCGCGTTGCTGGGGCGCCACGAGCGGAGCAGGTCCGGCAGGCCGTCGCCACTGAGGTCGGCCACCTGGAGGCCCGGGGGCTTCACCGTCGCGGTCGACGTGCCGCACACCGCATACGTCTCATGGCCGTCCAGGACGGCGGGAGTGAAGTTGGAGCCGTTGTAGCGGTAGACCTGGAAGTGGCCGCTGATGTTGTTGTCGCAGTCGGTCCGGTTGAGGGCGACGATGTCCGTCTTTCCGTCCATGTCCATGTCGACGGCCGACAGGTCATCCTGCGAGTCACCGACCTGCGAGGCAGGCAGACTGACGGTGGTATAGCCGCCGAACCCCGAGCCGTTGCTCAACCGCAGACGCCACTCCGCCGGGGAGTAGCCCGCGGTGGAGGAGAACCGCATGAAGCGGTAGAGCAGGTCGTCCTTACCGTCTCCGTTGACGTCCGCGACGTGCAGGTTCCAGAAGTCGCGGGCCTTGTAATGGAGGGTGCTGGACGTGTCGGGGACGTCGCTGTTGGCCGCGACGTCCGCGATGCCCGTGTTGAGGGTGAGGAACTGCTCGGAGCCCAGCTCCCAGTCGAACGTCGTCTTCTCCTTGCACGCGTTCCGGCCGTCACACTCCTGCACGGACTTGAGCAGGCTCCGACCGGAGACACTGTCGTTCCGGTACTCGAGCGCGTACCTGCGCCAGAGGGTGCTCGGACCCGACTCCCACTGGGAGACAGGCACGTCCGGCGCGAACATGTCGATGTGGTCCAGGCGCGAGGCCGAGCGCATCTTGAGGCCCGCCACGTAGGACACATCCAGGTCCCCCGGCTCATAGTGGAACTCCACGCGGCGCAGACGCGCGGCCACGGTCGCGTCCGTGTAGGAGCCCGTGTACTCGATGTTCTTCAACCGCTGCTCGTAGCCCGTCTCCTGGTCGCCCAGAAGGTCGTAGCCGAGCCGCAGGTAGTTGCCCTGCCGGTCCTTCACCTCGGACAAGGCCCAGGCGTAGCGCACCGCCTGGACGTTCGCCGTGCTCACACCCGTGGGCAGCGCCTGGGTGGGGAGGACGCGCATCCCCGCCAGCACGGCGCCATAGGTGAAGATGCGCCCGTCCTTCTGACGCACCTCGAAGGAATCCGGCGGACCATTCTGGGTGCTGGTGGAGAGCATCACCCGGGCGAAGGTGTCGACCTCGGTGCGATACACGCTCCCGTGGGCGCCGTACTGCGTCGTCTCGGGGTTGAGATGGATGAGCCGGGCGCCGTCCAGACACAGCGCATCCGTCGCGTCGAAGCGCACCTGCGCCACCGCGCTGTCCTGCGCCAGCGTCTTGCGACAACGGGTGATGCGGGAGAGCGTCCCTGTCAGCGTGAAGCCCATCCCAGCCAGCCCCATCCCGGAGCGGCTGTGGTAGCTGAGCGCGAGCTCCGGCTGCATCCCCGCGCGGCCCGGAGGCACCCACAAGGGCAGACGGTAGGTCGCCGCGCCATCCGGGGTGACAGAGAACGCTCCCTCGGTGGCACCCGCGGCGAGCCCGGCCAGGGCATTGGTGTCCACCACCGTTCCCACGGGCGGCAGCAGCCGCTCATCCCCGCTCAGGCGGTTCTCCGAGACCTCGGCCTCGGTCAGTCCCTCGCCGCTGCCCGGAATGGGGCCACACGACCCGAGAAGGCTCGCGCCATAGAGGCCCAGCATGCACAGCGAAAGGGCGCGCTTCGCCCGACCATCCTTCTTCTGAAGTGGCTCTGATGTCATGTCGATGTCCTGGAGGTCCCGAGAGACGACGTCCGAAGTGCGCCTCATCGCCGCTGCTCTGATTTCATGGGTTCGGAGCCGCCCGTGCAGACGCCCGCTCGGCAGTAGGCACCTCCCGAGCAACTGCCGCAGTTCACCGTCCCACCGCAGCCATTGCTCGCGGTTCCGCACTCCCTGCCGTCGCAGGCGTCCTCGTAGACAGCACAACCGCAGACGTTGGGCGTACCGCCGCCGCCGCAGGTGTTGGCGCCCGAGCAGGAGCCGCCACAGGAGTAGGAGCCAGCGCAGCCGTCGGACACCGTGCCGCAGTTCTTTCCGGCACAGACGGTGGACTGCGGGAGCGCGGTGCAGCCGCAGACGTTCGGCGTGCCACCTCCTCCACACGTTTGCGTGCCGGCGCAGCCGCCGCAATTCCACGAGCCGTTACACCCGTTGGGCACCAGGCCGCACTTGCCGTTGCACGCGGTAGCCTGCGGAATGGGGGTACACGCGCAGACGTTGGCCACCCCTCCAGCGCCACAGGACTGGCCGCTCGGGCAGGTCCCGCAGTTCAGCGTCCCACCACAGCCATCCGCGAGGGCTCCGCAGTTCTTGCCCTGGGCCTGACAGGTCGTGGGCTCGCAGCAGGCCTGCACGACATCCACCTGGCACACATCCCCCTCGATGCCGCTGCTCCCCTCATCGATGGCACCGTCACAGTCGTCGTCCTGCCCGTTGCAGGACTCCGCGTTGCCCGTGGCCCCGTCGGGGATGCCGTCCTTGTTGTCGTCACAGCGGTTGCACTCGACCTCGCGAGAGGGAGACACGGGCTGACACGGTCCAACGGAGCCGTCCTGGCCACAGACGGAGCGGCCGCTCGGCCCGCACCAGTCACAGGCTTTCGTACTGCCCGCGGTCCAGGCACAGGTGCTCGCCCCCGACGCGCACACGCTGACGCCACCACAGCCATTGGCCGTGGTGCACGACAGCCCCGACAGGCCCTCGTCCACGGCGCCATCGCCGTCGTCGTCACAGCTGTTGCAGAGCTCGTCCCGCAACGCGGTGCAGGAGCCGGGAATGGTGCTTCCCGTGGCACTACATTGGAGCTTTCCGTTGCGCCCGCAGACAGAGCACGAGGTGGTGGACTCCAGTGAATAGGTGCAGGGCCCGTAGGCGGTTCCTTCACAGATTCGGGTTCCCTGACACGCGCCGGACGAACAGGAAACCGTCTCCCCGTCGATACAGGCGGCATGGGCTTCTTCGAGTGGCAGAAGGCCCAGACAAAACAAGAGAATGAGCGCGAGCCGCGCTTGTGATTGAGGCAAGAGCATGGAGTTCTGGCGAAGGAGGAGAAATGCGTGAAACAGCGACGGACCCGGAGCGAGCCGACGAGCTCTCGCGCCAGGGGCTGCCCAGGGGATGCGAGCTATTCCGGGGAGTTCCGAGGAAGTCCGTGGGTCAAGGACAGACTCCTGGGCCACCCGCCACGAGGAGGTCCTTGGGGGGACTCAACACGTCTGACGGGGCACGCCCGGACGCAGGTGCTCCCCAGCCAGGCACATCGGAGTCAGCACGGGCAGGGCCGCCCCTCAGCAGGGCCGCCTTCACGACGCATCGCAACCACTCCACCTTGACCACGTCAGCGCTCTCTTCGGCCCCTGCGAGCGACACTTTAACGGCAGGTCACATGCGTCAGTCAACAGGAGCGTCTCATTATCAATCTGCTTCAGAGAGATGCGCGAGCACCTGTTTCGCACGCACTCTCGGAGAACCTTCGACCTCGAGCACCTCCACTTCGAAGCCGTGAGCATTCTCGAGGAGGAGCTCCTTCAGCTTCTCGTCGACAGCCAGACGCAGCGCCTTGTCGTCCGAGGCGGAGAGCGAGACCCGGTCCGGCTGCTCGATGCCGACGAGGACTACCAAATCCAGCTTCTGGAGCGCGCCGCGTACGCGCGGGAGCCACGCATCGAGGTCGAACGCGTCGCTGTCCTCGTGGGCCAACAGGTATCCGATGAAGTCCACCGGGCATCGGTCGAACAACACGTCGCGGGTGCCCTCCTCCAGGTTGTCGATGGAGCGCGTGAGCTGCGCTTCGAAGTCCTCGACCGATGGGGCCTCCGCGAACGCGTACCCCTCCTCCTCCATCTGGTGGTACGGCTCATCCACCGTCGCGTAGGTGGGGAGGAGGTCGGACAACTCCTCGATGAGGGTGGACTTCCCCGCGCGATGAGTCCCGGAGATGGCGATTCGCATGCATCAGCGCTCTAACAGTCGGCCCCCCGCGACGTCAGCACGGAACGAACGGGTGGCCGGGCATGGGCACACCTGCAACTTTCGTTGCGCGGGAAATAGACCTCCGGGGTTCCCTGAACGCGGGGCAGCAAGGCCGGCAGTGATGTCTCGCGTTTCGTCCCCTTGAAAGGGAACCCAGATGCTGCGTTCGCGCCTCTTGATGGCTGTTGCCCTGCTGGCACTCAGTGCGTGTGGTGAGAGTGATTCCAAGTCCCCGGAGGAGCCGGGGTACGTGGAGCCTCCGGACGACAACCAGCCCGACCATCGTCCCAACGTCACGGGCACGTATGACGTCACGGGGACCCTGGGCACCGAGCTGAATGGTCGGACGGACTTCACCCCCATCCGGGATGTCGTCCGAATCGACGCCACCCACAGCGTCCGCAGCAGGGTGCATGTCCATCTCAACGACATGAACTGTGGCACCGGCATCCTCGCGACGATGACGGGCGAGACCACCTTCAACATCAACGAGGGCTCCTGCCCGCTTCCTCCTGAAAGCGGCTGCACGTCCACGGTGAGGTTCAACGGAGGCAGCGGCTCCCGGCCCGTGAATGGCGCCCTCCAGCTCGGACTCCAGGGACAACTCGAGGTGCGGTGCGGCTCCCAGTCCGCCAGCGCGCGCCTCTCCCTCGACCTCTCCGGTTCCCGCACGGGCCAGGACCTCCCGGACACACGGGCTCAGGTGCTCGCCCTGGGCGCGGACCTGGCCAGCGCCCTGCGTCGACTCGAGGAAGACGTACGGCCCTGAGCCGTCCGCCATCCACCCGAGGGACTAGAAGGCGAGCATCGGAACCGGAGGCATGCCGCCCCCTTCCATCAAGCGCTCCATCGCCACGCCATGGCGTCTGACTTCCGGGAGGTCCGGCATGCCCACCTGGGCACGCTCCGCCTCGGCCTGGATGAGGTGCAGGGCGTCCCGCACCGCCTGCCGCGTCTCCTCCGTCGTGGCGCGCTGGCCGACCTCTCCCGCCAGCCGCTGCAGGCGGAGCACCACCATGGGCTCGCCAGCGCCGTAGCGGAGGATCTGCCGGGTGGCGAGCGACAGGTAGTCGCGGAACGTGGCGGCGCGGAGGAACACCCGTGGGCGCCCCGAGGAATCCGCGAGCACGCGCGGCCCCAGTCGCATCGGCTCCAGCGCGCACAGCAGGAAGGTGAGCTGGTCCACGACCTCCAGGGCCGTATAGGGGTCGTTGACGGCGGGGGAGAGCGCCTTGACGGCCATGTCCACGAGCTGCCGCATGCACAGGGCCACGTCCGAGCCCTGCTCGCGCCAGCGGCCCAGCAGGATGGCCTTCTCCAGATGAGGGAAGACCTCGGGCCGTCCTGGCGCCACCCGCCCCAGCACCGCGCCCCGCGTCACGGGCTCGCCGATGGCCACGTCCACATGCACCTCGAGTCCCCGCGCCTCGGCCCACGACAAGAGCGAGGCCCCGTCCACGTCCACGACAAAGCCTTGTCCGTGAGCCCGGAACACGACGGTGTCTTGAGAGGACGTCCGCGCCGGCTGGGGCGGCTCCACGTCGTGCCTCCGGCGCCGCGCCAGCGCGCGGGCGCCGTCCAACGCATCCTGGCGGATCTGCCGGACGATGTTCTCCACGCGCATCAACTGGAAGGTGTTGAGGACATGGAACACCAGCGCCGCCTCACAGAGGATGAGCAGCACCATGGCCATGCCGAGCGCGGGCCGCGGATACCGTCCATCGGTGGGCGTGAACCCAAGCATCTCCGTCGCCACGAGGCAGAAGATGCTCGTGGAGATGAAGATGGGAATGATGAAGCGGATGCCCGGGCCCCGCAGGTACATGCGCAGCAAGCGTGGCGAGTACTGCGCGGCGGCGTTCTGGACCACGATCATGGACAGCGACAGCACGACACTCAGCGAGGTCAGGACGATGCCCAGCACCGTGGAGAGCATGGTCCGGGCTTCGACCACAGAGGCATCCCACGCCACGCCCCGCAAAACGGGCGAGAGCCCCGAAGGAGGCCGCACCAGCACCACGCCCATGAGGCCGCCCAGCAGCGCGCCCACGATGGGCATCCACCAGAGTGACTGGCGCAACCACCAGCGGCTCCGGTGGAAGTCGTGGGCCGCCACGAGCCTCGGGGCAGGCAGCCTTTCGAGCCCGTGTCCGAACGTCCGTGCGCCCGCCATGTGCCGCGCCTCCGCCCCGGGGCCTCGCGTCGCACGCCCTGGATGAAGGTGGAAGCACGGACAGGCCCCTGCAATGCACGGGGGCCCTGCGGCCCGGCGCGGCCTCGGACGTCCGTTCGCGGTGCTCGCATTCGACCGAGGGGTTCTCGTGGCGGCATGGGATGATTCCATCTGGAATCAACGGCAAACGACCACTGGCCAACTCGGACCCCGCCCCAAGTACGACGGCGCTTAATTCACAGACACCGGGGCGTATTCCTATCTGCGTCTGAAATTCAGGACCCTGCAGACGCGGAACGAAGTGGAGGAGGCCATGAGAGTCGTGGAGCCGCGTCGTCATGCCTTGTGGGTCGTGCGTGCGTTCCAGGATGGCGCACGTGCGAGGTCCGGTGTTGTGACGGCGACGTGGCCAGTTCCTACCAGGTATGCGGCAACGGCCGCGACGGGGCCCAGGGCAGGTGCTCGAACCACGGCGGCGTCAGGCGCATTCGCCGGTCGCCGTAGGGCCATCAGACGCCCCCGCCCGGACACGCACGCCCGGGCGGGTTCCTGTTTGTCCTGGAGCATGCCTCGCGCCATCCTGAGCGGCTCTCGCCTCCGCCCCACAAGAGGCACTGGAAGCGCGCTCTGCTAGGCTTCACGGCGCCAGCGCCGGAGGCACGAATTTCATCGGAGACGAGCGACACGCATGACTTCACTGGCATCCTTCTATCGTGATGTGCCGCTCACCGGGATCTTCCTCTTCGGGTTCTGCCCTTCCGGCTTCGCGGTGGGCTACCTCATCCTGCTGACGTGGCTGCGCGACCGAAAGCTGCGCGAGCTGCGCTTCGCGTGGGGACTCGTGGGACTCATCATCCTCGTCAACCCCTGGATGCAGGCAGCAGTGCTGGAGCCCATCAACTCGGCGCGGGTGGATGCACTGGTGGAACGGGCACGGCAAGCGGCGCTGGAAGGGCGCACACAGGCCGAAGTCGAGCGAGTCCTTGGACTCCCCTCCAGCATCAGTGTGCCCTCGTCGGGCCCCACCGTTACATGGGAGTACGAGCCCTTGCCGTTCTACCTTCTGGGGGGACGTCTCCAGGTCTTCTTCAACCGCGATGCCCATCCCCGCGTCGTAGGCTGGGAGCGCGATTGGTAGCACCAGAGCAGAACCCGAGGAATTCCATGACCACGGCGATCACCGGCAGCACGAGTCCATCCAAGACGCTCCCCGCCAGTCTGTGGCTCGTTCAGGCACTCCTGGGAATCCTCTTCGCCGGCACCGGCCTCTGGAAGCTCCTGACGCCAGTCGCAGCGCTCGCCGCGATGATTCCGTGGGCAGGTCAGGTTCCGGTGGCGTTCCTGTACACAACGGCGCTGTTCGACCTGCTCGGCGGGATTGGCGTCGTCCTGCCCTCGCTCACTCGAATCAAGCCGGGCCTGACAGTCCTCGCCGCACTGGGCTGCGCGGCGCTCCAGGTCTCCGCCATCCTCTTCCACCTCTCACGCGGAGAGGCCGCGAATACGCCCTTCAACTTCCTGCTCGTCGGCCTCTCTCTCTTCGTCGCCTGGGGGCGACGCTCCCGAGCCCCCATCCAGCCTCGGAGTTGACGGACCTTGAAGTGGCGCGGCCTTGCGTCGCATGCCGCTCTGGGACACGCTGTACTTCCCATACAGATGCCATCGGGTTGAAATACCCGCCATTGATGACTGAAAACGACGAGGCGAATGTCGGCGAGAGCCTCCTCGCATTGCACAGCCGAAAAGACCGACTCAGCGAGCTGTGGCGCGCGATGCGCCCGTCCCCGGTGGGCATCCTCGTTCACGGACCCGCGGGTATCGGCAAGACCACGCTGGTCCGCGCCTTCCTGCACGGGCTGTCGACGAAGGAGAAGCTCCGCGAGAAGGCGTTCTGGTTCGACTTCAGCGACATCCGCAGCGCCGAGCATGTCATCAACCCGTTCGTGGTGGAGTTCCAGGACCACGACGCACTGTCGCAACCGATGGGCGCCAAGGTCATCGTGTCGCGGCAGTTGAAGCGCAAGCCACACGTCGTGGTGTGGGACCAGTTCGAGTCCACCCGAGGGTTGCTTCCCGCCGAGGACCGGGCGTGGCTCAAGCGATTCCTGGAGCAACTGCGGGGCGGCAAGACCCGGGTGCTCATCCTCAGCCACGATGAAGAGAAGTGGCTCGACGAGTCGCTCGTCACCCGAATCCGCCTGGATGGCCTGCCGGAAGAGGAGCGATGGCGCTTTCGAGCCACCCTTCTTCGCGCCCCCGTCGGGACACCGGACCAGAGGACCCCGGACGAGGCCGCAGTGATGGAGGCGATGGAGGGCCACCCGTTGATGATGCGGATGGCCCTGCCCCACTTGGAGGACCCGGCAGCGGAAGTCCTCTTGAAGATCCTGCGTGAGGCGAGCGCCGGGCCGGGACTCGATGGGGACGCATCCTTCGCGAAGGTGGTGGCCACGCTGCGACTCTTCACCGCGAGGCTGCCCGAGGAGCTGCGCTCGCTGCTCGTGCCGCTCGGCGTGCATGAGCGCTTCGCGGAGTCCGCGGACATCGTCCGGATGGGGGCGTCGGTCCCCGGGGCCAGTGACTCCGAACAGGTCGAGCGGCTCTTCGGGCTCCTCACCATCGCGGGGCTGGTGTCCCCACACAAGCCGGGCGTCCATGCGCTCCAGCCCGTCCTCACCCGGTACTTGAGAACCCACGTCCGCGAGAACCGGGAGGACTGGGAGCGGGCGTTCGTCGAACGGATGGGTCAGGTCGCAAGCCAGCTCAAACCCTGGTCGCTCGACGAGCAACGCGACCCCTTCTTCGTCCACGGCGCCAACTTCCACCACGCCTTGGAGCTCGCCAAGGCGCACGGGTTGGCGGCGATGCGCTCGACGCTGACCCACGCGCTCACCCGCCATGCCCTGAACCTGGGCGACCTCGCCGAGGCGGAGCGTCTTTCCAAGGACCTGCTCGAATGGGCCGCCGAACGCGACGAGGCGGGGATGGCGGTAGCCCTCCATCTGCTCGGGAGGCTCGCCCACGTGCGCTGTCGGTTCGAGGAGGCCGAGACGTTGTTCCTCCAGGCGCTCATCCTCGAAGAAAAGCACGGCAACGAACTCAGCGTCGGCAACACCTGTCACCAGCTCGGAGAGATTGCCTGGGTGCGCCGGAACTTCGAGGCGTCCGAGCAATGGTTCCTCAAGTCGGTCGCCCTCCTGGAAAAGCAGGGCGACGCGTACGGCACCGCGAGAACCTGCCGTCAGCTCGGGAGGCTCGCTGAGAAGCGGAGTGACTTCGAGGCAGCCGAGACGTGGTTCCGCAAGGAGGTCTCCCTCGAGGGAAAGCCAGGCGGCGAAGTCCGTGCCGTGGCGACCTACCACCAGTTCGGAGATGCCGCCCTGGAGCAACGTGACCTCGACGCAGCCAAGGCCTGGTATCTCAAGGCGCTGGCGCTCGAAGAGCAGCACGGCCACGCGAACAACCGCCTCTACCACCTGCTCGCGGATATCTCGAAACAGAAGCAGGACTTCAAGGAGGCCGAGACCTGGCTCCTCAAGGCGTTCGCCATCGAGGAGCAGACACCCGACGCGGACGGCCTGGACCGGACCTGCTTCTGGCTCGGAGGCGTCGCCGAAAAGCTGTCCGATTTCGCGGCGGCCGAGGCGTGGTACCTCAAGTCGCTCGCCATCAGAGTGGCTCGCGGAGATACGCACGGAGAGGGCAGTCTTTATGGCTCCCTCACCAGGCTCGCGGAGAAGCGGCGGGACTTCGAAGCGGCCGAGATGTGGCACCGCAAGGAGCGCTCTTGCAAGGGAGCGCAGGACACGGCCAACCTCTACCAGTCGCTCGGGAGAGCCGCCGAGTACCACCATCGAGACTTCGAGGCGGCGGAGGTCTGGTACCTCAAGGCCCTCGCCGACGCGGAAGCGCGGGGCGACGAGTCCCTCGCGGAGAGCACCTGCGGTCTGCTCGGGGACCTGGCCCGGAAGCGCAAGGACCTCGACGCGGCCGAGGCGTGGTACCTCAAGCAGCTCGGCATCGTCGAGAAGACGGGCGAGCTGTACGGCACCGTCTACGCCTACCACCAGCTCGGGAAGGTGGCGCGGTCGAGGAAGGACCTCGACACGGCCGAGACCTGGTTCCGCAAGGCACTGGCCCTCGAGGAGAAAGAGGGCAACGCGTACGACGACGCCACCTACAAACTGCTCGCGGAGGTCGCCGAGGCACAGAAGGACTTCGAGGAGGCGGAGACGTGGTACCTCAAAGCGCTCGCCCTCGTGGAAGCGAAGGGCGACGAGGCCAGCACCGCCGCGTACTGCCACCAACTCGGGAGGGTGGTCTGGGCGCAGAGAGACCTCGAGGTCGCCGAGGCGTGGTTCCTCAAATCGCTCGCCCTGGATGAGCTGCGGGGCGAGGAGCGCACCCTCGCGGGCACCGCCTATCAACTGGGGAGGCTCGCCCACGAACAGCGGAACTTCGAAGCGGCCGAGGCGTGGTACCGCAAGTCGGTGGCCATCGAGGAGAGACTGGGCAACGAGCACGACGCGGCCATCAGCTATACCCAGCTCGGCATCGTCGCGAGCAAGCGGAGGAACTTCGAGGCCGCCCAGACGTGCTATCGCAAGGCACTCGCCCTCTACCAACGCCTGGGCGATGAGCGCGGCATGGCCGGCCTGTATTCGCGGCTCGCCACCCTGGCCCGTGCGCGGCGGAACTTCGCGGCGGCCGAGGCGTGGTACCTCCCGTTGCTCGCCATCCGGGAGAAGCAAGGCGACGAGGACGCGGTGCTCCACACCTGCGAGCAGCTCGCGACGGTGACGGAGGACCGGGAGGACTTCGCGGCGGCCGAGACGTGGCTCCTCAAGGTGCTCGCCCTCGAAGAGAAACAGGAGTACGTGCACGACGCGGCCAACACCTGTTCCGACCTGGGAAGGGTCGCCCTCAACCGGGAGGACTTCGAGGCGGCTCAATCCTGGTACCTGAAGGCGCTCGCGAGCCAGGAGAAGCAGGGTGACGAGAATGCGGTGGCTCGAACATGCACCAAGCTCGGGAGAGTTGCTCGGGAGCGGCAGGACTTCGAGGAGACCGAGGCGTGGTACCGCAAGGCGCTCGCCATCGACGAGAAGCGGGGCCACCAGCGGGACGTGGCGAGCGGCTACTTCCGGCTCGGGGCGAATGCCCGGAGGCGGAAGGACTTCGCGGCGGCCCAGACGTGGTTCCTCCAGGCGCTCGTCCTCGACGAGAAGCTGGGAAGCGAGGACCACGCGGCCATGGTCTGCCACCGGCTCGGGGGGCTCGCCCGGGAGCAGCGGGAGTTCGAGGCAGCACGGACGTGGTACCTCAAGGCGCTCGCCCTCCGGGAGAAGCTTGGCAAACGGCGCGTCTCCACTGAAACCCGCCTCCAGTTGGGCCTCCTGGAGCTGGAGTGCGGGCAGAGGGAGGAGTCGGCCTCATGGCTCGTCCAGGCCGCCACGGGCTTCGTGCGCGACCGGGAGCCCGAGCTGTTGGGGGATGCGACCGCGGACTTCGCGCGGCTGCTGACCGAAACACCCGAGGCGCTCCGCGCACGACTTCGCGAGATGTGGACCCGCGCCAGGCTTCCGCCCCTTCGCGACACCTGAGCTGGCATCGACGGGGTCACCGCCCGCCTCAATCGCGAGTGGCGACCCCGTCGACTCCCGACCTCGCGAAACCCCTCAGGCCTTCGCGGGCTTCTTCTCCTTCTCCGCGCCCTCGTCACGGCCATGCACCGCCGCGGGAGGACTGGTGGCCTCCACCGCGGAGAACGTCTCGAGAATCTTGTACGTGTGGCTGGAGCCTCGCGGCACGAGCCACGAGTCACCGGGGTTGAGCAGGATGACCTGCCCCTCCAGGTGCAGCTCCGCGCGGCCCTTCAGCACGAAGCCCACCGTCTCATAGTCGCGAGGGGACGCGGGCCGGGGCTCCCCGGGTGGCTCGTCCTCCCACAGCCGCATGGACACTCGTACGCCGGAGGCCAGGTACTTCTGCCCCATGTCTCCCCGGGGCGAGTGCCGGCTCTCCACCTTCTTCACGCTGGTATCCCCCATGCCTTGGTCTCCTTCGCCCTCGGGCGTCAGGCGGCGGGTGCGCCGCGCTCAGCCATGAAGGTAAGGAAGGGGGCGAGTCTCGACGTGGCCCGCACGGGCGCTCGCCTGCTCGACGGGCCTGTTCGCACCAAAGACGAAGGCCCAGCCTTCCCTGTGGGAAGACCGGGCCTCGGGCTCACTCAAGGGTGGCCAGGAATGACGCTAGCCGTTGTAAGCGCGAACGTTCTGGGCCTGCAGCCCCTTGGGGCCACGGGTCACCTCGAACTCCACCCGCTGACCCTCCTGGAGGGTGCGGAAGCCATCCATATTGATGGCCGTGTGGTGGCAGAACACGTCTTCGCCGCCCTCTTGAGCGATGAAGCCGAAACCCTTGGCGTCGTTGAACCACTTCACAGTACCGATTGCCATGTGACCTTCTTCTTTCTGCTAGACGGCGACCCGGGACCAGCCGGACCACCAGTGCGGGGCGGACATCGCTCCGACACTGCCGCGACAATCTACCTCCCGATTTCCTTTGTCCACCCGACCTCCGCCCAGCGGGCAGGCGGCCGTCGACCAGAGGACAATCCGAGAGGCTGAAAATCGCTCGGGAGATGAACAGGCCACATTCGCCTCTTCATCCCGAACGCGCCGAACCCGCACCGGGTCCTTCACGTTTCTTCATGCGGCTCCGGCGCGCCCTTCACACCCGTTCTCTACCTTCCTGCCCATCAAACCCGGTGCGCGCCCTACTTCGGGCCCGCACTCTTGAAGGAGCAGGACCCATGTTCGGATTCTTGTTGGGTACCGCGTGCCTCGCCGGCCTCGTCTACACGGTGAAGGGCGGACGTCGCTGGCATCACCACGCTCACAGGCGAGGCAGCCGGTTTGGCTGGCGGATGAGGCTGCGCTGGCTGTTCGAGCGGCTGGAGACGTCCCCCGGTCAGGAGAAGGTCATCATCCAGGCCACCGAGGAGGTGACGGAGGCCTTCGACAAGCTGCGCGATGAGGTGGGCCCCAGCCGCTCGGCCCTGGGCAACGCGCTGCGCGGAGAGCACTTCGATGGCGCCGCGCTGCGCGAGCTGTTCACGCGGCACGACGTGGCGCTGGAGAACGCCCGTCGCTCACTCCAGGGCGCGCTCTCGCAGGTGCATGAAGCGCTGGATGCGCGCCAGCGGCGCGAACTGGCGGACATGCTCGAGCACGGCTGGGGCCATGGCTGGCGCGGCGGCCCGGGCTGGCACGGGCGTCACTGCGGCGGGCGTGGCGGCTGGCGCGGTGACGACCAGCGGATGGTGTGAGCCGCTCCCCTTCCCTGAACAAACGTCAGAGGAACTCCGCCATGCGCCGTCGCCTGCTCATCGTCCTGCTCGCCCTGGGAACCCTCGGAGGCTATGCCTCCGGCTTCGCCAGCATCGCCCGCCACCGCCGCCACTGCCATGCTGGCGGGTGGGCGGAGCGCTGGGATTCTCGAGGGCCCTGGGGCAACTCGCCCACGTTCCACTCGGCCGCCCCCGCGCAGCCCGAGTCGCCGTCTTCCTCAACGGCCCAGGCCCCCGCGCCGGGGCCGCGCTAGACTCCACTCCGTCCATGTCCACACGTGTCCTGCTCATCGACGATGATTCCCGCCTCTACGAGCTGCTCGCGCAGTACCTGGGGCAAAACGGCGTCAACGTCACCCATGCCGCCGACGGTGGTCGAGGGCTCGCGGCGCTGGAGGCCAGCGCCTACGACGCGGTGCTGCTCGACGTGATGATGCCGGGCATGGACGGCCTGGAGGTGTGCAAGCGCATCCGCGCCAAGAGCCGCATTCCCGTCGTCATGCTCACCGCGAAGGGCGATGAGACGGACCGCGTGGTGGGGCTGGAGCTGGGCGCGGACGACTACCTCCCCAAGCCCTTCAGTCCACGTGAGCTGCTGGCCCGCCTGCGCGCGGTGCTGCGCCGCTCGCAGCCCTCGTCGGTGGCGGACCGACTGGAGGCGGGAGGGTTGTCCATCGACGTCGCCGGGCGCGAGGTGCGCGCGGAAGGAAAGCTGGTGGACCTCACGGGGCTGGAGTTCGACCTGCTGGTGGCGCTGGTGCGCCGGGCCGGGCGGGTCATCCCCCGCGACGCGCTGCTGGGTGAAGCGGGCCGCAGCGACACGGTGGTGGGCGAGCGCACGGTGGACGTGCACATCTCGCATCTGCGCCAGAAGCTGGGCGACGTGGGCTCCCGGCTCATCAAGACGGTGCGCGGCGTGGGCTACGTCTTCGCCAAAGAGGGACTCTGATGGGCCGCCGCGACGGCAAGCGAGGCCGAGGGCCCTGGAATCAGAAGGACCCGTGCGAACCCTCCTGGGGTCCGGAGTCGGACGACCCCGACGCCATCGCGCGGTGGCTGCAGGGGGAACGCGAAGGCGCGTGCCCGCCCCAGGGAGAGTGGACCCAGGCCGACAAGGACGAGGGCAAGGAGGCGAAGGACCGCCGCCGAGGCCCGTTCTCCAACCCCCTGGAAGCGTGGGAGGCACATCACCGCCGCGCGCATCTCCACTGGAAGCGCCAGCAGCGCGCGCACTGGCGGCACCACTACTGGGGCATGAGCCGGCTCGGGCACTTCGTGCGCTCACGCCTGCATCGGCGGCTGTTCCTGTGGTTCGGCCTGAGCATCTTCATGACGGGCGTCGTGGTGGCCACGGTGTTCAGCCTGGTGGGTGGCAACACGTGGAAGCAGGAGATGATGCGGCTGAAGGACTTCGCGAGCCACCGCTTCGAGGAGGTGTGGAGCGAGCCGGCGCGGCGAGACGCCCTGGCGCAGTCCTTCGCGAAGGACCTGGACATCGAAGTGGAGGTGACGGACGCGAGCGGCAAGCTGCTCGTGCTGGCGGGTGGGTTGTGCAAACACGCTGAGTTCACCCTCCCCGTCATGCGCGCGGGCACGACCCTGGGACAGGTGCGCGTCTGCAACGGGCTGGCGCGCGGCAAGACTCCGTTGAAGGTGATGCTGCCGTTGCTCGCGGCGTGTCTCATGCTGTGGATGGCGTCCGGGAAGATGGCGCGCAGGCTCGCCAAGCCCGTGGATGCGCTGGTGCAGGCCACCGAGGCGCTGGGCGCGGGACGGCTCAACGCGCGCGCGGAGGTCCTCCCGCATGCGACGGGGGAGTTCACCGTGCTGGCCGTCGCCTTCAACCACATGGCGGGGCGCATCGAGAAACAGGTGGCGGACCAGCGGGAGCTGCTCGCGGCGGTGTCCCATGAGCTGCGCACGCCGCTGGCTCGGCTGCGCGTGCTGACGGAGCTGCTGCGCGACGGCGGTGGCAATCCCAAGACGCTGGACCAGGTGGACCGCGAGGTGGTGGAGCTGGACGCGTTGGTGGGCGAGCTGCTCGCCAGCTCACGGCTGGACTTCGGTCAGCTCACGCCTCGCGTTCTGGATGGGCGCACGCTCGCGACCCAGGCGATGGAGCGCGCGGGGCTCGCGCTGGAGATGCTCGACGTGGATGCGCCGGAGACAGGGCTGGTGGGAGACGCGACGCTGTTGGGGCGCGCGTTGGCCAACCTCCTCGACAACGCCCGGCGGCATGGGGGTGGCGTGGAGAAGCTGCGGGTACAGGAGCAGGGAGAGCACCTCGCGTTCTGCGTCGAGGACCGGGGTCCAGGACTCCAGCCGGGCGAGGAGACTCGCATCTTCCAGCCCTTCTACCGGAAGGACCGGGGTGGCGAAGCGCGCGAGGCGGGCTCGCTGGGCCTGGGGCTCGCGCTGGTGCAGCGTATTGCCCGGGCGCACGGCGGAGAGACGTTCGCGGAGAATCGCGACGGCGGCGGCGCGCGCGTGGGCTTCACGGTGAAGAAGGCGGGGCCACCGGACGCCATCGAGCGGCCGGCGGCGTAGGCGGGCCCTGGGGGAGTGGACCCCCAATCAAAGGCACGGGGCTCTTTCTTCGCGGCACGCGACACGGGCCTGGATTCAGGCCCGCATCGCGGAGACAGGCGCGGGCCTACTTCTTCGCGGACGTGTCCTCGGAGGAGAACGCGAAGGAGACCTCGGCCGGAGCACCGTCCTTCACCGTGACTTCGGTCGTCTTCGTCCCGAGCGTCTCGTGCCACGCCTCCACGGTGTACGTGCCCGCGGGCAGCCCCTGGAGCGCGAAGGCGCCATCCGCGCCCGTCGTGGCGAAGTACGGGTTCGGGTTGCTCACCACGAACGCGGTCATCCACGGGTGCACGTCGCACTTGAGCTTCAACACGTCATCCGCCGGAGGCACGGGCTTCTGGACCGGCGCGCCCGAGGGCGGCTGCGCGACGTTGAAGGCCGCCTTCGTCCCCACCACGCCGCGCACGTTGTGCAACGTGCCGTCGCTGTTCTTGAAGACGACCGATTGCCCCGCCACCGCGCCCTGGACGCGAGGCACATAGGTGCACTTCGTCTGGTCCACCACCACCGGAGCACTCGGCGCGGCCGGAGCCCCGGCCACGCTCCCCTTCACGCGCACCAGCACGTTCTGGAGCTTGCCGTCCTTCACCAGCACCGCCTCTTCCTTCGAGCCTCGCCCCTCGCAAGCCGGGTCGGTGTTCGGCGGCAGGTCGGCCGCGGCGGGAGGCGTGCCGGTGAAGGTCACAGTCCCCTTCACCGCACCGTTGCCGGCGGGCGCGGCGACCTTCCCCTGTTCGTTCCCCGGGTCCTTGTCCGCCTGAATCGGCGTCGCCGCGTGCTCGGCGCCAGGCTCCGTCGCGCGGGCCGCCGAGGGAGGCGGTGCCTGGGTGGTAGGTGGCGGAGTGGCGGGAGCCTCCTCCTTCTTGCAAGCGGGCAGGGCCAGCAGCCCCGCGGCTCCCAGCATCGACAGGCCGAGCGTGCGCAGCGTCATCGTGCAATCTCCTCGGTGAACCAGTTCATCGTCCGCGTCCCCTCGTAGTCAAAGGACGCCGACCTGTCCAACGGCGCGTCCGCGCTATTCGCGACGGCTGACGCTCACCGCGGCCAGTCCGACGAACACCGTCGCGAACGCGAGCAGCACCGGCACCTCCAGCCCCGTCCCCGACATGGGCGAGCCCACCACCACCGACGCCTCCGCGCCGTAGAGCGCCCGACGCACGCCCTCCACGGAGAAGCGCATGGGGTTGAGCACCATCACCCACGACAGCCACGTCCCCGCGCCCTTGAGCGGGAACATCGCCCCGGACAGCACCCACATGGGCAGCAGCACGATGCTCATCACCGCGTGGTAGCCCGCGCTGGAGCGCACCCACCACGCCAGCGACATGCCCATGCCCGTCAGCGCCAGCGCCGACAGCACCATCACCGAGAACAGCAGCGGCAGGTTGACGGTGGCCGCGCTCACGCCCGCCAGCGGCGCCAGCAGCAAGAACAGCGACGCCTGCATCAGCGCGATGGCAGACGAGCCCAGCGCCTTGCCCAGCACCACCGCCAGCCGCGAGCCCGGCCCGGCGAGCACCGCCTGGAGGAAGCCCTCGCGCCGGTCCTCGATGACGGTAATCGTCGCGAAGATGGCGCTGAACAGCAGCACCATGGTGACGACACCCGGGAAGAAGAACTGCTGGTAGCCCAGCCCCTGCGCGCCCTCGACGCGGAACGAGCCTGCGAAGCCCGAGCCGATGACGAACCAGAACAGGATGGGCTGCGCCAGCGCGCCGACGACACGGCTGGGCTGACGGAAGAAGCGCACCACGTCGCGCGCCATCAGCACGCGCACCGTCGCCCACTGCAGCGCGAGCGTCCCAGGAAGGGATGGCGCCGGAGCGACGGCTGTCACGGGGGGTTGCGCGGTGGAAATCTCGGCGGTCATCGGCGTTTCCTCGGCGCGGGCTCCGCGGCCGGCACATCGGCGCCCAGCGCGCGCCCGGTGAGCTGGAGGAACACGTCCGCCAGCGTGGGCCGGCGCAACGAGACGGACGACAACCTGCCTGCCGGAAAGGCCTCCACCAGCCGAGGCACCAGCGCATGCCCCTGCCGGGCCTCCACCTGCACCTTCCCCTCCACCACCTTCGCGTCCACGCCCAACTTCTCGCGCACCTCGCGCGCCAGCGTCTCGGGGTCGGCCGCCTCCACGGTGAGGATGTCCCCACCCATGCGCGAGGCCAGCGCGGCCGGCGTGTCGCACGCCACCAGCCTGCCCGCGTCGAGCACCGCCAGCCGGTCACACACCTCCGCCTCGTCGGCCCGGTGCGTGGTCAGCAGCACGGTGATGCCCTCCGCGTCGCGCAGCCGCTTCAGGTGCGCCCAGAAGGTGCGGAAGGCCGCCTCGTCCAGGCCCTGCGTGGGCTCGTCCATCAGCACCACGCGCGGCTGGTGCACCAGCGCTCGCGCCAGCTCCAGCCTGCGGCGCATGCCACCGGACCACGTGCCCACGCGCTCATCACCCCGGTCCGCGAGGCCGATGAGCGTGAGCATCGACTCCACCCGCTCGCGCGCCCGCTCCCCGGTCAGCCCGTACAGCCGGGCCCCGAGCATCAGGTTCTCCCGCGCGGTCAGCAGGTCATCCAGGCTGCCGCGCTGGAAGATGATGCCCATCTGCCGGCGCAGGGCCGGGTCGCTGAGCGACAGCTCCCGCCCCGCGAAGCGCACCTGACCCGAGTCCGGGGCCAGCAGGCCCGCCAGAATCTGGAAGGTGGTGGACTTGCCCGCGCCATTGGGGCCCAGGAGGCCCAGGATTTCGCCGGGCCGCACGGACAGCGTCAAACCGTCCACGGCGACGCGGCCCTTGAAACGTCGGGTCAGCCCCTCGAGGTGGAGCAGCGGAACCGGAGGGGTGGAGACCGAGGTATCAGGCATGGGGCGGTGTGTCCCGCCGGCACCCGCGCGCTAGCCGCGCGGAACGCGGTCCAGGCTCAGCGCCGCGAACAGTCCGGTAAGGTAGATCAACGAGAAGAAGAACGCCTGCCGCGCCCAGGGCTTCCCGAGTCGGCGGAAGAACCCCCACGCTCCCAGGCCCAGGAAGCTCAGGCCCAGCGCCACCGCCGCCGCCAGGTACCAGGAGCCGGCGATGTGCAGTTGGAAGGGCAACAGCGTCATCGGCACCAGCGCCACCAGGTAGAGGACAATCTGGGCGCGGCTGGACTCGTCCCCGCGCTCCAGGGGCACCGACTTGAGGCCCGCCGCCGCGTACTCCTCCTTGCGGAACAGGGCGATGGCGATGAAGTGCGGCATCTGCCACAGGAAGAGGATGGCGAAGAGCGAGAAGCCGCCCGCGTCCAGCCGGTCCGTCACCGCCGTCCAGCCCATGAGCGGAGGCAGCGCGCCCGGCACCGCGCCCACCAGCATGGCCGCCGAGGTGCGCGCCTTGAGCGGCGTGTACGCCAGCACGTAGCTGAGCAGCGCCAGCAGGCCCAACGCCGCCGTCAGCACGTTGGCCCCCAGCGCGAGCGCAGGGAGGGACACCGCCGCCAGGGAGATGCCGAACCACAGCGCCACCGCCGGCTCCATCCGCCCGGAGGGCAGTGGCCGGTTCTGCGTGCGGGCCATGAACCGGTCGCTGTGACGCTCCCAGTAGCAGTTGAGCGCGTTGGCCGCGCCCACCGTGCCGGCCGTGGCCAGCAACGTCACCAGGGCATTTCCCGTGGCCAGGGGCCCAGGCGCCAGCCACATGCCGCCCGCGGTGGTGATGAGGACGAGGCTCGACAGCCTCGGCTTCATCAGGGAGATCAGGTCGGACGCGGTCGTCGACATGGACTCTGCACGCGCGCTCAAGCGGACTCCAGGGGAGGGCGTGACAGGGGCACTGCCGACGCGTTGACGGCCCTCCCATACAAGCACCACCCGGGGGTGGGCAAGGACACGTCACCGCGACAGGGCGCTCGCGAACGGCCGCCCGCCCGGCACCCTTGGGGTGCTCGGGTCCGCGTCTTCGTGTCCTGACAATCGTGGGAAGGCAAACACCTGGGGCATAGCCTCGGGCCCGGGCCACATCAACCCAGGCCCGCGGGCACGATGCGCGCCGTGCTGCCCGCGCGCATCAGCCCCGCTTGTCCGACCCCGGCGACGGAGTCGGACCCCGCTCACCCTCCGGAGAGGGAGCGAGCGGCGTTGGCGTGCTCACCGCTCGGCTCGCGCTTGAGGTACTCCTGCGCCAGCATCTTCGCCTTCGGGGTCTGCTTGGCGTCCTTCGAGAGCAGCGTGGCGTAGTAGTAGTACGCCGGGGTGAAGCCCTCGTCGGCGTTGAGCGCGCGCTGGTACGTCTCGTCCGCCTTCGCCGCGTCGCCCTTGCCCTGGAAGACGCGCGCCAGCTCGGTGAGCGCCACGGCCGACCGCTCGGGCTGACCGACGAACTCCTGGCTCGCCTTCTCCAGCTGCTCCTGGGCCTTGGGCCAGTCGGAGCGCTCCCGGTAGATGGTGCCCATGGCCAGGCGGGCCTCGGGGTTCTTCGCCTTCGGGTCCTTCACGGCGCGCTGGTACTGCGTCAGGGCGTCATCCAGCTTGCCCTGGCGGCGCAGGGCGTTGCCCAGCATGACCACCAGCTTGGGGCTGTCGCCCATCGTCTTGAGGGCCGTCTGCAGCGCCTCGGCGGCTTCCTTCTCGCCACCCTGCTTGCCCATGAGGGCCTTGGCCAGCTCGACGTGGAACTGGGCGCGCGAGGAGTCCACGCGGATGGCCTTGCGAATCTCCTCGGCTGCCTGCTCGAAGTTGCCTTCCGTCAGGAGCCGGCGGCCCTTGATGAGGTGCAGCTCCGGGTTCTGCTTGTCGAGCGAGAAGCCCGTCTCCTCGCTCTTGAGCATCTCCGCGCGCGCCTTGTCCTTCTCCAGCGGCACCGCGGTGGCCTCCACCAGCTTCTGCTGCACGTCCGGCTTCAGCTCCGGCAGTTCGGCGGACACGCGGCTGACCAGCAGCGAGCGCGCCAGATGCGCGGCGGCCAGCTGACGGGGCGACGGCGGCGGCTCCGCCTCCAGCAGCTTCTTGAGCATCGTCTGGACCAGGCCGAAGTTGGGCTCGTCCTGCTCCAGCATCAGCAGGGAGCGGCCCAGGAGCGACTCGGGGTGGTCCTTCGCGTAGCGCAGCGCGAGGTCGTAGTTCTTCCAGGCGGTGTTGTCCTGGCCCAGCCGGCGGTAGACGGCGCCCAGGCCGGAGTAGACGCGCGGGTCGTCCGGCGCCAGCGTCTGCGCGCGCTCCAGGGTGTCCCGCGCGCGGTCCAGGTCTCCCGCGTTCATCTGGATGAGGCCCAGCGTCAGGTACAGGAGCGAGCTGGAGCGTCCCTGTGAGTCCAGGGCCCGCACCTTCTCCTCCAGCTTGCCCAGCGCGTCCTTGCCCTTGCCGCCGTACGTCTGGACGAGCGCCTCGGCCGCGATGAGGTGCGAGCTGACGTCGCCCGCCTTCATGCCCGCGGCCAGATGCTCCTCGGCGCGACGGCGTGCATCGTCACCACCGCCGTGCTCACCCCAGCGGATGGCGTAGGCGTACGCCAGGTAACCATGGGCCAGACCGGAGTCGGAGTTCACCTCCAGCGCCTTGTCGGCCTCCTCGCACGCCTTCTTGTAGCTATCGAAGGAGTCGCGCTTGAGGAGCTCCGCGGAGCCTTCCAGGTGCTTCTTCAGCTCGCGGGAGATCTTCCGGGTGTGCGCCGTGTACCAGCCGTAGCCACCGGCGAACACCGGGATGGCCACCAGCAGCGCCAGCGTCACCAGCTTGCCGCGTCCACTGGAGGCACGCCCACTGCCGCGATGCCGGGGTGAGTCGTCATCCTCGTCGTCCACCTCTTCCACCACCACCTGCTGCGGGCGGCGTTGGGGGGTGGCGCGCTGGGGCGCCTCGTTGCGCACCGGGGCGGAAGGGCCCGAGGGAGGGCGCGGAGTCGACGGGGGCCTCGGCGTGGGCGCGACGGAAGCCTGCGCCTCCGCGCCCGCCGTGGCGGCGACGTTGGAGAGGGCCGACGCGGACTGCTGGGTGGCGGACGGAGTCAGCACCGGCGGCGCGACGACCGGCGCGGGCGCGGCGGGGCGCGGCGGCTCGATCTTGTGCTGCTGCAGCAGCGTGACGGTGTCCGGGTCTCCCGGATCCACGCTGTAGGCCTTGAGGAGGTTCGCCTTGCCGGGCTCGGCTTCACCCGTCTTGAGCTGGATGGCGCCAGCCAGCCGCAGCGCGGCCTTGTCCTCGGGTTGGACCTGGAGCGCGCCGAGCGCTTCTTCCAGGGCCTTCTTGTCCTTGCCCTGGTCGGCATAGACACGGGCCAGGAGGACGCGCGGGTCCGCGGCGTTGGGATGCGCCTTCACGCCCTTCTTGCAGACGACCATCGCCTCCATGAAGCGACCCATGCTCAGGTACGCTTCGGCCAAGGGCTTATAGGCGGCGGACGAAGGATCTGAAGCGAACGCGTGTTCGAGCTTCGCGAGCTCGGCCGGGCTCAACGTCTTTGAAGGGGAGGTAGACATTACCGGGGGGAGGGACACCGGGCGGGAAGGGTACGCCTGAGAAGAAGGGTTTTTATGGCATCCGCTGCGCGGCACGTCAATCGCACGGATGCGTTGCGAAGGCTTGCGCTTGACAGCAAGAAAGGGGTCCGGTACTAGCCCGTTCACCTCGGCGGCCCAAACGCCGGGGCGCAGCGCGCAGGGCCCGTAATGGGGGTGTAGCTCAGTTGGGAGAGCGTCGCGTTCGCAATGCGAAGGTCGTCGGTTCGATCCCGTCCACCTCCACCATGTTGAAAACGAAGGGCCTCACGGGAAACCGTGAGGCCCTTTGCATTTGGGGGCATTTCGGGCAACTGCCGAATTGCAAAGCAGGCGGGCTTTGTTATCCGGAGTCGATGACTGACCCGTCTGCCTCGCTGTCGTTCTTCGCGCGCTTCTGGCTCGCCTGGCTCTGCTTCTGGCGCTGCCTCGTGTCCGGCGACTTCGCTCGCGCCGTGCTGCCCGCCAGCCGGGCCTACGACGCCGGGCAGCTGAACCTCCTGCCTTCCGGGACCCCGTCCCCCACCCCCACGGTGGAGAAGGCCCCCCCGCCCCCCCCTGCCCTGCCGCCCGAGCGCGAGCACGCCAGCGCCCTGGCGCTGCTGGCCATGCTCCAGCGGGAAGGTCGGCTGGTGGACTTCCTCCAGGAGAACGTGGCCGCCTTCTCGGACGCCGAGGTGGGCGCCGCCTGCCGCACCGTCCATGAGGGGTGCCGCAAGGTGATGGGTCAGTACTTCACGCTCCAGGCAGTGCTCCCCCAGTCGGAGGGGGACCAGGTCACCGTGCCCGTGTCCTTCGATGCCCAGCGCATCCGCCTCATCGGCAACGTGACGGGCCAGCCTCCGCACACCGGCACGCTGCGCCACCACGGGTGGGTGACGTCGGAGGTGAAGTTTCCGGTCGTGAGCCCCGCCATGGACCCGCGAGTGCTCGCTCCAGCGGAAGTCGAGCTCGCCTGAGCGTCGCTCAGCGGACGCGCAGACCGGACAAAAGGGAGCCCTCAAGGAGTTCAAGCCCGATATGGCCCGCTATTCCATCGGCATCGACCTTGGCACCACGCACTCCGCGGTGTCCTACTTCAACCTCGAGGACAGCAAGGCCCGGGGACGCGCGCAGTCGATGTTGCCAATCCCCCAGCTGACCGCGCCCGGCACGCTGGAAGCGCGCCCGCTGCTGCCCTCCTTCCTCTATCTGCCCTCCGCCCAGGAGTTTCCCCAGGGCAGCCTCGCCCTGCCGTGGAACAAGGACGCCACCTCCATCATCGGAGAGTTCGCCCGCTCCCACGGGGCCAAGGTCCCCACCCGGCTGGTCTCCTCCCCCAAGAGCTGGCTGTCCCACCCCGGCGTGGACCGGCGCTCGGCGCTGTTGCCGTGGCAGGCCCCGGAGGACGTGCAGCGCGTGTCCCCGCTGGACGCGTCCGCGCGCTTCCTACGCCACCTCAAGGAGGCATGGGACACGACCTTCGCCCAGGGAGATGACGAGTCCGGCAACGCGCTGGCCTCCCAGAACGTCATCGTCACCGTCCCGGCGTCCTTCGACGCGGCGGCGCGCGAGCTGACGCTGGAGGCAGCGAAGGCGGCGGGAATCGAGCACCTCACCCTGCTCGAGGAGCCGCAGGCCGCGCTGTACGCGTGGCTGGAGGCGATGGGGGAGAACTTCCGGCAGCAGGTGAAGCCCGGCGAGGTTATCCTCGTCGTAGACGTGGGCGGAGGCACCTCCGACTTCTCCGTCATCACCGTGCGAGACAGCGGCGGCGAGGTGGAGCTGCTGCGCGTGGCGGTGGGCGACCACATCCTGTTGGGCGGCGACAACATGGACCTGGCGCTGGCGCACACGCTCAACCAGCGCCTGGCCGCCGACGGAAAGAAGCTGGACCCGTGGCAGTTCAACGCCCTCACCCACGGCTGCCGGCAGGCGAAGGAGACGCTGTACGGCGACACCTCGCTCGACAAGGTGCCCATCTCCATCCCTGGACGGGGCTCGTCGCTCATCGGCGGCACGCTGCGCACGGAGCTGACGCGCGAGGAGCTGGACCGCGTCCTCACCGACGGCTTCTTCCCCGTGACGCCCCTGGCGGAGCTGCCCCGCACCGCGCGGCGCATGGGCCTGGCGCAGATGGCGCTGCCCTACGCGCAGGACCCGGGCGTCTCACGACATCTGGCGGCCTTCCTCACGCGGCAGGCCCAGGCGCTGGCGGCCAGCCACGACGCGCCGGTGGACGTGGGCGACAAGTCCTTCCTCCACCCGACGGCGGTGCTCTTCAACGGTGGCGTCTTCAAGGCGGGCCCTCTCAAGGAGCGCGTCATGGAGGTGCTCAACATGTGGCTGAAGGCGGACGGGGGCCAGCCCGCCAAGGAGCTGGAGGGCGCGGACCTGGACCTCGCGGTGGCGCGCGGCGCGGCGTATTACGGCTGGGTGCGCCAGGGCAACGGCCTGCGCATCCGCGGTGGCACGGCGCGCGCATACTACGTGGGCGTGGAGTCGGCGATGCCCGCGGTGCCCGGCTTCGAGCCTCCGGTGAAGGCGCTGTGCGTGGCGCCCTTCGGCATGGAGGAAGGCACGCAGGCGGATGTGCCGCCGCAGGAGTTCGGCCTCGTCACCGGCGAGCCCACCAGCTTCCGCTTCTTCTCCTCCTCCATGCGGCGCGACGACAAGGTCGGCGTCATGGTGGATGACGTGGCGGACGAGCTGGCCAAGGGGGAGATGGAGGAGCTGGCCCCCATCGAGACCACCATGCCCGGACAGGCCTCGGCCTTTGGCGACCTGACCCCCGTCAACCTGCAGGCCGCGGTGACGGAGGTGGGGACGCTGGAGCTGCGGTGCCTGGAGAAAGGTGGCGCCGGACGTTGGAAGCTGGAGCTCAACGTCCGCATGAAGGAGTAGAACGCCGGCCGGCAAACGGAGGTGTATGCGAATCGTTGGCATCGACCTGGGCACCACCCACTGCGCGGTGGCGTCCGTGGACCCCGCCCGGGGCGCGAGCGCGCCCGTGGAGGACTTCCCCGTCCCTCAGCTGGTCCGTCAGGGGGAGGTGGCGCCGCGCGCGCTGCTTCCCTCCACCGTGTATGTGCCAGCGGGGCACGAGCTGAGCGCCGAGTCCCTCCGGCTTCCGTGGGGCGATGACGGCGGTCCGTGGGTGGTGGGAGAGCTGGCGCGCTGGCAGGGCGCTCGCGTGCCGGGGCGACTGGTGGCCAGCGCCAAGAGCTGGCTTTGTCACCCGGGCGTGGACCGCTCCGCGCCCATCCTCCCCTGGGGCGCTCCGGCCGACGTCCAGAAGCTGTCCCCCGTCGACGCCAGCGCCCTGCTCCTGACGCACCTGGCGCGCGCCTGGGACTTCACGCACCCGGATGAGCCCCTGTCGAAGCAGGAGGTGGTCATCACCGTCCCCGCCTCCTTCGACGAGGCCGCGCGCGCCCTCACGGTGAGCGCCGCGCGCAAGGCGGGGCTCGAGAAGTTCACCCTGCTCGAGGAGCCCCAGGCCGCCTTCTACGACTACACCGCGCGCCACCGCGCGGAGCTGGAGCAGACGCTCGCCCACGTCCGGCTGGTGCTGGTGGTGGACGTGGGTGGCGGCACCACGGACTTCACGCTGGTGCACGCGGGAGTGTCGCCCGAAGGTCCCATGCTGCGGCGCCTCGCGGTGGGTGACCACCTGATGCTGGGGGGCGACAACATGGACGCCGCGCTGGCCCGGCGCGTCGAGGAGAAGCTCCTGACGGACGGACGCCGCCTGTCCGCCACGCAGTGGACGCAGGCGATTCAGGCCGCGCGCACCGCGAAGGAAGCGCTGCTGGGCAAGGCGCCACCGGAGAAGTACGGCGTGTCGCTCGCGGGCGAGGGCAGCCGACTGCTGGGCGGAACGCTGTCGTCCGAGCTGACGCGCGAGGAGGCCCACGCGCTGGTGCTGGACGGCTTCTTCCCGCGCACCCCACCCACCGAGCGGCCTCGCCGCGCCGCGCGCATGGCGCTCCAGGAGCTGGGCCTGCCGTACGTACAGGACGCGGCGGTGACGCGGCACCTGGCGGCCTTCCTCGCGCAGCACGCGGCGGCGGGCTTCGCGGCCCTGGGAGAGACGCCTGCCTTCGAGGGCGCCCTCCCCCGCCCTGACGCCATCCTCCTCAACGGCGGCGTCTTCAACTCGCCCTGGATTTCGCAGCGACTGGTGGAGGCCGTGTCCGCGTGGTGGCCGGACGCGCCGACCATCTCCCTTCTGCGCCACGAGTCGCTGGAGCTGGCCGTGGCGCGGGGCGCGGCGTACTACGGGCTGGTGCGGCGTGGGCACGGCCTGCGCATCGGCGGTGGCGCGGCGCGCGCGTACTACGTGGGCCTGCAGCGCGCGGCGGACAGCGCGGAGCAGCCCGCCCTCTGCCTCATTCCCCGAGGCTTCGAGGAGGGCCAGAAGGTCGACCTGGGTGAGCGCCCCTTCACCCTCACGCTGGGCCGGCCCGTGCAGTTCCAGCTCTACTCGACGACGAGCGACCGCATCGACAAGCCCGGGGACCTGGTGCCGCTGGCGGAGGACTTGAAGCCCCTGCCGCCCATCCACACGCTGCTCAAGGGCGCGGCGGGAAAAGTCGCGGACGTGCCGGTGCACCTCCAGGCGGCGCTGACGGAGATTGGCACACTGGAGCTGTACTGCGTCTCCGACGTCGCGGACGAGCGGTGGCGGCTGGAGTTCGAGCTGCGCGGCACCGGCGGCTCCCACGAGCTGACCGTCACCGAGTCCATGCCCGCGCGCTTCGCCGAGGCGAAGGACAACATCGAGCGCGTCTACGGCAACAAGCCGCTGCCGCTGGGCCCCAAGGACGTGAAACAGCTCTCGCGCACGCTGGAGAAGGCGCTGGGGCCTCGCGACACGTGGCGCGTGCCGGTGCTGCGCGAGATGTGGAGCACCCTGTACGCGGGCGCCAGCAAGCGCCGTCGCAGCGAGGACCACGAGCGCGTCTTCTACAGCCTCGCGGGCTTCACCCTGCGCCCGGGCTTCGGCTACCCGCTGGATGGCTGGCGCGCGGAGCAGACCTTCAGCCTCTTCGACGCGCTGGTGCAGCACCACTCGGACAAGGCGGTGTGGACGGAGTTCTGGGTGATGTGGCGCCGCATCGCCGGCGGGCTCAACGAGGCGCAGCAGCAGAAGCTCTACGCCTACCTCCAGCCGCACCTCGCGAGGAAGGTGCCCCCCGGCGCGCCGCCTCCCGGCAAGCTCAAGGGAATCCAACCCGAGGGGTTGGAGGAGATGGTGCGCACGGCGGCCTCACTGGAGCACCTGTCGCCCTCGGACAAGGCGGAGGTGGGGCGGTGGATCGCCGAGCGGCTGAAGGCCGAGGCAAAATCTGGCGGGCCGTGGGCCTGGGCGCTGGGCCGACTGGGCGCACGCGTGCCCCTCTACGGCAGCGGCCACAAGGTGGTGGACGTGGAGACCGCGGAGGCGTGGCTCACGCTGCTGCTGGAGCTCGACTTGCGGAAGATTGACGGCGCGCCGTTCGCCGCCGCGCAGCTCGCCCGCCTCACGGGAGACCGCACGCGAGACGTGGACCCGGCCCTGCGCGAGCGCGCGGCGCAGGCGCTCGTGGCCGCGCAGGCGGCGGAGACATGGGTGCGCATGGTGCGCGAAGTGGTGGCGTTGGAAGCCGCGGATGAAGCACGCGCGCTCGGCGACACGCTGCCGGCGGGCCTGCGACTGTCGTGACGAGGGACTCGAAAACGTCCCTTCAGGTCGGCCAGGACATGGTCGACCCGGAGGGGTGACTTCGGAGCGAGGAGCCTTCAGCCCCGCGCGGGCGTTGCGGGCTCGGCGACCTCGGCGGTGGCCTTGGGAGCGGCGCGCTCGACGACCTGGAGCACCGGCGCGGCCTCGGTGGGCGCGGCGGTGGCCTCGCCCTTGCCAGCCTTGGGCTTCTTGGTGCCCGCGCCCGAGCGGCACGTCCGGCACCAGGGCTGGTTGCGGATGGCGCCGTCCGCCATCTTCCGCAGGCCGAACTGGGCCAGGGGCTTCAGGGTGCGACACTTGATGCACATCAACGAGATGAGCACCTCATGGCCATCCGCGTCGTAGACGGCGGACTTGCGCCGCTTGCGCGGCTGGGCCTGCCCCGGCTCACGCGGCTTCGCCTTGTCCGGCGGCGGCGGCATCATCGGGGTCACTTTGTAGAGCATGTCAGTCCCTCCGCTCTCGGAGGCCCTCGCACGCAGTCCCTGATGACGGGGCCACCTCGGCACGGGCACTCGCGAGCCCTAGAGTAAGGACTCTTCCTTCCGTTGAAAACTGATCCCAGGCCGAAAAATCGGCCCGGGAGCGTTTCCGCTGATCTTTCCAAGGGTTGGCGGCCCCATTCACCGCCAGCGGATCAGCTCGCGGTCGAATTTTCAGCCCAGGTTCTCTCAGCGAGAGGCTGTGGGACACACCTGTGCGACACCGCTGTAGCGCACGCGTCCCAGCGCGGGCGTGGGCAGGACGCCCCCGTGGGAACGGCCGTAGGAGATCAGCGCCTGGCGCAGGTCCATTCCCCGGACCGGGGAGAGTTCGGTGCGCTCGGGGGGCAACGGCCGCGTCACGCCGTCCACGCCGTCACCGCCCCGGGCGAGGAAGTCCGGCACCGCCACGCGGTAGCGCTGCTCTGGCACGAGCGGCTTGCCGCCCTCCAGCGTGACACCCTGTAGCCGGCCGGGCCCCGGGCAGCGGGCCAACGTCAGCTCCAGTCCCGACACCGCGAACACGGCGCCGCGCTCCACCCCATGGGCCAGCTCCAGCAGGTGCCGCAGCTCGGCGCCGGTGAGCGTGAGCACGGCCACCGTGTTGTCGAAGGGCAGCGCCTGGTAGACGTGGCCGAAGGACAGCGTCCCACCTGGCAGGTCGGCCCGGATGCCTCCGGGGTTCATCACCGCGGCGTCCGCGCCGGCCGCCTCGCGCAGCGCATCCGCGATGAGGTTGCCCAGGGCGCCCTCCTCCGTGAAGCCGCGCGCCAGGGGCGAGGCACAGGAGACGCCCGACGCACGTCCCTGGGACGCATCGACCTCCGCCAGCGTGGGCGCGAGCAGCCGCGTCACTTCCGCATCCGGCTGCATCGGGGTGCCCAGGAAGACCGCGGGCGCGAGCTTCACCTCGGCGCGCTCGCGCAGGCGCCGTGCATCACAGCCGCCATGAGTCGCTTCCACCTGGGTGCACAGGGGAATGGCGGCCTGGATGCGAGTGAGTGACGGGTCCACGCGGCGGCGCACGGGGTCCACGAAGAGTTCCACCACGCCCAGCGAGCGGGCCTGTCCCGTCGTCTCGATGATGGGCACTCCGTCGAAGAAGTGGCCCATCGTCTGGTGCGTGTGCCCCGCCACCACCGCGTCCAGCGTGCCCTGGGGCAGCGCGGCCAGCATGTCGAGAATCTCCGCGTCGCCCCTGTCGCAGCTCGACGTGTCCCGGGGGTTGCGCATGTCGGAGCACTGGCCGCCCGCGTGCGCCACCGCCACCACCACGTCCGCGCCGCGCTCACGCAGGGAGCGTGAGGCCTCGAGCGCCGAGGACGCCAGGGGCGCGAAGCGCAGCGAGGCGACGTTGGCCGGATTGGTGACGCTCGGCGTCGACTCGGTGGTGAGGCCCAGCACGCCGACGCGAAGGCCCTTCACCACGACGATGTGCGTGCCGTCGTTGCCCAGCCACGCGGGAGTCTTCCCCGTCGTCGCGTCGCGGAGGTTGGCGGACAGGAACGGAAAGCGCGCCTGCTTCACGCGCGCCTTGAGGGCGCCGAGCGGGTCCTCACCAGAGCCCGAGGCCATGGGCGCGGGTCCCACGGGCCCGTAGTCGAACTCGTGGTTGCCGATGGCCGCCGCCGTGAACCCCAGGTGGTTGTACACGTCGACGACGATGGCCCCCTCGGTGAGGTTGGACGCCAGCGTGCCCTGGAAGAGGTCGCCACCATCCAGGAGCAGCACGCCTCCAGGGTTGTCCTCGCGCAGCCGGGCGACATACGCGGCGAGGGTGGCGGCGCCGCCCTCCTCCACCGTCCGACCATCCGCGAGCCGCGCGCGGTGCGGCTCCACCTGCCCGTGGAAGTCGTTGAGGCCCACCAGGGTGATTCGCACTGGTGAAGCGGGAGGCGAGGAGACAGGCGCGGAGGGCTGGGTGCCGGCGCAGGCGGCGGCACAAGTCACGAGCGCGAGGAGGAAGGGACGCGAGGAACGCATGAGCGGCCGCACTTCATCGTGCCCCGCGCCCCATGGCAACGCGCTTCAGCGCTCGCGGCGTCGGCGCACCGACAACCCCAGGGCCAGCAGGCCGAGGAGCACACTACCGGGCACGGAGGCGGAGGCACACGTGCAGCCAGACGTGTCGTTGTCCAGGTCGATACCGCCACCGCCCGGCGAGGGGCGCCCGCCGCCTCCTCCGATTCCGCCCCCATCCGAGCCGCCATCCGAGCCCGCGTCGGTGCCACCGTCGCCCGTCGACGGTCGGGTGTCCACGCGCAGCGGCGGCGTGAAGGCCGCGGCCACGGCCTCCCACCGCAGCAGCTTCAGGTTGTCCGTGCCGCCATTGTTGGAGTCCTGCGCGACGAAGAGTCCCTGGGGGAACTCCAGCCCCATCGGCAGCGCCGACACCGCCAGCGCGCGCGGCGCCTCCACCGCGTCGAGGCCTCCATCCCCCGCCGTCACACGGAACGAACCCAGGAAGGCATACGTGCGGCGGTCCAACACGGCGAACGTGCCCGCGCCCGTGTCCGCCGCCAGCAGGTAACCCTCCGCGTTGGCCGCGCGGTACAGCGCCAGGCGGTTGACGGTGCTGGACAGGTTGCTGCCCGTCGCCGACAGGGACGCCACCAGGACTCGGCTGGTGCCGCCGTTGGGCTCCGCGTTGTAGCGCCAGATGGCCTCGCCGGCCTGCACGACGTAGACGAAGCCCAGCTCCTCATCGGCGACCAGCCCGGTGATGGGGCCTCCCACGTCGATGGCCGGACGAACCAGCGTGGAGGACAACCCGCCATCCTCTCCGGACAACTCGAACTGCTGCAGCGAGCCGTCCGCGGTCCCCGCGAACACGAAGAAGCGACCGGTGCTGGGGCTGCGATAGAGCGCCACGGTGTTGAACGTCGTGCTGTTGGCGACGAACGGTCCCACGCCAATCCGCTGCACCCGATTCGTCGTCTGGAAACCATCCACGACGTAGGCCGACAGTCCGACGACGGTGTTCGCCGTCACCGCCAGGGAACGCGTCGACGGCCCCAGCCGGAAGCCATCCCGGACCGCGACGCTCACCGTGGGTCCATCCTGCTCCTGCTCCAGTTGTTGACCATCCAACCCGAACGTGGAGAGGCCGGAGTTCTGATTGTCATAGGCCGTGAGCAGCAGGCCGATGCCCGCATCCCCCTGCCCCGCGACGGGCGACCCTACCCAGACAGCGACGTCCTGGATGAGACCACCTGTCGCGGCGGGCCCGGGCGTCGTCTCCCGGAAGGCGGGGACCTGCAAGGGTTGGGTGGGTTGAGCGGAGGCAACGGAGCCGGCGACGACAGCCGCCAGGGCGAAGACGAGAGGGTGACGCATGACCAAGGCTCCAGGCAGGTGGGTCCTCCCTAACTTCGCACGAGGGGTGTGCCTTTCAAGTACGAAGCCAGAGGGAACGGTTGGCTCCGGGCAACCGCGTCAGGTACAAAGTGCGTCTTCCAGCCAACAGCGAAAAAGACCATGGCGACCAAGCGCGCACTCATTACTGGCATCACGGGGCAGGACGGCAGCTATCTGGCGGAGCTTCTTCTGTCGAAGGGCTACGAGGTGCACGGCATGGTGCGCCGCTCGTCGGAAGAGAAGTTCGAGCGCATCCAGCACCTGCACGGCAAGATTCAGCTCCACCAGGGAGACCTGCTGGACCAGTTCTCGCTCGCGGCGCTGCTCAATCTGGTCAAGCCGGACGAGGTCTACAACCTCGCGGCCCAGTCCTTCGTCCCCACCAGTTGGAACCAGCCGGTGCTCACCGGTGAGTTCACCGCGCTGGGCGTGACGAAGATGCTGGAGGCCATCCGCCACACGCGGCCCCAGGTGCGCTTCTACCAGGCGTCCTCCAGCGAGATGTTCGGCAAGGTGCTGGAGGTCCCCCAGACGGAGGACACGCCCTTCTATCCGCGCAGCCCGTACGGCGTGGCCAAGGCGTACGGCCACCACATCACCGTGAACTACCGGGAGTCCTTCGGCCTGTTCGCGGTGAGCGGCATCCTCTTCAACCACGAGTCTCCGCGCCGTGGCCTCGAGTTCGTCACACGCAAAGTCACGTACAACGTGGCGCGCATCAAGCTGGGCCTCCAGGAGAAGCTGCCCATGGGCAACCTGGACGCCAAGCGCGACTGGGGCTTCGCGGGCGACTACGTGGAAGCCATGTGGCTGATGCTCCAGCAGGACCAGGCCGAGGACTACGTGGTGGCCACCAACGAGACGCACACGGTGCGCGAGCTGGTGGAGATCGCCTTCGGCCGCGTCGGTCTGGACTACCAGAAGTTCGTCTTCACCGACCCGGCCTTCGTGCGCCCGGCCGAGGTAGACCTGCTCATCGGCGACCCGGCGAAGGCCAAGGCCAAGCTGGGCTGGGAGCCGAAGGTGCGCTTCAAGCAGCTGGTGGAGATGATGGTCGACGCGGACCTGGAGCGCGTGAAGGCGGGGCAGCGGTAGATGCGGGTTCTCGTCACGGGAGCGGATGGGTTCGTCGGCAGGCATCTGTGCGCGCTTCTGCGCGCCGCCGGTGACGAGGTGGTTGAAGCGCACGGGCCTCGCGGTGAGGGCGTCAGCAGCAGCGCCCTGCACTTCGACGTGGCCAACGAGGCCGCGGTGAAGGCCGCCGTGGCCGAGGCGAAGCCGGACGGCGTCATCCACCTCGCGGGCTTCAGCTCGGTGGCCAAGAGCCACCACAACCCCTCGCGCGTGTTCGCGGTGAACACCATGGGGGTGGTGCATCTGTTGACGGCGCTGCGGGAGAACGCGCCGAAGACGCGCGTCGTCCTCGTGGGCTCGGGTGAGGTGTACGGCCCGGTGCCCGAAGGCACTCGCGCCACCGAGGACACCCCCGCGGTGCCCTTGAGCCCCTACGCGGCCTCCAAGTCCGCGGCGGAGCTGGCGGGTGTGCAGTTCCACCGCAGCTACGGGCTGGAAGTCATGATGGCCCGGCCCTTCAACCACCTGGGCGCAGGCCAGGACCCGACCTTCGTCGTGCCCTCCTTCGCCTCGCAGATTCGAGCGATTGGGCTGGGCACGGTGGACCCGGTGCTGCGCACGGGCAACCTGGACGCGGTGCGCGACTTCTCCCACGTGCGTGACGTGGTGGAGGCCTACCGGCTGCTGCTCGTGAAGGGCGAGCCCGGGCAGGCGTACAACATCTGCAGCGGCGAGGGGCGGACCATCCGCAGCCTGCTGGAGGAGATGCTGTCGCTCGCGGGCGTCAATGCGCGCATCGAACTGGACCCCGCTCGCCTGCGTCCCTCCGACATCCCCAGCCTCATCGGGGCTCCGGACAAGCTGCGCGCCCTGGGCTGGACGCCGAAGCTGACGGTGACGGACGCGCTGCGCGACGTGCTCGGCCCCAAGGTTCCGGGCGCCGCCCGAGCCCAGGGCTGAATCGCCCTGCACGGGAGGTGCCTCGCCTGGGGCGCCTCCCGTCCAGCGGCTGGCTGACCGCATGGCGCTTGTCAGGGCCTCGCGCCCCGAGCGTTGGTGTACAATCAACACCAACCAGGAGGCTCGCGATGGCTGGCACTCAGCGGCAGGGCAGGTTCACCTTTTTCTGGAAAGAGGAGTCGCCCTTCTCGCAGTGGCACCGCTCCGAGTTCGTGGTGGACGGGGTCCACTACGGCTGCACGGAGCAGTACATGATGGCGGGCAAGGCGCGCGTCTTCGGTGACATGGAGGTGCTCGCCAGCATCCTGAAGACCTCGGCGCCCAAGGCGCAGAAGGCGCTGGGTCGCAAGGTGAGGAACTTCGATGCCGCCACGTGGGAGCGTGAGCGGGAGCGCGTCGTCCATGAGGGCAATCGCGCGAAGTTCACCCAGAACGCCTCGCTGCTGGAGGCCCTGCTGGCCACGGCTGGAACGGAGCTGGTGGAAGCCAGTCCCATGGACCGCATCTGGGGTGTGGGGTTGAGCATGGACAATCCCAACATCCAGGACCCCTCCAAGTGGAGGGGACTGAATCTATTGGGCAAGGTGCTGACGCGCCTGCGTGAAGACCTCATCGCGGAGGGCATCACCGTGGCCTCCGTCAGCGCTTCACGTGCGTCCACGCATCCAGCCGCCGCACCAGGGCGGTGAGCGTCCACAAGTCCGCGGGGTTGTCGGGGCGCACCGCGTCCAGGGCGCGCAGGAGAGGCGCCCTGGAGCGCTCCTCGCCCCACTCGGACAACACGCGCAGCGCCATCAGCGAGGACTGACGCGAGAGCAGCTCCAGCAGCACCTCCACCACGCGAGGGCTGCGCTCGTCGGCGAGGCGCTGCACCGCCTCGTGGCGCTCCTCCGGCGTCGAGGCCGGGTCCGCCAGGCGCTCCGCGAGCGCACGGAAGCGCGCCTCGGCCAGGACAGGGCGCGGGCCGGGCGTGTCCCAGTGCTCCACGGTGACGCTCGTACGTCCGAAGGCGACCACCTCGCGGCGCACACCATCGTCACCGAACAGTCCCATGAGCCGCTCCGGCGCGGGGCGCCCTCCGACGAGCAGTTGCGCCGCGCGCTCCGACAGCTCCGACGAAGCGCCGAGCAGATGAACCCGCAGCACCGTGGCCTCCGCGTGGAAGCGGACTCCTGCGCGGACGCGCTCGGACTTGAGGAACACCTCCGCCATTCCGCCCGCGCGCACGTACCAGCGGTACTCGAGCCACACCGCGCTCGGCCGCAAGGCGAAGCGGTCATCCTCCGCCTCGACGAGCCGAAGGGCTCCTTCCTCCAGGCCGCTGAAGCTGCGCTCCAGTACGGCCAGGGCCTCCGATAGCTTCATGTCGCGTCCAGGTTCTCGATGGGGCTCAGAACGAGTAGCTCACCGGCGCGGACAGGCCGGGCAGGGCCAGCTCCACCGTGCCGGAGTCCTTGCCGAGCTGCGCGGCCCAGGTCTGGGAGACGGTGCTCAAGTCATACCGGAGTTCGGCGAACTTCATGGCCTTGCACCGGTCTCCGTTGGCGTCGTGAATCATCACCAAATTGGCCACGGGCGCAGCGCCAGACTTCTGCTGGAACGTGCCGTCCCAGGCCAGCGTGTACGAGTGCTCCGCGCAACCACCGCCGTGCGAGACGTTGAGCGTCAGGATGTTGCCGTCCACCCTCGCCCCCTCGATGTTGATGGGGTCCTTGGGTTGGGGGTTGGCCCTCACCAGGATGGGCAGCGCCTCGGCTGGCTTCGCCTCTTCACCGGGCGACGGGGCCGCGGACTCCGCGTCGGGCGAGGCCGCCACGTCCTGCTCCACCTGCGGCTCCGCGGGGTCCTGCTTCGCCGGAGCGCTGGCGCACCCGACCAGAAGACCGCTCAGCACGAGACCACTCCACACGAGCTTTCGCATCCGCATCCTCCACTCTCGATTCACCGCCGAGGCTCCGACGGCGAGGCTCCAACCCTCAGCGTCGGAGCGCGGCCTCATACACCGCCAGCGTTCCTTCCGCCGTCCGTTCCCAGGTGAACTCCGCGGCCCGGGCCCGGCCCTTCTTGGCGAGGGCACCGCGCTCTCCGGGTGAGCGCAGCAGCCGATGGATGGCCTCCGCGAGCCCCTCCGCGTCGTCCGGACTCACCGCCAGGGCCGCGCTGCCGCAGACCTCCGGGAGCGAGCCCGCCGTCGAGACGATGGCCGGAGTGCCCAGCCGCATCGCCTCCAGCGGGGGCAGGCCGAAGCCCTCGTAGCGCGAGGGGAACACGAACAAGGCCGCGCGCCGCATCAGCTCGTAGAACACCGGCTCGGACTGATAGCCGAGCGGGCGGATATCGAGCCCCTCCGAGCGCAGCCGCGCGATGCGCGACTCCACGCGCCCCGAGCCGAACCAGCTCTGTCCCGCCAGCACGAGCGACGCGGGCCTCCCCTGCGCCTTCAGTCGCTCCATCGCGTCCAGCACCAGGTCCACGTTCTTGCGCACGTCGAGCGAGCCCGCGTAGAGGACGAAGTCCTTGGGCAGAGCGAGGGCGCGCAGGAAGTCCACGCTCGTCGCGTCCAGCACGGGCGCGTGGACATGGTCCACGCCGATGGGCACCACCACGGCGCGCGACTCCACTTCCGGGAAGCGCTCCAGCAGGTCCTGCCGCGTGCGCTCGCTGATGCACACCACCCGGTCGGCCAGCATCAGGCTGCGTGACAGCCACAGCCGGAACTGCCAGCGGAACTTCGCCGAGACGGTGTCCGGCATGATGAGCGGAATCAGGTCCAGCACCGTGAGCACGTAGGCCGTGCCGGGTATCCGCGTCAGGGGGAGATTGAAGTTGCCCAGGGCGTGGTACAGCGCGGGCTTCGAGCGCTCCAGCACCCGAGGGAGTCGGGCGAGCGTCCAGGCGGTGCGGCCGCTGGCTCCCCTCGGATGGTCGCCCGAGCCCCGCGCGCCCAGCTTCTCCAACCGCACACCCTTGGCCTCCAGCGCGCCCGCGAGACAGCGGGTGTAGAGGCCGATTCCGGTGGTGGGCTCATCCCAGAGCGTCGCGTCGAAAGCGATGGGGCCGGTGGACACGGTGCGCCTCATACCACGCCCCTGTGATAGGCAGGGCGCGCATGGCGATTCACCAGTTGATAGCGAGCTTCGTGCCCGGCGACGCCACCGGGCAGGCCGCGTTGCACCTGCAGCTCCTCCTGCGCCGGCTGGGTGTGTGGAGCGGCCTGTACGCGGATGAAGTCGGCGCGGGGTTGGAGGGCCTGGCCAGTCCCGCCTCGACGTTGAAGCCGGAGCCGGGCGACCTGGTGCTCTATCACCACGGCATCGCCTCTCCGCTGAGCAGCCGACTCATGCACCTGCCGTGTCGGCGCGGCCTCGTGTTCCACAACATCAGCCCCGCGCGCTTCTACTCGGGACTGTCGCTGGAGAACGCGCTGGTGGCCGGCCGCGCCCAGCTCGCGGCGATGGCGCCCTTCGTGGACGTGGCCATCGGCGTGTCGGACTACAACTCCGCCGAGCTGCGCGTCGCGGGCTACCGCAACGTCCATACGGTGCCGCTGCTCATCGAGCCGGAGCGCTTCGGTCCCGAGCGCGCGGACGCGAAGCTGCTGAGCAAGCTGTCGGGCCCCGGTCCCGTGTTGCTCGGCGTCAGCCGGGTGATGCCGCACAAGCGCTTCGAGGACCTCATCGCCCTGCACCGAGAGGTGCTGCGACTGCGCCCCCAGGCGCGCTTGTTGATGGTGGGCGGGTACGAACCGGGCAGTCGCTACTTCCGCTCGCTGAAGCGCGAGGCGCGGGGCTTGAGCGGCGTGAGCTTCCTGGGCCGGCTGAGCCACGCGGAGCTGGTGGCCGCGTACCGCTCCGCATCCGTGTTCGTTTCGATGAGCGAGCACGAGGGCTTCGGCGTCCCGCTCATCGAGGCCATGGCGTCGGACGTGCCCGTGCTGGCGTACGCCGCCGCGGCGGTGCCGGAGACGCTGGGCGGCGCGGGCATCGCGTTCGACCAGAAGCGCTTCGCGTTCCTCGCGGAGCTGGCGGTGGACCTGAGCGAGGACCTGTCGCTTCGCGAACCCGTCATCGCCGGTCAGCGACGCAGGCTGGAGCACTTCTCCGCCGCGTCCGTGCAGCGGGCGCTGTCGGATGCGCTGGGTTCGTCCCTGCCCGCGCCGCGTCCCCGTCGTGCGCCTCCGAAGCGGCCTCGCGTGGCGGTAGTCGTGCAGCGCTATGGCGAGGTGACGGGAGGCGCGGAGATGCTGGCCGCGCAGGTGGCCGAGCGCCTCACGCCGCACTGGGACCTGACGGTGCTGACCACGTGCGCGAAGAACCACCTCTCCTGGGAGAACGACTTCCCGGCGGGGCCGGACACGGTGCGCGGCGTGGACGTGCTGCGCTTCCCCGTGACGCGGGTGCGCAACATCCGAGGCTTCAACGGGCTGTCGCGAAAGCTCTTCGACAAGAGCAACGAGCGGCTGCGCGAGGAGCAGTGGATCGCCGAGCAGGGCCCGCTGGCTCCGGGGCTGCTACGCCATCTGGCCGACACGCGAAACGCGTACGACGGCTACTTGTTCTTCACGTACCTCTACGCGCCAACGGTGTGGGGCATGCCCCTGGTGGCGGACCGCGCGCTGCTGGTTCCGACCACGCATGACGAAGCGCCCATCCGGTTCGATGCGTACCGTGACGTCTTCGAGCTCCCTCGCGCGCTGCTCTGCCTGACGCCGGAGGAGCTGACCATCATCGAGAAGTACTTCCCGGGCCATGCGAGGACTCGCGTGGTGGGCGTGGGCGTGGAGCGGCCGGCCGCCGATGGGGCTCGCTTCCGCGAGAAGCACGGCGTGCACCGCGACTACCTGCTCTACGTGGGCCGGCAAGAGCCGGGCAAGGGTGTGCCCGAGTTGCTCCAGTTCCACCAGGCCTTGAAGCAGCGGTACGCGGACGCGCCGGACCTGGTGCTCGCGGGTGACGCGCACATGCCTCTGGAGGGTGATGGCGTGCGCTACCTGGGACGCATCCCCGAGCAGGACAAGCACGACGCACTGGCCGGTGCCCTGGCGGTGGTGGTGCCCTCTCGCTACGAGAGCCTGTCGCTGCTCACGCTGGAGTCCTTCGCGCAGGGCACGCCGGTGTTGGTGAACGGGCGCTCGGACGTGCTGGTGGGACAGGTACAACGCAGTGGCGCGGGCCGCGCGTATACGGACCTGGATTCGTTCATCCAGGGACTGCGCGAAGTGGGCGAGGCGCGAAGCGCGCTGGGCGCTAGCGGTCTGGCGTACGTGAAGAAACAAGGGTGGCCGCAGGTGGTGGCCGCCTATCGGGACGAGCTGCAACGCATCCTCGAGGAGAAGCATCGATGAAGCTGCTGGGACGCGACATTCCGGCGCGGGAGCTGCTGACCCGCATCGAAGAGCGCCTGCGAACGCGAGGCCTGCCCACTTCCGAAGCGGTGGAGGTGCCCGCCGAAGGCGTGGAGCCCCGAGTGGAGCCACTGACCTTCAACCTGCACGCACTGGAAGAGAACGCCGACGCCACGCGCGCGCTGCCGCTGCAGACGCACCGGGGTGGCGTGGGTCAGCTCGTGGTGGTGGCCAAGTGGGCCTTCCGCAAGTCGTGCCAGGTGTTCATCAACGAGGCCCTGGGTCGACAGCGCGTCTTCAACGGACACGTGCGCGATTCGTACGCCCAGCTCTCCGCCGAGGTCGTCCGCCTGCGCCGCGAGGTGGAGCAACTGCGCGCCCGTCAGGCCAGTGATTCGTCGAGCGCGATTCAGGCACGAGCCGCCGAGCCCTCGCTGGAAGCACGGCGCTCCCCTTCTCCGCAGGCGACGAAGGAACTGGCGCGCACGGAACAGCCCCCGACCGCGCGGCATGCACCCCGGCCGCGCGCCGAGAGTTCAACCGGCCCTGCTCGCCCCCAGGCGGAGCAGTCGCGACCGACGCCCCCCGCGACGAAGGCGAGCCCCGCTGCGCGGAGCCACGGTGCGCGAGGAGCAGCTCACGGCGAAGCGTCTCCGTCGACATCGACAGGAGCCGCGGCCGTGCTCCCCAAGCCCCGGTCTCCCAAGAACGAGACGGAGCCTCGGCAGGTGCAGTCGCCCCCCACTCCGGCTGGCGTCCCGGCGAAGAAGAAGCCCTCGTCCCCGCCCGAGAAGCCACCTCGTGGACCCAACACCTCCAAGCCGCGACGTCCGAAGCGGCGGTAGCGAGGGCGCCGACCCCTGCCGAGAACCCGGCGCGACGGACGCCTCTGGCCGTCGCGCCGCCCGGCAGGTCGACGACACGGTTGGGCACCTGCATCCCCACGTCCGAACTTTCGAAAACGCAGGAGGCAGGCACGCCCCCTCGCCGCTCGTGCCGTCAGGCCACCCAGCCCCGGGGAACCGCACCTGACGAGCACCCCACGCGCCGAGGCATCGAGGGCCTCGCGCGCTCGCATTGACGCCCCTCCCCCACCGTGCTCAAACCCGGCGCGTGGAAGCGCCCTCCATCAGCGTCGTCATCCCCGCCTACAACGAGGGGCAGCGACTGCCTCGCTTCGTGGAGTCGCTCACCCGCGTCGCCCTGCTCCAGCCGACGCCCCGGGTGGAGTTCATCGTCGCGGATGATGGCAGCGCGCCCGAGCACGCCTCGCTTCAGCAAGCCAGCATCGAGGCGGCCCAGGCCCGACTGTTGGCCGCGAGTTCGCCCCACCGGTTCACGTATGTCGCCGCGCCCCGCAATGGCGGCAAGGGCTCCGCCATCCGCCTCGGCTGGCGCCACGCTTCTCCTGGAGCCACCTGGCTCGCCTTCCTGGACGCGGACGGGGCCATCAACGCGGAGGAGCTCTTCCGACTGGTGCGGCTGACCGACACTCCCGACGCCGAGGGCGTGGACGTGCTGGCGGGCTCCCGCATCCTCATGGCTGGCCGCCGCGTGGTGCGCAATCTCCACCGCCACCTCCAGGGCCGCATCTTCGCCACCCTGACGGACCTGCACTTCGGCCTGCGCTTCTACGACACGCAATGCGGCGTGAAGCTCATGAGAGCCTCGGTGCTGCGCCCGCTGTTGGACGTGCTGCGCGAGGAGCGCTGGCTGCTCGACGTGGAGCTCCTGGCCCTGCTCCAGCGACAGGGGGCCCGCTGTCTCGAGGTCCCCATCGACTGGGAGGACTTCGGTGGCTCCAAGGTCATCCCCGGCCTGGACGCGGCCCGCATGTTCTGGGGGCTGTTCAAGCTCCGCCGCCGCCTGGAGCACGTCGCCCTGCCCGCCCCCGGGCAAGGAAGGGCGCTACCCACCTCGCTGCCGGGTATCGATACCCGGTGACAGCGGCAGCGCCGTGGACCGGCGCGCCACCCACGGGTCTCCCGCGACACGGCGAAGGGCCCCCTTCCTCGCCAGGAGAGTGGCCGACAGGGCGTCAGGGGCCGCCTCCGGGTGCTGCTCCAGAGGAAATCCAGCCGGGTCGGCCCACAGCCGCCCCCCTGTGCGGGCACCTCAACACATGGCGCGGTGTGCCGTCGCACCCCGGGACGGAGCTTCTGCCCCCGGGGCCCGGGCCGACAGGGAGGCTGGCGTCGGGCTCCCGCGTTACAACTCCAGCAGAGCCACTCCCTCCCATCGCCTGCTTTCACGCGGCGTCGCGAGGCCGCTTGCTTTCCGGGCGGCTCACCGCGAAATAGGCCCCGCACGCGAGCCGTTGCTCCGGGTTCCTCCTACACCTTCAGTGATATGCGCGCCCTGACCGACCTGCCCTCCGACCCTGGCCCCGCCCTTCAACTGGGTCTGCCGGGCTTCACCTTCGAAGACCTCTACCGCCCGCGCGGACTGCGCCGGCTGGCCAAGAGCTTCGACGCGCAGCTCGCCGAGGACGAGCCCGAGCTCTTCAAGGCCTTCGACGCCTACCGCCAGTCCGGCGGTACCAGCCTCACCGGCCCCGCCGAGTCGGACCTGTTGGTGCGGGTGGCCCGGCACACGTCGCGCTTCGTCTCCCGGCTCTTCCGAGTCGACCAGGAGCTGGAGCGGCAGATGGGCCAGTTGAAGGGAGAGCTGCCCCTCTTCGACTTCAAGCGCGAGTTCATCACCCGCCGCGTCTTCAAGAAGGGCGCGCCGGACCGTCCGGCGCTGGCCGAGTTCCCGTCGCTGGATGGGCGCATGCGGCTGCTGCTCCAGCTCGGCTTCCCGGAGGCGCTCTCCCTGGGCGACTTCGAGCGCGGCCTCGCCGAGTCCGTCCTCACGCTCATGGAACTGGAGCGGCTGTTCTCCGGCAACCTGCCCGCGGAGGAGCAGGCGAAGGCGGAGGCCCTGCGCGCCCGCTGGTCGGCGCTGCGCACCTCGCTGACGGCCACACCGGAGGGCCGAGAGGCCTTCGGCTCCAGCCTCGTCACCCAGGGCGATGATGCCGCGGAGCTGCAGTCCGTCCGCGCGCTGCTGTCGCTGGCGGACCGCTGGACGTACGCGCGTGCGCTGCACCCGGAGACCAAGGAGCAGTTCCACACCTGGCCCACCCACCGCGTGCCCAAGCCGCTGGTGTTCGACCAGCTCGTGCAGCTCCAGCGCCCGGACGCCGCTCTTCCCGAGGCCACCGAAGGACTCCCGCACCACCTTCGCCACCGCGACGGCTTCAAACTCACCGACCGCCGCGGCACCGCGCGCGACGTGATGAACGAGGTGGACTACTGCGTGCTCTGCCACGAGCGCCAGAAGGACTCCTGCTCCACGGGCTTCCCCGCGAAGGACAAGGTGGCCGAGGGCCACAGCTACAAGAAGAACCCGCTGGGCATCCCCCTCACGGGCTGTCCGCTCGACGAGCGCATCTCCGAGGCGCACCTGCTCAAGCGCGAGGGCAACTCGCTCGCGGCGCTGGCGGTCATCACGCTCGACAACCCGATGTGCCCCGGCACCGGCCACCGCATCTGCAATGACTGCATGAAGGCGTGCATCTTCCAGAAGCAGGAGCCGGTGAACATCCCGCTGGCGGAGACGGCCGCGCTGACGGACGTGCTGGACCTGCCCTGGGGCTTTGAAATCTACGGGCTGCTCACGCGCTGGAACCCGCTCAACATCCGCCGTCCGTACGCGCTGCCCTACGTGGGTCGCAACGTGCTGGTGGTGGGCCTGGGGCCCGCCGGCTACACGCTGTCGCACTACCTGCTCAACGAGGGCTTCGGCGTCACGGGCATGGACGGCCTGAAGATCGAGCCGTTCTCCGACGAGCTGGCCGGCCGCAATGGCCACGCCCTCAAGCCCATCCGCGACTGGCGTTCGCTCACGCGCGAATTGGATGAGCGCGTGCTGGAGGGCTTCGGCGGCGTGTCCGAGTACGGAATCACCGTGCGTTGGGACAAGAACTTCCTCACGCTCATCCACCTGACGCTGGCGCGGCGGGACGGCTTCCGCATCCACGGTGGCGTGCGCTTCGGTGGCACGCTCACCATCGAGGACGCGTGGGAGCTGGGCTTCGACCACATCGCCATCGCCGCGGGCGCCGGACGTCCCACCATCATCGGGATGAAGAACAACCTCATCCGGGGCATCCGCAAGGCGAGCGACTTCCTCATGGCGCTCCAGCTCACGGGCGCCTTCAAGAAGGACTCGCTGGCGAACCTCCAGGTGCAGCTGCCCGCCATCGTCATCGGCGGCGGCCTCACCGGCGTCGACACCGCCACGGAGCTGATGGCGTACTACCCGGTGCAGGTGGAGAAGGCGCTCGCCCGCCACGAGAAGCTCTCCGCGGAGCTGGGCGACGAGGCCATCCTCGCGAAGCTGGACGCCGAGGAGCGCGCCACCTACCAGACCTTCCTGGAGCACGGCCGCGCGGTGCGCGCCGAGCGCGAGCAGGCGAAGGCGGAGGGCCGCACGCCGGACTTCATCAAGCTGGTGCGAGCGTGGGGCGGCGTCAGTCTGGCCTACCGCCGCGGCCTCACCGAGTCCCCCGCCTACCGCCTCAACCACGAGGAAGTGTCCAAGGCGCTGGAGGAGGGCATCCGCTTCATCGAGCGCATGAGCCCGGTGGAGGCGCTGCAGGACGAGACGGGCGCGGTGCGAGCGCTGCGCTTCGAGCGCATGGTGACGGTGGACGGCAAGCTCAAGGGCAGCGGCCAGTTCTTCGAGCTGCCCGCGCGCACCGTGTGCGTGGCCGCCGGCACCTCGCCCAACGTCACGTACGAGCGCGAGTACCCGGGCACCTTCAAGCTCGACGAGGGCGGCGACTACTTCCAGGGCTACTCCCTGGTGGACGGTGAGCAGGGCTTCACGCTGGAGCCCGTGGAGGCCAGCGAGGACCTGGACTCCAAGGTGGGCTTCTTCACGTCGTATGCGAAGGACGGGCGCTTCATCTCCTTCTACGGAGACAACCACCCGACGTACGCGGGCAACGTGGTGAAGGCCATGGCCAGCGCGAAGGATGGCTACTCGGAAGTGGCGCGCCTGTACGCGAAGGAAGTGGCGTCGCTCGACTTCGACGACGAGGTCGCCCAGGCCCGTCGCGAGGAGCTGCGCGCCGCGCACTTCGCGAAGCTGGACGCCGCGTTCAACGCCACCGTGGTGTCCGTCACCCGCCTGACGCCGACGATTGTGGAGGTGGTGGTGAAGGCGCCCTTCGCGGCCAGCCACTTCCAGCCCGGCCAGTTCTACCGGCTCCAGAACTTCGAGCGGAACGCGCCCGTCGTCGACGGCATGCGCCTCACCATGGAGGGCCTGGCCCTCACCGGCGCGTGGGTGGACAAGGAGAAGGGACTGATGGGCACCATCGTCCTGGAGATGGGCTCCTCGTCGCGCCTGTGCTCCGCGCTCACCCCGGGCGAGTCCGTGGTGCTGATGGGCCCCACCGGCGCGCCCACCGAGATTGCCCACAACGAGACGGTGGTGCTCGTCGGCGGTGGCCTGGGCAACGCGGTGCTCTTCTCCATCGCCCGCTCGCTCAAGGCGGCGGGTTGCCGCGTCATCTACTTCGCCGCCTACCGCCTCAAGTCGGACTCCTTCAAGCACGACGAAATCGAGGCCGGCACGGACCAGATTGTGTGGTCCGTGGACAGCGGCGACTTGATTGAGCCGCGCCGCCCGCAGGACGCCGCCTTCCGGGGCAACGTGGTGCAGGCGATGGTGGCATACGCCGAGGGCAAGCTGGCCACGCCCGGCCTCATCCCGCTGTCGGAAGTGGACCGCATCATCGCCATCGGCTCGGACCGGATGATGCGCGCGGTGGCCGAGGCCCGGCACAAGGTGCTCCAGCCGTACCTGAAGCCGGACCACGAGGCCATCGGCTCCATCAACTCGCCGATGCAGTGCATGATGAAGGAGATCTGCGCCCAGTGCCTCCAGCGGCACGTGGACCCGCGCACCGGCAAGGAGACGTGGGTGTTCTCCTGCTACAACCAGGACCAGCGGCTGGACCAGGTGGACTTCGTCAACCTGAACCAGCGCCTGCGCGGCAACACGGTGATGGAGAAGGTCGCCGACCTCTACCTGGCGCAGCTGCTCAAGAAGGCACCGCACCTCAAGCGCGTCTGAGGTGCACGCCTTCCCGGGTCTTCATCGGCGCGTGCCGGTGAAGACCCGCAGCATCTCCTGGTAGTTCTTCATCAGCTCGTCCTCGCGCGTGAGGACCACGTCCACGTTGGCGTCGCCGTACTCACGCCGCACATCCGTCAGCTTCTGGAACGACTCCACCTGGTGGCGCATGGAGGCCACCTGCGCCGCCAGCTCCTGGCGCTGCTCGGGCGGCAGCTTCTCCTGGAGTTCCTCCAGCTTCCGAAGCTCCTCCTCGTACTGGAGCGTGCGCCCGAGCTGCCGTTGACTGATGACGGCCGTGACGACTTCGGCCAGGCCGTTGACGTCGCTCACGCTCAGCCCCGCCTGCGTGCGCGCCTCCGACTCCGCCTTGGCCTTCGCCTCCACCACCTTGAGGCCCGCGCGGACTTCCGCCATCGCCTCCGGAGTGCCCGCATCCACCAGCGCGCCCAACCCCTGGAGTCCCTTCACCTGGGAGCCGTACACCTCCAGCATCCGCCGCTGGTAGGCCACGTAGGCGGTCAGCTTCTCGGGCGTCACCACATAGGGCCCCGCGCCGGTCGCCTCCTCGGCCACCAGGCCGGCGACACCACCACCATCCGCCACCCCGGGTGCATCGCTACCCGTGGCCCCATCCTTCTTACAGCCCGAGAAGGCCAACAGCCCCGCCAGGACCCACAGCGCCTTGCGCATCCAGACTCCTTCCAGAGAGACACGGCACGTCAGTCCCCGCGTGTATGCTGCGCGGACGCGTGCGGAGGAGGGCGGCCAACTCCTGTCTGTCATGCCGAGGTTGTTGCGGCCACTGAACAATCGCCGCATTACCTTTGACCAACCCGGCTGCGGTCATGTACGAACCGCGGTCCTGTCGTACCGGTGGAGGGACTTTGAGGATTTTCCTGGTTAGGCACGGCGATGCGGACGCTGAGATCCCCGAGGGTCTCGGTGACGAGGCGCGCGCGCTCACAGCGAAGGCTCGGGCGAACACCGCCGCGCACTTCGCATCGTTGTCCGAGCGCATGGGCCCCATCGGCCTCATCCTGACCAGCCCGCTGGTTCGCACGGTCCAGACGTCGCAGATTCTGTCCTTCGTGACGAAACACGAAGGGCTGCTGCGGGCGCATCGCTGCCTGTTGCCGGACATGCCGGTGGGCGCGGTGGAGCCGGTGCTGGCCGAGCATGCGGATGAGAACCTCGTCCTGGTCGGCCACCAGCCGTCCATGGGCGCCCTGGCGGCGCACCTGACGGGGATGCAGTCCTTCCCCAAGTCCGTTCACCCGGGCACCGTCATCGCCCTGGAGCGCGTCGAGAGCGAGACGTCGCCGCACTTCAAGTTCCTGTTCTACGCGGCCCCTGGCCAGCAGGTGCTTGACGTCATTCAGTGAGGCCCGTGCGGCCATGATGGAAGAAGCCCGCTACAACCAGCTCGTGGCCATGGTCTTCAAGCGGATGCTTGCCGCCGCGGACGCCATTGATCCAGACCTCCTGGAGGCGGAGAGCACGGGTGACATGCTCACCCTCACCGCCCGCTCCCGGGAGAAGTGCATCGTCAACACCCAGCGCGCCGTGAAGCAGATCTGGGTGGCGGGGCGAGGCCAGGGCATCCACTTCAACTACGACGAAGCCAGCGGCACCTGGCAGGACGACAAGGCGCGCGGCCTGGAGTTGTTCCGCTTCGTCGCCGACGTCGTGCACGACATCAGCGACGTGGACTTCATCTACCCGTCCTGAGTGCGGCTGGCGGCATCGCTGGCCACTTCCACCCAGTCACCACCCGCCGCCTGCGCGCGTCGCAGCGCGTCTCCCGCGTCCTTCAGCAGACCGCCGAAGCTGACCTGCTGGCCCGTGGCGCCCGGCGGCGCGCTCTTGTTGCCGGCGGGAGGCTCCGACACCGCCACGCCCACGGATGCGGTGCCCGCGGGCAGGGATTGCACGGCCTTCAGCTTCTCTCTCAGGCGCTCGGCCACCACCCGCGCGCCCGAGCGGGGCGTGTGCGGGAGGAAGACGACGAAGCGGCTGTCCGCGAAGGGCACGGCCACGTCGATGTCGCGCACGCCCTCCACCAGCAGGCCCAGCGTCTCCGCCAGCGCGCCCCGCCTCGCCGTGGGTGACAGCGCCGCGGACCGCTCCGTGAAGCGGTCCACCTCCACCATCAGCAGGGCGATGGGATAGCGGTAGCGCCGGCTGCGCTTCACCTCCATCAGCATCAGCCGCTTGAGGAACTCGAAGTCCGCCGACGTGCCGCCCGTGGATGCAGACGGCTCTGGACGGGTGACGCGCCGGGCCTCGGGCTCCACCGGCGCGAGCGATGGCGGTGGTGACACGGGCGCGGAGGCCACCCCGGAGGCGCGCCGGGCTTCCTCGAGTTGCAGCAGCAGCGAGACGCACGTCAGGACGGTGGCGCGCTTGAGAGGGCCCACCAGGCTGCCGTCCGCACCGGCCTGGGCGGCGCGCTCGTCGGCCCGCTCTTCATCCGGCGGGTACACCAGCAGCATCGGAACCTGGAGCCCCTGCGCACGCAGGCTCCGGCACATCGCCTCTCCTTCCAGCGACCCCAGCCCAGCGGCAAGAACCACCGCGGGTGGCCGCTCTCGCACGACTCGCAGAGCCTCGTCGGAGCTGGTCACCCACGTCACTTCGTGGCCGGCTCCCTCGAGGAACCGGCGCAGCACACCCGCCACCAGGGCGGCGGGTTCGGCCAGGAGCACGAAGGCCATCAGACCTCCATGACCTCCTTCTCCTTCTTCTTGATGATCTCATCCACCTGGGCCACGCCGCCGTCGGTCTCCTTCTGGACCTTCTCGGAGATGCGCTTGTGGTCGTCCTCGGTGATCTTCTTGTCCTTCAACTGCACCTTGAGCGCCTCGTTGGCGTCACGGCGGATGTTGCGGATGGCGACCTTGTGGTCCTCACCCTTCGTCTTCACCTGCTTGGCGATGTCCTTGCGGCGCTCCTCGGTGAGCGGCGGGAAGGGCAGGCGAATCATCTCCCCGTCATTCATCGGGTTGATGCCGAGGTTGGCCTCGCGAAGAGCCTTCTCGATTTCCTTCAGGACAGTCTTCTCCCACGGCTTGATGATGATGAGCCGGGGCTCCGGGGCGCTGACGCTGGCCACGCCGGACAGCGGGGTGGGCGTGCCGTAGTAGTCCACCCGGATGTTGTCGAGGATGGCGGTGCTGGCGCGCCCGGTGCGCACCTTGGTCAGCTCCCGCTTGAGGTCCTCGAGGGACTTGTCGATACGGCCCTTCAATTCGACGACGATGTCACCGCTCATATGCGAGCTCTCCTTGAACACGAGTCGGGATGAATGCGAGCGGTCAGGCCCAGACCGTCTCGCTGCCGCCCACGACGGTACCAATCTCTCCGCCTCCCAGCACCGCGCGCTGGATGTTTCCCGGCACGGTGAGGTCGAAGACGATGATGGGCAGCTTGTTGTCCATGCACAGCGAGATGGCCGTGGAGTCCATCACGTTGAGGTTCTGCTTCAACACGTCCATGTACGTCAGCGAGCGGTAGCGGCGCGCCGTCGGGTCCTTCTTCGGATCCGCGTTGTAGATGCCGTCCACCTTCGTCGCCTTGAGGATGACCTGGGCGTTGATTTCCATGGCGCGCAGCGACGCGGCCGTGTCCGTCGTGAAGTACGGATTGCCCGTGCCCGCCGCGAAAATCACCACCCGCCCCTTCTCCAGGTGGCGCACCGCGCGCCGGCGGATGTAGGGCTCGGCGATCTGCTCCATCTTGATGGCCGACAGCACGCGCGTGTGCATGCCCTTCTTCTCCAGCGCGTCCTGCATGGCCATGGAGTTGATGCACGTGGCCAGCATCCCCATGTAGTCGGCGCTGGCCCGGTCCATCCCCTCCGTCGCGCCCGCCACCCCGCGGAAGATGTTGCCTCCGCCAATGACGAGGGCCACCTCCACGCCGGCCGCCGCCAGCTTGATGACCTCATCCGCGATGCCACTGAGGGTGGGTGGGTGGATGCCGTACTTCCCTTCTCCCATCAGGGCCTCACCCGAGAGCTTGAGGAGGATGCGCTTGAAGCGGAGCGGTTGGGTCGTGTCGGAGGACATGCGCGTCCGCTTCTATCCCCCGTCTGGCGCCATATCAACGCCCGAGTCGGACACCCCTGCTCACACCGTCAGATGCCAATCGCCTGGAGGGGCTGGAAAGGCCCGCAAAGGCGAGGGCCGCGTCCCCCGCCCCCATCAGGGTACGGAGCGCGCGGCCCTCAGGGCCCTGCTCGAACCATTTCACGGCCCCCGAAAGGGCCGCGAGGGGGCTCAGCCCTGCAGCGTCTTGGCGACTTCGGCGGCGAGGTCGTCCTTCTTCTTCTCGATGCCCTCACCCACCTCGAAGCGGACGAAGCGGCGCACGGAGACCTTCTCGCCAATCTTCGCGGCGCGCTCGGTGATCATGTCACCGACCTTCTTCTTGTCGTCCTTCACCCAGAGCTGGTCCACGAGGCAGACCTGCTCGTAGTACTTCTCCATCTTCCCGACGAGGATCTTGTCCAGCATCGCCTCGGGCTTGCCCTGCTGCTTGAGCAGGTCGCGCTGAATCTCGCGCTCCTTCTCCATGTTGTCCGTGGGGACTTCCTCGCGACGGACGAACTTGGGGCCGGTCGCGGCGATCTGCATCGCCACTTCCTTCACCAGGTCCTGGAAGTCAGGGTTGCGGGCGACGAAGTCCGTCTCGCAGTTGACCTCCACCAGCACGCCAATGCGGCCGCCGTGGACGTACGTGCCGACGAGGCCCTCGGCCGCGACGCGACCTTCCTTGCCCGCCGCCTTGGAGATGCCCTTCTTGCGCAGCCACTCCTCGGCCTTCGCGAAGTCGCCGCCCGTCTCCGTGAGCGCCTTCTTGCAGTCCATCATGGGCGCGCTGGTCCGCTCGCGCAGGTCCTTCACCATCTGGGCCGTGATTTCGGCCATGTTCGTCTCCTGTCTCCACCGTCACGAGGGCGCCAGGCGCCGGGCGGAGCATCCGGTTTCAAGGGATACGGCTACAGCGAAAAACAAGGACGGCCGGGTCGCAGGCATTCTGATGCGCCACCCGGCCGCCACGAACACTGGAGTACAGCGAGAGGCGACTACTCCTTCGCCGCCTCGCCACCCTCGGCCGCCGCGGGCTGCTCGGCCGCGGGCTGCTCGGCCACGGCCGGCGCGCCCTTCATCTCCACGAGAGGACCCCGGCGCTCGCCGCCACGGTCGCCACCACCGCGGTGGTCGCCACCCCGGCGATCCCGGTTGTCACGGCGCGGGCCACGGCGGTCGTCGCGGTCACGGCGGTCATCACGGCCCTCGCGCTCCTCCTGCTCGTCGCGCTCCGCCGCGCCAGAGGCGCGGTAACGGGCGGCGCCCTCGATGCAGGCCTCGGCGATCTTCGACGTGAAGAGCTTGATGGAGCGGATGGCGTCGTCGTTGCCGGGAATCACGAAGTCGATGCCGTCGGGATCGCAGTTCGTGTCGACCAGGCCAATCACGGGGATGCCCAGGCGGGTCGACTCGTGGATGGCGATGTGCTCCTTCTTCGGGTCGATGATGAAGACGCAGCGGGGCAGCTTCGACATCTCCTTCACGCCGCCCAGGTTCTTCTCGAGCTTCTCGCGCTCGCGCTCCAGCGAGGCGACTTCCTTCTTGGGCAGGCGCTCGAACGTCCCATCCTCGGCCATCTTCTCCAGCGTCTTCAGCCGGTCGATGCCCTGCTTGATGGTCTTGAAGTTGGTCAGCGTGCCACCCAGCCAGCGGCTGGTGACGAAGTACTGACCGGCGCGCGCGGCCTCCTCGCGGATGACGTCCTGCGCCTGCTTCTTGGTGCCGACGAAGAGCACCGTGCCGCCACGGGCCGTCACGTCCGCCACGAAGCGGAACGCCGAGCGGGCCATGGAGACCGTCTTCTGCAGGTCGATGATGTAGATGCCGTTGCGGGCACCGAAGATGTAGGGCTTCATCTTCGGGTTCCAGCGCTTCGTCTGGTGGCCGAAGTGGACGCCGGCCTCCAGGAGCTGCCGCATCGTGATGCCGCCGGCGGCGGCCATGGCCTGCTGCTGCGTCTGCGTTTCCTGCGTGTCGATCGACATGGTGTTTCTCCGGTTATTCCGCCACACCCGGGTGTTGCTCCGGCCGTGACTGCCGGGAGCGAGGGCCCTCCTTTCGGAGAAGTCCTCCACTCACGGGAGCACCGGCGACCGGCACGGGCGTGTGTGAAGTGGGTACGACTCGGGGTCAACACCCCCGGCCCCAGACTACGAGGCGGGGGGTCCTTAACAGAACCCTTCCCGACGGCGCAAGCTTCGCTTCACCGCCCGTGGCGGGAAGAAGGCTCGTGCTCGCCTCCCTGCCCTCCTGGCCCCCTTTCCAGGGCCCCGGGGACGGGCCGAGCGCCAGAAAGAGGACCGGCGCGGCCCGCCGTCCGACAACCCCGGACGGCGCCGCGCCGGCGCCCTACTTCCGACGTCCCGCGAAGAGGCGCCTAGACGCTGGCTTCCGCCGCGCCATGGCACTTCTTGTACTTGCGACCGCTGCCGCAGGGGCAGGGGTCATTGCGGCCCACGCGGGGGCCCTGCTGGGCGGCCGGCGTACGGGCCGCCGCGGCCACGGAGGCCTCGTCCAGCTTGCCCTCCGCCGTGCCACGGCCTTCCACCGCCTTGCGCTGCTGCTGGGCCAGCTGGCGCTGGATGCGGACGGCCTCTTCCTCCGCGCTGGTGGCGGAGCGGGGCTGCACGCGCATGAGCTGCGAGACGAACTGCGCCTTGATGGCGGACAGGGTCTGGATGAAGCCCTGGTAGCCCTCGCGCTTGTACTCCTGCTTCGGGTCCTTCTGGCCGTAGCCACGCAGGCCGATGCCCTGGCGCAGGTGGTCCATGCCCAGCAGGTGCTCCTTCCAGAGCCGGTCGATGGTCGCCAGGTAGTTGTACTGGAGGAAGCGCAGGAAGTTCTCGCCGAACTCCTCGTCGCGCGTGCGGAAGACCTTCTCCGCCGCCTTGTAGATGTGGTCCTGGAGTTCGTCGCGGTTGCCCACGCCCTCGAAGCCCATCTCCAGGTCGAACGTCTCCTTCACGTTCTTCGACAAGGCGTCCAGGTCCCACCCGTCCGAGCCCTTGGTGGGCGCGTACGTGTCCACGGTGGAGACGATGACGTCCTCCAGCGCGTCCAGGACCATCTCCTTGAAGTCCGCCCAGCTCACCATCCGCTCGGAGCGGCTCTTCACGCGCGTCTTCGGGTCCTCGGTGAACTCCACCAGGGGGACGCCCGCGCCCGCGGCCAGCACCTGACGACGCAGCTTGTAGATGGTGCGCCGCTGCTGGTTCATCACGTCGTCGTACTCGAGCAGGTTCTTGCGGATGTCGAAGTTGTGTCCCTCGACACGCTTCTGGGCCCCTTCAATCGCGCGGGACAGCCAGATGTGCTCGATGACCTCGCCCTCCTCCATGCCCAGCCGCTCCATGAGTCCCTGGATGCGCTCCGAGCCGAAGATGCGCATCAGGTCATCCTCGAGCGAGAGGAAGAACCGGCTGGCGCCCGGGTCACCCTGGCGACCGGCGCGGCCGCGCAGCTGGTTGTCCACGCGGCGCGACTCGTGGCGCTCGGTGCCGATGATGAACAGGCCGCCGGCCGCCATCACCTCCTCGCGCTCCTGCTTCGTCTCCGTCTCCAGCCGGGCCTGGGCGGCGACGAGCCGCTGCTCCCAGTCCGCCAGCTCCTGCTGGTAGGCGACCATCGGGTCCACCTGCGGCGCGGCGCCATCCACCGGGGGCGGCAGCGGCGCGGGGGCCTCCGGCGGGGGGCCCACGGAGGCCTTGGCGAGCACCTCCGCGTTGCCACCCAGGAGGATGTCCGTTCCACGGCCGGCCATGTTGGTGGAGATGGTGACGGCGCCCTTGCGGCCCGCCTGCGCGACGATGTCCGCCTCGCGCTGGTGCTGCTTGGCGTTGAGGACGTTGTGGGGGACGCCACGCTTCTTCAGGAAGTTGGCGACCACCTCGCTCTTGGCGATGGACACCGTGCCCACCAGCACCGGCTGCCCATTCTTGTGCAGCTCTTCAATCTGCGCGGCCACCGCCTCGAACTTCTCGCGCTCCGTCTTGTAGACCACGTCCTGCTGGTCCTTGCGGACGTTGGTGCGGTTGGTCGGGATGACGCGGACGTCCAGGTTGTAGATCTTCGCGAACTCCTCCGCCTCCGTGTCCGCGGTGCCCGTCATGCCGGACAGCTTGGTGTACATGCGGAAGTAGTTCTGGAACGAGATGGTCGCCAGCGTCTGGTTCTCGTTCTCGATCTTCACGCCCTCCTTGGCCTCAATCGCCTGGTGGAGGCCGTCGGACCAGCGGCGGCCCGGCATCTGGCGGCCGGTGAACTCGTCGACGATGACGACCTCGCCGTCCTTCACCACGTAGTCCTTGTCGCGCTTGTAGAGCGTGTGCGCGCGCAGGCCCTGCTCCACGTGGTGGAGCGTCTCGATTTCGCCCGGGTCGTAGAGGTTGGACACGCTCAGCCGCTTCTGCAGCTTCTCGATGCCGTCATCCGTCAGGGACACCGAGCGGTGCTTCTCGTCCAGGGTGAAGTCCTGGTCCGGGACGAGGCCGGGGATGACCTGGTCCACCCGGTAGTACTTGTCCGTGCTGTCCTCGGTGGGACCGGAGATGATGAGCGGGGTGCGGGCCTCGTCGATGAGGATGGAGTCCACCTCGTCCACAATCGCGTAGTTCAGCTCGCGCTGGACGTAGTCCTGCAGGCGGAACTTCATGTTGTCGCGCAGGTAGTCGAAGCCGAACTCGTTGTTCTGCCCGTAGGTGATGTCCGAGCGGTAGGCTTCCTGGCGCTGCTTGTCCGACAGCTCGTGGAGCACGCAGCCCGTCGTCATGCCCATGAACTTGTAGACGCGCCCCATCCACTCCGCGTCGCGGCGGGCGAGGTAGTCGTTCACCGTCACCACGTGCACCCCGCGCCCGGACAGGGCGTTGAGGTAGCAGGGCAAGGTGGCCGTCAGCGTCTTGCCTTCACCGGTGCGCATCTCCGCGATGCACCCCTCGTGCAGGAACATGCCGCCGATGAGCTGGACGTCATAGTGACGCTGGCCGATTTCGCGGCGCGCGCCTTCACGGATGAGCGCGAAGGCCTCGAAGAGCATGCTGTCGAGCGGCCTCCCGTTCTGAATCTCCTGCTTCAGCCGAGCCGTCTCGGCAGGAAAGTCCTCGTCCTTGAGGGCCCGCATCCGGCTCTCCAGCTCGTTGATGCGGATGACCTTCTCGCGGGCCTTCTTGAGCTCGCGCTCATTCTTGGTCCCGATGAGCTTCTTCAGCGTCCATTCGATCATTCGTTGACTCTCTCGCGGCCGGAGAATCCTCGAAGGACGGCGGCGAGTGAAGGGAAATCCCTGGAGATGTAAGGGAGGCTTGGTGGGAAACCACGCGCGCCTCTTGAAACTTCCTCTCGGCCGGTTGCCCAGCGCGCATCGGTTCAGAGTAAAGCGGAACGGAGCCCACGCAATGTCCCCTCCGCGAAATCCCCGCCGCCGGCCTGCCCGGGGCGCCCCCTCGAAGTCCCCTCGTCGCCCCGGCCGCCCGGCGCCGCCCGCCCACCGCAAGCCCGCCCCCACCCAGGGTGGGTCGGCCCCTGCACGCACCGCGCCGCCCCCTCCCCCCGCCCCCCCGAGGGCGCGCGTTCCCCCCATGCCCGCACAGACGCAGCCGCCCCAGGTGGGACGCTGGCTGTGGACCTGCCGGGCCGGGTTCGAGCCCCACCTCTTCGAGGAGCTGGCCTGGGCGGGCATGGCCCCTCGCCTGCTTGGAGAGGCCCTGGTGGAGAGCGACTCGCAGCCGGGCCTCGCTCCCGCCTTCGCCCGCGCGGCCTGGCGGGTGGTCGCCTCGCTGCCTCCGGGAACGTCCGACGTCCAGGCGGACGCGGCGGCCCGGGCCATCGTCTCCCTGCCGGGGACGGCCCCCTGGGTCCTCCAGTCCTTCACGCCCGACAGCCCTCGGGGCAACACGCTGGCGGCCGTGGCGGAGGCGCTGGAGGCGGCGGTGCGCACGCGGCTGCCCTCGGAGCGGCTGCTCGACGACGCGGCGCGGGCGCGGGAGTCCGGCGCCCGGCTGGTGACGCTGTGCGTGGCACCCGACGGCGTGACGGCCGTGGGCGCGGTCTCCGCGCGCGAAGCCCTGTCCCTGGCCCCTGGAGGGCGGCGACGCATGCGCCGGGAGGTCGAGTCCCCCTCGCGCGCCGCCATGAAGCTGGAGGAAGCGCTGGATGGCCTGGCCTTCGAGCCGGGGCGCGGCGACGTCTGCGTGGACCTGGGCGCGGCGCCCGGGGGTTGGACGCAGCGACTGGTGGCCCGGGGCGCGAAGGTGGTGGCGGTGGACCCGGCGAAGCTGATGCCCGAGCTGGCCTCGAATGGCCGGGTGAAGCACATCCAGGAGAGCGCCTTCTCCTATGCCCCCGAGGAGCCCGCCGACTGGCTCTTCTGCGACATGGCGTGGCGTCCGCTGGAGGTGGCCCAGCTGCTCGCCAAGTGGGGGCGCCGGGGCTGGGCAAGCCACCTGGTGGCCAACATCAAGCTGCCCATGAAGGACAAGAACCCGGTCCTCCTGCGCGTGCGCCACACGCTCGTCGAGGAGGGCGGCTGGGAGGGCCTCACCGTCCGGCAGCTCTACCATGACCGGGATGAGGTGACGGTGACGGCCCACCGGCTGCGCTGACGGGAAGCCCCTGCGCGGGGCCTCGCGACGCGCTAGAGAAGCCAGTCAGATGCCCTATCCGCTCGACGACGCCACCGCCACCGCCCTCATCGCCCTCCACCCCTGGGTGCTGACCCGCAGCCCCCAGGCGCCCGTGCAGGCAGCCGTCGAGGTGCTCCTCCAGGCCGAGCAGGCCCGTCGCGGCCACCCGGACCCGAAGACGGGCGCGCTCCAGGTCCCCGCCCTCACCCAGGGGAGTCTCCTGAAGGAGGAGTACGACCTGTCCACGCATGCGCACCATGACGGCTGGCGCGTGGGCGCAGTCATCGCGGACGTGAAGGAGATGATTTCCCTCAACGCCCGCTTCGGCTTCGCCATTGGCGACGCGATTCTGCGCGCCACCGTGGAGTCGCTCGCCGCGCAGTACCCGGGCGCCAAGGTGATTCGCCTGCACCCGGACGCCTTCGCCGCGCTGCTGGTGCCCACCTCACAGCTCACCGTGAGCGCGGACCTGGCCGGCCCCACCCACGAGCGCCTCTCACGCGACGTGCGCCGGGTGCTCCCCGAGGGCACGCCCGACACGGACGCCCCGAGCTGGACGGTGAGCCTGCTGGAGGTGACGGTGGACTCGCCCTCGCACTGGCAGGTGCTGGGCCCGCTGCTCTGGGCCGAACTGGAGCGCGCCCACGTCATGCAGCGCAGCGGACGCGCCGATGGACTCCAGCAGCGACGGCTCCGGCTGGACGCATCCATCCCAGGGCCCGCCACGCTCTCTCGTTGAGGAAGGCCAGGGGGGGCTTTGCGTCCCAGGGGCGAGCCAGAAGGCCCGACGTCCCTGGGTCCCGCGCCTGCAACCACCCTCCCGAGCCAGGCCCGGGAGGCACCGCGCACTCCGAGGACTACTCCTCGAGGATGAACTTGCGCGGGTTCTGGGGGATGCCGTTGACGCGGACCTCGTAGTGCAGGTGCGGTCCGGTGGAGCGGCCCGTGTTGCCGACCGCGGCGATGAGCGAGCCGCGCTTCACGCGGTCTCCCGCCTTCACCAGCATCTTCGCCAGGTGGCCGTAGCGCGTCTTGATGCCGTAGCCGTGGTCCACGACGATGACGTTGCCGTAGCCACCCTCCAGGCCCGCGAACACCACCGTGCCGTCCGACGGCGAGAAGACTTCCTTGCCATGGGGCGCGGCGATGTCGAGACCCGCGTGCATGACGCGGTCGGCGGTGTACGGGTCCACTCGCTGGCCAAAGTCGCTCGTCACCCAGCCACGCGCGGGCCAGACGGACGGCGTGGAGGCGAGCAGCGACTTCTGGTCCTGGAAGTACGCCTGCAGCTCCTGGAGGCTCTGCTCCTGACGGGTGGCCTCCGCGCTCAGCTTGTCCAACCGGCCCATCAGCAGCTTGGGCGTCTCGGTGGTGGTCAGCTGGGTGAACTGGGTGTCCGTCGTCGGCACCTGGGTGCCCGCTTCCGGCTCCGTGGGGCCCATGGCCAGGTTGCGCTGCGGGTCCGACAGCAGCGTCATTGCCCGGAGCTTCTGGTCGAACCGCTCCACCCGGTCCAACGTGGAGCCGATGTGCTCGATTCGCTCCCGCACCGACTTGAGCTGCGAGCGCAGCGTCAGGTTCTCCTCGCGGAGGATGCGGTTCTCGGAGGCGTCCGCCGCCACCTGGAAGTAGTGGATGCTCGCACCCGCGCTCAGTCCCACCACCAGCATCAACCCCATCCCCACCTGCATCAGGAACGAGCGTTGGATGGTGTACCGCTTCACCGGCGCGTCATGGTCCGGGATCACCATCAACGTGAAGGACTTTTTCGCCACGGGACAGCTCCCTGCTTGCGTGGGACATCCGGCGCCAGAAGCTAAGTCGCTCCGTGTCGCCCAACACCTCCCCCCACCGCCACACCCCGCCTGCTTCGTCTCCCGGCGACGTCTGCCAGGGTTGGAAACGTTTGGGCAGCTACCATTCAGTTTCCAAGAGTGTCAAGGTCAACAGTGACCTGACGAGGTGTTTGTCGGCCACGGGGCCGGGTGCCTCAGGGGGCGACCCGCACCACGATGACGGTGATGTTGTCGTCGCCGCCGCGCTCGTTGGCGAAGTCGACGAGACGCTTGGGCACGTCCTCGAAGCTCTGCGCCTGGGCCACGACCTCGTGGATTTCGCGGTCCTCGAGCATGTTGGCCAGGCCGTCCGAACACAGCAGGAACACGTCGCCGGGCTCGGAGACGAGCCCCATCACGTCCACCTGGACTTCCTCTTCGAAGCCCACGGAGCGGGTGATGATGTTCTTGTAGCGGGAGTGCTTGGCCTCCTCCGGCGTAATCATCCCCGCCTTGATCTGCTCGTTGACCAGCGAGTGGTCCTCGGAGATCTGCTGGATGAGGTCGCCCCGGATGAGGTACGCGCGGCTGTCACCCACGTGGGCGAAGAAGGCGTGCTCATCGCGCACCACGAGGGAAATCACCGTGGTGCCCATGCCGGACAGCCGTGGGTCTTCCTGCGCCGCCGTGTAGATGGCGAGACACGCCTTCTCCACGGCCGTGCGCAGGGCCTCCGGTATCGGTGAGTCCTGGAGGTTGGGCACGGACAGGAACGGATTGTCCTTTCCCTCCCGAGCCCGCCGGAGCTCCTTGTCGATGGTCTCGACGGCGATGCGCGACGCGGTACCGCCGCCGGCATGGCCGCCCATTCCATCCGCCACGACGTAGAGCTGCAGCTCATCGTCGATGAGGAAACTGTCCTCGTTGTGGTTGCGCTTCCGCCCGACGTCCGTCAGGCCAGCGGAAACGACTTTGAGGCGGGAGGCCGCGGTCAGCCCTGCGGTGTTGGACACACCAATGATGCTATGTGAGACCCACCGATGGGGCAAGGACACGGATGACCTTGCAGCGCGTCAAGCCAATCTTCGGAGGCGGCCACGGGGTCCTCCCTCGGGTCCGGACTCCCGCCGGGTCCTCGGTGCCCCCAGGGAACGGTGGGCCGAGCGCACCAGGGCCTCCGCCGCCCCCAGCGCCTCCCGCGTCACCTCCACGCCGGACATCATCCGGGCCAGCTCCCGCGTGCGGTCCGCGCCCGCCGCCAGAACAGTCACCTGGGAGACGGTTCGCTCCGCCTTCACCGCCTTGCGGATGAGCAGATGGGCGTCCGCGTAGGCCGCCACCTGGGGCAGATGGGTGATGCAGAGCACCTGACGGTGACCGCTCACCTCCTTGATCATCCGCCCCACCACGTCCGCAATCGCGCCGCTGACGCCCGCGTCGGCCTCGTCCAGCACGTAGCAGCCACACGCGTCGCTGCCCGCCAGGGCCCGCTTCAGGGCCAACAGCAACCGGCTCGCCTCACCACCCGAGGCCACCTTCGCCAGGGGCCGCGCCGGCTCTCCGGGGTTCGCGCTGAAGAAGAACTCCACCTCGTCCGCGCCATCCGGACGCAGCGTTTCCCCGGGCGTCACGCGCACCTCGAAGGCCGCCTTGCCCATGGCCAGGTGCCCCAGGCCCTCGCGCACCTGCGCGGAGAACTCCACCGCGCTCGTCGTCCGGGCCTTCGACAGCCCCCGGGCCGCCTTGCGCGCGCGCTCCTCCACCTTTCGCCGCTCCGTGGCCAGCTCCTCGAGCACTTCCTGGCGGTTCTCCAGCGTGCCCAGCTCCGCCTCGATTTCGCCGCGCTTCTTCAGCACGCCGTCCAGCGTGGCGCCGTGCTTGCGGCACAGCCGCTTGAGGCCATCCAGCCGCTCGTCCACGTCCGCCAGCCGCGTCGGGTCCGACTCCAGCCCCTCCACGTACCGGTTGAGCCGCCGCTGCGCCTCCTCCAGCTCCGACAGGGCCGTGCTCAGCGACTGCGCCACCGGCGACAGCGTCGCGTCGAACTTCACCGCGTCGTGCACCAGCCCCAGGGCGCGGCCCACCGTCTCCAGCGCCGAGGCCTCTTCCCCCGCCACGAGGAGCTCCGCTTCCGCCCCGAGGCGCTTGAGCTTCTCCGCGCTCGACAGGCGCTTGCGCTCGACGTCCAGCTTCACGTCCTCGCCCGACTCCGGGTCGATGCGCGCGATTTCGTCGAGCTGGAAGCGCAGGAACTCCGCGCGCTCCCGCACCTTCGCCTCGTCCCCACCCAGGGCCTCCATGCGCGCGTCCACCTCCCGCAGCGCGGAGTACTCCCCGAAGTAGGACGCCAGCGCCACCTCCACCTCCCCGTACCTGTCGAGGAGCACCCGGTGCAGGCCCGAGTCGAAGAGGCTGACGTGCTCGTGCTGCCCCGCGAGGTCCACCGCCCCCCGCGTCAGCTTGGCCAGCACCCCCACCGTGACGAGGGCGCCGTTGACGTAGACCTTGCCCCTTCCGGTGCGCCCCAACACGCGACGCACCAGCACCTCCTCGCCCAAGTCTGGAAGGCCCAGCTCCTCCAGGCGCGCGCCCAGCACCGGCGTGCGTGCGAAGACGCCCTCCACGGACGCCTCCTCGCAGCCGGCGCGGATGACATCCGCGTCCGCCCTGCCTCCCAGCAGCAAGCCCAATGAATCCACGAGGATGGACTTGCCCGCACCTGTCTCACCCGTGAGGACGGTGAGGCCGGCTCCGAACGCCACCTCCACCTCCTCGATCACCGCCACGTTCGAAATCCGCAGACCCAGCAGCACGCGCGCCCTCCAATGTCCGTACGACGGCCCTGGCACTGAACACCCTAGCAGGTCCCACTGACACTGCACAGGCGTTCTGGTCAGCCGCACGGATGGCGGGCGGGGGGAGGGCGGAGTTCCGTTGGAACCCCAACCCTCCCCTCCGTCTCAGGACTGGCTCTCGGTGAAGAGCTCCTGGATGTCCTGCTCGGTGAGGGTCCTCGCCATCTCGTCACCCTCTCCACCGAGCACTCCGGCGGCGAGGTCTCGCTTGCGACGCTGGAGGGAGAGAATCTTCTCCTCCACCGTGCCGCGGGTAATCAGCTTGTAGCTGATGACGGCGCGCGTCTGACCGATGCGGTGCGTACGGTCCGTGGCCTGGTCTTCCACGGCCGGGTTCCACCACGGGTCGAAGTGGATGACGTAGTCGGCCGCGGTGAGGTTGAGGCCGGTGCCACCCGCCTTCAAGGAGATGAAGAACAGGGGCGGTCCGTCCGGGCGGTTGTACTCGTCCACCTTGCCCATGCGGTCCTTGGTGCGACCGTCCAGGTAGAGGTAGCGCAGGCCCTTCTTGTCCGCCTCCTGCTTGAGCAGCTCCAGCATCTCCGTGAACTGGCTGAACACCAGGGCCCGGTGGCCTTCCGCCACCAGGTCCTCCACCAGCTCCATGAAGCGCTCGACCTTCGCGCTGGGCGGCAACAACGTGCCCGGGGGCATCTTGAGCAGGCGCGGATCACAACACACCTGCCGCAGCCGCATGAGCGCGGCGAGAATCGACACGCGGCTGCGCTTGAAGCCGACCTTCTCGATGCTCTCGCTGACCTTGCGGCGGCTCTCCTCCATCACCTCGCGATAGAGGGCGGCCTGACCGGGCTCCATCTCGCACCAGGCGACGCTCTCCGTCTTCGGCGGCAGGTCCTTGGCCACCTCCGTCTTCAGGCGACGCAGGATGAAGGGCTGGATGCGCCGGCGCAGCCTGTCCCTCGCGGAGGCGTCGTTCGCCACCTGGATGGGCTGCTCGTACCTGTCGCTGAAGCTGTCCGCGCTGCCGAGGAAGCCCGGCATGAGGAAGTCGAAGATGCTCCACAGCTCCGACAGCCGGTTCTCCAGCGGCGTACCCGTGAGCGCCAGTCGCGTGTCGCTCGGAAGCGACTTGCACGCCTGCGCCGTGGCGCTGTCCGCGTTCTTGATGTTCTGCGCCTCGTCCAGAATCACGAAGCGGAAGCCCACCTGGGACAGCTGATCCAGGTCTCTTCGCACCAGCGCGTAGGACGTGAGCACCAGGTCCATGCCCTTCAGGTCCTCGGCGCGCTCCTTGCGGTCCTGCCCGTGCCACACCATGGCCTTGAGGCCCGGGGTGAAACGCTCCGCCTCGCGCTCCCAGTTGGCGAGCACGCTGGTGGGCGCCACGACGAGCGACGGCTTGCGCCCCTCTTCGTTCGCCATCTTCTGCAGGAGGCTGAGCGACTGCACCGTCTTGCCCAAGCCCATGTCGTCCGCGAGGATTCCGGACAGGCCATGGCGGCGCAGGAACCAGAGCCAGGACAGGCCCGCCTCCTGGTAGTGCCGGAGCGTGGCGTGGAGCCCGTCGGGCACCGCGACCTTCGGCACGCCCGCCGTCTCGCGCAGCTCCAGCATCGCCTGCCGGGCCTTCGCCTCCACCTCGGTGAACTCACCCAGGTCCGCGAGCAGGTCCAACGCCACCGCCTGGTGCAACGGCAGCCGCGTGCGGGACCGGCCCGGCAGCGCACCCGCCTCTTCCAGCAGGTCCGCCACGCGCTTGATTTCGGCCGGGTCCGCTTCAGCGAACGAGCCGTCCTTCAGCGGCACGAACTTGCGGCCGGAGTCCAGCCACATGCGCACCGCGCCCAGGTCCACCGCCTGGTCGTCCGTGACGAACTCGGCGTCCAGGTCGAACCACTGCACGCCGCTCATGCCCACGCGGATGCGCGGCTTGAGCTTCGGGCGCAGCCTCACCTTGGGCGCCTGCACTCCGAAGCGCTCCCACTCCGCCGGCAGCGAGGCGAGCCCGCGCGCCCAGAACTCCAGCGCCACGTCGCCCGTCGCGTCGAACACCTGCGCCTGCGGCTCGAAGCGCAGGCCCTGGTCCAACAGCAGCTTGCCCGCGGCTCGCTCCAGGTCCTCGCGACGACGGTACAGCTTGCGGCTGTCCCCACCCACGCCACTGGCGTAGCCCAGGTGCGTGGCCGTGGGAGACACCGGCGCCGTCGTCTGCCCGTAACGCGCGGCCAACTGCGCCTTCACGCGCTCCGGAGTGCCCTCGAGCGTCAGCACGAAGTGCGGCTCCACCGCCTCGTCCACCTCGATGTCGTCCGCCTTCAACGACATGCGGAAGCGCGGCAGGTGCGCGGCGAAGAACGTCAGCACCCGGTCCAACTGTCCCGAGGGGAAGGACATGCTGGGCTCCAGCAGCCACTTGCGCAGCAGCCGGGGCGGGAAGTCGGGCTCCACCGGGTGGAGGTTCTGCGCCTGGATGACCCAGGTGCGCCGGCCCGACAGGATGATGACGTCCTTGAGCGAGTAGCTCAGCCCGTCCGGGAAGAGCAGCTCGATGCGCGCCGTGGCGCCGTCCGGCCGGGACTCCAGGCGAATCTGCGGACGGATGGGCACTTCCGTGTTGATGAGCGCCGTGCCCCGGTAGATGACCCGCCGCTGGCGCAGCAGGTCCATCGCCTCGCTCAACTCCTCGTCCGACAGGACGATGCGCGAGTCGTAGCGATGCTCGTGGCGCGACAACGCCATGAAGACGCGCTCGTCGGCGGGGGAGATGCGTCCCCCCGTCTGGAGGGTCCGCTTGACGTGGATGGGCCCCTTGGTCTGCGCGTCCTGCCGGCGCACGTCCACGACCCACTGGCGACTGCCCGAGTTCGTGTTCGCCGCCGTCAGCCGGTAGAAGAACTCATAGTCCGGCTGCGAGGACAGGCCCAGCCAGCTCTCCACCTTCGCGAGCGCGGGCAGGTTGACGGCGTCCACCACGGGGCCTTCCGGCTCCACGGGGACCTCGTTGTCCACCACCTCGTTGTTGCCGTTGGGCGCGGTGGGTTCGACAGGCGCGGCGACCACCGGCTGGGGCCGGGGAGGCGGCCGGAAACGCGCGGCATAGATGAGCGCGGCGGCCACCACATGCTTGCAGTGGGGACCATCGACGTTCCACGACTGACACGTGCAGGTGGACGTGGCTCGACCGTCTCCGAGCGCGAGCACGACTTCATAGCGCTCGCCCGTGGAGGAGGCGACCTGCGCGCGGATGTGGTCCCCTTCACGTTGGAGCCCGAAGACGCGGCGGGACTCCGCCACTTCTCGGCCCTTCTTGAAGATGGTGGGTTGGACTTCAGCCTTCAGGGCCCTGAGCCACTGGGTGTCCTGAGGAGGGAGGGCGTCTCGGATGTCGGCGGTGGATTGCACGGCTGGCACAGGCCCCTGGCTCCTAAGCGCCGGGGAACCCCTGCCACTAGCACAGCAAGAGGGCTCCCGCTCGCGGGAAATGTGGATGAGTCGGCCAGCGGAAGCAGCCACCGACATCAGGCTATGAGACCATCAACGCTCGCCATGGCCCGGACCGTCCGCCCCCGTGTCTTCGTGACCCGCCAGCTCCCTGGAGAGGCCCTCGGCCGACTGAGCAGGCTCGTGGACCTGTCCGTCTGGGAGGAGGAACTGCCACCTTCCCGTGACACCTTGATGGCCCAGGCGGCCCTCTGCGAGGGGCTCGTCACCTTGCTGACGGACCGTGTGGACGCTCGCCTGCTTGACTGCGCCCCGAACCTCCGGGCGGTCAGCAACGTGGCCGTGGGCTACGACAATATCGACGTTCCCGCCTGCACCGGGCGGCGCGTGGCGGTGGGAAATACCCCAGGCGCCCTCACGGAGACCTCCGCGGACTTCGCCTTCGCCCTGATTCTGGGGCTGGCCCGGCGCGTGGCGGAGGCGGACGCCTTCGTCCGGGCGGGCAAGTGGAAGACCTGGAGCCCCACCCTCCTCCTGGGGACGGATGTGTACGGCGCCACCCTGGGTATCGTCGGCCCGGGGGCCATCGGCTCGGCGGTGGCCCGGCGGGCCCGGGGCTTCGGGATGCGCATCCTGTACGTCAGCCGCGAGCCGAAACCGGCGCTGGAGGCCCAGACGGGCGCCCGCCAGGTGGACAAGGCCACGCTCCTGGCCGAAGCGGACATCCTCACCCTGCATGTCCCGTTGACTCCCGCGACGAAGCACTGGGTGGGACGCGCGGAGCTGGCCGCGATGAAGCCGGGGGCGCTGCTCGTCAACACGGCGCGAGGCGGAGTCATCGACCAGGACGCCCTCGTCGAGGCCCTTCGCGAGGGAAGGCTGGGAGGCGCGGCCCTGGACGTGACGCAGCCCGAGCCCCTTCCCCCGGACAGCCCACTGATGACCCTGCCCAACGTCCTGCTGGCGCCGCACATCGCCAGCGCGTCACATGCCACGCGGGGGCGCATGGCCTCCATGGCGGTGGACAACCTGCTGGCCGCGCTGGAGGGACGGCGGCCACCCCACTGCGTCAACCCGGAGGTCTTCGAATGAGCCTGCCCGCCGCGAGCATCACCGACACCACCCTCGTCGCCGACCTGAATGCCCGCCTGCGCGACGTGCCGGACTTCCCCAAGCCGGGCATCGTCTTCAAGGACATCACCCCCGTGCTCGCGGACCCGCGCCTGTTCGGCCGGGTCATCAACGCCATGGCCGCGCCGTTCCGGGGCCAGCACATCACCAAGGTCGTCGGCGTGGAGGCCCGCGGCTTCCTCCTCGGCGCGCCCATCGCCCTCGCGCTGGGCTCGGGCTTCGTCCCCGCGCGCAAGCCGGGCAAGCTGCCCCACCGCTCCATCGTGGAGCGCTACTCGTTGGAGTACGGCGCGGATGGCGTGGAGATGCACGAGGACGCCATCCTCCAGGGCGAGCGCGTGCTGGTGGTGGATGACGTGCTCGCCACCGGTGGCACGGCGGAGGCCACCGCGAAGCTGGTGAAGCGACTGGGCGGAGAGCTGGTGGGCTTCAGCTTCCTCATCAGCCTCGACTTCCTCGAGGGTCCCCAGCGCCTGGGGCGCGACAAGGTGACGGCGCTGCTGACGTTCTGACGGGACGCCCCGGCAAGTCCGAGCGACCCGGGCCTCCATCCCTTCCCCGCCCGCCTGCTGCCGTGCTTCCGGCGCATGTCCACCTGAGGAAAGAAGCCTCGTTCGACAGGGGGAGACATGCCCGAGGTGCGCTCCACCGGTGGTGCCCGCATCCGCTACGACGACGTCGGCCAGGGAGCGCTCACGCTGCTCTTCATTCCCGGCTGGTGCACCCGCCGCGACATCTTCAGTCCTCTCGTCACCCTCTGTGCGGAGCGACACCGGGTGCTCTGCGTGGACCTGCGCGGCCACGGAGAATCCGAACACGGTGACGAAGACTTCGACAGCGACACCGTGCTCGAGGACCTGCTCGCCGTGATTGACGCCAGCGGCGCGCGGCAGGTGGTGCCGGTGGCCATCTCCCATGCGGGTTTCCTGGCGCTGGAGCTGCGGCGCGAGCTGGGCGCGGAGCGAATCCCCCAGCTCGTGGTGCTGGACTGGATTGTCACCGAGCCGCCCCCGCCCTTCCTGGCGACGCTTCGGGGCCTGATGTCGGAGCGCTGGGGACGCACGCGCGACGAGCTGTTCCAGCAGTGGACCCGGGGCGTGGAGAACAAGGACGTCCTGCGCGCCGTCCATGAGGACATGCTCGAGTTCTCCGAGGAGATGTGGGCCCGGGCCGCGCGCGAAATCGCCGCCGCCTACTCGCGGGAGGGCTCACCGCTTCGCGCACTCGCCGGACTGAGCCCCGCGACGCCGACGCTGCACCTGTACTCGCAGCCGGACACGCACGACTACCTGGAGACCCAGGTGGCCTTCGCCGCCACCCATCCGTGGTTCCACGTCATGAAGCTGCCCGCCGTCAGCCACCTGCCCACGCTGGAGGTACCGGGGCTCGTCGCCGTCGGAATCGAGGCCCTCGTCTCGGGACGGAGGACCGCCGTCAGCACGGCCCACCCGGACCTCGGCCCCCGGGGCTGACCTCCCCCCCCCGCCGCCCCAGGAGCGATTGACACCACGACTCCGCCTGTTTATAAGTTGGTTACACAACCAATAAACAAGGCCATCATGCCCCGTCCGTCCAACACCGAGGAGCGCCGACAGCAAATCGTCTCGGGCCTGCTGCGGGTCATGTCGGAGCGCGGCTATGAGCGGGCCTCCGTCAACGAAATCGCGAAGGCGGCGGGCCTGAGTCCGGGGCTGGTGCACTACCACTTCAGCGACAAGCAGGAGATTCTGCTCGTGCTGGTGCAGCAGCTCGCGGCGCGCGCGCGGGAGCGGGTGGCGAAGCGCTTCGAGCGGCTTGGAGCCGACGATGCGCGCGGCCGTATCGACGCCTTCCTGGATGCCTTCCTCGCGACGGGCGCGGACTCGGACACGAGCGCGGTGGCGGGCTGGGTCACCATCAGCGCGGAGGCGATTCGTCAGCCGGAGGTCCGCGCCGCCTACGAGCAGGTGGTGCGCGCGGACCTGGAGCAGCTCGAGGCGCTGGTGGCGATGCTGGTGGGAAAGCGCAAGGCGCGGGCGCTGGCGGCGGGTCTCTTCGCGGCGGTGCAGGGCTACTTCGTCCTCTCGGCCAGCTCGCCCGGACTGGTGCCGGCGGGCTCCGCCGCGAGCACCGTGAAGCACATGGCCGCGGGCCTCCTGGATACCTCTGCGGCGAGGGAGGGCGCATGAAGACCTCCACGAAGCTGGGCCTCCTCTCGAGCCTCTATCTCTCGCAGGGCCTGCCGTTCGGCTTCTTCACGCAGGCGCTCCCCGTGCTGCTGCGCCACCAGGGTCTGTCGCTTCCGGCCATCGGCCTGGCCCATCTGCTCGCGCTGCCATGGGCCCTGAAGTTCCTCTGGGCCCCCTTCATGGACCGGCATGGCTCCGCGCGGTGGGGCCTGCGGCGCGGCTACATCCTCCCGTTGCAGTGCCTCAGCGCGGGCCTGTTGCTGTCGCTCGCCCTGCCCGACTCCACGGTGGACACGCGCCTGCTGCTCGCGGCGGTGCTCGGCGTCAACCTGCTCGCGGCGACGCAGGACGTGGCGACCGATGGGCTCGCGGTGACGCTGCTTTCGCCCTCCGAGCGCGGCTGGGGCAACGGCATCCAGGTGGCCGCCTATCGCGTGGGCATGATTCTGGGCGGCGGCGTCATGCTCGCCGTGTTCGACAAGGCGGGCTGGCGCCCCACGCTCCTGGCCCTCGGCCTGACGTTGCTCGTCGCCACCGTGCCCGTGGCCCTCTACCGCGAGCCGCCCACCGAGCCCGCCCCCCGCGCGAGCCTGGGCCTCGAATGGTGGTGGCGACGCCCGGGCGCCGCGACGTGGCTCGTCCTCCTCGTCGTCTACAAGGCGGGCGAGGCGCTGGCCACGGGCATGCTGCGCACCTTCCTGGTGGACCGGGGCCTGACACTGACGGACATCGCGTGGCTGCTGGGAGGCGTGGGCTTCACGGCGGGGCTCCTGGGCGCGCTCATCGGCGGCAGCCTCGTGGTGAAGCTCGGACGGCGCAGGGCGCTGCTGCTCTTCGGCGTCATCCAGGCCACGGCGGTGCTGCTGTACGCGCTCGTCGCCAGCTTCCCCTCGTCGCTGCCCTGGCTCACCGCCGTGTGCGCCGTGGAGCACGTGGCCAGCGGCATGGCCACCGCCACCGTCTTCACCGCGATGATGGACGCATGCAGGCCCGAGCACGCCGCCACCGACTACACCGTGCAGGCCTCGCTGGTGGTGCTCGCCACCGGCGCGGCGGCGGCCGTCAGCGGCTTCAGCGCGCAGGCCCTGGGCTACCCCGGACACTTCGCCCTGTCCGCGCTGCTCTGCCTCGCGGGCACGCTCTACGTGGCACTCGCCTTCCATCCGTCCCGGGAGCCAATGCCCGGGACACCCGAGGTGTCGTCGTGACCATCGCCGTCTATGCAGGCAGCTTCGACCCCGTCACGGCGGGACACCTGTCCGTCGTGCGACAGGCCGCGCGATTGTTCGGCCACGTCGTCGTCGTGGTGGCCATCAACCCCGCCAAGAACACCCTGCTCTCCCAGGACGAGCGCATGGCGCTGGTGCGCGAGGCCGTGGCCATGCACCCCAACGTCACGGTGGCGTGGACGCAAGGCCTCATCGTCGACTACGCGCGGGCCATCGGCGCAAGCGTGCTCCTGCGCGGCGTGCGAGGGGCCACCGATGCGCAATTCGAAACGGAGCTCGCCCAGAACAACCGCGCGCTCGCCCCCGAAATCTCCACCCTCTTCCTCCCCGCCGAGGCCCACCTCGCCGAGGTGAGCAGCAGCGGCCTCAAGCAGCGCGTCGCCCGGGGCGAGGACGTTTCGGCCTTCTGTCCTCCCTCGGTCGCGGCGAAGCTGCGCGAGCGACTCGACCCGTCCCTCCGGAGCCAGCCATGAGCCTGTCCTTCACTCCCCTGGGCGTCGGTGACGCCTTCTCCGCCCTCTACTATTCCTCCTGTCTGGCGGTGGAGGCGGAGGACCAGGTCCTCCTCGTGGACTGTCCGCACCCCATCCGGAAGATGATGCGCGAGGCGTCCCTGTCCTCCGGTGTCCCGCTCGACGTGGACCGCGTCAGCGCCGTGGCCCTCACGCACCTGCACGCGGACCACGCCTCCGGCCTGGAGGGCCTGGGCTACTTCTCCTTCTTCGTGCTCAAGAAGAAGCTGGAGCTGCTCACCCATCCGGACGTCGCCGAACGGCTCTGGGAAGGACACCTGGCCGCGGGCATGGAGTGCCTCATCGAGAAGCGGGGAGAGCCTCCCAACCCGAAGCACTTCGAGGACTACTTCGAGCACACGCCGCTCTCCACCGAGTCGGCCGTGCGGCACGGGCCCTTCCTCATTGAAGCCCGGATGACGTACCACCACGTGCCCACCACCGCGCTGCGCATCCACGCGGGAGGCCGGTGCCTGGGCTACAGCGCGGACACCGCCTTCGACGAGGGCCTCATCGACTGGCTGTCACGCGCAGACCTGGTCATCCACGAGACGAACTACGGCGTGCACACGCCCTACGAGAAGCTCGCCGCCCTGCCGGAGGGGCTGCGCGCCCGAATGCGCCTCATCCACTACCCCGACGACTTCGACACCGCGGCCAGCGTCATCGAGCCGCTGCAACAAGGCCGTCGCTACACCGTCTGAGGACCGGGCGCCCGCCCGGTGAGGCAACGGGCGCCCACGTCCCAGTCACCCGTTACTGCGAGAAGATGAGCAGCGAGTACGGGCCAATGGCGAAGTTCGCGTTTTGGGCCATGCCGTCCTTGGCGCCGCTGTTCGTGGAGGTGTTCGCCGACGGGGTGTTGCCGAAGTCGGACGAGTACCCATTCCAGTCGCTGTTGAAACGCAGGTACCACGTCCCCGCCCGGGGGAAGCCGATGTTGTAGCTGGAGTAGGAGGTGCCGCTGAAGTTGGCGACGATGACGACGTCATCCCCACCGCCACCGCTGTCCCAGCGGTGATACGCGAGCACCTTGTTGGTGTTGTTGACGTGGTGGACGTTGACGTTGCCACCGCGCAGGCCGCGCGTGTTGTTGTTCCAGTTGCGGCGCAGGCGGATGAGGTCGCGGTACAGCGTCTTGATGCCGCCGTAGGGGGTCAGCTTGCCCCAGTCCAGCGGGTCGCCGTCCGCGAAGTAGCCATCCTCCAGGAACTCCTGCCCCTGGAACATCATCGGGATGCCCGGCGAGGTGAACGTAATCCCCGCGACGAGCGTGGAGCGCTTCTTCGCCGCCCAGCTCCCCGCGTTGCCCGGCCAGATCTCCTCCGGCACGCGCGCATGGCCGTTGGCCACCTCGTCGTGGCTCTCCGTGTAGATGACGCGCGCGTGAGAGCGGCCGCTGAAGCGCTGGGTAATCGCGTCACGCACCGCGAGCATGTTCCGGTTGGCGTCGTTCTGCTCGATGGCCGCCGTGCGCAGGGGGTGCACGAACTCCGCCGTCCACTGCGCGTCGAAGCCCGCGCCGCCCGCGAAGTCGCTCGTCGCATCGTTGGTGATGGAGTCACCGCCGCCGAAGTCCTCGGCGATGGAAATCTTCCAGGGCTTGTTCGCGTTGATTTCGCGGTTGATGGAACGGAACACCTGCCACGCCGACGGGATGTCACCCGAGCCGTCAATCGTGCGCATGTACTTCGTGGCGTCCCAGCGCAGACCATCCGCGCGGAAGTTGTCCAGCAGGTTCATCATCGAGTCGCGGATGTACGCACGCACCTCGGGACGGCCGTAGTCCGGACGCGTGTCGCCCCACGGCGTCACCTTGCGGTTGTCGGTGAAGAAGTACTCGCCGCCGTTGCCCAGGCAGTCGCCGCTGAAGCACCACATGGGCAGGTCACTGGGCCCGTAGTGGTTGTGCACCACGTCGAAGATGACGCCGATGCCCCGGTAGTGCGCCTCGTCCACGAAGTGCTTCATGTCGTTGGGCGAGCCGTACGCGCTCTCCGGCGCGAACGGGAAGGCCGCGTTGTAGCCCCAGGAGAAGTCCCCGGCGAACTCATACGCCGGCATCACCTTCACCATGTTGACGCCCAAGTCTCGCAGGTAGTCGAGCTTGGCGATGGCGCTGTTCCAGTTGCCCGGCCCGAAGCCCGGAGAGTCGTGGAACGTGCCCACGTGCATCTCGTAGATGACCATGTCGTTGAAGGCCGGCGTGCTGAACTGCTGCGCGTTCCACCAGTACTCGCCGTGGTCATAGATGATGCTGGCGCCCGTGGAGTTCTCCTGCCACGCCGAGCGCGGGTCCGCGCGCCACGCGTCGCTGCCCCACTGGTTGCGTGTCACGAACTTGTACTTCTGCCCCTTCACCGCGCCCGCGACGTCGGCGGAGAAGTTGCCGTTGAACTCGTTGCCCAGCTCCACCCAACCCCAACTGCTGAAGTCGCCCGCCACGAAGACGCGACTGGCCAGCGGCGCCCAGGTGCGGAACGTCGTACCACCCGAATAGACAGTGGCTCCCATGCCCGGTCGCGTCGATGACGTGAGCTGCTGGACGACCTGCGCTGTCTCCTGACCGGAGCCCTGTTGCTTCTCGAGCGCGGCCTCGCCGCAGCCGAACAAACCGGCCAGCAGCAACGCGCTCAACACGTTGTGTCGCATGGTGACAACCTCCTCTTGTGGTCAAGGCGGGTCCTAGCAACCGCAGTGAAGTGCGAGCAAACCGCCTACGTGTGATTCCTGTAACTTTCGGTCATGACACGCCGCAGCAGCGTTTCACGTTTTCCAGGGATGACGTCGAATCAAGACGGGGCTTGAAGGCGGGGGTGCTCGCCTTCGCCTCGTGAGTGCGCTACTTCCGCGAGCCCCGGCGCCGTGCGGGCGCCCCTGGAGAACGACTCGCGATGACGACCTCGACAGCGCTGGCCCGACGTGGGGCCCTGCTCCTGCCGCTCGCGCTGTTCCTGGCACTGACTCCGAGCCACTCGCGGGCCGCCGTCCCCGCGGCCCCCAAGGGCACGACACGACTGACATTCCTCCACCTGGCGGACGTGTACCAGGTGCAGCCCCAGGAGCATGGCGACCGGGGAGGGCTGGCGCGGGTGGCCACGCTGCGCAAGCAGGTGCTGAAGGAGTCCCCTGCTCCGCATGTGCTGACGCTGCTGGGAGGCGACACGCTGTCACCGTCGGTGGAGTCGCTGCTCGACGTGGACGGCAAGCAGCTCAAGGGTCGGCACATGGTGGATGCGTGGAACGCGCTGGGCCTGGATGTCGCGGTGCTGGGCAACCACGAGTTCGACTTCGGCGACGACGTGCTTCGCGAGCGCATCCGCCAGTCGCGCTTCCCGTGGCTGGGCGCCAACGTGACGGACGCGAAGACGGGCGCGCTGTTCGAGGGCGTGAAGGCCTACGAGGTCCGCGAACTGGGGGGCATCCCCGTGGGCCTGTTCGGCGTGGTGCTGACCGAGACGAAGACCTCGACGAAGGCGGGGCCGGACACCCAGTTTGGCGACATCTGCGCGGCGGCGAAGGACGCGGTGGCGAAGCTGCGCGAGGCCGGGGCCAAGGTCGTCGTGGGGCTGACGCACCTGCCGCTGGAGCAGGACCGGCAGCTGGCGAAGTGCGTGAAGGTGGACGTGATTCTGGGCGGGCATGACCACGTGGGCGCGGCGGACCGCACCACGGGCACGCCCATCTTCAAGGTGCCCGCGGAGGCGGTGGAGCTGGGCCGGCTCTCGCTGGACGTGGACCCCGCGACGGGCACGGTGCGCAAGGTGTCCTGGACGCGGATTCCCGTCACGAAGAAGGTGCCGGAGGACGCGGAGTTCAACGAGGCGATGAAGGCCTACGGGCCGCTATTCGCCCGGCTGGCGGAGCCCGTGGGCCGCACGCCGGTGGCCCTGGACGCGCGCAGCACGCAGGTGCGCACGCGGGAGACGAACCTGGGCTCATTCGTCGCGGACGCCTTCCGCGAGGCCGCGGGCGCGGACGTGGCCGTCGTCAACGGGGGCGCGCTGCGCGCGGACACCGTGCTGCCCGCGGGTGTCATGACGCGCCGGGATTTGCACTCGCTGATGCCCTACACGGACGAGCTCGTGGTGGTGGAGCTCCGAGGCGCCACGCTGCGCGCGGCCCTGGAGAATGGCGTCAGCCTGGCTCGCGAGGACTCGAGGCCGGGCCGCTTCCTCCAGGTCTCCGGCATGCGCTTCACGTTCGACCCGCGCAAGCCCGCCGGAGCGCGCGTGGTGGACGTGAAGGTCCACGGCAAGCCGCTGGACGCCGAGGCCACGTACCGGCTCGCCACGCTGAGCTTTCTCACCAGCGGCAAGGATGGCTACGACGTGCTCAAGGGCCAGCCCACCACGCCCGCGCTGAAGGACGGACGCTCGCCGCTGGACGTGCTCGCGGACGCGTTCAAGTCAGGCAAGCCCGCGCCGCGCGCGAAGCCCGAAGGCCGCATCACCCGCCTGGGCGGAAGCGCGCTCGCCCCGGACGCGCGCAGACCCGCACCTGCGCTGAAATAGCCCTGGCTGGAATTCGCGCGCCCTCGCATCCAGTTTCAGACAATCCGACTGCTTGAAACCTGGGTGCATTTCGCCCCGTGTCTGGCAATGAACGCGAGGGATTGCTCCACTCGCGCGCCGGCGGAGCACCCCTTCATCTCCGACGAGACAAACCCGGCCCGGGAGAGCTCCCCACCACCCCCACGCGGGAGTTCCCATGGCCGATTTGGTGACGTTTCAATTGCCGCAATCCGTGAGTGGAAGCGAGTCCGACGTCGCGCTCGGGCTCACCATGATTCGAGCCTGGCGACGCGACGGCATCTTCCAGCTCCGGATGAGTGAGGCCCAGTTGGAGAAGACCCAACGCGCCTTCGAGTCGAGCCGCCGCTTCTTCCGCCAACCCCTGGAGGACAAGGCCCGGTGCGTGAGTGATTCGACGTACAGCGGCTACGTCGCCTCCGGCGAGGAGCTGACGGCGGGCGAGGCGGACTACTCGGAGATCTTCACCGTCTGCAAGGACGTGCCCCTCACGGATGCGCGCGTGCAGGCACGCTGGCCCTGCCATGGCCCCGCGCCGTGGCCGGACGAGACGTACCGCCGCGACATGAAGGAGCACACCGACGAGCTCGGCTCCACGGGAGAGCGCCTGTTGCGACTGGTCGCGCTGGGCCTGGGCCTGGAGGTGGGCGCCCTCACGGCGCTGACGCGGGATGGCTGGCACCACATGCGCGTGCTGCGCTTCCCTGCCCGCTCCACCACGGCGACGCGCGGCATCGGCGCGCACACCGACTACGGGCTGCTGGTCATCGCCGCGCAGGACGACGTGGGCGGGCTCTACATCCGCCCGCCCGTCGAGGGAGAGAAGCGCCGCCGCAACTGGCTGCCGGGTGAGAGCTCCGCGGGCATGTACGAGCACGACGAGCCGTGGACCTTCGTGAAGCCCGTGCCCGATGTCCTGACGGTGTTCCCGGGCGACATCCTCCAGTTCCTCACGCGGGGATATCTCCTGTCGACGCCGCACAAGGTGGCGCTCAACACGCGCGAGCGCTTCGCGATGGCCTACTTCCACGAGCCCCACTTCGAGGCGTGCGTCCGCCCCCTGACGACGCCCGGGCCCGACGAGTACATCCACTACGGCTCGCACTTCACGAACATGTTCATGCGCTGCTACCCGGACCGCATCACCACCCAGCGCATCCTCGACGAGGACCGGCTGACGACGCTGGCCTGGCTGCGAGAGGACGCCGTCCTGCGCACCGCGCCCGTGGAAGACCTGCCCCTGCACCGCGCGGCGAGCTGAGCCCTCGGGACGACGACGCCACCGTCACGGCGTCGTCCACCCTCGCAGCCGATACACGATTCGCCCCGCCAGTTCGCGCAGCACGTCCGTGCTCTGCGACAAGGAGGACGCCCGAGGCACCCAGCTCAATCGCCCCGGGCGCGTGGCCGGCATCCGCGCGTCCACCGGCAGCGTGTCCGGCCGCAGGCCCACCGCGGCGAAGCAGCCCGCGGCGCGAGGCATGTGCGCCGCGCTCGTCACCAGGAGCAGCCGCTTCCAGCCCCGCTCGCGGATGATGCGCTCGGACTCCAGCGCGTTCTCCCGCGTGTTCCGGCTCCTGCCCTCGGTGACGATGCGCTCCGAGGGCACGCCCCATTCCTGGAGCAGGCGCGACAGCACGTCCGCCTCCACCACCGCCTGGGGACGCGGGTCCAACGAGCCTCCCGAGATGAAGACGTGACTCGCACGCCCCTCGCGCACGAGTTCGAAGCCCTTCAGCACGCGCTCCGATGCGGCGTTGAACTCGATGCGGCCCGAGCGCTCCGTGGCGGAAGGGTCCAACCCTCCGCCCAGGACGATGACAGCGTCGTACGTCACGCCCGGCACGGACGTGTCCTGTGCGCCCGACTCCGCCGCGTACGTCAGGAGCGTGGACACCGCCTCGGTGGAGAAGAGGTAGAGCACCAGCAGTCCCGCGGCGGCGAGCCCTCGGGAGAGCCGGGGCCCGCGGCGAACAAGGCCGCTGACGAGCAGGAGCAGCAACGCCCAGGTGAGCGGTGCCAGGAAGAGGTCCAGCACCTTCGAGAGAATCAGGAACACGTGGCGCGGAGGCCCTTCAGCGCTCGCCCCAGTGGAGCTTCTGGCGAAGGATGGAGAAGTAGGCCACGCGGGGGTTTCGCACCAGGTTGACGCGGTTGGCGGAGCGCACCACCTCGATGCAGTCGCCGCCCTGCAGGCCGTGGCCCGTCTGCCCATCCAGCGTGAGGTACGTGTCCGCCGTCTCGCTGCGCAGCGTGATTCGGATGGTCCGGTCCGCCGGCACGACGATGGAGCGCTGGGTGAGCGCGTGCGAGCAGATGGGCGACAGCACCGTGCAGTCCACCGACGGGTGGACGATGGGGCCGCCGGCCGACAGCGAGTAGGCCGTGGAGCCCGTGGGCGTGGCGAGGATGACGCCGTCCGCCTTGTACGTGGTGATGGGCACCCCATCGATGGACGTCTCGTGGTCGGCGATGCGCGCCAGCGCGCCCTTGTTGATGACCACGTCGTTGAGGATTTCGTCCTCGATGAGCACGCTGCCGTTGCGGATGAGCCGGCACGTCAACTTCATGCGCGAGTCCACCTGGAAGCGGCCGGCCTGCACCTCCTCCAGCGTGGAGAACAGCTCCTCCACGGGAATCTCCGTCATGAAGCCCAGGCTGCCCAGGTTGACGCCCAGGATGGGGACGCCGCGCCCTCCCAGGAGCCGCGCCGCGTAGATGAGGGTGCCGTCACCTCCCAGCACCACGGTCAGGTCCGCTCGGGCCGCCAGCTCCCGGTCCTCCACCCGAGGCCACCCCAGGACATGGGCCAGGGAGCGGTCCCCCAGCACGGTGAGATGCGGGTAGTGCTCGCGGATACGGGCCGCCAGCGCCACCGCCTCCGGGTTGTCCTTCTTCGCGACGATGACGAGGGTCTGCACGCGGGAGGCTTTTTAATCCAGGCGGGCACCCGGGCGCTCCCCTGATTTGCGCAAGGGCCCTCCCATCGGACAGACGCCCCGGCGAGGAGCCCTTCGGAGCGCTAGGTTTGGAGCTTCCATGGACCTCTTCGAACATGCCGGCCAGAAGGAGCAGGCCCGTCGGGCGCCGCTCGCGGAGCGGATGCGTCCACGCGCCCTCGACGAGTTCGTCGGCCAGGAGCACATCACCGGAGAGGGCCGCTTCCTGCGCCGGGCCATCGAGAGCGACCAGGTCCCCAGCCTCATCCTCTGGGGGCCTCCGGGCACGGGCAAGACGACGCTCGCGGGGCTGGTGGCCCGCTCCACCGGCGCCGCCTTCGACTCGGTGTCCGCCGTCCTCGCCGGCGTGAAGGACATCCGCGAGACGGTGGCCCGCGCCCAGGAGCGGTGGAACCTGCATCGCCAGCGCACCTTCTTGTTCATCGACGAAATCCACCGCTTCAACAAGTCGCAGCAGGACGCCCTGTTGCCCCACGTGGAGAAGGGCACCGTGACGCTCATCGGCGCCACCACGGAGAACCCGTCGTTCGAGGTCAACGCCGCGCTCCTGTCCCGCTGCCGCGTCGTCACCCTGCGCGGCCTGGAGGAGGAGGAGCTGGTGCCGCTGCTGCGCCGGGCCGTCGCGGACGCACGCGGCCTGGGCGGCAAGGTGGTGGTGGAGGACGAGGCGCTGAGCTTCCTCGCGAGCACTGCCGGCGGAGACGCCCGCAAGGCCCTCACCGGCCTGGAGGTGGCCGCGGCCCATGGCGGCGAGAAGGTGGACCGCAAGGTCGCCGAGGAGGCCCTCCAGCAGAAGACGCTGCTCTACGACAAGGGCGGCGAGGAGCACTACAACGTCATCAGCGCCTTCATCAAATCCATGCGCGGCAGCGACGTGGACAGCGCGCTGTACTGGATGGTGCGCATGCTGGAGGCGGGCGAGGACCCCATCTTCGTCCTCCGGCGCATGGTCATCTTCGCCTCGGAGGACATCGGCAACGCGGACCCGCGCGCGTTGAGCGTGGCGGTGGACGCGCTGCGAGCCTTCCAGCTCGTGGGCCTGCCGGAGGGCACCCTGCCCCTCACCCAGGCCGTGACGTACCTGGCCCTGGCACCCAAGTCGAACGCGGTCATCGCCGCGTACACCGCCGTGCGCGAGGCCGTGACGAAGGAGGGCGCGCTGCCGGTGCCGCTGCACCTGCGCAACGCGCCCACGAAGCTGATGAAGTCCCTGGGCTACGGGGGCGGCTACAAGTACCCGCACAACTTCGAGGGCAACTACGTCCCGGAGGACTACCTGCCCGAGGCCCTGCGCGCCCGGAGCTTCTACACCCCCACCCGCAACGGGCACGAGGCGGAGCTGGCCGAGCGCTACGAAGCCATCCAACGCCAGCTCGCGGAGCGCGTCCGCGAGCCTGGCGAGGAGGGATGAACTAGGAGGCTGCTTCCAACGTCTCCACTCCGTCGACGTCGTCGTCCTTGAGGACGCGCGGCTTCATGGAGCGGCCGGCGACTTCGTACTGCTTGAGCAGGCGGCGGAAGTTGGAGCGGTCCACGCCCGCGGCGCGCGCGGCGCTGGAGACGTTCTGGTTGTTCTTCTCCAGGAGCGCGGACAGGTAGCGGCGCTCGAAGGCGCGCATCGCCAGGCGCTTGGCCTGGGCGTACGGCAGGTGCGCCAGCGAGAAGACCTCCACCGCCGAGTCGGCCTGCGGCGCCGACTGGAAGCCGGGCGGCAGGTCCTCCACGTCGATGACCTCGTTGCTGGTGAGCACCACCGCGCGCTCGATGACGTTCTCCAGCTCGCGCACGTTGCCCGTCCACCGGTTGCAGGTGAGGGCTTCCATTGCGCGCGGAGAGATGCCCGCCACCTTCTTGTCCGCCTTGGAGGCGTACAGCTTCAGGAAGTGGTGCGCGAGCAGCGGCACGTCCTGCGGCCTGTCGCGCAGGGGCGGCAGGTCGATGGTGATGACGTTGAGGCGATAGAAGAGGTCCTCGCGGAACTTGCCCTGCTCCTTGGCGCGGGACAGGTCCACGTGGGTGGCGGCGATGACGCGCACGTCCACCTTGACGGGCTCGTTGGCGCCCACGCGCTTGACTTCACCCTCCTGCAGCACGCGCAAGAGGCGCACCTGGGTGGCCGGAGGCACATCGCCAATCTCATCCAGGAAGATGGTGCCGCCGTCGGCCGCTTCAAACAGGCCCTTCTTGTTGCCCGTGGCGCCGGTGAAGCTGCCCTTGATGTGGCCGAACAGCTCGCTCTCCAGCAAGGTCTCCGTGAGCGCCGAGCAGTTGACGGCGACGAAGGGCTTGTCCTTGCGCGAGCTGCGGTAGTGGATGGCGCGCGCCACCAGCTCCTTGCCCGTGCCGCTCTCACCCTGGATGAGCACCGTGGCGGTGGAGTGGCTGACGGTCTCCACCAGCTTGAAGACCGAGCGCATCTGCGGCGACTGGCCGATGAGGTCCTCGAACTGGCTGCGCACGGTGAGCGCCTCTTCCAGCGCGCGGGTGCGGTCCTTGAGCGCCTTGCGCTCGGCCGCCTTGGCCACCGTGAGGCTCACCTCGTCGATGTTCTCGAAGGGCTTGGTGAGGTAGTCGTACGCCCCCGCCTTCACCGCCTCCACCGCCGTCTCCACGGTGGCGAAGGCCGTCATCATGATGACCTCCACGTCCGGACGGTCCGCCTTGATTCCGCGGAGCAGGTCCATGCCGGACAGGTTCGGCATCTTGATGTCGAGGACGACGACGTCGATGGACGGGTCCTTGGCCGCCGTCAGACCTTCCACCGCGTCATCAATGGCCACCACCGGGTGGCCCTCGCGCTGGAGAATCTGCGTCACGGCCTTGAGGACGACGGAGTCGTCATCCACGACGAGGACTTTGGCGCGCTTGACTTGGTTCACGGCAACCTCTCGAGCTGCAGGGGAATGGGCAGGAAGACGGTGAAACGGGAGCCGGCGCCCACCTGGGTGTCGACGTGGAAGCTGCCCCCGTGGTCCTGGACGATGCGGTACGCGATGGACAGACCCAGCCCGGTGCCCTCACCGGGGGGTTTGGTGGTGAAGGAGGGCTCGAAGATGCGCGGCAGGTGCCGCTCCTCGATTCCGCAGCCGGTGTCGGACACCGCGAAGAAGCAGCGGTCTCCCTCGCGGCCCGTCTCCAGCGTCAGCTTGCCTTCGCGCCGGGGCAGCGACTGAAGGCCATTCTGGAGCAGGTTGAGCACCACCTGCGCGAGCGTGCCGGGGTCCCCGTACACCTTGGGGAGCCCTTCCTTCAAACCCAGGGACAGCTCCGCGCGAGGCGTGGCCTTGATTTGCGCGCGGAAGAGCACCGCGGCGTCCTCCACGCAGCGCGACAGGTCGAACAGCCGCCGGTCCTCCACGCGGCTGTGCCGGCTGAACTTCAGCAGGCTCTCGACGATGCGCTTGCAGCGCAGCGCGCTCTCTTCAATCAGTCCCAGCGATTCCAGGTCCGCGTCGTCGCGGCCCGCGTCGCGCGACATGAGCTGCGCGAACGCCAGGATGCCGCCCAGCGGATTGTTGATTTCATGCGCCACGCCCCCCGCCAGCTGCCCCACCGCCGCCATCTTCTCCGTCTCGATGAGCCGGCGCGTCATCGCCTGCTCCTCGGTGACGTCGCGATACGTGCACACCACCCGCTCATCCCCGGCCATGGGGTACGCGGCCACCACGTACGTCCTGCCCCCCTGCTGCACCTCACCGCGCGCGCCCTTGCCACTCTCCATCGCCGCTGGCAGCGGGCAGCCCGTGCACGGCTCGTTGCGGCCGAAGAGGTAGCGGTAGCAGGCGACGTCCGACGGAATCTGTTCAATGGAGCGCCCGGCCACGTGCGCGTACGCCAGGTTCGCCCGCCGCACCGCGAAGTCGCGACCGCGGACGACACACAGCGGCGTCTCCATGCAGTCGAACGACAGCTCCCACTCGCGCTTGGCCTGGCTGAGCATCCGCGTGCGCTGGGCGACGCGCTCTTCCAGGTCCGCGTTGAGCAGCTTCAGCTCCGCGTTCTGCGCCGTCGTCACCCGGTACAGCCGCTCGTTCTCCGCCTGCAGCGCGTACTGCTCGAACGCGCTCTTCACCGTCAGCACCAGGTGGCTGTCGTTCCAGGGCTTGGAGATGAAGCGGAAGATTTCGGAGCGGTTGATGGCCTCTTCAATGGCCTGCTGGTCCGCCTGCCCCGTGAGCATGATGCGCTGGGCGCGCGGCTCCTGCTGCTTCACCCGCGTCAGGAACTCCACCCCGTTCATGCCGGGCATGCGGAAGTCGGAGATGACGACCTCGGGACGGAACTCCTCCACCGTCCTCAGCGCCTGCTCGGCGTCCGTCGCGGTTTCGATATCCCAGTCACCCCGACGCAGCACCCGCCGGATGGACTTGAGGATGTTCTCCTCGTCGTCCACGAGCAGCAGCCGGCCGCGCGGGGCGGCTTCGGGCTTCGGGAGCTGTGCGGCGAGGGGTCCCATGGGATTCTTTCCGTCCCATGACATTTGCAATGCGTTTGCCAGCCGGTGGGGCACTGCAAACCCATGGAATCACGAGATGATTCGACTCCCCGACAATCGAGGGCCGGGGTCATCTTAGACTCATCCCCTATTCATGGGTCAATACCAACCCAGGGTCTTTGACCCAGGTCAGTCGCCCTGCGAGGAGGAGGGCGGCAAGAGGGACATTTGAGAGTGGAGACAGATGCGGTCTCGCCCCTCGTCCTTGGCCCGGTAGAGGGCCTCGTCGGCGGTGAGCAGCAGCTGCTCGGGGCTGAGGACGGTGCGGTGGGGAAAACTGGAGACGCCCAGCGAGGCCGTCACCAGAAGTGCTCCATCCGGCCCTACCCGGAGGGTCGCCAAATCCCGGCGGACACGCTCCGCGACGGACAGGGCCCCCGTCAGGTGGGTGCGAGGCAGCAGGACGGCGAACTCCTCGCCCCCATACCGAGCCACCAGGTCCGTCTCGCGCACGCTGCGCTGGAGGGCGGCGGCCACCTCCCGGAGCACTCCGTCCCCCGCGGTATGGCCGTGCCTGTCGTTCACCTGCTTGAAGTGGTCCAGGTCCAACAGGATGAGCGCCAGCGGGTCGTCGTAACGCTGTGCCCGGCGGAACTCCTCGCGCAGCCGCTCCTGGAAATGGCGGTGGTTGTGGACCCCCGTCAGCCCGTCCGTCGAGGACAGCCGCTGCAGCTCACCCACCTGGTTGGATAGCTGAGTCAGCCGGGCCTGGGTCCGCAGGCTTTTTTCCACCCGGGCCCGCAGTTCTTCCGCATCCCATGGGTCAAAGACGACCTCAATCCCCTGAGCCAGCGCGCCCAACCAGACGCCCCGGGTTTCCCTGTCCGCCAGGAGCACGACGGGGGGCCCTGGCGGTCCTTCCAGGGCCAGCAACTTGTCGAGCCACTCCAGGGCTGACGGCTCGCCAGCCGAGCGGGCGACCCACACCACCAGGTCCACCTCTCGCGCCAGCGGGCCTACCTCGGGCCCTGGGGAGGCCAGCCGGAGGCAGAAGTCCTCCGGCCCGAGCGCCCGCGCCAGCCGGGCCAGGGTTGACTCCGCTTCGTCCACCACCAACAAGGTGCAGGGCCTGAGGGTCACAGTATCCCCGGAAAATGGTAACTCCACGGTACCACACAGGTGCTCTCGGGTGGGAGCCCCATGATTGATTTAGGACCCAGGGCTTGGTACCGAACCGCCCGAGCAGTCCCCCCGCACCCCGAGGTCCTCCGTGGCCAAGTACCCCAGCATCAGCCTCTTCCTTCCCGCGTGGAACGAGGAGGACTACGTCGAACGGGCGGTGGGTCGGGCGTTGGAGGTGCTGCCGCAGCTCACGGACGACTTTGAAATCATCGTCGTCAACGACGCGTCGACGGACCGCACGCAGGAGCTGGCGGAGGCCATGGCGCAGCGGATTCCGCAGCTGCGGGTCATCACCCATCCGGTGAATCTGAAGTTGGGCGGGGCGATGCGCACGGGCCTCGCGGCGTCGACGAAGGACATCGTCGTGTATTCGGACATCGACCTGCCGTGGGACTTGAGGGAGCTGGAGCGCTCGCTGCACCTGCTGGAGTACCTGGAGGCGGACATGATTTGCGCCTTCCGGTTCGACCGCACGAGCGAGGGGCCCAAGCGCATCGTCTACTCGTTCGTCTACAACATGCTCATCCGGGCGCTGTTCGACATCCAGATCAAGGACGTCAACTTCAGCTTCAAGGTGATGCACCGCCGGGTGCTGGAGTCGATGGAGCTCAAGAGCCAGGGCTCGTTCATCGACGCGGAGCTGGTGGTGAAGGCCATCCGCAAGGGCTTCCGCGTGTTCCAGATGGGCGTGGACTACTTCCCGCGCACCCGTGGCGTGTCCACGCTGGCCTCGCCCTCGGTCATCGTGAAGATGGTGAAGGAGCTGGTGAAGCTGTACCCGGAGACGCGCACGCCGACGCCGCCCACGCAGCCGGTGCGCCTGCCTCCGTCGGTGCAGCCGCTGCGCACGGTGTCCTCGGGCGGCCGTACGGCGCGGGGCTGAGCGGGCCGTGACTTCGCGCCCCACGCGCCTGGTGGTGAATGCGGACGACCTGGGGCTGCACCCGTCGCTGGACGCGGGCATCCTCCGAGCGCACCGCGAGGGCATCGTCACCAGTGCCACGTTGCTGGCCATGGGGCCCACGGCCAGCGAGGCCGCTTCCCGCGCGAAGGCGCAGGGGCTCGCGGTGGGGCTGCACCTGGCGCTGTCCACGCGGCTGGCTCCGGCCGCGCCCGCGGAGTCAGTGAGCACGGTGGCGCCTGGAGGCAGGCTGCGGGGGAGCTGGGCGGACTTCGCGCGGGACTGGCTCCTGGGGAACGTGCGACGCGAAGAGGTGGCGCTGGAGCTGGACGCGCAGCTTCAGCGAGCGCGGGAGCTGGGCGTGGCGGTGGACCATCTGGACGGGCACCAGCACCTGCATGTGCTGCCGGGCATCAGGCCGCTCGTGGAGTCACTGGCCGCGCGCGAGAAGCTCCCCGTGCGCTGGCCGGACGCCCTGCCCCGCGTGTCGTGGCTGCGGACGCCTGGGCCCGCGCTGAAGACGACGCTGTTGACGGTGCTGGCGCGCACCGCGCCTCGTGCGCCCCAAGGCGTGCGACGGGTGAGCGCGGGAGGGGTGTTCGAGGCGGGGCGACTGGACGAGGCCGCGCTGCTCGCCGCGCTGGACGCCCTGCCCTCGGGCGACTTCGAGCTGGGCTGTCATCCCGGTGAGGGCGAGCCGCAGGTGCCAGAGGACCCGGCGTGGCGTTATGGCTGGCAGGCGGAGCTGGCGGCGCTCACCAGTCCTCGCGTGAGGGCGCGCCTCGACGAGCGAGGCATCCAGCTCCACAGCTACGGGACGCTCGCCTCCGCGACGTAGAGCACACGAGCGAAGGCAACCCGCCTCGCGTCACTCACCTCGCCGCAGCGCCATGGCGCGCACGACCGAGTTCGGCCCGCATTGAATCGCGGCACAACGTTCGCGTCGCTCGCCTGGCGCACGACAAAAGACAGCCGCCTCGCGCCGTCGCGGCACGACCTACGGAGCACTCGCCTCCGCGATGTAGAGCACGTGCGGTGTCGTGTAGCCCCGTCCCAGGTCCACCACCTCGCGCACGGTGAAGCCCGCGTCCCTGAGCAGGGCCATCATCTCCGCGCGAGGCTTGAGCACCATTCCACCGCTCGCCTTCGTGCGCCGCAGCAGCGACACCATCACCCACTCCTGCGCCAACGCCTTGCGGTGCTTCCAGGAGCCGTCGCCTTCCACCTCCTTCAACAGGAAGCGTCCTCCCGGCTTGAGCAGGCCATGCACCGTGCGAAGGAACGCGGGCCACTTCGCCTCGGGCAGCAGGTAGAGCACGTCGCACACCACCGCCGTGTCACACGCGCGCGGCAACGCGGGGGCCAGCACGTCCTCCACCGTCCCCTCCGCGAGCTTCACTTGCGGCAACCCCGACAGCGCCTCGCGCGCCCACGTCACCTTTCGGGGGTCCGGGTCCACGCCGTGCACCGTGCGACTCGGCTCCGCCAACGCCAGCAGCGCGGAGAGCAGGCCGTGTCCACAGCCGATGTCCGCCACGATGCCACCCGACACCCGCTCGGCCACCGCGAGCAGCGGCGCGGAGGACGCCCGCGCATGCACATGGAAGCGCTCGGCCGCGGGGAGTCCGGCGTACAGCGCGAGGGCCTGCTCGAGGAGCGTGCTCATGAGATGTAGTAGTCCGCGCCAAAGGCCCACGACAGGACGAGCAGCGACACCGCGCCCACCGCGAGCGCCCCTTGAAGCACGCGCGGCCGCTGCCTCAACAAGAGCGCCCCCGTGAGGAAGACCGGGAACGAGGACAGCAGATACCGCCCCATGCCCATGAAGTCCTTCGTGGACCAGGCGGGCAGGCCGACAATCGCCAGCACATACACCGCATAGCCCCACCCCAGCAGCTTGCGCGTGGGCCACACCAATGCGAGCGCCAGGAAGGTGAAGAACGCGTGCGCGGCCAGTCGGAAGGCCTCGCGCTTGTCCGTGGGATTGAGCACCACGCGCTCGAACCAGCCCACCTTGAGCCACGTGTGCCAGCCGGGTTGCTGCGACCAGCCCGCCGCGCCCTGCACCTTCACGAAGGCGAGCGGGTCTCCGAACTGGTGCCACAGGTAGAGCATGTAGCAACCGAAGCCCAGGCCCGAGAGCACCGGCATGAAGTCCACCACGCCCCACTTCTCGCCCCGCGCGTGTTTCCACTCCAGGCGCCGCACGAGCAGCCCCAGCACCACCGCGGGCGCCACCGGCCGCGCCGCCGTGGCCACCGCCGCCACCAGCACCGCCGGAGCCAGGTGCCCCTTCTCCAGAAGCAGGAAGGCCGACACCACCAGCAGGACGAACAGCGCGTCCGAGTACATGGCGCCGTAGAAGTACATGGTGAAGGGATACAGCGCCATCAACAGCCCGGCCTTCAGCGCCGTGTCGTCATCCGTCAGCAGCTTCGCCCAGCGCGTGAACATGAGCAGCGCCAGCGGGCCACACAGCAGGGTTATCAGCACCCCGGCCTGATAGACGTTGGGCCCCAGCGTCTCCACCGCGCGGATGAGCAGCGGATAGAGTGGGAAGAAGGCCACCGAGCTCTGCTCGCCCGGCGTGTACTGGTAGCCCTCCTGGGCAATCCGCATGTACCAGCTCGAATCCCACGCCACCCAACCCATGGTGACGTACTCGTCCAACCGGACGACGGGGTTCTGCGGATTCTTGTGGAAGTAGCGCCACGCCCCCGCCGCCGCGGCTGCGCCGCAGAGCAGGACTGCGACGAGGACGACCAGGGCGATGGTGCGGGACGCGGAGCGGGCCATGCGGGCGGCAGGCTGTTCCTAGAACACCGCCCCGGTCAAGCACCGGGGTGGGAAGTCGCGCCCCCCACCCCGGTCACCTCGCGCTCAGCGCGGGTAGAACGTCTTGCCTGCCTTCACCATCTCCACCAGGAGCGGCGCGGGCGTGAAGCGCTCACCGAGCTTGTCTTGGTAGTGCTCCAGCTTCCGCAGCAACTCCGCGGGCCCCTTGCTGTCAGCGAAGTGGAACGGGCCCCCGAGGAACGGCGGGAAGCCCAGGCCGAAGATGGCGCCCACGTCGCCGTCGCGCGCGCTGCGCAGGATGCCTTCACCCAGGCAGCGGATAGCCTCGTTCACCATCTGGAACACCAGTCGCTCCGCCATCTCCGAGGCATCGAACGACTTGCGCTCCTTGCCGTGCGGCAGGAGCCCGTAGACGGTGGGGTCCACCTCCTTCTTCTTGCCGTTCTCGTAGAGGTAGAAGCCCTTCTGGCTCTTGCGGCCCAGCCGGCCATCGGCCACCACGCCATCCAGCGACTTCGGCGCCGCCATGCGCTTGCCGAAGGCCGCCTCCATGATGGGCCCCACCTTGTGGGCCACGTCGATGCCCACCTCGTCCAACAGCGTCATCGGCCCCACCGGAAAGCCGAACTCCACCAGCGCCTTGTCCAGCGCGGCGATGTCCGCGCCCTCGGCCAGCAGGTGCGCGGCCTCGTTCATGTACGGCGCGAGGATGCGCGAGGTGTAGAAGCCCGGCCCGTCGTTCACGACGATGACCGTCTTGCCCTGCTTGCGCCCCACCTCCACGCAGGTGGCCGTCACCCAGTCCGCGGTCCCCGCGTGGGTGATGATCTCCAGCAGCGGCATCTTGTTGACCGGGCTGAAGTAATGCATGCCGATGACCTGCGCGGGCCGCTGGCTGCCCTTGGCCAGCTCGGTAATCGGGATGCTGGAGGTGCTGGACGCGAAGATGGCGTCGGGGCCGGTGACGGCCTCCACCTCCGCGAGCATGCGGTGCTTGAGCTTCAGGTCCTCGAACACCGCCTCGATGACCAGGTCCGCCGCCTTGAAGCCGCTGTAGTCGGTGCCGGCCGTAATCCGCGCCTGCTTCGCCGCAGCCTCGCGCCAGGTGAGCGAGCGCCGCTTCACCCGCTCGTCCAGGATGCCCTGCACCTGCTTCATCGCGCGGCTGGCCCCCGCGTCGTCCTTGTCCTTCACCCGCACCTGAGCGCCCTGGAGCACACCGGCCACGTAGGCGATGCCTCCACCCATCAGCCCGCCGCCCAGCACGGCCACCTTCTTCACCTCGCGCGGCTTCACGCTGGCGTCCGCCGTGCCGTTCTCCTTCTTCAGCGCCGTGGTCGCGAAGAAGACCTCCACCAGTCGCTTCGACACGTCCGACATCACCAGCTCGCCGAACGCCTTCGCCTCCGCCTCCAGGCCCGCCTTGCGCCCGGACTCCAGGCCCACGCGAATGACTTGCAACGCCTTCTCCGGCGCCGGGTACTTGCCGCGCGTCTTCTTCCTCAGCTGCTTGCGCGCCTGGTCGAAAAGGACCTTGCGGCCCAGCGGGTTGTCCTCCAGGGCCACCTCCGCCCACAGCTCCTTGTTCGCAAGTCCCTGGAAGAAGCCCGCGACACCCTTCTTCTGCCCCACCGCCTTGAAGCCCTGGCCGTGCGCGCGCTCGGGCTTCAGCGTGCCCGCGGCCAGCTCCCGGGCGCGCTGGAGCGCGATGGCGCGGAGGATGGGCGTGGGCACCACCTCGTCGACGATGCCCAGCTTCTTCGCCTTGGACGGCTTGACGCTCTTCCCGGTGAGGATGAGGTCCAGCGCCGCCTGCACACCGATGAGCGCGGGCAGCCGCTGCGTGCCGCCGGCGCCCGGAATCAAGCCGAGCTGCACCTCCGGCAGGCCGAGCGTCGTCCTGGGGCTGTCCGTGGCGATGCGGTAGTGGCACGCCAGCGCCCACTCCAGGCCTCCGCCCAGACACGCGCCGTGGATGGCCGCGACGACGGGCTTGGGGAACGCCTCCAGCCGGTCGAAGCCCACCTGCCCCTGCTGGCTCATGGCGGTGGCGTCCTCCGCCGTCTTGAGCGTCTGCAGGTAGTCGATCTTCGCCCCGGCGACGAAACTGTCCTTCTTGCCGGAGATGAAGACCACCGCCTTCACCTGGGCCTCGCGCTCCACCTCCTCCAGCAGGAGCGTGAAGGCCGCGCCCACCTCGGGGGACAGCGTGTTGACGGCCGAGTCCGGCAAATCGAACGAGACGACGGCGACGCCGTCCTCCACGGTGAGGGAGAAGCCCTGCTTCGCCTCCAGCTCTTCAAGCTTGATGGCCATCACGCACGCTCCAGGACCACCACGGCGCCCAGGCCGCCGGCGGCGCAGACGGTGCACATCACCGTGTTCTTGTTCCGACGCTTCAGCTCGTTGAGGGCCTGCGTGACGATGCGCGCCCCCGTGGCCCCGAAGGGATGGCCAATGGCGATGGAGCCGCCCGTGACGTTGAGCCGCTCGCGGTCAATCTCCCCCACCGGCTCGCTCCAGCCCGCCTTCTTCGCGAACGCCTTGGACGCGAGCGCCTGGAGGTTGCTGCCCACCTGCGCGGCGAAGGCCTCGTGCATCTCCACCAGGTCGATGTCCGAAAGCTTCATGCCCGCGCGCTTGAGCGCCGTGGGCACCGCGTACACCGGCCCCTGCAACAGCTGGTCTCCCGGGTCCGTGGCCGCGTACGCGTGCGAGCGCAGGTAGCCCAGGGGCTCGTACCCCAACGCCCTCGCCCGCTCCTCGCTCATCAACAACAGCGCGGCGGCGCCATCCGTGAGCGGCGACGCGTTGCCCGCGGTGACGGTGCCATACTTGCGGTCGAACACCGGCTTGAGCTTGCCCAGCGCCTCCAGCGTGGAGTCCTCGCGGATGATGTTGTCGCGAGTCACCGTCTGCTCGTACTGGGGCGGTACCGAGACGTGCATCACCTCGTTGTCGAAGCGCCCGTCCTTCCAGGCCGCCGCCGCGTTGCGGTGCGACGCCCATGCAATCCGGTCCTGCTCGTCGCGGGAGATGCCGTTCTCCTTGGCCATCTTCTCCGCGCTCTCGCCCATGGACAGGCCCGTGGAGTACTCGGCGATGGCGGGCGGCACCGGCACCAGATCTGTCGCCTTGAGCTTCTGGAAGGGCCTGAGCTTCTCCGGCAGCGAGCGCCCCTTGGAGGCCGCCGCCAGCGCATGCGCCAGGGGCCGGCTGGTGAACACGGGCGCGTCCGACATCGCCTCGGTGCCGCCGGCGATGGCCACGTCCACCTCGCCCACCGCAATCGAGTTGGCCGCCGTCGTCATCGCCTGGATGGACGTCGCGCAGGCCTTCGTCACCGTCGCCGCTTCAATCTTCATCGGCAGGCCCGCGGCGATGACGACTTCACGGGCGATGGACGGCGCGGTCAGCGACGGAATCACCGTGCCGAACACCAGCTGGTCGATGACGTTCGGGTCCAGGTCCGAGCGCTGCACCAGCTCCTGGACCACCATGCGGCCCAGGTCCAACGCGGTGAGCCCGGCGAAGACAGTGCCCGCCTTGACGAATGGGGTCCGCAGGCCGCGGACGATGGCCACCCTGCGGTGACCGTTACGCTTCTCGCTTGCCATGTGTGCCTCACCCTCCTGCGACGACGAGTGAGGCCCATCTAACGGGCGGTGATGCGCCGCGTCAACCCGCGATTGACTCAAGAGTCAATCCGCGAGCACTTGTCGCGAGGCACGTCCGGCTCCCAATAGAGCGAGGGGGCGAAGGACCCATGACGGGCACCTCCACCCCCTCGTCCTGCAACTCACGGGGCCAGGCCCCGTTCACCTACTTCTTCGCGTTGGTGCCCGCGCCGGTGTCCGACTGCGGACCCACGGTGATGTCGAAGCGCACGCCACCCGCCTCTTCGACCTTGTCCGGCTTCTCCTCGCTGGCCGAGTGCTGGACCAGGTCCACCGCGAACTTGCCCTGGTCCGCATCAGTCACCTGCGCGACGAAGCGCACGCCGACATGGTGAGCGCCGTTCGGGTCCAGAATCAGGCCCTCCAGCCGCGCGCCGTTCGGGTTGACGATGCGCACCTGGCGCTCGCCCACCACCTCGAAGCCCGTGCCCTGGTGCTGCCAGCGCGCCCACAGCTCCTCGGGCAGGGTCAGGAAGAGCTGGCCGCGCTCCAGGAAGGACGGGCCGCCGGTGCGGTCCGGAATGCGAACCTCCAGGGCCGCCGTGCCGTGGGCGTCACGCAGCAGGTTGCGCAGACGGAAGTCGTACTCGCTCGCGGGCGCGAACGGCGTCAGGTTCACCACGTTGATGTTCTTCCACGCCAGGTTGTTGTTCCAACGCGTGTTGTTGAGCGTGTTGGAGCCCGCAACCTCCACCAGCGTCATCGGGTCCTGCGTCGACACCCACCGCGACAGCAGGCAGTAGTGGCCCGGCGCCGGCACGCCCGTCCAGGGCACCATGAACTCCTGAGTGGCGCCCGCGGGGATGCTGACGGCGATGGTGCCAATGGGCGCCCAGTCCGTGGGCCACACGGCCGCGCCACCGGAGCCGGTGTAATAGACGAGCAGCGTGCCACTCGCCGGGTTGCCCGGGGGTACGAGCGGACCGTTGTTGCGCAGCGTCACGTAGACGAAGTTCGTCTGGCCGAACTCCGGGTTCTGGTGGCCCACGCAGCCGGCCGTCTGGCAGACGCGGATGTCGGGGCTGATCCAGATGGGGTCCACCGTCGGCGTGAGGCCGAAGTCGCTGCCGTTGTCCTTGGAGTACACGTCCACGCGGCACTGGGTGATGGTGAGCGAGACGAAGTCCACCGCGGAGTCGTCCTGGACGATGACATCCACGAAACCCTGCGCGTTGAGGGTGGGGATGAGGTTGACCGCGCCAGGGAGCGCCGCCAGGTTGAGGTTGATGGTGCCCGTGGCGCCAAAGGCGATGCCCAGGTTCGTCAGGGAGTCGCCAAAGCCGGTGGCGACCTGCGTGCCCGCGGGGCCCATGAACAGCAGACCCATGGAGTCATTGCTGCCCAGGTTGCGCACCGACATGCGCAGGGTGGCGCCACAGATGGGGCCATTGCGACGCAGGTTGGTGAAGGTGGTGGCGAACCACCGGTCGATGCTCGTGTCGTCGAAGGCACGCGAGCCGGGGAAGGTGTAGTTCGCCGCGATGTAGTTGAGCATGCCCGTGCTGGGCGACACCGGCTCGGTGGGCAGCACGAAGCCGTCCGCGACGCCGTGGGTGAAGGTCTGCGCCTGGGCGGTGCCGCTCCAGGTGAAGGCCATCAGGGCCAACAAGGTGATGGCTGAGCCAAGGGTGGTTCGGGGGTGTGAGTGACGATGTTGCATACGCTCCTCGTGGTGCCGCGGGTTCAGCCGCACCGGTCCGGGTCGAAGAGGTCAGAATCGAGATGAGTGAATGAATGGCGGGCTGCGGCCGGCGAGGGAGCAATGCTCGTGCCCAAAACCAAACAAAGACATTGCGGGGATGACGCACCGCTCAATGCCTCGCGCAGAGACCTTTCACGCCACAAGAGTCGAACTCCGTGTGGCGTGAAAGGTTACGTCGGGCCGCGCGCATTCCCAGACGGCGCGCAGCGACCCTGAAGCTTTACGGCGTCAGCGTTCCCTGACGAAGCGCGAAGCCGTGGCGGTGCACGGCCTCCACGGCGAACTTCGCGGCCTCGGGGTCCGTGGGCGGGAGGATGCCGTGGCCCAGGTTGAAGATGTGCCCCACGGGGCCCGCGCGCAGGAGGATGTCTTTGACGCGCCCATCCAATTCCTCACGCGGAAGGAACAGGTGCAGCGGGTCCAGATTGCCCTGGACGGCGATGTCCGGCCCCAGCACGCGCCGGCCTTCGTCCATGGGCAGCGTCCAGTCCAGGCCCACCACGTCCGCGCCGGTGCGCTGGAGCAGCGGCAGGTGCGTGGACATGCCCACGCCGAAGACGATGACGGGCACGCCGGTGGCCTTCAGCTCGGACACCATGCGCGTCAGGTAGGGCAGACAGAAGCGCTCGTAGTCCCACGGCGACAGCTCGCCGCCCCACGAGTCGAAAATCTGGACGATGCTCGCGCCCGCCTCCACCTGCATCTTGAGGTAGGGGATGAGCGTGTCGGTGAGCTTGCCGAACAGGCGGTGCGCGAGCGCGGGCTGCTCGAACATCAGCCGCTTGATGAGGATGTAGCTCTTGGAGCCGCCGCCCTCCACCATGTACGCGGCCAGCGTGAAGGGCGCGCCCGCGAAGCCGATGACGGGTACGGAGTCGTTGAGCGCCTTGCGGGTGCGGCGGATGGCCTCCGCCACGAAGCCCGTGCCCTCCACCGGGTCCGGCACGCCCAGCCTGTCGATGTCCGCCGCGGTGCGCACGGGCTCCGGGAAGTGCGGGCCCTTGTCCCCCAGCTCCAGCGTGATTCCCATCGCCTCCACGGGAATCAGGATGTCGGAGAAGATGATGGCCGCGTCCACGCCCAGCCGTGTCACCGGCTGCACCGTCACTTCGGCGGCCAGGTCCGGGTGCTTGCACAGGTCCAGGAAGGCGATGTTGCCGCGGATGGCCCGGTACTCGGGCAGGTAGCGGCCCGCCTGACGCATGAGCCACACGGGCGTGGTGTCGGTGGGCTGGCGGCGTGCGGCGCGGAGGAGTCGGTCGTTCACTTCGGGCTCTGGGTCAAAGCTCCGGTCGGGAGCGGAGAAGGATGGGACGGATGAGGGACCACGGTGCCGCGGCAGCGGGGCGCTGCTCCCAGGCCACTTCCACGCGAAGGGGCTCCTGGCTCGCGACGTCGGACTCATCCGACTGGGGAACGTAGAGCAGACGGTTGGGTCCCGCTTCCCAGGAGAACTTCCCCGGGCCGTCGTCACGGACGAGCTTGTACTCGAAGACGCCCCCCACGGGCAGCGACAGTGTCACCGCGCCGGCCTCGGGGCGCAGCGAGCGCTCGGCCTTCCACCCGCCCAGCTCCGGCCCGCCGCCCACCACTCGCACGGACGCATCGCCCGTCGCGAGCACCACGGTGCGCCGCTCGCCTTCGCCGCGCGACCACGCCCGCGCCTTCTGGGCGAGCGCCGCGAAACCACCCGGAGTGCGCGGCGTCAGCCGACGCAGCGTCACCTGACCGGGCGGATTCGTGACGTGGAAATACGCGGACTCGGCGAGCCGCCCCAGCATGCCCTGCGAGCCCGTCAGCGGGTCCACGCCCTGGCCGGCCTCGCCCAGCGCCTCCGGCAGGAACACATCCCGGGGCTTCGTCCCGGAGTTGATGCCGATGAACACGGCTTCGTCGGGAGTCACACGGGCGTAGGCGAAGAGGTCCTCCCGGGCGGCGAGCACCAAGGTCTCGCCACGCTGGAGGGCCTCACTGCCCCGCCGCGCGTCCAACAGCCGACCAATCCACGCACGCAGCGGGTGGTCCGGCGTGAAGCGCATGTCGCCCCGGTTCTCCGGCTCCTTCGCGCCGGTGAGCCCCTCCTCGATGCCGTACGTCAGCGCCGGCACCCCCCGCGCGGTGAGTTGCACCGCCAGCGCCCGCTTCACCTTCTCCACGTCCCCGCCGCACTCGCTCATGACGCGGGGCAAATCGTGGTTGTCCAGCAGCGTCACCAGGGAGCCGGGCGCCGGGTTCAGCCGGTCGTTGAAGAGGACCGCGCCCAGATGCGCCGGCGAGCGGCCCCGACAGAAGACATCCACCAGCGCGAAGGCCAGCGGGAAGTCGAACATCGTCCCGAAGCGGCCCTCCTTCATCACCCGCGACAGCAGCACCGGGTCGCCGTCCAGCAGCTCGCCCAGGAGGAGGAAGTCGTTGCCCGCGTGCGCGCGCAGGTCGTCGTTGTAGCGGGCCCAGAAGTCCATCGGCAGGTGCTTGACGGCGTCCAGGCGGAAGCCCGCGGGCTTCACCGCGTCCACCCACTTCAGCGACTTCGACAGCAGGTGCGCGTAGACCGCCTCCTGCTCCACCGCCAGGTCCGGCAGCCCGTGCACGTCGCGCATCACCAGCTCGCGCGAGTCATTCCAGTTGTCGATGGGCCCCAGGCCGTGGAACCACTCGGGCTTCTCGCGCGTGAGCCGCGTCTCCGGGCCCACGTGGTTGAGCACCACGTCCAGCACCAGCCGCATATCCCGGCGGCGCAGCTCGTCCGACAGCCGCGTCAGCAGGGCCTCGTCACCGAAGCGCGGCTCCACCCGCCCGAAGTCCTCCACCCAGTAGCCGTGGAAGGCGCCGTAGCCGTAGAACTTCTCCGTCCGCATCTGGAAGACGGGTGAAAGCCACACCGTGCGGACACCGAGCGACTTCAGCCCGTCCAGTCGGTCGATGACACCCCGCAGGTCTCCGCCGTGAAAGGCCTGCGCGTCCTTCGCATCCACCGTCCCGTCATTGCCCGCGTCCCCGTTGGAGAAGCGGTCCACCATCACGAAGTAGATGGCGTCTCCGGCTGGCGGCGTCCACAGGCCCCTGTACGGCGCGGGAGAGGGAGGCGGCACGGGAGGAGCCTCGGGCCCGGGAGGCGGCAGCTCCGTCGGCGTGCTCTTGCCCGGCTCGATTCCCTCGCCGGCTGGCGCGTCCAGGCCGGGCACCACGCCAGGGCCCCCTTCCGTGTTCGGCACGAGCATGGGAGAGGCGAGGAACGAGTCGAACAGCGCGGCTGCCTGTCCCGAAATCTGCCGGGACACCTCGTTCTGCGCGTCGTCCTCGCGCTGCTGGTCGAACTGGAGCGCGGCGCCGTAGTCCTGCAAATCACTGGTCGGCTCCAGCGTGGACGTGGCGCGGTTCGCCGTCGTCTTCACATACACGTCCCAGGAGAAGCGCCCACCCACCTGGCCGAAGAACGACACCCGCGTCTCCACCAGCAGCAGCAGCGGAGCCTCCGGGGCCTGCGCCTTGAGCATCGCGAAGCGGCGCTGCGAATCCGTCACCTTCGCGAAGTCGGTGGCGTACCGCTCGTAGGGCACCTCCTGCACCTGGAGGTTGCGTTTGGCCAGCGCCTCCAGAACGCGCTGACGGACGCCTTCGGGGACCTGCGCCACGGTGCCGCGTCGCTGCGCGTCGTCCCGGATATAGGCCACCGCCACCACGGTGCCCTCGGGCGCCAGCACCGGCGGCCCCTGCCGCTTCAGGCAGCCCGACGCCATGAGCGCCAGGAAGAGGACGACCACCCACCGCTGTCTCAGAACCATCCTTCGGCCTCGATGGCGACCACCGAGTGCCAGTGGCGCTCGGGGCCGATGTACGTGTTGTACTGGTCCAGGCTATCCACGAAGGAGTTGCCGAACGCCGCGTGCTGCGAGGAGTGCTGCAAGCCATACAGCAGCCGCAAGCTGGGGCGCGCGTAGATGCCTCGTCCCGTTGGATTGAGGACGACACCCACCTTGCCCTGCCACGTGTTGCGCGTGTCGCTGTCGCCGTACTCCAGGCCGCGAGAGTCCGGCACGCCCCCGGAGTTGGTGAACACCGAGTCCACGTGGTTGCGATACAGGTTGCCGTTCTTGCTGCGCTCCGTGGCGATGCTCGTCTCCACGAGGAGATGGACGCGCTCGGTGAGGAAGTACTGGAGCCGCAGCACCGTGGACGCGATGAGGCGGTCGTCGTCGCCGGGCTTGATGGCGTTGTCCTCGTTGAACGCGTACCCCACCCAGACGCCCCACAGGGCCTCCAGCTTGTCGGGGATGAGCTTGATGTAGGCCTCGTTGCCCAGCGCCGCCTCGTAGCGCTCGTCGGTCTGGTCCGCGATGAAGACCGAGAACTCCCTGTCGCGAACGCGCTCCGTGTAGGCCTGGTCCGGGTGCTTGCGCTCGAAGGTGAGGTACAGGTTGTCCCAGATGAGCGGCCCCACGTTGCCGAAGCCCACGTAGCCCATGGCCCGGTAAGACAGCGCGCTGCGCGGAGTCAGGTTGCCCACCGCGTAGTCCGCCTGACCCGGGTTCTGCTCGAAGTAGCGCTGCACCACCTCGCGCCGCACGTAGTCTTCGTAGTTCGTGTTGGGCGACGCGTAGAGCGCGTTGCGGTTGCCCCGCACCTTCGGCTCGTAGCCGAGCTGTCCGCGCACCCCCAGCTCCAGGTGCCCCGGAATCAGGCGGTAGCGGAAGGACGCGGCGCCGGTGAGCACCGTATTGTACTTCTGGGGACGCAGCGTGTAGCCGCTGTCACCCACCGCCAGCAGCACGTCGTAGCGGTCTCCCTGGTACGTGCCGGACAGGCCCACGGTGTCCCAGAGCAGCGTCGCCGGCCGCTGGTCGTAGATGTGCAAGTCATTCCAGCGGTCCTCGAGCGTGCCGAGCTGCCACGTCACCCTGTCGAGCAGGATGTTGCCGGCGCGCACGAACAGGTAGTCCGCGCGGAAGTTGACGAAGGAGCCGTTGCCCGGGTCCGCCGAGCGGAACGAGGTGCCGGAGAAGCGCGTGTGCACCTCCGCCCAGGCCTCGTCGGTTCCCGGCGCGGACTGGAGCACGTCCAGCCTCAGGTTCAGCTCGCCGTAGGGGCTCTCGTTGAGGAGCCGGCCGTACAGCCAGTAGTACCCGAGCTGGCCGGAGCCGCCCGAGAAATCCGGGCGGGTCATGATGCGGAAGTAACCCGCGGCGCCGAAGCGATCTCTCGACGCGTCGGCCAGGGTGACGAGCGGGATGAAGAGCAGCAGGAGGGCGCCGAGGCGCGCTGGCAGGACTCGCATGGACGGGCCCCGCTTATAGCGCACCTCGCCTGCCTGCCCCTACTCCGCGCGCAGGACGACGATGGTGCGCTCGGGCACCCCGTAGGTCACCCCCGTCACGGGGGACGGCGCGTCCAGCCAGGAGTTGCCCGTGACTCGGGACTCCAGGCCCGTGGCGGACAGGTACTCGGGACTGTCGAAGTACGCCTGGGTGTCGATGAGCCGCTTCCACTGGCGCCCCGGAGGCAGGGTGAACTCCACCGCGCGCGGCTCCATGTTGATGAGCACCACCAGCTCCGGGCCGAACGACGTATCGGGGTAGTGCATCATCAACTGCTTGGTGTCCCAGCCCACCTCCTCGGTGTTCTGGGCGCTCTTCCACACCAGGGGCGAGCCCTTCTCGTAGTCGGGCGGCGCGAAGGCGTAGGCGTGCTCCTTGCGCAGGCGGATGGCGGCCTTGACGAACTCGTACATCCGGTGCCGCTCGTCGCGCGCCAGGTAGGCGCCCCACTGGTACCAGTTGAAGGGGTTGTCCGCGCGCGTGGAGTAGGCGTTGTTGTTGCCCAGCTGCGTGCGCATCCACTCGTCGCCGCCCAGAATCATGGGCGTGCCGTGGCTGATCATCATCGCCATGAAGGCGTTGCGCATCATCTGCCGGCGCATGCTCTCCCCGCGCGTGTCACCCACCGGGCCCCAGTTGCGCGAGCGGTTGTGGTCCTCGCCGCTCACCTTGTCGCAGAAGGGGCTGTTGGGCGTGTCGCAGCACACCGGGTTGAGCGGGCCACACTTGTTCTGCTTCACCTCGTACGTGAACAAGTCATACATCGTGAAGCCGTCGTGCACGGTGATGAAGTTCATGGAGTGATACGGGCGCCGGCCGTTGCGCGAGTACCACTCCTTGCTGCCGTACATCAGGAAGGCGCCGTCCGCGGAGCCCGGCCTGCCGCACAGCGAGCCCTCGTTGGAGTTGAGCTTCCAGTCGTCGCGGTTGATGAACGCGCGCCACCAGTCGCGGAAGCGGCCGTTCCACTCGTACCAGCCGTTGCCGGGCTGGGTGAGCGAGTTAGGGAACTCGCCCATGGGCATGCAGTACCAGCCACCCGCGCTCCAGGGCTCCGCGATGATGCGCGTGTTGTAGCGCTGGAGCACCGGGTCATCGACGATCTCCTGAAGCACCGTGTTCTTCGGGTCGTCCCAGCGGTTGTAGTCCTGATCCCTCTCGCCCAGGATCGGCGCCAGGTCGAAGCGGAAGCCATCCACGTGCAGCTCTTCGACGTAGAAGCGCAGGCTGTCGATGATGAGCTTGCGCATGGGGCGGTGGTTGGGCCGCGTCTGGTTGCCCACGCCCGTGTTGTTCCAGTACGTGCGCCGGTCCCCGTTGAGCCCGTAGTACGCCTGATTGTCGATGCCGCGGAACGAGTACACGCCGGCGACCTCCGCCGGGTCCAACGAGTCCAGCGGCTCACCGGGCAGCACGTCGTCCGACTCCAGCTTCTCGCGCCAGAGGCCGCCCTCGCCGGTGTGGTTGTAGACGACGTCGACGATGACCTCGATGTCGCGCTTGTGCAGCTCCTCCACCATCCACTTGAACTCGTCGACGACCTCGTTCGGCCGCTTGAAGGCGGCGTAGGACAGCTCGGGCGCGAAGAAGTTGATCGTCTGGTAGCCCCAGTAGCCGCCGTCCAGCGGCTTCTCGTGGATGGGGAGCAGCTCCACGGCGGTGATGCCCAGGTCCTTGAAGTAGTCGGCCTTCTCGCCCAGGCCCCGGTAGGTGCCGGGGAAGCGCACGCCGCTGGCGGGGTCCGCGGTGAAGCCCTTGGCGTGGACCTCGTAGACGATGAGGTCCTGCCACTTGTGGCCCGCCCACTGCTCGTTCTGGCGGTTGTCCCGCCACTGCCGCTCCCCGTCGCCCCACTGGTAGTCGCTCTGGACGAGGACGCTCTTGGCGGAGGCCGCGTACGTCACCTCCGTGCGCGCCGGCCCGCTGGCGGTGCTGCCCTTGCTCCAGTCGTGGTCCCGGTGCAGCGCCTTCGAGTACGGGTCCGTCAGCAGCTTGTTCGGGTTGAAGCGGTTGCCGTCCACGTCCGCGTCCGCGCGGAAGCCGTGGATGGAGCCGGGGAACCAGCGTTGATCGAACTCCCAGTTGGGGCCCCAGGCCCGGAAGCCGTAGTGCTGCCCCAGGCCCACGCCCTCCACGTAGACGTTCCACACGTCCCCGTAGCGCGTCAGCTCGTAGGTGCGCGAGGGCCGGTTGCTCTCCGGATCATCGAACAGGAGCAGCTCCAGCCGCGTCGCGTTCTCCGAGTAGAGGGCGAAGTTGACCCCCTGGTCGGTGAACGTCGCGCCCATGTGCTTCATCGACTCGACGTCCTCGACGGTGTAGCTCGGGGCGCGGGCCTCGCTGTGGTAGAGCCGGACGTAGTCGCTCTCGCTGCAACCGACGGCGAACAGAAAAGCGACCAGGGTCGCGCCCCTCGAGAGGGACCAACGGGGAGTGCTCATACGGTGGGGTAGACCTCGACGGACCGGATGTCAGCTTCCATAACAAGCGCCTTCTGGGGCTGACAAGGCGGCCACCCCAGTTGTCCCTCTACGGACCCCGGAAACTTCCGGATGGCCCGGCGCGAGAATAACGCACCGCGCCCAACCGGCGAGGTTTGGGGAAAGCGCGACGCTCCGGGTAATGTGCCCCGCCGTTCTCTCCCCTCATTTTCGAGCGCGTCTTGTCCGAAGTCACCTTGAGCGGAATCAAGAAGTCGTTTGGCCCGAACCTCATCGTGAAGGGCGTGGACCTTCAGGTGGGACAGGGCGAGTTCCTGGTCATGGTGGGGCCGTCGGGTTGTGGAAAGACGACACTCCTGCGGCTCATCGCGGGGCTGGAGCAGGTGGACTCGGGCGAGGTGCGGATCGGCGGGGCGCGCGTCAACGACGTGCCCCCCAGGGATCGCGACGTGGCGATGGTGTTCCAGTCGTACGCGCTCTACCCGCACATGACGGTGCGGGAGAACCTGGCCTTCGGCCTGACGCTGAGGAAGTTCCCCCCGGCGGAGATCGCCTCCCGGGTGGCTGAAGTCGCGACGATGCTGGAGCTGGGCCACCTGCTGGAGCGCAAGCCCAAGGCGCTGTCGGGTGGACAACGTCAGCGGGTGGCCATGGGGCGAGCCATCGTCCGGCGCCCGAAGGTCTTCCTCTTCGACGAGCCCCTGTCCAACCTGGACACCGCCCTGCGGGTGCAGATGCGCGGAGAGCTGGCGCGGCTGCACCGCCGGCTGGGCGCGACGATGATCTACGTCACCCACGACCAGGTGGAGGCGATGACGCTGGCCACCCGGGTGGCGGTCTTCAACGCGGGCGTGTTGCAGCAGGTGGGGCCGCCGTTGGAGCTCTACAACCGCCCGGCGAACCGCTTCGTCGCGGGCTTCCTCGGCTCGCCCGCGATGAACTTCCTGGAGGCCCGACGCGACGGCGCGAACCTGGTGGGCAAGGGCTTCACGCTGCTGTCCCCCTCGGACCTCGCCCCGGGTGCGACGAACCTCCTGGTGGGCCTGCGGCCCCAGGACCTGCGCGTGGCGGCGCTGGGGCCCCTGACGGGCACGGTGGACGCGGTGGAGCGGCTGGGCTTCGACGGCTATGCCTTCGTCAGCACGGAGGCGGGCCTGGTGGCCGCGCGCTTCGACAAGGGCTCCCAGGTCTCGGTGGGGGACAGGGTGTCGCTGTCGCCGGTGGCGGACGCGCTGCACGTCTTCACCGAGGATGGGTCCGTGGCCCTTCGCCACCCGGTGGACCGCGAGTCGCTCGAGGTGGCGTCTTGAAGAGGCTGCTGGCGCTGGTGCTGCTCGCGACGGCGTGGAGCGCGCACGCGGCGGAGCCCCAGACAGCACCCCTCAAGCTGTGGCACGCGTACCGGGGTGGCGAAGAGGCCGCGCTCCTCCAGGCGACCACGCTCTTCACCGAGAAGACGGGCGTGCGGGTGGACATGCTCGCCCTGCCCTATGACGTCTACGCGGCCAAGCTGACCAACGCCATCCCCCACGGCGCGGGGCCCGACGTCTTCATCTTCAACCACGAGCGGCTGCGCAACTTCCAGGGACAGAACCTGCTGGCGCCCACGACGGCGACCCTCGTCCGGGCCGACTACTTCGCCAACACGGTGGAGGCGCTGGAGGTGGATGGCCAGGTGTACGGCTATCCGATGTCGCTCAAGTCGCTGGCGCTCTATGTGAATACGAAGCTGGTGCCGCGCCCGCCCACCACCACCGCGGAGCTGCTGGCGCTCCTGCCCACCCTGTCGAAGCCCGAAGAGGGGCGCTTCGGGCTGGCGTATGAGAGCGGAGACTTCTACTTCCACGCGCCATTCCTCTTCGGCTTCGACGGGCCGCTCTTCGACGCCACGGGCCGCGCGAGCTTCGACACGCCGGGGATGGCGCGCTCGCTGGCCTTCGTGAAGCGGCTCCAGGACGAAGGGATGATGCCCCAGGAGGTTTCGGGCGCGCTGGTGAAGACGCTCTTCAACGACGGCCGCGTGGCGATGACCATCAGCGGCCCCTGGTTCACGGGAGAAATCGCGCCGGCCGTGCAGTTCCGCGTGGTGGCGCTGCCCACGGTGAGCGAGACGGGCACGCCGATGAAGCCCTTCCTCGGCGTGGAGGCGGCGTTCGTCTCCTCGCGCACGGAGCAGGCCGCGCGGGCGCACGAGCTGGCGCGCTTCCTGTCGCTGGGCGAGGCGTCGCGGGTGCGCACCACGGTGGGCCGGCAGATTCCGGCGGACGTGGCCGCGTACCAGCTCCAGGAAGTGAAGGACGACACGCTCATCTCCTCCTTCCGCGAGGCGGCGAAGGACGCCACGCCCATGCCCAACACGCTGGAGATGGCCCGCGTGTGGGAGCCGATGAAGCTGACGTTGCGCGCGGTGCTCCAGGGCGGAACGCGGCCCGAGGACGCGGGTGCGCTCGCTGACCGTCGCTACCGGGCCCTGCACCGGGAGCGCCCACCCGACGCCAGCCCCATGCCCTGGCTGGGTCTCGCCGGAGTGATGGTCCTGGGCGGAGGCACGGCGTGGGTGCTGCGGCGGCCGGCACAGAGCCAGACATTCCGTCAGCGCTATCCGGATGTGTCGCGCGCGGTGGCGTATGTCGCGCCCGCGGCGGCGGGTCTGCTGGTGCTGGTGTTCATCCCCTTCGTGGTGGGCCTGTCGCTGTCGCTGTTCCACCACGACGCGGGGCAGTACACCTTCGTGGGCCTGGCCAACTTCGTCGACATCCTGGCCAGCCGTGGCTACAGCATCACCGAGCCGCTCTCGTTCTACTTCACGCTCGCGGTGACGCTCCTGTGGGCGGTGGTGAACGTGGTGCTGCACGTGAGCATCGGCCTGGGGCTGGCGCTGGTGCTCAAGGACCCGCTGCTCAAGATGCGGGGGATTTACCGGGTGCTGCTCATCATCCCGTGGGCGGTGCCCAACTACATCACCGCGCTGATGTGGAAGGGGATGTTCCACCGGCAGTTCGGCGCCATCAACGGCCTGCTCGTCGCGCTGGACCTGGAGCCGGTGAGCTGGTTCACCCGCTTCTCCACGGCCTTCGCGGCCAACGTGGCGACCAACACGTGGCTGGGCTTCCCGTTCATGATGGTGGTGGCGCTGGGCGCGCTGCAGTCCATCCCCCCGGAGCTGTACGAGGCGGCGGAGGTGGACGGGGCGAGCAAGTGGACGCAGTTCCGGCGCATCACCCTGCCCCTGCTCAAGCCCGCGATGTTGCCCGCCGTCATCCTGGGCAGCGTGTGGACGTTCAACATGTTCAACATCATCTACCTGGTGTCCGGAGGCGAGCCGGGCGGCGCCACGGACATCCTGGTGTCGGAGGCGTTCCGCTGGGCCTTCCAGCGCAATGAGCAGTACGGCTTCGCGGCGGCGTACTCGGTCCTCATCTTCGTGGTGCTGATGGGCTGGTCCGTCTTCACCCGGCGCCTGATGAAGCCCGAGGAGGCGTCATGAAGAAGCCCTCCGGCTTGAAGATGGCCGTCATCCACATGGGGCTGAGCCTGATGTGCATGGTGACGCTCTACCCGGTGCTGTGGGTGGTGAAGATGGCGCTGTCGCCGTCGGACGGCCTGTCGCTCACCGCCAACCCGTTCCCGGACGCGGTGACGTTCGACCACTTCCGGGACGTGCTGCTCGGCTCGGATGCGCAGGGGCGCTGGGTGTTCGGCCGGCAGGTGCTGTCGAGCTTCATCGTCTCCGGCGCCACGACGGTGGTGGGGCTGACGCTCGCGGTGACGGCGGCCTATGCGCTGTCGCGCTTCAAGTTCCCGGGCAAGGAGGGCGGCATGCAGGCCCTGCTCGTCACCCAGATGTTCCCGGCGACGCTGATGCTGGTGCCCATCTACGGCATCCTCCAGAAGCTGCGGCTGCTCGACAGCCTCACCGGGCTGGTGCTGGTGTACGCCACCACCGCCCTGCCCTTCTGTATCTGGATGCTGAAGGGCTACTTCGACACGCTGCCGCGCGAGTTGGAGGAAGCGGCGGTGATGGACGGGGCCTCGCCCTTCCAGGTGTTCATCAAGGTGGTATTGCCGCTGGCCCGCCCCGCGCTGGCCGTGACGGCGCTGTTCTCCTTCATGACGGCGTGGAACGAGTTCGTCCTCGCCGCCACGCTGATCAATGACCCGACCCGCTTCACCCTGCCCGTCGCCCTCCAGCGGTACGTGGGCGAGTACAAGGTGGAATGGGGCAAGTTCGCCGCCTGCGCGTTGATTGTCTCCGCGCCGGTCATGGCGTTGTTCTTCGCTCTCCAGAAGCACCTCGTCGGCGGGTTGACCGCTGGCGGCGTCAAGGGGTGATGGCCGATGTCGTCGCGTTGTCCGCGGTCCCTTCTTCTCGTGTTGTCGTTGCTCGTCGTGGCCTGTGGTGATGACCCGGAGGGCGGCCAGCCCCCCTCGCTCACCCCGCCCACCGTGAGGGAAATCACCCCCACCGGTGGCCCCATCGCGGGCAACACGCTCATCAACGTCTATGGCTCCGGCTTCGAGCCGGGCGCGAAGCTCTACCTCGGCAACCAGGAAGCCCTGCGCGTCGTCGTGGTCAACGCCTTCCGCATCTACGGCTACTCCCCTTCCGCGAGCACCGCGCAGGTGGATGTGCGCGTGGTGAACCCGGACGGCGCCTATGGCGTGCTGGTGAAGGGCTTCCTCTACGAGGGGCCCCCGACGGCGAACATCGACCAGGCCGAAATCATCAACGGCAACACCGACGCGGTGAGCGGCGGGCAGCCGGTGGGCGTGCTGGTGCGAGGCGCCATCACCGTGGCCGGCCTCACCCGAGGCGTGGGTCAGGGCGGCGGCGTGCGCGCGCAGGTGGGCTTTGCTCCGGCGAACGGCGAGCTGCTCAAGACGGAGAGCTACACCTGGGAGGAGGCCACGTACGAGGGCGACTCCGACAGCGGTGAAGCGGACATCTACAAGGGCAACGTGCTGTTGCAGCCGGCCATCGGCGGAGAGAGCCGCGAGTGGGTCATCACCATCCGCTTCTCCATCGACGGCGGGAAGACGTGGGTGATGGCGGATGGCGATGGCACCGCCAACGGCGTGACGGAGGACATGCTGCGCCGCGTGTTCATCACCCGGCCGCGCGTGGACTACTGCAAGCTGGGTCCCGACGGGAACCGCGCCAACCCGGAGCTGTTCTACCGCCCCACGGACTCGACGCTGATCAAGGTGGCCGGCCAGGTGTACGCGGCGGGCATCACCCAGGGCGCCGGCGGGGGCTCGGGGCTGGTGGCGCAGCTGGGCATGGGGCCGGTGGACTCGGACCCTCGAAACTCCGCCGCGTGGACATGGGTCCCCGCCGTCTACAAGGCCGAGCACGGCAACAACGACGAGTGGGAAGCGGACCTGCCCAACCCGGGCACGGTGGGCACGTACAAGCTCGCCTTCCGCTTCAGCATCAGTGAGAACGCGTGGCGCGTGTGCGACGCGGACGGCGTCAACGACAGCGTCGAGGGCGAGCTCACCTTCAGCCTGGCGAAGCTGGGCACGCTCACCGTGGGCACCGAGGCGCCGAAGCCGCCCGTGAGCTGGTGCAAGATTGGCGAGGACCAGAAGGCCCCCGAGGTCATCAACTACCAGACCACGCAGACGTCGGGACTCAAGACGGTCTTCGCCCAGGTCCACATGCCGGGCGTGACGGACAAGGTGGGCGCGGGCCCGGGCATCTCCGGCCAGCTCGGCTGGGGGCCCGCGGGGGAGGACCCACGCACCTCGCCCTTGTGGAACTGGGCCACGCCGCTGGCCTGGGCCAAGGACAACTTCGAGGTCAACGATGAGTGGAAGGGCACGCTGCCCAACCCCGGCCTCAATGGCGACTACCGCTACGCGGTGCGCTTCAGCGCCAACGGCGGTCCCATCCGGGTCTGCGACGGCAACGGCGTGGATGACGGCGGCCAGGACTTCGAGCTCGCGCAGCTCGGCCAGCTCACGGTCGCGGGCGAAGTGGTGGTCCCCAAGGTCATCGGCTACTGCAAGCTGGGCCCGAACGGGAACGACACGCCGGAGACGGTGACGTACGCGACGGACGCGGTGGCCAACCGCAAGGTGGTGGCGCAGGTGTTCGTGCAGGGCGTGACGAGCGGCGCCGGCGCGGGCACCGGACTGGTGGGCCAGGTGGGCTGGGGGCCCGCGGCGGAGGACCCCGCCACGTCGGCGCAGTGGAACTGGACGACGACGGCTTCGTACAAGGACGAGGTCGGCAACAACGACCAGTTCGAGGCCACGCTGCCCAACCCGGGCACGCTGGGCAGCTATCGCTTCGCCTATCGCTTCAAGGTGAACGACGGTGCGTATCTGCTGTGCGACTCGGACGGCAACAGCGGCGGCCCCACGGGCTTCGACCCGACGAAGATGGGCGCGCTCACCGTGAGCGCGGCGCAGGACATCTCCATCGGCTGGTGCAAGCTCGGCGGTGAGGCCATCGAGCCTCCGCCAAGCGAGGTGTACCGCGTGGGCCAGGCGACGAAGGAGATCTACGCCCAGGTCTACATGGAGGGTGTCACGCCGGGCACGGGCGCGGGCACGGGCATCCAGGGACAGGTGGGCTACGGCCCGGAGGCGGACGCGCCGGAGACGGCGAGCTGGCAGTGGACCTCCACGGGCGCGAGCTTCAACCGCGAGTCAGGCGGAGGCGGGAGCAACGACGAGTGGAAGGCCGCCCTGCCCAACCCGGGGACGGTGGGCCGCTACAAGTTCGCCATCCGCTTCAACGTGAATGGCGGCGCGTACCGCTACTGCGACGCGGACGGCCTCGGCAACGGCTTCACGCTCGCCCAGGCCGGTGGCCTGGAAGTGAAGCCCGTGGCCGTGGACGCGTGCCAGTTGGTGGGTCCGGCCACGTTGAGCGCGACGCCGGGCGGCGCCACGCAGGTGGTGCACGGCAAGGTGCTTGTGACGACGGTGACGGACGTCACCAGCGGCGCGGCGGGCGCGGGAATCACCTCGGAAGTGGGGTATGGCCCGGCGAGTTCGGACCCGGCGACGGGGACGGGCTGGAACTGGAAGGCCGCGAGCTTCTCGGGCGAGACGGACAGCGGAGCGCAGGACGCCTATGAGACGTCGCTGACGGCGCCCGCCACGGAGGGCACCTACGCGGTGGCCGTGCGCTTCCGGTATCAGACCGGGGCCTGGGCCTATTGCGACCGGGACGGCAGCGCCAACGGCTACCAGACGGCGCAGGCGTCGGTCCTGACGGTGGCCGCGGTGGTGCCGCCGCAGGTGGACTGGTGCCGCCTGGGCGGTGAGACGCAAGCCGCGCCCCCTGTCGAGGCCTACGCCATTGGTGAGGCGGCCTCGAAGGTCATCGCGGTCCAGGTGCACGAGGCGGGCGTGACGCCGGGCGCTGGCGCCGGTGCGGGCATCGTCGCGGAGCTGGGCTACGGGCCGGATGGCACCGCCCACACGAGCGGAGGCTGGCAGTGGACGGCCGCGACGCATGGCGCCGACACGGGCAACACCCAGAACGACGAGTACCGGGCCACCCTTCCCAACCCAGGCACGGCGGGCAGCTTCCGGTTCGCCTACCGCGTGAAGCTGGGCACGGGCCCCTACGTGTACTGCGACGCGGACGGCACGGATGACGACTTCGACATCGCGGACGCCGGCACGTTGACGGTGCAGGCGGCGGCCACGGGCGTCTGCCGGTTGCAGAGCGTGAGCGGGACGACGGTGGGCAGCGGCGATGCCGTCATGGTGACGGGCCACGTGCGCATCCCCGGGGTCACCAACGGCCCCGGTGCGGGCACGGGGCTCCAGGTGCAGGTCGGCCTGGGCAACGCGGACGTGGACGCCTCCACCACCCCGGCGTCGTTCACCTGGAAGCCGGCGACGTACGCCGGAGAGGCCTCGGGTGAGGCGGACACGGACGAGTTCACCACGACCATCCATCCGGCCTACCAGGGCAGCCGTGCCGTGAGCCTTCGCTACACCACGGATGGTTCGACATGGGCCTACTGCGACAAGGACGGCAGCGACGTGGGGGGCTACACCCAGGGCCAGCAGCATGCCCTCACGGTCAACAAGCACTCGGACATCGAGTACTGCAACCTGCAGTGGCCGTTCTCCGCGACACCCGGAACGACCATCTACGGGCAGGTGTACCAGGGGGGCGTCACGACCCAGGGGGGCCCTGGCCCCGGCCTCGTGGCCGAGCTCGGCCATGGCACCCTGCAGCAGGATCCCGGTGTCGCGGGCTGGACGTGGATCTCCGCGCCGTTCCTCAGTGAAGAGGGAGGGGGCAACAACGACCAGTTCTCCGCGACCCTCCCCACGGGCGTGGCCGCGGGGGCGGCGTACACCTACCGCTACTCTCTGAACGGCGGCCCCTACTGCTACGGGGAACGGGAAGACCGCGGAGGCAACGGCAAGAACACCGACGGCTTCCTGGGCACCGACGTGGGCACCGTCCCCTAGGCCCCTAAGTCACCGGCCGCACGAGCGTTTTCACGCTCCGCGCGGCCGGTGACGGAAGATCCTGGGTCTTCGAAACAGGTGCTTGACAGTGGAGTGAGCCACTTATAAAAGCCCGCTCGTCGCAACGCGGAACACGCCTGCGGGCGGATAGCTCAGCGGCAGAGCGTCGCCCTTACAAGGCGAGGGTCACAGGTTCAATCCCTGTTCCGCCCAAGGTTGTGGGGAGTTAGTTCAGTTGGTTAGAACGCCGGCCTGTCACGCCGGAGGCCACGGGTTCAAGTCCCGTACTCCTCGCCAAGAGAAGGCCCCCAAGTCCAAAAGACTTGGGGGCTTTCGCTTTTTCAGGCCCTCGTATCGCCGCCGAACCGTTCGGCCCATTCACGGGCTGGATGCGACGAAGCCAGGCGTGGCGATGCCGCTCGCACCAATACAGGCCCTGATGTCGAACCCGATGAGGATGACCTCGGGTGACTCGGCCCACCGGCCCGCGAGACCTCACGCGGCGCGGGCACCGGCGACAACGAGGGTGTCCGTCGTGACGACTTCCCATCCATGAACACAGCGGAGGGCCGTCGAGCTACGCGAACAAGGCATGCCGGGCACGCCTCGGGCTCGTGCTGCGAAACACGCGGCGCGAGAGCGAGTGGGGAGACACGGGCCCGTCCTGCTCAGGCATGGCGCGACGAACCACTTCTACGCGACATGCGGAGGAGAGGTGCTCTTCGCGATTTACAATCATGAAGGCGGCGCTCGTCTCCTGGAGAGGCTTTGGAGCAAGTGTCCCTCCGCCCCGAGGAGTTGGATTCACGGATGGTCGAACAACCTGAGCCGTGCTACGCCGGGCTCTACATGCCCAGAGCCCGTCGCGTCACCCCCTCCCCCCGAACCCCTCGCTCTCTTCCCGCGCGCGGCGCTTCCTCGGCGACGCCGTCACTGGATGAGGCCTTCCAAGCCATCGTGCACGGCGCCGTGCAGGAGTCGTTCGCCCCGCTGATGACGGCCATGCGCCGCCTCTCCGAGCGACTGAGCGGCCAGCCCTACTCCGCGCCCCCCGTGCAGCAGCGCAAGGCTCCCGCGCCGCAGCCGCCCCCCCAGGTGCAGGCCGTCGTCGAGCAGCCCGTCGCCTGCGCGGTCATCGGTTGTCGACAGCCCGTCCGCACGCTCGGCTACTGCTCGGCGCACTACCAGAAGCGTCGGCAGATGGTGGCCACCGGTCGGCTCCATGCCGCCTGGATTGAGCACGCCGCGCCCCACTCCATTCCGGATGTCATCCTGTCTCGCCGTCGTCGCTCGGACAGCTCGGCGGCGACCCCCGCGAGCACCGCGACTCCCGCTCCGAGCGGTCCCCGCGTGTGGGTCCGCAAGAAGGGGCAGACGCAGTCCGTGGGTCCCCAGGGTGAAGAGGGCCCTTCCGCGCCGTCCATCCTCCCCACCCTGCGCCCGGCCGAGGGCGCCGACGCGGCGGACACCGTGAAGCGTTGGGCCGCGGAGTTCCTCGCGACCAAGCGTCGCAGCTGAAGGCTGTCTCAGGACCCCGCGCTGCACTCGGGCAGACGTCCCGCTCCTCGCGAGTCGGGACCCCCGAGGGGAGCGCGGGGTTCATCCCCGCGTGACACACGACAGGGATGAGCCTGTTTACTCCCCCCGGGTTTGAAGCCGGCTGCGCCTGAGAGGCTTTGCGCTCAGTGGCAGGTCCAGGACTCCTCGGTCCAGTCCCCACAGACACTCTTGCGACACAGCGTGTAGTTGCACGTGTCGCCCATATAGCCACAACACGCCACGTCCGCGTCGCTGGTGCCAGAACAGTGCACCCGATTGGCCGACTTGTACGTCTCGGGCGACTCGTTATCACCACACGACTCGCCGTCGTCACCACCACAACCCACCAACAAGGGAACCGCGATGAGCATGCACAGAAGAGTACGCATGTTTCACAGAGGACCATGAGGCACACATCCAGGGCCACGGAACCCGAGTGAAACATCCACCCTGTCTCATGTATCACTCACCAGGAAAGTGTTTCTCGCGACCCGAGAGCGCGGTGTTCATCTCGTCTGGATTTCCAGAACACCGCGCAAACACTCGCCTCGCTCAGTAACGAGCCTGGAGCATCACCGTCGCTCCGAAGGTGCTCGCATCCTTGAAGACAGGCACCGCCACGCCGTTCTCGTCGTCGACGAACTCCACCTTGTTCGGGTCATTCGAGTAGGAGATCTCCGCGACGACGCCCGCCAGCGAGCCCAGGTCCCACCGGGTCGTGGCCTTCAACGTCAGCACCGTCATCCGGTCCTCGCCTGCCGGGAGGATGCTCATCTGATTGGGCCCTCGGAGCAGCAGGTAATTGGACCGGCTCGGCCCCAGGAGTCCCTCCGTATTGAGCGCCGCCGGCAGCGTGAGCCGGGCAAGGAATCCCGGCGTCAGGCCCCAGCGCTCGAGGTGGTAGTCGGCTCCCAGCGAGCCCGAGACTTCCGCCCGGGGCTCCGCGGAGCGACGAAAGGCCTGGTTCGGGAAGAACCCCGGAGCGTCCAGTTGAATGAAGCTCGGAGTCCGGTAGTAGGCCAGTCCGTACACCCGCAGGAAGTCGTGCCGCACCCGAACCTCCAGGGCCGCGGCGCTGGCGCTCTGGGCACGAAGCCGCGGAGCCGGCCCCACCTCCGGATCCAGGAGGTTCTGCGACACCAGGCTGCCTTCCAGGGAGACCGAGGCGGCAAACCCGGCGGAATACGTCCCCGCCGTGAAGAACCGTTCAAAGAAGACAGGGTCGCCTCGATAGAGCGACAGGTCCACGTTGCTCCCGATGGGCTCGCCGTGGTGCCACAAGGCCCGAAGTGAGGCGCCCCTCATGGTCATGGGAAGCTCCGCCCCGCTCGCCGCGGCGGTCGGATTCTCCCCCTGGTTCCAGGACATGCCCTTCAGCTCCAACTGGAGTTGGGGCGACACGTCCACGAAGCCACCCGCGAGCAGCGCGTAGTAGCGCCCCGAGTCCCCCAGCACCTCGTTGACGACCGCGGATTTGAGCGCCGCGAACACGCCCCACTGCCGCCGCGCGAGCCGCAGCTCCAGCGCCGGCTCGTTCCCCGGGCGGCGCGGGAAGGCCTCCCGCCCCCACGTCACGGGGTACGTCGAGCCCAGGTACAGCCGGATGGAGCTCAGCGGATAGACACCCAGCGCCAGGCCTTCATCGGCGGCCCAACTGGAAGGCCGGTAGCGCAGGCGGAAGGCACTGCCATTGTCCACGAAGGTGGCCCCCCGACTGGCACCACTCGACGAGAGGAAGAACGACAGCGCCGCCTCGGCGCGCAGGCCCGAGGTCAGCTCGGGCGTGTGTGCGTCCAGCGCCGCGTTCCACAGGGTGGATGAGCCCGCGGTGTCGACATCCTCGTCACCCGCGAGAAAGGAGAGTCGCGCCTGGAAGGGCCGCTCCGCCGGGGGTGATTCGGGAGCCTGCCCCAGGGTGAAAAACAACGACAAAGACAAGAGCACAGGAGACATGGGGCGCCGCGTCTATCATGACTCCCCGCCCATCGCGCCTTCCCTGTGTCACTGCCTGGAGTGCCAACGGCGGCCGCGCCACCTTCCCCTTCTGTCCGCGGTGCGGAACGACCCTGCCCTGGGAGTTCGACAGCCTCCCGGAGTTCCTCGCCATCGCCGTGGGCCCTGCCCCCCCCTGGAGCTTGAACACCTCGAATGACATTCCGCCCCGCGAAACAATGACAACCATGTTTCGCGTCGCGGAACAAAACGAGGAAAAACCTAACAGTACGAAAAATCAGATAGACGAGAAGACATCCTCGGAGTCTTAATCGTGAGAACGGGGCCGCCTGTGAATGCAGCGTCGGCTCACGTCGGTCCGGGTGCCTCATGCCCCGGGCATGAAGTCCCACGTCACCCACGAGGAGAAGTCATGAATCAGAGAGAGCTGACCTTCCGTCTCGGATTGCTCCTGACCCTGGCCTGGACGACCACCGCAGGAGCGCAGTCCCTGAGCAGCTTCACGGCGACATACCGGGGCGGCGGCACGTCGCTGTGCAGCTCCACGTACAACCTGCGCGGCCAGGAGCCGTCGGCCTCGGGCAAGTATCCGGTGTTCATCTACACGGTGGGCACCACGGAGCCGTACGAGCACTCCTCGGCGCTGGCCGCCGTGGAGGAGATGGCGTCGCGCGGCTATGTCGCCGCCACCGTGGAATACGACAACGCGACGTTCGGCTCCTGCTCCTCGATGACCGCCCGCTCCAAGTGCATCTACGACGGCAGCCGGGCCACCAGCGCCGTCGGCACGCTGTGTGCTCGCGCCAAGGCGGACTGCTCCAAGGGCATCGTCGTGGCGGGCTTCAGCCAGGGCTCCATCATGGCCATCCTCGCCAAGAACCATGACTCGCGAGTCCAGGCCGCGTACGGACTGGGCGCCGGCGTCCAATACTCCATCTACAACCTGCGCTCCTGCGTGGCCAATGGCAACCGGACGCTGCCGAGCAGCCGCCTGCGCATCGTGAACGGCGAGCAGGACATCTTCGTCGGCCCCACCGAGTCCTCCGTCCGCTCTCAAAACACGGAGACGACGGGCCAGTCCTGCCCCCTGGCGACGTCCTGCTTCGCGAGCAACAACAGCGGCTGGTACATCATCAAGGACATCCAGCTCGGCGACCTCAACGCGGACCACTGCTACATGCGCTCGGGAGGCTGCACCGGGCTCTTCCTCGACTCGACCTGGCGCACCGGCTCCGCGCCCTGGTCGCTGCGGACCAACCTGGACTGGCTGAAACAGTTCACCACGCCGTAGTTGACGCCTGGCGCCAGCCTCCGGGCACCTGCGTGAGGCTGGCGCGACGACGGACAGCGAACACTCCGGCGCCGGGGATGCTCGGAACGTGTTGAGTATCCGCACGGACGCCGAGCATTTTCCCCAGCCGGGTGAGGTGTGCGTGTTTGCGTCGCGCCATGACCACTTCGAGCATCCTCATCCTGGGCGCGAGCGGGACCACCGGACGACGCGTCACCCGGCTCCTCCAATCACAAGGTCACTCGGTAAGGGCCGCGTCGAGACACGCGGACGTGCGCTTCGACTGGAAGGACCCCGGCACCTGGGAACAGGCCGTGGGCCCGGCGTCGCGCATGTACCTCATGGCGCCTCACGAGCAGCCCATCGACCCCGCCTTCGTGTCCCTGGCCGTGTCCAAGGGCATCCGCCGCATCGTCCTGCTGTCGAGTCAGGGCATCGAAATCATGGGAGACGAGCGCCTCATGTCCGCTGAGCGCCTGGTGCGCGGCGCGGGCGTGGACTGGACCCTCGTCCGCCCGGACTGGTTCAACCAGAACTTCGACGAGGGCTTCTTCAAGCCCGCGGTCCTCGCCGGACGCATCACCCTCCCCGTCGGGGACACGAAGCAGGCCTTCGTCGACGCCGACGACATCGCCGCCGTGGTGGCCGTGGCGCTGACGAAGGACGGCCACGAAGGCCAGAGCTACGACGTGAGCGGACCTCGCGCGCTGAGCTTCGGCGAAGCCGCGGCCATCATCGGCCGCGCCGCCGGACGACAGGTGCGCTTCGCCGGAGACGCCGACACCTATCTCTCCGAGCAGCGGGCCCTGGGCCGACCCGACGAGGCCATCCAGGGCGAAATCAAGGCGTATGGCACCCTGCTCAAGCGAGGCGACGCCACGCCCACCGACACCGTGCGCGCCGTCACCGGCCACGCGCCCAAGTCCTTCGAGACCTACGCCGCGCAGGCCGCGGCCTCGGGCGCATGGAAGTGAGTTCGGCCCGCGCGAAGCGCCACTCCCCTTGACAATCACGCGGACCAATCGCACGATTCAATCAGACGATTGACCCATCCTCGGAAGGCACGGGACACCCCGTGGCCTTCCCGGTTTCGTACGTGTTTCTGCACGAGGCTCTCGGTGTGCCCGCGGTTCGCCGGGCACGCGCGAGACCTGACGCCCGGCCTTGCCCTCTCGTGCTTCAGGCGCGCGGCCCTTCGTCTGTCTTCAGCAGACCTGGCCCTCTCGGCGTCTGTGATTTGAAGGCCGCGATGACAGAAATAAAGACCCGCGGTGTTCGAGCCTTCAATCCCTCATCAGGAGGCAGCACACCATGGGTTTCACCCTGAATCGCCGTTCCCTGCTCCACGCGAGCCTGGGTCTCACCGGAGGTCTCGCGCTGATGCGCGCGCCATCCTCACTCGCGGCACCATCACCCGGCGCGGCCCCGGCCCCCGGCGCCCAGGAGCCCTCGCGGCCCTGGTATGAGCTGGGATTGCTGTCGGACCCCGTCATGGAGAACCAGCTCCTGCATTTCCTGGCCGCGACGTACAGCGCCCAGGCGGATATCGGAGAGGTGCTGGACACCGCGAGCCGCATCCACCCCGAGGACGAATGGAGCTGGCCCACCGAGTGGGTCAGCACGGCGGACCGCCTGAGGGCCATGGGGGATGCGAGCCTCGCCCGCCACCACTCCCGCAGCGCGGGCCACGCCTACCTGCGCGCGGCCAATTACTACCGCGCCGCGCTGATTCACCACCCGGAGCCGGGCCACCCCAGCGTGCTGGCCACGGGGCGGAAGTCCGTGGACGCCTACGACAAGGCGCTGACGCTGCTGCGGATTCCGGCGACTCCCGTGCGGATTCCCTACGAGAACACCACCCTCCCTGGCTACTTCTTCCGCGCCCCCCATACGCGGGGGCCCGCGCCGCTGCTCATCTTCCAGCAGGGACGCGACGCGTGGCCGGAGGAGTCCAAGTATGTGATTGATGCCGCCCTGGAGCGGGGCTACCACTGCCTCATCGTCCATGCACCAGGACAGGGCATGGCCATCCGGGAGCAAAACCTGCCGTTCCGTCCCGACTGGGAAAAGGTCATCACCCCCGTCATCAACTTCGCCGTGCGCATCTCCGGCGTGGACTCCCGGAGGCTCGCGCTGCTGGGCTGGAGCATGGGCGGAGCGCTGGTGCCACGCGCGGCGGCGTTCGAGCGGCGCCTCAAGATTCTCATCCCCAACCCGGGCGTCCTCAACTGGGGCCAGTCGCAGTTCGACCAGTTCAACGGCTACTTCCCTGAAATCATGAAGCTGCTCGACACGGACCCGGCGGCGTTCGACGCGGCGCTCTACGAGCTCATGTCGCAGGTGTTCCTGTACCGCTGGTACATGCGCGACGCCATGTCCAAGCACGGCGCCAGCTCACCGTCGGACCTGCTCTTCAAGCTGCGGGAGTTCAACAACGAGCCCGTCGTCCACCGCATCCGCTGCCGCACGCTCGTCATGGACGGCACCGCGGAGGCGTACTCGGGGGGACAGGCGAAGCAGCTCTACGACGCGCTGACGTGCCCCAAGGACTACCTGCTCTTCACGGAGGAGGACACCGGACTGTTGCACTGCCAGGAGGGCGCTCAGGCCGTCGCCAATCACCGCATGTTCGACTGGCTCGACGAGTACATCTGAGGCCGCGTCCCAGACAGCGGAACGTCGGGCCGGTGAGTCCCGGCCCGACGTCTCACACCTGACGACTAGAAGCGGTACTGCGCGCGGACGCCGCCGTAGATGAAGCCGTGGATCTTCTTCGTCTCCAGGTCCTCGGTCTCATCGAGCTCGTCGCTGCCAGGGATTTCCACGCTCGAATCGACGGACAGCGAGGTGGAGGAGTACTGGCCCGCGGTGACGGTGGCGAACGGACCCACCGAGAACTTCGGGGAGATGCGGTAGTCGAGCCCCACCTGGGCGGCGACGAACTCGAAGCCCTTCACGGAGGCCTTGGCGGTGATGGACTCGCCACTCTGCTCACCCTTGACGGCCGTGTTGAGGAACTCATAGCCGACACCCACGCTCACCCAGGGGTCGATCTTGGGCGTGACGTTGAAGTGATAGGCCACGTTGACGCCCAGGCGGAGCTGGCTCGCGCTGCAGCTCACGCTGACGGCGCCCTGGTCCTCGCAATTGGCATTCTCGTCATTGAAGCTCGCGATGCCGTACTGGAAGGTCGCGCCCAGGTATACGTTGGGGTTGAAGAAGTAACCGGCCTCCAACTGAATCGGGATGACGCCCGTGACCAGGTCACTCACCTTGTTGGTATCGTCGTCGTCCGCTTGAACCGAGCCCAGCTCGCCGTAGGGCGCGCCGTACCCCAAGCTCAGTCCCAGCGCGAAGCCCTTGCCGCCCCCAGAGTCGTCCGCCGCCGACTCCTCGCTGGAATAACCTTCCTCGGAGTAACCCTCCTGAGCGGAGTCATCCTGCATCTGGAAGGTCTCGCCAGCCAGGGCCGGAGAAGCAACGAGCGCAAAGGACAGAGAGCACAGCATCATCTGGGTGCGGCTTTTCATGACGAGGGTCCCGAAAAGAAGTGGTGAGAAGTTGAGCCCCACACCCTCAAGGTGTCGGACGCGCATTAAGACGCACGTCCTCGTCACATATTTAAAGTAACAAGGCCACAAAAGTGCTGGGTTCCAGGTGACCCGGCCCCTCCTGAGCCCCGTCCCGTGCGCTCCCGGACGGTGCGGCCCTCAGGGGACGACGAAGTTCTTCCAGCCGCGCAGATAGTCGACGAAGCCCGCTGACGCGCCCTCCGCGCGCAACACGGCTCCAGGGAAGGGTGGGCGTTGGATGGCATCGCCCCGCCGGACGCGCTCGGGCCAGTCGTGGTTGGCGATGGCGGAGCGGCCGAGGGCCACTGCGTCCGCGCCGAGCGCCAGTTGCGCCTCGGCGTCCTCCTTCGTCCAGATGGCGCCCGCCACGACAATCTTCACCCGCGAGGGCACCGCCGCGCGGAAGAGCGCCGTCGCGTGCTCCTGGGGCCGCTTGTTCGTGTTGAGCGCCGAGCGCCAGAGCGACAGGTGGAGGACGTCCATGCCTCCGTCCGCGAGCATCCGCGCGACCTCCAGCGTCTCGTCCAGGTCCAGGCCCTTGGCCTGCCCGAAGTCCTCGGGCGACAGCCGGACGGCGAGGACGCGCTCGGGCACCGCGCGCCGGACGGCAGCCACCGTCTCGCGAATGAGTCGCGAGCGATTCTCCAGAGAGCCGCCCCAGCGGTCCTCACGTCGGTTGTAGACGGTGCTCAGGAACTGCGACAGCAGATAGCCATGCGCGCCGTGGAGTTCCACGCCGTCGAAGCCCGCCTGGGCGCAGCGGCTCGCCGCGTTCGCGAAGGCACGGATGGCGCCCTGGATGTCCTCTTCGGTTCCCTCCCGGCACCGGTCCGCCGCGTCGGTGTGCGCGCTCGCGCTCCAGCGCTCCAGCCCGCTGACGGCGGGGTCCGCGCGCAGTCCTCCGTGGAAGAGCTGCGCGGACAGGAGCGCGCCCCCTTGGTGGATCCGCGCGGCCAGACGGCGCAGGCCCGGCAACATCGCATCGTCGTGAACTCCCAGCTCGCCCGGCCATGCCTTGCCGTCCTGCTCCACATGCGCCGCGCACGTCTCCACCAGCCCGAAGCCTCCGTCCGCGCGCAGGGACAGGAAGTGGAGTTCAGCATCCGACAGCGTGCCATCGGCGTGGCTCTGCTGGTTCGTGAGCGGCGCGAGCCAGATTCGGTTGCGCGCGACGACATTCTCACGGAGCGCCAGGGGGTCGAACAGTCCTGCCATGTGGTGCATCTCCCACGTGTGGGCCAGAGGAGGCTGGGCCCTCGGATGCCTGGAGCGCGGGGCCGTCGCTTCCCTCACGATGATTTTCGCATGCCAGCAGGCCAGCGACCCGACCGGGCAGGCAAGTGCCCTCCCATGCCGGCTGCGGGGGGCGGCGTCGTGGACAGATTTCGAGGGATGGAGAACTCGACCTCGCCGGGTGCCCCAGGCAAGGGGCCCCGCTCATTTCTGTCGAACAACAGTCTCTCCCTCGTCCTTCTCGCCGCCTTCCTCCTGTGCTGGGTGGGACAGGCCATCTCCGGCTTCCTCCACCACAACGAGGAGCAGCGGGAGCATGGCCAGCCACCCCTGACGTTCGGAAGGTATCTGCGCTCGGGCGATTTCCTGGAGGCCACCTTCGAGAACTGGGAGAGCGAGTTCTTCCAGATGGGGGCCTTCGTCATCCTCGCGGCCTTCCTCCATCAGCGCGGCTCCGGCGAGTCCAAGGACCCCGACGCCCACAAGGCAGAGGAGGACAAGGACCTGGAGCCGACACCGGACGCGCCTCGCGTGGTCCATCGTGGCGGACTGGCCCTCAAGCTCTACAGCCACTCCTTGTCCCTGGCCCTGCTCGCGTTGTTCGTCGTCTGCTTTGGACTGCATGCCGTCACCGGGGCCGCGGCCCGGAACGAGGAGGCCCAACTGCACGGAGAGGCCGCCGTGACGGTCCTCCAGTACATGGCCTCCTCGCAGTTCTGGTTCGAGTCCTTCCAGAACTGGCAGAGCGAGTTCCTCTCCGTCGCCGCCCTCGTCCTGCTGTCCGTCTGGTTGCGTGAGAAAGGCAGCCCCGAGTCCAAGCCCGTCAACGCCCCCCACTCCCGGACCGGGAAATAGTATCTCGCGATTCTATTGTATCGGAGAAACCGGAGTGGCGCTGTTCACGACGCGGCATCCCGGGGTGCTTCGAGCCGCCTTCGAAGCTCGTCCGTGCTCACCGCGGGCGTTCCGTCCCTGCCCACGAGCATCGTCCCCTCCGTGGGCGAATAGAGCGCCGGGCGTGAGTACAGGGTGCGCAAGGCGTGGATGTGGGGGAAGACGGCGGAGGCTCCCGGATGGAGTTCCCGCAGTCGCTGGCGCAACAGCGGTGCGAAGCGCGGGCTCATGGCCGGGAAGATGTGGTGCTCCTGGTGATAGCTGAAGTTGAGATGGGCCCAGTTCATCACCGGGTGCGTCTCCACGCTGGCGGTGTTCACGAAGGGGTTGTCACGGTCCTCTGACGCCGGCAGCAGCCAGTGGTTGGTGGCGATGTAGATCATCAGCGTGACGTTGGCGACGATGAGGGGAATGACAAGCGCGAACAGCGCCCCTCGCGGCCCCATGGCCCAGCCCAGCGCGAACCAACCCCCTGTCACGAGCACCGTGAGGAGCCGCTCCTTCGTGCGATTCATGCGCACGTGCTGGAGCTGGGGCTGGTTGATGTGGTGCCACAGGAACGCCTGTCCCTGCGCGGTGAAGAACAGGCCGAAGCTGACGTAGCTGACCCAGGTGCCCGAGCCCGGCGAAATCGCGTGGAACAGGCGCGCGAACCGCTGGGTGTCCAGGTCCTGCTGACGCGGGAGGATGTCCGGATCCCTCTGGTGGATGTTCGCGGCGCTGTGGTGCGCCTGGACGTGCCAGGCGCGCCAGTTGCCGGGCGTGACGAGGAACGGGCTGAAGCCCGCCCACCCGAGCACCTCCTCCCAGCGCCGGCTGCGAAAGACAGCGTGGTGCAGCGCCTCGTGCGCGGCCAGCCCCACGGTGGTGACCATCTGCCCGAGCAGGAACGAGAGCGGCAGACAGAGCCACCAGGGCAGGCCGCCCCAGCCCAACAGCCCCATCAGGGCCATCATCACCGGCACCAGCGCCAGTGCGATGACGCCCCGGTGGGGCTGTGGCTCGAAGGACTCGGGAGGCATCACCCGGCGAAGCTCCGCGCGGAGCGGCTTGGGGTCATCGATGGGCAGGGTCGCCGTCGAAAGTGCGGTGGAATGCATTGTGTTCACCCGATGAAGAGAGGGTTCAAGCCATGGGACGCGCGAGGCCGCCCTCGAGCAGCATTCGCAGTCGTCCCGCCTCGTCGACCGCCGCGACGGTGCCGCATTGGAGGATGTCCCCGTCCAGCCGGGGACTCAGCGCCTTCAATGACAGTCGCAGCGGCGCATCCGTCTTGCCCACCAGTCCCCGGTCGAAGGTGGCTCGTTCGAACTGGATGGGCGCGAAGACGGCGCTCGACACGCCATCCACGTGCATCGCGCTCAGGCGCAGCGCCGCGTCCAGGACGAGCGCTGGCACAGCGGTCCCCGCGTCTTCTCGCCGCGCTGGCAGCCCCACGCTCGCGAAGCGAGCCGAGCGCTCCAGGCGGATGTCCTCCAGGCAGTCGAACATCTTCGACAGCTCGATGGGCCCTCCTCGCGCGCAGTGGGGATCCTCCGCGGAAAGCCCACGCCCCGAGGGGGTCGCCGCATCGAGCCCCGGGGTGCCTCGGGGCGGCTGGGCCGACAGTGTGTAGCGGGCTTGCGCGAAGACGAGGTCTCGTTCGAGCACCACGCCGGAGGCATGGACGATGTCGCCCAGCAGCTTCACCCGCACGCAGTGACGACCGGGCTCGTCGGTGAGCTGGGTGCACTCGGCCCGCAGGGCCTGATGTCCACCCGGCTTCACGCGGATGAAGCGGGAGAACCTCACGTCCTCGATGGTGACGGTGCGCAGCTCCGGTCGTCCGTCTCCCAACGCGGCCCGCAGCATCAAGTCCAACGCCCAGGCTCCGGGCAGCGTGGGCGTGCCTCGGACCAGGTGGTCTTCCAGGCATGGCACGCTCGCGGCATCGACCATGAGGTCCTTCAGCACGGCGGACGGCTCCGTCGCCGGCGGGGGCTCCGCGGGCAGCAGCTCCAGTCCGTAGTAGGAACGCTCGCTCTCCGTGAGCTGCACGTGGATGGACTCACGCAGGGGGCCTTCGAGGAGTTGGAGGAACAGTGCCTCGCCCTCCTCCGCGCGAATCCCACGCAGCTTCCGGCTGGCGCCGAGCACGCGGTACTCGGAGCCTCGGGTCATTCCGATGCCATCCCAGGCCAGCCACCCCACGCTGCACCAGGGCACGTCGGGATGGGCGTCGCTGGACCAGGCGCACAGCCGGTCCAGGGCCTCGTTCGCCGCTCCGTAGTCCGCCTGTCCGTCATTGCCGATGAAGCTGAACGCGGACGTGAGGACATGGAATGGCACGGGACGCGCGAAGCGGCTCGCGCAGGCGGCGTGCAGGTTGCGGAGCCCGAGCAGCTTGGTGTCCAGGTTCGTCCGCAGCTCCGCGAGGCGTCGGCGGTTCAGCTTCTTGGACGTCTGCGTACCCGCCCCATGGACCACCAGGTCCAGACGCCCGTGCTCTCGCGTGAGTTCGTCCATCACCCGCGCGACGTCGCCGGGACTCGTGACGTCCGCGACGCGGTAGACCATCCGGCCTGGCAGCCGCGCGAGGCCCACCAGGGTGGAGCGCAGCTCCCGGACCGCGAGGTACCGTTCGAAGCGCGCTCGCAGCTCGGGCATCCGCGTGCCCGGCTTCGCCGCGAGCTCCGAGGCGTAGAACTCCCGCTCCACGACGGGGAGCTGTTCCTCCGCGGCGTGGAGCACTCGCTCGGGAGCGGCCTCCGGGTCGCTTCGTCCCAGGAGCACCACCGTGCATCCGTACCGCTTCAGGAGCGCCCCGGCGAGCACCGCCGTGACACCTCGCCCTCCGCCGGTCAGCAGGACCACGGAGCTGGCATCGAGCGTGGAAGCGCCCTTCGAGGGGATGGCCGAAGGACGGAGTCTCCGGACACATCGAGTCACGCCGTCGAAGCAGACCTCGACCGACGGACCACCCTCTGCTTCCGAGCCCAGTTCGGACAGGGCCTGCGCCAGGGCTTCCGGCAACAGTCTCCGGGAGGTGGCGATGGCCCGGACGTTTCGCGCCGGCACCTCGCGAGCAATCGACTTGAGCATTCCCGCGAACAGTCCCGTCACCGGGTGCAGGACACGCCGAGGACCCACGCCTCCCACGCACAGGCTCGCGAGCTCCACCTCACCGGCGAGGAGTCCTTCGTAGGAGCGCCGCGCCGCGAGGAAGAGCAACTCCAGCGCCTCATGGCTCAGCGCCGTGTCGGAGACCACCTCGGCCTCGCTCGCGTCCGGCTCGATTCGACTGACAGCGAGGATGAGCTGGGGCGAGAAGCCCAGCGCTTCCAGTGCCGCGTCGGCCGTCTCTTCGCGTGTCAGGTCGATGCCGCGAACCCGCCCCGTTGCTTCCGAGGCGCCCGCGAAGAGCACGAAGTACCCGGGCCCACACAGTCGGCGCGCCTGCGCCTCCAACTCGTGAGCCTGCGCTTCGTCCCCAGCGATGAAAAGGACCCGACGCCCTTCGAGCCGCACGGGCCGCGTCGACCGGACCTGCTGCTCGACGAGCACTGGCGTGTAGTACCCAATCGGCGCGCTGTGGTCGAAACCACTCGTCGACTCGTCAGTCGCCACCTCACCAGGCTTCGGGGGCGGTTGTGCCAGGGACAGATGCGCCTCGGCTTTCGACTCCACCGGGTGGACGGACGCTTCCGGAAGGAGCTGAAGCTCCAGGCGGGCACCGCTCGCGGCTTCGGGATGGAAGCGCAGCGTGGTGGGGCGTCCCTCCGCGGCCGTCTGCACGGCGCGCAGGACCGCCAGGGCCTCTCGTGCCGAATGCGGTGGCAACGACTGGCCTGCTTCTTCTCGCGAGTCCGTGGCCTCCGACATCCGGAGGCGGCACAGCACCTTGAGCCCTCGCTGGGCGGCCTTCTCGGCGGTGGTGACCGCGAGCAACGCCAGGCCCTCCTCTGGCTGGGACCCACTGGCGACAGCCCCTGGACGAAGGACGTGCGCGCCGCCCACGAGCACCAGCTCGAAGCCCGTCTCCAGCACTCCGCGCGCGGCCTTCAACGCGGCGGCCAATGAAGCGCCTCCGGCATCCACCACGAAGTTGGGCCCCTTGACGTCCAGCGCCCCCGCCACCCGTCCCGGCGTGACGTTCGCCATCATCCCTTGCAGCGTGTAGGCCCCCGAGGGACGCAGCGTTCCCGTCACCACGTCATGGAAGCGCTCCGCCAGCGGTAGCAACGCGGCCTGCTCGGGAGCCTGAAGGACACGCTCTCGCAGCTTGCGGCGCGTGGATGCGGCCAGCACGCGCTGGATGGCCTCCACCCCTCGGCGGGTCTTCCCTTCGAGCCCCAGCACGATGGCCGTCCCCGTACGCAGCCCATCGAAGCCCTCCAGCTTCTGGACGAGCGCGCTGGCCGCGGTGAGCGCGAGCCCCTGCGTCAGGTCCATGTCCTCGGAGATATCCGGCAACAGCCGCACCGACGACGGCAGACGGAAATCCTCTCCGTTGAAGCGAGTGCCAACCTCGGATGGCACACCGACTCGCGCCACGCCGTTCGAGTCCGGGAACACGCCCTCGGCGGCCACCACGACCAGCTCGCTCCGCTTGCCAGCACGCGCCGGGAACCTCGGGAGGACGGGCCCGCCTCGGTACTCCTCGAGCACCAGATGCGCATTCGTTCCCCCGAAGCCGAAGCCATTCGTGGCGGCGCGGCGCGGATGCACTCCGTTCTCCGGCCAGGGCTTCTCACGCAGGCTCACCTCGAAGTCGGGGCCCAGTGCGCGCAGCTCCGCGCCGGGTCGCTCGAAGTTCGCCTGCCTGGGGATGAGTCGATGTTCCAGCGCCTTGCACAGCTTGATGACCGAGGCCGCTCCCGCCGCCCAGCCCACATGGCCAATCAGCGCCTTGACGCTGGCGAGTTGGATGCCCTGGCGCTTGCCTCCGAAGACGCGGGCAATCGACTTCAGCTCGGTGGCGTCACCCGCTGGCGTGGCCGTGCCGTGTGCCTCCAGGTACTGGATGGTCGCGGGGTCGATGTCGGCCGTCGTGTAGCAGGCGGTCATCGCCGCCACCTGTCCCTCGACGCGCGGGACATTCGCGGAGCTGCTGCGACCATCACTGGAGAGCCCCGTGCCCCGGACGATGGCGCGGACCTGGAGTCCCGCCGAGAGCGCGTCCGACAGGCGCATCAGGCCCACCACGCCCGCGCCTTCGCCGAAGATGACGCCATCCGCGCGCTCGTCGAATGGGCGGCTCCCCGTCGCGGAGAGTCCATTGAACTGGGAGAAGAGGCAGCTGTTGCCGGGGCCCGGCGAGAAGACGCCACCGGCGAGGACGAGGTCCGCATCCCCCTGCTGAAGCGACTTCATCCCCAGCGCGATGGCGTAGAGCGATGATGCACACGCGGCATCGAGCAACACCGTGGAGACTCCGCGCCCGACCACATCCGTCACCACCGTCTGGAGCGTCGGATGTGGCGCGAGTTCAGAGGACCGGGCCGTCACGCCCATCACCGAGCGCGCCGCCTGTGCCAGCAACGCGAGGTCTGGCCCCAGCATCCCCTTCGCGCGGAGAAGGGACTCGCCCGCTTCCAGGCTGAGTGCCGCGTCGTACTCGGAGGACCCTTCCGCCGTGGAGCCGAGCAGGCACTGGATGCGTGCGGGTGAGCGCGCGGCGAACTCCTCCAGCCCCACCATCCCCTGTGCGAGCGCGATGGCCAGGAGCTTCTGTTCCCGGACGTACCGCTGGAAGCGCACCGGGTCGATGCCTCGCGGTGCCACCAGGTCAGCGTCTCGAACCGCGCCTGTGAGCAGTGTGTAGGCTCGGTCCGGCGTCCCCGTGGGTCCGACGAAGTCCGTCATCAAGGAAGGCTCGTTGGCGCCCGGATCGACGATGCCACTCACGCCCTGTCGGATGTTGCGCCAGTAAGCCTCCGGGTCCGTCGCGCCGCCTGGGAACAAACACCCGAGGGAGACGATGGCAATCGCCGGGTCTTCCCCTGCGGCCTCGCCGCGCCCTTGGGCCTGTTCCATGGCAGCAACCTCCGAGGGAGGCATCCGCGCCTCACCTCGCGCGCGGGTCTGCGCCGAGGGAGCAGCCCCCGAGGGTGGCATCAGCGCCTCGCCACGACGACCAGCCTGCTCCACAGGAGTCCCTTCCGAAGGAGGCATCCGCGCCTCTCCACCTGCATGGGCTTGCCCCATGGCAGCAGCCTCCGAGAGAGGCATCAGCGCCTGACCCCGAGCACCTGCCTGCTCCACGGGAGCCCCCTCGGAAGGCAGCATTCCGGAAATGGCGCTGACCTCGGTGACGGATGCCGAGGGCAGGATGCGCTGAACGATGCGCGCCAGTCGCCCCTCCGTTCCGCAGTCCAGGAAGCGGGTGCAGCCCGAGCGAGACAACCACTCCACTGCGCCCAGGAAATCGAACGGATGCACCAGATGTGACGCGAGGGCCTCCGCCAGCTCGCCCGGTGCGCCCGCATACACACGCCGTTCGATGGGCGAATAGATGGGCCCGCGGGGCTCCTTCATCGCGACGCGTGCGAGCGCGGTGCGAAATGCCTCCGCCGCGAGCCGTAGCCCTGGATGGTGGAACGGATACCGACTGACGACGAAGGTGAACCCCTGGCCCCGCTGCTCCAACCAGGACCGAAGCCGCTCGAGTTCCGCGCGAGCCCCCGCGACGACGGTCTGCTTCGCGTGGTTGCGTCCCGCGATGACCAGCCCGGCCGCACCACAATCGCTGATGGCGCGCGCGGTCTCCGCCTCTCCCAGCGCGACAGCGGCGAGCGTGCCCAGGTCGTCCGACACCAACTGGAGTGCCTGGCTGCGCAGGCACACCACCTCCGCGCCCCCACGCAGGTCCAGCGCTCCGGCCGCGGTCATCGCGGCAATCTCCCCGAAGCTGTGCCCCACGAAGATGTCGGGGCTCCGCCCCTCGCGCATCAGCCACCGGGCACCGAGCACCCCCGCCAGGAAGATGCCGAGCTGGTCCAACCGGGGCGATTTCTCCAGCGCACGCCGCACCTCGTCCGCGTCGCGCGCCGCGAGCAGGGGCCCTGCGTCGAACCCGTGACGCCTCGCCACCTCCTCAACCGCCGCGAGTTCATCGCGCAGCTCCGGCTGCAAGAGCCTCAGTCGAGCGAACAACCCAGGCTCGAAGGAGCCCTGCCCGGCGAAGAGGAACGCGGTGGCCCCCGTAGGAAGCCTCAAGGTCGGCACTTCCTTCCGCCCTTCTGGAGCGAACCTCTCGGATGCCAGTGCGACGTCCATCGAGCGGGCCGCACCCACCGTGACCGGTCCAGCGAGGAGCCCCAACGTCGGCGCGTCCTTCCGACCTTCTGGAGTTGCTGGCGCGATATCCACCAGGCGGGCCGCCCCCAACGTGGCCGCGTCCGAGAGCAACTGCTTCGCCAGCCCCCGGACGCCTTCCGAGAACAGCTCCGCGATGGCGGAGCCTCCCTTGAGCGCGCGCTCACGGAAGCTCATCGCCGCCGAGGGCTCGAACATGCCAGCCAGCGACTCGAAGCACGGACGGAACGATTCGGGGAACGGGCACAGGGCTCCGGTCTCCTTGTCGGCGCAGAGCACCGTCTGGTAGCCGCAGGCCACGGGCGTGCCGTCCTGCTTCAACGTCCGGAAGCAGAAGCGGACCGACACCTCGCCCCGCTCCTCGAACGAGGTCAGCACCACCAACCTGTCACCCAGGTTCGCGGGCGCGAGGTTGCGCGAGTACCCCTCGTACGTGAGCAGGAGCACCCGGTCGAAGTCCCGACGGAACTCGGGCACCTCGAAGAAGTGCGGGCTGAACAGCAGGTGCTCGCGCCCCGCGCACTGGAACTTGAAGTTGGTGAGGAAGTGATGGCTCCCGTAGGCCATCGTGTCATCGAAGTGGATGACGTACGGGACAGCGAAGTAACCCATGGCGTTCTCCCCGTCGAAGGTGTTCAGGAGTCGAGGGCGAGCAGCGCCCGTACATCGTGTCCGTTGGAGGGCTGCCGGCCGACGGGCAACAGGCCGTCCACCGTGCCGGAGAGCCCGCCGTCCACCACCCAGATGGCTCCGTTCACCCGCTGCGTCTTCGGTCCGAGCAACAGCTCCGTCACGTCGGCCACGTCGTCCGCCGTGCAGAGCTGCCCGCCGGGCGTCGCCGCCTCCCAGCGCGAGACGCGGCCAGGGGCGTTGGGGAACATTCCCAGCAGCTCACCGTGCACCGGCCCGGCCGACACGCAGTTGGTGCGAATGCCCTCGGGCGCCAGCTCCGCGGCCAGGTAGCGCGTGAGGGATTCGACGCCCGCCTTCACGACCCCCTGGCAGCCCAGGTCATGCATGTACCGCTGGGACATGGACGTGGACATCGTGACGATGGCCCCGCCTCCTCGCCGCGCCATCAGCGGACGTGCCCGCATGGCGCACTCGTAGGTGCCGGTGACGCACGTGCGGAACGCCTTGTCCCAGTCGCGCGGCGCAATCCGGTCGAACGGTCCAATCAGGCCGTTGGACGCGTTGCACACCAGGAAGTCCAATCCACCGAGCCGCTCCTCGATGGAGGAGAACAACCGCTCCAGGTGCTCCTCCTGCGCGACGGACCCCCACAGGTGCAGCGCCTTGCCTCCCGCCGCGACAATCTCCTGGGCCGTCCGCTCCCCTTCGTCCCGGGAGTGGAACGAGTTCACGACCACCGTCGCCCCCGCGCTGGCCAGCCGCATGGCGACCACCTTGCCAATGCCCTTGCCCGAGCCCGTGATGAGCGCGACCTTCCCCTCGAACGGAAGCCGAGCCACGACAGGCGGCGGCGAGGCCCGCACGGACTCCTCTACCGGGTGACGAGGAGCGGTCACCGTCCCTCGCGACGCACGAATCGCCTCGCAGATGGCGGAGAGCGTCCGCAGTCGCTGGGAGGGCTTGGGGCCCACCTCCAGCCCCAGCTCCTTGACGAGCACGGCCAGCACCTCCGCCTGCTTGACGGAGTCGATGCCGAGCTCGTCCTCCAGGTCCGCCTCCAAGGTCAACAACTCCACCGGATAGCGCGTCACCCGCGCGAACACGGACCGCACCTGCGACTCGAGGTCCGACGACTCCATGGACGCGGGAGAAACCACCCGAGGAGGGACAGCGACGGGAGCAGGCGCCGCGACGGGAACGGTGGCTGCCGGTGGAATCGGCGCGACGACCGACGCGGGCGCCCCTTCCGCCAGCAACTCCACCACGCGCTCGGAGATGGCGCCCAGCGTGCGCGCCTTCGCTCCGCGCGGCAGCCGGTCGGCCGCGAGGTTGAACTCCCGCGCGACGACCGCGGCAATCTCAGCGAGCTTCACCGAGTCGATACCCAGCTCATCCTCGAGCTGGGCCTCCGCCGTGAGGATGTCGAGCGGATACCGCGTGACACTCGCCGCGCAACGACGAATCTGCTCCAGGACCTGAGTCAGCGACCCGGAACCCTGATGAAATGACGGGGACATTCTGAACCCTCACAATTCAAGAACCGCATGGAGATGAATGAGCCACGTGCGTTGTGCATCAGGGGTCTGACATTGCCTCTCAAACCCACCACATGCGACACGCAATCAGGAACAAACAGACTCGCGGGAATACGCACCCGCGAAAATGAATCACTCACCGCGCGCGTTCGCTCTCGTCAGCGCTGGGAGGAATTCCTCGAGAACGCCACGGCGAGGGAATGAGCACGCCGCGGAATACACACGCACGCGAACCCCTCCAGACACACGTCTCCCCTCCATGGCCATACAAGACCTGGCGGAGTGGCATCAATGATTTAAAACACATCCATCGCTCAAGCCGAGGGCTCTCGCGACAGGCCTTCCCGGCGGCACGGACCATGCCACTCACGCCGGGGAATAGAATGTCTCGCATGAGCCCCCATCAAAGTGGGGCCTCGTGCGTGTCCAGCGGGGGTGTGGGGAAGCGGTGCGGGGTGCCTAGCTCTTCGCGGCCTGCTCACGCAGACGCGCATCCTGCGCACGCAGCTCGGGAGTGAGCTCGGCACCGAAGTCCTCCATCTCGAAGACCTGGCGGATTTCAATCTCCGACTCGCCGTACATCGGGTTCGGGCAGCGCTTCACCCACTCGATGGCCTCTTCCTTCGACTTCACCTGGAACAGCCAGAAGCCGGCCACCAGCTCCTTCGTCTCCGTGAAGGGGCCATCCACCACGGTCCGGCTCGTTCCAGAGAAGCGCACCCGCGCACCCCTGGCGCTGGGGTGGAGTCCCTCGCCCGCGAGCAGCACCCCCGCCTTCACCAGCTCCTCGTTGTACTTCCCCATCGCGGTCAGCAGCTTCTCGTCCGGCATCTTTCCGGCTTCCGAGTCCTTCGTCGCCTTGACCAGCACCATGAATCGCATGTCGGACTCCTTCGGGTTCCCGAGATTCGTTCGTGCCCGTTGTCCCGGGCTCTACTTCTTCGTCGAACAGGCTCGCGGGAGATCGACACGGCCTTTTAATTTTCTGTGCGCCGCCTTCAACCCCGTGAAATGACAGGCCGCCCCGCGTCCTTCTCTGGAAATTGGGGCGTGCGGCGCCAGAAATCATGGAGCCGGTCGCTCGCCCGGTCCGGTGGCGAGGAGCGCATCCCTTCCCTGAAACGAGGGGTGCCAGCGCGTGTCGATTTCACCAACGTCCGTTCGTTCTTCCAGCACCACCCGAGACGGAAGGCCCGACAGCCCCACCGTCCCGCCACGAGGGAACCGACGACGATGCGATTCTTGATTCTGCGCAAGGCCGACGCAAGCACGGAGGCCGGTGAGGTGCCGGACGCGGCGCTGCTCGCGGCGATGGGGAAATACAACGAGGAGCTGATGAAGGCCGGCATCCTCGTCGCCGGCGAGGGACTCCATCCGAGCGCTCAGGGTGCGCGCGTGAAGTTCTCGGGCGGGCAGCCCCGGGTGTTGGACGGGCCCTTCGCGGAGACGAAGGAACTCATCGCGGGCTTCACCATGATTGACGTGCGGTCGAAGGAAGAAGCCATCGAGTGGCTGAAGCGCTGGCCCTCCATCGATGGGCGCGGCGAAGTCGAGCTGGAGCTGCGTCGCGTGTACGAGCTGTCGGACTTCGACACCGGGCCCACACCCGAGCTGAAGGACGCCAACGCGCGCATGCGGGACCACCTCCAGGAAGCCGGCAAGCCCCTCACGCCTCAGGGATAACCACGAGGCCGCGCGCGGCGTGAGGGAAGAGAACGAAAAGAAGGGATTGACCCGAAAAATGGGGCGGTCCGCTCTCTTCGTTCTCTCCCAGCCGAAAGGCAGACGCCATGCAGCTTCCAGGACACCTCCCCCGGGCGGCACTCATCGCCCTGGTGGCCTTCGTCACCCTGCTCAGCACCCTGCTTCCCGCTACCGCCTTCGCGGCGGACCGAGGGGCCTGGGCCCCCAATACGCAGTACACCGTGGGCGACATCGCCTCCTATGGAGGCAAGGCCTACGACTGCCGTCAGTCCCATTTCTCCCTCGTGGGCTGGGAGCCCCCCAACGTCCTGGCCCTGTGGCTGGAGCGTACGGGGAATCCACCACCCGACACCCAGGCCCCTTCCACGCCACCTTCGCTCACGTCCACGGCGAAGACCTTCGACAGCGTGTCGCTGTCCTGGGGCACATCCACGGACAACGTGGGCGTCACCGGTTACGAGGTCTTCACCAACGGCGGCGCCACCGCGTCCGCGTCCACGTCCGGTGCCACCAGCGTCACCGTGACGGGCCTCGCGGAGAACACCACGTACACCTTCACCGTGAAGGCCCGTGACGCCGCGGGCAACCGCTCCTCCGCGAGCACCGCGCACAGCGTGACGACGTCACCCCGCCCGGCGAACGACACGGTGGCGCCCTCCAGTCCCGCCAACCTCGCCTCCACCAGCGTGAGCAGCAGCAGCGTGTCGCTGTCGTGGGGCGCGTCCACGGACAACGTGGGTGTCACCGGCTACGAGGTGTTCGTCAATGGAGGCGCGTCCGCGTCCGCCACCACCGCCGGGGCCACCAGCGTCACGGTGACGGGGCTGGCCGCGAACACGACGTACACCTTCACCGTGAAGGCCCGCGATGCGGCGGGCAACCGCTCCACCGCGAGCAACAGCATCTCCGCGACGACGACGGGCACGCAGCCGGTGGGGAACAAGATTCTGGTCGGCTACTGGCACAACTTCGACAACGGGTCGACGAACATCCGGCTGCGCGACATCTCCGCGAAGTTCAACGTCATCCAGGTCGCGTTCGCCGAGCCCGTGGGCGGCGCCGGCTCCGGCAACATGGCCTTCACGCCGTACAACTCCAGCGTCGCGGACTTCAAGGCGGACGTCGCCCTGCTCAAGAGCCAGGGGCGCAAGGTGCTCATCTCCATCGGCGGAGCCAATGGCACGGTGCACCTGGATGACGCCGCCGCCCGGCAGAACTTCGTCACCACCATGCAGGGCCTCATCGACACCTACGGCTTCGACGGGTTCGACCTGGACCTGGAGGGCAGCTCGCTGTCGCTCAATGGCGGAGACACCGACTTCCGCAATCCCACCACGCCGCGCATCTCCAACCTCATCCAGGCCACGCGCCAGTTGCTCAACCAGAATGGCTCCGGCTTCATCCTGACCATGGCGCCGGAGACGGCCTATGTGCAGGGTGGCATGGCCGCATACGGCGGCCCCTGGGGCGCGTACCTGCCCGTCATCCACGCGCTGCGCGACAGGCTGACGTACCTGCACGTGCAGCACTACAACACCGGGACTGTCACCGCGCTCGACGGCCGGGCCTACGCGCAGAGCACGCCGGACTTCCATGTGGCGATGGCGGAGATGCTCCTGCGAGGCTTCCCCGTCGGCGGCAATACCAGCGCGATGTTCCCCGCGCTCCGGCCCGACCAGATTCTCATCGGCCTGCCCTCCTCCCCGCAGGCGGCGGGCGGCGGGTACACCACTCCGGCCAACGTACACAAGGCGCTCGACTACCTCCTCAAGGGCCAGTCCTTCGGAGGCACCTACGTCCTGCGCAACACCGCGGGCTACCCCGGCTTCAAGGGCCTGATGACCTGGTCCATCAACTGGGACAAGTTCACCAACTTCGAGTTCTCCAACAGCCACCGCGCGTACCTGGACACCTACCCGTAGCCACGCGCCTACAGGCCCGGCGCAGGCGAGCATTGCGCCGGGTCCTCCAACGGAGCTAGGGAGGCGGTCCTCGTATGTCCGCGACCGCCGACCTGCTCGAAGCCATCCAGGAGGAAGCGCGCCAGGAGACCTGGTCCGCCGGCATGGGCCTCGCTCGTGCTGGCGCCGTCTCGGTGCAGTCCATCGGTGAAGAGGAGACGGTGCTGCGCGTGCGCGCCACCGGCCGTCCCGCGCCGGTGACAACCGTCCTCTATCCCGAGGACGAAATCTGGGAGTGCGACTGCAAGGGGAAGGTGGACCCCTGTGAGCATGTGGTCGCCGCCGCCCTCTTCCTCCATCACTCCTCGCAGAAGGCCGCGCCAGCCCGCCCCGTCGCGCCCGCGCGTCCACCCGTTTCCGCACCCACGCGCGCAACAGCCCCCTCCGCCCCGCGTCCCGGCACAGCGCCCAAGCCGGAGCGGATGGTGTACCGCTTCAAGCGCGTGGACGGGGGCCTCCAGCTCGAGCGCCTGGTGGTCCGGCCCGACAACACCGCCCGACTCCTGGCGCGCAGCCTCTCCTCGCTGCTGACGAACCCCGTGGAGGCCGCTCGCATCCAGGTGGAGCCGTGCGACCGCGTCGCTGACGCACTCCTCGCGAAGCCCACGCGCGGCGCCCTGCCACCCGAGCGACTGGAGGCGCTGCTGCGCGCGCTGGAGCCCGCGCGCACGGTGCTCTTCGACGGTAACCTGGTTTCGATATCCAGCGAGCTGCTCCTGCCTCGCGTCACCGTGGAGGACCGGGGCGAGCAGACAGTGCTGAAGGTGGACCGCGACCCACGCGCCACCGAAGTCGTCAGCCCCGGCGTGGCGGTGGGCGGTGGCATCCTCTTCCGCATGGGCGAGCAGTCGCTCACCGGCTCGCGGTGGGAAAACCTGCCCCAGGAGCGCGTCTTCTCGCCCGACCAGATGGGCGACCTCACCGGCAAGGTGCTGCCGGAGATGGCGCGGCGTCTGCCCGTGGACGTGAAGAGCCAACGGCTGCCGCGCATCGACCGCACGCTCAAGCCGCGAATCTCGCTGGAGCTGGACCCGCTGGGCACGGGGCTCTCCGTGCTGCCCACGCTCGTGTACGGTTCACCGCCCACGGTGCGCATCGACAACGGGCGCATGGTGTACCTCACCGGCGCGGTGCCCGTGCGCAACGAGCCCGCAGAGCAGCAGCTCATCCACGGCCTGCGCGACGAGCTGAACATGGTCCCCGGTCGCCGGGTGACGGTGCAGGGCCAGGAGGCCTTGCAGCTCGCCGACAAGCTGCGGCGCTGGCGGGGCGGGCTCACCGGAGATGCGGCGCGCTTCGTCAGCCCCGACGTGAAGCTGCGCCCCATGCTCGACGTGAAGGCGGGGACCACCGAGGCGGGTGCCCCACGCGTGGACTTCTCGTTCGACTTCCAGGTGGAGGGCGCGGGGCCGGATGCGCCGCGCACGGTGGACGCAGGCGCGGTGATGAAAGCGTGGGAAGAAGGACTCGGCCTGGTGCCGCTGCAGGGAGGTGGCTGGGCTCCGCTTCCCACCGCGTGGCTGAAGTCACATGGCCAGCGCGTAACGGACCTCTTGGCGGCACGCGGCTCGGACGGACGGCTCGCCAACCACGCCATCCCCCAGCTCACGGACCTGTGCGAGGCGCTGGAGCACCCGTCCCCGCCCGGCCTGGAGCGGCTGGCGCCCCTGGTGCAAGGCTTCGAGAAGCTCCCCGACCCGAGGCTCCCGGCGGACCTCACGGCGACGCTGCGGCCCTACCAGCTCCAGGGCGTGAGCTGGCTCACGTTCTTGCGTCAGGCGGGCCTGGGCGGCGTGCTCGCGGACGACATGGGTCTGGGCAAGACGCTGCAGACCATCTGCATGGTGGGCAAGGGCACGCTCGTCGTCGCGCCCACCAGCGTGCTCCCCAACTGGCACGCGGAGGTGAAGCGCTTCCGTCCCTCGTTGAAGGTGTCCGTGTACCACGGCCCCGGACGCTCGCTGGACGAGACGGCCGACGTGACGCTCACCACCTACGCGCTGATGCGGCTGGACGCGGAAGTCCTCGGCGCGAAGACGTGGGACATGGTGGTGCTCGACGAGGCCCAGGCCATCAAGAATCCCGACAGCCAGGTGGCTCGCGCGGCATACGGGCTGGAGGCGACCTTCCGACTGGCGCTCAGCGGCACGCCCATCGAGAACCGGCTCGAGGAGCTCTGGAGCCTGATGCACTTCACCAACCAGGGACTGCTCGGCGGGCGCAAGGAGTTCGAGGAGCGCTGGGCCCGTCCCGTCGGTGACAACCACAAGGGCGCCGCCGAGCGACTGCGCGCGCGCATCCGTCCGTTCGTGCTGCGCAGGCTCAAGCGGGACGTGGCCCCGGAGCTTCCTCCGCGCACGGAGTCCGTGCGTCACGTCACGCTCAGCGAGCACGAGCGCGCTGTCTACGACGCGGTGTACTCCGCCACCCGCGAGGAGGTGGTGTCCCAGTTGGAGGCGGGCGGCAGCGTGCTCAAGGCGCTGGAGGCCCTGCTGCGGCTGCGTCAGGCCGCGTGTCATCCCGCGCTCGTCCCGGGGCAACACGCGAAGACGTCGTCCAAGGTCCAGGCGCTCCTGGAGGCGCTCGGCACGGCGGTGGAGGACGGACACAAGGCGCTCGTCTTCTCGCAGTGGACGTCCATGCTGGACCTCATCGAGCCGGCGCTGAAAGAAGCGGACATCGGCTTCATCCGACTGGACGGAAGCACGTCCAATCGCGGCGCCGTGGCGGAGTCGTTCCAGGACCCCAAGGGTCCGCCGGTGATGCTCATCTCGCTCAAGGCGGGCGCCACGGGCTTGAATCTCACGGCGGCGGACCACGTGTTCCTGGTGGACCCGTGGTGGAATCCCTCCGTGGAGAACCAGGCCGCGGACCGCGCGCATCGCATCGGCCAGCAGCGCCCCGTCATGGTGTACCGGCTGGTGTCCCAGGGCACGGTGGAGGAGAAGATCCTCACGCTCCAGGACAAGAAGCGCGCGCTGTTCGAGTCCGCGCTGGGTGGAGCCTCCGGTGGCGGCGCCATCACCCGCGCGGACCTGATGCAGCTGCTCGACTGACGACAGGCGGCTCCGTCAGGAGCCGTGGCCCCACGAGCGCCCTCCTCCACGGCTTCATCGATAACAGGGAGTGATTGACTGAGGCTCGATTAGTTCCCAACGGAGTTCATGGGAGCCCGGTACGGTGGCTGTCGCCCGAAGGAAGCAGGGGGACCCATGAAATCGCTGCTCGCACTGGCCGCCGCCGCGCTCTTCAGCGTCATCGTCAATCCACTGGGCGCGGAGCTGGCCCGCCTCTTCTCGGACATCGGTCCTCAGAACCAGAGCGCCATGTTCATGCTCGCCCCGTATGTCGCCGTCCCGCTGGTCTGCTTCGTCACCGTGGGTGTCGTCGTTGCCTACGGAGTGCCCAGGACTCCCTCGGTGACCTGGGGGCTTCTCACCGGCGCCGTCAGCGCGCCCGTGCTGCTCCTCGCCGGACAGACTCGGGTCTGGAGCCATGTGGGCGAGGATGCCCAGGCCGCCATCGCCCTCATCTTCATGCCTATCCGCGCGGTCATGGCCTCGGGAGCCCTGGCGCTGGGCGCCATCTTTGTCCGCTGGGTGATAGGGCGGTGGAGGGACGCCGTCGACCGCCCGCGGCATGGCTAGGGCACACGTTCCCGGCGGCCCGCGCAGAGACTCGAGCACGGGCTCCGTCGGTCGGAGCCTGTTCCTCCGCGCCTCCCGGCACCAGATTCGGTAGGACGCCCGGAGGAGCGTCCCTCATGAGCCGACCCCGCCGTCTTCACCTCGCAGGACCGTCCGGTGACACCCGGACGGGCTTCGTCCGCGTCCGGGGTGCCCGCGAGCACAACCTGAAGCACGTGGACGTGGACCTGCCCCGCGACGCGCTGGTCGTCTTCACGGGCGTCTCCGGCTCCGGCAAGTCCTCCCTCGCATTCGGGACGCTCTACGCGGAGGCCCAGCGGCGCTACTTCGAATCCGTGGCCCCGTACGCTCGGCGCCTCATCGACCAGGCAGGCATCCCCGAGGTGGACTCGATCGAGGGTCTTCCCCCCGCCGTCGCGCTCCAGCAACACCGGGGCGCCCCCACGACACGCTCGTCGGTGGGCAGCGTGACGACGCTGTCGAACTCCCTGCGCCTGTTGTACTCGCGCGCCGGCACCTACCCGCCGCACCAGCCGCATCTCGACTCCGACGCCTTCTCCCCGAACACTCCGGCGGGAGCGTGCCCGAACTGCCACGGCCTGGGCCGCGTCTACGAGGTGACGGAGCGGACCCTGGTGCCGGACGACTCGCTCACCATCCGGGAGCGAGCCATCGCCGGGTGGCCGCCCGCGTGGCACGGGCAGAACCTGCGCGACATCCTGGTGTCGCTTGGCTACGACGTGGACACGCCCTGGAGGGACCTGCCCAAGAAGGACCGCGACTGGATTCTCTTCACGGACGAGCAGCCCACCGTCCCGGTGTACGCGGGCTTCACTCCCGCGGAGACGCGTCAGGCGCTCAAGCGCAAGACGGCGCCCAGCTACATGGGGACCTTCACCGGCGCCCGGCGCTACGTGCTGCAGACCTTCGCCACGACGCAGAGCCCGCTCATCAAGAAGCGGGTGTCGCGCTACATGGAGAGCGGCGAGTGTCGCGTCTGCCACGGCAAGCGGCTGCGCCCCGAGTCCCTGTCCGTCACCTTCGCGGGACTGGATTACGGAGAGCTGTCGCGCCTGCCGCTCAAGCGTGTCGCCACCCTGCTCCAGCCCTACGCGGAGGGGACGGCGTCGCCCCTGAAGAAGCTCACGCGAGAGCACCCCGAGAAGGCGCTCGTCACGGAGCGCATCGCGAAGGACCTGGTGGAGCGACTGAACGTCCTGCTGGAGCTGGGCCTTGGCTATCTCTCCCTGGAGCGCGGCACGCCCACGCTCTCCCCGGGTGAGCTGCAGCGGCTCAGGCTGGCCACCCAGGTGCGCTCCAACCTGTTCGGCGTGGTGTACGTGCTGGACGAGCCCTCCGCGGGCCTGCACCCCGCGGACACCCAGGCGCTGCTCAGGGCGCTCGACGCGCTGAAGGGCTCCGGCAACTCGCTCTTCGTGGTGGAGCACGAGATGGACGTCATCCGCCACGCGGACTGGGTCATCGACGTGGGCCCGGCCGCCGGAGAGCAAGGCGGAGAGGTCCTCTACAGCGGTCCGTTGGACGGGCTCAAGGGCGTGGAGGCGTCCCAGACGCGGCGCTACCTCTTCGGAGCCGAGCCCTCTCGTCCCCGCCCCCCGCGCACTCCCAAGGGGTGGCTGCGCCTGCGAGGCGTCTCCCGCAACAACCTGCAGGGGCTGAGCGCCGACTTTCCGCTGGGCGTCTTCACCACCGTGACGGGCATCTCCGGCTCCGGCAAGTCGAGCCTGGTGAGCCAGGTGTTGGTGGAGCTGGTGGCCGCGCACCTGGGCCACGAGCCTCCCGAAGAAGAGGAGGATGGCGAGCCGCTGGAGCGCACCCTCGTCCTGACCACGGGCGGGAAGATCACCGAGGGACTGGAGGAGATCCACCGGATGGTGCGGGTGGACCAGAAGCCCATTGGCCGCACGCCACGCTCCAACCTCGCGACGTACACGGGCCTGTTCGACCACGTCCGCAAGCTCTTCGCCGCGACGCCGGCCGCGAGGTCTCGCAAGTACGACGTCGGACGCTTCTCGTTCAACGTGGCCAAGGGCCGCTGTGAGACGTGCGAGGGCGAGGGCTTCGTGAGCGTGGAGCTGCTGTTCCTGCCCAGCGTCTATGCGCCCTGCCCCACCTGCCATGGCGCCCGCTACAACGCGAAGACGCTGGAGATTCGCTACCGGGGGAAGAACATCGCCGACGTGCTGGGCATGACGGTGGACACCGCCCATGCGTTCTTCACCGAGGAGCCCCACGTGCAGCGCGCGTTGGGCGTCCTGCGCGAGGTGGGCCTGGGCTACCTGCGCCTGGGCCAGCCCGCGACGGAGCTGTCCGGTGGCGAGGCCCAGCGCATCAAGCTGGCCACGGAGCTGCAACGCACCCAGCGAGGCCATACCCTCTACGTCCTGGATGAGCCCACCACCGGCCTGCACCCCGCGGACGTGGACAAGCTCATGGCGCAGTTGGATGGGCTCGTGGAGGCGGGCAACACGGTCATCCTCGTGGAGCACGACATGCGCGTCGTCGCCGCGAGCGACTGGGTCATCGACCTGGGGCCCGGCGCCGGGGATGAAGGCGGCCACATCGTCGCGGCCGGCACACCCGCCCAGGTCGCCGCGTCATCGAAGAGCCGCACCGCGCCATTCCTCGCACTAGGATGACCGTCTCCACGCGCCCTCGCGGGCGGAGGTGACGGCACATGAGACGCTGGCTCGCGCCATCCTACATCGCGTTGTTCCTGCTCCTGGGTTGCGACCCGGCGGACCCCATCAAACCCGGCCGCCCTTCCACGGACGATGCGGGCACCCAGACGCCTCCGCTCATCAAGAGCGCCAAGCGCGGCATCGCCTTCGACCTGGCGACGCCCGAGGACCTGGCGGCCGTCTCTCCGGGCGTGAGCTGGTGGTACAACTGGAGCCCCCGTCCCCATACCAACGTGCCCACGGACTTCCGCACCCGCTACGGCATGGACTTCATCCCGATGCTCTGGAACGGCGACTTCGACGCCGCGCGCACCGAGACGATGCTCCGGGACAATCCCCACATCGAATACCTGCTGCTGCTCAACGAGCCCAACCTGACGGATCAGGCGAACATGTCGCCGCAGGCCGCCGCGCGGCTGTGGCCCCGGTACGAGAGCGTCGCCGCCAACACGGGCGTGAAGCTCGTGGGCCCGGCGATGAACTGGGGAACGATGTCGGGGTACTCGGACCCGGTGGTCTGGCTGGATGCGTTCTATGCCGCCTACCGCGCGGAGAACGCCAACCGCGAGCCCCGCATCGATTACCTGGCGTTCCACTGGTACGACTACGGACTCGACGGCCAGCTCAACCGGCTCACGAAGTACGGCAAGCCGTTCTGGGTCACCGAGTTCGCCAACTGCCACCAGCAACAGGATGGCGCGCAGATTGACTCGGTCGCCAAGGCGAAGGCGCAGATGACGGAGATGGTGGCCGTCTGCGAGCGCCGGGCGGACGTGTTCCGCTACGCGTGGTTCACCGGACGGTGGACCCATGACCCGTGCTTCGCGAGCCTCCTGGGCGCGCCCGGCGTCCTGAACGAGCTGGGCAGGCACTACGTCTCACTGCCCGCGCCCTGAAGGCGGACAGCGCGCCACCGGGCCCGTGAGAGAGGGCCCGGTGCTCGGGAGGGGCTACCGCTTCGTGAGCAGCGTGGCGGACTCGTACTTGCTGCCCTGGAGCTGGAAGGCGCCAGGGGCCGACGTGTCCTTCTCCAGCTTCGCCTGCACGCTCTTGGGAAGCTGCGCGTACAGGTCCTGACCCAGCAGCTTCTCGAGCTGGTCCACCGGCACGCGCGAGGACTCCAGCAGCGGGATGATGGCGTCCTTCTTCGAGGGCCCGTCCTTCAGGTTGGGCACCATGTACGCGAACATCGTCACGTTGCCGTTGGGCAGCTCCAGCAGCACCGTCTTGAAGTTGTGCGTGGGAACGCCAATCTTGCGGTCCTTGGCGCCCGTCGTCTGCACCGACTCCTGAGGCAGCGGCTTGCCGTCCGCGTCCAGGAACAGGTTGCCGGTCATGATGTGCGCCTTGCCACCGGTCTCCTTCACCAGACCCGTCACGGCCTGCTCCAGCGTCTTCCACACCTGCTGATTGTGGTTGCCGTACTGGGGGGCGATGTTGGTCATCTGGTGACTCTCGTTCATCGCCTCCTGGTTGGGAGAGTCGTCGGCGGGCTTCATGTGCCCACGGTCGAAACCCGTGTGGTCGTAGTCGGAGTCCGAGACGCCGTTGGCGCCCAGCAGCGGGTCCCTCACGAAGGAGCTCTTCGTGCGGTTCACCTCGGCGGGCGTCTCCTTGATGTCGGCGGCGGACAGCATGTAGCTCACGAAGGTGGGGAGGTTCTTCCCCTCATCCAGCGTCAGTCGCGAGTACTGCTTCACCAGCTCCATCCCCTTGCCGTCGCCGCCCGTGGGACGCAGCGGGTCTACCTCTCCGGCGGACTCGGCGACGCGGCTCTGGATGACGGCCATCTGCTGGTCCGGCACCCACCGCGTGCCGTCCACCTGGTTGGCCTTGGACTTCTGGATGTAGGCCGCCAGCTCATCCTGGCTGACCTTGCCATCGCTGTTGCCACCCAGGAGGTCGGCGCGCTTGGCGAGCCCGTCCTGCCACTTGGTGTCGAAAGCGTCGACGTCCACGGGCGTGCCGCCGCCCTTGGCGACCTTCGCCTCCACCGCGGAGCGACCCTGCTGGAGCGCCGTGGAAGTGAGGTATTTGCCGTCCGTGGGCGCGGAGAGGTAGGCCTGGATTTCCGCTGCGGACACCTGGCCGTTGCCACCGCGCGTCTTGGTACCCGCCGCATCCGCCGCCTTCAGCAGCCCGGTCTCCCAGCTCTGCTCGGTCCAGCCGAACTTCGCCTGGAGTTCGGCGATGGGGACCTCGCGAGCGGTGGAGCGGTTCCAGCTGCCCCCCTTGGGCGCCACGACGTTGGTGGGCGCGGCGTCCGCCGTGGCGACCGTGGCGGGGGACGGGGTGCTGGCACGAGCAGTGGGTCGCAGCGTCGTCATGCGGAAGGCATCCTTGGGCCGCCCAGGGGAGGAACGGAGTGAGGCCCTGGTAGAGCTATGGTCGGTCGGGGACGACACCGGGTTGCGTCATCGCCCCGCCTTTTTTCCAGAAAGTTGCGATCACGGCTTCTTCGCGGACGGGCCTGGGACGGAGCGTGCGTCCGCCTTCGCCTGTTGGAGCGTTCCCACGATGTGGGCCTCAGCCTGGAGGCGCTCCACGTAGTCGGCGGGGAGGCCGGTGCGCTCGGCGGCCAGGGCCACGGTGACGAGGAAGGCCTCGCTGATGGGGCCCGTGGCGGGAGGGCCGCTTCGCGCCGGAGCGGTGAAGGCGTGGGCGGAGAGCACGGCGCCGGTGGCGGTGCGCACCTTGACGGGCCGCGACGCGGTGGCCTCGGCGAGCACCGACTCCAGGCGACTCACGGCGTCCCACGTCTCCGGCGAAACGCGCCGCAGCAGCCCGGGGAGTGTCTTGCCCGGGGCGTCCACCAGCCGGGCCACCTTGCCGCCCCAGGCCAGCGAGGGCACGTCGTAGACGACGTCCACGTCCAGCGCCTCGGCCGGCTCGCCATCAGGCAACGCGGGCGCGGAGGGGAGACCTGGAAGGCGCTCACGCGCCGTCGCGGGGGACAGGTCGACGGAGAAGGCGAACCACGGACGCGGCGGAGGAGTACCTGCGGACATGGCTTCGAGTCTCGGCGGGTGATGGCCTGGGGACAAGCCCCCTGGAGTGTGCGCCGGGCCCCGAGGACTTCGAGGCCGGCGCCTTCACGCCCGAGCGGGCGCTACTCCTTGGCGGTGGTGCGGTTGGCGGCCAGCTCGATGACGTTGACCATCAGGTCCTTGACCCGGCGCGGCTTCTCGCCGCCGTTGTCGCGGAGGATGAGGTCGATGTCGTCCTCGGGCTCATGGTACTCGGGGATGAGGTCGCCGCCACCCTTGGGATTGGACAGGCCCTCGAAGAGGAAGAGGACGTCCTCGCCCTTGCGGCCGAAGACGGCGCCGTCCTGGCGGTCGCGGTACACGTTGATGTCGCGGTTGATGCGGTCGAACGGGTCCGCGAGCTGCGCGTTGGCCTGGTCCACCACGTCGCGGAAGTAGTTCGCCTGGCCCCTGCGGTCGGTGTCCACGACGGACAGGCGCTGGTCATCCCAGCGACCCACCATGTCCACGTTGACGACGCCGGAGATCTGCTCCGTGCTCAGCCCCGGAATCGGGTGGTCGACGAAGTACTGCGAGCCGACCAGCCCCTTCTCCTCGGCGCCCGTCCAGATGAAGAGGATGGAGCGGTCCAGTTCGCCGCGCTTCTGCGCCTCGGCCAGCTCCGGCACCGCCGCCATCAGCACCGCGCTGCCAGACGCGTTGTCGTCCGCGCCGTTGTGGACGTTGCCGCGACGGTCCGTGCCCACGTGGTCCAGGTGGGCCATCACCACGATGACCTCGTCCTTGTGCGGCCCGGTGCCGGGCAGCAGCGCCATCGTGTTCACCGCCTGGCCAGACGCCGTGGCCAGCGCGCGCAGCTCCTCGACGCTGCGCAGGTCTCCGCTGCGAGCGGGCGCGAGCGGCTGCCCTTCCGCCTTCATCGTGCTCTCGTACTTCTTGTTGAGCATCTCCAGCGTCTCGCGGGGCATCCCGTCCTCCAGGTAGAACCCCTCCTGGAAGAGCTGGTGGCCGAACTCCTTGTGCGCCGCGTGGTCGTGCTCCCCGGCGTCACCCGTCGCCGACGTCTCCGGCTTGCCGACGAAGGAGAACACGTCGAACTTCTGCTGGAAGGGGTTCTCCGCGTTGTTCGAGTTGGGGCCGACGAGGCCGTACTTCTCGACGTGCGCCTGAACGTACGCGGAGGCCGCGTCGAGTCCCGCCGACGGGCTGTCCCGGCCCTGGAGCTCGTCCGAGGCGAGGTACGCGATGTGCGTCATCGGGTCCGAGTCGGTGATGGAGGGCTCGGGCTTCGGCTCGGGCGTGGGCTCCACGGGGCCGGGCTCGGGAAGCGGCAGAGGCTTCGGGTCCGTCGGCAGCTGCGGGTCCGTCGGCAGAGGCTTCGGGTCCGTCGGCAGCTGCGGGTCCGTCGGCAGAGGCTTCGGGTCCGTCGGCAACTGGGGCAGCGGCAGCGGCTTCGGGTCCGTGGGCAGCGGCTTCGGATCCGTCGGCAACTGGGGCAGCGGCAGCGGCTTCGGATCCGTCGGCAACTGAGGCAGCGGCAGTGGCTTCGGGTCCGTCGGCAGCGGCTTCGGGTCCGTCGGCAACTGGGGCAGCGGCAGCGGCTTCGGGTCCGTCGGCAGCTGCGACGGAGGCTTGGGCAGCGGCAGGGGCAGCGACACCGGGGGCTTGGGGAGCGGCAGCGGCTGGGCGTTGCCCGGCTCGAAGCAGTCCTTGTTCCACTTCAGGTCGGGCGTCTTGACCTTGTTCGTCTCCGAGGGCTGGGGAGCCTTCGCGGCCGGGGTTCGCGTCGTCGCGGTAGGGAGTGGACGAGGCGGGTCGCTGATCTTGGAGGCCATGGTGGGGGATCCCGATGGAGAGCGTGAACGGCGCGCTTCGGGATTATCGCCACGAGGGAGTTCCGTGTTGCGAGAAGGTTTCACTTTCTCGTGATTTCAGTGACTTGTCTCAGCCATGTATCACCGCCGGTGGATCTGCCGGCCCCGAGGCCCCGGGTGGTGCGCGCGCAGGGCCGCCACGAAAGCGGTGAGCGCGGGCTCCGTTTCTCCCTCCCGGGTGGCCACGGCCCAGTCCAGCCAGAGCCCACGCGGGCCGATACGGAAGGCCCGCAAGCCGCCATCGTCCAGTTGGGGCGCCACGGCCCACCGAGGCAGCACGGTGACCCCCAGGTTCGCACGCACCATCTCGACAGGGAGGCCCCCCGTCATCGGGATGAGCGTCACCTTGCGAGGCGAGAGGCCCCCCGCCTTCGCGAGCGCTCTCCCCAGGGGTGCATCGGCTCGGAGCGCGCCCTCATCGAGCCACAGGTGCTGGTCCGCGAAGGTCCGCACGTCGATCTGCCGCTGACGCGAGGAAGCCCAGGGGTGCTCCCGTCCCACCAGCGCGACGAGTTCGTCCCGGAACAGCGGCTCCATGCGGATGCGGGGGCTCTTTCGGACCTCCCCCGCCACGAGCGCAACATCGAGCCTGCGCGCGAGCAACCACTCGGCGGGCGCCACCCCCGCCTCCGTCACCACAGTGACTTCCGTCCCGGGCCAGTCCCGCGAGAAGGACTTCAGTAGCTCCGGAAGCCAGCGATAGGACTGGAGACACACCGTCGCCACTCGCAGCGTGCCACTCGCGCCGCGCAGGAGTTCGCGCGTCTCGGCCTCGGCGCGCGTGAGTTCCCCCAGCACGGAGCGCGCGGCCTCCGTGAGCCGCTGGCCCGCCGCCGTCAGGACCAGGCGCCTCCACTGCCGATGAAACAGCGCGCCTCCGAGCCGGTCCTCCAGCTCCCGGAGCTGCTGGCTGAGCGCCGATGGGGACAGGTGCAGCTTGCGTGCGGCCGCGTTGAGGCTGCCCACCTCTTCGAGCGCGGAGAGCAGGAGCAGATGTCGGGTCTCGACGAGCGGGCTCGGCATCGATTCAGCCTGCCTTAACAATCTGACGGGAACAACGCGTTCGACCGAATCGATGCCCCCTCACATATTCCGCCGTGCCTGCCCCGATATCGCGAGGTCCGGGTCACCCTCGCGCTCCACCCCGGGGCTTTCGCACCGACCCGAGGACACTCTCCATGCACACGCACAAACTCGCGCCGCTCGCGGCGTCGTTGCTCACCCTGCTCGGCTGCGCGAGCACCCACGAGGGCTCGGCCATGTCCTCGCGCATCGCCACCGCGGGCGTCTCGAATGTCGAGGCGTACCCCATCGACCACCTCGCCCTGCGCTCGCTCATCGAGCGCTTCGCGGACGCGGCGAATCACCAGGACTGGGCCGCGACGGAGGAGATGTTCGCGAAGGACGCGGTGTGGGAGGTCCTCGCTCCCCCGCCGCTGGGTTGGACGTTCGAGGGACGCGACGCCATCCGAAAGGGCATGGCCGGCAATGCCGAGAGAATCGACCTGCGGGTCCAGAGCGTGACCCCCATCGTCGTCCACGTCGAGAGCCCGGAGCGAGCCACCGCGAGGTCTACCCTGGACGAAGTCCTGCGCTTCAAACAAACCGGGCTGGACCGGAGGATTGTCGGCACCTACTCCGACCAGTTCGTGAAGCAGGACGGACACTGGAAGTTCTCTCGACGTACCTTCCGGCTTCGCTACGACGAAGAGGTCTTCATGCCCCCGTCCTCACGTCCCGCGCCGTGAGCCAACTCCGGGCGAGGACGAGGCCTCGCGCGACTCGCGACGCTTCACGGCGACGAAGGTGTCGTACGGCGCGCCCTCCAGGGTGCGCGTCTCCAGGCAGGCGTCGAGCCCCACCTCGTCGAAGAGGCGCAGCCACGTCGCCCTCGAAAAGAGGCCATTCAGGTGCACGTCGTGGACGGAGCGGACGCTGCCGTCACGCTCCTTCAGCAACATCGCGAAGTGGGTCTCCGAAGTGTTGCTCCCCGGCTTCGGCGGCAGCGTCCACATGAGGTAGCGCAGGGAGCGCGAGCCCCGGCCCGGAGCCTCGGGCTCGTCGCCCCCTTCCGTGCTCGAGCCCGGCACGAAGCTCTCCTGCGTCGCATCCGGCGCCACCAGGACGACTCCACCTGGGCGCAGGTGCATCGCCGCCGTCTCCAGCGCCGAGCGCAGGTCCGTCTCCGTCGTCATGTATTCGACGGCGTCATGGATGAACACGGCGTCGAACTCGCGACCCAGGCGCACGGTCCGCATGTCACCGGGCAGATGTTCGCACTCGGGATTGAGCTCGCGGCTGTGCTTGCGCATGCCCTCCGAGGGCTCCACCAGCGTGAGCCGGAAGTCGCGCTTGAGGAAGCTGGCGTTGTTGCCACCACCACTGCCCAGCTCCAGCACCGTCACCAAGGGGCCCGTCGCGCCGGCACGAAGCAAGCGGCGGTACTCGGACGCCTCCTCTTCGTAGTCGCTCGGAGGAGAGACCAGGGGCCACCACTCCGCCAGTTCGTCATAGAGCTTCATGCGCAGCGTTCCGTTCGAGCCAGCAGGTTCAGAGGTGACGGACCTCGGCCGGCGGCTTCTTGAAGTCGTTGTCCCGTTTGTTGACGTAGGTGATGGGGGAGCGCAGCAGCTCGTCGAGGTCCACGTCGTCGAGGCAGTTGACCTTGATGGTGTAGAACTTCCCCAGGTCCGCGTCGTCACCCCAGCCGAAGGAATGAACGCCGCAGTGCTTGCAGAACAGGTGATGGAGCTGCTTGGTGTGGAACTGGTACTCGGAGAGCGAGGACTCACCGGCCAGGAGACGGAAGTCCTCCGGCCCGATGATGGCGTGCCACAGCCGCGCCTTGGTGCAGATGGAACAGTTGCACTTGTAGGTGCCCTGGCTCAGGTCGACGTCCGCTTCATAACGGACCGCCCCACAGTGACAGCTCCCAACGTACGTCTTCTTCACGTGTGACGCTCCTCATGACGAGCCCAGGCCTCATCCGAAGCCGGAGCAGACCATGAGTGCGGCTTGATTCAACGCCGGGATTTCGCCGCGGCGATTCAGGTCATCCGTGGATGACACTCCGTGAAACGTCGTCATTCCGACGCCGCTTCAAGGACGGTGGCATGCCGGCCCTGTGTCACCGTGGAGCCCGCCCTTCGGGCGTCACGCACGCGTCATTTGCCGTGACACCGTCCCGTCCGTAGGGTGGCCTCGTCCGGGCCGGAGCGTCTTCCGGTCACGCGGCCACTCCATGGACCTCACCCTCTGGGCCACCTTCACGCTGACCATGACCCTCTTCGCCATCACCCCGGGCCCCGCCGTGTTGCTGGTGGTCTCCCAAGCGATGTCGCGAGGCTTTCGCACGGGAATGAGCGCCGCGCTGGGCATCCAGGCGGGCAATGCCGTGTACTTCCTCATCTCCGTCGCCGGCCTGGGCGCGGCGCTGGCCGCCTCCCCCTTCGCCTTCTACGGCATCCGCTATGCGGGCGCGGCCTACCTCGTCTACCTCGGCGTGAGGACGCTGCTCGCCGCGAAGCACGCTCTCACGCTGGAGCAGCGTCCGAAGCCACCCCTGTGGCGCGGGGCCTTCGTGCAGGGGTTCGCCAAACAACTCGCCAACCCCAAGTCCATCCTGTTCTTCGGCTCGCTGCTTCCGCAGTTCATCCACCCGGGCCCACGGGCGGGCTTGCAGTTCGCCGTGTACGGAATCTCCTGCATCGTGGTGGAGGTGCCCGTGCTCGCCGTCTACGCCTGGCTGGGTGTCGCGGGCGGACGGGTGTCCAGCTCACCACGCGCCCTCGTCTGGCGCGAGCGACTGTCAGGCATCGCGCTCATCGGCATCGGCGCGGTGCTCGCCACGATGCGGCCACAAGCCTGAAGCCCGTCTGAACCCTGACGGAGCGTTGACGACCGGAGCCACTCGCTCCGGCCGTCGTGTCCGGCACTCACCTCGAAGACATCACTGCGCGGGAGCAGGCGCTGGCGCGTCGTCCTTCAACGCCTCCAGCTCCCGAGCGGTGGCGGGCCGCGTCCGGGCCTTGCCCTTCTCCACGGAGATGACCGTTCCCTTGGTGCCCAACTGGCAGACCAGCGCGTCACCCAGCGAGGGCGCCTTCTTCACCGCGTCACAGCGCCCCACGTGCGCCACCTGTCGACGCGCGGGCTCGATGCCCAGCGCCACGGCGAAGACCTTGCCCGGGTTGCCGTCGAACGGCCCCCCGGACACCAGCGTCACCCAGGTGTCCTTGAGCAACTCCTGCGTGTAGAGCACCTCGTAGCTCTCCGCCTTGCACTCGGCCTGGGTGCTCCCGGCCTTGCAGCGCTGGGCCCCGCGAAGCTTCTCCAACAGGGCCGAGTCCACCCGCGCGGTGAACGAAGGCGTGGGCAGCTCGTAGCGGGCCGGCCCCGCCTTCTCCAGCCCCGCGCACGGCCGCTTGCCATCGGAGGCGGAGATGCGCAGCGCGAGCGGCACCTGCTGCGCGCCACTGGAGGGCACCGTGAGGAACGCCATGCCCGCGCTCGCGAGCGACTCCGGCACCGTGACGGTGAAGGCCCCGATGAAGTCCGACATGCCCTCGTCCGAGTCGGTGAGCAGCAGGCTCAGCGAGCCGCCCACTCCCACGGGCAGCCACGCTCCCGAACGCGTCTCTTCCAGGAAGAGGCTGTTCCACAGCAGGGTGCCGGCGTCCTCCTGCTTCGGACCGATGACGGTGGGCGAAGCCCCCTCGACGTCGACGGCCATCGCCGACAGCTCCGGGTCCGGCGCGGAGCCCTCGTCCCAGGACGCGCCACTGGAGTTCGTCGTCCCGACCTTCGCCGCCAGCGGGGACACGAACAGCTCCTTGCAAGCCCGATAGTCCTGCGCCCACACGCGCGTGGAGACACAGAACACCAGCAACACCCACCGTCGCATCGTGCTTCCTCTCATCCGTCCGGGCGACATCGCCTCGGCTACAGCCCCAGGGCGTATACCTTGTTCCGGTCCACCACATAGACCCGGTCCTTCACGATGACAGGGTCCCTGAGCGAGCCGCCATCCGACGTCCCCACCAGGGCCAGCTTGGTGGCGCTCCACAGCGAGGAGAGCGTCGAGACGGCGACGACGTGCAAACCCATACGCGAGGTGATGACGAGCGTGGGGATGCTCACACCGGACGCATCCTTCGTCCCCGAGGCCGCGGCGATGGAGGTGCTGCGCTTGCCCGCGAAGGGCGTCGTGGAAAAATCCAGGAGGTCACGTCCGTAGTAGGGAACGATGACATCGTAGACGCCCGGAAGAGTCGCCGTCAGCGGCGTGCCACCGGAGAGGGCATCGAAGGAATAGAGCACGGTGCCGGCGTTGGGACCGGAGCTCTCCTGCGCGGCGACGATGGCCCGGCCCGCCACCAGCACGGGCGCCTGATAGCCGGTGACTTGCGAGCTGGGAAACGGCGGGGACCGGAAGAGACTCGCGCCGTTGTAGCCCGCGTTGCGGATGTTGAACGTCACCGTGCCAGTGCCCAGATCGCGCTCCAGCAGGTAGATGCGATTGCCCGACACGCTGATGTTGCTGGCGGGCTCCAGCGCGACTCGAGGCCAGCGAGGCGTCCCCGTGGCCAGGTCCCAGCCGAACAGGCCCGAGGCGAAGGGACGGGGCTCGTTCGCGTCGCAGTTCGTGGAGCACTGGAAGTTGTAGATGGCGGCCAGGTAGATGAAGCCGTTGTCGGTGGCGATGGAGCCCAGGCGGTCTTCCGCCGTGTCCCACTGGTGCTGCGGAAAGACGCGCGTGCCGCCGTAGTAACCGTAGGTGTTCAGCTCGAGCAGCAGGTTGCCACGCTTGTCCAGCGAGCGCAGGCCCAGCTTGGGGCCGTGGTAGTGGAGCTGGTTGTAGACCCACAGGCGCGTGCCGTCCGACAGCGACTGGCCCCAGCTGTCGTTGTTCGCCTGCTCCTGTTCCGCGTACGGCGTGGTGCCACCGGAATAGTAGTTCGCGCCGAACTGCTTGCTCCAGGTCCGGATACCGTCGTCGTTGCGGACGACGCCGTCGCGTGCCTCATAGACACCGCCGCCGACAAGCTTTTCATACGCGAAGAAGGAGGGCCAATGTCCCCGGTTGTCATTGAGCTGCCGGTCGACGCTCCACACGCTGGCGCCCGTGGCCGGGGCGATCTTCTCCAGGGCGGGGCTTCCACCAGAGCCGACGTAGTTGGGGTTGGAGTTCCATGCCAGGTAGACGCCGTCGGTGTCCGCCACCGCCCGCTCCACGCCTTGCACGGAGCGCCCCGTCCCCGCAGTGGGCGCGAACTCCCAGAGCTTGCGCAAGGGATGCCACGCACAACCATCCGAGGTGAAGGAGCGACGTGCGTCATGCCCCATCGTGGCCCACGCATTGGTCCCCGTGCAGGGTGGCACGACGGCGGCCTCAATGACTCCCGGCGATTCGGGCGGAGGCGAGGAAGGCCCCTCCACCGAGCCTCCACACGCAACGAGCCCCACGACAGACAGCAGCAGCACCACGTCTCGCGTTCGCAGCGTCATGGCACGACCTCCACGTCAGGGCACGCCGGGAACTCCCGGACGCGCCAGGAAAGCGCCTCGCGTCACCACGCCCTCCACCGCACCTCTCCGTAACCGCCCCGCCAGAAGCCCCCCTGCCGCCGGGACGATGAGATGTGTCACGGGCTCCGGCAGCGTCGCGGGTGAGCGTCTCTCATGGAGCGGGCCTGGCTGTGGCGACGGGAGGACGGGTGGCCCCGACACGATAGCAGCATGTCTCCACCCGCCCCGAATGCCCGAGTCCCACCCGGTCCGCTCAAGAAGGCGCCGCCCCCACCTCGCCGTGCCCCGCGGGCAGTCGCATGGGCTGGGCCCGGCCATAGGTGAGCGAGCGCCACAGCCACTCAGCCGGACCGAAGCGGAAGCGGGCCAGCCAGAGGTGGCTGAGGACAATCTGCACCGCGAAGATGCCCAGTGCCAGCAGGATGCTCCGTGAAGGTGGCAGCTTTCCGATGAGCCCCAGACCCCAGCCGTTGTAGACCCAGACGCTCACCACCGACTGCAGCAGGTAGTTCGAGAGCGCCATCCGGCCCACGGGCATCAGCACGTTGAAGACGCGCTGAACCCAGCCACGGCGGGACAGCAGCGCGAACAGGGCGACGTAGGCCGCGGCCAGCGTCAAGCAGCCCAGCTCCTGGACCACCGTCAGCACCATCATCCAGTCGCGGCTCACGAAGTCGCCCATTCCCATCGCGCGCAGCCGCCAGACGAGCAACCCCAACCCATTGCCAATCACGCCCAGGAACAATCCCCAGAACAACAGCCGGTGGTGCAGGCGGCGATTGCCGTCCAGGTCCTGGAGCAACAGGAGGCGCCCCGCGAGCAGTCCGAAGAGGAACCGCCCCAGGATGAGGCTCATCCAGACGAGCCGGTTGATGCGAAGGTAGGACTCGTTGTTGAAGCGGGCGGTGCCCACGAGCGCCGTCCAGAACGAGTCACTGGAGAGCGCCTCCAACAGCCTCGTGCGCGACGCCGTCTCCAAGGCCCGCGCCGCCTTCGCCGCCTCGCCCGCCGCCTCCGCGCCGTGCAGCCAGATGGGGACGAAGCGCTCCAGGGCCGGAATCAACAGCGGCACCACCGCCATCAACGCCACGGCCCAGATGAGCACCGTCGTGTTGGCGCGGTTCCGGAACAACAGCAGCGCGAAGCCCACCATCGCGTAGGTGTGGAGGATGTCTCCGCACCAGATGGCGTACTGGTGCGTCAGCCCTATCGCGAGCAACACCAGCAGGCGTCGCGCATAGAGCCGGACAATCGAGGAGCCTCGCGCCTCGGCTCGGGCGAGCTGGATGCTGAAGCCCAGCCCGAAGAGGAACGAGAACAGCGTCACGAACTTCTGGTTCACGAAGAACTGGTAGAGGCCCGTGGTCACCGTCTCGAGGAGCGGCGCCGCCAGGGCCTGCGCCTGCTCTCGGGGCATCATCACCCGACCGCTGAACCAGGAGACGCTGTTGGAAACGAAGACGCCGCACAGGGCGAACCCGCGCAGCGCATCCAGCAGCGTCACCCGCTCGGAGGTGTCCACCGGGCGGGCATCGGCGACTTGCACTGGCGCGGAAGAAGCAGGGTCTGACATGGGGCAAGCAGACGCCTGCTCCTTCCGTGCGTCAACCGAGGGCTCGTGACTTCAACCCTCGGTCTTCATGACGCGGTGCCACCTAACCATGCCGGGAGTATGCGCCGCAGCGCGCATGCCCGTAGCGCGCGCACTCCGCCCGCTCACGGCGCTCCCGCTCCACCCGCGCCTGACGCTCGCGCTCCGCCCGCTCACGCTCCAGCCGAACCAGACGCTCGCGCTCGATTCGAGCCCGCTCACGTTCGATGCGCTCACGCTCCACCCGGGCCTGCCGCTCACGCTCGCGCTGCACCCGCTCGCGCTCCAGCCGCGCCTGCCGCTCCCGCTCCGCCCGGTCGCGCTCCAGCCGCGCCTGCCGCTCCCGCTCCGCCCGGTCGCGCTCCAGCCGCGCACGCTCCGAGTTCGAACGCGAATCCAGGCGCTGGTCGCGAACCCACTCGGTGACGCCCGGGGTCGTGACAGGGGAGGCACCATGCACCGACTGCGCGAGGACAGGAGAAGCCACCGTGAGGGAGCACACCACCAGGACTCGCATCAGCTTGCTGTACATGACGACCTCCTTCGCAGCGGGTTGCGCCGCGTTCTGTACAGTCTGACGGGGCCCCCTCCCGGCTATTCAGTCGGGACCACTGCCCCCGCAGGGCGCGACACTGCCAGTCCGGGTCTCCCTGGGAAGTCGTCCCGAAGCCCCACACACGCCGTCACGTCTGGCGCGACGGAGGCTGGGCCAGCCACAAGGCCCCGGCGGCGAACGTGGCGATGACCGTCCAGTAGTAGAACCGAAACTCGGCGCTCACACTGACGGGGAAATACGCCAGCGCGTAGGTGACTCCGGACGCGGCCACGCAGAACATCAACCCGCCGTCGCGCGCGCGACGCCGCCAGCCCACGACGGCCAGCGCCACGGTCAGCACCAGCCAGGACCCGCCGCGGATGAAGATATCGGGACAGGCAGCCCGCATGGCCGCCCAGCCCCGATGAAGCAGCGTGTGCTTGCGCAGCGTCAGGCCCAGGTCGTTCTTGTCGATGCTCTGGAAGAAGCCCCCTTCCTCCCGGTAGTAGTTCCCGGCGAAGTCCTCCATGCCGAGGTTCGCGACATAGGCCGCCCAGCGATGCCGCAGATAGGCCCCCGGGTAGGCACGCACGACCCGCAGCCACTCCCGCGTCAGGGGCTCCTTCGCCGCGCGGAACGCCCCCACGGAGATGGCGCCCCGCTCAGGGTCTCCCCACAGAATCGGGGCCAACGAGCGCCGATGGTAGATATGGGCAATCCGCGTCGCATCCCACTTCCACAACGCCACGAGCGGCGAGCCCTCCATCGCCGCGGGCTCATGCGCGTAGACGCCCACCACGTCGAACACCAACAGCGCGCCCCCAATCCAGTCCTTCTTCGCGTCCACGGCGCGATTGAGGATGCCTGGCGCCGAGGCCAGCACCGCGAGGAGCCCCACGCTGGCGAGCACCGGCCTCACCCTGCCCTTCATCAGCATGGGCACGCGCGCCACCACCATGGGCACCAGCAGCATGCTGGCGGTGATGGCGTTGTGGCGCGTCAACGTCGCCGCGACCATGAAGGCGAAGGCCCAGCCGGGTCGCCTCCAGGCGAGAAACACCACCGCCCACAGCAGGGCCACCCCGTTGAAGGTGTCCTTCCAGAGCGTCACTCCCACCGCCCAGTTGCTGGGAATGAACCAGTAGACGACCAGCAACGCGAGCGCGGCCAGCCCTCGTCGCCCGGTCAGGCCCCCGAGCAACAGGAGCGGGCCCAGCGCCAGTCCCGCCAGTTGGAAGGCGAGCACCAGCCACGTCGAGCCGGTCAGCAGGAAGGTCTTGCCCAGGACGAAGGCGAAGAAGGGCGAATGCCAGTCCGAATAATTCCCCGTTCGCCCCTGGTACAGCATGTCGAGTGAGTCGCTGGACAGCAGTCCGGGCTGGAAGGCCGCGAACAGCAGCGCGAACCAGAGGAACGTCAGGCCCAGCCGGACGTGCCACCCTCCCAGCACCGCGAGCAGACGCGTCCCGACGGACACCTTTTCGGCGGCGGCTCCGTCAACCTGGGGGGAGGGGCCTCCCGAAGCGGGCGCCACCTTTTCCGCTTCCTGCACTGGCTGAACTTCCGTCCCCATGTCAGCGCGCCCTCGTCGCGAATGAATTCGCGCGGACATTGTCAGGCTGGCACGGCAAATCCAAGCGACGCATGCGCCGTCGGGGACCACCGAGCGGTCAACCTTCCGCGCAGCCGGGTGTCTTGTCCGGGTCTGGAAAAGGGTGCGCGCGATGGGGTGCCGCGTCGTCGTCTCCCTCGGCCACGCCGGGTGTATGGCCGGGCACCTCGTCCTCATAGCCTGACTCGCGGTCCCTCCAATCCCCCAAGGGCTCGCTTCCTCGCTGTCGCTCGTCGATGTCTGGCATCACGGCCTCCTGTCTCTCCGTGAAAGATAGGCAGTGTCGGCCCAGGTCGGCGCGGACCTGAGCGATGATGCGAGGCCATCGGGAGGATGCATGGCCAGGTATCTCGGCAGGACCCTTCGCCAGTTCCGCGACAGCGCCAGCCGGCTCGTCCAGAACGCGGCGGCCCTGGCGGTGACCGTGTTCGTCGTCCTGCGACCTGACCGCGCGGGGAGCGAGCGAGCCCAGCGCAACGCCGAACGCCTCATCACGGCCTGCCGGGCCTTCCAGGCGCGACATGGCCAGCTGCCCCAGACCCTCGCGGAGCTCGTTCCCGAGTTCCTCCCCGAGCTGCCCCCGGCGAAACACGGCGGGCCCCATTTCAGCTTCACGTACGACGTGAGCAACGGGCGACACGTGCTCGGCTGGACGGACCGGATTCCCTTCGGACGTCCCTTCTATGTCTTCGAGGAAGACCGCTGGGGTTATCTGGACTGAGGGCCTCCTCCCTGGGGGCATGCACGGAGCGCTTCGTCTTGGGCTAACGTCCCCCGGAATGCACCTCACGCGCCTCTCTACCGCCGTGCTGTTGCTGTCCCTTGCCATCGCCGGATGTGACCGGGGCTCGACGGCACCTCCCGTGGCCGCCGCGCCGAAGCAACCGGTCGCCCCCGAGAGCTTCCTCAAGGCGGGCCTCGCGGCGCCTGTCACCGTCGCCGGCGTTCCCGACCTCGGAGAGGTGGACGTCGCGGAGCTTCGCGATGCCGTTGCGGACCCGCGGACCCTCAGTGAGCAGGACCTGGAACAGCTGCTCCAGAATGCCCAGGCGTCTGCTCAGGGTGCCCCGAGTCCCACGGGGGAGCTGGAGCCGGTGGAAGGCCTCCCGGCGGTCGAGGCGGAGCGGGTAGCTCCCCACGGGGACATACCGCCTCCACCTCCACCGCCCGCGCCCTCCGCCTCGCCCCCTCGACCGGCTGATGCCGCCATGGAAGAAGCCGCCAGGGCCGCCTCGTCGGCTGGCGAAATGGACATGCGCCGGAGGGAGGTCATCCAGATCATCAAGGGCGGTCCGGATAGAGCGGGAGGAGGAGCTCCGGGCTCGCCAGCGAAGCGGATGAAGGATGGCCCGGAGCCCGCCGCGAACCTGCCGACCCCCGTGCTGCCCAAGGTGGACACCGCGCCTCGCGCCGCCAAGGTGCTGGTGCGCGACGAGTCCGGCCGCTATCAGCCGCTGAAGACGCGTGCGATTCGGGTGGTGACGTACATCCAGGGCGCCCGCGCGCGCACGGTGGTGGACCACCTCTTCGAGAACGACACGAACCACAACCTGGAAGGCACCTTCTACTACCCGCTGCCCGGAGGCGCGTCCGTGGCGGGCTTCGCGCTCTACTCGGGCTCCGTGGCGGTGAATGCCCCGTCCCTCTTCCAGTCGTCGGACCTGCTGCCGCCCCTGGGCGACGGCACCTCGAACGTGGAGCAACTGACCGCCGCCGCGCCCCCCAGCCCTCCGGGTGCCAAGCGCTCGTGGGGCGCCCCCCAGGAGGCCCGGGTCGTCGAGCAGAAGCGCGCGCGCGAGGTCTACGAGGACATCGTCCGCAACAACGTCGACCCGGCGCTGCTGGAGTGGGCCGGGGCTTCCACCTTCAGCGCGCGCGTCTTCCCGCTGCCGCCCCGCTCCCTGAAGCGCGTGGTCATCGCCTATGAGCAGACGCTGCTCCATGACGGCCAGCGCCTGCGCTACACGTGGCCCCTGCCCGTCGGCGCGGGCAAGGACCTCCAGGTGTCCGCGCGCGTTCACGTGGACCCGCGTCACACGCAAGACGTGCTGGTGGCACCCGACACGAAGGAGAAGCCCCGGGAGCTGGGCGCGTGGCGTACCTACGATTTGCCCAAGCTCACGGGCGACGGCGCGCTGTCGGTGGCCCTCACGCCGAAGAACGCCGAAGCGGATGTCCTGGTGGGCCGGGACGATGCGGGCCTTCCGGGTCACGCGTTCCATGCCCGCGTGCGCCTGCCCGCGCGCCTGACGTCGGAAGCGGAGGGGCCGCCCACCGGTCGCGCCGTGCTCGTGGTGGACACGTCGCTGGCCACGGAGGACGGCAACGCCTGGGCGCTCCAGGCCGCCACCCTTCGCGCGCTCCTGGAGAAGGACTCCACGCTGAAGGAGTACGCCGTCCTCCTCTTCGACGTGCGGCCCCGGTGGCTGCACGGAACGGGCTGGCGGACCAATGACTCCGCCCGGCGCCAGGAGACGTTCTCCGAGCTGGAGCGTGTCTACCTGGAAGGCGCCTCCCACGTGGATGGCATGCTGACGGAGCTGGACCGGGCCGCCGGTGAGTGGCTCAAGCCGGCGAAGCCCGGCGAGCGCGTGACGGCCTTCCTCCTGTCGGACGGCAACGTCACCTGGGGCCAGAGCACCATCGAGTCACTCATCTCCCGCCACGGCAGCACGGAGGCCCTGCGCTGGGTGACGTACCGCTTCGGCGAGTCGGCGGTGAACACGGAGCTGTTCGACGCGCTCTCCCGGGCCAGCGGCGGACGGAGCGTGACGGTGCTCTCCGGCGCCCAGGTGGATGCCGCGGCGAAGGCCCACCGCGCCATGTCCGTGGTGCTCACCCGCGTGGAGGTGAAGGGCGCCGCCGTAAAGGACCTGGTCGTCGCGGGACGGCCCCACCTCGTGTTCCCCGGCCAGGAGCTGCTGGTGGCCGGACGGCTGCCGGAGAAGGGCACCCCGGAGCTGGTGGTGGCGACTCGCGCGGGCGACGTGGAGCAGACGCTCAGCGTGCCACTGTCCACAGAAGACAACAGCACCTTCGCGCCGCGCGCCTGGGCCGACCTCTTCGTCACCCGGATGGTATCCCTGGACGACGTGCGACTGGACCGGATGGTGGTGGCGCTCAGTCAGCACTACCGGCTGGCCAACGCGCGCGCGTCCATGCTCGTGCTCGAGTCCACGGCGGACTACGAGCGCTTCGCCATCCAGAACGAGAGCGTGGAGCTGGATGCGCTGGAGACGCTGCGCAAGCGCGAGCAGGACCAGCGCAAGGACAAGCTCCAGGGCCTCGGCATGGACGCTGTGCCCAAGTCCGGGCTCGCCGTGGTGCGGTCCCTGACGGAGCATCGCTCCGCCCTGGCGCCCCTGATGAAGCGTCAGCCCCTGCGGGACGAGCCCTACGCGGGTGGAGAGCCCCGGCTCACGGCGGAGCTGGCCTACCGCAAGGCACGCCGTGAGAACCGCGACGACGTGACGCTGTACGAAGGCATCGCTCGCCAGCGCGCCTTCGCCGGAGACACCGGGGGCGCGCTGCGCGCTCTGTCCTCGCCCGTGGAGCTCAGGCCCAAGGACGCGGAGGCCCTGCGCCTGGTCGGCTATGGCCTGCTGGCCATGGGACAGTTCCCCGCCGCGGCGGAGCTGTTCGAGCACGTCCGCCTCAACCGCCCCTTCGAGGGACAGGCCTTCCTGGAGGAAGCCCTCGCGCTGGATGCCTCCGGGCGCTACGCCGACGCCGCGCGCAACTACGAAATCGTCCTCGCGGGAGGCCAGTGGCGACACCCCGTGGAGCTGCGTCTGGTCGCGGCGTATCACTACGGGCGCCTGCTCTCCGCGCTGGCACGACATCCCCGCGCGGAGGCCTTCGCGTCCGTGCTGAAGACGCGCATTGGCGAAATCCAGGAGGCCAGCACGGTCTGGTACGGCGGCATGTCCCCCACGCCCATCGACTACCAGCTCACCACCCACTGGAACTCGGACATGACGGACATCGACCTGTGGGTCATCGAACCCAACGGCGAGCGCTGCTTCTACCAGCACAAGGAGACCCGGCTGGGTGGCCAGCTCTACTGGGACATCACCGATGGCCTGGGCCCGGAGCTGTACCACGCGCGCAAGGTGGCCCCCGGCCCCTACCACGTCGTGGTGCACTTCTACGGGCACCGCGCGCCCAAGCTGTCCGTCCCCACCGCGCTGCTGCTGGTGAGCGACAAGGGCGTCTTCTCCTCCGGGGACTCCTACCAGCGGCGCTTCCAGCTGCGCATCCTCCCCAAGAACGACGCGAGGCTGCTGCTGCGCCGCGAGGAGTTCATCCCGCGCAAGACGGCGCTCTCCGCCGAAGGCCAGCCCTGAGCCACTCGACTCCGCTTCATCCGCGAGAGGTCCGGCATGCATCACGGACGAAAACCCAGGGGACCCATCGGACGCGTCGGTGGCCTTCGCCGTGTCGAAGGCGCTGATGGCGTCCTCCGGGTCCGCGCCCTGGAGCGCGTCTCCGGCCCCGAGCGTATCGAGGCACGAGACGTGACAAGGCGCTCCTTCTCGGAGGCACTGGACCGCGCCTCGCGAGGGCTTCACAGCACGGAGCCCCTGCCCTCACCGTCGCCGCGCCGTGACTCGCCGCCACCGAGGCCGCGCAGCGACGACGAAGAGTCACTGCTCCCGCCAGAGCCACCGCCGGAAGGCTTCCTCGGAATGCTCTGGTGGAAGGTGAAGGGACGTCGCTAGGCGGGCGACTCCGCCGCTAGAAGGTGAGGCCCGCGCCCAGGTATGGACCATGGAGCCGGTCCTGGTGGGCCACGCCGTCCACCGTGCCCTGGTCATCCAGGTACACGCCTCGCCAGCCGCCTCGCAGCATGAGGCTCCCCAGGTGCAGGGCCAGCCCCACCGTGCCATCGAGCTGGAGGTACGGCCACGGCGTGAGCTGCGTGCGCGCTTCCAGGTCCAGGGGGCCCAGCACGCAGGCCTCGAAGGACACCCCCACGCTGGGTCCGACGAGCATCACATCCGGCGCATACGCCGTGCTCACGCCGGCCTCCGCGCGCAGCCGCAGGTGCTCGCGCACGAGGAACGCATGCGTCACGTGCCCCTCCACCAGCGTGAGCCTGTCCCGCCCCTCCGAGCCGTCATCGGTGGGCAACGACAGCCGCAGCACATGTCCCTCCACGCCGAAGCGGCGAAACTCCAACCCCACGAACATGTCGGCGCCCTTCGCGTCGCCCCGCCAGAGCAGGTTCTGCGCGCCCATGCGGAAGGACACCGGCACCGCGTGCCGACGCTCCGTGCTCAGCTCGGTGGTGGCCACGCCCGGAGGAAGGCTCGCGTCGACCTGCTGGTTCAGGTGGGTGCCCGTGTTGGCAATCGCATGGACCATGCCCTGGAGCATCCACCCCACCACGCTCCCCACCACCTCGTTGCCCAGGTCATCCAGCGAGTCCGAGCAACAGTCGTCGCTCCCCGAGTCGGAGGACTCACCGTCGGAGTCGGAGTCCTTGTCGTCGTCATCGGCATCGTCTTCCTTGCCGATGGCGGTGGCCTCGTGGGTGTCCGACGTCGACTCGCTCGGCTTGGAGCGCTTGCCGAAGCGGGCCTCCGCTGGAGCGGCCAACAGCAGGCCCAGGAGCAGTCCCGCGCACCATCTGGCTTGAATTGAAGGCACGCCCCCTCCGACATCGCTGGCCGCGGATCCGTTCCACGGGGGGGCCATTCAAGCGCGGGAAGGGGTCTGGACGCCAATCGCCCGGTGAGTCAGCGACGACGGCGCGACGGCGTGGACGCCTCGGAGAACGTGTCACACGCCTCCAGGGTGCCCTGAGCCAGGCCGCGCTTGAACCACGAGACGCGTTGCTCCGAGGAGCCGTGGGTGAAGGACTCGGGGACGACGTAGCCCCGGGTGCGACGCTGAAGCGTGTCGTCGCCAATGGCGGTCGCCGCGCCCAGCCCCTCCTCCACGTCCCCCGCTTCCAGCACCTGGCGCTCCTTCTGCGCATGGTGGGCCCAGATGCCGGCGAAGCAGTCCGCCTGGAGCTCCTGGAGCACCGACAGCGCGTTGGCGTCCTCGGGCGAGGCCCTGCGCCGCGCGGCCTGCACCTGCTCGGAGATGCCCAGCAGGTTCTGCACGTGGTGGCCCACCTCGTGCGCCACCACGTAGGCCTGGGCGAAGTCACCCGGCGCGCCGAAGCGACGGTCCAGCTCGTCGAAGAAGTCGAGGTCCAGATACACGCGCTGGTCCGGCGGGCAGTAGAACGGCCCCACCGCGCTCTCCTGAAGCCCGCATGCGGACCGCACCGCACCGGAGAAGAGCACCAGCCGGGGGTCCACGTAGCTCACGCCTCGCGGCTCCAACAGGCCCGGCCACGTGTCCTCCGTGTCCGCGAGGATGACGGACACGAAGTCCTTGAGCTCCGCCTGACGCGGGTCCTCGGGCACACCCGAGCCTCCCGTGCCGTAGTCGCGAGAGGTCCCCTGACCGCCCCCGGAGTTGGTCGAGGAGATGACCGACGGGTCTCCTCCCAGCAGCATCACCAGCAGCGCCACCACCAGCGAGGCGGCACCACCGCCCACCGCCAGCGGACGTCCGATTCCACTGCCCCGCCGGTCTTCCACATTGGAGCTGCGACGTCCTCCCTGCCACCGCATGCCTGCCCTCCTCCTCGACGGATGCTCTGTCGGGGCAAGGTAGTCAGCGCCGGAGCGGAAGGACGCGCCGCATGGCCCCCTCGCCTGGCCGACCGCGCGCCAGGCAAGGGAGCAGCCAGGCGATTACGGCACCGACAGCGCCTGGAGCGCGGTGCGGGCCTGGCCCTCGTCGGCGACCACCCCGACCACCAGCCGCTTCAAGCAGCCGTCGAACTCCTGCTTCAGCGCGGCGGACGTCACGGCCTGGAGGTGGGCGGGACGCTGGGCCAGCGACTCCGGCGGGAAGCCGCGCACGCGCGCGTCCAGCAGCGCCTGCACCCATGCCTCCGAGGAGATGTACGACACCGCCTGCCTCGCGAGCAGCCGCGTGCGGGCCCGCGAAAGCTCCCGCTCGTCCACGTTCGTGGCGAAGTTGGAGAGCATGGCCTGGACGGACTTCGCTCCCTCCGCCATGCGCTGCGCGTCCACCACGCCCTCCACCACCAGGTGGGAGGCGCCGCCGCGGGCCAGCCACGTACTCGCGCTGAAGCCGTAGGAGGCCCCCTGCTGCGAGCGCAGCTCGTTGAACGCATACGCCGACACCAGCTCCGCCATCAGCGAATAGCGCGCCTCCGCCTCGGGGGTGGCCGTGGGCAACCGGCAGGCCAACTGCAGGTGGCCCTGGCTCGCACCCGGGCGGGGCGTGACGAGCGTGCGGGCCTTCGCGGAGGGCTCGGGCAGCGACGGCGCCGCGGGCACGCTCACCGCCGTGGCCGGCCCGTGCTTCCAGCCGCCCAGGTACTCGCGCACCAGGGGCTCCACCATCTTCACGTCGAACTCACCGGCGATGACCACCACCGTGTTGGCGGGGCGGTACACGTCCCCAATCCAGGACTGGACCTCGTCCCAGGTCACCTGCGCCATCTCCTCACCCGTGGCGTCCCGTGAGTAGGCGTGCGCCCCGTAGAGGGCCTTCATCAGCTCGCGCTCCGCCCTGACTTCCGGGTGCGCATCCACCGCGCGGCGCCACGGCACCACCTGCTCCTGCAGGTACTTCACCGCGTCCAGAGAGGTCCTCGTGGTGGACAGCTGCTCGGACAGCATCGCCAGCATGTTGCCGACGTTGCCGGCGGTGCCCGACACCTCGATGCGCTGGTGGTCCCTGCGCATGGAGTCCCACACGTGCAGGCCCCAGTGGCTGGCATGGCCCTCGAACCACGACTCGCGGAAGGAGCCGTAGTCAGCCAGCGCCGCCGCGCCCGCACGGGCACCGTACGTGGAGCCACCGCCCAGCACCGCGCCCACCCGCACCACGGGCAGCCCCGGCCTCGGCGCGAGCAGCACCTCCATGCCGTTGTCGAGCTTCAGCGTCTGCACGGGCGCGGACAGGGCCGTCAGCATGGACGGGGTGATGCGCTGCTCGGCCGTCAGGGTGGAGTACTCCACCGGCAGGGGCGGGGGCGCCGCCACCGAGACGCCAGCGCTCTCTCCGGGCCGCACCAGGATGATGCGAGCCCTGTCCCGCTGGAGCCACTTGTAGGCGAAGTCCGTCACCTTGCCGCCATCGATGGTCATCAGCGCCATCTGCGAGCGGGTGTAGCCGCGCACGTCGAGCATGAAGTGCGTCAGCTCCGCGCGGCGGACGGTGCGCGCCATCAAATCCTCGGACTCCAGCACCATGCCGGTGATGACGTTGCGGCGCATGGACTGGAAGTCGAACTCGCGGCCGAGCACCGCTCCGGCATTGATGGTCTGGGTCCACGTCTCGTGGACCTGGTCCAGCACCTTGTCCGCGGACTTGCGCGGGTGCTCCCCCGTGGTGAGCGCCACGCGAACCACCAGCAGCGACGAGCGCGTGCCAGCCACCACCTGCGTGCCGATGCCGGCGATGTCGCCGTCATTGCGCATGGCCCCCTGCAGGTTCCGGTTCAGGTTCACCCGGACGAAGTCATGGATGGCGCTGGCCTCGTCGAAGGAGCGCGGCAACACCCAGGACAGGTACAGCTCGGGCGAGCCGACGGACGCCTTGAACTCCGGAATCGACGGCGAGGCGGCCTTCAGCGGGGGCTCCGTCACCTGCGGCATGCGCGTGCCCACGGCCAGCGGCGCGCCAGTGCCCACCCACGCGGGGGGCAGGTTCTGCATCAGCACCGCCTCCACGGCGGCCAGGTCCACGTCCCCGGCGATGACCAGGGTGATGTTGTCCGGACGGTAGTGGTTGCGCGCGAAGCGCTGGGCGTCCGCCAGGGCGAGCGCCGTGAGCGACTCGTGCGTGCCGATGATGGGCCGCGAGTACGGGTGCTCCGCCGGATAGGCTGCGGCGTGCATCCAGCTGAAGACCTGGCCCACGTAGCCCGTCTCGTTGCGCTGGCGCAGCTCGTTGCGCACCACCTCGCGCTCGACCGCGAAGACCTCCGGCGTGACACCGGCGAGCGGAGCGGACATCCGCTGCCCCTCCATCTTCAGCAGCGCGGCCAGCGACTCCTTGGGCGCCAGCGTCTGGTAGAGCGTGTGGTCCAGGCTGGTGAAGGCATTGAACTGGCCGGCGCCCACGTCCTCCAGGCGCGTCCACACCGACGGGCTCCCCGCGTGACGCGAGCGGAACGCCAGGTGCTCCACGACGTGCGCCAGGCCTTCCTTGCCCACCGGGTCGCTGGAGCCGCCCGTGCCCACCAGGGCCACCACCGCCACCACCGGCGCGCGCGTGTCCTGCTCCACCACCACGCGCAGCCCCGAGGGCATGCGGAAATCCCGCAGAGGGAAGGACACGTCGCGCATCACGACCTGGCCACGCTGCGGCAGCGTTGAACAGGCGCCAAGCACGGCGGAAAGGACGACGACGGCCGCCGTCATCCTCCGAGCACGCGGAGAAGACCGAGACAGAATCTGGGAGCTCATATGAAATGGACTCGTGGGGGACGGCGCGCAAGGACAGGCATGCGCGCCTGGGAGACAACGAGTGCTCCATAGACCAACTGATGGCGTGAACACCATCATCGTTCCGTCATGAACTGTTACACAGCCGCGGCCACGTGCTGACTTCCCCAGTGGGCGATGCCGAGGATGGACTCCATGGGGTTGACGCCCAGCGCGGTGGGGAAGACGGAGCCATCCACGACGAAGAGGTTGTCCGCGTCCCAGTAGCGCAGCGTGCTGTCCACCACGCTCGTCTCCGGGCTGCCGCCCATGGAGCACCCGCCCATCTGGTGCGCGCTGAGGACCGAGAGCTGGAGCGGGCCATAGGGCGCGTCGTCCAGCAAGCCGAGGTCCTTCTCGCTTCGCATCACCACGGGCCGCGAGTGTGGACTCGACACCTGCTCGGCACCGGCGGCGAACTGGATGCGCGCGGACACCTTGAGGGCCTCGCGAAAGGCTTCCCAGTGAAAGTCGTTGAGCGGGTAGTTCACCTTGAAGCGCGTGTACTCCCCCTCGCCTCGCAGGGCCACCGTGCCGCCCTCGTCGCCCGGGTGTACGCCATCCAGACAGATGGAGATGAGCGCATTGGCATACGGCAGCCGCGCCATCTGGTCCTGGTGCGCCGGGCCCAGGCCGGTCAACGCCAGTGAGCTCAGGATGGGAAGCAGCGGAGGCACCTCCAAGAGCCACCCCAGCCTGCCCTGCCCCCGGTCGATGAACTGCCGCGAGTACACGGTGAGCGGCGCGCCGGTGTACGCCTCCACGGGCTCCCGGAAGTGGGCATTGGAGACGACCACCGGGTGCAGGAAGAGGCGCTTGCCCACGCGGCCCCGGCCGGTGAGTCCGCTGCGCAGCAACAAGCCCGGGGAGTTGATGGCGCCGCCGCACACGGCCGTCACCTTCGCCTTCACGGTGAGCCGCTTGCCGGTGGGTCGGTCCGTGCCCGGATTGAGCACCTCCGCGTGGACGGCCACCACGCGCCCGCCCTGGGTCTCCAGTCGCCGCGCGCTGACGTTGGCGAACAGCCGCATCCCCTTCTCCACCGCCTCCGGGATGAGCGTCACCAGCATGGACTGCTTGGCGTTGGTGGGGCAGCCCAGGCCACACGCGCCCAGCGACGCGCACGAGCGGACGTTGCGCTTCACCGTGCCCCGGCTGTAGCCCAGCGCGCCCAATCCCTCCCACAGAATCCGGTTGTTGCGATTGGACTGCTCAATGGGCCATTCGCGGATGTTCAGCCGCTCTTCCAGCCAGTCCCAGTGCGGCGCGAGCGTGGCGGCATCCAGGCCCTTCACCCCGTGCGTGTCGCGCCAGCGCTCGAGGATTTCCGGCGGCGTGCGGAAGCAGGCGCACCAGTTGATGGCGGTGCCCCCGCCCACGGTGCGCCCCTGGAAGATGCCGATGGACAGGTCATCCGTCGCCCGGTTTCCAGCCTCCTGGTAGAAGGTCGAGTACGCCTTCGCCTCGTTCAGGTCGAAGTCGCGACGCGTGTGGTAGCCGCCCTCCTCCAGCATCACCACGTCCAGCCCGCGCTTCGCCAGCTCCAGCCCGAGCACCCCGCCGCCCGCGCCGCTGCCCACCACGCAGACATCACACGTGAGCGTCTGGTCCTCGGTCAGCTCGTCTCCCGTCCTGATGCGGCCGCTCATGGCGTGGACCCTCCGCTGCCCGCGAAGGAGCCGTCTCCAGGCCCCCGCCACACCGGAGCGTCCGCGACGTGGAAGCCCTGTGGCACCACATAACCCGTGGCCGCGATGGCCGCCGGATGTGAGTAATAAGCGGCATGGGCCAGCGAGCGCAGCGCGTGAAAGGCGCCGCGACGAAACACCAGCCTCGACGTCCGCCAGTCCTCCAGCACGGCGTCCTGCGCCTCGGGAGCCAGTCGTGAGAAGGGCGTGACGCCGCCCGCGAAGAGCAGCCCGGCCAGCGCGTTGTCGAAGATTCCCAGCACGTCCCGGACCTCCCGCGCGATGGAGGGGTCTCCCCGCGCGAGCAGCCTGTCCGCCAGGAAGGCCACGCGCACCGTGTCCGCGTCTGGCCAGCCTTCACGCGGCTGGAACGCACGGCGGGCCAGGGCCTGGAACGTGGCGTACTCGCGCGGCCCGAGGACGAGCAGCCCTTCCTCGGGCAAGGGCAATGACAGCCCTTCCCGCAGGATGAGGACTCCGCTGCCCCCCAGCGCGAGCAGCGCGCCTCCGAACACCCCTCGTTTGAGCAGGCCCCGACGCGACAGCGCGGGCGGCCCGACGTGAGACGGGGACATCGCATCCTCCGAAACGAAACGGGTACACGACACGCCGTGAGGCGACAGGAGTCTATCCCGCGCGCATCATCGAAGCGCAATCGACGGGCTCTCCTCCGCGCGTCAGGGGACCTGAGCCGGGGGCGCCTGGCGTTTGTCCTTCAACACCTGTCCTGACAATTCCTTGCGCCCGGTGACGTCGGCGAAGCCTTCCATCACCATCGCGCTCAAGTCGAAGGGCACGCCTCGCTCCCGCTCCAGCTTCTGGGCGCGGGACGCCAGGGCCTCGCGTGACTGCTTTTCGGGAGACGGCACCCCCACGAAGATGCGGTTGGCGTGGTCCTCCACCTCGAAGGTGTAGAGCTGGCGGAAGCCCGCCTGCCACGTGCGCAGCATGGAGGAGAAGAGCGGATTGGGCGGGTCCTCCCAGACGTTGCCCACCACCACCCCACGCGCCGTCAGCCGCGCGCGCACCGCGGCGAGGAACTCCACCGTGCCCAGGTGCTCGGGGATGCTGTCGGGGCCGTACGCGTCCAGGAAGACGAGGTCATACGCGGGGCGCTTCGCCTCGATGAAGGCCCGGCCGTCCGCCACATGCGCCTTCAGTCGCGCGTCCTCGGTGAAGCCGAAGTAGCGCCGCGCCACGTCCACCACATCCGGGTCGATGTCCACCACGTCGATGTGCGCCTCGGGCAGCACCGCGCGCAGGAACATGGGCATGGCGCCTCCGCCCAGCCCGACGACGAGGATGCGCTGGGGACGGGAGACGAAGGCCAGCCCCACCATGGCCATGCGCGTGTAGCCCAGCTCCAGCTTCAACGGCTGCCCCGGCCACACGACACTCTGGAGCGCGCCCGACTCGTCGAACTGGAGGTAGCGCCGGCCCTCCGCGTCCTGCGTCACCGCGACGAGCGTATAGGGCGACTGTTTCTGGTGGAGGACGGTGCGCGGACTGGCGGACGCGCACGACAGGAAGGCCAGCACCAGCAGCGCCAGGCGAGGGTTGAAGCGCCGCATGCCCACTCCTTCCGACCGCCATTCAAAGTAGCACTTCCGCCAGGAAAACCAACGGGTTGACGTGCCCCTTCGCGCGGTTCACCTTGGCGCCCATGACGCATGCGCAGGGACACCTCTCCGAAGACGTCCGGGCCATCATCGCCGAGGAGGAGGCGCTGCTGACGCGCGTCCAGGCGACGCTGGAGGCCGCGCGTCGCAAGGCCGGACGGGCGCAGGAGGACCGGGGGCTCGTCGCGCAGCTCCAGGCGCTCCGCGACGAGGCGGCGAGCGCGGCCGAGGCCGACCTTCCCCACCTCTTCTTCCAGATGGACCAGACGCGGGCCCTGCTGGACCGGCAGGAGAGCGCGCAGCTCCCGGACGCCCAGGCTCCCTACTTCGCGCACCTGCGCCTGGCTGGCGACGCCGGTCCGCGCGACTATCTGCTCGGGCGCACCACCTTCGCGGATGTGAGCGCCGGAGTGCGCGTCATCGACTGGCGCTTCGCCCCCATCGCCCGCGTCTTCTATTCATACGAGGAGGGCGACGCGTACGAGGAACAGTTCGGCGAGCGGCTGGCCGAGGGCACCGTCGAGGTGCGCCGCCTCGTCGTCATCGAGCGAGGAGTGCTGACGCGCATCATCTCCGGCGCCCTCGTGCTGGAGCGCGCGCAGGACGGCACGTGGCATGGCGTGGGCCGAGACGTCACCGCGCTGCGAGCGGGTGGCGCGGGGTCGGCCGCCCGGCCCGGAGCCCTGGGGACGGGCAAGGGCGCACGGCGCGCGGAGGATGCCTTCGGCGTCACCGCCCTCCTGGACGCCGAGCAGTACGAGGCCGTCAGCGTGGACGCCTCACACCCGCTGCTGGTGCTGGGCAGCGCGGGCAGCGGGAAGACGACGGTGGCCCTGCACCGGCTGGCGAAGATTGCCTTCGACGACCCGGCGAAGTACCCGCAGGCGCGGATGAAGCTCATCGTCCCCGAGGAGGGCCTTGCCCGACTGTCGCGTCGACTGCTGGCGCCCCTGGGCCTGGGCCGCGTCTCGGTGGACACGCTGGACCACTGGCTTCTGGCCACGGCGCGCTCCGCGTTCAATCTGCCGGGCATCAAGCTGAGCCCGGAGACGCCGCCGCTCGTGTCGCGCTTCAAGCGCCACCCCGCGCTGCGGCGCCTGCTGCTCGGCCGCATCGGCGCGCCCAAGACACAGGCGGGCACCACGCTGGAGCGGCTGCACCGGCGCCTGGCGGACGCGTACCTGGACCGGCACTTCGTCGAAGACGTGGTGAACAAGGCGAAGGGCGAACTGCCGCGCACCGTCATCGACGAGGTGCTGGAGCACACGCGCCTGCAGCGCTCCACGCCGCTGGAGAAGGAGCTCAAGGACATCACCGACCCGGAGCGACTCATCACCGTGGACGGCAAGGCGCTCGAGGACGACACGCCCTACGCCCTGGCCGGCACGGTGGACCTGGAGGACCTGCCCATCCTCATGTTCCTCAAGGCCCAGCAGGGCCCGCTCGGCCTGGAGCGACTGGCCCACATGGTCCTGGACGAGGCGGAGGACTTCTCCCTCTTCGAGCTGTTCGTCGTGCGCAAGCTGCTGGGCAAGGGCCGCAGCTGCACGCTCGCGGGCGACGAGATGCAGCAGACCGAGGCGGGCTTCGCGGGCTGGCCCGAGGCGCTCGACGAGCTGGGCATCCGCGACGCGTCCACCTGCCGGCTGCAGGTCTCCTACCGTTGTCCGGCGTCCGTCGTCGAGCTGGCGCGACAGGTGCTCGGCACCCAGGCTCCGGCGGAGTCGACCGCGCAGCCTCCCCGCGCGGGCGCGCCGGTGGGCTTCCACCACTTCCCCGTCGAGGCCCAGGCCCAGCTCTTCGTCGGCGAGGCCCTGAGGGACCTCGTCTCACGCGAGCCCCACGCCTCCGTGGGCGTCATCGCCAGCAGCCCCGAGTCGGCCGACGCCGTCTATCGCGTCGTCGCGGACCAGGCGTGGGCGCGTCGGGTGAAGGACGGTGAGTTCTCCTTCGAGCCCGGCGTGGACGTCACGGACGTGGGCAGCGTGAAGGGCCTGGAGTTCGACTACGTCATCCTCCCGGACGTCACCGCGCGCGCCTGGCCCGTGGATGACGAGTCCCGCCGCCGCCTGCACGTGGCCATCACCCGCACCTCCCATCAGCTCTGGGTGGTGTCCTCGGGCGCGCGCTCGCACCTCATTCCGGCGGCTGGCGCGGCAACTCCACTGTGAAGGTGGAGCCCTGACCGGGCGCGCTGCGCACGAGGATGCGCCCGCCCATGGCGTCGACAATCTGCCGGACAATCCACAGGCCCAGCCCCAGGCCGCCGTAGTGCCGCTCGCTGGCCAGCCGCTCGAAGCGATGGAACAGGCGCGGCTGCGCCTCCAGGGCGATGCCCACGCCCTCGTCCCGCACGGACAGCCAGGCCCGCGCCGCGTCCGCGCCCACGCTCACTTCGATGGGGTGGCCCCGGCCATACTTGATGGCGTTGGACAGCAGATTCTGGAGCACCTGCTCGACGCGCAGCCTGTCCCAACTGCCCGTCGCGGGCCCCGGCGCCTCCAGCCGCAGCAAGCACCCCGCTCGCGACAGCTCCTCCGCGTAGCGCGGCACCAGCTCCCGCGTGAGCGCGGCCAGGTCCAGCTCCTCCCGCTCCAGCCGCAGCTTGCCCGCGGTGATGCGAGAGACGTCCAGGAGTTCGCGCACCAGACTGGACAGCCGGGAGAGCTGCCGCTGCACGGCCATCACCTTGTTGGAGACGGACTCGGACGCCACGTCCCCGGGGCTCGCCCTGGGAGATTCCAATTGGCGGCGCAGCGCCTGGACGTTGAGGGTCAGCGAGGTGAGCGGCGTGTTCAGCTCGTGCGAGGCGACGGAGAGGAATGAGTCCCGGGCGCGCACCGCTTCCTGCGCCTCCGTGTAGAGCCGCCCGTTGTCCAGCGACGTGGCCGCGCGCCGCGCCAGGTCCTCCGCGAGCCGCACGTCCGCCTGCGTATAGCGCCGGCCGCCCTCGGTGTTGACGAGCGAGAGGGCCCCGAGCACCTGCCCCCGACTCATCAAGGGCACGATGATGTACGCCGTCAGGCCCAGCTCCTGCGTCGCGCGGCGCCGGGCCTCGTCGGCGATGCCCTGCGCGAGCGCTTCCGGCCGCAGCTCCGCCACGAACTCCGTGGCCCCCGTGCGCAGCACCTTGCCCACCCCGTGGGCATCATCCATCCGGATGGGGTAGCGCTCATGGTACGCACGCGTGCGCTCCACCAGCTCCGGCCGCACGTGCGCCATGGCGACCCGCCGCACGCTCCCGTCAGGAAGGGGGACGTCCACGCTGCACCCATCCGCCAGGGGAGGCACGGCGAGCGAGGTGAGCCGCTGGAGGATTTCGTCGTGCTCCAGGGACGAGGTCATCACCTCGCTGGCCTGCGCCAGGAAGGCCGCATGCCGCTGCGCGCGCCGCGTCTCGTCGTAGAGGCCCCGGAGGATGGCCTCCTGCTTCTTCTCCGCCGTGTTTTCCCGCGAGAAGACGTAGACGCGGCCATGGCCCCGGAACAGGCGCAACACGAACCAGCGGTCCTCGGACGCGAAGTGCCACTCGAAGGCTTCCGGCTCGCCCGCCGCCGCCACGCGCTGGAACCGCGCCTGGAGCTGCTCTCGCACGACCTGCGGATACAGCTCCCACAAGGAGCGGCCGAGCAGCTCCGCCCGGGGGCCTCCGAAGGCACGCTCCATCGACGGGTTCGCGTAGAGGCACGAACCGTCCGTCGCGCAGACGGCGACACTCTCCGGGAACTGGTCCCACAGAACGGTGTCGAGTCCCTCCACGTCCACGGGGGACGCGGCGGCGTTGGCAAACCCTTGTCCGGTCAAGTGATGGTCCACGCGCTCGGTGCGGATGCGGGTCAAGGCCCCCAGCTCCCGCTTAGCACTTCCCTCGTGTCAGCCCACCGCTACCTCCCACACCTCTGCTCGTCAGACAACACTCGGCGCCCTGGGGCCAGACAGGCCCTCAAGGGCCCGGCGGCGGCAAGGGTGCCGGTAACGGCAGTCTCACGGTGAAGCGGGCGCCCTGACCCGGGGCGCTCTCCACGGACAGGCTGCCCCCATGGAGCTCCACGAGCTGGCGGGAAATCCACAGCCCCAGCCCGAAGCCCGGCCGCGTCGGGTCCAGACGCGAGAAGCGCTGGAACAGCCGCGCCTGGTCCTCCGGGGAGATGCCCGGCCCCTCATCCCTCACCCAGAGGAGCACGAAGTGTGGCTCCGCGCGCAGCGCCACCTCGATGGCCGTCCCCGCGGCGTGCCGCAAGGCATTGGTGAGCAGGTTGGTGAAGACCTGCTCGACGCGCGTGCGGTCCCACGCGCCGACGATGCCGGGCGGGGCGCGCAGGCACAAATCACAGCCGGCCCGCCGCACGTCCTCCTCCATCCGCTCCACGGTGTGGCGCACCAACTGCCCCAGGTCCACCTCCTCCAAATCCAGCACGGGCCGCTGCGTGGACAACAGCGACACGTCCAGGAGCGTGGCGATGAGCCTGTCGAGCCGCCCGCACTGGTCCTGGACCCGCGCCAGACGCCGAGGCACATCCTCCGGCCCGAGCGCGCCGAGCTGCGCGGAGCGCACCAGCCCATCCACGTAGAGCCGCAGCGACGTCAGGGGCGTGCGCAATTCGTGGGAGGCCACGGACAGGAACTCGTCGCGCACCCGCAGTGCCGCCTCCAGGGCGGCCGTCCGCTCCAGCACCCGCTGCTCGAGCTCCCCCGTGGGCTGGCGCGACTCCTCCTCGGAAGAGCCCTCCTCGCGTTCGCCCTCTCCGGGCAAACCCGTCCGACGCGTCTCCACCGCCATGCCCCGCGTCTCTAGCGGAGCATGCGGGGCGCTCCAATCCGGCGTCCGGCCGTGCGCACCCGCAAGTTTTCACTATCCGACACGGGCGGGCGCGCTCAGGGCTGAGGCTGTCCCTGACGCCACTGCTCGCGGCGCTGCTCCTGCGAGCGGCGGTGCGCGAGCGACTCCTCTTCCTGTCGGGGGTACTCCGACAGCCGCGTGCGGTGCATGTTGATGCTCAGCTCGTACAAACCCTTGTCACGCTCGGGCAGCTTGTCGCCCTGCTCCTCGAGCACCGTGGTCGCGAACCGCAACATGTCCTCTGACACCTTGCGTCGTCGGTCGTAGTACTGGTGAATCTCAGACTCGGTGGCGTCACCTGACTGCACCCGGCCAAAGACTTCATTCCACTTGCGCGTCTCCTCCTCGCGCTTGCGCAAGAGCTCCGGGTCCTTCGTCGGCGCGCCCAGCTCCCAGTACAGGTTGTCCGGCAGCTTCGCGCGCAGCACCTCCAAATCCAATGGATAGGCCTGGGGCTCGCCATCCACTTCAGGCTCCGGCGCCCGGAGCGTCTCCGGAATGACGCTGCTTGTCATTCCTGGCGGAGGGGCGGGCGCGGCGGGCCGCGAGGGCACGGGCGCGGCGGGGGGCGGCGGGGTTGGCGCGGTGGCCGTCTCTGGCTCGGGCACCGGGGGCGGCGCCTCTCCGCTCAGGGCGAACACGAGCGCGGCCACCAGCGCCACACCCCCGAGCCCCGCCAGCCAGCCCAGACGCTTCGACCCAGCATTATCGGACATGACGTCCGAATACCGCGTGCCTCGCGCACATGGCAACCAACCCTTGTCATGCCGCAATGCATCACAATCCACTGTGATGCTCGAAACATGAAACAACACATTCAGGACTGACTCTCGGGTCAACGTGGGCTATAGAACCGGTTTCCCCCCAAACCCGGAGGAGCCTGCATGAAGCGCGTACTCGTGGCGTGCCTCGCTGTCGCTGCGCTGATGGTCCCCAGCGCCGCCCGCTCGGAAGTCATCGTCTCATCCATCGTCAGCGTGCTGGTGGATGGCGGCAACAACTACAACTGGCAGAAGGTGGAGCTGCCTGGGACGAAGTGTGGCAATGGCTCCCAGTTCAAGTTCTTCATCCACAAGACGAACTCGCCCAACCTGCTGATGCTGCTCGAAGGTGGCGGCGCGTGCTGGGACTACGACACCTGTAGCGGCCGTGCGGGCCTCCTGGGCGCGGCGAACCCCAACGGCATCGCCGACGACTACATCACGCAGTTCACCGCGAAGTACGTCTCGCCGCTCGTCAACGGCGCCGACCCGGGTCTGCCGCTGCGCAGCAAGACGAACCTGGTGACGAACGGCTGGAACATCGTCTACGTGCCGTACTGCACGGGCGACGTGCACATCGGCAACAACGTGAAGACGTACGTGGACCAGACGGGCGCCAACCCGCCGCTCACCTGGCACCACAGCGGCTACACCAACACGCTGGCGGTGGCGAACTACGCGAAGACGCAGTTCCCCAACGTGCAGAAGTTCCTGATGACGGGCTACAGCGCGGGCGGCACGGCGACGTCGGCGGGCTACTACTTCGCGCGTCGCATCATCAACCCGGCGCAGGGCTACCTGCTCAACGACTCCGGCCCCATCTTCCTGGCGCCCAACGCCAACTTCAAGTCGCGCGCCCTGCACGACAAGATTCGTGAGTCGTGGAACCTGAACTCCGTGTTCGGCCTGCTGCCCGCGTCGTTCAGCCAGAGCGACTTCGGCACCATCAACCGCATGGTGGCCACGGAGTTCCCGAACGACCAGCTCGCGTACACGGGCTACACGCGTGACTACAACTACTCGCGCTTCTCCTATGAGCGCTTCCACACGCCGAACGACAAGGAGTCCGTGCACGCCTACTGGAAGACGGACGAGGCCGCGCTGGTGACGGAGCTGAACAAGTACAACAACTTCAGCTACTTCATCCCGCACGAGCGCGCCATCAACTCCAGCCACTGCAGCACCATCATCACCTTCATCGGCGCGCACGCCTGCCAGCGGATGGAGAAGAAGAAGTGGTACGAGTACATCGAAGCGCCGTGGCAGTCGTGGACCTGCCGCAGCGAGTTCGTGGGCATGGACACGTTCCTCACGCGCTTCGTGAACAACAACCAGCGCGTGCGCATCTACGAGCCCGCCAACGGCTACAACGCCGAGGACCCGGGCATGGGCATTGTCGCGCCGCTCATCAACGGCGCGCTGGGCGGGTAGTCGTAGGCCCACTGGCTGAAGCAGTCGTCTGACTGGCGACGGGGCGCAAGGCGTTGTCTTGCGTCCCGCCGCTGGCCCCCGTGGGAGGAAGGCGCTAGAGCCTCGGGCGCCATGGACAACCTCACGCACGGGCTCTTGGGACTGGCTGTCGGCGCGCTGCGCCAGCCCGACGTACGCCCCGACTCTCCGGAGCGCTCTTCATCCACGGACCGCGCGGTGTTGCTGGCGAGCGTGCTGGCCGCCGAGCTGCCGGACCTGGACACCCTGCTGGCGAGGGGCGACGCGGTGACGGTGGCGCTGCATGCGCACCGGGGACTTTCCCACTCGCTCTTCTTCGCGCCCGTCGTCGCCCTGGCCGCCACGCTCGTCGCCTGGGCGGTGTTCCGCCGCGACACCCGGCTGCCCCCGGTGTTCCTGACCAGCCTCACCTCCGTGCTCTTCGCGCACCTGCTGCCGGACCTGTGGACGGGCTGGGGCACGCGGGTGCTGCTGCCCTTCTCGGATGCGCGGCTGAGCCTGGACTGGACGGTGGTGGTGGACCCGTGGGTGACGCTGCCGTTGGTGGCGGGGGCGGTGGTGGCGTGGCGACGGCGCGCGGTGTGGCGGCGCGCGCTGCTCCTGGGGCTCGCCTGCTCCATGGCCTACGTGGGAGCACGCGTCGTGTCCTGGAGCGTGCTGACGCGGCGGGTGGACGGCGCCCATCCCGGGGCCGAGTCCGTGCGCGTCTTCCCCGCGCCCTTCTCCTTCAGCACGTGGCGGTACGTGGCCCGCCTTCCTGGCGACGTCCTGGCCGCCGGAGACGTGACGCTCCTGGGAGAGCCCCGAGAGGCCCGCAGGGTGACGGCGCCCGTGGACGTGCTGCCCGGAGATTTGCGCGAGGTGCCCACCGTGCGCGAGGCCCTGGCGTGGGCTCGCTTCCCCGTGGTGACGGTGACGCAGGTGGAGACGGGGCGAGAGGTGCGCGTCGCCGACCTGCGCTACCACCTGCACGGCGAGCCCACTCTCACCTTCGTGGTGCGGGTGGATGCGGCGGGGACGGTGACGGAGGCCCGGCTGGAGCGAGGCGGCAGCGCCTCCGAGCTGCTGCGCCGGTGGCGCGGAGGGGACACGGCACCGAAGTCCCGGTCCCCCTGACGCGCGGCGGGGACACGCCTGCCCTTCGAGCCCGTCTTCCAGGCCCGAAGGGAGGCTCACGGCGGGACGTCCGGCCCCGCCGCGAGACACCGGACTCAGGTGAGGCCCGACAGGGGGCCCTTGAAGTCCGGATGGCCGAAGGTGTTCACGTTCACCCCGAAGGCCTGGGCGATGGACACCAGCAGCTTGTTGTGGGCCACCGCATCCGGCATCGGCGTGCCTGGGCCACTCCAGCCGCTCAGCGGGTCGGAGCCCTCCGGACGCAGCCGCAGGAAGCGGCCCATGCGGAACTTCCCGGCCGCGCCGCCCGCGAGCACCGTGGGCACGCGCACGTTCATGTGGCCGGACGCATCCCCCAGCTCGTTGCCCCAGAGGATGAGGGTGTTGTCCAGCGCGGTGCCGCTGCCCTCCTGCACGGAGGCCAGGCCGTCCATGAGGTACGCCACCTGCTCGGCGTACCAGCGCTGCACCTGCACCATCTTCCCGCGAATCTGCGAGCGCAAGGGCTCGTCCGTCACGTCCAGGCGGTGCGCCAGGTCGTTGTGCGTGTCCTCGTGGATGCCGAGCCACGGCATCGACGGGCCCGGAATCGTCATCGTCACCACGCGCGTCAAGTCACACGCGAAGGCCCGGACGATGAGGTCCATGTGGAGCTTGGTCAGCGTCGGCATGTTCTCCAGGTTGCCGAGCTGCCCCAGGTCGAACGCCGGAGGCGCCGCACCACCACTGCACGCGGCCTCCGCCGGCACGGGCTCCTGCGAGGGCGTGGGCGCCGTGCTCAGCGAGCCCAGCCGGCGCTCGATGTCCCGCAGCGACTCCAGATGCGTCTCCAGCTTCTGCCGCTCCGCGCCCGCCAGCCGGTTGCGCAGCCGGGTGGCGTCCTTGACCAGATAGTCCAGCAGGCTCTTGCGACGCGCGAGCGTGCGCGCGTTCTCCCCCGGGTCCGAGGTCGGCGACGGCGCGGCGCCGAACAGGCGCTGGTAGACGCCCGCGGGGTCTCTCTCGAAGGGCACGCGGCCGCCGTTCGGCGTGAAGCTGATGCTGTTGTAGACGTGCTGGCCGCCGAACTGCTCCCACGCGTTGAGCTGGAGGGAGCGGAACCGCGTGGCGCCGCCAATCTGCGCCGCGAGGACCTGGTCCAACGAGGCGTTCTCCGGAAGGTCGTCACCGCTGGCGGTGTTGACCTTGCTGCCGGTGAGGAACGTGACGGGACCGCCCTCGTGGCCCGTCAGGCCGTGCTCGTAGAGCACCTGGTAGTCCAGGCCATCCAGCACCAGCAGCTTGGAGCGGTGGCGCTGGAGTGGGGCCAGCATGGAGTTGGGGAAGTCGAGGTTGAAGTCCAGCTCGCCGCCCTTCGGACTCCAGTACTCCGGCAGGCACCCGTGGGAGGTGAAGATGGCGATGAAGCGCATGGGGGGCGTGGTGCCCTGGGCATACGCGTCCGTGGTGCCGAGCAGGTTGGCCAGGGGCAGCGCCGCCGCCGAGCCCGCCAGGGTCTTGATCAGGGAGCGTCGTGAGAGTTCGCGGAGCATGGTGGCTACTCGGGGGAAGTGGTGCGCCGGTGGACGAAATACGGTGAGCGGACGAGGCCGACGAGGGCATCGCCCAGCTTCAGCTTCGGGTCCGCGCGGAAGCGCGAGCGCATGTCGGTGAGCATCGGCCCATCGACGGTGTCCTCATCCCGCCCCATGACGTAGCGGAAGAGCTGCAGCGGCACGCAGTCGGCCACGTCCTCGCTGCTGGCGAGCCAGCGCGCGAGTTCGGCGCCGCCCGTGAAGGTGAACTTGCCGTTGGCGTGCTCGACGGAGCCGCTGGCATCCACGTCCAGGCCGTTCTCCGTCGTGCGGTACTTGCCCAGGCCGTCATAGTCCTCCATGCCGAAGCCGATGGGGTCCAGCTGACGGTGGCAGCCCGCGCACGTGGGGTTGTCGGTGTGGGCGGCGAAGCGGGCGCGGGTGGTGCTGTCCGGATTGACGGCGGGCGGGATGATGATGACGGACGGCGGGGGCGGCGGAATTTCACGGCACAGAAGGCGCGTGAGGACGAACTTGCCGCGACGGATGGGCGAGCTGGAGTCGAACAGCGCGTACGTCGTCAGCACGCTCGCGTGCGTGAGGATGCCCACCCGGTTTTCCGGCAGCGGCACCCGGCCGAAGCTGCCATCCGGCGTCATCGACGTGCCGTAGAACAGCGACATCAGGCCGTTCGCGAAGGTGTAGTTCGCGCTCAGCAGCTCCTTCACGGAGCCACCCTCGTTGATGAGGACATGGTCGATGAAGGTCATCGTCTCCGCGCGTGCGGAGAGCTTGAAGGTCTGGCTGAAGTCCGGGAACACCTGGTTGTTCTTGTTGATGCTCTCCAGGCCGGTCAGCCCGAGCCACTCCATGATGAAGCGCTGGAGGTATCTCTGGGATGCTTCCGTCTTCAGCAGGCGACGTGCCTGGGCCTCGCGCGCATCGGCTGTCTTGAGCTGCCCCGCTGCCGCGGCGGCGGTCAGCTCCTCGTCAGGAGGCGCACCCGTCACGGAGTACGCCAGCGCCGTCGCGATCTCCTGCTGCGTCAGCCACACCACCTTGTTCGCCGGTCCACCGGGCTCGCCCAGCTCCGTGCGGTAGAGGAACGACGCCGACGTAAGCACCGCCTGGATGACGTACTCGGCCGCCTTCTTCGGGTCCGCGTCCTTGCGCGCCGACCTCCACAGCTCGAGCAGGTCCTTCTCGTCCTCGGCCGTCACCGGCCGGCGGAAGGCGCGAGCGCCCAGCGCACGGATGAAGGAGCGTGCGCAGTCCTCCTCGTTCTGTCCCGCGGCGCAGGAGTACTCGCTGGCCAGGTTGTTGACCGCGACAGGACCCCAGTTCCGCTCCGCGGCGGAGTCCAGCTGGTCCGCGAGCAGCGGCGTCACCTGGAGGCGATCATGCGTGGTGTAGCCGAGGATGGCGTCCTCGGGCGCGAAGAGCTGCGCCATGGGCACCAGCGTGGGGTTCTTCACGATGCCGTAGACGCTGTTGTCGTATTCGGCGCGGGTGATGCGACGCACTCGCGCGGGGGACGCCTCCGATACCTCGGGAGGGTCTCCGCCAGATGTGTCGCCTGAGCAGGAGGCGGTCACCAACAGCAGTGCCGCGGGGAGGCAGTAACGGATGATTCGCATACGAAAGGCACCCTCTGAGCCAGCAGCCCCCAGAAACCCCCTCTGAAGCGCTGGAACGCAGCCGAGTGTAACCGCGCGCGCTGTCGTGGCCTTCGCACTTTTTGACGCACCATGTGAGGGCCGCGCTCCACGCTCTTCCAAGCCCGCGAGAATCACCGCCGAGCGCGCCCGACAGTCGCCTACGTCCACGTCGCGCGACCCACGTGCGAGAGCCCCAATGGTGGAGCGCTCGTGACCCACGCGACACTCGCCCACCCACGCGACACACGACTGCCAGCACGTCATGCGGGCGGATGGGCACCCTCGCACGGGCCCCGCATGTCAGGGGTCGACTCAGGTGGGGCGCACGCGGTGTTCGACGCCCCCGGGGCCCGCCACCATCAGGTCCGTGGCGATGCCGAGGAACAGGCCATGGCCGACGATTCCCGCACGTGCGCCCAGACGTTCGGCCAGTGTCGAAGGTGCATCGAGGGGACCGAAGGCGCAGTCAAGGACGAGGTTGCCCTGGTCCGTGAGGAAGGGCGCATCGTTGGCGCCCTTGCGCGGTGTCACGCGAGCGCCAAGGGACTCGAGGAAGCGCAGCTGCGAGCGCCAACCGAACGACAGCACTTCCACCGGCACGGGCCAGTGGGTGCCGAGCTTCGGTGACAGCTTCGCCACGTCCGCGACGATGACGACGCGGCGACTGGCCTGGGCGACGATCTTCTCGCGCAGCAGCGCGCCGCCTCCCCCCTTGATGACGGACAGGTCTGGCGCCACCTCGTCGGCGCCGTCGATGGTGACGTCCAGCTCGGGGTGTTCCTCCAGTGTGGTGAGGGGGATTCCCAGCTCCAACGCCAGCGCCTGCGTGGCGCGTGACGTGGGGACGCCGAGAACATCGAGCAGGTGTCCCTGTCCGCGCAGCGTCGCCAGCCGTCGCACCGCGAATGCCGCGGTGCTCCCGGTGCCCAGGCCCACGCGCATCCCTGGCAGGAGGAACCGGTCCACCGCCGCCTCGGCGGCAGCCCGTTTGTAGCGTCCCGTCCGCGCGCTTGGATCGAACTCCATCACCCCGCTCCTTCGTCCGCCCTTCCGCGTGATTGAAAGGTACATCGCCTCGGCGTGAGCGGGTGTCGACGCCTGCCGCCCGACATCCGTCCCCAGCGAGCGCTCGAAAGGCCACCGCCTCGAAACCCGCAGGTGCCGACGCCCGCGCCTCGACCCGAGTGACTGAGTGAAAGCGCATTCCCGCGAAGCGAACGGGCGCCGCGCACCTGCTTCGCGACACCCGCCCATCATGAGAGTTCGAAGGTCCTCCGCCTCGAAGCAAGCAGGTGCCGCGAACCTGCTTCGCGACACCCACCCCGGAGAGAGTTCGCCGGCTCGGCCTCACTCAGAAGCGAAAGAGGATGGCGTCGTAGCCACCCGCTCTGTCGCTCCCGGGCAGAGCGCCCCAGGTGTAGCCCACCGCGTACGCGGCCCCGTCGTCGCCGACGGCCACGGCCTGCCCGCGGTCCGACGTGCTGGAGCCCACCTGACGCGTGCCAAGAGGGTTGCCCGCTTTGTCGTACGTGGACAGGAACACGTCGCTGCCACCCAGTGACACGTTGCCATCCAGCGCGCCCGAGGTGTGCCCCACCAGGTGCACGGTGCCATCCACACCCACCGCGACGCCTTGCCCATAGTCCGTGGTCGTCGTGCCAGACTGCCGCGTCCACTGTCGCGTGCCCGCCTCGTCATACTTCACCAGCACCGCGTCGTACGTGCCCACTCGGACGTTCCCGTCGAGCGCACCGAAGGTATAGCCAGACACATAGGCCGCGCCGTCTTCATCCACGGCGACCCCCGTGCCGTACTCGTCACTCGCCGAGCCCAGCTGACGTACCCACTGCGCCTTCCCGAGCACGTCATACTTCGCCAGGAACAGGTCCACCGTGTTTCCCGTCGCCGTGACACCGTCGAGGCTGCCCTGCGTATACCCCGCGACGAAGATGTCCTCGCGCGGGCTCACCGCCACGCCCAGGGCAATGTCGCTCCGCGCCGAGCCAAACTGCCGCATCCAGTACGGGTTGCCACCCGTGTCGAACTTGGCCACCACCACGTCGTAGTTGCCCGGCGTGGGAGTCCCGTCGATGCGCCCCAGCGAATAGCCCGCGACGAAGAGGCCGTCCTGTCCCGCGCGGCGCGTGACGGCGATGCCGGTGGCGAAGTCGTCCGTCTCCGTGCCGAACTGCTGCACCCATTCCAGCGCGCCCTTCGCGTCGAGCTTCAGCACGAAGAAGTCCGTGCCACCCGCGTTGACGTACGGAAGGAAGCTGCCCCACGTGTAGCCCGCGACGTAGACGTTGCCCGCCAGGTCCGCCGTCACCGATATCGCCCGGTCATTCATCGCCGTGCCCAGCTGCCGCACCCAGCGAAGCGTGCCGTCCACGCCGTGCTTCGAAACGAAGAGGTCCTGACCGCCCGACGACACCTCGGAGCCGAGCTGTCCACCGGTGTGGCCCGCCATGTAGACGGCGTCGCCCACGGAGGTGACGGCCAGCGCCAGCTCGTCCGCGGTACTTCCCAGCTGTCGTTGCCAGTCAGGCGGCGTCAGGGCTTGGGCACTCGCGGGCAGTGCTCCCAGGATGGCCACCGCGCTCGCGACACCACACGCGCCACTCCACCACTTCCGAATCATGGGCGACTCCTATCGAGATGAACGACTCCGCCCGTACTCTGACGCGTCTGCCGGGCCTGAATCATCTCGGAAGGACCGCCCTCTTCCTCGAGGAAGGGGCGACGCGGAGCGTTGGGCACTCCGCGTCACACCAGGGGTCAGCCCGAAGCAGACCCCCGGTTCAACAGCTCAACGGTTCAGATGTTCCAGCTGCCCCGGATGCCCAGCATGATGAGACCGTACGGACCGTCCTCGGCGGGGCCCAGCGGCGTCGTCGTGGTGGGCAGCGGCGCGGGCAGCGCCAGCGTGGTGTCACCCGAGCGCGTCGTGTAACGCGCGTAGGTGCCAGTGAGGTAGGGGCCGAAGGACAGCGAGTGCCCCAGGCGCCACTTGCCGCCGACGGTGACGTTCACGAACTCGGGACCACGCGTCTGGCTCTTCAGCTTCAGGTTCGCCGTGACGGGCGCCCCAGGTCCCACCTGAACCTGCGTGGGGCCGGAGTTCTCGTTGTTCAGAATCACCATGCCGAAGCCAACGCCGACGAAGGGGTCGAACGAGGCCGTGGGCGAGAAGTGATACTGCACCTGAGGACCGAAGCGCAGCTGCGAGGCCGCGCACTCCCAACCCTCGAAGCAGGAGTACGGATTCTCCTTGGTGATGATGTACGAGTAGCTGCCGTACGCGCCGACGAACCAGTTCGGCGTCACGCGGTAGCCCAGCTCCACCAGGAAGGGCACGGCGCCGTTCGCGGCGTCGCTCAACTTCACATCACCCACGGTGCGGTCCAACCGTGCACCGTTCTTGTAGACGTAACCCGCTCCCGCCTGAAACCCGAGGCCGACCGTGACTTCCAGTCCCGTCGGCGCGCTGTACGTCGCGACTTCCTGAGCGCTCGCGCCCGCGGAACCCAATGCGACCGCCGCTGCCAGGGCCCAACTCAGCCTTCCCGTCATAAACCCCTCCGTCGAGTGGAGCGTTGACTCTAGAACAGCACCCATCACACAAGTAAGCCGCACTGCGTCACAGTTGCAGTTGTGACGGTGGGTCAGCGCTGACTGTCAGGGGCGTGCACAATGCGGGCGATGAACGTCACCTTGGAGCAGGCCCGTGCGCTGGACGCCCTCGCCCGACACGGCACGTTCGCCGCCGCGGCGCAGGCGCTGGGAAAGGGGCACACGGCGGTGCTCTACACCCTGCGCACGCTGGAGGGACAGACGGAGCTGGAGCTGCTCGACAGGCGCGGATATCGGACGCGGCTGACGCCCGCTGGAGAGCGCGTGCTGGAGCACTGTCGCAAGCTGCTCGCGGCGGAGCGGGAGCTGGAGGCGACGTGCGCGGAGATTCGCGCGGGCTGGGAGCCCACGCTGCGCATCGTCTTCGACGGCGTCTTCCCGGCCGAGCCCCTGTTGCGCGTGGTGAAGGCGCTGCGGGCCGAGGGCGCCGGCACGCGCTTCCATGTGTCGTCGGAGTTCCTGGCCGGGGTGGAAGCGGCCTTCGTGCGGGACGAGGCGGACCTCATGGTGTCCGTGCTTCCGCCCTCGCTACCAGGCCTGCGCAGCTATGCGCTGCCAGAGCTGAAGGCGCTGCTGGTGGCCCACCGCTCCCATCCGCTGGCACGGCGCAGGCGCGGGACGCTCCAGGAAGAGGAGCTGTCGGAGCACCTGCTGCTCACCGTGCGCGGCTCCGACCCCCGGCTCCAGCTCAGCACCGTCTCCCTGGAGATGCGCTCCACGGTGCACCTCAACGACTTCGCGGCGAAGAAGGCGGCGATTCTGGAAGGCCTGGGCTACGGGTGGCTGCCCGAGCACCTGGCCTCGCGCGAGCTGCGCCGGGGCGAGCTCAAGCTCCTGAAGCCCTCGAGCGGCTCCACCCACGCCTTCCTGCCCAAGCTCCACCACCGCGCGGGCGTGAGGCTGGGCCGCGCCGCCCGCCGCGTGGTGAAGACACTCACCGGGACGGAGCCTCCCCAGTGACGTGAGGGGACACGCGGCTATTGCGCCGCCGTGGTGCAGTCCCCCGACACGTTCGGCGCCGGACGCCCGTTGGCGGTATTGCCGGTGAAGACGTTGTCGGCGGCCACCACCAGCTCCACCGCGCCGCTGCCCCGGTTGCACACCACCACGCCGCCCGCGCCCGAGCGGTTCTCCAGGAAGCGATTGCCGCGCAGCGTGAGGGCGCGCGTGCCCATGTCCTCCAGGTAGATGGCCGCGGCCGGGCCCTGCGTCACGAAGTTGCCTTCGAAGAGGTTGTCCTCGACCAGGTCATTGTTCGGCTGGAAGTAGTGCAGCACGCCGCCGCCGCCCAGGTCATAGGTGTTCTGGGAGTTGGGCCACGCGAGGATGGGGCGCGGCTCGAGCGAGCTGGTGACGGCGCCCCGGAACGCCTCCAGGCCGTTGTCGCGGAAGGTGTTGCCTCGCACCACGGAGTCGCGCCCGTGTGTCACGCACATCGCTCCGCCGCCCGCCATGGACGACGTGCCTGCTTGCGCGAAGCGGTCGATGTCCGACGTGCGGTTGCCCTCGAACAGCGTGTCCTCCACGCGCGAGCCCACGGTGAACATCAAGTCCAGCGCGCCACACTTGGCCGACGCCATGTTGTCGCGGAACACCGAGTGCCGAATCATCACCGGCCCCGGGTAGTAGGCCCACAGCGCGCCGCGCGTCTTGTCGCGGTTGCCGTTGTAGTCATTCTTGCGGACCTTCTCGAAGACCATGTGCTCGAAGACGGGGTCTCCGTCACCCACGGAGTTCTCACCGAAGAAGTTCATCCCCCACCAGCCGTAGCGGTTGGTGGAGGTGAGCAGCACGGGCTTGTCCGCCGTGCCACGCACCTGGATGCCGCCGTACACGCGCACCTCCACGCGCCCGTCATGGTGGTTCATCACGCTGTCGGCCGCGCCCGCCTCCACGTCGGCCTCCGTCACCTCGGGGCGCCCCTTGAAGTCGAGGATGACGCCGGGCTGCACCGTGAGGACCTGCCCCTTGGGGATGGTGACGACACCCTGCGCGTCGCCGAGCACGCGGTACGGAGAGCCCGCCTCCGTCAGCGTCCCCGACAGCGTGCCGGTGACAATCGTCCCACCGTCCTCGGGCACCTCGATGATGGGCCCTCCGTCCCCTCCTCCCGACGTGCCGCCATCCGGCTCGGGGACGACTCCGGGCTTCTCCGGCGTCGACAAGCAGGCGGTGGCGAGCACCCCCAGGGTCAGCACCATCATGAGGAAGCGCTTCGTACACTCGGAGGCGGACGTGTCCATACCCGGCGCGCTAGCACGGCGTCATGGCCACTCGCAAACCGCGCCCGGGCTGCTAGAAGCGCGCGCCATGTCGAACGAGGTCCTCGTCCTCTCCTACTCGGGCTGCTCCACCTGCAAGAAGGCGCTGAAGTGGCTGGAAGCCCAGGGCGTGTCCCACCGCGTGCGTCCCATCGTCGACAGTCCGCCCACTGTCGCGGAGCTGGCGCAGTGGATACCCCGTAGCGGTGTGTCCGTCCGGAAGTGGCTCAACACCAGCGGGCTGAGCTACCGCGCGCTCGGCAAGGCCAAGGTCGACGCGGCGAGTGACGCGGAGCTGCACGCGTGGCTCGCCGCCGACGGGAAGCTCGTCAAGCGGCCCGTGCTCGTCACGCCCACCGCCGTCCTCGTGGGCTTCCAGCTGGAGAGCTGGGCGCGCGTGTTCCCCTCGCGAGGCTGAAGGCCGGGCGGGCGGGCAAGCGCACCCGCGCTCGAGCCTCGCGAAGCGCGCTGCCGCGTGAAGATTGCTGTGTATGGAATCCAGTACCAGGCGTCCGCTCGGGGAAATCCTCCTGGAGATGGGAGTGCTCAACCGCGCCCAGCTCCGGGTTGGACTGGTCCACCACCATGAGACACACGTCCCATTGGGACGCGCGCTGGTGCGTGAGGGCGTGTGCTCGGAAGCGGATGTGCTGCGCGGCCTCGCGGCCCAGCTCGGCGTGGAGGCCGTGGACCTGGACCTGACGCCTCCCGAGCGCGGAATGGCGGACCTCCTCCCCGCTCGCATCGCGCGGCAGCACCGCGCCGTGCCCCTGCGCGTGGAGCTGGTGCCGCTGGAGCAGGGCGAGCGCGAGGTCCTCCACATCGCCCTGCCCGCGCCCGTCTCGTTGGAAGCTGTCGACGCCGTGCGCGCCATCACCGGCAAGCCGCGCGTCGAGGCGCACGTGGCCTCCGACACCGCCATCACCCGCGCCCTGTCGGAGCTGTACGGCATCGAGGAGCCCGCGGAGCCCGCCGCCACCCCCGCGCCTGCCCCGGGGGGCCCTCTGTTGCTCTATGGCTGGCCCCCCGTCACCGCCGTCCTCATCTCCCGCCAGTTGGCGCGCCACGGACACCAGGCCCGCGTCGCCACGCCCCTGGACGTCCTGCACACGGGCCCCGGCGACGTGGTGCTCGCGCCCATCCAGGCCATGGAGGGACTGCTGGCCGGTGAGGTCCACATCGAAGGCGCCCTCATCGTCCACGGCAGCTCCGACGACGAGGGCTTCGAGCGGGCCCGCAAGCTCGGCGCCCGCGGCTTCCTCGCCAACCCCCGCGACGAGCAGCTCCTTCTGCGCGCCGTGCGGCGGCTGCGCCCCGGTGGCCCCTCGCCCCTGTCCGGCGGCGAGCCGGGCTCCTCCCACCACTCTCATTGAAGAGAGCCGGGCATGGGTATTCCGCGCCCCAGGCCCGGCAGCAGACTTCACCTTCCGTGCGAGTCGACTCCACGTCCGGGCGGAGCCTCGGACGGATTCTCAAAAAATGAAGGATGCGAGGAAACTCGTAGCGGGGGTTTCAGAGAATGAAGGCACATGGCGCCACTTCGGGCGTCGCGGAAATCCAGACGGAGCCCTTCATGTCCCCCCCGCGCATTGCCTACCGCCCGCCTCCGCCCCCTCCGCGTCGTGAGCCGCCCCCGCCCGTGCGCGAGGAGCAGGCGCCCCGGAACGGCACCCAGCAGCGCAACTCGCGCGTGGACACGCAGACGCAGGGCAACGTGGAGCAGCCGCGCGGCAACGTGGTCAGCGGCCAGTCCAGCTTCGAGGCGGGTGGCGCGCGGACCGAGGTGACCGGCAAGGGTCCTGGTGGCATCGACACCCGCGCGTACGCGCAGGGGCCGACCTTTACGGCGGATGCCAAGGTGGACGCGGACGTGGGCCTGTCCGGCATCGATGTGAATCTCGCGGTGGACATCGACGCCACGCTGGTGGAAGCGGGCGCCGGGGCCTCCAAGACGGTGGACTTCGAGATCGCCGGTGAGAAGTACTCGGTGGAGCTGGACCTGGAGGCCATGGGCAAGATTGGCGCCGAGGGCCACATCAACCTGGACCTGCACGTGGGCACGGACGGCAACCTGTCCATCAACGCCTCCGCGTCGGGCTTCGCGGGTGCCCAGGCGAGCCTCACCGGCTCCATCGAGTTGAAGCACGAGGGCGACACCCTGGCCTCCGGCAGCATCACCGCCAGCGCCAGCGCGGGTGTCAGCGGCGACGCGCACGCCAACGTCGGGCTGAACAACGGCAACCTGGAGTTCGACGTGGGCGTCGAGGCCACCGCGGGCCTGGGCCTGGGTGTGGACATCGAGGGCTCGGTCAACGCGGGCAACGTGCTGAAGGCCGTGGGTGAGACGGCGGCCGCCGCGGGTGGCGAGGTCCTGGAGAACGTGGCCGAGGGTGCCATCAACGCGGGTGGCGCGGTGGTCGACGCGGCCGGCGACGTCTTCTCCGGCGCGGTGGACAAGGGCAAGGACATCATCGAGGGCGTTGGCGACTTCCTCGGCCTGTAATGCGAATCCGGAGCATTCCGGCGATGCCTGGCCCCCCGGGGCTGGGCTAGAGTCGGCGAACCCATGGCCGTCTCCAAGCTGGCTACCTCCGCGGCGCGACTGATGAAGCAGGGCCTCCTCAAAGAGGCGGCCCGTGAGTTCCAGCTCGCACTCGACCAGGACCCCCAGGACGCGAGCGCGCTGCTCGGCCTCGCGCGTCTGCGCCTCGCGCAGCACGACGAGGACGCGGCGCGCGGCCTCCTGGACCAACTGGTCTCACTCCACCCCACGCATCCCGAAGCGCTGAGCCACCTGGCGCGGATGAACGCCGAGAAGGGGGATGCGAGCGCGCTGGAACTGCTCGCGGCCCTCGCCGCGCAGCCCACGGCGGGCTTCTTCGAGGTGCTCAACCACGGCCGGGGGCTGCTCGCGCACCAGAAGTACGCGCAGGCCGTCAGCCCGCTGGAGCATGCGCTGGCGATGCAGCCGGGCAATGCCCAGACGCTCACGTACCTGGGCAAGGCGCACCAGGGGACGGGCAACCTGGACGCGGCGCTCAAGGCGTACCAGGAGGCGGCCGAGGCGACTCGCACCGAGCACCTGCCCTTCCTGTTGGCCTCGCGTGTCCAGGTGCTCCAGGGCCAGATTGGTCCGGCGCTGGTGACGCTGCGGCAGGCCATCCTGCGCAAGCCCACGGAGCCGTCGCTGTTCCGCGAGTTCGCGTCGCTGTGCCTCTTCGCGGGGGCGCCCGACGCGGCGATGCGCGCGGCCATCGAGCTGCGGCTGAAGCTGCCGGAGAGCGCGGACGCCATCTACCTGCATGGCCTGTCCGCCTTCGTGGCGGGCAAGAACGAGGATGCCGACCGCATCCTGCGCGAGGCGCTGGAGAAGGCCCCGGGCAATGCCCAGGTGCGCGTGGCGCTCGCCAAGGTCCGGCGCAGGCTGGGCGACGACGCGGAGGCGAAGAAGCTGCTGGAGGAGACGCTGACGTTCGCTCCTGGCGACGTGGGCGCGGCCAACGACCTCTCCGTGCTGCACCTGTCCAAGCCCGGAGGCGCCAACGCCGCCCGGAAGGTGCTCTCCGAGGCGCTGAAGGCGAACCCGGACGACCCGGGCCTGCACCTCAACCTGGCGCTCGCGCTGGCGGACAGCGACGCGGCGACGGCGCTCACCCACGCCCGGCGCGCCCAGGCCAGCGAGGACAAGAACATCCGCGAGCAGGCGGATCGGCTCGTCACCGCGCTCGCGCCGCACTGAAGCAGCACGCCCTGGGCGCCGCGAGTACTCGCGGCGCCTGGGCTCACACCTCCGCGAGCGGTGGACCGGCGCAGCACCGCGCTCGGTCCTCGCGGCAACACCCTTCCATGGAGGTGGACCAGCGCGGCACCGCGCTCGGTCCTCGCGGGTGAGCAACAACGCCGCAACATCCTTGCAGGAAGGTGGACCAGCGCGGCACCGCGCTCGGTCCTCGCGGGTGAGCAACAACACCGCAACATCCTTGCAGGAAGATGGACCAGCGCGGCACCGCGCTCGGTCCTCGCGGGTGAGCAACAACACCGCAACATCCTTGCAGGAAGGTGGACCAGCGCGGCACCGCGCTCGGTCCTCGCGGGTGAGCAACAACGCCGCAACATCATTGCAGGAAGGTGGACCAGCGCGGCACCGCGCTCGGTCCTCACGCGAGCGGCAACAGGCGGCCGTTAGCGCGTCGCCACCTAGCCCCGAAGCAGCCCCAGCGCGCCGAGCACCTCGGGGTACACCTTGCTGGCGAAGTACCGTCCGCCCGCGATGGTGAAGTGCACGCCGTCGCTCATGCGCAGCTTCATCGGCTTGCGGAAGCCCTCGACGCGCGCCTGGAGCAGCGCCTTGCCGTGCGCATCGGTGAAGTACCCGCGCGTGTCGACATAGCGCGCATCCGCGCGGGAGCTGATGACCTCGCGCTGGAGTCCCCGGATGAGGCTCAGCTTCTGCTCGAAGCGCTTCAGCCCCGTCGCGGGCAGCTCCAGCCAGACAATCTTCCGCCCCGGCGCGGCGATGACGCTCGCGAACGAGTCGATGCGCCGACGGTACGCGTCCTCCCACCCGGGCTTGCCCCAGTGGACCGGCTTGCCACCGCTGCGCTCCAGCAGCGACTGCCCATCATTGCCACCGAGGATGACCACCACCACGTCGGGCTGGTGGCGCTTCACTTCCTCCTCGCCCACCTCCATCCAGTCGAAGAAGTCCGGACGCGCCAGCCCCGTGGACGACCGGGCGCGGCGCGACGCGCGAATCTCCGGATGCGCCTCCAGCCGGGCCAGCAGGTAGTCCCCGAAGCCGGTGGCGATGAGGCTGTCGCCCAACAGCAGCACGGAGCGCGGCCGCTCGGCGACGGGAGGCACCGGAGCCGCCGCGTCGGGAGCCGACGGCAACACGGGGGCCGCGCGCACGGCGTCGGACACGGAGCCGGCATCCTGCGCGGATGGAGCGGCCCACGCGAACCCGGTGGAGAATGCGACGAAGACGACGAAACCACGCGTGAAACGGTTCTGCATTCGGGGACACACGGTAGCGGCAGGCCGCCGTCCCGTACATCCCCCTTTCACTCCGTCCACCCCTGGACAGGAGCCCCTCCCCGCGTCAGGCCGCCGACACACTCCGCGCGAACGACAGTCCGGCCAGCCACGGCCCGAGCAGCTCCGCGCACGCCTCCGGGTGGGTGAAGTACGGCACGTGTCCCGCCCCGCGCAGCAGATGCCGGGGCGTCCCGGGAGGCAGCGACTCCCCCAGCTTCGTCAGCGTGGAGGGAGGCACCAGCATGTCCCGGTCGCCCTGGATGCAGACACAGGAGACGTCCAGCCGACGCAGCTCGGGCGGAGGCGCTTCGCCGTGAATGGCGAGCGCGCGGTGCCACGTGCTGCGGCGCTCCAGCGCGGTGGTGGGCACCACCTCCGGGACTCGGGCGAAGGGAACGGGCCGCCACGCCGCCAGCCCCGCGGCGACCACACCGGGCCGACCCCACAGGGCGATGGGCCCCATCATCCCGATGAGCAGGCCGCGAGGGCCCAGGTGCGCCGTGCGCGTGAAAGACCCCAGGAACGCCACGCCCCGCACCACGCCGGCCGCCGCGAGGTGCGCGGCCACCATGCCTCCGAACGAGCTGGCCACCACCGCGTCCATCGGCCCCGCGGCCCGCAGGACCTGCCGCGCCAGGGCTCCCGCACCCAGGGCCGCATGCTCACCCTCCGGGTACTCGACGAGCACGGGACGGGCAACCGAGGACAACACTCCGGCGAGCGCACGGAAGCCCGAGCCACGGGCTCCCAATCCAGGCAGCAGGAGCACCCTCGGCCCCTCGCCCCGCCCTACCTCCGTGAGCTGTACCTCCGCGCGCATGTCACTCCCTCGCCGTGGCCGCGGGGAACACCGCGGAGACGCCGGTTCTGCCCGGCTCGGGCTCCACGGCCGGCTCCTGACGCACGGCACGCTCCAGGCCGAGGAAGGCCCGGGTGCGCTCATGTCGGGGCCGCTCCAACACCTGCGCCGGAGGACCTTCCTCCAGGATGCGCCCGCCATGCAGCACCAGCATCCGAGAGGCCAGCTCCCGGGCGAAGCGCATCTCGTGTGTCACCGCCACCAGGGTGAGTCCGTCCTCGCGGAGTCGTGACAGCAGCTCCACCAGCTCGCCCACCCGCTCGGGGTCCAACGCGCTGGTGGGCTCGTCCAGCAACAGGGCCTCCGGCTCCATCGCCAGTGCCCGGGCAATGGCCACCCGCTGCTGCTCGCCACCGGACAGCTCCGACGGATAGGCCCCCTCGCGGTGCGACAGGCCCACCTTCTCCAGCAGCGCGCGCCCCAGCTCGGTGGCCGCCTTCGCGTCCAGGCCCCTCACGTACCGGGGCGCCTCGATGACGTTACCCAGCGCGGTGCGGTGCGCGAACAGGTGCCACTGCTGGAAGACGAAGCCCACGCGGCGCCGGATGTTGGACACCTGGGCACCCCGTGCACGTTGAACTCCAGGTGCCAGCACGTCGTCACCCACCCGGATGGAGCCCGCGTCGAACGGCTCCAGTCCATTCAGGCATCGCAAGAGCGTGCTCTTGCCACTGCCCGAGGGGCCCACCAACGCCACCACCTCACCGGGGGCGAAGCAGGCGCTGATTCCGTCCAGTACCGTGCGCCCGTCATAGCGCTTGCACAGGTCCTTCACTTCAATCATCCGCGTTCCAACCTCGCTTCCAACCGCCTCGCCAGCAGCGACAGAGGGTAGCTCATCGCCAGGTAGAGCGCCGCGCACAGCGCACCGGGCAACAACCAGCTGCGAACATCCACCGCGGTAATCGTCATCCGCTTGGTGAGTTCGACAACGGAGATGACGGACACCAGGGAGCTGTCCTTGAGCAGCGCGATGAAGTCGTTGGTGGCGCTCGGCAGCGCGACGCGGAACGCCTGGGGGAAGATGACCCGGCGCAGCGCCAGCGGCGTGGACATGCCCAGCGCAAGCGCCGCCTCCAACTGCCCGCGAGGCACCGCCAGCACCCCCGCCCGGTACACCTCCGCCTCGTAGGCCGCGTAGTTCAGCCCCAGCCCCAGCACCGCGGCGCTGAGCGCATCCAGTCGCAACACGCCCGCGAGGCCGTAGTAGAGGACATAGAGTTGCAACAACACCGGCGTGCCGCGAAACAGCTCCACGTACAGCGACGCCAGCCGCCCCAGCCAGCGTGGGCCATACAGCCGCGCCAGCGCCAGCCCCATGCCCAGCGGCACCGCGAGCGCCATCGCCCCCACGGAGACCACCAGCGTCACCAGCGAAGCCTGGAGGAACATCACCCACTGCGCCCAGCCCAGCCTGGGCGCCTGCGTCTGCGCGAGCACCTCGCGAGTCTGCGCATCCGACCACTCCACCATCCGCTGCTGCGCGGCGCTGTCGATGTTCCACCGCGCGAAGATTCGCCGGAGTTCTCCCGAGCGGGCGATGTGCCCCAACGCCACGTCCAGCGCCGCGCGCAGGTCCTCATCCCCCGGCCGCACGGCGATGGCGTAGTAGCCCTCGCCCACGTCTCCCACCACGCGCAGCCCGGCCCGGGGCTGTCCGTAGCGCTGGGCGATGAGGTCATCCATCAGCACCGCGTCCACCCGCCCCTGCTCCAGGTCGATGTACGGCTCCTCCACGCCTTCGTACGGCACCGCCTGGATGCCCTCGCGCTGGAGCAGATCCCACGCCTGGGAGTTGGCCAACGTCCCCACGCGCCGACCTCGCAGGGACGCAAGGCCCGTGACGGTGTCGTCATCCCGCCGGGCCAGCAGTCGCAACTGGAAGATGAAGTACGGACGCGTAAAGAGGATGCGTCCACTGCGCGCGGGCGTGATTTCAATCCCGTTCAGCGCCACGTCGAACGAGCCTCGCTCCAGTGAGGGAATCAGGCTGGACCAGTCGTTCTGGATGAAGCGGGCGCGCACGCCCAGCTCCCTCGCGAGCGCGTCCGCCAGCTCCACCTCGAAGCCACGCATGCGCCCGGGCACCTCCGGGTCCTCCATCGCGTACGGCTCCCCACCCTGCGCGTCCGCGCCCCACCGCAGCTCGCCTGCCCGTCGCACCCGCTCCAGCCCCACCTCCTGCCTCTGGACGCAGGACGTCATCAGCACCGAGAGCACGAACAAGGCACCGGCACCGCGCCGCACTGCACTCACATTCATTCCGGGGACTCCCACTCTGTAGCAGGTGCAGGTGTGACCCAGTATTCAGGTCCTGACACTTTCTCCGGGACCCCGTACTAGAGTGCCGCGCCAGAGGAGCAAGGCGTCATGGAAGCATACAAGGTGCTGGTGGTGGACGACGAGCCGCAGGTGGCACACGCCTTGAGGCGGCTGCTGCGGCGCGAGGGTTTCGACGTCCAGCTCGCGTTCAACGGAGAGGAGGCCCTGGAGCGGCTCAAGGGCTTCAGTCCGGACATCGTCCTGACGGACTTCCGGATGCCGGGGATGACGGGCAGCGAGCTGCTGCAGCGAATCAAGCGCAGCCATCCGCTCGCGCTGCGGCTCATCATCTCGGGCTACGCCGACTTCAAGTCGGTGGTGGCCTCGGTGAACGAAGGCGAAATCTGTCGTTTCATCAGCAAGCCCTGGGACGACGCGGAGCTGGTGACGTACCTGTCAGGCCTTCTGCGCCACCGCGAGACGCTCGCCCAGCTCTACGCTCCGTTCCGCTCAGCGCACCAGGGTGTCAGCGCCGAGGTGAGCCCGACGGACGCGGCGCTCGTGTTGAAGGTGCAGGTGGCGGACCCTTCGTTCCCGGCGGAGCAGGCCGTGTCCATCATCGAGCGCTTCGCGGGCCTGCTGGCGGATGACAGCCTGAAGGTCGTCGGGGGCCTGCTGGAGCGCTTCGGCGGACGGCTGTCCTTCGTCGCGGAGGTGGGCGGCCCCCAGCGCCTGCGGCTGGAATTGCCGATGCGGGCGGAGCCGACGCCCGTCGTCCGACGGGGGCTCGGAGAGGCATGACCCCGACTCCGTCCGCGGAGCCCATCGACAACGAAATCGACGCGGACTGGGTGAACAGCCGGCTCAAGCGGTTCACCCTCCTGGCGTGCCTCCTCATCCATGGCCTGCTCGTCTCCAGCCTCTGGGGACAGTGGGGCACCATCCTCATGGTGACGGCGGGCTTCGCGGCGGTGACGACGGCCAATCAGGTCCTCGCACGCCACTTCTTCTCGCGCCACACCCGCGTCGTGGAGGCCGGGCGCTTCACGATGAACATGCTGGCCACCGTCTTCTACGGCATGGCGAGCGACTGGGCCCTGCCCGTGTGGCTGTACCTGCCGCTCAACGCGCTGTGGGTGGACTACTTCGCGGACTCGGGCGCGCGACTCCGGCTGGGGTTGCTGCTGGTGCTGGTGGCGGGCGCGGCGCTCTGGGACGGGTGCCCGCCGCTGCTCCCCGCCTGCTTCGTGCTGCTGTCCGTGCTCACGTACCTCATCTCCGAGGGCCGGGTCTTCCTCACGCACCATGCCCTGCGGGGACTGGCGCACCAACACGAGAAGCTGGCCCAGGCGCACGCGCAACTGGAGGTGGCCCACCGCCGCGCGCGCGAGCAGGAGCGGCTGTCCAGCCTGGGCATGCTGGCGGCGGGCGTGGCGCACGAAATCAACAACCCCATGAGCTACGTGAAGAGCAACGTGAACGCGCTGCTCATGGACCTGCGCGCCCTGCAGCCACTGCCCCCGGAGCTGCGGGAGTACGTGGACGACGTGCTGCCCGCCACCGCGGATGGCATCCGCCGCGTCGTCGCCATCGTCTCGGATCTGCGGCGCTTCGCGCGCGGGGACCCGGGGGCGCTGGAGGAGTACGACCTCAACGAGGAGATCGCCGTCGCGCTGCGCATCACCCGCACCCAGGTGCAGTCGCGCTGCGAGGTGGAGGTGACGCTGGCGGACCTGCCTCGCTTGTTGGGGCGCCCCGGACAGCTCGCGCAGGTGGTGGTGAACCTGCTCATGAACGCGGCGCAGGCCATGCCCGACGGTGGCCGCATCCAACTGTCCACACGCATGGAGGCGGACGAGGCGGTGCTGTGCGTGCGCGACTCGGGCATCGGCATGACGCCCGAGGTGCAGGCCAGGCTCTTCCAGCCCTTCTTCACCACCAAACCCGCGGGCGAGGGCACGGGCATGGGGCTCGCCGTGGTGCACGGCATCATCACCTCGCACCAGGGCCGCATCCACGTGGAGAGCGCCCCCCGGAATGGCACCTGCTTCACCGTCCGCCTGCCTCGAGTTCCTCCTCTGGGTCTGCGTCTGGCCGACCTCTCCGATGGGCCCCTGACGCCCCCCTCGACGAAGCCCCGTCCAGACGCGGCCTGAAGCGCCCCGCCAGAGAATCGAGTCCGCCGCATGTCTCCGTCCTCGCCGCCCACGTTCGTCAGCCGCTTCGAGCCCCACCACGTGGAGGACCCGTACCCGCTCTATGCCCGGCTGCGCCAGGAGGCGCCCGTCCACTTCAGCGAGGAGATGCACCTGTGGGTGGTCTCCCGGCATGAGGACGTGAAGGCGGTGGTGCTCAACCCGGAGGACTTCCTCTCCGCCAACGCCTTCAAGAACCCCGTGCCGCCCGCGCCCGAGGTGCTCGCAGCGCTCGCGGAGGGCTATCCCCAGGTTCCGGCGCTGGTGGACGACGACCCGCCCAACCACACGCGCATGCGCGTCATCGTCACCAAGGCCCTGGCCCCGCACCGCCTGAGCGCGATGGAGCCCCGGATTCACGCCATCGCCACGGAACTCCTGGACGGCTTTGCTCGCGACGGCCGCGCGGACCTGGTGGAGAAGCTCGGCTATCCGCTCCCCGCGCGCGTCATCGGCGCCATCCTCGGCCTGCCGGATTCGGATTTGGAGCGGCTGAAGCGGTGGACGGAGGACCTGTCGCTCCTGTCCGCGGGCAACGCGCCCGTGGCCCGTCAGGTGGAGTGCGCGCGCGGGCTCGTCTCCATCCAGAAGTACCTGGAGGGCCACATCGCCGAGCGGCGACTCGCACCGAGGGACGACCTCATCGGCGCCCTCATCGAGGCGCGCCACGAGGACACCCCGCCCCTGAGCGACGTGGAACTCATCAGCCTGCTGGCCATGCTGCACTTCGCCGGCCACGAGACGACGGCGAACCTGCTGGGCAACCTGCTCGCGTGGGTGCTGAGGGAGCCGGAGCGGCTGCGCGAGCTGAGTGAGGAACCCGCCCGCATCCCCCGCGCGATTGAAGAGACGCTGCGGCTGGACGCCCCCGTGCAGGCGATGATGCGCACCACGCGGCGCGCGGTGAAGGTGGGCGACGTGGAGGTGCCCCAGGGCGCGCGCGTGCTCGTCCTCTACGCCTCCGCCAACCGCGACGGCGCCGCGTTCCACGCGCCCGAGCGGGGCGACCCCTTGCGCTCGGATCTGGGCAAGCACCTGGGCTTCGGCCTGGGCATCCACTACTGCATCGGCGCGCCCCTGGCCCGCATGGAGGTGCGCGTGGCCATGGAGCAATTGCTGAAGCGGTTGCCCGGCCTGCGACTGGCACCGGGCAACGCCATCACCTACGTGCCCAACTTCCTGCACCGGGGCCCCCGACAATTGCGCGTCGAGTGGGACCCAGCCTGACGACGCGGCGCGAAGTGACGCGCCGGGTTCAGCGCTTCAACGCGGCGTCGATGTGGCCGGCGAAGACGTCCAGCGACTGGGCGCCCATCACTCCGGTGCCATTGATGAAGAAGGTGGGCGTGCCGGCGATGCCCCGGCGCTGCGCCTCCACGAAGTCCGCCTCCACGTAGTTATTCCACGCCTTCGTGTCGAGCGCCTTGCGGAAGCGCTCCAGGTCCAGCCCCAGCGCCTTCGCGTACTTCTCCAGTGAGGCCCGGTCCAACGAGCGCTGGTTCTCGAAGAGCACGTCGTGCATCTCCCAGAACTTCCCCTGCTCGTGCGCCGCCATGGACGCGGCGGCCGCCACCTTCGCGTCCGCATGGGTCGGCAGGGGCATGTGCCGGAAGGCGATGCGAATCTTGTCGCCGTACCGCTCGCGCAGGCCCGCGATGACGGACGCGCCCCGCGCACAGAAGGGGCACTCGAAGTCGGACCACACCTCCACCGTCACCGACGCGCTCCGCGGCCCCAGCGACGGAGCGTCGGCGCGCGGCGTGGCGGCGATGAGGGTGTTGTCGACAGCGCCCGGCTTCGACTTGGGGCACTTGCCGTCACACGACGGGGAAGGCTCGTGGGCGAAGGCGGGAGCGAACGAAGACAACAGGACGGCGGCCGCCATGATGGCGGAGACCCGGGACTTCATGGGAGGACCTCGCTTGAGTGTGGATGGGGACGCCGGGCCTCCTGCTCGGGGACCGGGCGTCGCGGGGCTCGTCGCCCTCGCGAACGAGAGTGACAGCAGCGCCGCGCGAGTTTCAGCGGCGTGTTATTTCCCGCGCACCATGTCCACTGAGCGCCTCTATTTCGACGACCCGTTCCTCCACCACTTCACCGCGCGCGTCGTCGCCCACGGCACGTGGAATGGCGCGACCTCCGTGGTGCTGGACCGCACGGCCTTCTATCCGGAGGCGGGTGGACAGATGGCCGACCACGGCGTGCTCGGAGGTCTGGCCGTGCGCGACGTGCAGGTGGATGACGACGGCACGGTGCACCACCTGCTGGACGTCTCGGGGACAGGCCCGCTGCCCGCGCCCGGCGTGGAGCTGGCGGGTGTGGTGGAGGCGGAGCGACGGCGCGCGCACATGTCGCTGCACACCGGCCAGCACATGCTGTCGCGCGCGCTGCTGGATATCGCGGGCGCGGCCACCGTGTCATCTCGACTGGGCGCCACGTGCACCATCGACACGGACCAGGACACCCTGGACGAGCAGCGTGTCGCCGAGGCCGAGGCGCACGTCAACGCCATCATCGACGCCGACCTCCCCATCCGCGCCTTCTTCCCCACGCCCGAGGAGCTCGCCGCGCTGCCCCTGCGCCGCGCCCCCAAGGTGACGGACAACATCCGCGTCATCCAGGTGGGCGACTTCGACGTGTCCCCCTGCGGAGGCACCCACTGCACTCGCACCGGACAGGTGGGAATGGTGCGGGTGCTGGGCGTGGAGCGCTACAAGGGCAAGGGCCGCGTCCTCTTCTCCGCGGGCCCGCGCGCGCGGCGCGAGCTGTGGGACGAGGCGGGCACGCTGCGCGCCATGGGGCGGGCCTTCACCTGCGGCCCCTCGGAAGTGCCCACCGTGGTGGAGAAGCTGCGCCGCGAGCTGACCGAGGCCCGCGAGGCCCTGGGCGCCGCCCGCGCGCGCCTGGCCGAGCACACCGCCGTGGAGCTCGCCGCCCGGTTGGCCGCCTCCGCCGACAAGCACGTCGTCGCGGTACTGGACGGCGCCGGCCCCGAGCAGCTTCGCGCCGTGGCCACCCGCCTCACCTCCCGACCCGACGCGGTGGTGTTCCTCGCGGGCCGCGCGCCCGACGGCCTCTGCGTGCTCATCTCCCGGGGGGCCACCTCCTCCTTCGGCTGCGGCGCCTTCCTGAAACGGGCCGCCGAGGCCGCCGGGGGACGGGGCGGCGGACGTCCCGAACACGCCGAAGGCCGCCTCCCTCCCGGGACGGACTGGCCCGCAATCGTCACCTCCCTGCGAGGTTGACCCAGGGGGGCATACCCGCACCCACCCGCAACGCGCCGCGTCATGAGTTCCCGACCGAAGGGATTTTCCCCGCCACGTTCAAACGAGCGGAGGGGGCGCTCCACCGGTGGAACGACATGAGAAGATGGGTGTAGGGGTTCGCGCCACGATGGACGACGGGCAGCACCGCCAGTTCGATGCTTTTGCACGCTCGCGACGGCCGGGACTGCTGCGTCTTGCGCGACGACTGTGCTCCGGGGGTGGAATCGACCCGGAGGACCTGGTGCAGGAAACACTCGAGCGCGCCTACCGGAACTTCGACCGGTTGGTGGCGGAGAACCCGGGCGCGGTGAGCGTGTGGCTGAGCACCACGCTGAGCAACCGCTTCCTGGACCACTGCCGGCGCAGACGCACGGAGGTGTTGGGGGCACCGTCGTTGCGCGTGGTGCAGGACCAGGAGGTGACCGGGGAGCCGGTGCCGCTGGAGCAATGGGAGCAGGTCACTCGGGATGACTTCCAGCGCGCCATCGAGCAGCTCCGGCCACCGCAATTGAGGGAGGCGTACCGGCTGCACGTGGCCGGACTTCGATATCGGGCCATCGCGCGGCAGTTGGATGCGCCCGAAGGAACAGTGGGGCGGTGGCTCAGCGAGGCGCGGCAGGCTCTGCGAGGGCTGCTGGCCCCCGGCGCCGCCTCGAGTGAGGGCAGGGCCAGACCATGAATGAGCTGTGCGACACACTGGAGACCTTCATCGACGGCGAGCTGGCGCCGGTGGACGCGGAGAACTTCCGCCACCACCTGACCCGCTGCCACGCGTGTGAGGCGCGGATGAAGGAGCTGCTCGCCCTGGAGCTCATCGCGGACGACGCACTGCACGCCTCCGGTGACACGCTCCCCTTCGTGCGTCCCCCGTCCCTGCTGAAGCGGCGAAGGACCTGGATGATGGTGGTGCCGCTGGCGCTGGCCGCGGGCCTGGCGGCGTGGGTGCTCGTGACGCGGCCGGCTTCGTCGACGGACTCTTCCGAACTGTGGCTGGGGCAGACGCCCGGGCGCACGTTGGAGGCCCGGTTGACCCATCCAGGCGCGGACCGGCACCGCCCCTACGAGGTGATGCGCAGTGGCGGCGACAAGCCCCGCGCGCTGTCACTGCGGGAGCTGGCGAAGCTGGAGGAGGCCGGAGACGAGCGAGGCATCGCCTCCGCGTACCTGCTGCGCGGAGACCCGGCCCAGGCTGGCGCCTTCCTGGACAAGCTCGACGCATCGCCGGACCTGGACTCGGACCGCGCCGCGCTGGCGCTTCAGCGAGGCGCCCCCGAGGAAGCCCTGGCGCTGGCGGACCGCGCGCTGAAGCAGCGGCCCGAACATGTGCAGGCCCTGTGGAACCGGGGACTGGCGCTCAAGGCCCTGGGCCTGTCGCTGCAAGCCGCGGAGGCCTTCGACCGGGTGGCGGCGAAGAAGGAGCCCGGCTGGAGCGATGAGGCCGCGCAACGCGCCACGGAGCTGCGGCGTCAGGAAGAAGAACAGCGCAAGGGCTGGAAGGGCGCCAAGCAGCGCTGCGATGACATGGTGCTCGGAGGTGGTGTGCTTTCGCCGGCGGAGGTGGAGCGCTACCCGGGCCTGTCCCGCCTGTGCTTCTACGATGCCCTGCGCACCGCCACCCTCGCCGAGCGCGTGGAGTCCCTGCGTCCACTCGCCGTCCAGTTGGACCGCGTCGACGGAGGCACGCATCTGGAAGACGCCCTGCGCCGCGCCGCGCGGGTGGACTTCGAGGCGCGCGCGCCCCTGGCGAAGGAATACGTCCGCCTCACGCGAGGCGAGCTGGCACCGGCGGCGAGGGACACGCTGATTGCGAAGCTGCGCGAGGCGCGGCAGGAGGACATCCTGCTGGGCGCGCTGCTCTTCGTGTCGGACCCGCGTCAGCACGAGGAGGAGTACCGCGCGCTCGCGCTGGCCACGAAGGACCCCTGGTTCGCCCTGCTGGCCGAGGAGCGTCAGGCGAAGGCGGACCTCCAGCGAGGACAAGCGCCGCGGGCCCTGACGCGATTGACCGTGGCCCTGCGCACCTGCGACTCCGAGCAGCGCTTCAGCTATCGCTGCCTGGAGCTCCTGCGGAATCTGTCCCTGGTGGAGCGGCAGCTTCACCGCCCCGTGGAGGCGCGGACGCACGGACTCGCGGCGCTCGCGCGCGCGCGCGGTGGCCGGGAGTGGTCCAAGGAGTTCCGACTCATCCAGGAGCTGGGACAGGTGGCCATCTTCCATGGGGACCTGTCGTTGGCCCGCGCGTACATGGAGGAAGCCATCCTGCGCACGCCGGAGCGCTGCGAGGACCATGAGCTGCCCTACGCGAACCTCGCGCTCGCGTACTACCGCACCTTCGACTTCGCGGGCGCCCGGGAGCAGTTGGACCGCGCGGCGAAGTGCGGCCGTCCTCCGTCCCTGGCGCGGGCCTTCGTCATCGCGGACCTGGCGCATACCCACGCCCGAAGCGACATGGACGCGGACCTCCTCACGCGCGGACTGGCGGCGATTCGCACGACGCCCGCGTCGCTGGAGGCCGCGGGGGATGGCCCCATGCTGCGCCACATCGAAGGGCGCTTCTTCGTCGAGCAGGACCGGCGCCGGGGACAGGCCCTGCTGCGTCAGGCCATCACCGAGGCGGCGCCGCTGCTCGCCTCGGATGTGACCGCGCGCAAGGCGCGGGTCTACAGCTACACGTCGCTCATCCTGGACGCGGCCCACCACGGAGAGCTGGAGAAGGCGCTCGCCCTCTTCGCCGAGGAGCGCTCGCTGGCGCTGCCCGAGCGCTGCGCGCTGGGTGTCACGGTGGATGACGAGCGCACGGCCCTGGTGGCCCGGGATGCATCCGGACGGCTCCTCGGTCACTACGACGCGGATCGCCGCCAGCGCCTGGAAGGCGTCGAGGGCCTGGTGCCCGCGAAGCTCGTGGACGCGCTGCGGGACTGTCCCAGCGTGGACGTGCTGGCGCGCCCGCCCGTCCTGGGCAAGCCCGGGTTGCTGCCGCCGGACCTCGCCTGGACGTACCGGGTGGCCCCGCCGCCCCCGGCGTCCTCGCCACATGCCCAGCGCCGGCTCGTCGTGGCTGACGTGAATGCGCCCGCGGAGCTGCGCCTGCCATCGCTGCGCGCCTGGAGTCCTCCGGATGCGGAGGACAGCTCGCTGTCGACCCTGAAGGGGGCTTCGGCCACGCCGACCCAGGTGCTCCGGGCGATGCACGAGGCCACCGAGGTGCAGATTCACGCCCACGGCGTCGTCGACCCGCATGTCGCCGACGGCTCCCTGCTCGTGCTCTCTCCCGAGGAGCAGGGCGGGCGCTATGCGCTGACGGCCGCCGACGTCCAGGGGCAGCGGCTCCTGGGGCGGCCCGTGGTGCTGCTCGCGGCCTGCCATGCCGCGCACAGCACGACCTACTTCCACGAAACGTTTGGTTTGCCCGTGGCGTTCGTGGAGGCCGGCGCGCGAGCGGTGCTCGCCGCCACCCAGGAGATTCCCGACACCGAGGCGTCCGCCTTCTTCGAGCCGGTGCTGGAGCGCATTCGCGCGGGAATCCCCGCAGCCCTCGTCCTGCGTGATGCACGCCAGGACTGGCTTCGCAGTCGGGGGAGTGCCTGGGTCCGCCAGGTGCTCCTCTTCGAATAGTCGTCTCCTTTCGACCCCGAGCTCCAAGTCATCATGAAGAAAAGCCTCCTGTTGGTCCCCCTGCTGCTGAGCGTCGCGGCGTGCCGCCACGTCGAAACGGTTCCTTCGACCCAGCAGATTCAGCGCAGCGCGCCCGAAGGGGCGCTCGTCCGCGTCATCCTGCGGGACAGGACGAATCCCGACCGCGCCACCCTCTTCACCGTCGACGTGAGCCGCAACGAAATCGTCAGCCAGACGAACCACGTGCCCGCCTCGTCCCGAAGCGCGCTGGATGCGCCCGCGTCCGAGGAAGGCGCCCCCACGTCGTCGATGCAGCAGGCCCCTCCCCCCGCGCCGAAGAATGTCGGCACCGTCGAGGTGCTCACCGACTGCAAGCCCAAGGACGAGAAGGAGGGCTGTCTGAACCTGGCGGACCTGACCGACGGTGACCCGGGTGGCGTGTCGGGCGGCGGCGGCGACCCCACCGGCCACCAGAGCCTCAAGGCGAAGGTGCTGCGACTGGCGGGCCTGGCCTTCTGGTCCACCCGGCATGTCGGCATTCCCACCGTGACGTCAGTCCCGCGCGTGGACGGGCCCGCCCAGCGGTAGTCCCGAGCACCACGGCACCCGGAGGCTCCGGCACCGCGAGGAAGCGGCGCCGGGGCCTTCGTCGTTTCAGGGGCGCTTGCCGCCCGCGTCCACGGTGGGCGACAGCCCTGCGAGCGTCTCCACGTAGGACGTGGCCACTCGCAGGAAGCGCGCGCCCCGGACACCGGTGAGGTACTGGCGCTTCATCGCGCGAGTGGCGCCCACGTAGAACATGGCGCGGCGGATGCGTTCGTTCTCCCGGGCGTTGCGCTCCCGGGCGCCAGCCATCCAGTTCTCCACGGTGTCCAGCGCATCCAGGCCCGCGAAGAAGACGATGGGGCACTCGTGGCCCTTGCAGGAAAACACGGTGGTAGCGCGCACGTGGTCCACGCCACTCACCCGGAAGTCCGTCACGTCGCGGCCACCCTTGCCGCCGTAGGCATGCGCGGGTACTCCCGCGCGGTTGAGCGCCTCCGTGTACTGGGACGGCATGACGGGCGCGACGACGAGGATGTCACCGGGATGGACGCCCTCCTCGCGAATGAGGCGGGCCACTTCCTTCGCCACCTGACGGGCCTCGCTGGCGCCGGAGGCAAAGCCGCGCACCTGGGGCAGCACGCCTCCGCGCTCGGTGGACTGCACGCGGTACAGGCCCTCCAGCGTCTCCTCGGGCAGCCACAGGAGTCCCTCGCGGGCCAGCTCTCCCGCCTTCATGTACTCGCGCATGCCGGGGTCGCTGGTGGCGTGCTGGCGCAGCGGGTCCAGCACCACGTTGAAGGCGACGTCGAGGATGTCGCGGGTGGCGCGGAAGGTCTCCTTGAGGACGCGGGTGCGGCCCCGGAAGGACAGCCCCTCCGGGAGCTGCTCCTTGAGGGAGTCGATGGGCACCTGGCCGTAGACGTTCTGCGAGTCATCCATGAACAACTGGAGACAGCGCACCTCTCGTCCGTCCGCCAGCGTGTGCGGGAGCACCAGCGCGTGGAGCATGGCCAGCGCGCGAGCATCCATGTCCTGCGCCTCGTCCACGAAGACGCCGTCGAAGGACGCGGGCTCCACGCGGCGCAGCGCCCCCACGTGCTTCACCATCACCCGGGCTCTCAGCTCTCGCGCGCGCACCCGGCCGGCGCGCTGGATGATTGCCTCCATCAGCAGCTTGTCCACCAGCGGCGCGAGCGCGCGGTTGAAGAAGGACACGAGCACCCGCGTGTCCTCATGCTCCAGCAGGTAGCGCGCCACCCAATGGGCCAGGACAAAGGTCTTGCCGCTGCCGGCCACGCCGCGCACCAGGTGGTGGCCGTCGTCGAAGCGCCGCTCGAAGAGGGACACCTGCTCCTGGGTGAAGAGGGGCCGCGTGGGGCGCGAGCCCTCGATTTCGCCGCCCAGGGTGGCCGGTGCGCTGGGTGGAGGTGGGGGTGGAGGTTGCTGGGGCTGCTGCGGCATGGGCAGCGGCTCCAGGCGGAGCGGCATGCCAGGGAGGACCTTCAGGCGCGGCAGCAGCGACAGGAAGCGCTGGGGGATGGTGGCGCCCCGGGCCTCGTCGCGGGAGGCGAGCACCAGCAGGTAGTCGCGCGCGCGGCTGGCGGCCACGTTGAGCATGGGCACCAGCGTGTGGGGAGGAAAGGGACGGCCTCCGGCCACGGTGTCCACCAGCACGACGTCGTACTGGGTGCCCTGTTGGCGGTGGATGGTGGACGCGCTGAAGGCGTCACCGCGAAACCCGGCGGACGTGCCCAGTCTGCGCAGGAGCGCGGCCTGGGCGCGATAGGGCGTGACACACAGGACGCTGAGGCCCGCGCGCACGGCTTCACGGGCGAGCGACACAGCCAGCTCTGCGGACAGCTCTCGCTGGTAGCCGGAGCCTGTCTCGCCCCGGCCGTGGGTGAGGCGCTTCGGATCTCGGCTGAGGCCGTCGAGCACCACCCAGCCGGCGCGCGTGGCGGCGAACGCGGGCACGGGCGGGGCCTTCTGCGCGCGGGCCTTGACGATGTCGCCGTCCTCCAGCGCGCCGCCGTAGCAGAAGTGGCTCACGACGCGGGCGATGTCCGGGTGCATGCGGTGCTGGGTGCGCAGCAGCAGGACGTCCGCCCGCGCGGCGTCCTTCACCGCGTCCTCCAGATGGGACAGGCCGCTGGCGCGCAGCCACTTCTGGGTGCCGCGTCCGGCGCCCTCGGCGGCGCGAGACACGGGGCCAATCTGCTTGGGGTCTCCAGCGAGCGTCACGCGCTCGGCCAGCGGCGCCATCAGCGCGGTGGCGGCGCGAGTCACCATGCCGGCCTCGTCGACCACGAGTCGCGCGAAGGTGCTCTTGCCTTCCAGCTCCGACACCAGTCGCAGGGCGCGGTGCACGGTGAGGACCATGAGTGGGCAGTCGCCCTTCTCCGCTTCCTTGAGCGTGGGGTCCTTCATCTTCCCGCGCAGGCCGCGCAGCTCCGCCTGGAGTTTGGCGAGTTCGTGCGCGGGGCCGCCTCGGACACGTTGGAGGTACAGCTCGCGCTCGCGCTCCTCGATACTCGCGCGCAGCTTGCCGCCCTTGGTGTCCTCGAGCGTGACGGTGGGTAGCTTCGCCAGTGCGTCACTGGCGCCGGTGCCACCCCGGAAGATGCTGCGCGCCAGGGGGCGCAGGGGGATGGGCTCGCGCTCCAGGAGCGCGCTGACGCGAAGGACCAGTTCGTCCGCGGCGCGATTGGTGGGAGCGACGGCGAGGATGCGCTCCCCGGGGAAGGCGCGCAGGGCGCGGGCGATGAGGTCCGCGATGGCCGTCGTCTTGCCGGTGCCGGGAGGGCCCCAGATGCAGCCCCAGGGCTGGGCCCACAGGCGGTCGGCGGGCATCAACTCCGCGTGCTGGGGGCGAACCTCCGCGGCGGGCTCTTCGCCGCTGGCGCGACGCAGGGCCTGGGTGAGCGCGGGCTGTCGTTCCTCGTAGGCCGAGGCGGCCGTGCAGAGCGCCTCCGCGAAGTCATAGGGCCGGTAGCACCAGCGCTCGGCGGAGAGGGCGCGGCGGTCCACGTCGTCGCCGTGCTCGGGAGCGGCGAAGACTCGGCCGGACTCGAAGTCGAGGTGGACGACGTCGCCGCCGAAGACGCACTCCTCGCCCAGGAAGCCGAGCAGGGAGCCACCGGACCAGTCCGGGTCGGCGGCGGGCACGGGGACCAGGGAGATGACACCCGGGCCCTGGAGGCTGACCTGACGGACGTCTTGCAGCAGCTTCGCGCGGTACTGGCTGCGCTCGGAGAGGAGCGCGTCGCTCAGGTCATCGGGGAGGTAGGCGGGAGGGCGCCAGGCCTCGCGGCGTTTTCCGGTCGCCACGGCGGCCTGCATGGCCTCGCGCTCGGACGTGGTGACGTCGGTGGGCGCGGCCACGTCGCGGGCGGGCGGCTCATCGGGTGTCGAGGACTCGGCGAGAGGCGCGGCGGGCTTCGGGCTCCGGCCTTTCGAGCGGGAAAGGGCCAGCAACGGATTGGGCGACCGGGGGATGTCCTCCGTCGGGTCCAGGACGGAGGCGGGAGTCGAGGATACGTCGTCGGTCGGGTCCGCGTGTGGGAGCTGTCGCGTAGACGCACTGGAACGCGAGGACGGTGGCGGGACGGGAGCATCGTCGTACTCGACGTGAAGCTCTCGGACGGAGTCTCCCTCTTGCGGCGCGGGGCGCCCTTCGGAGACTTCGTTGTGCGTCCGGTGCGTCATGGCGGCGGGCCCGAGCCCTTCGGCCAGGCCGGGTACGGGCGCGCGAAGGTAGGGGACAGGTGGATCCTCGTCAACGCATCCACGCCCCCACATCCCTGGCGTCAGTCGAGGAAGCGCCGCCACCAGCGACGGACGTCCTCCTCGGAGTACGCCGGTTCGGAGTCATACCCGCTCCAGACCGTTGCATGCCTCGGATGGAACTCCTCCAGACAGGGCTCCAGGACCCGCGCCAGCTCACGGTAGGCAGGGAGGTTGTCACCAAGAGACAGGTCTCCGGCTTCGGGCCACGCACCGAGCGTCACCACGGCAGAACCCGAAGTGCCCACGTCTTGAACGGTGGTCCCCGGTGAATGGAGTCGGGCTCGCAAGCTCGCCTGGCCTCCCAGGGACTCGAGCAGCGAGGGGCCCAGGAAGTTCAGCCAGTGGACGCCATCGACCCGGTCGCCCAAGTACCAGTGAGTCAGGACTCCGGGCACATCCACTCCGGGGTAGCGGGCGAGTTCCTCCTTCAGTCGGGGAAGGGCATGCCAGCGGGCCGTATGGAGAGCCAGCGCAAGCCCCGCATGGCCGGAGGAGAGCGGCAATCCAGAGGCCATCTCCATAGCCAGTTCTCGCACGTGCCCGGGGCCATGGGCCTCGACGTACTCGGTGGGAAGCGTGGCCCTCAGGAGACTGGCGCCTGTCCTGGAAGGATCTCGAGAGGGAAGGCGCGCCTGATACCAGAACAGATACCCGTTGTCGTCAGACTGGTCTCCGCCAGTCAGGAGCACAGAGCGGTCTGTCTGTGTCTTGGACATCTGCCGGTAGAACAGATCGGTCTCCGGGACGTCTTCGAAAAACCACCTCGAAGGGCTCGGACGTAGCGAGGCCCGAATGGACTCCCATCCCTTGGAATTGAGACGGAAGGACTCTCCATCATCCCAGCCTTGGGTCAAGCCTTCAGGTCCCTCCCCCACGGCCTGCCGATAGACATTGAGGGCGCGTTCCATACCAGCCGCGATTTCCCAATGGTCATGTGGCATGTAAAACACGATGCGCAGCCCTTCTCGAACCACAAGCCGTTCCCCTTGAGGACTCGAGATGGAATGGCGGATACGGGGGAAGCGGTCACCCGCGGGCATGGCTGACTCCAAGTTGAGGGGTGACGATGGCTGGAAAGCAATGCTCACCCAATGCTTCGTACTCGCGGAGCTGCTCCGTGACCTTGGAGCCTCCAAGAGGATTGCTCTTGCTGGCAGTCGTGCATGGAAACTTGAAGTCGTAGACGCATTGGACCCGATTGGGGTCCTTCGAGAAGTGGAGCACGATGTCTGGCCTGAGCGACTTCGCCCAAACCTGGGTGAGGGCATACTGTCCCGTCTCCGGGTCGAGCCCGTAGCGCGGCTCTATAGAGACGTTGTCGGGGAAGAGCCGCACCAACTCTCGTCTCACGCACGCAAAAGCAACCTCGTGCTTCAGTATTCCCAACTCCATGCGGCGCATGACCTCCTTGCCCTTTCCATCGTATCGGACCACGCGTTCACACTCCGCATCATCGGGCCTCTTCCCAAGCCCGTACTCGCGTTCATTGACCTCTCGGTCCGCCTCCTTCGCACACTGGACCAGGAGTTGTTCCACGCGCACCAACTCAGCGGACTCCAGCACTCGAAACGCGGCACCGACGCTCCGAGCCACCCCCACCGCACGCGGGAGCGAAGGCAGAATGGCCTCACTCCCGCGTTGCGTGTAGCAGGCGGGGTTCTTCCCACAAGAGTTCGAGACTGTATCCAGGCCCTGCTCGTAACGAGCGGGAGTCCCCGGACTCGACGCGCTCGGGCCAGAGCGAGGCACCGCCGTCGTCGCACACGCCACCGGCACCAGAAACCCCAGGACCCACCACTTCACCACCCAGGAGTCCATCCGCTTTGACGGCATATCCATGAATTTCAGGATACCGCCTCCAGCCCCCACTCCGGCCGGCCAGTCGCCCACGGGCCAGGAAGGCGAGGTGGGCACGAGGCCCCGCTGGGTGTACACCCCCGCTCCGCCCTGTTTGCTTCGTGGCTCGGGGGGTGTTTAGGAGAGACGCCCCCGACGCAGCCCGCCCCACCGCTATGGCCCTTCCGACTCGCTACGCCCATCCCTTCCTGCCCATCACCCGTGCCGACATGCAGGCGCGTGGCTGGGAGCAGTGCGACATCATCATCGTGACGGGAGACGCGTACGTGGACCACCCGGCCTTCGGCCCGGTGCTCATCGCCCGCTTCCTGGAGGGCCGAGGCTTCAAGGTGGGCATCATCCCCCAGCCTGACTGGCACTCGGCCGAGCCCTTCAAGGCCCTGGGGCCGCCGCGCATGTTCTTCGGGGTCGCCGCCGGCAACCTCGACTCCATGCTCAACCGGCTCACGGCGCAGAAGAAGAACCGCTCCGAGGACCAGTACAGCCCCGGAGGCCGCACCAACTGCCGCCCGGACCGCGCCACCATCGTCTACGCCCAGCGCTGCCGCGAGGCCTACCCCGACGTCCCCATCGTCCTCGGCGGCATCGAGGCCAGCCTCCGCCGCATCGCCCACTTCGACTACTGGAGCGAGAAGGTCCGCCGCTCCATCCTCTTCGACGCCAAGGCCGACCTGCTCGTCTTCGGCATGGGCGAGCGCCCCATCATGGAAGTCGCCGACCGCATGAGGAACGGCGAGCGCATCGAGGACATCCGCGACGTGCGCGGCACCGCGTACCTCATCAGCGACGAGCAGATGCGCGTCCACGAGGCCGACCCGGCCAAACGCGCCGCGGACCGCAAGACGGTCGTCCTGCCGCCCTACGAGTCCGTCGTCACCGACAAGCAGGCCTTCGCGGTGATGAGCCGCGACTTCCAGATGGAGACCAACCCGGGCAACGCGCGCCCCCTCGCGCAGCGCCACGGCAACCGCGCCATCTTCATGAACGCGCCCGCGCTCCCGCTGGAGGACGGCGTGGGCAACCCCGCCACCGGTGAGAAGACCGTGGCGATGGACGAGCTGTACGACCTGCCCTTCAACCGCGTCCCCCACCCCCTCTACAAGAACGAGGGCATCCCCGCGTACGAGACGGTGAAGCACTCCATCGTCCTCATGCGCGGCTGCTTCGGCGGCTGCACCTTCTGCTCGATTACCGAACACGAAGGCCGCGTCATCCAGAGCCGCTCGGCGGAGAGTGTGCTGCGCGAGGTCCGCGCGCTGCGACGCATGGGCGACTTCCGAGGCACCATCACCGACCTCGGCGGCCCCACCGCCAACATGTACAAGCTCAAGTGCAAGAGCGAGGACATCGAGAAGCGCTGCCGCAAGCTGTCCTGCGTTCACCCGGGCGTGTGCGAGAACCTCCAGACGGACCACGGCCCGCTCATCAGCCTGATGAAGGACGTGCGCGAGGAGGAAGGCGTCAAGCATGTCTTCATCGCCAGCGGCGTCCGCTACGACCTGGCCGAGCGCTCGCCGGAGTACGTGAAGGAGCTGGCGGCGCACCACGTGGGCGGACAGCTCTCCGTCGCGCCCGAGCATGTCTCGCCGCGCGTGCTGGAGAAGATGAAGAAGCCCGGCATCGAGAGCTTCGAGCGATTCCAGGCCATGTTCGCCTGCGCCAGCGAAGAGGCCGGCAAGGAGCAGTACGACATCCCCTACTTCATCAGCGGCCACCCCGGCTCCACACTGGAAGACATGGTGGACCTGGCGCTGTGGCTGAAGAAGAACGGGAAGCGGCCTCGTCAGGTGCAGGACTTCATTCCCACCCCCATGGCCATGGCCACCGCCATGTACTTCACCGGCATCGACCCGCTGAAGATGGAGCCCGTCTACACGGCCCAGGGTCTGCGCGAGAAGCGGCTGCAGAAGGCGCTCCTGCTCTACTGGAACCCGGAGCACTGGCCGCTGGCGCGCGAGGCGCTGAGGCAGGCAGGCCGCTCGGACCTCATCGGCCGGGGCCCGCAGGCGCTCGTCCCTCCGGAGACGCCCGCCGAGGCCGCTCGACGTCAGCGCACCGAGGCACGCGACGCCGACGACGCACCGCGCGACACGCAGGCCCCCGCCGCGCAGCCTCGTTCCGGGGGTTCCCGGGGCCCGGGACGCCAGGGCTCGCGACCGCGCTGAGGAAAGTGACAGGGATTGCGCGGGGCTTTGAATAAACCGCGCGGCGTTGCGTCGGGGGGCCACATGCTCCCCTTCCTCGCCCTGCTGCTGCTGGCCTCCGCGCCGCCCACGCCCCGCGTCGAGCTGCCACCGCCACCGCCACCACCTCAGCCCACCCCTGAATGCATCAGCTCCCAGGGGCGCACGGTGTGCGGCTTTCAATGCAAGACGAGCGTCTCCGACATCGACTGCGCCCAGACTCCCTACGGGACGTGCGAGGTCACCAATGGAGGCGTCTACTGTTGGGACCCGCCACGGGTGGCCATCCAGCACCCACCGCTCACTTCCGTGAGCCCCGAGTGCAAGTCCGTCCGGGGCAAGGTGGCCTGCGGCTTCAACTGCCGCCTGTTCAACGGCGAGGTGGCCTGCAACGACACGCCCTACGGTGTCTGCAGCACCCACTTCGGGAAGCTCGTCTGCTGGGACCCGCCGGAGAGCGTCATCCACGAGTACGCCGCCGAGACACCCAGGCCCCGCTGCGTCAATGCGTCGGAGGCCGTGGCCTGCGGCTTCGATTGCAAGGCCACCCGCACGGAGGTGCGCTGCGCCAGCACGCCTCGGGGCGTGTGCAGGCTGGTCGACCAGAAGTTCACCTGCTTCGACCCGCCGTCGCTCCTGCACTGCGACCACAGCCAGCCGCCACGACCCGCACGCGCCCACGCGCGCTGAAGCCCGTCACCCCACTGTGCTGGAAACGACCCTTTGTGACGAGGGGAAGTATCCTTCTGGGGCGCCGGTTCGTCTGACGGGGATGACAATCCAGGAACCCAGCAATCGTCGCCTTTTTGTCTCCATGATCGTCTCGCTCGACGGGTTCATCGCGGCCCCCGACGGGCGGCTCGATTGGTTCGAGGACGGCAATCCTCAGTTCGAGCAGTACTGCGAAGAGATGATCGACTCGGTCGGCCTGGCGCTGTACGGACGGCGCTCGTACGAGGAGATGCTGGCCTACTGGCCCAACGCGGAGCTCACCCCCCGTTCTCCCCAGGACCTCGTATTCGCCCGCAAGATGAACGCACTGCCGAAGGTCGTTCTGTCGCGGACGCTCGAGCATGCCGCATGGAACAACACCCGCATCATCAAGGAGCACATCGCCGAGGAAATCACCGAGCTGAAGCGTCAACCCGGCAAGCCGATTGTGGCGTGGGCCGGCGCGGGGCTCGTCTCGACCCTCACCCGGCTTCGACTCGTCGATGAGTATCGGCTCATCATCCATCCGGTGCTCCTCGGGCGAGGCACACCGCTCTTCAAGGACATCGAAGCCCGACAGAAGCTGAAGCTGGTCCGAACGACCCAGCTCGGTCAGGGCCTGGTGGTCCTCTGCTATGAACCGATGACACCGTGAGCAAGTCGCCCCCCGAAATCAACGCGCTGAGCGACGAGGTGAAGTCGTCCTGGCATCGGTTCCTCGACGTCTTCGAGCCGATGCGTCCCGAGCTCTTTCGCTACTGCCGCCACCTCACACGCAGCCCGTGGGACGCGGAGGACCTGGTTCAGGACACCCTCGCGAGAGCGTTCGTGACGCTCGGGACGGTGTTCATGGCGCTTCCAAATCCGCGCGCGTGGATCTTCCGGGTGGCCTCGAACCTCTGGGTGGACCGCATGCGGCGCATGCGCCTCGAGCTCACCTTCGAGGCGCCCGCCGATTCGGCGACGGAGCCGGACCCTCGGGCACCACGCGAGGCCGCTGGCTCCTTGCTGGTGCGGCTGTCTCCCCAGGAGCGGGCCGCGGTGGTCCTCAAGGATGTGTTCGACTTCTCGCTCCAGGAAATCGCGGACGCACTCTCGACGACGGTGGGCGCGGTGAAGTCCGCGCTCCATCGGGGGCGGGGCCTGTTGGCGGTGCCCGAGGAGCCGATGACTCGAGCACCCGCGCCCGCGGTGCTGGACGCGTTCTGTGCGGCGTTCAATGCCCGGAACCTGGAGCGACTGACCGACCTCCTGCTCGACAGCGCCAGCGTGGAAATCGTCGGCGTCGTCACTGAGTACGGTCAGGACGCACCGAAGAATCCGGACACCGGGTCTTTCGCCGGAACGCTCGCGCCCATCACCTTCGACGAGCGGGGAGGCGTCCCGCCCCATCTGCTCGAAGGGTACCTGTCGACCAGCCCTCGCTGCGAAGTCCGCGCGTATCGCGGCTCGCCCATTCTGGTCTTCTGGTACGAGCACGAAGAGGGTCCCCTGGTTCGTACCGTGATGGCCGTGGAGACGGACGGCGAGCGCATCGTCCGGGTGCGCAACTACTTCTTCACCCCGGATGTCATCGCCGAGCTGTGCACGGAGCTGGGCGTGCCCTACCGGGTCAACGGCTATCGCTACTGGGTGGATGGCCGTTAGGAGCCGAGGAAGGTCCGTCCAGAGGGGGAACGGCCCCCGCGGCACGTGAACGGACCCGCCTGGCATTCAGGCGGAACGCGGGGGTGCAGCCCACGTCATGCCGTTGTGGCACCATGGTGAGGCGTGGGCTCACGCGCCTGTCGACGAGCCACGCGAACTCCTCCCGCGCTTCCGCATGAGCACCCCACCCCTGTCCTGGCCAAGAGTCCTCGCGAGCTTCGCGAGCGTGGGGCTGTGCCTCCTGCTCTGCTGTGCCCGCGCCCCCGCTCCCCCGCTGGGACACGAAGTCTACGTGTGGCAGCGGGACTGGAGCCCGGAGCTCGGGCACGCGCTCACGCAACTGCCCTCGGAGCTGGGCGCCCTGCGAGTCCTCGCGCGGGAGCGCTCCGGGGCCACGCGGGTCGCAGTGACAGTGGCGGTGGACGTGCCGGCCCTGGCGAAGACGGGGCGCGAGGTGGTGGCCGTCCTCCGCGTGGACGGGACGGCGCCGCTCGACGGCGTGTCGCTCCAGGAAGTGGCGACGCTCGCCCGCGACTGGAAGGCGCGCGGCGTGCGAGTCCGGGGCGTGGAGGTGGACCATGACTGCGCGACCTCTTCCCTGCCCGCCTACGCGGACTGGCTCGCGCGTGAGCGGAGCGGGCTCGGAGACCTCTCGCTCTCCATCACCGCGCTACCCACCTGGGCGAACTCGCCCGCCCTGGAGCGCCTGACGTCCATCCCCGACGACATCGTCGTCCAGGTGCATGCCGTGCGCGCCCCTTCCCTCTTCACCCCCGAGGAGGCCCGCGGCTTCATCGAGGCGTGGGCCAAGGCCTCGTCCCATCCCTTCCGGATTGCCCTGCCCACCTACCGCGCGCGGCTTCGCGACGGACGACTCCTGACGTCCGAGCCCCACGAGGTGTCGCGCCTGCTCACCCACCTGAGGGAGCACCCGGTGAAGGGCGTGAAGGGCATCGTCTGGTTCCGGCTTGGACACGCGGGCGACTCGGAGTCCTGGAGCCTGAGCACGCTGTCGGCGGTGGTGCGCGGCGAGAAGCTCACGCCCCGACTGGAGCCCCGGCTGGTGGACGCGGGAGGCGGCACGCTCGACATCGTCCTCGAGAACACCGGCCGCGTGGACACCGAGGCGCCCGCGCGCCTCACCCTTTCTGGAAACCTGGAGGTCCTCGACGGCGTGGGCGGCTATGCCCCGCGAGGGACCTCACTCGTGGCGCGCACGCCTCCCCGCCTGCGCGCTGGCGAACGACGCGTCATCGGCTTCGTGCGGGGAACCGAGGTGTCACTTGTGGCTCCGTAGTCTGCTGGCCTCCCTGCTCGTCCTCATGCTGCTCGCGCCGGTGCGCTCGGCCGATGCCTGCGGACCCGACTTTCCCCATCGACTCCTCGTGGACCGCGCGGGCACCCTCGGCGAGCTGCCAGACGGCGCCTTCTCGCTCGAGGCCACACGACTGGCTCCCAAGCCCCTGGAGTCGTTCCGGGTGATGGAGGGTGGAGACGAGCCCGTCGATGCACGCACAGGCGGCGGGGCACGGGAGACGGAGCTGTACGAGGCGGGCGCCAGGGCCTTCACAAGCGGAGATGCGCAGACGGCGCGCGCCCGCTTCAACGACGTGCTCGCGCTGCCGGCCGGGGAGCGCCGCCACTACTCCACCTTCGCCGCCTTCATGCTGGGCCGCAACGCGGGCGCGGGCTTCGAGCAGGACGCGCAGCACGGCTTCGAGCGCACGCGGCAGCTCGCGCGCGAGGGCTTCGACGACCCGCTGGGCCTCGCGGTCGCCAGCCTGGGCGAGCAGGCGCGCGGCCTGCTCCGGGCGGGAGACGATGCTGGCGCCATCCGGCTGTACGCGGAGCAGGCCGCCCATGGGAGCGGAGGCGCGGTGACCTCGTTGCTCATGGTCGCACGCGCGCTCGCCCGCGATGAGGCCCGGCTCCACGCCGCGCTGAAGGACCCGATGGCGCAGCGGCTCATGACCACCTTCGTGTGGACGCGTGGCCAGGAGTGGTACTGGTCCGAGGACACATCGGGCGGTGGCCTCGCCGCCGTGCTGGAAGCGCTCGCGTCGGTGCAGGGGCTGGCGGGAGCGGACCGGTTGGCGGCGGGCGCCTGGCGCGCGGGTCGGTTCGACCTGGCCGAGCGTTTCGCCCAGCACGGGCAGACCCCGCTGGCGGCGTGGGTGAAGGGCAAGCTGGCGCTGCGCCGGGGAGACCCGTCGTCCGCGGAGGTCTATCTGTCGGAGGCCGCGCGCGGGCTCCCGGCGTCGGAGGACTGGGTGGGCGAGGGAATGGTGCCGCGCCGTCCCCTCTGCCGCGTGGAGGGAGAGCGCGGGGTGCTCGCGCTCGCGCGAGGTGACTTCTTCCAGGCCGCCGAGCGGATGCTGGCGAGCTGCTCCTGGCCGGACCTGGCCTACGTGGCGGAGCGGGTGCTGTCCGTGGACGAACTCCAGCGCTTCGTCGCGGCCCACCCGCCCTCCGGCGAGGAGCGCTGCAAGCCCGAGGTGGGGCAGCTCTGGTACGACGATGACGTCGGCGAAGGGGCGGACCTGTCTCAGCGGCTGCGCCTGCTGCTCGCGCGGCGCCTGCTGCGCATCGGGCGCGCCGATGAAGCGCTGGAGCACTTCCGGGGCACGCAGTGGGAAGGGCCCGCGCGCCAGTACGCCGACGCGCTGAAGCAGAGCACCCTGGCCCACGACGCCGTGACTCAGGCGGAGGCGCTGTTCACGGCGGCGAAGCTCGCTCGCGGCCTGGGCCTGGAGATGTTGGGCACGGAGGTCGCCCCGGACTGGGGCTGGGTGGATGGAAACTACGACCTGGGCACCTACGAGGAACAAGAAGAGCTCTCAGCCGGGGCGGAGCAGTCCCGGGAGGCCCTGGCCGGAACACCGCTCCTCGGAGTGCCGGAGCAGCAGCGCGTGCAATCGCATGCGCCCCCGTATCCGTGGCGCTTCCACTATCGCTCCACGGCGGCGGACCTCGCCCAGCGGGGCGCGGCGCTCCTTCCTCCGCGCAGCCAGGCGTACGCGATGATGCTCTGCCACGCGGCGCGCTACGTCTCCAGCAGCGAGCCAGAGCGCGTCCAGCGGCTGTGGCAGACGTACCTGAAAGTGGGCGCCGCCATCGACGAGCCCTGGTGGTCCTTCGGGCACTCCTGTCCCGAGCCGGACTTCGAGAAGGTCCGCGACCAGCAGGCCCAACAGGCGCTGGGCAAGCGCCAACGACTGATGATGTTGGGCGGCGCGCTGCTCTTCCCGGCGATGCTCGGCGCCGCCTTCTACCTGCGCCGCAAGCGCCGCGCGACGAGCCCCTGAAGACCGTGAGGCCCGAGCCTCAGCGCCGCCGGAGGATGGCGCGCGCCGGTGCGCCGTCGCCTCCCGCGATTCGCAGAGGCAGGCAGACGAGGTCGTACGTGCCCGCGCTCACCGAGGACAGGTCCAACCCCTCGATGATGCAAACCCCCGCGCCCAACAGTGCCTGGTGGGTGGGCACGCCCTCTTCCGGACTGCCGATGGAGAGGTAGTCGATGCCCACCGTGCGAACACTCCGCTCCGCCAGGTAGCGCGCGCCTTCCAGGGACAGGTACACGAAGTCCGGCAGGAATCGCTGCGCGGCCCAGCCCCGCGAGGAGTTGGCCGTCTTGAAGAGGACGCGCTCTCCGGGCTGGACCGCGTGCGCCTTCAGCTCATCCACGCGGATGGCGCGGGGGTCTCGAATCTCCAGCACCCGGGCCACGCCAAGGAGGCTGTCGAAGGCCAGCGCGTCCACGCCCTCCGCGCCCTGGACGAAGTGCGCGGGCGCATCGACGTGCGTGCCGGTGTGCGCCCCCAGGGACAGGTGGGAGACGGTGGCGTCGTCTCCACGCTCCAGGGCCTGCACCCGGGTGATGCGGACCTCCGGGTTGTCCGGCCAGTGCACCATCCCGTCCCGCAGGGGCACGGAGATGTCCACCCATGTGGCGGACTCACGGGAGGGCACGTTCGTCTCGGCAGCGGTCTCCATGAGGCTCCAGGGTGGACACGAAGCGCCCTGCTGGCGCCCAGGGCTGGCAGGCACACGGGCCGTCTCGCCCGCCGAGGGACCAGGAGAGTCACCGCCCCCGCGTCCACCCGACCACCTTTCCTCCCGGGACAGCGTCGGCTAGGTTGCGCCGCCTTTCATTTCCAAGGGTTGAAGGAGTTTTGATTATGCCGAGGACTTCCCAGGAGCAGACCCAGGAGCGCCACGCGTTCCTGCTCACCCTCTTCCGCCAGCAACCGGACATCAGCAGCAAGGATGCGCTGGAGTCCTTCAAGACGAAGTTCGGGGCGACCATCAACCTGAAGACCTTCAACCAGCTGCGCGCGGAGGCCGAGGAGGAGGTCGCTTCCACTCCCGTCGCGGAGGAGCCTGAGGTCGAGGTCGAGAGCGCGCCGGAGACCGTGGTGGAGGACGCCGCCGCCCAGCTCAAGGCCGCCGCGACGCCGGAGGCGCTCAACGGCGCCGCCCCCGCGAAGAAGCCCAAGGCCAAGGGCACCGGCTCGAAGAACGTCTTCGTGGACGCGCCCAAGGAGCACCTGACCTTCCTGGAGAGCATCGTGCAGCAGCTCCAGGAGGCCGGTGCCGCCAACGTGCGCATCGACCACTCCACGGACCGCTGGATGGTCCTCGTGGTGGACCCGAAGTAGTTCGCCGTCCGCCGGACTCCACGCCTTCGAGTGGAGTCCGGCCCCGCGCCCGCGCTCAGCGGCGAAGCAGGGCCAGCGCGCGCTGGAAGTCCTCGGGCAGCTCCGCCTGGACTCGCACGGGCTGACCCGTCAAGAGACTCGGCAGCTCCAGGCTGAACGCATGGAGCGCCTGACGCCCCAGCGCCTTCGCCGCGGGATGCTCGCGCGCGGCCTCCGTCCCGTAGAGCGTATCGCCGAGCACCGGGAAGCCCGCCTCGGAGAGCTGCACGCGAATCTGGTGCGTGCGCCCCGTGTCCAGGTCCACCTCCAGCAGCGCCGCTCCGTCCAGCCGCTCGCGCACCTCGAACGACAGCGCCGCCCGCCGCGCGGAGGGCACCTTCGTGGTGAAGCGGCGCGGGTCCTGGGGATTGCGCGCATAGGGCCCCTCCAGGCGTCCGTGCTCCGGAGGCTGGCCCAGCACGAGCGTCCAGTAGCGCTTGTCCACCTGCTTCTCCTGGAACGCGCGCAGGAGCGCCGCCGCCGCCGGGTCCGTGCGGGCGAAGGCCAGACAGCCGCTCGTCTCACGGTCCAGGCGGTGCACCACGCCCGGCAGCGCCTGGCCCTCCACGTCGAAGGGAGGGCGCTGCGCGGCGAGCAGGTCGATGACGGAGGCCGCTCGCCCCTCCGGCTCCACGACGAGGCCCGGCGGCTTGTCCACGATGACCAGCGCCGCGTCGTCGTGGAGCACCGTCAGCGTGGGCCCTTCCACGGAGGAACGCGGCGAGGCGCGCGGTTCCGGCCGCTCGATTTCGAGTTCCTCTCCGCCCCACAGCTTCCGCGTGGGCTGACACTTCTTGCCCCGGATGCGCACCCCACCCGCTTCGATGAGGGCCCGGGCGCGCTCCAGCGAGAAGCCGGGGACGTGCTTGGAGATGAATCGATCCAGCCGCTCTCCGGCGACCTCGTGGGGGACAGGGACCTTCTGCAGCGCCATGGCTTCACCCCGTCCCTCATGCGGCGCACGGAGTCAATGTGCGCGTGAGCCTGTCCCTGAAGCACCCCTGAAAACACGGGGCGCCCGGACCTCTACGCTCGACGAGACAATCCTTCACATTGGAAGCGAACATCACGATGCGACGGGATGGGTCGTCCCTGACCGATACACAATGCCATATGTCAGACGTTGACTTTTCAACACGGAGCGTATGACAGTGCTTATCCGGGCTCACCGAGGGCCTGCTCAGAGGGGGAGTCATGAATTTTACTCACGGTCGTCGTGCGACCCGTCTCGCCATTCTCGCTACATGCCTGTCTTTGCTACCCGGGTGTCCCTGGGTTATCAAACCCCAACCCAAGCCCAAGACTGTCGAAGAGCAGCGTGAGGCCGTCGTCGCGCACTTCGAGAAGCGCACGCCGCACGAGGACTTCGTCGAGCTGGATCTGGCGAACGACGACCATTACGAGTACGCGAAGCACCGGCTCCAGGAGGCCGTCGCGGCGCAAGGTGCAGCGGGAGCCAAGGGGCTCGTGGCGCAGCAGACGCCTCCCAAGGACTTCTCGCGCGCCCTGAAGACGCTGGACGTCGCCCGGGCGAAGGCCGTGCGCGGAGGTCCGCAGCCGAAGCCCACCGAATGGAACTGCGACCACTTCCTCCACATCGAGGACTCGCGCACCGCCGGAGGCAAGGGCGCCCAGCAGGCCGACAACGCCCAGGCCCAGGCCCCTCGGCCCACGCTCCAGATTCGCCCCTACGCCACCTGCGCGGGTGGTTCGACCCACGTCTTCACGGACGTCACCGCGTATGAAAGTGACCTGGCGGGCAAGAAGCGGACGGTGCTGTCGACGAGCGCGAACGAGGAGCACAACGACGGCAGGACGTTCGACGACACCACCGTGTCCGTGACTCCGTCGATGGAGGCCAACCGCAAGGTCATCATCGAGTCGATGATGGTGGCGCACAACGACAAGACGGGTGAGGAGCACGTCTCGTTCGCCAGCCTGGAGACGTCGCTGGTGGCCACGCCCCAGACCTTCACGCTGGTCCATCCGCACTTCGCGGGCCCGGGGCCTCGGCCGGACATCAACCTCACCACCTGCCAGCTTCGCGGCGGGGCGGACTGCGACTACGCGATGGTGGCCAACGCCGGCGGCACCCTGGCGCCCTTCCCGGCCCAGTCCACGGGGCTCGCGCTGCGCAAGACGGGGGCCCCCTGGACGGGCGACCCCACCGCCTACTTCCCCTTCAAGCCGGGCTCCGCCTTCGACTTCACCAACATCTACATTCCCCTGCAGGGCACCTTCGACGCGGGGGCCTCGGCGACGGCGGACTGCACCATCCAGGCGATGAAGAACGGCGCGACGACGACGCGGCTTCGCCTCATCAAGACGGAGTCGGGCGGCACGTGTACGACGCTGGCGGACCTCTCGGACGCCTTCCCGGTGGGCGCGAGGACCAGCACGATTCAGCAGCTGGTCAACGTCTCGCAGAACACCACGGCGTCCGGCGGCGCGGGCTGCACCATGGAGCGCATCGTGAATGAGCCGGTGGTGCTGTCCATGACGCTCTACGGGTTGTCGACGTGTGGCGGCCCGGCGATTCCGCGCATCGTGACCTTCACGAGCACGGCGCTGCCCGCAAACCCCTTCAACCTCAACGTCCTCAACAGCTGCCTGGCGGAGGGCACGCGAATCACGATGGCGGACGGGAAGCTGGCGCCCATCGAGACGCTGCGCGTGGGTGACAAGGTGCGTGCGAACGCGGCCGGCCGGGTGCTCACGGTGCAGGACTTCATCTTCGGGCGTGAGCCCAAGCCGCTGGTCCGGCTGCGCGATGACCAGGGCCACGACGTGCGGCTGACGGAGAAGCACCCGGTGCTGCTGTCCTCGGGCCTGGTGGTCGCGGCGGAGAAGGTCCAGGTGAAGGACACCGTGCGCACGCAGACGGGCACGGCGACCATCACCTCCACCGAGCGCGTGCCGTACGACGGCAAGGTCTACAACCTCAAGCTGGGCACGGCGGAGGAGCTGGAGTCGCTGAGCCCCAACGAGCGGACCATGTTCGCCGACGGGCTGCTCGTGGGCGACGACACCATGCAGCGCGAGCTGGAAGCGCCGCGTCGCGCCTCGGCCACGAAGTGAGGTGAAGCACCGGCACCCGCTGGCCGTCATGGCTGGCGGGTGTCTTCGTCTCGGCGGCGGGCCGTCCGGAGAGCCACCCTGCCCGCGCATCATGTCGGGTCGGTCGTGTAGGGTGCGGCCCCATGAGTTCCATCCCACTCGCCGGCGCCTATCGCTACACGCGCAAGGGGATGGGAGTGTTCCACCTGCCCTTGAGCCGGCCGTGGACGTGGGCGCTCACGCACCACGGCATGTGGAGCGTCTTCGTCCACGACGTGGAGCCCGCGCGTCCCGGTGTCCCCGAGCGACGCCACCCGCTCCACCCTCCCGAGGCCGTGCTCGGCTGCTGGCTCGCTCTCTACGCCACCCGTGAGTACGACGAGGAGGCCGTGGAGTGGCTGCGCGGGGCACACGGCCTGGAATGCCCCACCCGCGACGTGCTGCCCGCTGGCGCGTATGTCGCCATGGCCCGGCTCGCGGAGGTGTCCACCGTGGGCAACGACTCCCGCGCCTTTGGACGTGACGCCTGGTGGTGGCCCCCGGGTGCGTCCTGTCGAGGCACCGTGGCGTGGTGGTTGGAGGAGGTGCAGGTCTTCGAGCCGCTCGTGGCGGCCCCGGCCCAGCGCCTCGCGCCCATGGACCCGGAGCTGTTGCCGGAGCTGCGTGAGCGCGTGCGCCTGGCTCGCGACGGCATCTGGCGTCCCGAGGTCTACGCGACACCCGCCCCACCCCCTCCCGCGCCACGGGAGCCCGAGCCCCGCGTGCTTGCGCCCCCTGTCCCGACCGTACCGGTGCGCCGCGAACTGCCCGCCGACGACAGCCCCGTCGCCCCCATGGGCAGCGTCGAGCAGCTCGGCCTGTTCGGTGGCGGCGGTACCTGAGCCCCAAGGGAGGATGGCTGTCTTTCAATGCACGGAACCTCGCCGCGGGCTCGCGTCTCGCGCGGTCGTTTTGGCTGGTGCCCCGCCTTCCTTCCTCTACACTCCTTGTGAACCTACCCTCCCCATGGAGTTGACCTGATGTTCAGCGCTTTCTCGCGCCCCCTGCGATGCTTCGCCGCCACCGCCGCGCTCCTGTCCCTCGCCGCATGCGGTGACGACGACACGAAGGACCCTGTCCCCGAACCGCTGGCGTGCGACGCGCAGACCTATACGGAGGCCGTCCGCCACGCTGCGGAGCCCACGACCGAAGACATCTCCACGCAGCTGTGGGCCATCAGCCCGTCCAACCCGAACCTTGTCTGGAATGAGACCAAGACGGCCGTGCGCATGGCCATCTGGACCACCTTCCAGGGCTACACCCTGGGAGCGAACACGCTCTCTCGCGAGGTCTGGGTCACGGCCGCTCCCCAACTCCAGACATTCTGCAAGACGGTGTCCGCGGAGAACCTCGTCCCGCGCGTCAATCAGTATCTGGGATTGCCCCCGGCGACCGAAGGCGACAACGCGCGTTACATCGTCGAGCTGTGGGTGAAGCCCGGAGACATGTTCCGCCCCTGTCCGGACTCGGAGATCGACGACGGCACGTGCGGCCTCCAGTTCCCCACCACGGCCACCACCGAGCACAAGAACTGGATCAACGCCAACTTCGCCTCCAGCTATGGGTTCTGGCAGAAGACGCAGTACCCGTGGACGGGCCTGGGCTACACGTATGACTGGTGCAACGCCGACACGCGCGTCGGGGCCAGCGAGTTCGTGGTTCGCGCCACGTCCATCGTCGAAGTGACGGGCAAGTTCGAGCGCGCCGTCTACTGCGCGCAGTAACCTGCTCCCTTCGTGAGTGCGTGAGGGCGGGTCCGCTTCCGGCGGGCCCGCCCTTGTTACTCCACGGGTCACCCGGACGCCGCCGCCACGTTCGCCATCGCCAGGACGGCCTGGGCGGTGCTCCTCCCCGTCGCCGCCGCGCCCTCCATGTAGCCCTGGGCTTCGTAGAACGAGCTGGTGTGCTCACCCGCGAAGTAGAGATTGCCCACGGGTGTCCCCTCGGTTCCCGCGAGTGACGTGAACTGCCCGGGCCGATAGGACGAATAGCTTCCCAGGGCGTTCGGATTGCTCGGCCAGTGCTCCAGGTGCGCGACGATGCGCCGGTCCACGCCCCGCTTCACCGCGCCCGCCGTCCCCGGCACCACGCGGCCCATCGCCGCCACGAAGCGCTCCGCCTCGCCCGCCACGTTGCCTGGGTCCATGCCTGCCCCACGCGGCCCACTGGCGAAGTCCGTCAACACCGCGTCGCCCGCTGTCGCCCGCGTCGGGTTCGTCTCCCACGTGGCCTGATGGTTCATCAGGTCCGAGTAGCTCGCCCCACTGCACCCGCTCGCCCGCCACACCGGCCCGCGATACCCCACCATCATCTTCGCGTTGGTGCCGTACCCCAGCTCCCGGATGACCCGCGTCTTCCACGCCGGCAGGCCCAGGGACGCCGCCAGCTCCACCCGTCGCAGGACGGTGAACGGAACCGCGAGCACCACGACGTCATACGTCGCCGTGTACGACGTGCTTCCGCGCCGCAGCGTGAGCGAGAGCGCGCCCGTCGGAGTCTTCCTGACCGACTCCAGCCGCTCGCCCTGTCGGACCTGTCCCGGCAGACGCGCCGCCAGCTCGCGTGGAATCTGCTGATTGCCACCGAGCAGGCGATACCGCTCATCACTCTCGCCATACGGCTCGAACCGTCGACACTGCTCGGTCTGAATCAGGAACAGCAGGTTGAGACAGCTCAGCTCATCCGCTGCCTGGCCATACTCCGCCTCGTACGCGGCGATGATGGCGGCCTTCACCAGGGGCCCCGTGTTCCGGGCCTCCAGGTAGGTCACCAGGTCCAGCAGGTCGAACCGCCGGTCCAGCTCCGTGTGGTCGGCCGCCGTGGGCGCCTCGGACAGCCTGCTCAGGTCCTGGTTGATGGCCGCGATGAGCGGGCAGTACTCCTCCAGGATATCCGCCTCGGAATAGAGCTGTCCGCCAAAGAAGTAGAAGACGTCCCCCGGTACCCGCAGGAGGTCTTCCCGCTCCAGGTGGAATTCACGGGCATAGCCCAGCATCGTCGAGTGTCCAGAGTCGATGAACTCCCCGCCCCGCTCCACCACCTGTCCGGGGAAGATGACCGGCCCACCGAACGCGCCTCCCATCGAGAACACCCGGCCGCCCGTGCGCTCCCGGGCTTCATGCACCGTGGCCTGCACACCCGCGCACCTGAGCTCATAGGCACACGCGAGGCCCGCGAGCCCCGCACCGACGATGCCCACGCGAAGCGAGGCGGGAGGACGGGCCTCCTCGGCCCGCGCCGCCCGCACCGCCATTCCCATCCCCAGCGCCGTCACCCCCTTCAACACGGAGCGGCGGTCCATTCGAACCACGCGTCGGGCTTCGAGCGCGTTCGCCTCCGGTGACGCGGCGGCGAGCGCCTTCCGGGTGGTTTGTCGGAACAGGTCGAAGAGCGGCGTGCGGGGCATACAAAACTCCAGAAACGAGAGGGATTGCACCCTCTCACCTTCCAAAGCCTGTCGCGGCGCGCAGCGCTTGATACAAGGGTGCCTGTCATTGAACACCCCAACTGTGAAGCAGTGAGCCCTACCCGGCCCTGTAGCCCGTGGAGTGTCTGTCACGTGCGCGACGGGTCCTCGTGTTGGGGTGCGGGCGTCCGCCATTAAGGCGATGCTTGGGCTTGCGGCGGATGAAACCGCTTGCATCCCCGCGCCGGTAACAGGTGATGAGGCGCTCGTCATCACTCACCAGGACAATCCAGCCCCGCGCCTGCCGTGCCAGCGACGAGTCCTGGAGTTGCAAGGGCAGGTCGCGCTCCAGCACGGTGACATGTGTCACCCCCGCGGCGCGGGTCCGAAGTCCAAAGTCGAGGATGAGCTCGAGGACTTCCTGTCGAAGCACCCCGAGCGCGCTGCGCTCGAGGAACGTGAAGGTGGCGGGAGACGAGCGGGAACGGGACTGACGGCACCGGGCCATGGCGGCTTCCTCCTGTTGTCCCCTTGCCTTTCACGTGCCGTTCCAAGCCACCCCGCACGACATTCCGAGGACTTGCGGGGCCGTCCGTGGCCGTCCGCGCGACAATTCGTCAATGCCTCGCCAGGCGTGTGACAGCGAGACGCGGGCGACGTCTCAAGGACGGGGCTGAACCGCGGACCCGGAGCCCGCGAGGAGCCCGCACCGCCAGGACGCCCACCATGTCTGGAGACGTGGAAACACGGCGCTGAAGGCGATGAACCACACGACACCGGCGAGCAGGTCGACCGCGTAGTGGTAGCGCAGCACCAGGGTGGAGAGGATGAGCGCCGCCGCCACGGGCACCAGCGCCCGGAAACGCCAGGGATGCGCGCGCGCGTCATGACTCAGCAACACCAGGGTGATGTACACGTGCAGGCTCGGGAAGAGGTCGTAGGTGGACGAGCCGCTCGCGACGACGGCCGCGTTCAGCCGCGTCAGCCACCCTCCTTCGAGGGGCGCGGTGAACAACTCGGGATACGCCGCCATGGGGCCGATGGCCGGCACCAGGTAATAGCCCGCGATACCCGGCACGTAGGCCGAGAAGACGTGGCTGAAGAAGCGCTCCGCCCGCTCCCGGGGCCCCACCACCGCCCAGGCCATCGCGAGGTGGAGGTACACATGGAACGCGAGATAGCTCGCGCTGAACACGTCATGCACCCACGGCGCGCTCCACCGCTGGAACCAGGCCGACGGAGTGCTCCCTCCGAACACCCGCGCGTCCAGGCTGAACAGCCACGCGTCCTGGGTCTCGAGCCCCAGCGCGGGAATGGTGGTCTTCACCGACGCGTAGAAGAAGAACGTCGCCACATAGGCCAGCACCAGCCGCACCCGGAAGACGTGCGCCCAGGCGTCCAGCCGCGCGAGCACCACCACCGCGAGGATGAACAGGGCCGTGGCCCCCGCGACCTGGAGGAAGCTGACGGACCGCGTACCCGCCACGAGCAGGAGCGCGCACGACAGCGTCACTCCGAAGGTCGCCAGCAGCGCTTCGTGAAGGAAGGGGCGCTCAGACATCCGCGGAGGAGACCCGCCGGGCCTCTCGCATCAGGGCGCCACTGAAGACACCCCGGACGAACGAGAAATACGACGGGATGAAGGGCGCCCCCTGCTCGACGAGCTCGGTCCGCAGGGACTGGTGCAGCACCGGCAGGTTGTACCAGGGCACTCGCGGGTACAGGTGGTGCTCCAGGTGGTAGTTCTCATTGCACATGAAGAACCGCGTCACCGGATTGGAGAGGATGGTCCGCGAGCCCCGCACCGGATGACTGCTCTGCGTGAGGAAGGTGTGCTGACTCATGCCCCGGATGTTGACCAGCGTGTTGATGATGACCATGGGGATGACCCAGGCATGCAGCAACACGGGCCACGGCACGAAGACGCCCGCGAGCACCGCCCCCGCGACGACCATCGACACCTCGAAGGCAATCCACCGCTTCTCGGGCGCCGTCCCGTGCTTCCAGCCCAGGATGGGAATCATGGTGATGTACGCGGGATATCCGAGCAGCAACCGGCCCACGTGCATCGCCAGCTCCAGCCAGCGTCGTCCCGTGTAGTTGGCGTAGTGGTCGGGGTCCAACCCACCGCCCAGGTCCCGATGGTGCCGCAGGTGCAGCACCTTGTAGGCCGCGAGGTTCTGCAGCACGGGCCACGCGCACAGCATCCCGCCCAGCCGGTTCAGCCACGGCCGCGTGGAGAGCCCACCGTGCACGGCCTCATGGGTGAACAGGCTGATGCCGTGAAGCGAGGCCGCCGCGACGACGTAGAGCAGCCCGCGCGCGAGCCAGACCTGAGCAGACGGCAGGGCCTCCAGCGCGAGCACAGTGGCCCCCCATGCCGCCACACCGTAGAGCGCGAGGAACACCCCGAGCCGAGGCAGATGGCGGGCGTCGACCTGCTCCAGCTCACGCAACCGCTGGGGAGTAAGGGACGATGAGAGCGTCGGCATGGGCTGTTCCTGTGGGTGACATCATGCCCTACAATCCGCCCCCTCGCCGAAGCAACCCTCGCCCCCGCCGACGACTTGAGCACCACGCCCCCCCGTCTGAAATTCGCCGTCGTCCGTGAAGACCCGGAGCTGGAGCAGGAACTCATCGGGCGCACCCAGGCCCGAGCCCTCCTCACTGTCGCGTCCGGAGGCTGCACGCTCCTGACCCTGGCCCGGCGCAATCCATCCCTGGAGCTGGTGGGCTTCGACTTCAACCCTCGACAGCTCGCCCACGTACGGGAGAAGGCCGCGAGCCTCGGCACCGCGAGCCTGGAGGCTTTCAACGTGAGGGCCACCGACGCCACGGGACTGAATCAGCGCGGCGAGTTCGAGGGCCTGTTCCGCACCCTGCGCCACTTCCTCGAGGAGTTCGCGGCCCCAGCGCGCGAGCTGGCGGCCTTCTTCGCGCCCACGACCTCCGCCGCCGAGCGGTCCGCACTGCGCGACGGCTGGTTCGCCTCGTCCTACTGGCCGGTGGCATTCCAGCTCGCGTTCGCGGACCCGTTCCTCCACGCCATGTTCGGCCCGGCGGCGACCCAGCACGCGACGCCCGGCTCCTATCCCGGCTACTTCCAGGCGACCTTCGAGCGAGGGCTGCGGCGCGAGGACGCCCACCACAACCCCTACCTGCAGCACGTGCTGCTCGGCGCCTACCTTCCCGAGGACCGTCCCGAGTACCTGCGCGCGGAGGCGCCGCTCCCCGTCACGCTGGTGCAGGGCTCGCTCCCCGACGTGCCCGACCTGGGACGCTTCGACGTCATCTCGCTGTCCAACATCTTCGACTGGTCGGATGACACGCTCGTCGCCGAGTGGGCCGCGCTGCTGTCACGCGAGGCTCGCCCCGGCTGCGCCGTGTTGCTGCGACAGCTCAACAACCAGCGAGACCTCCGCCGCTTCTTCAGTCCAGCCTTCGTGTTCGACGACGCGCTCGGCAAGCGACTCCAGGCCCAAGACCGCAGCCTGTTCTACGAGCGCGTCGAGGTCGGCTTCCGACGGACCGCCTCACCATGAGCGGCGTGCGCTACGTGGTGTGCCGGCCGGACACGCTCGGCCCCTATGTGGAACGACTGCGCCAGCTCGAGCGGGGCATCGAGTACCCCATCGCCGACGGCGCCGACCACTTCTTCATCGACCACGGGCCCGAGTACCACCCCTTCTTCTCGTCCATGGGGGACGCGTACTTCCTGCTGGCGCTGCGCGGCGAACAACTGCTCGGCTCCGTGACGGGAATCTCCCGGCGGGTCTTCCGAAGCGACACCGCCGCCCAGGGCTTCTACATCTGCGATCTCAAGGTGGCTCCGCACGCGCGCGGCACGGGACTGGCGCGGAGGCTCATCTTCCAGGGGCTCACGCACCTGTTCCGCATCCCCGCGCTGCGCGGCATCCGGTTCCTGTACGGCGCCGCCATGCGGGGCGCGCGCGGCGACGTCATGCACACGGCGCGAGGCTGGAATCCGCTGCGCATGGGCCGGCCGGAGAGCCGGCTCGCGCTCTACTTCGTTCCCCCGGCGCGGCTCGCGGCGCTGGAGCTCGCGGGTGCTCCCACGCAGGTCCCAGGTGACGGGCTGGTGCTCGGGCCCTCGTCTGGCCGGAAGCTCGAAGGGGCGGGCTGGTGCACCACTTCAGGGAGCAAGGACCTCCAGCTCCGTTCGACGCAGAAACCCTGGCCGCTCGTGCACCTCGCGGCGCCTCCCGCCGCCTGGACCCGGGGTTGGGGGCACTACCTCCGGGAGTGCGGGCGGGAACTCGCCGGGCGGAACCCGGACACGCTGGCCTGCTTCACGCTCGACGAGCGATTGAAAGCGCAGCTCGACTGGCTGCGGGACGCCGGCATTTCTCCCGACACGGTCTGCACCGTCTATTCTCTCGACCTGACCCGACTTAAGGGAACCCCTGCATGGGTGCACCTTCCCTCCTCCGAAATCTGAACCTGCGTCACCACATCGCTGGCCTGAAGTCGGGCTGGAACGTCCTGGAGACGTCGTCGTACCTGCGCGCGCTGAAAGACGGCTCCTTCGAGCGGAGCGACTTCATCGAGACGCAGCTGCAGTTCTTCTCGGCGGTCGCGCACTTCTCGCGGCCCATGGCCCTGCTCGCCAGCCGCCTTCCCCGCCCCGAGCTCCGCCTGCCGCTGGTGGAGAACGTCTTCGATGAGCATGGGCGCGGCGCGCTCTCCCACGGCCACGAGCACACGTTCCAGTTGCTCCTGGAGCGGCTCGGCGCATCCGGGGAGCGGCTCCAAGATGGCGCCTTCGGTCCGGAGGTGCGCAAGTTCAACGTCGCGCTGACGGGCATCGCCGGCTTCGAGACGCCGCACACGGGCCTCGCCGTGTTCGGCATCATCGAGGACCTGTTCAGCGGAATCTCCGTGGAGCTGGGTCGCGGCATCGTCGCGCGAGGCTGGCTGACCGCGGACCAGGTGGTGCACTACCCCACGCACGCCACGCTCGACGAGGAGCACGCTGACGGCTTCTACCGCCAGCTCGACGCGCCCTACGACGCGTCACCCGCGGCCGCGCGCGACATCCAGCAGGGACTCATCCTGGGAGGCCACCTCCTCCTCGGCCTCTACGAAGACCTGTACCGGGCCCGTCGGCGCCGACAGGCCTGACACGTCCCGCGCACGTCCCTCAGGCGGCGCGGCCACCCGCTCCGGACGCGGGCTCCAGGTTCGGAGACGCGATGCCACTTCGCTCCGCCGTCACGGGCTGCGCCACCGCGTAGCGGTCCAGCTCCACGGCGCAATGCGCGGAGAAGACCTTCACCTCCGCCGAGTGCTCCCGCACGAGCGTCCGCAGCCGCTCCTGGTTCGCGAGGCGCGCCGCGTTGTCCGTCGAGCGCAGCCGCTGGAAGAGCGCCAGGCCCGGCGGACTGCGCGGCGACACGGGGTTCAGCTCCTTGTGGTTGAAGTAGGCGTCACCCGCGTGCAGCAGCCATGACCCTTCCGTCTTCACGGCGACACCGCAATGCCCCGGCGAGTGCCCCACGAGCGGCACCAGCAACACCTCCGTGGACAGCCCCGGAATCACGCGCACCGCGTCGAAGCCGAACCACCGCTCCCCTTCCACCGCGTACTGCCTCCAAGACGGCTGGTGCTCCCACTGCACGGGCCGGTAGCCGAACTTCGCGTTCTTCGCCGACGGCACCATGGCCGCCGCGTGCTCGTCACGGAAGACATGCACCTGCGCGCCAGGGAAGTCCGCGAGCCCGCCAATGTGGTCCAGGTCGAAGTGCGTGGGGATGATGTGACGCACGTCCTCGCGCCGGAAGCCCAGTCGCTCCACCTGCGCGACGGCCGTCTCCCGAGGGTCCAACCGGGGCGAGTTGCGGCGGAGGAAGCGCTGGCCCAGTCGGGTCGGGTCCTGGAGGTCCTTGAGCCCCAGCCCCGTGTCGACCAGGACGAGGCCATCATTCGTCTCGATGAGGAGGCAGTGGCAGACCATCCGGGCCCGCGAGAAGAAGCCGCCTTCGCCCAGGACGAAGCGCGCGCCGCCGGCGGGACACAGGGTGCCGCAGTTGAGGTGATGGACTCGCATGAAGGTTCCTCGGGGGAAGCAGGGGTGTCGTGCCCTCCCAAGGTAGAAACGCGGGCCTCGGGTCGATTGGAGAAATCGGCCATGAGCGCTCGCCTGCCCTGGCCCCGGATTGAACCCGCCCCTCGCGTGCCGCATGCTGGCCCCGTGACTTCCCAGTCGCTCCAGGTCGAAGCCCACGGCGCGCTCGCGGGCTTCGTGCGTGGCTTCCGCGCCGTTCCCCGGGACGCGGGCGGCGGCCCCGCGTACGTCCGCCTTCCCGATGGAGAGGCCGAGCTCATCGTCCGCCTCTCCGACACCCGGGGCGACGCCTATGTCATCGGCACGCGCCTGCATGTGCTCCAGAAGGGCGGAACGGAGGTGCCGCCCCTGGCCGTCGCCGTGCGCTTCAAGGCCGGAGGCGCCTACCCCTTCTTCGGTGTGCCCATGGCCCACCTCACCGACCGCGTCGTCAACCTCGACACCCTGTGGGGCGAGGACGGAGCCCGCCTCCGTGAGCGGATGCACGAGAGCACCACCCTGGCCGCGAAGGTCCAGGTGCTGGAGACCGCGCTCACCGAGCGCCTGCGTCGCGGTGACGTGTTCGAGCCCGCCTCCGCGCACGTCGTCCGCCGCGCGGTCCGCGCCATCTCCCAGTCACAGGAGCTGCCCCGGATTGAAGCACTGGCGCGAGGACTGGGCGTCAGCGAGCGACAACTCCGGCGCGCGTTCGACGACGTGGTGGGCATGAGCCCCAAGGTCTATGCGCGCATCGTCCGCTTCCAGCGCGCCATGCGGGCCTCCACGCGCGCCGCCACGCCAGACTGGGGCGCCATCGCCGCGGCCACCGGCTACTACGACCAGGCCCACCTCATCTCCGACTTCCGGAGCCTGACGGGTGTCACCCCCGTCGCGCTCCTGCGCGCGGGCCCCTTGGCCGTGATGCCCGGCTTGCGCTAGCAGGGAGAGCCATGCCCCTTCTCGCACTCGTCCGCCACGGTCAGTCCCTCTGGAACCACGAGAACCGCTTCACCGGCCTCGTGGACGTGCCCCTCACCGAGAAGGGCCGCCTCGAGGCCCGCCTCGCCGCGCGCGCACTCCAGGGCATCAGCTTCGACGTCGCCTACACCTCCGTGCTCACCCGCGCGCAGGAGACGCTCACCATCATCCTGGAGGCCCTCGGCCAGCGCCCGCCCATCATCCGCGACGCCGCCCTCAACGAGCGCCACTACGGCGACCTCCAGGGCCTCAACAAGGCGGACGCCGCCCAGCGCTTCGGCGAGGCCCAGGTGAAGCTGTGGCGCCGCTCGTACGACGTGCCGCCGCCGAATGGCGAGTCGCTGGAGATGACCGCCCGACGCGTGCTCCCCTTCTACGAGCGCGCCATCTCCGGCGACGTCCGCCTGGGGAAGAACGTCCTCGTCGTCGCCCACGGCAACTCGAACCGCTCCCTCGTCATGAAGCTGGACCAGCTCACCGGCGAGCAGGTGGTGGGACTGGAGCTGGCGACCGGCATTCCGCTCGTCTACGAGCTGTCGGCCGAGGGGTCCGTGCTGTCCAAACGAACCCCTCTCCCTGAGACATGAGACAGGGGGCCCCTTGTCGTCTGGGGGCTTTGAATGCCATGAGACTCGGCCCGTCAGAACTGTCGAGTACACAAACAAGGACGCTCCCGATGAAGTCCCTCGCAATCGCCGTCGCCCTGCTGACCGCCGCCACTTCCTTCGCGCAGACCTCCCCGCAGGTCGAGAAGCAGCAGGCGCCCGACGCCACGATGGAGAAGCTCCGTCCTCCCCCGCCGGGCCGTCCGCAGCCGTCGCAGCCCTCCCAGCCGCAGTACCCGCCGCACAACAACTCGGGCCCCTTCGTCCCGCCGAACAGCACCGGCACCCTGGTGGTGGTCAGCCGCGAGGACCTGGCGCAGCGCCTGGAGCGCCTGGAGCGCCTGCTGGAGGACATCGAGGACCGGGCGGACCGGGACTCGCGCAACAAGGTGCGCAAGGCCCAGGAGACGCTGGAGAACGTGAGGCGCCAGGTCGCCGATGCCCCGCTGCTCGCCACGGTGATGCCGCGCCCGCCGCCCCCGCCGCCGGAGCCGATGGTTCGCCCGATGGCGGACGGCGCCTTCCAGCGCTGGTACGACGCCATCGCCCGGGAGAACTTCACCGACGACAAGCTCCGCGTCCTCAACACGGGCCTTCAGAACAACTACCTCCTCGTCTCCCAGGTGATGCGGTTGATGGACCGCTTCTCCTTCAACGACGACAAGATCAACGTGCTGCGCGCCGTGAGGTCGCGAATCCTCGACACGGAGAACAACTACCAGCTCTACAACGCCTTCACGTTCTCCTCCGACAAGAAGCGCGCCCAGGAAATCTTGTCGCAGCGCTGAGCGCCAACGAGCAGACACGCTGAATCGGGGCGTCGCGGGAACCCACCCGCGGCGCCCTTCGTGTTTCCACCACCGGAAGCCTCACGGGCCGGACAGCTTCTCCAGCAGGGCCCTGGCCTCCGGCGAGTCCGCGTTGCCGTGCACGACGGCCAGCACCTGTCCCCGCTCATCGAGCGCGATGGCATAGGGCTCGCGACTGGAGGCCAGCCCCAGCGACTTGCCCACATCGCCGCTCTTGTCGAGCCAGGTGTCCGTCCAGAACGCCTCGGGCACCTTCTTCTTCGCCCGCTCCCTCGCGGAGTCCGCGCTGACGAAGAAGGGGACCTTGAACGTGAGCACGGAGGCCCGGTGCACGGAGTCCGGCACCTGGGTGGCGGCCGTGTCGAACCAGCGCCGCATCTCCTCGCCGCCGTCCTTGTCGGTGAGGACCACCAGCAACGTGCGCCGTCCCCTCCACTCCTGACTGCGGTGCGTCTTCCCCTCCAGGTCCTGCGAGGACAGCTCCGGCAGGGCCTCCCCTGGCTTGGGCGCCGCGCCCGCCAGTGAGGCCACCAGGAGCGAGGCGAGCAGGCAGGAGGCCCTCAGCCCTCGTCGAACAGACCCACGCGACTGTCGCGGCTCCATCACCACCTCCGTCGCCCGAGGGCGCGCAGGTGAAGTGGCCATTGCCTCGGGAGGAAGCCAGGGGAGCGGCCCCGTGAGGGGCCTGCCTGCTCGGTGGTCCGGGTGGCTACACCGTTCGGGAGAAGCGAGGCCGCTCGGCCCGCGCCAGGCGCGCGTCGAACACCATGGCCACGTTGCGCACGAACAGTCGCCCCAGGGCCGTCAGCTCCAACTGCGTGCCCGAGCGGACCACGAGGCCGTCTTCCTCGAAGCGCCGCAGTCGCTCCAGCTCGGGCGCGAAGTCGCGGACTCCATCCTCGCCCAGGTCCACCCAGGCGTTGCACATGAGCTGGGTGATGACCGCGCGGCGCTTCCGGTCGTCCTCGGTGAGCAGCAGGCCGCGCTCGGTGGCCAGTCGCCCCCGCGAGACGCGCTCGTAGTAGGCGGGCAGCGGACGGACGTTCTGCGCATACGCGCCGCCCACGTCGCTGATGCCCGTGCTGCCCAGCGCCACCACGTCCGAGGCCGCCTTCACGGTGTAGCCCTGGAAGTTGCGGCCGAGTCGGCGCTCGGACAGCGCGCGCGCCAGTTCGTCCTCCGGCACCGCGAAGTGGTCCATGCCGATGGCCTGGTACCCCGCCCCCACGAACGCCGCATAGGCCGAACGGAACAACTCCAGCTTCACTGGCGCGGTGGGGAGCGCCTCGGCCGGCATCCGCTTCTGGTGCTTGAGCACGTCCGGCATGAAGGCAAACGAATAGACGGCCAGCCGGTCCGGCCGCATCTCCAGCACCGTCTCCAGTGTCCGCGCCCAGCCCTCCGGCTCCTGGTAGGGAAGCCCGTAGATGAGGTCGAAGTTCACGCCGGTGAAGCCAAGTGCGCGCGCATGCTCCAGCAACGCTCGCGTCCGCTCGGGCGTCTGAAGGCGGTTCGTCACCTCCTGCACGCGCGGGTCGAAGTCCTGCAACCCCATGGACAGGCGGTTGAAGCCCAGGCTCCGCAGCAACGTGAGCTGCCCCGCTGTCGTCACGGAGGGATGGACCTCGATGGCGACCTCTGCGTCAGGCAGGGGCACGAAGCGCCGCGTGAGTTCGGTCCACAGTCGCGCGAGCTGCGGCTCCGTGAGGAACGTCGGCGTGCCTCCTCCCCAATGGATTTGCGAGAGCGAGCGACGCGCGCCCAGCCGCGCTGTCACCAGGTCCAGCTCCATGACCAGGTGGTCGAGGTACCGGTCCGCCGCGCTCGTGTCCCTGCTGATGACCACGTTGCAGCCGCAGTACCAGCAGAGGCTGTGACAGAACGGAAGGTGGACATAGAGCGACAGCGGCTCGGCGGAGTCCCGCGTCCCAGCGCTCCGCAGGCGGGCCTCCAGCGCCTCCGGCCCGAAGTCCTGACGCCACTCCGGCGCGGTGGGATAACTCGTGTAGCGAGGTCCGGAGACGTCGTACCGACTCAGCAGCTCCGGCGTGGGCCGGGGGACACCTGGCAGCGGTTCCATGTCCCTCCACCCCATTCCAAGGCGCGTGCCACGCCTGTCGCCCGAGGTCCCCGGAAGCGCCCGCAGAATCTGCGGAGTGCCTCAGGGGACACGCACGGCTTTCGTCGAATGGAGTGTCCGTGAGCCTGCCGCCCTGCTCCCTCAGCGACGCGGGGACGGCGGACCGAGGAAGCGCGCCTCCATCCGCTTCACCTCGCCGGAAGCGGAGTCCGCCACCTCGACGAGGAAGGTGAAGGGAACCTCGACACTCCCCTGTGGGACGAGGACGAACAGCGGCACCCGGAAGCTCTCCAGCGAGGCGAGCCGCACCTGGGCCTGCGGTATCACCACCTGCGCGGAGGGCGGGCCCCGCACGGTGATGGAGAAGGTAGACTCCTCCGGGTTCTTGTTCACCAGGTGCACCTCGAACTGGTTGCGCACCGAGCCCGCCTCCACGAGGTAGGGCGTTCCCTGGAAGCGCAGCAGGTTCGCCTCGAACGGGATGCGCCTCGCCACGCTCCACACGAACCCACCCACGGAGGCGAGCAGCAGCACCGCATACAGCACCAGCCGGGGTCGCCACGTGCGCCGGGGCTGGCCCGCGAGCCCGTTGAGCGAGTCGTAGCGGATGAGCCCGCGCGGACGCCCCACCCGGTCCATCACCTCGTCGCACGCGTCGATGCACTGCGCGCAGGCCAGACACTCCATCTGCAGGCCGTTGCGGATGTCGATGCCCGTGGGGCACGCGGTGACACACTTGCGGCAGTCCACGCAGTCGCCCTTCGGCGGCGCGGGCCGCGTGGGGAGGACCTTCAACAACCGCCCCCGAGGCTCGCCCCGTCGCGCGTCGTACCCGACGATGAGCGAGTCCCCGTCCTGCATCGCCGACTGGAGCCGCCCATAGGGGCACACCACCACGCAGAGCTGCTCCCGGAACCACGCGAAGTTGAAGTACAGCGCGCCCGTGACGGCCATGGCCCAGGTGAACGCCACTGGAGCCGCGCTCGGCCCTCCGGCAACCATGGACACCAGCCCTCCGGCGGACACGAAGAGGCTGAGCGCGGCGTGGGCGATGAGCAACGACACGCCCAGCCAGGCGCCATGCTTCACCACCGCGCGCGCCACCCGGCCCGCCGTCCACGACGTCCCTTCCTGGCGCAGCCGCCGCTCGCGAGGCCCGTCGATGAGCCGCTCCAGCGGCCGATAGAGCCCCTCCAGGAACACCGTCTGCGGACAGGCCCAACCGCACCACACCCTGCCCAGCCACGCCGTGACGAACAGGAGGCCGAACCCCAGCGCCGTGCACAGGAAGAGGACCCGCCAGAAATCCTGCGCGTTGTATGTGGCGCCGAAGAGGAAGAAGCGTCGCGCCGCCACGTCCAGGTGCACGGCGGGATGTCCGCCCACGTCTATCAACGGCAGGGCCACATAGATGGCGATGAGCACCGCGAACGCCACGCGGCGCCAGGTGATGAAGCGGCCCCGCACATCCGACGGATGCAGCGCCCGCCGCGAGCCATCCGCGTGGATGGACGAGAGCTGGTCGATGCGGGGGCCTTCCTGCTGGGGGGCTGTCGCCATGTCGGAGTCCTCGCGGCGCGAGCGCTACGGCTGCTCGGGCTCGCCCTGAGGCGCCTTTCCGCCAGCGGCGTTCGTCCCCTTGAGCGTCAACACGTACGCGGTGACGGCCTTGACGCGCTCGGCCCCCAGCGTCCGCTCCCAGGCGGGCATGCCCTTGGCCACGGCGCCGTCGGCCACGACCTTGTGGATGGCCATGGGTGCGCCGCCGTGCAGCCAGAAGCCGTCCGTGAGGTTGGGACCGATGAGGCCCTGTCCCTGCGCGCCATGACAGGCCGCGCAGTTGGCCTGGAACACGGCCTTGCCACCCTCCAGCGACGTCGGGTCCTTCACCAGCTTCAGCAGCAGGTCGTCCGACGCGGGTGTGTTGCTGGCCATGCGCTGGGCGTGTTCAGCGGACTCCGCGGCGTACTCGCCCAACTGCCCGGGCCCCGCCTCCGCGATGTGGTACCAGAACCAGTAGCCCGCGCCGAAGACGAGCGTCGTCCAGAGGATGAACAGCCACCAGTTCGGCAGGTTGTTGTCGTGCTCCTCGATGCCGTCATAGATGTGTTTGACCAGTGACTTCTCACTCATGACCGCCCTCCCCGCGCTCCGACAAAGGCAGCCGTGAGAGCGCGTCGAAGTCCTGGCTCCTGCGAGCTCCGAACACCCAGGCGCAGACGCCCAGGAAGATGGCGATGAACAGGACGAGCGCGAAGAGGGGAAGCTCCTCCAACGTCATGCCCTGGTAGAATTGCTTGTACATCAGCGGCCTCCTTCCTGGACTCCCGCCGCCGACGCGGTGGGCGCGACCTCCGGCGGCGGCACATCCTGCGGACCTCGACCCAGGCGCTGGAGGTAGGCGACCAGGGCCACCATCTCCGAGTCCCACGCCACCTGGACACCCTGAGTCGCCAGGTCCGCGGCGATGGCCTCACCCTGGGATTTCTGCCGTGCCTCGGCCGAGTCCACGTCCGTGTTGGTGTACGGCACGCCCAGCTTCCGCATCAGCGACAGCTTCTTCGGCGCGTCCTTCACGCGGATGCGGTTCTCCGCCAGCCACGGATAAGGCGGCATGTTCGAACCGGGACTCGTGGCTCGCGGATCCATCATGTGCGTGTAGTGCCAGAGGTTCGGATACCGGCCACCCACGCGGTGCAGGTCCGGCCCCGTGCGCTTGCTTCCCCACTGGAACGGGTGGTCGTAGATGAACTCCTCCGCGCGGGACACGTCGCCGTAGCGCTGCGTCTCCGCCACGAAGGGGCGAATCATCTGTGAGTGGCACGTGTAGCAACCCTCTCGCACGTAGAGGTCTCGCCCCTGGAGTTCCAGCGGCGAGTACGGCTTCTGCGCCTCGCCATGCGCGGGCACGGCCTGCTGGATGAGGATGGTGGGCAGCAGCTCCGCCACGCCGCCAATCAGGATGGCCACCAGCGTCAGCACCGTGAAGGCCAATGGGCGGCCCTCGATGAGCGCGAACCACGACGGCCGTCCCGCCTCGCGGTCCTTGCGAGTGACAATCCAGGCCAGCTCGCCCAGCGCGACGATGGCGCCCATCAGCACCAGCGCGCGCACCGGCTTCGCCCAGCCCAGGAACATCGTCACCGTGAGGATGGCGATGGCGAACACCAGCGGACGGCCGGTGACGACCTGCACCCAGCCCGGCGCGGGCGTCGTCGTCGCGGTGGGCACGGGAGCCGGTGTGTCTTCCACCACCACGGTGGTCTCTCCGTCGACAGCCTTGCCCGCGCGCGCCGTCTTCCAGAGGTTCCACGCCATCATGCAGAAGCCCACCAGGTACATGGAGCCGCCGACGAAGCGGACGATGTACATGGGCCGGATGGCGAGCAGCGTCTCCACGAAGTTCGGGTACAACAGCGTCCCGTCCGCGTGCGTGGCCCGCCACATCAACCCCTGGTTGATGCCGCTGATCCACATCGACACGATGTAGAGGAGGATGCCCACCGTCCCCAGCCAGAAGTGCGCGTCCGCCGAACGGGTGGAGTACAGCTTCGTGCCGTACAGCCTGGGCACCAGCCAGTAGAACATGCCGGCCGCCATGAAGCCGTTCCAGCCCAGTGCGCCGCCGTGCACGTGGCCGACAATCCAGTCCGTGTAGTGCGCCAGCCCGCTCACCGTCTTGATGGACAAGAGCGGCCCCTCGAACGTCGCCATGCCGTAGAACGTCACGCCGGCGATGAAGAACTTGAGGACCGGGTCATCGCGCAGCTTGTGCCACGCGCCCTTCAACGTGAGCAGGCCGTTGAGCATGCCGCCCCACGACGGCGCCCACAGCATGACGCTGAACACCATGCCCAGGGACTGCGCCCAGTCAGGAAGCGCCGTGTAGAGCAGGTGGTGGGGACCGGCCCAGATGTAGATGAAGACCAGGGCCCAGAAGTGGATGATGGAGAGCCGGTACGAGTACACCGGCCGCTCCGCCGCCTTGGGCAGGAAGTAATACATGATGCCCAGAATCGGCGTGGTCAGGAAGAAGGCGACGGCGTTGTGGCCGTACCACCACTGCACCAGCGCATCCTGCACACCGGAGAAGACGGAGTAGCTCTTGAGCCCGTCCAGCGGCAGCGCCAGGCTGTTGACGATGTGCAGCACCGCCACGGTGATGATGGTCGCGATGTAGAACCAGATGGCGACGTAGAGGTTCTTCTCGTTGCGCTTCGCCAGGGTCCAGAAGAAGTTGATGGCGAAGACGACCCAGATGACGGTGATGGCCAGGTCGATGGGCCACTCCAGCTCCGCGTACTCCTTGGAGGTGGTGATGCCCAGGGGCAGGCTGATGGCCGCGGCGACGATGATGAGCTGCCAGCCCCAGAAGTGGATGTTCGAGAGCACGTCGGACGCCATGCGCGCCTTCAAGAGGCGCTGCGTGGAGTAGTAGACGCCGGCGAACATCATGTTGCCCACGAACGCGAAGATGACCGCGTTGGTGTGCAGGGGCCGCAGCCGGGAGTACGTCAGATAGGGAATGCCCAGATTGGCCTGCCACCACGCGAGCTGGCTGGCCACCAGCGCACCCACCGCCATGCCCACGATGCCGAAGACCACCGCCGCGAAGATGAAGCGGCGGACCGTGGTGTCGTCGTAGACGATTCGCTGTTGTTGCACGGAGTCACTCCTGGGAAGCCGAAGGCGACGACGGCCCGTCGGAAGACGCGGCGGGGCGAACCGCGCTGTCCTCCTCGAGCGGAAAGAGCGCGAGCCGGTCCGCCTGCTCGTGGTCCCGGTGACGCATGCTGTAGATGAACAGCAGCACCGAGCTGGCCACGAGCATCAGGCTCACGAAGACCTGGAGCACGAGCACGTTCATGCGGGCACCTCCGTGGGACGAGACAGGGGCACCGATGCGCCGCGTGGAGCCCGGGGCGCGGACAGGCTCCACAAGGTGAACAGGACGGTGGCGAGGCTGGTGGCCGGCATCGCCACGGCGGCCCGCAGCGGCGTCATCAAGCCCGCGAGGCACACGGCGACGGCCACGGCGTTGTAGCCAAAGGCCAGCACCAACAACCTTCGCACCACATGCCGCAGGTGGCGCGACAGTCGCAGGGCTTCGCGCAGGGAGGAGAGCCCCTCGCCTACCAGGAAGAAGTCGCTCTTGCCCGGCATCACCGGTCGATCAATCGCGGGGGTTCCCGCGCAGAGCGCCCGCTCGAAGGCGAGGCTGTCGTTGACGCCATCGCCCAGGTACAGCGAATCCGTCGCGCCAAGGCGCGAGACGGCCCACGCCTTGTCCTCGGGGCGAAGGCCGCCCAGGGCACGCTCCAGGGGCACGCCGATGGAGACCGCCAGCTCGCGCACCCTCGCGGGTGCGTCGCCCGAGATGAGCCAGACAGCATGGCCCTCGGCCTGGAGCGCGAGGACCTCGCGGCGTGCGTCCGGTCGCAGGGCCTCACGCACCGGGAATGAGGCCAGGGGGGAGCCGTCGCGAAAGAGCACGGTGCCACGAGGCCCGTCGGTGCCGTCGGCGCGCAGCAGGGCACGGGGAAGGACCGGAGCTCCGCTCTCCGAGCCATGCGACGCAATGCCTGCTTGCGATGAGGCTGTCTCGTCTCCCGCATCGAGCCGAGACGTGAAGCCAGTTTCTCCGAGTCCCTCCTCGAACAACTCAGCGCCGTGGCCATGCCCCGCGGAACCTGGCGCGATACTGTCTCGCACGAGGCGCCAGTCCGCGCGGCCCAGGCGCCACGACACTCCATCTCGCACCCACTCCAGGCCCTGCCCGGGATGCTCCGTCACCCGCGCCTCCGGAACGAAGCGGGCGCCCATCCGCGAGAGCGAGTCCGAGAGACACCGACTCACCGGATGGTTGCTGCGCGAGGCCAGATTGAAGGCCACGTCGCGCGCCTCCTCCGTGAGCGTGTCGAGCGAGGCCCGGTCCACCAGCTCCATCCGCCCGAGCGTCAGCGTCCCCGTCTTGTCGAACAGCACCTGACGTACACGCGGCAGGCGGTCCAGCAGGTCCGTGGAGCGGATGAAGAAGCCCTCACGGCGCAAGCGCGCCTGCACCCACTCATAGGCCAGCGGCGTGGCGATGCCGATGGCGCAGGGACACGTCACCACCAGCAGGGCCACCGCCACCTCCAGCGCCTTGTCGGGCCCCGATGGCCACCACAACACGAGCCCCAATGCCGAGACCGCCAGCACGGTCACCACCCACCGCCGCGACACCGCCTCCCAGAAGCGCGTGTGGCCCGCGCCTCGGCTCGTGCCCTCCGGCGCGCGGCGCAGCAGCGCCACCAGCGGCGAGTCCTGGAACGACTGTCGCGCCTTCGCGCGCACTGCTTCGCGCCCCGCATTGAAGGCACCCGCGGGCAGCGCTTCCCCCACGGCCACCTCGCGCTCATCCGGCTCTCCCGTCATCCAGTCCGTGGAGACGCGCGCGCTCGCATCGAGCAACTCCGCCTCCACTGGCACCAGGTCCCCAGGCGCGATGACCAGCAGGTCACCCTCGGCGACCTGGGACACACGCACGGTGGCGAGCCGCTCGCCCTCCTGCCGGCGAACGAAGAGCCCGTCGGCGCCATCGTCCTCCAGCAGGAAGCGCCGGTTGCGCTCCAGGACACGCTGCTGGAGCCAGCGTCCCACCAGCATCAGCGTGACGAAGGTGTTGAGGGTGTCGAAGTAGGCGAGGTCGCCGCGTCCTCCCCGGGCCTGCACCAGCGAGGTGCCGAACACCAGCAGGATGCCCAACGCGATGGGCAGGTCCAGGTGCGGCACGCCTCGACGAAGCCCCTGCCACGCCGAGCGGAAGAACGGCCATCCGCCGACGGCGACGACGAGCGTGGACAACCCCAGGCTCAGCCGCGTGAAGAGCTGGAAGACGTCTCCATCCTCCGGCGCGAGCCCCACGTAGAAGCTCACCGAGAACAACATCACGTTCATCGAGAGCGCCACGCAGATGCCCAGGCGGATGGGCAGGTCCAGGCTCGCGGGCGCGGGCCGCTTGCGACTGGGGCCAAAGAGGTATCCGAAGCCCTCCACCATTCGCAGGAAGCCGCCCACGTCGAAGGCCCCGCGCTTCCACTGCATGCGAGCCTTACCCAAGGCGGGGTCCACGGTGAGCCCCGCCCCACCGGGCTGACGGCGGAACAACTCGTTCATCAACCAGACACACGCGGCGCAGTGGATGCCCTGGACGTCCAGCTCCAGCGAACACAGCGCGCTCGGCGTGGCCTCCGCGCGGGCCACCAGGGGCTCCAGCCACGCGAGTCCTCGACCTCGAGCAGGCTCCGCCGCGGGCGCCGTCTTCCCACCCGTGAGCTGGTAGTAGCGAGTCAGCCCCTGCGTCACCAGCAGGCCATGCACCACCTCGCACCCCGCGCAGCAGAACTCGCGCGAGGCCGTGCCCTCCGGCACGCGGCTGCCACAGTGGAGGCAGACGGCCACATGGGGCCGGGTTTGCGCGGAGTCGGGCATGCGAGCTGTCACCTTGCGAACGGCATGCCTGTTGCGAAGGACTCGCTCATGCCCATCGACGTTCCGCTGCTGCTGACCTCGCTGACTCCAACGCCAACGCTGGTGGCGGGCGCGCTCGGCGCACTCACCGTGGGACTCACCGGCAGCGTTCACTGCTTCCTCATGTGTGGGCCGCTCGCCTGCGCGGGGCTCCCGGCGATGCGCGGGCCCGAGCGACACCGGGCGCTGCTCGCCTATCAAGGTGCTCGCCTGGGGGCGTACGCGCTGGTCGGAGGCGCGCTGGGCGCACTGGGCGGCGGCGTCACACGCGCGCTCGCGGTATCCACGCGTCCGTACCTTCCGTGGCTGATGGCGGCGGCGCTCGTGGCCTCCGCCCTGGAGCTGGGAAAGCGCCTGCCCCCTCTGCCTGGGCTCTCGCGGCTGGCGGGCGCCCTCTCACGCTGGAGCGCAAAGTTTTCGTGGGTGGGTCGCGCGGGCGCAATGGGTGCGGTGACGCCGCTGCTTCCCTGTGGCCTGCTCTACGGCGTGCTCACCGTGGCGCTCGCGAGCGGTTCGTTCGGTGGTGGCGCGCTGGTGATGGGAGCCTTCGCGCTGGGGGGAGTTCCGGCGCTGCTCGGCGCACAGCTTCAAGCAGGGCTGTGGAGCAAGCGGCCCCGGCTCTCGGAGTTCCTGCTTCGTCGGGCCATGCCACTCATGGCGGCGGCGGTGCTCGTCTTCCGCGCGGTCGACACATCACCGCGCTGTCACTGAGCGTCGGCGGTCCCCACGCGATGCGTCGGGGTGCGCTTGTCGCACGCGGTGGCATCGGCGAGGCTCCCGGCACCTTCTCTTTCGCCCGCCGAGGAACGATGACCGCGCCGCGCACTTCGAGCACTCTCGCCGCGTTGCTGCTGCTGTCCGCGAGCTGCACCACCTCGCGCCCTCCGACACAGAGCGAGTCTCCGTCCGCGGCGGTCTCCCAGGCCGCTGCCGCGCTCACGCCCGCGCAGGTGGCGCTCCGCGCCTTCGTGGACGCGCACTTCGACGAGCAGTTCCGTCGCTTCCCGCTGTCAGCCACCTCCGCGGGCGTCCACACCTACGACGGTGAGCTGCGCGGCTTCACCGCCGAGGAGCGCGCATCCCACCTCGCGTATCTCAAGGGCCGACTCGCCGCGCTGCCGACCGCGGTGGACCGCGACGCGCTGCCGCCCCTGGACCGGGCCGACTACGACATCCTGGAGAACCACTTCCGCGCGCGCATCCTGGACTCCGAAGAGGTGCGCTCCTGGGAGCGCAACCCCAACACGTACCTGAGCCAGGCCTCCGTCTCGGTCTTCCAGCTCATCAACCGGGACTTCGCGCCCCTGGAACAGCGGATGCGCTCGGCGGTGAGCCGCATGGCGAAGGTGCCGGACCTGTTCGCGGCGGCGCGGACGACGCTGAAGAACCCGCCGAAGATGTGGACGGAGATTGCCCTCCAGCAGGCCCAGGGCACCCGGTCGCTCTACGCTCAGACGCTGCCCCAGGCCTTCGCGCCGGTGAAGGATGCAGCGCTGAACGAGGCGTTCCAGAAGGAACAGGCGCGCTGCCTCGCGGCCATCGACGCGTACATCCAGTTCCTGCGTGAGGACGTGCTGCCCCGCTCCCAGGGGAACTTCGCGATTGGCGAGGAGACCTATCGCAAGAAGCTGCTCTACGAGGAGGGCGTGACGGAGAGCATCGACTCGCTGCTCGCATGGGGGCAGGCGGAGATGAAGCGCACCCAGACCCAGTTCCGGGAGGTGGCCGGACGACTGGGGCCTGGCAAGGCGCCCATGGACGTGTACCGGGAGCTGAGCAAGGAGCACCCCACGCCCGCGGAGCTGGTGTCCAGCACCACCGCGACGCTGGAGGAGATTCGAGCGTTCCTCATCCGCGAGCGCATCATCACCGTGCCCAGCGAGGTCCGCGCGCAGGTGGCGGAGACGCCGTCGTTCAATCGCTCATTGTCCTTCGCGAGCATGAGCACGCCCGGCCCGTTCGAGAAGCAGGCCACGGAGGCGTACTACTACGTGACGCCGCCGGACCCGACGTGGAACGCGGAGCAGACCGAACAGCACATGAGCTTCTACAATCATCATGCGCTGCCGCTCGTCTCCATCCATGAGGCATACCCCGGCCACTACGTGCAGTTCCTCTGGACGAACCGGGTGGAGTCCAAGGTGCGGCGCCTGCTGGGCTCGGGCTCGTTCTCCGAGGGCTGGGGCCTCTACACGGAGCAGATGATGCTCGACGAGGGCTACGGTGGGCGCTCGGGGCCCGCGGCCGACAAGCTGCGACTGAACCAGCTCGCGCTCTACCTCCAGCGGCTGGCGCGCTACGTCGCGGGCCTGTCCCTGCACACGCGCGGCATGACGTACGAGCAGGCGGTGCGGCTGTTCGAGGAGGAGGCGTTCATGACGAAGACAAACGCGGAGCGCGAGGCCCGCCGGGGAACGTCGGACCCCACCTATCTGGTCTACGCACTGGGCAAGAAGCTGCTCATGGAGCTGCGCGAGGACGCGAAGGCGCAGTGGGGCCAGGACTTCTCCCTCCAGCGCTTCCACGACGCGGTGGTGTCGTACGGCTACCCGCCCGTGCCCATCGTCCGGCGACTGCTGCTCGGCGAAGGCCCCGCGAAGGCGACCGCACACGAATAGGACTCGCGCGCCTCACCCGACGGCGGCGAAGGCGTCTCGCCACGGCGAGTCCTCCTGGCGGGGCCGTCAGCCCAGCAGCCCCTGGACGACGGCCTGACGCATCACCTCGGCGAGCACGTCCATGCCCTGCAGCGTGTTCACCCGCCGCACCGACACGTCGCCTGTCGCCATCTGCGTCGAATCCGCCACGACGAAGGGCAACGGACGCCGGCCCAGGCGCAACAGGCGCTCATCGTGGAAGGCGTCCGGCGCGCGCTCACACAGCATCCGCATGAGCATCGTCATGTTCGCGATGCGCGAGGGCTGCATCGCGGGCCCCAGGCAGGAGTAGTCCATCCCGTGCTCGCTCAGCACCGCGCTCCCACCCTCTCGCGCGAAGACATAGATGAGCTGCGACGTCTCCTCGGACTCCTGGCGCACCGTCTTCGCCCCCGTCCGAGGCAGCATCAGCCCGTGCGTGGCAATCGCCAGGCCGTACGCCTTGGCGACATCCAACTTGCTCGGCTGCTCCTTGTGCTCGCTCTGCGTCCGCACCGAGCTCGCCCCTCGGATGACCGCGACCACCTCGCCCCACGCCACGTCGAGTGACTCACCCGCGCGCGACGTGAACGTCACGGTGTCCGCGTTGAACGTCACGCGGCGCGCCACCACCCGCCCCTGACCAAGCCCCTGCTCGTCCACCGCGAGCACCGCCAGCCCCAGGCGCTTGAGCGACGCCACCAGCGCCTCCGCCGCCTCCGGCGCCAACCGCGCGAGCAACGCGGGCGGCTCCGGCGCCAGACGCATCCGAGCCTCCGCCGGCGCCATGCCCGTCGCGGATGCCAGGGCCATCGCCGCCGCCTGCATGTCCGGCGGGACCTCCACGAGTGCGACCACCTTCATGTGCCCACCTCGGTCCCGCGAATCCCCTCAGTGGAGCACGTTTCGACTCAGGACCGCGAGCGCGACGCGCGCAACTCCAGCTCCGTCGGCTCCTGGGACTCCGTGGGGAAGTCAGACGGCTCGAACACCTGGCGCAGCTCGATTCGCGAATCCGCGCTCCCCTCAGGGTGCGGACATCTCCGCGCCCACTCCAGGGCCTCCTCCCGCGACTTCACCTGAATCATCCAGAATCCAGCAATCAGCTCGTTCGTCTCGGTGAAAGGCCCGTTCGTCACCGTCCGCTTGCCTTGTGAGAAATCAATGCGCGCGCCGCGAGAACTGGGATGAAGGCCCGCCGCATCCAGGAGGACCCCCGCCCTCACCAGCGCTTCATTGTAGCGCTCCATCTCGGAGGTAAGTGCCTCGCCCTGGAGCGCTCCCGCCTCGGTGTCCTGGCTCGCCTTCAGCAGCAGCATGAATCTCATCGTCGCATCTCCTCGTCGGTCCCAAAGGCACGCATCCGACGGCGTGCCCCTCCGCCATGAGCCGAAGCTCCATCCTCGCGACGAACGAGACACCGGCGGATCGACACCGCGGCATGACCCACCCGCGCTCCGGGTATGCGACCCCGTCCGACCGCGATGTCGCGGCCGGCCCTGGATTAATCCGGGCATTTTCCCGACGGCGAAATCGCCAATGGTTCCAGCCGGTTGCGCGTCTCCAATGGGGAAAAACAGGGGTCGTGTCGATCCCCTCGAAGCCCATTCGTCGTCGCATTGAAGCCGGGATTCATACCCACCGAGGCGGCTGACCGGAGACCCCGGAGCCTCCCCTTTTCCCAACACCCCATCAGGAGTCGTTCACATGGCCAAGCTCATTGGTATCGCTGTCGTTGTGCTCATCGTCGGCGTGCTTGCCTTCATCGCCACCCGCCCGGACAGCTTCCACATCTCCCGGACGCGGCAACTCGATGCGTCACCCGACGCCGTCTACGCGCTCATCAACAACTTCTCCCTGTGGCGCCAGTGGTCGCCCTACGAGAACGTCGACCCGAACATGGAGCGCACGTACGAAGGCCCCGTGGAGGGAGTCGGCGCCAGCTACCTGTACAAGGGGAACCGGAACATCGGCGTGGGCCGGATGGAAATCCTGGAGAGCAAGCCGGGTGAGCGCATCGACATCCGTCTGGAGTTCATCGAGCCCTTCGCCGCCGTCAACCAGGCGAGCTTCGTGCTCGAAGCCGTCGAGAAGGGCACGCGCGTCACCTGGAGCATGTCCGGTCCGAACACCTTCATGGGCAAGGCGATGATGGCCTTCGGACTCATGGAGTCCTTCATCGGCAAGCAGCTCGAGAAGGGCCTGGTGGACCTGGAGACCGCCGCACGGACCCCGGCGCGGAAGTCCGCGCTCATGGAGACCAGCGCGGCCTCGCCGTCACTTGCCCACTGAGGGACTGGGACTCCTTCGACGTCACCTTCCGGAGCCCCAGGTCCCCCCTGGGGAGATACACCCATGATGCTGTTGATGTTGCTCGGCCAGTTCGGTTCAGCCGCGCTCGAGAATCGCCGCCACCGCTTGCCCGCCGCTGGTGCACAACGTCACCAGCGCAAGCGACTGCCCCCGTCGCTCGAGCTCATCCAGGGCGGTCCCCACCAGGATGCTCCCCGTCGCGCCCAGCGGGTGGCCCAGGGCGATGGCGCCTCCGTTGACGTTGACCTGGTCCAGGTCGATCTCCAGCGCCCGCGCCGTCTGTAGCACCACCGCCGCGAACGCCTCGTTGATTTCCCAGAGGTCGATGTCGCGCGCCTTGAGCCCCGCGGAGTCCAGCGCCTTGCGCGCCGCGAGCGCCGGCCCCGTCAGCATGAGGACGGGGTCACTGCCCACGGCGGAGACGGCCCGCACGCGAGCCCTCGGCTTCAAGCCGTGCGCGCGCACGTAGTCCTTCGACGCCACGAGGATGGCGCCCGCGCCGTCCGCGATACCACTCGCGGTGCCCGCCGTGTGCAGGTGGCGCACCGCGCCTGCCCGGGGATAGGCCCGGAGCGCCAGCGCATCCAGCGTCTCACCGTCGGGCCCCTCGGCCCGAGCCCCCAGGTGGGTGAAGGCGGGCGCGAGCGTGGCCAGCTTCTCGGCGGTCGTGTCCGCGCGTGGGTGGTCATCCACCGCCAGCAACACCTCTCCCGTCTGGGGATGCTTCACGGGGAACAGGCCGCGCTGGAACCGTCCCTCTGCCTGGGCTCGCACGGCGAGCTGTTGCGAGCGCAGGCCGAAGGCATCCAGTTCCTGCCGGGTGAAGCCTTCCAGCGTGGCGATGAGGTCGGCGGAGATGCCCTGGGGGACCTGGAAGAAACGCCGGCGCAGGTCGACGTTTCCGCCATCTGTTCCGCCGCCATCCGCGTTGAGACCGTAGCGACTCATCTGTTCGACGCCACCCGCGACGACCAGTTGCTGGGCGCCAGACGCCACCCCCATGGCCGCCAGCGACAGGGCCTGGAGGCCCGAGCCGCAGAAGCGGTTGAGGCTGAAGCCCGGGATGCTGATGGGCCACCCCGCGGCGAGCACCGCGTTGCGCGCGACGTTCGCGCCCTGCGCCTCGATTTGCGACACGACGCCCACCACCACGTCATCCACGTCCGCGACGTCCACGCCCGTGCGCAGCGGAAGCTGTTTCAACGTCTGCGCCAGCAACTCCTGCGGGTGCAGTCCGCTGAGCGCGCCCTTGCCGGGTTTGGCTCGGGCACGAGGGGTACGGACCGCATCCAAGATGTAGGCATCCATCGACGAGCCCTCCATTCGCGGGGTGGCTCCACGCCCGCCAGTGTGAAGCAACCATATTATGCTCGTAATATGGTCGCAATGTGAAGGCGGCGGGCAGGCGGGCGGTCCCCGTCAAAGGGCGGCGGGCGACGCGATGACGTGTATAATGGTGTACAGCGAGGTGAGATTCGGATGCCCCATCCCCCGGAGCAGAAGCAGTCCACGCACGAGCGAATCCTGGAAGCGGCGGGAGGGTTGTTCCGCCAGAAGGGCTTCCTGGGGACGAGCGTGGACACGGTGATGCGCGCGGCGGGCCTGACGGTGGGCGGCTTCTATGCGCACTTCGGCTCGAAGCAGGCGCTGCTCATCGAATCACTCCAGCGAATCATGAGCCGACAGCGCGTGGACTGGCCGCAGGGGCTGGAGGACCTGAAGGGCGCGGAGTGGCTGAGCCACCTGGTGCGGCGCTACCTCTCGCGGGCCCACCGGGACGCGGAGGTCCCCGTGTGCGCCCTGCCCGCCGTGCTGTCCGACGTGGTGCGCGGCGATGCTGACTTGAAGGAAGCGCTGGCGCATGAGCTGAATCTGACGGCGGAGACGTTCGCCAGACACCTGCCCTCGGATGAGCGCGCCAGTGCACGGGAGCGGGCGCTGGCGACGTATGCGCTGTGCGTGGGCACGCTGACGCTGGCGAAGGCCACGGCGGGCACGGCGGTCTCCGACGAGCTGCTCAAGGCCGCACGGCGCGTCGCCATGCTGGCCGCGGATTCGTCGAGCCCGGGAGACAGCGGCTCGACGCCGTGAGGAGGACTGGCGAGGCTCCACCGGGAGCCACTCGCCGCCTCGACGTCATCACAAAGCCTGGAGTGGGTGGTGAGGCCCCGCAGTGGCAACCGCCGCCTCGACGTCGCGACGCCTGGGGTGGGCGGGCCCCTGCAGGTGTTGCCGCCGCCTCGACGTCACGAAGCCTGGGGCAAGCGCGTGAGTCCCAGCGGGGAGCTGCTCGTCGGCTCCACGTGATGAGGTTCGCAGACGGGCCCTGGCCCCAGGCCCGTCCCTTCCGGCGCGGAGCGCCACTCGTCATTCCGTAGGAGCGGCGCGCAGCTCCACGGGATGGGTCCGCAGCCATTCCTGGCAGCGGGCGATGCGCTCAGCGGAGGCGGGCAGCCCCATCTGAAGCAGGAGCTGTCGATAGGGCTCGAAGCTCTCCGGCGTCCAGGTGGTGAGCGCCTTGAGGTCCGCCAGCGCCACCATCTCCTCGGCGGAGCGCCCCGCCGCTTCCTGCCTCGCGGTGAGCAGCGCGGCAAGGGACATGCGCGCGGGCTCGGCCTCGAAGGCGATGGCGGCATCCGCGTACCAGCCACGCAGGGCCTCATCCACCGAGGCATCCTGGGCCTTCTCGCGCATGCGCCCCAGCATTCCCTTGAGGAACTCCTCGTCGAGCGCGCCCTTCACGCCCCGCAGGAGCGCCGTCACCGCCTCGCGGCGCACCGGGGGCGCTGAGTCCGAGGGCAGTCCCTTGAGGGCCTGCATTGGCTCCCAGAGGACACAGGTGAGCCACAGCTCCTCCTCGGGCGCGAACACGGGCGGCGTGGACGGCTCGCGCAGCTTCATCTCGACGCGGGTGGCGCGCTCCTTGGCTTCGCGAACGATGCGCTCGGCCAGGCCCGGGTCTTCCTTCACGTAGTCCACCAGCGCATCCACATCACCCTCGCGGGCCTGTTGGAGCGCCTTGCGAGCCTCTTCGGACAGCGAGGCCTCATCCATCCCGCTCGCCAGCGCTTCGTACTTCGCCATCCACTCCTTGTGGTGGGTGCTCCACTCGCGGAACTGGACGTCGAACACGAGGTCGAGGACGGGGTTGTCCTCCATGCGCGTCTTGCCCACCCGCTTCGACGCGGCGGCGAGCAGGCTGGCCGCGCGAAGGGCTCGCCGGTCCTCCGAGGAACGCCCCGGCTCTCCAGCGCGGCCGTGCAGCGTGGCCGTCAGCTTCTCCAGGAAGGACTTCGTGGCGAGGGCCTTCACCGTGCTCACCAACAGCTCCCGACGCGCGCTCGACGCGTCCAGGACCTCGTCCTCGGAGATGCGCGCGAGGGCCGCACCCACGTGCTTGTCGAAGGACTCGGCGTCGAAGCGCAGGCCGGGCACGGGGCCCCACTCGGCCAGCAGGCGGGCCACTCGGTCCAGCGCGGCGGACAGGTCGCCGACGTCCGGGTTCTTGAGCAGCTCCATCGCGGCGCGGAAGTCCTCTTCGAGCGGACTGGAAACATCGGCGGGAGGCGCGGCACGCGTGCGGTCCTCGGCGGCGTGGCAGGCCTTGTACTTCTTGCCACTGCCACAGGGACACGGGTCATTGCGGCCGGGCTTCTTCGTGCTCAAGGAAATGTGCCTCTCGGCTCGCGGGGGCGAGCGGTGGAATCCGCCGCGCACCGTAGCAGGAGGTGGACGGGTCGGGGCGAACAGGCAACTCCCCTCCCCGTCCAGTGGACGCTCGCGCGCCCGGTGCGTCCGCTCAGTAACTCGTGGCCTCATAGACCCGCTGGTCCGAGCAACCATGCGTGCTGGTGATGGTGACCCGTCCCAGCAGGTACGCCATCCCGGTCGGAGCGATGCCGCCGAAGGTCTCGATAGAGGCACAGCACGAGCCGGAGAACGGGCCTTCCATGCTGTAGTCCTCGTCATAGTAGCCCGGCCCCATGTCCAAGGCCGCCGCGTAGACATAGGTGTACAGCGTCTTGATGTTGGTCGCGTAAGGCGCCGGCTCCGTCCAGCGTCCCTTCGCGGTGACTTCACCCACCAACAGGTGAGGCGCGTTGTTGAAGAGGACGTCGGGCTCGAAGACGCCCCCGCAGAAATCGAGCCCGAAGCTCGCGGCGCGCCCCGGTGGGCTGGAGACCTTGGGCGGCACGACGGGAGGAGGCAGCGAGCCCCCTGGAGCAGAGGCCTCGCGGAGCTGGGCCTCCAGGGCATGGAGGCTCCGCGCGTTGGCTTCGAGCCGAGCCGCAGAGGACCGCGGGGCCTGCTTGAGCAGGGACTCCCGCTCGGCGCGAGTCTTCCGCAGCACGTACTCGAGGCCCTCGACGCCAAAGCCGACACGCTCATGGCCGCCGCCGACCCTCGGCCGCTCCCAGACGCCTCGCTCCACCTCCGTCCACTGAGCCTCTGCCGGAGCCGGCTGGACGGTGGCGTCCCGTGCCTCGTCGCCGGGTGCCCCACCACACGCGACCATCGAGACCACCACGGCTGAAGCCACCACGAATGCGCTTCTCATCCACGAACCTCCTCGGTGCATGTCCCACAGGATTGCAGGAGCAACTCACCTAACAGGTCCGTGTTGGCCCCCCATCAACTGGTCGTCAAATCACAACCATCGGAGAAGGCGCCTCGCTCTTCCGAGGTGAGGTCGAGCGTGCATGCGCGGCCGGTCCGAGACGACAGGACAGCCGCTTCCAGCACGGCGGCCACGGCCACCGCATCCAGGGGTGTCACCGGGTTGCGCCTGGTGCCTCGCACGGCGTCGCGAATGCCCGCATAGAACTGGCGGTAGTCCCCACGGGGCGTCGACGTCGTCCGGGTCTCGCTGGAGCCTCCGACGATGACGCGCCCAGGAGTAGCGTCCTCGCCCCAGTCCGACGCACCCGGAAGTTCGCCCGCGATGAGCCGGTCCGCCTGCGGGTCCATCCCGTACTTCAGCCAGGAGCCCCGGGTGCCATGCACCGCGAAGCGCGGCAGCCCTCCGGCGATGAGCATCGAGGCCTGGAGGACCACGTGTCGCTGGGGATACACAAGGGTCACCTGACACCAGTCATCCACGGCCGCGCCGTCCCGGTGGGCCGCGAGCATCCCCACCACGGTGTCGGGCAGACCGAACAGTTGAAGGACCTGGTCCACGAGGTGGGGCCCCAGGTCGAACCAGATGCCCGCCCCGGGGACGGGCTGCTCGCGCCAGCGCTGGCGGACCTCTGGACGGAACCGGTCGAACCGCGATTCGACATGGGTGACACGGCCCAGGGTGCCATCCGTGAGCAGGGCCTTCAGCGCGAGGAAGTCACTGTCCCATCGGCGGTTATGGAACACCGAGAGCACCCTGCCCCGCTCATGGGCGAGCGCGGAGAGGGCGCGCGCTTCCGCCAACGTAATGGTGAAGGGCTTGTCGACGACGACGTGCTTGCCGGCACGGAGCGCGGCTTCAGTGAGCGGAACATGGGTCTCGTTCGGCGTCGCCACCACGACCAGGTCCACGTCCGGGAGCGTGGCCGCATCGCGCGCGGACGGAATCACTGTCACATCCGGCAGGTCCGCATGGACGTCATCAGGACGGCTGGACGCCACCGTACGCAATGACAGTCCCTCCACGGTGCGCAGCAGCGGAGCGTGGAAGGACTTGCCCGCGAAGCCGTAGCCCAACAGGGCGACGCGGAGGGGGGCGGGAGGGGTGGCGGGCTCGCTCATGGGGACAAGGATTGAAGCACGCCGGATACCCGCCGCCCAGGAAGGAGCCTGCGCCTCTCTCGGCGGATGTCATGACCGCTGTCGGGCTTGTTCGTAGCGCCAGTCCCGGGGAGTCCTGCCATAGGCCTTCTTGAAGGCGCGGCCGAAGTGCGTGAGGTCCATGAAGCCCCAGCTGAAGGCGATGTCCGCGATGCTCCGCGCGTCCATCTCCGGGTCCTCGAGCGCCTTGCGGCAGCGAGCCAGTCGACGCGAGAGGACCCAGCGCATGAAGCTCTCACCGCTCTCCGCGAACAGCCCATGCAGGTAGCGCGTGGACATGCGGAAACGGGCGGCGACCGTCGCCGGGCTCAGCGATGGCTCCGCGAGGTGATGCTCGACATAGACACGCAGGGCGTGCCTCCGGGCCTCTCGCACGCTCGCGGCGTTTGTCTGGATATCGCGGCCCTGGGTGTTGAAGGCCAGCGCGAGGAGCTCCAGCAGGTTGTCCGAGACAGAGCCCGCGACGGGCTCGGCGACCTGCGTCTCCGCGAAGGCGCGCAGGTAGGCGGACACCAGGGCACCGACGCCCTCCCGGGTGTGGAGCACACTCCCGACCATCTCATCTGGGTGTGAGAGCCGTGGCCGCAGCGTGGCATAAGGCGCCACGATGACGATGCGGCGGTATTCCGCGTCGAACGAAAGCTCTCCTGGCCGAGTCCCGTCGAAGAGCTCCACGTCTCCTGGGTGGGAAATCCGCTCCTCACGCCCCTGGCGCAGTCGGCAGACCCCCGACACCTGCATGCAGAGGAAGTAGCACTCCCGGGGGGCACGGGAGATCTCCGTCTCCCCTCGATGAACACTCTGGGCCGAGGAATGGAGATAGGTCACCCCCAACGGCCCTGCTTCGTGGTGGTCGAGCCGCCCGAAGAAGGGACTGGACGTCTTCCGCTCCGTCCGCAGTCCCAGGAGCACCTTGCTCGCCATTTCCTGCCAGTACTCGTGTCGCTCCCGCTCGGAGACCGCGTCCGTGGAGAAGACTGTGCGCATGGGCCACCCCAGGTAAGGAGGCACACATTATCCGCCCGGTCCGACGGCCCCCTGCACTCCCGGCCGAATTCCTGTGCGCTGGTGGCCGAGCCCCCCTCCCCTCTCCCCCTCTATACATCCATCACACCGACGCCCATTTCGCTCGGTTCTTCCCAAGGAGAGTGTTTGTGAAAGCGTTCCTCGCGGTGTTTGTGCTTTCCATGTCCGTCGCGTCCCCTGCCCTGGCCCAGCAGGACGGTCCGTTCGCCAGCACCGCCGCCCTGGCGAGCTATTGGTCGACACAGAGCACCGGCGGCTCCCTGACCCAGATCTACGTCAATGGCACGCTGGCCTATCAGCGCTCCGGCTTCGGTCCGGCGTTCGTCAAGGAGTACTTCAACTGCGCCGATGGCTCCGGAATCAAGGCCTTCTGCAACAACATCTTCGACGGCTACCTGCGCACGAGTGACGCGATGGGGACGTTCAGCAGCGGGCTCACCGTCTACCTCGACGGCACGCTGATTCGCTCGGGAGACCCCTACTACAGCGCCCATCTCAAGACCTGCCTGGGCGACATGAGCTACTACGGCAGGGTGAAGTACTACATCGTCGAGAGCGTGAACGACGGCTTCGGCCCGCCCTATCCGGGCAACGACTGCTTCTGACCCACCGTCTCGATTCACGCTCCCGCACGACACAGCGCTTCAATCCTCGTCACCACCGCCGCCCGTTACCACGGGCGCGCGGCCCGACAGGCGGACACGCCGAAGTGCTCCCGCGCGCCCGCCTCGATGCCGCAGACGCCGTTCCCCCTGGTGTAGCCCTCATTTAGAGTGTCGCGCATGCGCGGACACGGAAGATGGACAGGCACATCAGTGATTGCGGCGACGATGTGGCTCGCTTGCAGCGTGGCGATGAGCGGCTGCGGCAAAGGCAAGGAACGCGCGGCGCTCGCCACGAAGTTGGAGCAGCGCATCCAGGCCGCCTCGGCGACGGGGGGCGATGTCCTCCTGACGGAGGTGACGGACTTCGACTGGGACACCTTCCACATCTTTACGCCCTACGTGGGCGCGGAAGAGGTCCGGAAGTGGCTCGGCATTGATTGGTCCGGCGCCAGGGACGTCCCTGAAATGGAGTGCCTGCTCGTCTTCGTGAAGGGAGGCGAGGTGGTCATGGACCTCGACTTCTCCCGGACGAAGGGCGACTTCTCATCCATCAGGAAGTCTCGCTTCACACGGGAGGAGGCGCGGTTCACCGCGCCCAAGGACGGCAAGGCCCTCACCCACGCGTCCGATTCCCCCTGAATGGGCCCGCGTTGGTTGGCCAGTGCTCGCCTCTGACCCAAAGCCCCCACCAGCCGGTTCCAGTGGGTCTTGGTCAACCCCGCTGAAATCAGGGGTCAGGCCGGCAACTCAGCCGAGGCGACTTCTTCCCTGACACAGGGGGATTTAACAAGCCTCCAAAGGGGCGCACCGGCATCAAAAAGGCCGACGTTTCGCGGCAAATCCTCCCATGTCGCCAACGCTTGACTTTCCATGGAGAGAATTGTTCTATTTTCAAGTGCTAAATCAAACCACTGAGTATCAATCCTGTATCCAGAGTTCGGAGAAGGTGTCCTGGCGTCTTGATGAGCTGTTGCCCAAAGACACCGTCCTGGATTTCAGCCGTCGGTTCCTCTCGGATGAGCTGACGGGCGCGGAGTCCATTCCCTTCCTGAACGCCGAGGAGCGGCTGCTGCTGAATCACATCCGCTCCAACAGCTATGCGCACCTGTTCCTGTTCCTGGAGGAGTACGCGGTGGCCCTGGCCTCGCAGCGCGCCGGGCTGGAGTTGCACGGGAACGCGACACACATGCGCGCGCTCCTGCGCTTCACAGAGGAAGAGCTGAAGCACCAGCAACTCTTCGCGCGCTTCACCAGCGCGTTCGCCCGGGGGTTCAAGGTCGTCCCCGCCCTGCTCGACAACCACGTCGAAGTGGCGCGGGCCATCATGGCGAAGTCGAACCTGGGGGTGCTCATCTTCAACCTGCACCTGGAGTTGATGACGCAGCAGCACTATCTGGAGACGGTCCGGGGAAACAAGACCGAGACGTTGGATCCGCTGTTCTGCAACCTGCTCAAGCACCACTGGCTCGAAGAGGCGCAGCACACCCGGCTGGACTTCCTGGAGGCGCAGAAGATCCTCGCCCGGGAGCCCGACACCCTGGACGCGGCCCTCACGGAGTACGCAGAGCTGCTCCAGGCCCTGCGGGGGACGTTGAACGCCCAGCTCGCGTTGGATCTCCAGACGCTTGAGAAGGTGGTGGGGCGCGCGTTCACCCCGGAGGAACACCAGCACCTGGCCGAGTCCCAGGAGCGTTCATATGTCTGGGGGTTCATCGGAATGGGGATGAAGGCGCCACTCTTCCTCTCACGACTGCGCGCGCTCTCCCCCATGGCCGAGCAGCGCGTCCTGGAGCTGGCGCCGACGTACTACTGTGATTGAGGTGGGCTTCGGGACCACCGCCTCACCGTGACGGTCCGGACGCTGACGGGGAGCCCATGAGCCGCACGCCGAGCCGGCGCAGAAGCCTTTCATCTCCAGCAGACACACGCCTGCCCGGCCCAGTCCAAACCGGGTGTGCGCTCCTTCCTCGGCGCCTCCACCGTCGCGCGACCACGCGATCACCATTTGCCGCCACGCCAGATTCGGCAATACTTTTCCGACCATGCTCCAACGGCCCTGGCCCCTTGAGCTCACCGCGCGGCAGCTGATCCGCGATGAGGTCCCCGTCGAGTCGCGTCTGTCCGTGGTGGGGCTCGTTCGACTCGACGAAGTCCTGGCTGGCCGCATGGCTCGCGGCATCAAGAGGGAAGTCGCCGAGTCCTGGATCGACATCCATCGCGGCTGGCTCAACGAGCGTTTCGGGTCCGAGGACCTGGTGCCCGCCTTCACTCGGTGTTCTCGGCTACGGGACATCTCTGAGCTGCGCCTCGACTGCGACTGGCTCGGTGTCACGGGGGTAGCCGAGGTGCTTGCGTCACCGCTCCTGCATCACCTGGACGAACTCGAGCTGGCCGCCGGGCTCCACACGGTCGAGGCATACGAGCCGCTGGCTCGGCGCAAGATGACCCACTTGCGCCGCTTCGGCCTCGCGATGCCCGACGCCCAGGATGGTGACATCCCCGTGGGTGATGATCTGGCCGACCTCCTCGCGGCTGCCGGTCTCGAGCGTCTGGAGAGCCTCACGCTCCCCCGCGTCGGCATCGGCCCGGCGGGGCTCAGTCGTCTGTTCGACCTGCCCGCGTTGGCCTGGTTGGACCTCGCACGTTCCGAGATCGGCGAAGAGGGCTGCCACGCCCTGGCCCGGGCCTCGAGCCTGTCTCGCCTTCGAGGGCTCGATCTCGAGGGCTGTCTCGGCTTCGACGATGCCGGCGACTCGGCCTTGCCTGGCCCCGGCTTCTCGGCGCTCATCACGTCGCCGCGCCTGGCCGTCGCGCATCTCGATCTGGGCGACGTCCCGGGAGCCGCCGCGGTGGTCGCCGGCTCGGCACGCATGACGACCGTCGAGCACCTCGTTCTCTGGGCAGTCGAGGATGACGAGCTCGCGTCCCTCATCGCGTCTCCCTACCTGACCGCTCTGCGCCACCTGCACCTACGGAGCTGCCATCTTTCGAGCACGACCCTCACCGGGTTTGGACGGTCTCCGCTTCTCGCCGCACTCGAGTCTCTGACCCTGAGCAACGATCTCACGGCGTCGCAGCAAGGTCTCGTCGGTCGGCGCCTGCCGCGCCTGCGCGAGCTCCGGCTGGAGGTCAACCACACGACCGCGGACAGCCTCGGCCGCGCCGACTTGCCCAACCTCACCGAGCTACACCTCGACTTCGACGCAACGGTCATGAGTCAGGATGAGGAGGTCGCGGGAACCGATCTGGATGCTGTCATCGCCGCGCTCGTGAGCGCGAAGGGCATGCCGCGTCTGACAGGGGTCGTCACGTCACCTGTTTCGCCCGAACACATGGACAGGCTCGTCGGCCGCTTCGGTACGGGATTCCGGACCAAGGGGTACTCGCTGACTGGCTCGGCCCAGGAGCGTTGAATCGCGACCCGAAGGGGTCAGCAACCACGGACTTGATTCTCTCGGGTCGTGCGTCAGGTGTGGTGGTGCAGGCTCTCCACCAGGTACGGGTCTCCCACCGGCAACATCGGCGACGTCCTCACCGCCCGAGTCACCGCCAGCGTGAACAGCGCCCCCACCCCCACCAACCCCGCCAGCTCATACACCCCCACCGTCAGCCCCTCCGGCTGGTGCGCGGGCGCCACCATCAACTGCAAATCCAACCAGCGCCCCACCAGCAGCACTCCCGCCACTCGTAGCAAGTGCGTCGGGTTCATCTTCGCGGGACGCGGCAACAACAACACGAACGGCAGCGCCCAGTTCAACACCACATTCACATAGAACGGCACCTCCCATCCGCCGTGCATCCGCGCGATGAAGTAGACCGTCTCCTCCGGAATGTTCGCGTACCAGATGAGCATGAACTGCGAGAACCACAGGTACGCCCACAGCGTGGCGAAGCCGAACATCAGCTTGCCCAGGTCATGCAGATGACTGGAGTTGAGCCGAGGTAGCGCCCCCGCCCGGTGCAGCAACACCGCCACCACGGTGATTGCACACACGCTGGAGCTCAAGAGCCCCGCCACGTTGTAGAGCGCGTAGATGGTGCTGAACCAGTGCGGCTCCAGGCTCATCAACCAGTCGAACGCCGCCAGACAGAAAGTCAGCGAGAACAGCACCAGGAACACCGCCGACACCGTCACGTTCTTCCGGGTCAACGGCTCGCCATGCTCCACATCCTGTCGCAGCGAGTTGCGCCGCAACATCCACGTGAAGCCCACCCACACCGCCAACATCACCCCCATCCGAATCGCGAAGAAGGGAACGTTGAGGAAGGCCGCCTTCTCATGCAGCAGGTGGTCCGTCTCCATCACTCCTGGCTTCGCCCACGGATACAGCTTCGTGACGAACGGCAGCAGCGCCAGCATCGTCACCGCGCCCCAGGGCACGTAGGAAGCGAACGCCTCGGGAATGCGCTTGAAGACGGTGAACCACCCCGCGTTCGCCACGTACATCAGCGCGAGGAACACCGCGCCGCCCAACCCCAGGCACAGGAAGTAGAAGCCGCTGGTGAGCAGACTCGACAGCGCGCGCTCCGGAGCCTGCACCAGCCCCAGCACGAGCACTCCCAGCCCCGCCCCCGCCGCCACCTGCGCCGCGCGGTGGAAGACGGGCGAGACCGCGAAGCCACCCCGCGACTCGGTAGCGACTGCATCGATAGGGGCGCTCATGGCGTCTCCTTGCGCGCCGTGCGCGCGGGGTTCTGGAGCGTGCGGAGGTAGTGGACCAGCTTCCACCGGTCCTCCGGCGCCACCTGCGAGCCGTGGGCCGGCATCAATCCCTGCCCATGGGTGATGATGTGGAAGATGCGTCCATCGGGAAGTCCCACCGCGTGCTCCGCCAGCAACGAGGGCGGCATTGGGAAGCGCGCCGTCACCGGACCATCCCCCAACCCTCCGGCCCCATGGCATGGCGAGCAGTAGCGCAGGAACGCCGTCTGGCCGCGCGCCACCACCTCGGGCGACGAAGGATACGGATTGCGCAGCTCGCTCCCGGCCCGCTCGGCCGCGTCAGGTCCGGCGAGCAGGTGCAACGGGAGGTGGCCTCGCGGCACGGTGCCCTTCGCCGGAGTCAGCAGCGTCTTGCCGTCCCCCGTGTTCGGGTTGGGCGCGAAGCTGTCGTACGGCACCGAGGCCACCATGTCCGGCGCGTACTCGAAGTTCGGCCGTGTCTCGTCCTGCTCACAGCCACCGACGGCCAGCCCCAGCGCCGCCAGTCCCACCCAGGTCTTCCTCACGGCGCCACCTCCCTCAAGTCCGTGGCCACCGCGCCATGCCGGCGCAGCAGGTCCTCGGCCGCCTCCAGCGACTCCGGGGACTGGCGCGGCGCGATGACAATGGCGAACCGGTCATCCGTCACCCTGGGCAATGTCTGGCGCTTGTTCCCGGGAAACAGCCGGGCCCTCACCAGGAACGCCGCCACCGTGCTCAGCGCGGCGAACAACACCGTCAGCTCGAACGTCACGGGGATAAAGGCCGGGAACGAGTTGAACGGCTTGCCTCCCACGTTGAGCGGCCAGCTCACCACGCTGGTGTAGAGCTGGAGTGACAAGGCAAGCGTGCAGCCCAGGAGCCCCGCGCCAAAGCACACCCAGGTGAGCCGACTGGGCCGGAGCCCCATCGCGTCATCCAGACCGTGCACCGCGTAGGGCGTGTACACGTCGCGCAAATCATGGCCCGCCTCGCGCACCGCGCGGGTGGCATCCAGGACCTGCGCCTCATGCTCGAAATAGCCGATGAGGACCGGGGCGCTCATACGGGGACGTCCTTCCGGGTGGCGATGGCCAGCGGCGGGTTGAGTCGGGGCGACGCGGGCTCCGGCGACACGTCCCTCGCGGGGGCATGCGTCGGGGGATGCGCCTCGGCGTGCTCGTGAGGGCTCCTGGCGAAGCCCAGGACACTCTTCACCTCGCCGATGGAGATGATGGGCAGCACGCGCACGAACAACAGGAACAGGGTGAAGAAGAGGCCGAACGTCCCGATGAAGGTCCCCACCTCCACCATCGTCGGCGTGTACATGGACCAACTGCTGGGCAGGAAGTCGCGGTGCAGGCTGGTGACAATGATGACGAACCGCTCGAACCACATGCCCACGTTGATGACCAACGACAGCGCGAAGATGGCCGCGGGCGACGTGCGAATCTTCTTGAACCAGAACAGGTGCGGCGACACCACGTTGCACGTCACCATGATCCAATACGCCCACGCGTAGGGGCCGAACGCGCGGTTCATGAACGCGAAGCGCTCGTACGGATTGCCCGAATACCAGGCGATGAAGAACTCCGTCGCATACGCCAGCGAGACGAGGCCACCGGTGACGATGATGACCTTCGTCATGTTCTCCAGGTGGCGCAGCGTAATCAGGTGCTCGTAGCCCAGCACCACGCGGGTGATGATCATCAGCGTCAGCACCATCGCGAAGCCGCTGAACACCGCTCCTGCCACGAAGTACGGCGGGAAGATGGTGGTGTGCCAGCCGGGAATCACCGACGTGGCGAAGTCCATCGAGACGATGGTGTGCACGCTGAGCACCAGCGGCGTCGCCAGCCCCGCGAGCAGCAGGTACACCGTCTCGTAGCGGCTCCACGTCCGGTGCGAGCCCGTCCACCCCAGCGACAGCACCTTGAAGACGGCCTTCTTCACGCCCGCCTTCAACCTGTCACGCACCGTGGCCAGGTCCGGAATCAGGCCCACGTACCAGAACACCGCCGACACGGTGAAGTACGTGGAGATGGCGAACACGTCCCACAACAGCGGCGAGCGGAAGTTCACCCAGAGGCTGCCGCGCGTATTCGGGTAGGGCAGCACCCAGAAGGCCAGCCACGGCCGGCCCATGTGGATGACGGGGAAGAGCGCCGCGCACATGACGGCGAACAGCGTCATCGCCTCCGCCGCGCGGTTGATGCTGGTGCGCCATTTCTGCCGGAAGAGGAAGAGGATGGCGGAGATGAGCGTGCCCGCGTGGCCAATGCCCACCCAGAACACGAAGTTGGTGATGTCGAACGCCCAGCCGATGGTCTTGTTCAACCCCCACACGCCAATGCCGGTGCCCACCTGGTACGCGACGATTCCCGCGCCCGTGCCCAGCACGGACACCGCTGTCGCGAACGCCGCCCACCACTTCCACGTGGGCGCGCGCTCCATGGGGGCGCAGATCTCCTCGGTGAGCTGGCCCAGGGTGCGCGGCTCGGTCACCAGCGGCACGCGCAGCGGGGACAGGTGCTGTTGGCTCATGTTCCGCTTCCCGACCCGGTGTTCCGGATCTTCGTGAGGTAGGTGATGGACGGCCCGATGTTCAGCTCCTCCAGCAGTCGGAACGCGCGCCCGTCCTTCGCCAGCTTCGCTACTCGGCTGTTCGGGTCATTCACGTCCCCGAAGTGGATGGCCTTCGCGGGGCAGCTCTGCTGACAGGCCGTCTGGATGTCGCCGTCCTTCAGGGCCCGGCCCTCGCGAACAGCCTCCGCCTTGCCCTCCTGGACGCGCTGCACGCAGAGCGAGCACTTCTCCATGACGCCCCGGCTGCGCACCACCACGTCCGGGTTGAGCACCATCCGCTCCAGCGGCTCGTCGTGCGGATAGTCGAACCAGTTGAAGCGGCGGACCTTGGTGGGGCAGTTGTTCGCGCAGTAGCGCGTGCCCACGCAGCGGTTGTAGACCTGCTGGTTGAGCCCCTCGCTGGAGTGCACCGTCGCGAGCACCGGGCACACCGTCTCGCACGGCGCGTTCTCGCAGTGCTGGCACATCATCGGCTGATGCACCACCTGGGGGTTCGCCTCGTCGCCCTGGTAGTACCGGTCGATGCGCATCCAGTGCATCTCGCGCTGCCGCAGCACCTCGTCGCGGCCCACGCTGGGGATGTTGTTCTCCGCCTGGCACGACACCACGCACGCCGAGCAGCCCGTGCACGCACTCAGGTCCACCGTCAGCGCCCACCGGTGGCCCTTGTACTCATGGCCGGACCAGATGGAGAGCGGATGGGCGCCGTTGCCACCATGCCCGCCGTGCTCCTCGTTGCCCGCGCGCGGATTCGCCAGGAACGCGGCCAGCTCCGCCTCGCGCACGTGCGGCCGTCCCTCCAGGCTCGAGTGGGTCTGCGTGAGCGCCAGCTTCTGCCGCTCCCCCGTCCCCACCACCGTCGCCCCCGGCACCGAGCGCCGCACGCGCCCGTCCACCACCGCCGCCAGCGGGAAGACATTCGTGCCCACGCCGTCGCCGATGCGCCCCGCTCGCGTCCGGCCGTAGCCCACCGCGATGCCGAGCGCGGACGGGTGCGTCCCCGCTTGCACCAGCACGGGCAGGGACAGCGACTCGCCGCCCACGCGCACCTGCACCACGTCGCCGTCGCGCAGGCCCAGCTCCTTCGCCCGTGAGGGCGCGATGAGCGCGGGGTTGCCCCAGGTCGCCTTGGTGATGGGGTCCGGAACCTCGTGGAGCCAGGCGTTGTTCGCGAGCGCTCCGTCGCGCAGCGCCACCGAGGGGAACAGCACCAGCTCCCACTCCACGGACGGACGGGCCACCGAGGCCAGCACCTTCGGTAGCGCATCCTCGAGGAAGGACAGCGGCACCATCGGTGCCTGGGGAAGGGTTACGACACCTCGGCGGACCGCGTCGTCCCAGAAGGCACCGAAGGACGGCCCCGCCTGCGTGACGTGCGGGAAGACCTCCACCTCCCAACGAGCCCGCAGGAAGTCATGATGGGACACGGGGGCGTCCGCCCACTTCAACAGCGACTCCACGGCGTCCCGGGTGTCATGCAGCGGTGCCACCGCGGGCTGGCGCAGGGAGAGCACACCTCGACGAGGCTCCGCGTCACCCCACGACTCCAGCGGCGTGGAGGCCGGGGCATGCAGCTTCGTCAGGAGCGCCGTCTCATCCAGCCGGTCATTGAGCGCCACGGTGAGCGGCACGCTCTTCAACAGCGCGCCTAAGGCGTCTCCTCGTGGGTCCGCATGCGCGGGATTGACGCCGAGGAAGAGCACCGCGCCCACGCTCCCCGCGCCCAGCTCGGTCAACAGCTCGCCGTAGGACAGGGCCTGCTCGTCCAGCGCCACGCCCTCCGTCGGCAGCACCGTGGTGCCTTCATTGCCGAGCAACACGTTCGCCGTCGCAGCCAGCACCTGCGACGCCACCTCGTCACCGCCGCACACCACCAGCGACTCCGTGCGGTGCGACCACAGGGCGGCGACAAGCTCGTCCAGCGCGGCTTCCTCCAGTCGCGAGGCCGGCAGTTCCTTCAAACCCGGGACGGAACGCCCCGCCTTCACCGCGAGCCGGCGAACCACGTCGCCCAGGACGAGCGTCACCTCGGAGGGTGCCACCACGAAACGACGGTCGGCGGCAGCTCCGGTGAGCGTCATCACCGGCTCAATCTGGTAGTGCCGCGCCATCGACCTTCGCCCGGCCGCGTCGCGCGCCTCGGTGTACTGGCGCGTGAAGGCCACCGGCGACACCCACGTGCCCAGGAAGTCGGCGCCGAAGCTGGCGATGACCCGTGCCCGGTCGAAGCGATAGTCGGGCACCACGCGCGCGCCGTGCGTGAGGCGCCAGGCATCACCTATCGCGGCCAGCTCACCCAGCGGCTCGTACCGCACCGTGCGTGCCAGCGGGTGCGCGGCCAGGAAGTGCTTCACTCCCGCCTCGGCGGTGGGCCCCATCACCCACGGCAGCACCAGCCGGATGGACTTGCCCTCCTCGGCCGCCTTGCGCAGCCCGGTCTTCACCTCCGTATCGAGGTCCTTCCACGACACGCGATTGCAGGCGCGCGAAGGAAACCGCGCGCGGCTCGCGTCATAGAGCGAGAGCACGGACGCCTGCCCCACCGCGCACACACCTCCGCGCGACACGGGGTGCTCGTCATTGCCCTCCACCTTGATAGGACGACCGTCGCGCGTCTTCAGCAGCAGACCGCAGCGCGCGGAGCAGCCCTCGCAGGTGGACGCGTACCAGAGCGCCGTGCCCGGCATGACTTCGTCCGGCCGGGACACGTAGGGGATGAGCTTCTGCACCGGCGCGCGCTGACAGGCCACCATGGCCGCGGCGGCGCTCAGGCCCATCATCTTGAAGAAGTCGCGGCGGCTGCTCGCGTCCGGTGGCGTGGCCGCGACGCCCACCGGGAGTTCCTCGGGGAACTCGTCGCGCTTCTGCTCGAGCCACGCGGCGTCGGTGGCCTGTTCGGCCAGGCTCTGCCAGTACTTGGGAAGGGTGTCGGACATGGCGAGAGGTCCTCAGCGGTGGCAGCCCGAGCAATCCGAGGGCGGCCGGAGGATGCGGGGGGATTTGGACGGCTCGGGAAGAGGCGTGCCGGAAGACAGGGCCAGCAACTCACCCGCGCGCGGTGCGGACGGCGTTGGCGCGGTCAGCGACTCCGTCGACGTCTTGCGGTGACAGTCCAGGCACCAGCCCATGGTCATGGGCTCCACTTGCTCCACGCGCACCATCTCCTGGACCTGGCCGTGGCACGTCTGGCACTTCAGCCCCGCGGTGACGTGGCTCGCATGGTTGAAGAAGGCGTGGTCCGGCAGGCGGTGGACCCGCACCCACTCGATGGGCGCATTCGCCGCCTCCGCCGCCGCCACCTTCTGGATCTCCGGCGAGTCCTTCTTCACCTGCGTGTGGCAGTTCATGCACACGCTGGCGGAAGGCACTCCCGCGTGACGACTGCGCTCCGCGCCCACGTGACAGTACTGACAGTCCAGCTCGTACTGGCCCGCGTGGACGGCATGGGAGAAGGCCACCGGCTGCGCGGGCATGTGGCCCTGCTGGTTGTTCACCGGGCCACTGCATCCCCCAAGGCTCAACGCCGCGAGCGCACCGGCGGAGCCCAGGGCACGGAAGGAGACGCGGCTCATGGCGTCTCCTCGCGAGGCGTGGCGAGCAGCCCAGGCTCGACTGGCTCGGGAGCGCGCGCCGGTGCCGTCACCCGACTCATCCGGAAGAAGGGCGCCAGCGCCAACAGGCCAAAACCCGTGAGCAGGTGGACCTGGAAGACGAGCGGCGCGGCGCGAATCAGCGTCGAGTCTGGCTGGAAGGCCAGCACCGAGCGCAGGTACGGCACCACCACGTGGACGTACCAGGCGGAGCCCCAGCGCAGCGACACCGCGACGTACACGCCCGTGAGCACCTGGGCGAACACCAGCCCCAGGGCGACCGCCGCGCCCCACTGTCCCTCACGCGCCCGGCGCAGCGTCAGGGAGAACAAGCCCCAGCCCAGCAGCAGCGCGCCGATCAGGCTCACCGACTCCAGCGCGAACAGCCGCGATGGCGAGGCGTTGAAGGCCTGCATCGCGCGAGGCGCGGCGAGGCCCAGCAGGTGGTTGAACGCGACGATGGCGGCGCCCGCGAGCACGGCGCGACCGGCGGGAGTCCAGGGAGAACCCGGCGCGGGCGTCTCACGCAGCGTCAGCTTGCGGATGATGCCCGCGAGCGCGATGCCCGCCGCAGCGTACGGGACGAAGGAGAAGAGGAGGGCGGCGCTCACGAGTGACCTCGCGCGAACGGCGTGGTGAAGACCACCCCGATGAAGCCCAGCGCCGCGACCAGCCCGACGACGCCCAGGTAGAAGAAGTCGCGGTCCGCGCGCGGACGGCTGCCGTCACGAGAGGCGTCCGCGAGGTAGGCCTTGAGGACGTATTGCTCCTCCTCGACGAGCGGCGCCTTCGCATACAGCGCGCCCATCATCGGCCCCTCCAGCTTCGCGAGCGCGGGCCGCATTCCCTTCTCGCCCATGCGCGCGAAGGCGAAGGTGAGGTTGGGGCCCAGCGTGCCGCCACCCGCGATGCCCAGGCCACGCACGTCATGGCAGCCGATGCAGGCGGCGCCTCCGTGAGTCAGTGGCTCGGTGCCGTCGAAGAGACGACGGCCCCGCGCGATTTCCTCGGGCGTGGCATCCGTGCCCATCTTCTCCGCGGGCGAGGGCTTGCAGCCGCCCGTCCCCTTCTGTGTGCACTCGCGGAAGAAGGCGAAGAGGCTGGCACGCTCCGCGTCGGACAACGACTGGTCCGGCATGCGCACGCCGTTGAACTTCGCGAGCAGCTCGCCCGCGACGGGGTCTCCCGCGTCGATGAGCGCGCCCGGGCTTTTGATGAAACGGGTGAGCCAGGCTTCGTCGCGACGCTCCAGCACCCCGTGCAGGTCCGGACCAATCCGGTCGCCCTCGCCCACCGAGTGGCAGGTCGCGCACCGCTGGATGAAGAGCTGCGCGCCCTGTCCCGAGGCCTGCGCCAGCGCGGACGGCGCGGCCAGCATGGCCAGGAGCGGAATGATGGGGACGAGCGTTCGCTCCTGACGCGGCCATCCTCCCAGCACACGTGTCCGCATTGCTGCGTGCCCCTCCTCACGGGGAAGCCGAGCCCATTGCTCGGCACACGCGGCATCAGTGCAACCAGGAGGCCAGGGGGCTCATCGGCTCAGGGCCGCACGGAGCACCGGAAATCGTGAGAAGGGAGCGCAGCATTTGCGCCACTTGACGCGAGCGGACGCACCGTTTGCCAGGGCACGAACGGACTCGGGCTCCGAGCCACGCCTCCAAGGCGGCGACCTACCGGGCCGGTGCGCATGCCCCGGCAACGAGCAGCTCCCACCTCGACAGGGTGCGCGCATCCCAATCGAGGCCTCGTCCGCGCCACGAGAGGTCGGCAGGGCTCGCTCGCACCTCCGTGCAGGGAGGGCCGACGAGCAGCCCTGCTCACGGCTGGGAGCGGTGCACGCCCTCCAGCGGAATCGAGCAACAAAGAGCCGCGCGGGGAGCGAGTTGCTCCACCCGCGCGGCACGGGCTCACATCGCGGTGGTGGTGAACACGCCGCGGCCGATGGCCATGATGCCACCGATGATGAACACGAAGGCGAGCCCCACGCCCACCAGCGGCAGCGCATAGCCGGGCTGCGGACGGCGGCGGTTGACCGAGAGGAGCACCTGCGCGACGACGGCGGCCAGCACCATCATCACGATGTGGCCAATGAGCGCCGGGTAATAGAAGCGCGTCACCAGCACGAGGATGCCGAGCAACACCTGGAGGTGCAGCAGCCCCGCGAAGGAAGCGCCGAGGATGCGTCCGCCCTTGTCGAACGGACGCTTCGTGGCGAACCCGAAGGCGAAGTAGGCGATGGCCAGCACGCCCGCGAGCAGCACCAGATAGCGAAGCCCTGAGTGGGCGTAGAAGAACATTCGGTCCATGGGGCTCGCGGTTTAGCAACGCACGGGGTGGGAAGCACGTTTCAAGACGGATCTGCCTCGGGCGTCTTCTTCGTGCTGGGGGGAAGCGGCGGCGCGGCGATGCGCTCTCGGGGCGGCAGCGCCCCCGTGAGGCTCGTGAGGAAGGCCACCAGGTCCTCCACCTCCCCGTCCGTCAGCGTCCGCGCCAGCTGGTGCTTCGCCATCAGTCGCACCATCGTCGGCAGGTCCTTCACGCTGCCGTCATGCAGGTACGGTCCCGTCCGCTCGACGTCACGCAGCGTGGGCACCCGGAACTTGCCCCGGTCATCCTCGTTCTTGGTCGCGTCGAACCGGCCCGCGTCCGTCAGGCCCGGGTAGTCCTCCAGCAGCCCCAGCTTCTGGAACGACAGGCCCCCCACCGCCGGGCCGTTGTGGCACGTGGTGCAGCCCGTGACGACAAAGAGCTGGAGGCCGCGCAGCTCCGGTTCGGTCAGCGCGGCATGTTCGCCCGCGAGGAAGCGGTCGAAGCGCGAGGTCGTGGTGAGCCCCCGCTCGAAGGCGGCGATGGCGCGCGCGGCGTTCGTCAGTGACACCGGCCGCTTCTCCCCGGGAAACGCGTCGCGGAAGCGCGTGACGTACTCGGGAATGGACGACAGCGTGGCCACCACGCGCCGCTCGTCCGGCATGGCCATCTCCACCGGGTTCAGGATGGGGCCGGACGCCTGCGCCTCCAGCGTGTCCGCCCGCCCATCCCAGAACTGCGCGATGTGGCCCGCCGCGTTGTAGACGGTGGGCGAGTTGCGCGTGCCCTTCTGCCCTTTGTGCCCGTCCGACAGCGCCTTGTTGTCCACGCCGTAGGTGTCCAGGCCGTGGCACGTGTTGCAGGAGACGTCGTGGTTCTTCGACAGGCGCGGCTCGAAGAAGAGCATGCGGCCCAGCATCACCTGCGCCTCGGTGTCCTTGGGCGCGGGCTTCGCATCCTTCGCCGGAGGAAGCGGGCGGAAGAAGTGCGCGAGCTGCTCGGGCGTCATCGGCTTGGGGCCCTTCGGCTTCGGAGCGGCCTGCGCCACCACCGGCACGGGCGCTGCGACCTCCTGCTTCCGCTCGCACGCCGTCAGCCCACCCGCGCCGAGCGAGGTCAACGTGAGCAGCGTCAGGAACCGATTGCGCGACATGAGGCACTCCAGGGGCGTGGACAGGGCGGCACGCTACCAGTCCACCTCCCGCGTGGCGCCCGCGTCTTGATGACGCACCCCACGCCCTCTTTCAGCGTCCATCAGCCCCGCCGTCAGCGGTCGCCCCCTCGCCGCCTCGCTCCACGGACATGCGGGTCCGGGCTGCGCGGCCGCGGAGGCGCGGCTACCTCCTCCTCTGGACCAGGTCATTCCGCAGCGGCGCATCCGCGCCATGACGCGCGGCGGAAGTGCCCGGCTCCGAAGACGACGAGGAGGATGGATGCGGGATGAACGCGCTGGGGAGACGGACGAGACGCCCGAGGACATCGAGGTGCTCGTCTGTCGCAAGTGCCTGATGCGCGGCGGCGCCAGGTCGAGTGGCATCGAGCTGCCGCGCTGGCTCCAGCGCTCGCTGAGCGAGCGAGGGCTCTCCGACTCCGTCCGGGTCATGCCCACCGGCTGCTTGCGGCAGTGCCCCCGAGGACAGGTCACCGTGCTCGTCACCGGAGGAGGCGCGCGACAAGGCAGTGCCTTGATGACGGTGGAGCCGCTCATGGAGCGCGAGAAGCTGCTGCGACTCATCGAAGCGCGCGCGCGTCCAGACGAAGACCTCCTGTCGACCCGGGCCGACGCCACGTCCTCCGGGGACGAGCACGACGAGCGGAACATCCCGTCGTAGCGTCGCCGCCGCGTCCACACCCGACGGTGGACCGAAGACGAGCCGGTCAACCAGCCACGCCACGCCCAGACCCGTCGCCGTCCCCGCCGCGTCCCACGCCAGGTCCTTGAGCGAGAAGCGCGTCCCACGCCCCAGGTCGTACAGTTCCTTGCCCACGCCGACCCCGAGCGCGAGCCCGGCGCCCGTCCACAAGCGCGCCTCGGGCGGCTCGAAGAGAAGCGCGCCCGCGCCATAACCCACACCCGCCAGGACGAAGCACGCCGCGAAGTGCTTCGGCTTGTCGGAGCCCAGCCAGTCATCTCCTGACGCGGCCCGCGCGGGAGTCGTGGTGGACAACAGCAGCAGCGGGGCAACCAGGCGCTTGGAAAGGGTCCGCATGCCCAGGCATGTAGCACCCCACGGACCGTCCAGGTGGCTCGCCCGGAGGGTGGCAGAGACTGCGTCAAGCCGTGCCTTTTCGAGACGCGGCCCTTGGGTCGTCCTATGCTCCGGGTCGCGTGAAACGACTCGGCCCCTCGTTCACCTTCCAGCAGCAATCGAACCGGCACCCCGGGCTCGACGGGGCGCGCGGGCTAGCGGTCCTCGCCATGGTGCTGGGACATACGCTGGACGCGCTGCTCTCGCCCGAAGCTCGCCTGAATCCCTGGGTGCAGCACTACTGGAGCTTTCGCGGAATCACCGCGCCCCTCTTCCTCCTCGTGAGTGGATGGGCCGTGGTCGCGGCACTGGGAACCAAGCCCAATGCCGCGCGCGACTCGCTCGGTCGTCGCGTCCGTCGGTCGCTGTTGCTGTTGTTCCTCGGCTACGTCCTGCACTGGCCCGGCTGGCCGGCGGTGCATGACATGGGCTGGTCGGACGCGATGCTGTCGCGCGTCTTCGCCTTCGATGCGCTCCAGTGCATCGGCTTCGCGCTGCTCGTGGGCTCCGTGCTCCTCGCGCTCGTGCCCGCGCGAGGAGGCCGTCCGCTCGTCCTGTTCACCCTGGCCGTGGCCGTCCCGCTGGCGAGCGCGACGATGTGGCGGCTGGGCGTGGGGCTGCCCGCGCCGGTCCAACAGTTCCTGGGCAGTGGCGAGGGCAGCCGCTTCCCCTTCTTCCCCTGGGCGGGCTTCTTCTTCGCGGGGGCCTTCGCAGCCTATGCGCTTCATCTGTTGAAGCCGGGCTGGCCCCAGGGCCTGGCGCTGCTGGCGTTGGGCGCGGGGGTGCTCGGACTCACCCAGCTCACGGTGGCCGACTGGGGCCCCGCGAGCGCGTGGATGGTGGCCTACCGCGTGGGCCAGGGGCTCATGGTGCTGGGGGTGGTGAACCTGGCCCCCGTTCGACTCAGCGGGCTGCTGGCGCCCCTGGGCAGGCTGTCACTGTGGCTCTATGTCCTGCACCTGCCGGTGGTGTACGGCTGGGCGGACATCGCGGGACTCGCCAGCCGCGTGGGCCCCACGCTGGGGATTCCCGCCGCGTTGGGCGTGGGACTCGGCCTGCTGCTGGTCTGCGCGGGTGTGGCCCGGCTCGGCCGCTGGCTGACGGACCAGGCCCGCCCCTGGCGCTCGGGCTCCACCACGCTGAAGGCCAATCTCAGCAGCGCCCGGATGAGTCCGCGAGGCTGAGGCCCCGAGCCGCGCGGCTCAGTGTCGCGGCTCGTCCTCGGTGAACTCCGCGTCGACCTCGGACCGCGAAGCCCCGGAGCGCATTCGCGCGGACGGGCTCGCCGCGTCGTCCGTCCACGACTCGGGGAACGGAGCGCGGGGGGAAGGCTCGCCCGGGAATGGCCCCGGAAAGCCCACGCCTCCGAGGGTGGTGACGCGCAGCGAGCCGTCGCGCATGCGTCGCTCCACGGCACGGCGAAGGCGCGCCGTCACGAACCTCCGCACGGGCGGCAAGAGCAGCGACAGGCCCACCACGTCGGTGAGGACACCGGGAATCACCAGCAGCACGCCGCCGAGCATGACCAGCGCGCCGCTGAACAACCCCTCCTCGGGGACCTGCCCCCGGGCCAGGGCGTCTCGCCAGCGGCGCATCACCCTGCCGCCCTCGCGACGGGCGAGCCACGAGCCCACCACACCCGTCAGCAGCACCACGCCGAGCGTCGGAAGGAAACCCACCTCACGGCCAATGACGACCAGGAGGTACAGCTCCACGAAGGGAACGATGAGCGCGAGCAGGAAGTACTTGAACACGCCCACAACCTAACGCCGAGCGCTCCCTCGTGCCGGACAACCCTGCGGGCAAGCAGGCGCCTTCATGCCCGCCCGGAGGACCTAGCGCCCGCCGAGACCCGACAGCATCGAGTCCACGAGCAGGTAGAGGAAGAAGAAGGCGCCAATGGCGATGAGGAAGAACTTCGCGCCCGGCTGGAAGCCCCTCGGCCCTTCCGTCGTCAGCGGCGTGTACGAGGAGGAGGCGCCCATCGTCTCGGACGACATCCCGGAGGCGCCGCCCGCGTAGCGCACCGTGCGCATGTACTGGTCCGCCACCACGCCCTCGTCGGAGGCCACCAGAGAGCGGCCCAATTGGGGGTCCACGAGCCGGGCGCCAGCCTTGGAGGCCAGTTGGGCGGCCTCGGCCACCACCTCGCGCACCAGGTCCGAGCGCTCGGCGAGGGGGATTCGCAGCTCGGTGGCCACCACCCGGCCCCCTTCGCGCAGCACTCCCACCTCCACGTCGCCGTGCTGGAAATGCCAGAGGCGGTTGCCGTCCGGACGGACGGTCACCCGCTTCTGCGAGAGGAGGCCATCCACCCGCGCCGCCTCGTAGGGCATGCCCGGCGTCATCGTCTGTAGGAGCAACTCGTATCTCACGCGGGTTGCGAGTATACGCCGCGAATCGCCATGCCCACCTCATCCAAGCCCCCTTCTGGCCCCCATCGCGGTGGCAGGCCCTCCTCCCCGCCTCACGGTTCGGGCCGTGGCCGCCCCCACCACCGTCCCGAAAAGGTCGCCCCGGACCGGACCTCCCCCGAGATTGGCCCGGACGGGCTGCCCCAGGTCTCCCTGGTGCGCCGGGGCGTGGACCGCTGGCAGGCAGGGCACCCGTGGATTTATCGCGCGGACCTCAACGGTGACCCGGGCCTCGTCGGCGGCGAGGTGGTGCGCGTGGTGGACGGGCGCGGCTGGTTCATCGGCAAGGCGTTCTATTCGCGCCAGTCGAAGATCTCCCTGCGCTGGCTCAGCTTCGACGACGTGGCCGTGGACGACGATTTCTTCCGTCAGCGCCTGTTGGCCGCGCAGGCCCTGCGCACCCGCGCGCTCCCGGGCGAGACGACGTACCGGCTGATGCACGGCGAGGCGGACGGGATTCCGGGCCTCGTGGTGGACCGCTACGGCGACTACCTCAGCGTCCAGTTCCTGGTGCCCGCCGTGGAGCAGCGCAAGGCGCTCATCGCGGACCTGCTGCAGGAGCAGTTCCAGCCCAAAGGCATCGTCAACCGCTCGGACGTGAGCGTGCGTCACCTGGAGGGCCTGACGCCGGAGAAGGGCATGCTGCGCGGCGAGGCGCCCGGCCCCGTCTCCTTCGACGAGGGTTTGGTGCGCGTGCGCGCGGACCTGCTCGAGGGCCAGAAGACGGGCGCGTTCCTGGACCAGCGGGAGAACCACGTCGTCGCCGCGCAGTACGCCCATGGCGAGGCGCTGGACTGCTTCTCGTATGTGGGAGGCTTCGCCCTCCAGCTCGCCACGCGCGCCCAGAGCGTCACGGCGGTGGAGATTTCGGAGCTGGCGGCCGCCCAGCTGCGCGACAACGCCGCCGCCAACAAGCTCTCCAACCTGAACGTCGTGGTGGCCAACGCCTTCGACTTCCTGCGCGACGCCGTGGACGAGGGTCGCAAGTTCGACACCATCGTCCTGGACCCGCCGTCCTTCGCGAAGAACAAGGACGCCATCGCCGCCGCGGTGCGCGGCTACAAGGAAATCAACCTCCGCGCCATGCAGCTGTTGCGGCCCGGCGGCATCCTCATCACCGCGAGCTGCACGTACCACGTGGACGAGCAGGCGTTCGAGGACATGCTCGCCTCCGCCGCCGCGGATGCGCGCCGCCGCATGCAGATCATCGAGCGACGTGGCGCCGGCAAGGACCACCCCGTGCTGCTCAACCTGCGGGAAACCCGCTACCTGAAGTGTTACGTGCTGCGCGCCCTGTGAGGCCCCCCGCATCGACCCGCGCTCCGGTGGCATGAGACAACGGCGCTGACCATGCGGACCCGGGACTGGGATGAAGACGAGGACTCGCGCGCGCCAGGGGGCACTCGCGAGAAGGAGCGCGCACTGAAGGAAGTGCGCACCATCTACCGTCAAGCGGACGCCGCCTACGTCCCCTTCTCGTGTTCCGCCAGCGGCGAGTGCTGCCAGTTGGCCACGACGGGCCGCCAGCCCTGGCTGTGGCTGCCCGAGTGGGAACTCCTGACGAAGGGCCGTCCCCTGCCCCCACCCCGCGCGGACGGCGGGTGCCCCTACCTGGATGCGGCGGGCAAGCGCTGCACCGTGTACGCGGACCGTCCGTTCGGCTGCCGCACGTTCTTCTGCGAGCGCATTCGCGGCCCCGCACGCCAACCCGCGGAGACCGTGGGCGTGCTGCTCGAGCGCCTGGAGCGCGTGTCCCAGAGCCGGGATGCCACGCTGAAAGCGCCGCGTCCCCTGCTCGAATGGCACGCGGAGGCAATCGCCTCGGCGGCGTCGCGACAGACACCCTGACGGGTCTGTCTGTACCGCGCCCGCACCCGGTCTGCGATGAATCCGGCTCTTGGAGTCAAGGCAACGTTGCAATTCGGGAGTTTTGATAACAGGAGCGCATGTATCAGGGTGAACTCGTCCGCTGACGGGGCAATGATTGCAGCGTCAATCGGATGCGGAGGCGTGGGCTTGCGGAGAAGTCGGATGCAGGGAGCGACAGGTCATCGAAGCCACCCGATGAAAAGTCGGGAGTCGCTGCCGTGATTTCTCCTCGCTGGCTCGTGGCACCGCAGGAGTTCAAGGGCACCCTCACGGCCGCGGAAGCCGCCGAGGCCATGGCCAAGGGCGTGCGGGAAATCTCGCCCGAGGTGGTGCTGGATGTCGCCCCGCTCGCGGATGGTGGCCCTGGCACGGTGGACGCGCTGCTGTCGGGCACGCGGGGCGAGCGCCGCGTGTGCCATGTGCATGGTCCGTTGGGTCAGCAGGTGGAGGCCCACTGGGCCTTGCTGGAGGATGGCCGCACCGCGGTGGTGGAGATGGCGGCGGCGTCCGGGCTGACGCGGATGGAGCCCACTCCGAGCAACGCGCGACGGGCCTCCACGTATGGCACGGGCGAGCTGATGCGCGCCGCGCTGGACGCGGGCTGCGAGCGGCTCATCGTCGGCCTGGGTGGCAGCGCCACAACAGACGGCGGCACGGGCGCGTTGACGGCGTTGGGCTATCGCTTCCTGGACGTGCACGGCAACCCGCTGCCGCCGGGTGGAGGCGCGCTGGCGGCGCTGGCTCGGGTGGATGCGACGGAGCGTCATCCCCGGCTCGGGCAGGTGGAGTTGATGGGTGCCACGGATGTCACGTCGCCGCTGCTCGGGGCGGATGGCGCCGCGCACCTGTTCAGTCCGCAGAAGGGCGCGGACGCGGAGGTGGTCGAGGCGCTGGAAGCGGCGCTGGCGCACTTCGCGCGGGTGGTGGGCGACACGGCGGCGGGTTGGCCCGGTGCGGGCGCCGCTGGCGGCTTCGGTTTCGGACTGACGGCGCTCGCGGGTGCGCGACTGGTGCCCGGGTATGAGTTGGTGTCGCGCGCGCTGGGGCTGGAGCGGCGCGTGTTGCTCGCGGAGGTGGTGCTCACGGGCGAGGGCCGCTTCGACCGGCAGACGTCCCTGGGCAAGGGGCCTGGTGGGCTGGCGCGACTGGCGCGAGAGCACGGCACGCCGGTGGAGCTGTTCGCTGGCTCGGTGCAGCGCGATGAGGGGCTGGAGTTGGACTTGTTCCACACGGTGGTGGACCTGAGCACCCAGGCGCGTCCCGGGGCCTCGGCGGCGGACGTGCTCCGTGAAGCCGTGGCGCGGTGGACGGTGGCGCGACTCAAGTCCGGTCGCTGACAGTCTCGGCCTCGCCCGGGATGTAGGCCGCCGCACAAGGAGACCTGTCCTGTGGCGCAGGGGGCTTGCCCGCGAGGCGCTCGGCAAGGGGATGGGGCGCGCGCGCCTGCACACGCACGGGAGGGAGCGGTACACTTCACGGCCATGCGCCACGTCCTGCTCGCCGCTACCGCAGCATGCCTTGCGTCCGCCTGCACCGAGGGCTCGCTCCGCACCGCCTCGGCGTCCCCCGCGCCCCAGGCTCGAGAAGCAGTTGCTTTGCCCTCCCGTGCGGATTCTCCGGTGATGGGTCAGGGAACTGGCGGCACGGCCCATGCGCCAGGCACGAGTGCATCTCCCTCCACGACGGCGCAGGGCACGGGCGGAAGCTCGAACTCCGGAGTCACGCCGGCCACTGGCACAAAAGGCAACGCGAGCACTGGCAACACCACGGCTCCGGGCACGGGAGGCAACCCAAGCCCCGCGTCCACGACACCGCCCGCGACAGCCCCAGGCGCGGGCAGCCCCGCTCCCACGGCGTCCGCATCGGGTCCCTGCGCACGCGATGAGACCTTCCGCATCACCACGGTGGGCAAGGGCACGCGCCCTGCCCTTCAGGTGGAGCCGGACCCTGGCCATGGAAAGGCCCTGCGCGCGGCGGAAGTGGACCTGGACGGCCGTGGCCAGCAGGACCTCTACGTCGTCTTCCCCACGGACGCCGGGAGCGATGGCGCCACCGTGCAGGCCCTCTACGTCCACTGCAGCGGAGACCGGTACGCCCCCGTCTGGGGCCCCGAGTACACGCTGGAGCTCAAGCCGCTGGACACCCGCACCCAGGGCTGGCGCGACGTGGTGCACCGGGAAAAGGGCGGCACGCTCGATGCGCCCACGACGAAGCGCGTGACGATGCGCTTCCAGGGCGACACCTACCAGGACGCATCCACGGAGACGGAGAAGCCCTGACGGGCGACTCCGCCTCCCGGCGACTCAAGGCACGTCGAAGTTGAACGAGTTGCGCGTCGACAACAGCGTGGTGCCCGCGGGCAGCGCGAGCTGGTAGTTGCGCGGATTCGTCGTCTGCACCGTGCCCCCCAGCCAGCCCGGCCAGTTCGCCACGTTGTCCACCGAGTCATTCACGCTGGAGGCTTCCGCGAGAATGTGGGTGATGAGCGCCGTCTCGTGCGCGTTGGTCCAGAGGTTGGGGGCTTGGGTCCAATTGAGCGTGGGGTTCGCCTGCTTCGCGGCGGTGAAGGCATTGCGCAGCCGCTGCCCCGCGGAGTTCTGCGCCGCGACATGGCCGGGACGGAAGATGTGCCAGCGCAGCAGGATGCCCATGAGCTTCTCGGACGTCGCCACGTCCCCGACGGTCGGAGCACGCGCGTTGGCGCCGGTGCCCACGTTGGCCACACCCGTGCCCCAGGGCGTGTCGCGGATGTCTCGCAGGCGGATGCGGGCCGCGTTCCACATGGCGCGCTGGAATCCTTCGATGGTCCGTCCCGCCATCTGGAAGCGGTAGTACCAGTGATACGTCTTGTAGTAGTTGCCCGCCGATTCCGTCTCGTCCATCCGCGCCCAGGTCGCGTCGTCGCGCTGCTGCGCGGGCCAACCCGAGTACTTCTTGCCACTGCTGCTGTAGAGCGTGGCGCCGTTGCCGGCCCCCGCGTCCCAGTCCTCGTCGATGCGCAGGCCGAAGAACTCGATGGCCTCCTCGAAGGCGGCCTGGTTGCTGGAGCGCAGGTAGGCGAGGAAGCCGCACAGCTCACCCTCGGAGGGCTCGGCGCTGCCGGCGAAGAGGATGCCCAGCGTCCAGTGACACGGCCCCAGTGAGATGAAGGCGTTGTCGTAGGCGTTGAGCGAGTCGAAGTACCCCAGGTTCTCCTGCTCGGCGGCGGCGCGGACCACTTTGTAGGTGGAGCGCTGGGAGGCCGTCATCGAGTTGTAGTTGGCGACGCCCACCAGGTTGGACGGCAGCAACTCCGAGGTCGCCCACGTGTGTCGGGTGGGCATGCTCACCGGCCCGCCGTAGCTGGGATAGGTGGTGTACGTGCCCAGCACGCGCAGGTCGTCCTCGTTCCGGCCGGTGGGCAGCGTGTAGTAGCCGGTGAAGTCGCGCACGTAGATGCGCGGCGCCGTGTTGGCGCAGTCGTCGTGCCGCCAGAGGTTGTCCTGGAAGACCGTGGTGGGGTTGCCGTTCGCCACGTTCATCGCTCGGACGATGACGGGGCAGCGCCAACGATTGGTGAGCCAGTGACGGATGCGCTGCTCGGTGTCGTCGTTGACGATGCCGCTGACCGCGCCCTGGTAGATCTGGGTGTTGGCCACCTGGGACAGCCGCTCCACGTAGTTGGTGCTGGTGTTGGCGGTGTCCTCCTGCGCGACGTTCTCCATCTTCGAGTAGATCTGGAACTCGCGCACGGCCCAGTCGGTGCCCAGTCCGAAGGCGCCGTCCGGAGTGCCACCGATGAGGAAGCCCAACTCGCGCAGGTCACGCTGGAGCCGGAGCACGTGCGTGGGCGCGGTGAGGGCATTGCCCACGGTGCCAGTACCGGGAGCGACCAGGGTGGGAGCGCCGTTGTTGCCCTGGGCGACAGGCTGCACCGCGCCACCCCAGCGGTGCTGGTCGTCACGGTCTCTGCGCTGGAGAACGAAGCCGCCGTAGCGGTGCGTGTCCACGGCAGTGGCGCTCTGCTGTGCGGTGGCGGCGGCAGCCGTGCCACCCGTCGCCACGCCGCCCGTCGCGGTCCCTCCGCCAGTCTGCCCCGTCGCGGCGGTCGTCGTGCCCGAGCCACCCGTGCCAGTACCGCTCTGCGCGGTCGCGCCCGTCGTCGTGCCCGAGCCACCCGTGCCCGTGCCGCTCTGCGCGGTCGCGCCCGTCGTCGTGCCCGAGCCACCCGTGCCCGTGCCGCTCTGCGCGGTCGCGCCCGTCGTCGTGCCCGAGCCACCCGTGCCAGTACCGCTCGCCGAGCCACCCGTGCTCGAACCACCACCTTGCGGACTCGCACTCGCCGAACCCGTCGCAGGGGGCGGAGGTGCTCCCGCTCCCGCCGACGACTCACCACCTGGTGAGCCTCCACCCTCCTCGACTTCCTCCTCGTCATCGTCCGACCCGAAGGACGGCGGCAGGACCTCCGTGCCTCCGTTCTGCTCGTGCCGGTCCGCGAGGCTCTCGAGCGTCTCCTTGCTCAGCTCACCCGTGGGAGTCAGGAGCAGCGCCAACTGGAAGCTGGCCAGCGCCGTGCGGGTGTCCTCCGTCAGCTCGTTGTTGATGGGGCCGTTGTACCAACCCAGGTTCGCCAGTCGCGCCTGCACGCCACTGAGCGCATCCAGCGGGTCCAGGTGGCCCAGCTTCAACTGCCACTCACACGACAGCTCGGGCTCCTCGGAGGTCCAGACCTTGAGCGTGGCCTCCGTCGCTTCCGGTGGCAGCGGCTGGTCCAGGAGCCCCTGGAAGGTGAGCGTCCCCTTCAGCAGCTTCTCGCCCAGCTTCAGCTCGTAGCGCTTGAGCCCCAGCGGCGCGTTCGCCCGTCGCATGCCCAGCCGGATGCGGTCCGGCGGGTCTCCACCCTGCAAGCTGTAGCTGGAGCCCGCGGAGACCTTGAGTCCCGGCAGCTCCGGGATGACCACCTCGTCATCCACCTGGAGGCAGAACGGATTCGTCCGCTTCGCGCGCAGGGGCGCGTTGTCCGGGTGGTCCCAGAGTTCCTGCCACTTGGCGAACCCATACTGCCGAGCAATCTTCGAGAGCCACTCCCCCTGCTTGACCTTGTGCCGTGTGCTCATTGCGAGTTGGGTCCTTCCAGCGAATCAGCCCTGCGGTTTCGGGAACGACAGCACGGACTCACCTTCCGGCAGCTTGTCGAGCTTCGCGCCGCCCTGCCCGTCCAGCGTGCCCTTGCGGACACTGCCATCCGGCAGCTTGAGCTCGAACTCGCGCCCCTCCACGGACCCGCCGCTCCGGCTCTTCATCTTGATTTTCATCGAGCCCGACTCGGCCGGCGGCAGCTTTCCAATCTCCTTGAGGCTGATGGACTCGCTCTTCGCCGAACCCGCCGCCTCCATCTTCACCTTGGCGCCCTTGAACTTCACCTCGGAGCCATCCAGCGTGAGCGTCTTGGCGTAGAGCTTCACGTTGCCGGACTTCTCCACCTGCAACGCCAGGTTCCCGTTGACGATGACGGAGAGCTTGTCGGACTTGAGCGAGTACGTCTTGGCCATCAAGGTCGTCTCCTCCTTGACGGCAATCTGGAACAGGCCCTTCACCTCTTCCTTCAGGTCCTTGCCCACCGTCACCGTGGCGCCGCCCTTCACCTCGGTCTTCCAGTCGGTGCCGACCTTCCGCTCCGTCTTCTCCGCCACCGTCTCGCTGCGGTGACCCATGACGTTCTCGAAGTGCGCGGCACCGACCTGAAGCGACTTCACACCTCCGGTCGCCTCGTTCAAGGCCAGCGCGACGGACACCGCCAGCGCTCCGCCAATCGTGGTGGCCTTCGCCGCGCCCACCATCTCCGATGAAGCCTTGGAGACGTCCACGAAGAGGTTGCCGCCCACCGACATCACCTGGTTGCCGTCGACCGCCTCGTCGTGGCTCCCGAGCGTGGTGCTCTCACGGTCCTTCTCCACCAGCAGCGACTGGTTGCCCTCCACCACCGCCACGTCGTGCTTCTTCACCAGCAACGACTGGAACCCCTCCACCGTGCGCTTGCGGTCCTTCTTCACCAGCAGCGACTCGTACCCACCGACCTGCTGGTCCTTGTTGTTCTCCGTGAGCAGGTCTTCGTCCTTCTGCGCGTGGGTGAAGATCTCCTCCGCGCCCGTCGAATCCTCGACGCGCACCTCGTTGAAGCCGTCGCTGCCCGGGCTCGACGCGCTCTTGCGAGTGCTCTTCGTCTTCTCGTCCGGCAGCGGGTACGGCGCCATGTTGGAGCCGTTGTAGACGGCGCCCGCCACCAGCGGTCGGTCCGGGTCGCCTTCCAGGAAGCGCACCACCACCTCCTGACCGATGCGCGGCAGCCACACGTCGCCCCAGGCCGGACCGCCCCACGGCTGGCCCACGCGCACCCAGCAGGAGGCCTTCTCGTCCCTCTTGCCCTCGCGGTCCCAGTGGAACTGGACCTTCACGCGGCCATGCGCGTCGGTGTGTATCTCCTCGCCGGAGGGCCCCACCACCGTGGCCGTCTGCAGGCCCGCGATGCGCGGCGGCGGCGTCTTGCGGCGCGGCCGGAAGGGCACCGCCTTGGGCAGGAGCTGGAACTGGTTGCGATAGAGCCCCTGGAGCGACTCGCTGCCCCCGGAGACGTCCGGCTGCAGGCCCGAGTGCACCACGTCGGTGACCAGGTACTCGCCCGCGAAGACGTCCTCCTCGGACAGCTCCACCTCCAGCAGGAACCCCGGCGTCAGCCGAGGCGCCACGCTGTCACCCGCGAGCGTCCGGCCTCCCACCGTGGCCTCCTCCACGCGCACGCTCGACGTGGACTTGCCCACGCCCGGTGTCACGTAGCCTGCGGGATAGTCGTAGAGCTCCAGCGCCGTCACGCCCTCCGCGGCCTCCGTCTTTCCGGAGACATCCAGCGCGGGCTTCTCGAAGTCGTAGTCCTTCAGGTGCACGGCGCCCGGACGCAGCCGGTGCACCACTTCCAACGCGGAGAGGTACTCCTCCTCCACCACCGCCTTGCCCAGACTGGGACGCAAGGGCAGTGCCTTGCCCTGCGGCAGCGGCGCGTGCGCGCTCGGCTTGTCGCCCAGCACCAGCGTGTGCCCGTCCTCGGCGTGCTCGAAGAAGTAGAAGATGCCCTCCCACTCCATCAGCCGACTGAGGAAGGCGAAGTCCGTCTCGCGGTACTGCACGCAGTACTCGCGCGGCGCATAGGCGGCGGACAGGGCCGCGCGCACCTCGATGCCGTTCTCCTTCAGCACCGCCTTGAGGATGTCCGGGACGGTCTTCTCCTGGAAGATGCGGCTCTTGTGGGCCTGCGTCAGTCGCCACAACCGCGGCACCACGTGCGCCCGGTAACGCCTGCGCCCCGTCTTCATCCCCAGGGCTTCCACCTCGCGCACCCAGCCGTGAACGTGCCGGGCGGCGAAATCCCGCACGGAGAACGTCACCAGGGCGTCCTGGCCCACGAGCTCCGCCACTTCGAGCGGCTCGGCGTCCACCGTGAAGAAGTCCACACGGAAGTCGTACAGCCGGCTGAGGCCCTCGGAGCCGGAGACACCCGACACGCCCAACCCGTCCGGGCCATGGGGGCCGACCTTCAGCGAGAACGCCGGTGAGCTCTGTCGTGACATGACTCCCCCTTCACCAGCGGCAAGCCATCAACGGCAGGCCGGGGACGGAGGCGGAATTCTACCACACCGAGTGAATCCCGGCGCACGCCCCACGCCGGAAGTCCGGCTCAAACGTCCAGCGGCTCCGTGGTGCGCACCACCCGCATCCCCGCCCGCCGCAGCTCCTCGATGGCCTCGTCCGCCAGTCGTGGGAAGTCCAGCGAGGGCGGAAGCGGCTCCAGCGGCGGCGCGGGCACCGGGCTCATCGCGTCCACCAGGATGTGGACCCGCCCCATCTTCGAGCGGTCCGTCCGCTCGATGTGCTCCCGGAGGTCCCTCAGCGTGGACAGGACGCAGTGCGACTTGGCCTGACCGAAGACGTAGAGGCGATCAAACGTCATCAGCCGCTCGAAGAGGCGCGTATTGAATTCGCCCACACGCTGCCCCTTCACCTCCGTCACCTCGGGCATGAGCACGGAGTAGTTCTCCGTGAGCGGGTGCTCGCCCTTCAGCTCGAAGTGGGTGGCCGTGTCCCGCGCCAGGGCATGGAACACGCTCGCCTCGTAGAACGCCGGCACCAGCGCGTGGCTCAGTCCCCCGAGCAGCGCATGGTACGGCCAGATGGTGAGCACGTAGCGCGCCTGCGCCTCCAGGCGCTCGCAGTACTCCAGGCTCTCTTCCGGAAAGCGCGTGGCCCGCCAGCGGCCGGAGCGGACATCCGCCACGGACACCTGCGTCATCGGCGCGGGGTGCCGTCCCTCCGCGTCCTTCCACCAGGCGGGATGGAAGATTTGAAAGATGCGATGGGTGTCGAGCGAGAACACCAGCTCCGTCACCCGGTTGAGGTGCGAGTAGAGCCAGCGCAGCGTGCGCTGGGTGTCCTCGACGGCGCCGGGGACGAAGAGGCTGGCGCCGGGGGTGCAGAATGCCACCTGCACGTCGATACCGAAGGCGGCGATGCGCACCCGGTCCTCGCGCGCGGGGCGCACGCCGTGCTCGGCGACATAGCGGCGGGCCTCGTCGGCGACCTCGGCGGTGCGCTCCAGGTAGAGCTGACCCGAGCGAGCGTCCTCGTGGAAGCGGGGGATGGGCAGCGACATGCGGTCCTCCAGGGGTGGGCCTGTATCAGCGGCCCTTGGGGAAGTGACGCCGCGTCAGCTCCTCGACGAGCGCCTTCGTGGCGGGAGTCTGGGCAATCTTCGCGGGCTCCGCGCTCGCCTCCAGCGCGCCCACCAGGGACGGCTTCTCCGGCTCGGCCTCCATGAGCGGGAAGTAGCCCTCCGGCACCGGCTCGCCTTCCTGGCCCACGAGGCCAATGGGGCCGGAGCCATGCCGACGGCGGAAGAGGACGGGAGTGCCGGGGATGCTCTGCTTGCCCTCGGCCAGCTCGTTGCCGAACTTCATCACCGGCTGGGGGCCCGTCTGCGACAGCTTGTAGATGGCGGCCACCCTGTCGCGCGTGAAGGGGCAGTCCATGGTGCGCGCGACGATGTGTCCGCCGTAGCCGTAGAACTGCGCGCTCGGATCCCAGCCCACCTGTCGCCGCAACTCCTCGAACTCGCGAGTGGCCTCCGCGTCCAGACCATCCTCGAGGATGTTGACGGGCTTGATGCCCATGTCGCGCGCGCGCGTCACGGCGTAGAGGTACTGGAGCTTCTTGTTGCCGGAGTCGAAGCGGATGGAGTCGCCGGAGCCCGGGTCCTCGCGGATGAGCTGGAAGGCGGCGGGGATGCCCGAGGTGAGCGTGTCGAAGGTGTCCAGCAGGTAGCTGGAGCGCTGGGGGCGGCGCTCGCGCATGGCGCGGAACGCGGCATCATCCGAGCCGTAGCGCTGGATGTGTTCATGCCCCATGGTGCCCACCGGCATCATCCCCAGCGAGCGCGCGCCCTCCACGTTGCTGGTGCGCGTCACGCCCACGTCCTTGCAGGCGCGCAGGGCGATGTCGTGCTGCCCCAGACAGGTCGCCGCGCGCAGGCCCACCTCGAAGATGCGCGCGGGGTCCTCCACCACGTCAACGAGTTCCTGGACGGTGGCGCGCACGCGCTGGGCATACCCGTCCGAGTCCACGGTGATGGGCACGGGCTTGACGCCGACCGCGTCGAGCGTCTCCAGGGCGATGGTCTTCTGCTCCTCGCAGGTGACGCGGGCGAGCGCGCGGGCCAGCACGTCCCGGTCCATCAGGGCCTGGGTGGCGACCTGGATGCGGAAGTTGAGCTGGAGCAGCAGCGGCTCCACCCAGGAGACCAGGGCGGAGGGGCCGGTGAGGGTGAGGATGGGCTCACGCGGGAAGAAGAGCGTGCCGCGCGGAATGGCGCGGATGGAGAGCTTCTCCTTGCGGAGGATGGCGGCCTTGAAGCCCACGCCCATCTCGTAGTCGTAGCGCGCGAGAAAGTCGTAGTCCTCGGGCTTCGGCTCGGGGAGGAGCGAGCGCACGTAGGCGGCCAGGTCCAGGGGCATGACCTGGAGACCGCCCTTGCGGTGTGAGTAATAGAACGTCTCCCGGCGCAACGGCCAGCCGGCCTCCGCCATGCTGAACTTGTAGCCATCCGTCGCGAGCAGCGAGGTCGCCATCCTGGGTGCCTTCCTCCGGTGTTTCTTGAGACTACGCGCGCCATGATGGGTTTCCTACCCTTCTGGCTCGCTTTCCCGGGCGTGCCGTGTCGACTCGATTAAAAGCAGAGTCCATGTCGCCGGCCCCCTCCCGACGCCTGCTCCCCGCGCTCGCGGCCAGTGTGGCCGTGCACGGGCTGCTGTGGCTGGCCGTCGACGGGATGCCTCCAGCCACGCGGCCACCGGCAGCCCTCCCCCGCCCCGCCGCGCTGGAATGGGTGGAGGTGGAGGTGACCTCGTCGGCCGTGGCGAACCCGGCACAGGAGAGCGAGGCACGTCCCCCGAATGCGTCGAGCGCGCACAAGCAGGCGCTCACTGAGCGCCCACGTGGAGACAAGACGCTTCCCCATGCGCCCGACTCCACGCCGCGAGCCGAAGAGAGTGGGCCTCCTCCACCGAGCCACTCGGCGACAGAGATGTCCGCCGCCACGGAACGAGCACGACAGAGCACGCCCCACGCCTCGACCACACCACTGGCCGATACGGCCGCCACCGCCGAGCGTGCACAAGAGAGTGAGCCGAGCAGCCCGCGGACCGATACATCCCCCGCTGATTTCGCTCGAGAGAATGAGCGGAGCAGCCCGCGAACCGACACGTCCGCCGCCGCGCAGCAGGCACCGGAACGCGAGCCCCGCGTGCCGAGCGACGCACTCGCCGATACATCGCCGCCCATGGACCTGGCGAGGGAACACGCGCCACGTGGCTCCGTGAGCGACAACCCCCGCGCCAATCCGCTCCTCGCCAACGATGTTCCGCGGGCGGCGCCCTCTTCCACCGCCCTCACGGATTTCGCGCTCGCACCGGAGAGCATGGCGCGGACCGCGGACTCCACGCGACTCTCGGAGTCCTCCGGCTCGCGACTGCTCCTGGCGGCTCGGACCCAGGCGGCGCCGATGCGACTGAGCGACACCACGGCCGCGCCCGACGTGGGAATCCGTGACGCACGCAAATCCCCCACGCCCCAGGCGCTCGTGGAGGACCTCGTCTCGGAGAGCGTGGGGCGCGGCAAGGTGGACCGAGGGCTCGTGCATCCCTACTTCAGCCAGCTCGGCAAGAAGCTGGTCGCCTTGTGGGACGCGGACCGCTCCGTGAAGGAGCACGGCCTCCAGGGCTACTTCGACATGGGCATGGAGCGCAGTCGCGCCTATGGCCGCGCCTGGAGCGAGCGCGCCGCCAACTACGGCTCCTCGGGCGCGTTCGTCGCGAACAACCAGCCCGTGGATGACAAGCGCCGCCCGACCAGCACGGTGGGAGACCCGGCCCTGCGCATGCGCAGCGAGCTGCGCGAGAAGATGCGCGAAGGCTTCCGCTCCACGCGCCGAGCCCTCATCCGCGTCGTCCAGGACCGCCAGGGACGCCTGCTCGACGTCTTGCTCGTGGAGCCCAGTCACCAGCCTCAAGTGGACCAGGAGGCGGTGAAGGACGTGCGCTCCGCCGCGGAGAAACTCCCACCGCCGCCCGCCGAAGCCGTGGGGAGCCGCGAGCGCATCGTCAGCCTCTGGGAGTTCGAGCTGATCATCTCCATCAGCCCGCCCATCCCCACCTTCACCTTCGAGTTCGACGAGGCGCTCGGCTTCATCGACACGCGCCTGCCCCTGGACAAGCGCATCTACAAGCGCGTGCGCCTCGTCGAGCTTCGCTAGCGCGACCTAAAGGCAGTCCACCAGGCCGTCGTAGAGCGTCGTGCTCGTCCCCGGCAACGTCGCGTAGAGCGGCTCCGGCCCCGCGAGCGCCGTCAGCAGCTTCGCCATCGTCGTTCTACGCGCCAGCGGACTCCTGCAGGCCCATGTCCGCGTCTGCGTGGAGATGACTCCCGTGCGCGAATCGATGTCCTCGGCGCTCCCACCGAACACCCAGAGGCACTGCCCGATGACACCCGTCCGCGTCTCCACCGAACAGCGAAACACGATGGACTCGATGTTCGCGTAGTCCCCCTCACAGAACGTGTCGCCACAGATGTCGTCGAAGTTCTGCCTCAGGTGAGCGCGGAGCTCGAACCACGCCTGGAACTCCGCCTCCGTCTGAAAATAGCTCACCTCATCGACATACGACTTCGCCCGCCGCTCCAGGGGTAACGAGGACACCCCTGCCTGGGGCACCTGCGCCCCAGCGAACGACGACAGCCCCAACATCGACGGCACCACCCACCAAGAACTCATGCGCATCCCGACGGACCTCCCCCTGGAACCACCAGGTCACTCGGGCTTAACGCGCTCTTCACGAAAGACAGTCTTCACAACCCATCCTGGATGACATGGAGTGTCCGCCTCCCGAAAGGCAGGCCCGCATGACGTCGCTCCTCCGTCGTGTTTCCGATGTCCTCGTCCTCACTGTCGTCGCGTTGACCTTCGCGTTGCTGCCCGGCTGCGGTGAGGGCTCTTCGGAAGACGACCCGTTCGGAGAGGCGCGGCGGGCGCTGCTCGATGGCGTGGGCTCCACGGCGGCGCGCGCGGCCCTGACGAAGCGGTGGGCACCCATCCACTACCAGGACGTGGACGTGACGGGCTCGCACTCGCTCAGCGGCAAGTCCGACTTCCTCACCCGCGTGGACTTCGACGGGGATTGGAGCGGGACGAACAACTGGGACAACACCGGCTCGCGCGTGCTCTCCGCGCATGCGTATCAGTCCGTGGTGGAGACGAGCACGCACTGGTACCTGCTCTACACGTTCTTCCACCCGCGAGACTGGTCCGACAGCATCTTCGACACCGAGCACGAGAACGACGGCGAGGGCGTGCTGCTCGTCATCCAGCGCGATGGCAGCGAGTACGGCGCGCTCGTCGGCGCGGTGACGGTGGCGCACAAGGACTTCTTCTCGTTCGTGCCCTCGGGCAGTCCGCTCGGCTCGGGCTCGGAGTCGCTCGACGGCACGCTGTCGCTGGCCTCATTCGAGGGACAACTCCACCCCATCACCGCGCAGGAGGCCAAGGGCCATGGCCTCAAGGCGTGGCCCGCGTACGACATCGTCGGTGACGGCGTGAAGTACTTCCCGTCCCTCTCGCTCGCCGAGCAGCCCTCGTCCGCCACGGACTCCGACGTGCGCTACAAGCTCGTGGACATCTACGGCGCGGAGGGGCTCTGGCCGAGGCGGGAGCTCACCACGCTGTTCTCCTCGTATGGGACGTTCCGGGGAGACACCAGCGGCGGCTGCGGACTCGTCGCGGGCAACTGCGGCTCGAACTCCGCCAACTCGCCCTGGGGCTGGGATGACCAGAACGACGGCCCCATCCTCCGAGGCGAAATCGCGAATGATCCGGCGAAGCTCGCGGCCTACTACTTCAGCCCGGCGTCGCAGTTCTCCACGACGTACACCTTCAACCCGTTCAAGGGCATCGGCACGGACCCGAACCAGCCCTGAGCGGCGAGGCCCGACGACGCGGAGCGGGACTCACTCCCGCTTCCGCGCGTGGCTTCGACTTCAGGACGCGCGAGACTTCCGAGCGGGGCGACGCGTGCGGCTGCGTACCGGCGTCGAGGGAGACTGCCCGTAGACGCGGTCGTAGTCCTTCATGCTGCGGCGGATGACCTCCATCGCCTCCGGCCTGTCGTAGACCTCCGCGATTTCGACGCTGCGCTTTCCCTCACCGGGAATCTGCTTGTAGGTGAGGAAGTAGTGCTTGAGACGGTCCAACAGCGGACGCGGGAGCTGGGCGATGTGCTGCAGCTCTCCGTAGACCAGGTCGGACTCGAGCACCGCGATGATTTTGTCGTCCGCCTCGTTGCCGTCGATCATCCGGAAGCCGCCGATGGGCACCGCGCGCACCAGGAGGTTGCCATTGCTGACGACCTTCTCCGTCAGCACACAGATGTCGATGGGGTCCCCATCGCCCTGGATGTTCTTCACGCCCGTGCGCTCGGCGCAGCGCTTCGCCACCAGCTCGTCGCAGTACGTCTGGGGAATGAAGCCGTACAGCGTCGGGCACTGGCTGCTGAACCGCTGCGGCCGGTCCAGCTTCAAGATGCCTGACTCCTTGTCCAGCTCGTACTTCACCGCGTCCGTGGGGACGATTTCGATATAGGCGGTGACGATTTCAGGAGACTCGTTCCCGGGGGTGATGCCGTGCCAGGGATGAGCCGCGAACGACTTCTGAGGTGCTGACTTCTTCATGTGGGTACGTCTCCCGAGCGCCTGCACGCCTCGGAGTAGAGTTGCGCGACCGCGTCCTCCAGCTCGCCCGTGAGCGCGTCGCGGTCTTCAATCGTCAGGCCCTGCGTGGGGATGGGCTTGCCCACCACCAGCGCCACGCGCTGGCCCCACTGCACCGCCCGTCCTCCCTTGGGAAGGATGAGCCGCGTCCCCGACACCGCCATGGGCACCACCGGCACGCCCGCCTGGATGGCGAGCGTCGCGGCCCCCTTCTTGAACGGCCGCAGCCGTCCGTCCTCGCTGCGAGTGCCCTCGGCGTAGAAGAGCACGCTCACCCGCTCGCGCAGCGCCGTCACCGCCTCCTCCAACCGGGCCCGGTCCTCACTGCCGCCGCTGCGCGCCACGGGGATGTTGCCCGCCCGCCGCAGCGCCGCGCCGAACACCGGAATCTTGAACAGCTCCGCCTTCGCCACGAAGCGCGTGTGCGTCTCCACGTACGCCATGTTCAGCGGCGCGTCGTAGTGCGACTGGTGGTTGCACACGAAGACGACGTGGCCCTCCGTGGGAATGTGCTCCAGCCCCACCGCCTCGTGACGCACACCCGCCGACGCCAGCACGCCCCGCGCCCAGACCCTCAGGGCCTTGTCCGCCTCCCGGTGCGCGCCTCCCACCGACAACGCGGAGATGACCGAGGAGAACACCCCCGTCAGGCCCACTGCTGAAACACCCGCGAACGCCGTCCGGACGATGTCTCGAATCACACGAACTCGTGGGCGGGGAACAGGAGCACGTCCGAGATGCGCTGGACCCCGAGCAGCAGCATCAGGATTCTGTCGAGCCCCACGGCGATTCCCGCCGAGGGCGGCATTCGACCTACTGCGTCAAGGAACCGTTCGTCCAAAGGATACACGGAACGCCCCAGCTTGCGCCTGAGGTCCTGTTCCTCGAGCAACCTCGCCCGCTGCTCGGCTGCGTCCGTCAGCTCGGAAAACCCGTTCGCGAGCTCCAGGCCCTTCGCGTACAGCTCCACCCGCTCCGCCACCGAGGCGTCCCCAGGCTTCAAGCGAGAGAGCGCCGCCATGGACGCCGGGTACTCGATGAGGAACGTGGGCCGCTCGTGGCCCAGCCCGAGTTCCACGCGTTGCAGGAAGAGGTGGAAGAAGACGTCATCGAAGCTCTCCGCGTCGCCCGTCCGCACGCCAGCGGCCTCGGCGGCCCGCTTGAGCGAGGGCCCGTCCGAGTGCACGCGGATGTCCACGCCCGTCGCCTTGAACACGGCGTCGCGCACCGTCAGGCGCTCGTAGGGCGTGCGCGTGAAGAAGGCCGGGTCGGCGCCGGGCTCGCCTTCCGTGGTGGAGCGCCCCGCTTCAGCAAGCGCGCCTTCCAGGTCCGCCATGATGGCGTGGTAGTCCGCCTGGGGCCGGTAGAACTCCAGCATCGTGAATTCCGGATTGTGCGTGGCGGAGACCTCGCCGTTCCGGAACACCTTGCACAGCTGGAAGAGAGGGCCGGCCCCGTCGGCGAGCAGACGCTTCATCGCGTATTCGGGGCTGGTGTGCAGATAGAGGGTGCGCGCGGTGCCGACGTCCGTCTCGGGGATGAAGCCCGCCTCGAAGGCGTTGATGTGCGGCTCCATTCCCGGCGTGGGGATGAGCAACGGCGTCTCCACCTCCAGATACCCCTGGGCGACGAAGAAACGTCGAAGGGCGGAGTAGAGGGCCTGGCGTCCCCGGGCGGCCCGCCATTGAGAAAGGTTGGGCATGGGCCTGGCGGAAGTAACATGAGGCCCGACATGCACCCAAGGATTCCCCTCCTCCTCGCTGTTGCCCTCTGCCTCAGCGCCTGCCCCAAGGGGCCCCCCGCCGACTCCCGGCAGCCTCCCACGGAGGAGCAGCGCCTGACGACGGATGTGCGCGCGCTGGCCTCGCGAGCGGAGACGTTGCTGGAGGCGCAGCACCGGCTCGTCTGGGTGTTCTGGACGGAGGGCCGCCACGTGGACGTCTCCGGGACGTACGCGGGGCAGGAGGACCTCTTCACGCTCGACAACATCCGCAAGGTGGACCGGCTGCGGCAACTCACGCAGGACCCGCGCGAGGTGCGCGCCCTCACCGCGTTGCACTCGCACTTCGCCGGCGAGTACCTGTCGCACGCGCTGGCCGAGTACAACGACGCGTCCGCCAACCTGGAGGCGTCACTCACCTTCACCGTCGACGGCAAGGAGCTGCGCTACCGGGATTTGGAGCGACTGCTCGCCAACGAGCGGAGCGCGGCGCGGCGCAAGGCGCTGTACACGGCGGCGACGCCTCCGCTGGAGCGACTCAACCAGACGCTGCGCCGCAAGGAGGAGCGCGCCGAGGAGCTGGTGAAGGAGCTGGGCTTCCCCTCGTACGAGGCCTTCGGCAGCGAGCTGCGGCAGGCGGACCTGGGCAAGTTGAGCGTGCTGGCGGAGGAAATCCTCCAGGCCACGCAGGCGCCGTACCGGTTGGTGATGGAGCGGCTCGCGCAGCGTGAGCTGGGAGTGCCCTTCAAGGACATCACCCGCGCGGACATCCCCCGGCTGTTCCGCTCGCGCGAGGTGGAGGACGCCTTCCCGAAAGGGGAGTCCCTGCTCAAGGCGCACGGCACATTGTCGGGGATGGGCCTGGACCTGGCCGAGCTGAAGAACGTTCAAATCGACGCGCGGGAGTTGCCGCGCAAGAACACCCGGCCGCTGGCGTTGGCGGTGCGCGTGCCGGACGATGTGCGGCTGTCCTTCAAGCCGGGCTCGGGCGTGTTGCATCAAGCGCGCGTGCTGCATGAGTTCGGGCACGCGCTGCACTCGGCATTCACCAAGGAGACGCGCTTCGAGCTGGCGCGGCTGGGCAACCCCACGGTGGGCGAGGCGTACTCGTCGCTCTTCGAGGACCTGCTGGAGGACCCGGTGTGGCTGGAGGAGCACGCGGGCGTCAGTGGAGACCAGCGCTCGCAGTACCTGGCGACCTCCAGCGCGCACAAGCTGTACCTCATCCGCCACGCCGCGGGCCGGCTCCTGTACCAGTTGGAGCTGCACCGGCGCGTGGAGGTGGACCCGAAGGAGCTGTACCGCCAGGTCATGTCGCGCACCGACGACATCCCGATGACGGATGAGGACACCGCGCGCTACCTGGTGGACCAGGAGGACTTCTTCCAGTCCGCGGACAGCTTCCGCGCGTGGTTCCTCGCGGGCCAGCTCCAGGCGCAGCTCAAGGCGCGCTTCGGTCCCGCGTGGTGGCACGCGCCGCAGTCGGGTGAGTTCCTCAAGGCGCTGTGGGCGAAGGGCAACGGGCTGTCCTCGCGCGAGGTGGCCGAGGCCATTGGCGAGAAGGGCATCGAACCCGACGTGCTGCTGTTGCGCCTGGGCACCACGCTCCAGGTGCCCATCCGGCTGAACCTGGAGGGCGTGGAGGACAGCATCCTCCCCGCGGCGCCCGGCCTGGAGGGCTTCACCCAGCCCGCGCCGCCTCCGGGCCTGGAGGAGTTCACCGCGCCGCAGGGGACGCAGCAGGGCCCCACGCTTCCGCCCAAGGCGGGCACCGGCGACGGCCGCTAGAAACACGAAGGGCCTCCGCCCACATGGGGACGGAGGCCCTGACGGTGTGCCGGGGAGGACTTCCTCCCGAGCGGACTACAGGAGCTTCATCAGCTCCGCGCGCTTGGCGTTGTACTCCTCGTCGGAGAGGACGCCGGCGTCCTTCAGCTCCTTGATTTCCTTCAGGCGCTGCGCGGGGCTGCGCGTGTCGGCGGGAGCCGCCTGCTGCGCGGGCTCCTGGGGGCGCTGCTGCTGGCCCTGCTGGTTCATGAACTGCTGGGCCATTCCGAAGCCCATGCCCATGCCCATGCCGCCCAGCGCGTTGCCGGAGCCGCTGCCGTCACCGCCCTTGGCCATGCCCTCGGCCGCGCCCAGCATCGCCTGGCCCTGCGCGTACTGCTGGAAGCCACCGGCCAGCCGGGAGTAGGCGACGTCCTTGGAGAGCTTCTTCAGCGTCCCCTCGTCCTCCTCCTTGATGCTGACGTGGAAGTTGCCCATCCGCACCACGGTGAGGCCGTAGCCGTCCACGTGGGGCTTCAGGCCGCTGATGACCTCGGTCTCGATTTCCTCGGTGTACGCACCGCTCGTCACGTCGAGCAGCGGCCAGCGCTTCTTCACCAGCAGCTCGGCGATGCGATCTCGCGTCACCTTGAGCACCTGGTTCTTGAACCAGCCCAGCAGCTCCTCGTTGCTGGAGCGGCCCATGCCCACCAGGCCCACCACGAGCTTCTCCGGGTCCGTCACGCGGATGGAGAAGTCGCCGTACACCATGGTGCCGATGCCCAGGCCCGTCTCCGGGTCCCGAACGTCGCCAATGGGCCCGCCGAACTTCACGCCCGCGAACTCGCGGACGGAGACGAAGAAGACCTCGGTGACGAAGAGGTTGCCACCCGTGAACTTCTCCACGAGCGCGGACAGGAACGGGATGTTGTTCGAGTCGAGCTGGTGACGGCCGGGCCCCAGCTTGCCCTCGACCTTGCCGTCCTTGACGAAGAGGGCGACCTCATCGGCGTCGACGGTCAGCTGGGTGAGCATCCGGATGTTGTTCTCCGGATACTTGTAGATGATCTCCCCCTTCGCCGTGTCCGCGCGAGCGATGAAGTTGCGCTTCGCCTCACCCTTGATGGTGTCGAAGATACCCATTGCTAGTCAGCGCCTCCGTGGCCGCCATGGCGGCCGGCAAATCCGCGCCCCCACCCGACCCTCTCTAAGAACATGGCGTCCGTGACGAAAGCGCGCCCGCTTTCCGCCCGGCAGCCCTCCCTGGAAGATGCCAGTTTCACTGGCGATTGCCTAGCCGCTCGCCCGCCAGGCGGCCCTAGGATGGCCGCCGGTGAACGGGTGGGAGGCCTCCCGGGGAGACTTCAGCCCCAGCGGCTGACCAGGCGCTCGCGGTCCAGCAGGCGGATGCTGGCGAAGAGGAGCACCACGTCCAGGACCAGCACCACCGCGCCCTGGAGCGCGTAGAAGCCCAGCCCGGCCTTCAGGACGCCGGCCACCTGCCCGCCCACCATGCCGACGAGCGGCAGGACGACCAGGGCCGAAATCTGCTGTGCCATGCGGGCCTCGCTCACCCGCGCGGAGATGAGCACCGCGACGCCGTTGCCGAAGAAGGCGAACAGCGGGGCAATCACCAGCACGCCGAAGGTCCACAGGGCGTTGGGCATCAGGGGCCCCTGCACCATCGGCCACGCGACGATGTCCACGCCCACGCAGAAGATGATGAAGGCCACCCAGGTAATCACCACCGCGGGCACCAGCGCCGCCAGGCTCTTGCCCGCCACCAGCTCCGCGGCCGTCACCGGCGAGGCGAGCAGCGGCTCCAGCGTGCGCCGCTCCTTCTCGCCCGCGACGCTCTGGGACGCGATGAGGATGGGGACGAAGACGGGCATGACGAGGAACAGCCCGAACCAGTCGGTGAGCGTCTTGTCGATGAGGAAGCGCGCCGCGCTCGCGCCCAAGGGCAGCGTGGGGTCATAGAACTGGGCCACGCTGCGCAGGTCGGCCCTGTTGGGCGTGTTGACGTACGTCCACACGACGACGATGGGCACCAGCACCATGACGGCCGGCAGCACCGCCATGGAGACGAGCAGCCCCACGTTCTTGCGCAGGTCCAGGAAGTCCTTCCAGAACACGGCCAGGGCTCGACGGGGACGGAATGCCATGGCTCAAGCGCCCTCTTCGCGAAGCAGGTCCAGGTACACCTCTTCCAGGGGACGCTGCGCCGGCACCGCGCTGTGCACGCGCGCGCCCGCGCCCACCAGGCACGCCAGCACGTCCGGCGCGTGGGCCTCGTCCTCCAGCATGACGCGCAGCCGCATGCCCTCGGCCAGCACGTTGGGCGCGAAGGGCAGCGACGTCAGCGCGTTGCGGAAGCGCTCCGCCTCACCGTCCACCCGCACGTCCAGCGACTGCCCCGAGCGCCGCAGCTCCCGCACCGGCCCCATCAGGAGCAGCCGCCGCTTCACCACCGCGACGCGCTCGCACAGCCGCTCCACCTCCGAGAGGTTGTGCGAGCAGAGGACAATCGTGCGTCCCTCCGATGCCAGCTCCGCGACAGCGTCGCGCACCGTGCGCGCGGACTCCGGGTCCAGGCCGCTGGTGGGCTCGTCCAGGAAGATGACGCGCGGGTCATGCACGAGGGTGCGGACGATGGCGAGCTTCTGGCGCATGCCCTTGGAGAAGCCACCCACCGGCTCCTCCTCGCGGCCTCCCAGTCCGAAGCGCTCCAGGTAGTGCTGCGTGCGCGGCCACGCCTTGGACTCGTCCAGCTCGTGCAGCTTCATGAAGAAGCGCAGGTTCTCCCGGGCGGTGAGCCGCTCGTAGAGACCGGGCTGTTCGGTGAGCAGCCCCACCACCTTGCGCAGCCCCTCGCCGTCGCGGTCCGCGCGGTGGCCCCACACCACGGCCTCGCCCTCGCTGGGGGTCAACAGACCGGTGAGCATGCGCACCGTCGTCGTCTTCCCGGCGCCGTTGGGCCCCAACAGGCCAAACACCTCACCGGGCCGCACGTGGAAGGTGAGCCCCTCCACGGCGACGCGTTCGCCGAAGCGCTTGCCCAGACCCCGGACGTCGATGCCGCTCAATCGATGGTCACCAGGACGAACTTGTTGTTGATGTCCTTGTCGACCGGGGTGACGACCTTGTCCGCGCCCACCGCGCTGCGCAGCGAGGAGAGCATCTTCTGCTCGGCGAGCACCCACTCGCGTCCGGGCCGCGCGACGAGCGAGCGCAGCTTCGCGTTGTAGTCACCGCTGCGGTACTGCTCCACGGTGTTGCTGGAGTAGAGCGTCTCGCCGCGCCAGTTCATCAGGTACGCGACGATGGGCTCGCCTTCCTGCCGCTGCGAGTAGTAGCGCCAGAAGAGGTCTCGCTGCGTCCAGTGATGGGACAGGTCCACCCAGTGGTTCCAGTTGAACCAGAGGGCGAAGCCGGCGGCCAGCACCCAGAAGGTGCCGAACAACATCACCCGCGCCCGCATCAGCGTCGCCACGACGGCCATGGCGCCCGCCACCGCGAAGACGAAGCCCAGCGCACCCTTGATGTTGACGGGCTCCGACAGCGAGCGCAGCAGCGAGTCCTCACCCGCGGGATTCTTGAAGCCGCGCACCGCCAGCACCACACCCGCCAGCGCCAGCACCGCGGCCAGGGCCTGGAGCGACGCGCGACCTTCCGTCTTCGGGCGCAGCGACTGCCACCCGAGGAAGCCGCCCACCACCGCCACCGCCACGCCCACCAGCCCCGTCGCGGACACCTTCGCGCCGGACGCCACCGCGGCCAGCGTGGCCGCGCCACCCAGGAGCATGAGCAGCGCCACCGCGCGCGAGCCCGGCGTCACCTTCTCACGCGTCTTGGGCGAGAACGCCTCGAACGACAGGTAGACGCCGAAGGCGAGCAGCACCAGCGTGACGAGGTCGCCCGTCCAGAGCGCGCGGGAGAAGAACGCGATGGGCTTGGTGACCAGGTCCTGCGGATAGGGCCGGTCGTAGTTGTAGACGAACAGGTCGGTGAAGTTCTTCGGGTTCTCCGCCAGGTCCTTGCCGACGAGGACGAAGAGGACCAGGCCGAAGATGAGGCTCACCGCGTGCGCGGAGATGCCCTCTTCCCAGAGCCGGTCGATGAAGAGCGCGATGAGGACCGCGAGGCCGGGCAGGACGGGGAAGACGTAGTGGTGGAACTTGGTGGCGCTGGAGGCCAGGAGCCAGAAGGAGAAGGCCACCCACACCACGGCGATGATGGCCAGGTGGTCCGCCTTCTTCTCCGAGCGCAGCTTCAGCTTCGCGATGATGGCGAAGGCGCCGGGCAGCAGGGCCACCCAGGGGAAGATGCCGAAGCCCCCCTGCTCGATGAAGTAGATGAACGTGCCACCCGGCGTGGTGGTGTGCACGCCCGCGGTGAGGCGGTTGAGGTGGTCGTGAACGAAGAAGCGGTACCAGAAGAGCTTGCCCTCGTCGTCCACGCTCTTGAAGAGGGACATCACCACGTACCAGGGCGCGGCCACCGCGAAGAACACGAGGATGCCCGTGCCCAGGTGCATCTTGTGCATCTGCGCCCACAGCACCGGCATGGGCTGGCGGCCCTCTCGGACGTCCTTGCGGAAGCCTCCGTCCGTCAGCCAGCGCAGGTGCGCATCGAGGCTCGGCCCGTCCCAGGGCATGACGGCCAGCGCCGCGTAGAGCACGAGGATGACGGCGGGCAGACCCACGCCCAACAGGCCCTTGGCCAGCGTGGACAGGCCCGCGAAGAAATAGAAGCCGTACCACCAGGCGGCGCGGTGCTTCGTCGTGTCATCGAGCTGGCCGATGAGCGCGCACGCCATCGCGCAGACGAACGTGGTGACGAACGGCGTGTCCGTCACCGTCTGCCGGGTGAGCAGGAAGTACAGCGGCATGGTGGCCAGCACGAAGCCGGTGGCCAGGCCCGCGCGGCGGTTCACCACGCGCGACACGGCCAGGGACAGGAGCGTCACGGCGGTGATGCTCAGCGCCACGAAGGGCACGCGCATGCCCCACTCGGTGTACAGCCCGAGCTGGCCTCCCGAGCGCACCGTGCCCACCACCTGCATGCCCAGCGCCTGCATCCACATGGTCAGCGGCGGCTTGGAGAAGAACCAGGCGTTCTCCCAGAAGGGATACAGGTAGTCGCGGCGGACGATCATCATCCGCGCCACTTCGCCGTAGTGGGTCTCCCAGCAGTCCCACAAACCCACCGCGCCCAGGTAGGGGATGAAGAGCAGGCCCGCGAAGAGGGCCGTGGAAAACACCACCCGGGTGGTGGCGGAGAGCGCGAGCCACCGCTGCATCCACCGCGCCGAGAAGGTCTCCTTGCCGAGAATGGCCTCGGCGAAGGTCTGCTCTTGCTGCTGTTCCTGCTGTTCGCCGTCGCTCGCCACGGGTGAAGGGCTCCTTGAGTCGTTTCGGGCGGTTGCCTGCGCACCACGGGCAGGACGCGGCCTTATATCCCCGCCACCCTCGCCGGTCGACCTCCGCCGGAGGCACACCGTGAGGCAGCGTGCGCGCCATTGTGCAGGAGCCTGCACGAAGGTGGGAGGCCCACATGGAGGGAGCCCGCCGGGCGAGCGGGGGCACGGGCCTTGTATTGCCCGCCCCCGTCCAGATTTGGAGGCTCCATGCTCGTGTCCGCGGTGACGTTGGGTTGTGCCCTGCTCCTGGGGCAGGTGGAGGGTGGCCCGCCCGCTGAGGTTACCCCCGTTGAGGTCGCCCCCGCCGAGGTCGCGCCACCCATCATCCAGCCGCCCGCCGTGCCGCTGCCCTTCCAGGACTCGGAGCGGCCCGCGCTGTGCCTGGAGCTGCCGCCGACGCCGAACGTGCCCTCCGGCCAGTGGCGCGCGCAGTGCAGTCACGAGCAGCGTCGCTGTCTCATCACCCCGCGCCGCGAGCTGGATGTCGACGGCCAGGAGACGGAGCGCTTCCTGGAGCGGGTGCGTCCCTGCGTCCCCGAGGAGGCCGCGCCCGTCCCGAACGAGGAGCTGCGCACGTACCGGCTGGAGCCCTCCATCGCGGACGCGCCGCCGGGCTGGTATCGCGACGAGCGCGGTCGGGTGATGCAGTTCAACTTCGACCTGCACCGGCGCGTCTGGCTGGGCGGCGCCTGGAGCCCGCTGTGGCCCGGCGACGAGGCGCGCGAGGACCGCGTGCGCCTGGACTTCGGCATCGCGCTGGAGCTGGCCGCGCGCAAGCGGCTGCACCGGCTGCACTTCCTGGAGACGGAGCTGTCGCTCGGCGAGCCCTCCATCGACTTCTCGCTGCTGCGCTACGACTTCAGCGTCGAGCGCGATGAGCCGCTCTTCCGGATAACGACCTTCTTCGGTGAGCCGCGACGGTACGACGTCAGCATCAACCTGGGCGTGTGGCTGGAGACGCTGCGCGTGGAGGACCTGGAGCGCGGCGAGGCCCGGGGTGGGTTCCTCACCTGGGGCACCCTGCACGCCACCCTGGACCTGTGGCATTCGCGAGACCTGGTGTCCTACGTGCGCGTGCGCGCGGGTCCCTCCGCGGAGCGCGACTACGAGAACGGCATCAGCACGTTGGTGCCCGGCGCGGCGCTCGAAGGCAACCTGACGTTGGACCGGGATGGGTTCCACCACCTGCGCTTCGGCGTGGAGGCGGAGAAGGTGCTCCTGTCGCGCGCCGTGGAGGGTCGTCCGCTCAGGCCCGAGCGGCTCAGGCTCTCCGCCGGTTACGAGCTCATCCTGCTGGCCATCAACGACCAGCCGCTGAGCCTGGTGGCGGACGCGCGCGGGGTGTGGCGCAACGACATCGCCTTCCTGCCGGAGCGCTGGGAGTGGTCCGCCTCGGCGGGCCTGCGCTTCTCGCTGTGGGCCCCCGCGCGCCGCTCCGCGCCCATCGCCGAAAAGGCCCGGGATTGAACGTGCTCGCGCTTGGACTCGCATTGCTTCTGGCCTCTGCGCCAGGCGCGGGCCCTCCGTCACCGGACCCGTGTCTCCCCACGGACTCGCGGGGCGAGCCGTTTCCCACCTGCTTCGACCCCGGGGATGGCTGGGTGGTGGGCACGGGCGCGACGGTGCGCGACGGCGTGGGGGCGCTGACGCTGCACTCGAGCGTGCGCATCCGCACCGGGCGCACCAGCCGCAGCAAGGGCACGCCCTGGTTCACCAACCACCGACTCCTGGGCGTGGACCTCTGGGATGGCGAGCGGCGAGGCTGGGGCTTCACCGCCTATGACGGACTGCTGCGTCGCCACCTGGAAGAAGGCTTCATCCTGATTCCCACCGCGCGCCCGGTGCGCATCCCCTTCCCGTTCGACGTGACGGTGGCGCTGCGCGCGGCGCACCTGGAGCGGCGCGAGTGGGAAGGTCCGGGGTGGACGCTGGAGACGGGGCGCATGGGGCTCCTTGTCGACCCGCTGCGCTCGGAGACCGGGCGCGCCTGGCTCGGCTTCGGCCCGGTGGCGAGCCACACGCTGCGCCGCGCTGGCGACACCACCGAGCACGCGCTGTCTCCCTTCACCTCGCTCATGTTCGACCTGGGCCTGGAGAGCGAAGATGGACTGTGGGCCCTGCGTGCTTCGGGGCTCGCGGGGTGGACCCTTGGCCTCGAAGGTGGAACGGACTTCCGCGCCCGCGCCGATGCCTCCCTGGAGCGCGTGTTCCTCGCCGTGGCGGACCAACCCGTGGCGCTGCGGCTCTCTGGCGGCTACGTCGTGGGTGACGCGGGCCTCTCGCGCCGTGACGAGTGGACGCTCGGCGCGGGCATCGTGGTGCGAGCCTTCAGCGCGCGGTGGTGAGTCCGCCGTGCCCGAAGCCCAGGGATTCCTGATATCGAGGCACCGTCAGCCGGAGCCTTCCAGGGCGTCGCTCGGGAGCCCCGGCTCTCGCCGGTGGCGAGGAGGGAGGTCCCGTCATGGAGAGAAAGCTCGTCTCGATTCAGCGCATCGACCACCTGGAGGCCATCCCTGGAGCCGACAACATCCTGAAGGCACGGGTGATGGGCTGGGACGTGGTGGTGAGGAAGGGCGAGTTCGCCCCCGGTGACGCGTGCGTCTTCTTCGAAATCGACAGCCAGCTTCCGGAGGGCGCGCCCTGGGCGGAGTTCCTCAGGGCCCGGAGCTTTCGCGTGAAGACCGCGCGACTGCGGGGCGTGCTGTCCCAGGGGCTCGCGCTGCCCACGTCCATCCTGGAGGGCACGGTGCCCCCCGAGGGCACGGACGTGCGCGACAGCCTGGGGGTCGTGAAGTACGAGCCGGCACCGCCCGAGGGCAGCGACGTGGCCGGGCCCTTCCCGGGCGAGGTGCCGAGGACGGATGAAATCCGCCTGCAGTCGGCGCTCGGCGTCCTGGACGAGCTTCGAGGCCACGACTTCTTCGTGACGACGAAGCTGGATGGGACTTCCGCGACGTTCTTCAAGCCGCTCGACGGCCCGCTGGTGGCATGCTCCCGGAACTGGTCTCTGCGACCCGGAACGAACCGGGCGTGGACCGTGGCGAAGCGGTACTCGCTGGACACCACATTGCCTCCGGGCTTCGCCATCCAGGGGGAGCTGTGTGGCCCCGGCATCCAGAAGAACCGCCTGGGACTCGCCGAGGTGGACCTGTTCGTCTTCAGCGTTCATGACACCCGGACGGGACAGTTCCTGGGCCATGCGGACTTCGTCTCGTTCTGCGCGCGGCACGGGCTGCGCACGGTGCCGGTGGAGCACGTCGTCACGGGCGAGGCCGCGCGGACGTTCGACCAGGGACTGGAGCACTACCTGCGGCTCGCCCAGGGCCTCTACCCGGGCACGAAGAACCGCAAGGAGGGCATCGTCATCCGCCCGCTCGTCGAGCGGCACTCGCCCACGCTGGGCGGCAGGCTGTCGTTCAAGGTCATCAACAACGACTTCCTGCTCAAGGACGAGGACTGAGGCCGGGCAGAGCCCACGGCTTCCCGAAGGAGGCCTCGGAGCCAACGCGTCAGCGCGGCGTTGGACTCGAGGTCTCTCGGGGAATCGAGGACGGAGACGCTTCCAGCACCGTCCTCAGCGCGGCTTCGGCGGCCCGCAGACGCGCATCCTGTGGGTCCACGCGTCGCGCCTCTTCCAGTCGCTCCAACGCCCGGGGAAGCGCGCCCCGGGCCAGCTCGCACCGTACGCCCGCCTCCAGCGCCCCCGTGTCCGAGGGGCCATAGACCTGGGCCTCGTCCGCCGCATGACACCCCTCCTCCACGCGACCGGCATCGAGCAGCGCGCGTGCGAACTCCACCCGAGCGCCCACGTGCGAGGGTGACAAACGCACCGCCTCCGCGAGCGGAGTGACGGCCTCCCGCGACAACCCCAGCCGCCGCAACACCGCGCCCAGCTCCCGCTGAGGTCCAGGCGCTCCGGGCGACAGCAGCGCCCGCCCTCGCGCCTCGCGCAGCACCGAGGGTTCGTCGAAGCGCAGCTCCGCCACCATCCGGCCCACGACCTCCTGATACGCGGGCCACCGCGCGGGCCAGGTGAAGACGAGGCGGTAGACCCACTCTCCCCGAGGCACGAAGAAGGCGAGCAGGTGGCGCCCTCCATCGGGCCCTTCGAGCTCCGCGCGCAGCCGCTGCGCGACACGTCCTCCCACCAGCGTCCGCGACGGCCCTTGCACCGACAACGTCCGCCCCTCGGGTCCGGGCGCGCCCAAGGGCAGCGTCTCAGCGTGGAAGTGCCGGGCCTGCGCCAGACCATCCACGGGCTCGCCCGCCTCGATGGCCTCCGCGGAGAACGTGGCGCGCCCCAGTCCGGGCAATCCATTGGAGAAGGTCCTCCGTCCCTGCCCGTCCACCTCGCCCCGCCAGCCTTCGGGCATCGCCACCGCGACGCCGAACCCGTCGTCCCGCTCCACGCGCCAGCCCGAGCGCTCCATCACCACCCCGCCCGCCACGAACAGCGCCGCGAGCACCCCTGCCAGCGGCCTCGCCAGACTCGTCCGAGAGGCCCGCTCGGAATCGCGTGGATCCAGGAACGCTCCCGCCAGCAACCCGGCCACCAGTCCACCCAGGTGCCCCGCGTTGTCCACGCCCACGGAGGTCCAACCCATCCAGAGAAACACGAGCACCGTTGGAAGCGCGCTTTCCCCGGAGAGCCACCGCACGCGGAAACCCGGGCGCGAGCGGTGACGCCGGCCCAGCACCAGCAGCGCGCCCATGCATCCATAGACGAGCCCGGAGGCACCCACGCTCACCGCGCCCGACCAGGCGAGTGAACTCGCCATCGTGGTCAGTCCGGTGGCGATGAGCAGCGCGACATAGTCACGACGGCGACAGGCTCTTTCGAGCGCCGTCCCCGCCGCCACCAGCACGGTGACATTGAGCGCCAGGTGCAGCGCATCCCGGTGAAGCAGGTTGGCCGACAAGAGCCGCCAGACCTGCCCCGCCTCGAGCACCAGCGGCCCCGCCTTCGCGCCCCAACGCACCAGCGCGTCCACGTCGACGGGACCCAGGGCAACGAGGACCCCGTGGACAGCCACCAGGAGCCCCGCGAGGGCCAGGGTGACCCAGGGAATCGGACGAGCGCTCCCTTGGCCGGCCGATTGACCGATGGACAACAGACCCGGCTGCCCCGCCTCCTGGGGAGAAAGCCCTGTCATTTGAGGGGGATGCATGACTTGTGCGTTGAAAGGCCGTTCTGCTATGACTGTACGCGGATCGGACCCGTGCTGAAGCTCATCATCGAAGACGACGAGGGGCGCAAGACCGTTGTTCCCTTCGTGCGCGACGAGATCACCATCGGACGTCAGGAGGGAAACACCATCCGCCTGACCGAACGTAACGTGTCTCGTCGTCACGCACGACTGGTGCGGTTGAACGGCCATGTCGTGGTGGAGGATCTGGGTAGCTATAATGGCACCCGGATCAACGGAGAGCGCATCGCTGGTCAGTCGCCACTCAGTGAGGGCGATCTGATCCAGATTGGCGACTACGACCTGGCACTCCAGGCCGAGGGCGCCGCGAATGCCGTTGGCCCCATCACCACCAAGGTACCCACACGCCGGCAGGAAGCCGAGCCCGAGGAGCCTGACCGCTCGGAGAGTGAGGAGGAGGCACCTGGAGACGGCGACGAGCACGACCACACGCCCCCATCCCAAGCCTCCGCGGACAAGCGGCGGAACTCGACCTCCATCATCCGGTTGGATCATGTCGAGGCCGACCGGCCCCGGAAGTTGGAGGACATCGATACAAAGGATGCGCCCCGGCTGGTGGTGCTGACCCCGGACGAGCTGCGGGGCCAGGAGTTCGCGTGCATCCGGACCGAGCTGCGCATCGGTCGCACGGACGACAACGACATCACGTTGGACCATCGTTCGCTGTCACGCACCCACGCCAAGCTGGTGCGCGAGGCGACGGGTGAGTGGCGCGTCATCGACATGCAGTCGGCGAACGGGATGACCGTCAACGGCGAGAGCTACGCCCAGGCCACCCTGAACAGCGGCGACATCGTCGAGCTGGGTCACGTGAAGCTGCGCTTCATGGGCGCGGGGGATGCCGGCGACGGCGAGGACGCTCCCGCCAGCGAAGGCGGCATGTCGAAGATGCCGCTGGTGGCCGGGCTCATCGCCCTGCTCCTGGGCGGTGGTGGCGTCGCGTTCTGGATGTCCAAGCAGGGCACGGGCAATCAGCCCATCCAGGACCCGGTGGTCGCTCAGCCGACCCAGCCCGTGGAGCCTCCGCCCGCCCCTCCCGTGAAGCCGCCCGAGGACACCCGGGTTCCGCCAACGGCGCAGACCGGGACGACGGCCCCACCGGAGACCCCGCCCGAGCCGGTGAAGCCGACGACCGAAGAGCTCATGGCCGCGGCGCGCAAGGCGTTCGAAGCCCTGGACTTCAAGGGCGCCCGGGCCGAGCTGGAGAAGACCCGCGGCGCGGACGGAAAGTACCCCCGCGACGCGAAGACGCTCCTGGACGACGTGGCCGTCGAAGAGGTCGTCGAGACCGAACTCAACAAGGCCAAGCAGGCGCTGGATGCGAACAGGCCCGATGAGGCGAAGGCGCCGCTCGAAGCCAGCGCGAAGACCAAGCTCTATACCGCGCGGTATACGTCGCTGAAGGCCCAGTACGATGCGAAGCTGAAGGAGCTCGAAGCGGCCAGGGCGAAGCCTCCTCCGGCGGCGGTGCCGGCCGCCGGGAAGGAAGAGCCCCCGCCTGTCGCCAACGCCGCGGACGCGCTCAACGAGCAGACCGGTCAGCTCGTGGCGCGTGCTGGCGCGCTCATCAAGAAGCAGAAGTACCGAGAGGCGCTCGCCGTCGCGGACCAATGCGCCAAGCTGGATGGAGAGAACCCCGACTGCCATCTCATGCTGGGCATCGCCAAAGCCCGGCTCGACGAGATTGACGACGGCGCGAAGCACTACCGGAGGTTCCTGGAACTCGCACCGGCCGACCATCCCTATCGCAAGGGCGTCGAGTCACAACTGAAAGACTACGACGGCAGAAAGCAGTAAAACCAGGGAGGAGAACCATCCCCCCATCGGCTGCGCGTGCTCGCCCCCTCCCCGAGCCCCAGCTCGACGAAGTTCACCTGCAGCGAGGAGACGCTGTGCAGATTCGCATCCTGGTGGTTGATGACGAGCAGGACAACTGCGACTACCTCAAGCTGGTGCTGACCCGCGAAGGCTACGAGGTCGTGACCACGACGGACCCCACGCAGACAGTGGAGATCCTCCGAGGTTCCGACTTCCACCTCGTCATCCTCGACATGATGATGCCGCAGATGTCGGGGACCGAGGTGCTTGAGCTGATCCGCAAGTACGATACGGACGTTGCCGTCATCGTCGCCACCGCGTACCCCACGGTGGATACGGCGGTCGCTTCGCTCAAGGCCCAGGCTTCTGACTACGTCAAGAAGCCCATGGAGCCGGAGCAGTTCATCACCGCGGTCCGCAACGCCCTCCAGAAGAAGGGCTTGTCCCAGGACCCGGAGGCGGACCTGCACCGCGCCATCGGTCGCACCATCCGCGACGCGCGCAAGACGCAGGAGCTCACGCTCAAGCAGCTCGCGCGACGCACCGGCCTGTCCGTGTCACTGCTGTCCCAGATTGAACGCGCGGAGTCCTCCGCGTCCATCTCGTCGCTCTACAAGATTGCCTCGGCGCTGCAGCTGCGCATGGGCGAGCTGTTCGGCGACACCTGAAGCCCCGACACCGCCTCGCCGGCCGCGTGACTAGCGGCCGGTGAAGCGGGGCGGACGCTTCTCCAGGAAGGCCGCACGCCCTTCCTTCGCGTCCTCGCTCCCAAACGCCGTCGCGCGAAGCGCTCTGAGCCTCGCCTGCTCCGCGTCACGCAGTGGCGCCCGCGACAGCAGCCCGAAGGACTCCTTCATCCCCGACACCGCGCCCGGTGCATGGCCCGCGAGCGTCGCGCACAGCGCGAAGGCCTGGGCCTCCGCGTCGTCCTCGCACGCGTCGAGCAGTCCCCAGTCCAGCGCCTCACGCGCATCCAGCTTCCGCGCCGTGAGGAAGAGCTGCTTCGCCCGGGACAGGCCCACCAGGCGCGTCGCCCGCGCCAGGCCCTCCGGCGAGTAGACGATGCCCAGCTTCGCCGGGGGCATGAGGAAGACGGTGTCCGGCGCGCCCACCCGGAAGTCGCACGAGGCCGCCAGGTCGAAGCCCGCGCCCACGGCCGCCCCCTGCACCAGCGCCACGCTGGGCGCGGGGTGGTGCTCCAGCTTGAGCAGACACTCCACCAGCGCGTCATCCGGCAGGCGCCCGTCCGCACCCGGTGGCCCCAGGTGCGTCAAGTCATAGCCCGCGCAGAAGGTACCGCCCGCGCCCCGCACCAGCAGCACCCGCACATGTGGCGCGGGCTCCAGCGCCGCGTCCAACCGGGCCAGCATCGCGTCATTCAGCGCGTTGCGCCGGGCCGGGTTGGACAGCGTCAACACCCGTACGCCGCCCTCGCGGTCTTCCACCTCCACCGAGGGCTCCACCACGACTACCCGAGCACCACGAGGACATCACCCTCGTTGACGGACTGAGCCTCCTTGCACCGAATCTCCTTCACGGTGCCGGCCTCGGTCGTCTCCACCGGCATCTCCATCTTCATGGACTCGAGGATGACCAGCGTGTCGCCCTCTTTGACTTGCTGGCCGACCTGCACCTCGATCTTCCACACGGTGCCGGTGATATGCGCCGCAACGTCCGCCATAAGTCCGTTCCTCCAAAGGGGTGATGAAGTTGGAGCCTGCCACTACGCCGGCTTCGCGTGATGCTCCAGGAAATGCGTATCCAGCTCGCCGGCCTTGAAGGCCGCATCCTGAACGATTCGCAGGTGGAGCGGGATGTTCGTCTTGATGCCTTCGATGCGGAAGGACTGCAGCGCCATCACCGAGCGCTCAATCGCCTCCGCGCGCGTGGCGCCGGAGATGATGAGCTTGGCGATGAGCGGGTCGTAGTTCGGCGTGACGGTGTTGCCCTCGGCATAGCCCGCGTCCAGGCGCACGCCCTCGCCCGTGGGAGGCTGGAACACCTTCAGCGGCCCCGGTGACGGGAAGAACTTCACCGGGTCCTCCGCGTAGATGCGGAACTCCAGCGCCGCCCCGCGCCGCTTCACGTCCTCCTGCTTCACCGTGAGGTGCTCGCCCGCGGCGATGCGCAGCTGCCAGCCGATGAGGTCCAGCCCCGTGGTCAGCTCCGTCACCGGGTGCTCCACCTGGAGCCGCGCGTTCATCTCGATGAAGTAGACCTGTCCGTCCGAGTACAGGAACTCCACCGTGCCCGCGTTGGCGTAGCCGAACGTCTTGGCCGCTGTCACGGCCGCGGTGAAGAGCGTCTGGGCCAGCTCCGCGTTCTTCCCGTCCGCGAACAGCACGGACGGCGCCTCCTCCACCACCTTCTGGTGGCGCCGCTGGATGGAGCACTCGCGCTCCAGGCAGTGGATGAGGTGGCCGTGGTGGTCTCCCAGAATCTGCACCTCGATGTGGCGCGGCGCGGGGAAGTAGCGCTCCAGGTACACGCCCTCACGGCCGAAGGCGGACTTCGCCCGGTCCGTGCACTGGCGGAACACCTTCTCCAGCTCGGCGGGGTTGTTCGCCGCCGCCATGCCGATGCCGCCGCCGCCGCCCGCGGCCTTGCACAACACCGGGTAGCCGATGCGCTCGGCCTCGGCCAGCGCGGTGGCCACGTCCGGCACCAGACCCTCGCTGCCGGGCACCACCGGGACGCCCGCCGCGGACACCAGCTTGCGCGCCTGGCTCTTGTCCTTCATCCGCGCCATGGCCTCCGGCGGCGGACCCACGAAGATGAGTCCCGCGTCCTGGCACGCCTGGGCGAACTCTCCGTTTTCGGACAGAAACCCGTAGCCGGGGTGCACGGCCTGGGCGCCCGTCTTCTTCGCGGCCTCGAGAATCGCGGGGATGCTCAGGTAGCTGTCCTTCGCCGGAGCGGGGCCGATGCGCACGGCCTCGTCCGCTTCCTTCACGAACGGCAGCTCCGCGTCCGGGTCCGAGTACACGGCCACCGTCTTGAGCCCCATCTGCCGGGCCGCCGCGCCGATGCGACGGGCGATTTCACCCCGGTTGGCGATGAGCAACTTCTGGAACATGGCGCGTGCCCTCGTGTGCGGAAGGGCGGCGAACCTAACCCCCGCCCCCCTCCCTGACAAGGGCGCGGGCAGGCGTGCAACAGGTCCCTACAGTCCAGTAAATTTGCGGCTCTACAAAGGCATGACGTACCTTGCCACACCGTGAAGCCCACCTCTTCCTCAGGCACCGGCGTTGGCGTGGTCGACCTCCATGGCGCTCGCCGCGCGCGTCGGTTGGACCTCTACCGGACCCGCCAGTCGGACCGCGTCCGCAGCGTCCGAGGCACGCTCGAAGCCCTCACGCAGAGCGGCACGCTCTTCACCCAGGAAGGTACGCGCCGAGGGCTGTCGCTCCTCAAGGCGCTCCAGTTGCTGCAGCGCGCCAGTGCCCGGCTGGAGGAGCTGGCCGGTGGCGGCGTGATTCCGGCGCCCCGCAAGCAGGAGCGCATCGACGCGCTGTATGAAGAGCTGGACACCCTCTTCACCCGCGCGGACAAGCTGGCCGGGCGTGACGAGGCGAGCGTGGCGCGGTTGCCCGCCCGCTGAGCCCCGCGTCGCCTGACGGCTACGGCAGCTCGGTCTGCCCCTGGCGGCGCAGGAAGGTGGGGATGTCGAACTGGTCCTCGTCCAGGGGGAGCGCGGAGTCCTTCACCACGGCGGTCCGGTTGCTGACGGACTTGTTGTTGTCCACGGCCGCCAGCGGACGGGAAGCGCCGCTCTTGGCGGGAACCAGGCTGGCCACTTCCTCGCGCACGCTGTGGATGAGCACCGACTGCTGCGCGGGCCGCGCCAGGGGAACCTGCACCACCGGCGTCACCGTGCGCACCTTGGGCGCGTCGCGGTGGACGAAGCCCGTGGCGATGATGGTGATCTTCACCTCATCCTGAATCTGGTCGTCGATGAGCGAGCCGAAGATGATCTCCGCCTCGCTGTCCGCCGCGTCGTGGACCAGGGTCAACGCCTCGTTGACCTCCTGGAGCGTCATGTCCCGACCGCCGGTGATGTTGATGAGCAGGCCCGTGGCGCCGTCGATGGAGACGTCCTCCAGCAGCGGGCTGGAGATGGCCTGCTGCATGGCGGTGAGCGCGCGCTTGTCGCCGGACGAGTGCCCGGTGCCCATGAGCGCCAGGCCCTTGTCGCTCATGATGGTCTTCACGTCGGCGAAGTCGACGTTGATGTAGCCGTGGTACTGGATGAGGTCGCTGATGCCCTGCACGGCATTCAGCAGCACCTCATCGGCGCGCTTGAAGGTCTCCAGGAGCGGCATCGGCTCGTTGGAGAGCGACAGCAGGCGCTGGTTCGGAATGGTGATGAGCGTGTCCACCGCGGCCTTGAGCTCGACGATGCCCTGCTCGGCCTGCTTGCGGCGCTTGTTGCCCTCGAAGAGGAAGGGCTTGGTGACGACGCCCACCGTGAGGCAACCCAGGCTCTTGGCAATGTCGGCGATGATGGGCGCCGCGCCCGTGCCGGTGCCGCCGCCCATGCCCGCCGTGACGAAGACCATGTCGGCGCCCTCGAGCACCGCGGCAATCTGGTCTCGCGACTCCAGCGCGGCCTCGCGGCCCATCTCCGGGTTGGCGCCGGCGCCCAGGCCCTTGGTCAGCGTCTGGCCCAGCTGCAGCCGCGTGGGCGCCTTGCTGGCGGCCAACGCCTGGATATCGGTGTTGGCGGCGATGAAGTCCACGCGGTCCAGCTTGGACAGAATCATCGTGTTGACCGCGTTGCAGCCGGCCCCACCCGCCCCGACGACCCGAATCTTGGCGGCCTGCTTGTTCTGATCGAACTGGTCCATGGCGGTCCTTTCGGCAGGCGTCGCGCGATGCAGCGCGCAAGCCTCCAACCTCCGCAATCATCAGCAAGTCCGGATCTTTGGCAAGTATTCCGCTACGCACATGTAGCGGGATGGCGCGGCGCCGAGTCCTGACGCGGACTTACGCAGCGGCCCCGAAAGCAGGCAGCGCGGCGTGGCGGGTCCACTTCGCCCCTTGACTCGCGCTGGATGGAGCACCCTGGCAGGTCTCCCCGCATCGGCGCCACCCCTTTCCCCCCTGTTCCACGACACACGTGGAGGGTCTTCACGGAGCGTCACGCGCCCCCGACTCCGGGTGGTGGACGGACCTCCCATCAAAAACCGAGGGTGGCCCCGGACGACTTGCCGGAACCACCCTCGCGTCAACGGCTTTGGCTGTCAGCCCCGGGGTACCACGGTGGGCGCCCGGGGCGGCGCGACGACATCAGGGGGCCACGCGCTCCACTTCCACCTTGCCAATGCGGACGATGTTGAACTCCACGCGCCGGTTGTTCTCGCGGCCCTTCGCCGTCTTGTTGGTGTCGACGGGCTTCGTCTCACCGTAGCCCTGCGACTCCAGGCGGGCGGCGTCGATGCCCTCCTTCACCAGGAAGGCACGCACGTTGGCGGCGCGGCGCTTGGACAGGTCCAGGTTGGACGCGTCGTTGCCCTGGTCATCCGTGTGCCCCTCCACCCGCAGCAGCTCCACCTGCGGGTTGGCGCGCAGCACCGCGGCCACCTGCTTCAGCAGCGGGAAGGAGCGCGGGAGGATGATGTCCTTGCCCGTGGCGAAGTAGACCTTCTCCAGGATGAGGATGCGCTCGCCATCCACCTGGACCTTCACCTTGCCCTTGTCGGGGCAGCCGTCCTCGTCCGCCACGCCGTTGATGACCTCGGGCTCGTTGGGGCACTTGTCCGCGACGTCCGGGATGCCGTCCTTGTCGTTGTCCGGGTCCGGGCAGCCGTCCCCATCCTGGAAGCCGTCCTTGTCCTCGGGCTGGTTCGGGCACTTGTCGTCCGGGTCGAAGAGGCCGTCGCCATCCGTGTCCACGGGCGGAGCCTCGTCGGGGCAACCGTCCTCGTCCTGGAAGCCGTTCTTCGTCTCCGGCTCGCTCACGCACTTGTCGTCGCCGTCGAGGATGCCGTCCTGGTCATTGTCCGGGTCCGGGCAGCCATCCGCGTCCTCGAAGCCGTCCTTGTCCTCGGGCTGCGTGGGGCACTTGTCGTCCGGGTCGTAGAGGCCGTCGCCGTCCGTGTCCACCGGCGGAGGAGGCGCCGCCTTCTTCGGCTCGGGCGGAGGGCTGTAGCCGAAGCCCGCCAGCAGCCGGTAGCCCGGCGTGCCGTAGCCCCGGGTGAGGCCCGGTCCACCGCCCAGGTGCGCCGTGAAACCGCTCACCGCGCGGTACTTCAGCGCGGCCAGCAGCTCCAGCGGGCTCTCCTCCGTGTCCTGCTCGTCCAGACCGATGGCGCCAATCACCGTCGCCTCGGCGGACAGCGGCAGGCGGCCCAGCGTGAAGGGAATCTCCGTGCCCAGGCCGTAGGTGAACGCATTGCCCGCCGTCAGGTTGCGCAGCACCTGCTTCTCGCGGATGTCCACACCGACGTTGGCGGCGAAGCGGACCTTCTCGCCGTACTCGGCCACCAGCTTGGGCTGCACGCTCACCCCGGAACCGCCGAGGAAGTCGTTGCCACCCGCCGTGGGAAGCGACACCGGCACCGCCAGCGCGAGGCCGAAGCGCTCCCCATCAATCAGGCGCGCCTTCGGAACCAGTCGCAGGTCGCCGATACCACCGCCGCCCACGCCCTGCGAGAAGGACGAGTCCACCTGCGGCGCCGGGTCCGAGCCCTGAATCGTCACGGGCAGAATCACGCCGATTTCGAAGCGGTCGAACAGACCCACCGCGCCCATCAGGTCGATTCCCAGCTGACGGCTCACCAGCGCGGTGATGAACCGGTCCGAGCGAGGGTCCAGGAAGTTGAGCGGCTTGCTCCCGTAGTTGAGAGACAGGCCGAGGTTCAACCCCAGGTGGCGCTGCACTCGGGCGCTGTGGATGCCGAGGATGTCCTCGGCGCCCGGGCCCGGCTTGAAGCGCTGCACGTCGATGGACTGCGACACGGGCCCCGGCGTCGTCACCTGCGCATGGGCAGGCTGGGCCGCGAGCGTGCCCGCGAGAACCAGGCCTCCGGCGACGGCCGCCGCCACGCCCCGCGACGAGCGCCCCGCCACGCGGCGGAGGCGACCGAACAGGGGCAGCGCCAGGAACAGCAGCGCCAGCGGAGCGAAGGTGCCCGCCCCGCCCGTGCTGCAGCCACGGCCCACGACGACGAAGTCGTCATCGCCGTTCAGCGGGTTGGAGCCCCCGTTGACCTCGTCACCGTCGCTCGCACCACCGGCGTCGGTGTCGCGGTTGTTCGGGTCCGTCTCGCCGTTGTCGAAGCCACCGTTGTGGTTGGCGTCCTCCCGGCCGTCGTTCAGGCCGTCTCCGTCCGTGTCCGGGTTGAGGGGGTTCGTCGCATTGGTACCCGTGACTTCCACGCCGTCGTTCAGGTCGTCGTCGTCCGTGTCGGCGTCGTTCGGGTCCGTCTCCGTGGCGTCCACGCGGCCGTTGTGGTCCGCGTCCTCCCGGCCGTCGTTCAGGCCGTCACCATCCGTGTCCGGATTCGTCGGGTCGGTGGTGGTGGTGGGGTCCAGGTCCGGCTCGAAGTTCGGCGAGTCGACGTTGGTGCCCGGAGGCGCCGTCTCCCGCGTCACACCGCTCTCCGTGCCGTCGTTGATGCCGTCGTTGTCGCTGTCCGGATCCAACGCGTCGATGGTGCCGTCCCCATCCGTGTCGGTGAGGGCCTCATCGCCGTCCGGCACGCCGTCGTCGTCCGTGTCCGCGTCATGCGGATCCATGCCGAGCTCGATTTCGCGCTCGTCGCTCACGCCGTCCAGGTCGGAGTCCACGTCGTCCGCGGCCAGGTTCGGGTCCGTCTCGCCCGGGTCGATGCGGCCGTTGTGGTTCGCGTCCTCCACGCCGTCACGCACGCTGCCGCCGTCCGTGTCCGGGTTGAGGGGGTTGGTGACGGTGGTCGGGTCCGCATCGGGGATGAAGACCGTCGCGTCGGTGTCCGAGCCCTCGGGCACGGTCTGGCCCAGCTCCGTGCCGTCCTGGATGCCGTCGCCGTCCGTGTCCGCCTCGTTCGGGTCGGTCTCGTCCGCGTCGACGATGCCGTCGTGGTCCTTGTCTTCGGTGCCATCCATCAGACCGTCGTCATCCGAGTCGTCGTCGAGCGGATCCGTCCCGCCCACTTCCACCTCGATGCCGTCCGACACGCCGTCGCCGTCCGTGTCCGGGTTGTTCGGGTCCGTGCCGATGGCAATCTCCTCCGTGTCCGTCAGGCCGTCGCCGTCCGTATCCAGGCCAATGGACCAGATGAAGTGGGCAGGCGTGGGGTCCACGTCGCCGTCCGCGTCCACCGCGCGCACCTGGAAGGTGTGCGTTCCCTCGGGCAGGCCCGTGAAGTTGATGGGGCTGGTGCAGGAGGTGAAGGCCGCGCCGTCGAGCGAGCACTCGAAGGTGTCACGTGGGTCTCCCGTGACGGAGTTGAAGCTGAACTCCGCGTCGGTGCTGGCGGTGTTCACGGGCGGGCTCGCGGTGATGCGCGTGTCCGGCACGGAGTTCACCGTGAAGGTGTTCGTGTCCGTGGCGGTGTTGCCATTCACATCCTCCGCCGTGGCCGTCACCGTGTGCGGCCCGTCGACCAGCGGCGTCGTCACGGGCACCGACCAGCTGCCGTCGACACCCGCCGTCGCCGTACCCACCGTGGTGCCGTCCACCACCACCGTCACCGTGGCGCCCGGCTCCGCCGTACCCGAGTACGTCACCACCGGGTTGGTCACCGTGGAGCCCTCCGCCGGAGTGGTGATGCTCACCGACGTCGTGGCGTCCACCGTGAAGGCGTTGGTGTCCGTCGCGGTGTTGCCCTGGGCGTCTTCCGCCGAGGCCGTCACCGAGTGCGCTCCATCCGCCAGCTCCGCCGCCACCGGCACGGACCAGCTGCCGTTCGCCGCCGCCGTCACCGTGCCCACCACCGTGCCGTCCACCGTGACAGTCACCGTGGCGCCCGGCTCCGCGGTCCCCACGTACGTCACCACTCCGTCAGTCAGCACCGCGCCCTCGGCGGGAGTGGTGATGCTCACCGTCGTGGCCGTGTCCACCGTGAAGGTGTTCGTGTCCGTCGCGGTGTTGCCGTCGCCGTCCTCGGCGGTGGCCACCACCGTGTGCGAGCCGTCCGTCAGCGTCGTGGCCACCGGCACCGACCAGCTGCCATCGACACCCGCCGTCACCGTGCCCACCACCGTGCCGTCCACCGTGACAGTCACCGTGGCGCCCGCTTCGGCCGTACCCGAGTACGTCACCACGGGGTTGCCGACCGTCGAGCCGTCCGCCGGCGTGGCGATGTTCACGTTCGTCGACGTGTTCACCGTGAAGTTGTTCGTGTCCGTGGCGGTGTTGCCGAATGCGTCCTCGGCCGTGGCCGTCACCGTGTGGGGACCTTCGCCCAGCGACGAGTTGCCCGGCACCGACCAACTGCCGTTCGCGGCCGCCGTCACCGTGCCCACCACCGTGCCGTCCACGGTGACAGTCACCGTGGCGCCCGGCTCCGCCGTACCCGAGTACGTCACCATCGGGTCGCTGATGGTCGAGCCATCCGCAGGCGTGGTGATGCTCACGTTCGTCGACGTGTCCACCGTGAAGGTGTTCGTGTCCGTCGCGGTGTTGCCGTTCGCGTCCTCGGCCGTGGCCGTCACCGTGTGAGGACCTTCACCCAGCGACGAGTTGCCCGGCACCGACCAGCTGCCGTTCGCCGCCGCCGTCGTCGTGCCCACCACCGTACCATCCACTTCCACCGTCACCGTGGCGCCCGGCTCCGCGGTACCCGAGTACGTCACCATCGGGTCGCTGATGGTCGAGCCATCCGCGGGCGTGGTGATGCTCACGTTCGTCGACGCGTCCACCGTGAAGGTGTTCGTGTCCGTCGCGGTGTTGCCGCTCGCGTCCTCGGCCGTGGCCGTCACCGAGTGAGGACCGTCGCCCAGCGACGAGTTGCCCGGCACCGACCAGGTGCCGTTCGCCGCCGCCGTCGTCGTGCCCACCGTATTGCCGTCCACCACCACCGTCACGGTGGCGCCCGGCTCCGCGGTGCCCGAGTACGTCACCGCGCCGTCGTCCAGCACCGCGCCTTCCGCCGGCGTGGTGATGCTCACGTTCGTCGTCCCATCCACCGTGAAGGCGTTGGTGTCCGTCGCGGTGTGGTTCAGCGCATCCGTCGCCGTCGCCGTCACCGAGTGCGGCCCATCCGGCAGCGCCGCGGCCACGGGCACCGACCAGATTCCGTTCGCCGGCACCGTCACAGTGCCCACCGTGGCGCCGTCGACACGCACCACCACCGTGGAGCCCGGCTCACCCGTGCCCGAGTACGTCACCACTCCGTCGGTCAGCACCGCACCCTCGGCCGGCGTCGTCACGCTCACGAACGTGCCCGTGTCCACCGTGAAGGTGTTGGTGTCCGTCGCGGTGTGGTTCAGCGCATCCGTCGCCGTCGCCGTCACCGAGTGCGCGCCGTCCGCCAGCGCCGCGGCCACCGGCACCGACCAGGTGCCATTCGCCGCCGCCGTCACCGTGCCCACCGTATTCCCGTCGACAGTCACCACCACCGTGGAGCCCGGCTCCGCGGTACCCGAGTACGTCACCACGCCGTTGGTCAGCACCGCGCCCTCGGCCGGCGTCGTCACGCTCACGAACGTGCCCGTGTCCACCGTGAAGGTGTTCGTGTCCGTCGCGGTGTGGTTCGAGGCATCCGTCGCCGTCGCCGTCACCGAGTGCGGCCCATCCGCCAGCGGCGTCGCCACCGGCACCGACCAGGTGCCGTTCGCCGCCGCCGTCACCGTGCCCACCGTGGTGCCATCCACCACCACCGCCACCGAGGCGCCGGGCTCCGCAGTTCCCGAGTACGTCACCACCCCGTTGGTCAGCACCGCACCCTCGGCCGGCGTCGTGACACTCACCGACGTCGCCGTGTCCACCGTGAAGGTGGACGTCGTGGCCGTGCTCGTACGGGTCGCATCCTGGGACACGACCGAGATGTTGTAGACGCCGTCCGTCACCGCGACGGGAATCGGGAACGTCCAGTTACCGCCGGTCACGGCGATGGCCGGGTACGTCACGCCATTGAGCGTGAGCACCACGGACGTGGCACCGCCCGACGCCGTGCCAGTGATTTGCGTTGGCGCGGTCGTGAGCACCGCGTTGTTCGCCGGAGTGACGACGACCGGCGGAGGCAGCGCGTTCTGCACCGTGAAGGTGTTGGTGTTGCTGACCATGCTCGAGGCGCCGTTCAGCACGGACACGGCATTCACCGTGTGCACGCCCGTCGTCAGGTCCACGACCGGCGTGTACGTGAAGTTGCCCGCGGCATCCGCCGTGACGGTGGCCAGCACCACGCCGTCCACGGAGATGACGACCGAGGAGTTCGGGGTCGCAGTGCCAGTGATGGGAGGACGCACGCCCGTGGTGGAGCCGTTGGCGGGCGTCACGACCACCGGGGCCGACGGCGTCACGAAGGGGCCCGCCAGGGTGGTGATGACACCGGGACTGCCCGCGATGGCGCCGTAGGTGAGGCCATCCGGAGCGCCCGCCGTGGGCTGCGTGCCCGGGATGCCCCCCGCGACGGAGGGGGAGCAATTCATCGTGCCGCCCTGGAGCAGGATGTGACCACCACCACCGCCGCCGCCCGTGCCGTGCTCAGGGAAGACCGTGCTGCCGCCGTTACCGCCGCGCGCCAACACCAGGTTGTTGCCGCAGGTCAACGCACCCGTGACGCGCAGATAAATCGTTCCACCCGAGCCACCTCCACCCGCCGCGTCGTTGGCATCCTCGCGAGCGTTTTCACCCGCCACGCCATTGGAGGAAATCGTCCCCGCGCCAGCCAGCGAAGCCGCGCGAATGAACACGATGCCGCCCGCCGCGCTGCCGCCGCCGCCAAAGTCGTCGTTGCTATGACCCGCACCGCCACCACCACCGAAGAGCAGATGGTCCACCGCGCTGAAGTCCATGCGCGTGCCGCCCAGACCGCCCACGTCACGAGAGGGAGCAGGAGCGCCAGTCGTGGCATGAGTATCGCCACTCCATGTGCGGCCGCCCTTGCCACCCGCCCCCGCGCTGCCACCACCGCCGCCACCCGAGTTGTGGCAGATACCGCCGCCCGCGCCGTTCGCGATGTTGCCGTAGCCCGTCGTTCCCGCCGCGAAGGGGTCCGTGTTGTCGTAGCTCCCCAGCGCCACGCCCTCGCCCTTCGGCGCGCCGCCCGGATAGGCCTGGTTGATGCCGGTGCAGCCATCTCCGGCACCATTCCAGAAGATGCCGCCGCGGAAGCCCGCGTTGGTCGCGGAGATGGAGCCCGCGTTGTTCACCGCGCCCGTGGCCAGGAAGATGAGCACGCCACCCGTGGTGCCATCCCACGGCCTGGCGACGAGGCTTCCCGCCGCGTTGACGGTCACCGTGGAGTACTCGGGAACGCGGATGGCCTGCGTCCCAGTGTTGGCCGCGAAGGCCACCGTGAGCGGCGCGGTGAAGGTGAGGCGCGTCGCCGTCAGCGCCTGCACGCGCCCGAACTGCCACCGGCCCACCGCCACGTTGGCGGGAGCGTTCAGGTCGATGGGCGTCTGGCTGCCCGACGTCGGGGCCGTGAGGCCCGCTGCCTGAAACACCAGCACCAGGTCGTTCATCGCGAAGCCCGTCGACGAGGCCACCGTGACGAAGTTCTGGCCGGCGGGAACCGCCGCCGTCACCCGCGTATAGGTGTTGACGATGGTGCCAGCCGCGTTGACGGTGAGCGCTCCATCCGAGCCATCGCCCAGGTGGAAGGTGTCAGCGGACGCGTAGGCGGAAGGCGCCACCAGCGCGGCACACAGGAGTGCCAGCAGGCCGACGGCGGGCAAGCGAGCACGTACGCGCCGCGACTCGACCAGCGAAGTAGGAGTTTGTGGGTTCGGTTTCATAGGCCTGGGCCGCGCGGAGTGAAGTGGGGCCCGGGCGGCATCGACGGCACATAGCAATCCAGGAGCCACCCTCCGTCCACTTCTGGTCCTACCTCGGCCCAGGGGGGTTCTCCCTCCCGTCGCCTCTGAGACGAAGCAGCGGATCCGAATCACGGATCCGGATTCTGGAAACCGGACCGGATGACCCACCCCACTGGGGCCTTGCGGGCCCGCATTGACTCGTCAACCCAGGGCCTCGGGTCCTCGTTGACGCGTCAGCCCAGACCGTGGCGTCCGAGCCGGTTCGTGACGCGCCCCGTCGAAAAAGCAAAAGGGGCCCTCCTTCCGGAGAGCCCCTTCGCGTGGCGCCAGGATGCGGATGCGTCCCGAGGCGCTAGAAGATTTCCTCGAGCCACTCGCGCATGCGGCCCTTCACCTTCTTGTACACGTTCTCTTCGCGGATGCGGAACATGCGCCGGTCCAGGTGCTTGGCGCCGTACACGACGAGGCCCACGCCCGTCGCGTACATGGGGCTCTTCACCACGTCCACCAACCCGCCGATGCCGCGCGGCATGCCCCGACGCACCGGCAGCCCGAGCACTTCCTCGGCCAGTTCCGGCATGCCCGCCAGCAGCGTGGAGCCACCGGTAATCACCACGCCCGAGGCCAGCAGGTCCTCGTAGCCGCACTTCTGAATCTCACGGTGCACGAGCTGGAAGATCTCCTCCACGCGCGGCTCCAGGATTTCGCACAGAATCTGCCGCCCGAGGACGCGGGGCTGACGGCCGCCCACGCTCGGCACCTCCAGGGTGTCGTCCTTGTTGATGAGCGACGCCAGCGCGCAGCCGTACTTCTGCTTGATGCGCTCGGCCTCGTGAGCCGGCGTGCGCAGGCCGATGGCGATATCGCTGGTGAGGTTGTTGCCGCCCAGCGCAATCACCGCCGTGTGGACGATGGAGCCGCCAGAGAAGATGGCGATGTCCGTGGTGCCGCCGCCGATGTCGACGAGGCACACGCCCAGCTCCTTCTCGTCCTCGCCCAGCACCGCCTCGGCGCTCGCCAGCGGCTGCAGGACGATGTCGGAGACATTCAGGCCCGTCCGGTTCGCGCACTTGACGATGTTCTGCGCGCTGGAGACGGCGCCCGTGACGATGTGCACCTTGGCCTCCAGGCGCACGCCCGCCATGCCCAGGGGCTCCTTGATGCCGCCCTGGTCATCGATGATGAACTCCTGGGGCAGGACGTGGATGACTTCCCGGTCCAGGGGGATGGCCACCGCCTTCGCCGCGTCGATGACGCGCGCGATGTCCGCCTCGCGGACCTCCTTGTCCTTGACCGCCACGATGCCCTGGGAATTGAAACCCTTGATGTGGCCACCGGCGATGCCCGTGTAGACGTGGGAAATCTCCGCGCCCGCCATCAGCTCCGCCTCTTCAATCGCGCGGCGGATGGAGGAGACGGTCGCCTCGATGTTGACCACCACGCCCTTGCGCAACCCCTTCGACGGATGCGTCCCGATACCGATGATGTCGATACCGCTGTCGGTCAGCTCCCCGACGATGGCGCAAATCTTCGTCGTGCCGATGTCGAGGCCGACAATAATCTCCCCCGACTTCTGCTTCGCCATGACAACCCTCCCAGGCCCCCCACTCTCGTGAAAGGGGCGTCCTCTTACTGCCTCGCGCTCCCGTTCCTCTCGGACACGGGGCTCGAAAGCTTCACCGCCACCCAACCGGGCCGGGCCCGGTTATCCAGGTGAATGATCTCCGCTGCAAGCCCCCTGGCGCCCAGTTCGCGCCGGACACGGCCCAACCGCTGCAGCTTGACCTCGGAATTCCCTTCGCCTAGGCGCACTTCCTGCCCGGAAGCGGCCACCAGCGTCACCTCCCGCCCCTCCATCCGCACCTCGGACAGCCGCTCCGGCTTGCCCGGTGATTCCTTCGCGTACGCCCGCGCCACCTCGAGCGCCGCCTGGAACCGCTGGCGCGCCACGGCGGGGTCCGTCACGTAGCCCTCACGGTCCACCCCGGTGACGAGCGGCAAATCCAGCCCGTCCCCCGGCGTCACCCGCTTGAAGGGCTCGCCCTCTTCGTCCAGCACGTACAGCTCCCCCATCACCGCCAACGCCTCCGGGACGTGCTCGGACACCTCCACGGAGACACGGTTCGGGAAGCGCCGCGTCACGTCCACCTTCTTCACCCACGGGTGCTGAAGCATGGCCCGCTCCAGCCCCCCTACATCCAACGCCCAGAGGTTCTGACCCTTCGTCAAAGCCGCCAGGCGCAGCAGCTCCACACGCGACGCGCGCTGCAGGCCGGTGAAGGACACCGCCGCCAGTTCGAACCGGGGCGACACCAGCGCCCACCGGCGCAGCTCCACCCCACCCCACACCAGCAGCCCCGTCACCAGCGTCAGCGCCACCACCTTCACCACGCCCGGCCCCTGCGAGCGCACCACGCTCTTCACGGCCTCATTTCGCTGGGCAGTGTCTTGACGGCGGCGGTTTTTGCTTCGACCGAAGGCCATGGTGGGAACGCTGGGACCCATGCTGCGCGCGGATGGATCTCCACGCCAGTTTTTGGCTACAGCGACGTCGCTGTAGCGCCCCGGCCCCACGAGAGGCCAGGACATCGAGGGGGGATTTGACGAGGGGGAAGGCCGTCTCAGGCCTTGAGACATGCGCCTTGCAACAGGCGCTCGCACAGGGCTGGGAAGTCGATACCACGTCCTGCGGCAATCTTGGGCAGGAGGCTGGTGGCCGTCATGCCTGGCAGCGTGTTTGTTTCCAGCAGGAACACATCGCCTCCGTCGGTGACGATGACGTCCGAGCGCGAAGCCCCCGCACAGCCCAGGGCCCGGTGCGCGCCCAGGCACACCTCGTTGACCCGTGCATACTGATCCGGAGGCAGGGGTGCGGGGAAGAGGTACTGCGTTCCCGTGCCCGCCTTGTACTTGGCATCGTAGTCGTAGAACTCGCGGGCGGCGCGGACCTCGATGACGCCCAGGGCCTCATCGTCCAACACTCCACCCTGCACTTCACGTCCCTTGACGAACTGCTCCACCAGGAGGGTGCCCGCATACTTCGCGGCGTCCTTCACGGCGGCGTCGTAGTCCGCGCGCGCCTTGCAGATGTGCACCCCCACGCTGCTGCCCTCGCGGCTGGGCTTCACCACCACCGGGAAGTCGAACCCCAGCGAGTCCCCCGCCGCCAGCGCGGACGCCTCGTCGGCGAAGGCGCGGTATGCGGGCGTGGGGATGCCCTGGGCGATGAAGACGAGCTTGGCGTAGACCTTGTCCATGGCCATCGCCGACGCGAGCACGCCGCTGCCGGTGTACGGGATGAACATGGACTCCAGCAGGCCCTGGAGGCTGCCGTCCTCGCCGTAGCGGCCGTGCACCGCCAGCCACGCCACGTCCACCTTCTCCGCGATGAGGCGCGCGGGAAGGTCCTTGCCCACGTCGATGTCCACCACGTCGTAGCCCAGGGAGCGCAGCGCGCCGGCCACGGCGGCGCCGGTGCGCAAGGACACCTCGCGCTCGGACGACAGGCCGCCGTACAGCACGCCCACGCGCTTGTTCTTGAGTTCGTCCTTCGAGAAGGCGCCGCGATTCGCTGTCATGGCAGGAACTCTCCCACGCGTTTGACTTCGGGTTTCATGTCGACACCGGAATGCTCTTGCACACGCGTCCGCATCAGCGTGATGAGCCCCAGCACGTCCCGGGCGGTCGCCCCGCCCAGGTTGACAATCCAGTTGGCGTGCAGCGTCGAAATCTGTGCCCGCCCCAGCGTGTGCCCCTTGAGGCCCACGAGTTCAATCAACCGCCCGGCATGGTCTCCGGGGGGATTGGTGAAGACGCTGCCGAAGTTGGGCTGGCTCAACGGCTGCGTCCGCTTGCGGTAGCCCAGGTCCGCGTCCATGGCGACCTTGGAGGCGGCGACATCGCCCTTGGGCAGCCGGAAGCGCACCCGCGTCACCACGCCCCCGGGCGGAAGCTCCGAGTGCCGGTACGCATGCGGCACCTGCGCCTTCGTCAGCCACCCCACCCCGTCAGGCGTGGCGACCTCCACCGCCTCGATGACGCGAAACGCCTCGCCATTCTTGGTGCCCGCGTTCATCGACACCGCGCCGCCGAGCGTCCCGGGGATGCCCGCGAGGAACTCCGCGCCCACCAGTCCCTGGCCGCGCATCACGTTGACGAGCTTCACGATGGCCGCGCCCGCGCCCAGGGTGATGAGCCCGTCCTCCGGCCCCACCTCGATGAGCTCGGGGAACAAGTCTCCCGGCAGCTTCACCGTGACACCAGGCACGCCGCCGTCACCCACCAGCGTGTTGGCGCCGCCCCCGAGGATGGCCACGGGCGCGCCCTCGTCCCGCGCGAGCTTCAGCACGGCGACGAGCGCATCGGGCGAGCGCGGACGCACCAGCGCCTCCGCCGCGCCGCCCACCCGGACGCTGATGAGCGGAGCCAGCGGCTCGCCGGCCTTCACTTCGCAATCCGGCAGTCGCTCCACGCGAGCCGCCAGCGCCGTCTTCACGCCCGCTTCCACCATGTCGGCTAGCCCTTCGTCGGAGCCGCGTTGCCGAGCAGGCCGAGCAGGTCCGGCCCCACGTGGGTGATATCGCCCGCGCCAAGCGTCAACACGAGGTCTCCCTCGCGCAGCCGGGGCAGCAGCGCCGCCGGCAGGTCCGCGCGCTTGGGAACGAACGTCACATCGCGGTGGCCGTGCGCGCGGATGGCGTCCGCCAGGGCGTCACCGGTGGCGCCCGGAATCGGCTCCTCGCCGGCCGCGTAGACGTTGGTGACGAAGAGCACGTCCGCGTCGTTGAACGACGTGGTGAACTCCTTCAGCAAGTCGTGCGTGCGCGTGTAGCGGTGCGGCTGGAAGGCCACCACCACGCGGCGACCGAAGGCGCGCCGGGCGCCCGCCAGCGTGGCCAGCACCTCCGTGGGGTGGTGCGCGTAGTCGTCCACCACGGTGATGCCCTTGGCCTCGCCCTTCACGGTGAAGCGCCGCTGCACGCCACCGAACTCGGCCAGCGCGGTGCGCACCGTCTCCAGGGGGATATCCATCTCCTCCGCCACCGCGATGACGGCCAGCGCGTTGAAGGCGTTGTGCGCGCCCACCATGCGCACGCGGAACTCGCCCAGGTCCTCCTCGCGGCGGAACGCATGGAACGTGGTGGTGAAGCCGTCCAGGGCAATGCTCTCCAGGCGGTAGTCCGCCATGTGCGAGCTGCCGTAGGTGACGAAGCGCTTCTCGATGCGCGGCAGGAGCGCCTGGACGTTGGGGTTGTCCAGGCACAACACGTTGAGGCCGTAGAAGGGCACCCGGTTGCAGAACTCCACGAAGGCCGTCTGGAGCACCTCCAGCGAGCCGTAGTGGTCCATGTGCTCCGGGTCGATGTTGGTGACGATGGAGATGGACGGGTGCAGCTTGAGGAAGCTGCCGTCGCTCTCGTCCGCCTCCACCACCATCAGCTCGCTCTTGCCCAGCTTGGCGTTGGAGTCGAGCACGTTCACCTTGCCGCCCACCACCGCCGTCGGGTCCAGGCCCGCCGCGCTCAGCACGGTGGCCACCATGGACGTCGTCGTCGTCTTGCCGTGACTGCCCGCGACGGCGACGGAGTACTTCAGCCGCATCAACTCCGCGAGCATCTCCGCGCGGGGGATGACGGGAATCTTCCGCTGGCGCGCGGTGACGACCTCCGGGTTGTCCTTGCGCACCGCGGACGAAATCACCACCACGTCCGCCTGCACGAGGTTCTGCGCCTTGTGCCCCTCGAAGATGGTGGCGCCCATGCGCGTCAGGCGCCGGGTGATGTCGCTCTCCTTCAAGTCGGAGCCGGACACCCGGTAGCCCAGGTTGATGAGCACCTCGGCGATGCCGCTCATGCCGATGCCGCCGATGCCCACGAAGTGCACCTGCGCGGCGTGCCGCGTCTTGAAGAGGCTGGGGGGCTTGTTCTTCGTCACGACTTGCTCCTGGGTGCCGTCTTCGCCTCGGGGGTGGGACGCTCGCGGCCGGTGGGGCCCCAGGTCTGCACCATCAGGTCCACACACACGTCGGCCAGCTCCTTCGCCGCCTCGGGACGGCCCAACAGGGCCGCCTTCTTCTCCATGCCCTTGAGCCGCTCGGGCTGCGACTTCAGCGTCCGCAGCGTCTCCGCCAGCTTCGCGCCCGTCAGCTCCGACTCCTGGAACATCAGCGCCGCGCCCGCGTCCACCAGCGCCCGCGCATTCACCGTCTGGTGGTCATCCGTCGCATGCGGGAAGGGAATCAGGATGCTCGCCTTCTTGCACACGGTCAGCTCCGCCAGCGTGGTGGCACCCGCGCGACAGATGACCAGGTCCGCCATCGCGTAGGCGCTCGACATGTCGTCGATGAACTCCACCACGTCCGCGTGGAAGCCCTTGTCCGTGTAGCCCTTGCGCACCATCTCCAGGTCGTTCTTCCCCGTCTGGTGCACGAAGCGCAGGCCTTCCTTCAAGTCGCCCAGCGAGTCGAGCGCCTCCAACATCCGCTGGTTGATGCCCCGCGCGCCCAGGCTGCCGCCGAAGACGAGCACCGAGAAGTTCTCGTGCGCCACGTGGCTGCGCAGGTAGTTGTCCATCAGCTTGCGGCGGATGGGGTTGCCGATGAGCTGCACCTTCTTCTCCGGGAAGAAGCGCCGCGCTTCATCGAAGGCGATGAAGACCACCCGCACCACCTTGCCCAACAGCTTGTTGGTGAGGCCCGGCAGCGCGTTCTGCTCCTGGATGGCGGTGGGGATGCCCATCAGCCACGCGGCCAGGACGACGGGCCCGCTCGCGTAGCCGCCCACGCCCACCACCACGTCCGGCTTTTGCCGGGCGAGGATGCGGAACGACTCGATGAAGGCCAGGGGCAGCGCGAAGAGCGCCTTGAGCAGGGAGAAGAAGCCCTTGCCCTTCAGGCCCTGCACCTTCACCAGCTCCAGCGGATAGCCCTCGCGCGGAACCACGCGCGCCTCCAGGCCCCGCTCGGTCCCCACGAAGACGACCTCGTTGGCGTGGTGACGCGTCACCACCTCTTCCGCCAGGGCAATGCCCGGGAAGAGATGGCCCCCGGTGCCGCCCCCCGCGATGAGCACCTTCACGCCGCCACCTCCCTCAAGTCCGAACCCGCCCGCGCGCTCCGAGGCGCTCCCTGCGCGCTGGCGCTCAGCGACAGCAGCACCCCCGCCGCGCCCATCAGCACCACCAGCGACGTGCCACCGTACGACACGAACGGCAGCGTCAGGCCCTTGGTCGGCAACAGCCCCATGGCCACGCACATGTTCACCGTGGCCTGGAACGCGATGATGGAGGTGAAGCCCAAACCCAGGTACGTGCCGAAGGTCTCTCCGGCCGCGAGGCTCGCGCGCACGCCGCGCCACAGGACGATGGCGTAGAGCGAGACGAGCACGCCCACGCCAATCAACCCCGTCTCCTCGCCGAGGATGGAGAAGATGAAGTCTGTGTGCGCTTCCGGCAGGAAGAAGAGCTTCTGCCGGCCGTCGCCCAGGCCCAGGCCCACCACGCCGCCGGAGCCGATGGACATGAGCGACTCGGCGACCTGGTAGCCCACGTCATGCCGGTGCGCCCACGGGTCCAGGAAGGCCAGGATGCGCTTCATGCGATACGGGCTGGAGGCAATCGCCACGTACGCCAGCGGCAGCGCGAGCAACACGGAGCCGACCAGGTAGCTCAGCTTCGCGCCAGCGGCGAACAGCAGCACGAACAACATGAACACCAGCAGCACGCTGCTGCCAAAGTCGGGCTGGAGCATGCAAAGCATCACCAGGATGCCGCAGAGCGCCAGATGCGGGAGGAAGCCCACGGAGAACGTCGCCACCTTCTCGCGCTTCTTCGCCAGCGAGTAGGACAGGTAGACGACCCAGGCGAACTTGGCGACCTCGGCCGGCTGGAGGCTGAAGCCCGGCAGCCGAATCCAGCGCCGCGCGCCGCCCGCCGTGGAGCCGATGCCGGGAATGGCCACCAGCACCAGCAGGACAATCGCCGCGAGCAGCAGCGGATACGCCCAGCGCGCCAGCTTGCGCCAGCCCAGCTTCATCGCCACGGCCATCACCACCAGGCCCAGGGCCGCCGCGGTGACCTGTCGCTTGAAGAAGTAGAGGCTGTCGCCGAGCTTGTCCTGCGCCAGCACCGCGCTCGCCGAGTACACCATCACCAGTCCCATCGTCACCAGGCCCAGCACGGCGCACAGGAGGATGGGGTCGAACCGCACGGGAGCATTCGACGGAGGAGAGGTCTTCATGCCGTCACAGCGCTCCGACCAGGCGCTTGAAACTGTCGCCCCGGTCCTCGAAGTTCTTGAACTGATCGTACGACGCACACGCGGGCGACAGCAGCACCGTGTCACCTGACTTCGACAGCTCACGCGCCTTCGCTACCGCCGCCGCCAGCGTGCCGCACGCATGCACCGCCGCCTGCCCCTCGTACGCCCGGGCGAGCAGGTCCGAGTCCGCGCCGATGGTCAGCACGCCCTTCACCTTGCCCCGCCCCTCTTCCACCATGGGCGCGTACGGCGCGCCCTTGCCCTTGCCACCGGCAATCAGCCACAGCCCGCCCTGGAACGCGCGCAGCGCCACCAGCACGGAGTCCACGTTCGTGGCCTTCGAGTCGTTCACCCACTCCACCCCGTCCAACACCCGCACGCTCTCCAGCCGGTGCGGCAGGCCCGGGTAGCTGTCCAGTCCCGCCTGCACCGCCTCGGCCGGGACGCCGCCCAGCCGCGCCAGCAGCGTGGCCGCCATCGCGTTCTGCGCGTTGTGCGCGCCTCTGAGCGCGCGGTTGGCGAGCCGGTACTTCTCGCCCTGGAAATCCAGCCGGAAGCCGCCCGCCTCCGCCACCGCGAGCCCCGCGAGCGTCGGTGCGTCCGCCACCGGCTTGCCCGTGACGCTGAAGCCGTACACGGGCACTCGCGCCTGGCGCGCCAGCGCGAGCACGTCCGCGTCGTCCGCGTTCACCACCGCGAAGTCGCCCTCTCGCTGGTGGTGGAAGATGCGGGCCTTGGCCTCGCCGTACGCCCCATGGTCCGCGTACCGGTCGATGTGGTCCGCCGTGAGGTTGAGGATGGCGGCGCCGCGCGGGCGCAGCGTCTGGATGCCCTCGAGCTGGAAGCTGGACAGCTCCACCACCAGCGCGTCCCAGTCTCCGGGGGACAGCGCGGCCTCGCTGAAGGGCCGGCCCAGGTTGCCGCCGACGAACGTGCGCTTCTTTCCCTGGACGAACAGCTCTCCGGTGAGCGCCGTGGTGGTGCTCTTCCCGTTGGTGCCGGTGATGCCGAACAGCGGCACCGACTCCAGGAAGCGCCACGCCAGCTCCACCTCGCCCCAGATGGGAACGCCCGCGGCGGCGGCGGCGCGCAGCTCCGGCAGCGCCAGCGGCACGCCCGGGCTCACCACCACCAGCGACTGCGATTCCAAGAGGCCCGGCGTCGCGGGGTCGGTGACGAGCGTGGCACCCAGCGCCTTCACCTCGCGGGCCACGTCACCCAGCGCGTCCTCACTCCGGGCGTCCAACGCCGTCACGCGCGCGGCCCGCTGGCACAACAAGCGCAGCGCCGCCACGCCGCTCTTCGCCAGCCCGTACACCAGCACCTTCTGCCCGGACAGCGCGAACGTCATGGATGTTCCACCCCTCGGGAGAATCAGCGCAGCTTGAGCGACAGGAGCGCCACGCCACCACAGAGGATGGAGACGATCCAGAAACGGACGATGATCTTCGGCTCGGCCAGGCCCTTGAGCTCGAAGTGGTGGTGCACCGGCGCCATCTTGAACACGCGCTTGCCGGTCATCTTGAAGGAGGCCACCTGAATCATCACGCTCAGCGCCTCCGCGAAGAAGATGCCGTGGATGATGGCGGAGACGACCTCGTTCTTGGACAGCACCGCCAGCCCGCCCAGGGCGCCACCCAGCGCCAGCGAGCCGATGTCCCCCATGAACACGGAGGCCGGATACGTGTTGAACCAGAGAAAGGAGATGCCCGCGCCGACGATGGCCGCGCAGAACACGGCCAGCTCCGCGCCACCCGGCACCTGGAGGATGCCCAGGTATTGCCACAGCGGCGTGGCCACCAGCTTCGTCGTGCCGCCCACCGTCACCGAGTCCGCGATGCTCAGCGTGGTGCCCGCGACGTAGCAGAGCACCGCGAAGGTAATCGCGGAGACGATGGTGGGGACAATCGCGAGCCCATCCAGGCCGTCGGTGAGGTTCACCGCGTTGGACGTGCCCACGATGACAATCCAGGCGAAGACGACGTAGAACCAGCCCAGGTCCAGGTTGAACCAGTGGGACGGGATGAACGGCAGCGTCAGCCGCGTGTTGATGAGCAGCGTGGGGCCGAACGAGCCATCCGGCTGCGTCCACGTCGTCAGCAGGCCGAAGACGGCGATGAGGAAGAAGACGGTCTGCAGCACCATCTTCTTGCGCCCCGCCAGGCCCTTGGAGTTGCGCTTGGACAGCTTGAGCCAGTCGTCCAGGAAGCCGATGAAGCCGTAGCCGAACGTCAGGAGCAGCACCACCCAGACGGCGCGGCTCTTCAGGTCCGCGAACAGCAGCGTGCCCGCGGCGATGCAGATGAGGATGAGCGCGCCACCCATGGTGGGCGTGCCCTTCTTCTTCTGATGCGAGTCCGGCGTGTCCTCGCGGACGTTGCTCTGTCCGTGCTGCTTCAGGCGCAGCCTCGCGATGAGGCGCGGCCCAATCAACATGCCCAGCACGAGCGCGAAGACCCCGGCGGCGATGATGCGGAAGGTGGGGTAGCGCAGGAAGTTGAGAACCCGCCCCGCTTCCGTGTTCTGGATGAGCTCGTAGAGCAGATACAGCACTAGTGGTTTCCTCCGGAGGATGCGGTCGTGCCCGTCAATGCGGCCACCACCCGCTCCAGCCGCATTCCGCGGCTCGCCTTCACCAGCACCACGTCGTGGGGGCGCAGCCTCGGCGTCAACCACGCCACCAGGGGCTCCACCTCCGTGAAATGCGCCGCGGACCCACCCAGCCCCGCGTGCTTGAACCCTTCCGCGGAGCGCGGGCCGAAGAAGGCCACCAGCGCCGCCTTGCTCGCGACCTGCCCGCCCAGCCGCGCGTGCTCTTCCAGCTCGCCCGGGCCCAATTCCAGCATGTCGCCCAGCACCGCCACCGCGCGGCCCCCGGGCGTCACCAGCGTGCCCAGCGTCTCCAGCGCCGCGTCCATGGAGGCGGGGTTCGCGTTGTAGCAGTCGTCAATCACCGTCACGCCCCCCAACCCGTCCACCACGTTGAGGCGCCGCGCGTACGGCTTCGCCGCCTCCAGCCCCTTCACGCACTCCTCCGCCGTGTAGCCCAGCGCCAGCGCCACCGCGAAGGCCGCCGTCGCGTTCTGCGCGTTGTGCGGACCGATGAAGCCCAACCGCACCGGCCACTCGCGGCCCAGGTGGCGCACCGTGGCCACCATGCCGTCGCGGCCCTTCGTCTCCACCGACACCAGCCGCACGTCCGCGTCTTCCGCGCGGCCGAAGGTCAGCCGGTTCGCTTCACTGCGCTCGGCTTGCGCGGGGATGAGCGGGTCATCGGCGTTGACGACAATCGTCGTCCCGTGCCCCATCTCCTGGAACATCTCCCCTTCCGCGTCCGCCACGCCCTGAAGGCTGCCCAGCCCCTCCAGGTGCTCGGGCTGGACGACGGTGATGACGCCCGCGTCCGGCCGCACCACGCGGGTGAGCCGCTGGATTTCGCCGGGCCGGTTCATCCCCACCTCGATGACCGCCGCCACGTGCTGGGGCTCCAGCCGGAACAGCGTCAGGGGGACGCCCACCTCGTTGTTGAAGTTGCCTTCCGTCTTCAGCGCCGGGCCCCGCGTGGCGAGGATGGCGCCCACCATCTCCTTGGTGGTCGTCTTCCCGTTGGAGCCGCCCACCGCGCAGATGGGAATGCGGAAGCGCTGACGGTGGTGGCGGCCCAGGGCACCCAACGCCATCAGCGTGTCGTCGACTTCGTAGAGCGTGAAACCGGCGGGCAGCGCGGGCAGGGCACGGCCCCGCCCCACCACCGCGCCGGCCGCCCCACCCCTGGCCGCGACGTCCACGAACGCGTGGGCGTCGAAGCGCTCACCCACCAGCGCCACGAAGAGGCACCCCGGGGTGAGTGCCCTCGTGTCGGTGCAGACGGCCTCGAAGGCGGCCGGCCCGGGACTTCCGAGCCGGGTCGCCCCCGTCGCCTGCACCACCTCTTCGTCGCTGAATCGAGCTGCCATAGGGGTGTGGGGCGTCCCGTCCGCGAGCCTTCTCAGCCGGCGGTGCGGCTCGCCAGTGCCTTGGCGGCGGCCTGGCGGTCATCGAAGCTGAGCTTCTCCTTGCCCACCTGCTGGTAGGTCTCGTGGCCCTTGCCAGCGATGAGGACGACGTCGTCCGCGCTCGCCAGTGCAATGGCCTGCTCGATGGCGGTGCGACGGTCCGCCTCGACGAGGTAGCCCTTCTCGCCCGACTTCGCCTTGTTCGCGGAGATGCGGCGCAGGCCGCCCTTCTCCACGCCCGACGTCACCTGGCTGATGATCTCCTCCGGGTCCTCCGTGCGCGGGTTGTCGCTGGTGATGACCGTCAGGTCCGCGGCCTCCGCGGCCACCGCGCCCATCAACGGACGCTTGCCCTTGTCCCGGTCTCCTCCGCAGCCGAAGACCGTGATGACGCGGCCCTTGGCCATCGCGCGCGCAGCCTCCAGCGCGCGCTTGAGCGCGTCGTCGGTGTGCGCGTAGTCCACGAACACGGCGGGCGCCCCGGCGGGGCCGTAGTTCTCCACGCGCTCCATACGGCCGGCCACGGGCGTCATCCGCTCGATGCCGACCTTCACGTCGCTGCGCGAGAAGCCCGCGCCGATGCCGATGCCCACCGCCAGGAGGATGTTCTCCAGGTTGTGGGGCCCCAAGAGCTTGCTCTTCAGCGCGATGTCGCCCGAGGGCGTCTTCAGCGTGCCGGTGATGCCGGCCAGCGTGAAGGTGACGTCCGAGGCCGAAATCTCACCATTGCCGGTGCGGCTGAACTTCCACGCCATGCGCTTCTGACCGCGCTGCTCGTTGTAGATGCGGCTGGCATACGTGTCGTCGCCATTCACGACGGCCACGCCCGTGGAGGACAGGTTCTCCGCGAAGAGCTTCCGCTTCGCCTGGAAGTAGTCCTCCATGTCCTTGTGGTAGTCGAGGTGGTCGCGGCTCAGGTTGCTGAAGCCCGCGGCCTTGAAGGTCAGCCCGTGCACGCGCTCCTGCGCGAGCGCGTGGCTGGACACCTCCATCACCACCGTCTCCACACCCGCGTCCACCATCTCCCGGAAGATGCGGTGCAGCTCCAGCGGATCCGGCGTCGTATTGGCCGTCTCGACCGTCTTGCCCCCGAACTTGTAGCCCAGCGTGCCGATGACACCCGTGGACACGTAGGCCGCCGCGCTCATCGCCTCCAACAGGAACGACGTCGTCGTCTTTCCGTTGGTGCCGGTGACCGCCAGCAACGTCAGCTTGTCGGCCGGCCGGCCATGGAAGTTCGCGGCGATGAGGGCCAGCGCCTTGCGCGCGCTGCCCACCTTGAAGAAGGGCACCTGCGAGGAAGGCACCGGCTTCTCGGAGACCACCGCCACGGCTCCGCGTGACACGGCCTCCCCGATGAACTGGGCACCATCCTCCTTGGTGCCGGGAATGGCGATGAACAAGTCGCCAGGCTTCACATGCCGCGAGTCCTGGGTCACACCGGTGACGTCGACCGCGGAACGACCACCCGAGGTCTGCTCGGCACCACACCCTGCGAGGACATCCGTCAGCTTCATCTCTTCCCCTTCACACGAATTGCAAGCGCGGGGCCTGGAACGAGCGCGGCCTCATTGCCGCGTCGCGAGCTCCAGCGTCACCCGGGCCCCCTTCTCCACCAGTGAGCCGGCGGCGGGGGTTTGAGACACCACACGTCCACTGCCCATCACCTGTGGCTCGAGTGCCGCGGCGAGCAGCTTCACCACGGCCTCGCGACCTCCGGCGCCCTGGACGTCCGGCACACGCACCGTGCCGGCCTCAGGGCTCTCCGAAACCGCCTCCTCCAACACCGGCCGAGCGGGCTCGGTGGCCTTCGCCACCGGCTTCGCCGCGACAGGCACGGGGGTTGCGGCGGCCATGGCCACCCCGGGTGCCACCGTCCGAGACGGGGGCACGGCCAGGTGGGCCATGGCAGCGGTCGCAATTTCCTTGAAAGCAGGGGCAGCCACGAGCCCCCCGTACACGTCTGTCTTGGGTTCGTCCACCACCACGAGGATGACAATGCGCGGATCCTCGGCCGGCACCATGCCGACAAAGGAGGCAATCCGCTTGTCCGAGTAGCCCCGGGCCACTGGATCCGCCTTCTGGGCGGTTCCCGTCTTGCCGGCGACCCGGTACTCCTCCATGGCGGCCTTGGGCGCGGTACCTCCCTTGACCACCACGCTTTCGAGCATGCCCACCACCTGCCGGGCCACCTTCGCGGAAACCGCCCGGCGGACCTCGGTGGGACGGTTTTCAAGCAGCACCACCCCGTCGGGGTCCACCACCTTCGACACGAGGTAGGGCCGCATCAGCACGCCATCGTTGGCCAGCGCACCATAGGCCGCCGCAATCTGCACGGCGGTGGCCGTCATGCCCTGCCCGAACGACTGGGTGGCCAGGGAGACCTCCGCCTTGGGGAACGGGATGACACCCCGGCCCTCGCCCGGCAGGGCCAGGCCCGTGCGCTCGGCGAAGCCGAAGGCATGGTAGCCGGCCACCATCTTCTCGCGGCCCAGCACCTGGGCCATCTTCGCCATGCAGATGTTGGAGGAGACCTGGAGGATGCCCCGGGGCGCCAGCCACCCGTAGGAGTGCGTGTCGTTGATGGTGTGGCGGCCCACGCGCCAGGCGCCGTTCTCGCAGAAGAAGACGCTCTCCTCGGTGATGGACTTCTCCTCCAGCGCCGTGGCCACCACGAAGGGCTTGGTGGTGGAACCGGGCTCGAAGGTGTCCAGCGCGCCTCGGTTGCGCACCGTTCCGCGAGCGATGCTCTCCGGAGTGTTCGGGTTGAAGCGGGGGTGGTTGGCCAGCGCCAGCAGCTCCCCCGTCTTCGGATCCAACGCCACCACCATGCCGGCGATGCCCTTGGCCTCTTCCACGGCCTTGGCCAACGACTTCTCGGCCACGTACTGCAGATGCCGGTCCAGGGTCAGCGTGACGGCGGCGCCCTGTCGCTCCAGCGGATCCAACGCGCCCTGCACCAGCAGCTTGCGGCCCTTGGCGTCGCGGAAGCCCGACATGCGGGAGTTCTGCCCGGACAGCTCGTCCTCGAAGGCCAGCTCCAGGCCCTCCAGGCCCTTGCCGTCCATGCCCACCATGCCCACCACGTGGGCGCCCAGCTCGCGCTGCGGATAGAAGCGCTTGGGCTCCTTGGTGAAGCCCATGCCGGGCAGGCCCAGCGCCTTCACCGCGGCGACTTCCTGGGGCTTGGCCTGACGCTTCACCCAGGCGAAGCGCTTGGAGCGCGCCAGCCTGGCGCCCAGCTCGTCCGCGTCCACCTTCAGCGCCTTGGCCAGCGAGCGCGAGGCCTGACGCACGTCGGGCAGCATCGATGGATCCACCCAGATGGAGTCCACCTCCACGCTCTGGGCCAGGGGCGTGCCGCGACGGTCGAAGATGTCGCCGCGACGGGCGGGGATTTCAATCTGGCGGACGTACTGGTCCTGCGCCATTCCGCGCAGCTTCTCCTGCTCGAAGACCTGCAGCTGCACGGCCCGACCGAAGGCGACACCCAGGAGCAACAGGAAGAGACTGAACAGGAGCTGCACACGCAGCTTCAGTCCCTTCGCGTTGGACTCCGGGGCCCGTGTCGCCTTGAAATCCCTCACCGGCCCGAACCTCCACGGCCCGCCACGCGTACGCCGGGCTTGTCTTGAGACGGGGACGGGGCGGACGCGGAAGCGCTGCCTCGAGCCGGCTTCTCCGAGGACAGCGACACCACCGCGCTGCCAGCGGGCATCGTCATGCCGAGCTGCTCGCGCGCCACGCGCTCCAGCCGGCCCGGCGCCTTGAGCGTGGCCAGCTCCAGCTTGAGTCGGTCATTGTCCCGCGTCAGCGAGCGGCTCTCCGCCTCCGCGCGGGACAGCCGGTAGCCCATGTCCACCACCATCACCCGGCTGGTGACATGGAGCATGCCCACCGCGGCGAAGAGGGAGAACAGGAGGACGGCGGGCAACAGGTGCAACAGCACCCCCGTCAACGACACGGAGCCACGCTGGGAGGACGACGCCTTGCTCATCGCACTTTCTCCACCACGCGCAGGTGCGCGCTTCGAGAGCGGGGGTTGGCCGAAATCTCTTCGTCCGAGGCGGCCACGGCCTTCTTCGTCACCACGCTGAAGTTGCCCACGCTGGAGCAGACGCAGATGGGAAGGCCCGGAGGACAGGTGCAGCGGCCCTCCAGCGTGCGGAAGCCCTCCTTCACCTTGCGGTCCTCCAGCGAGTGGAAGGAGATGACCGCGGCGCGGCCACCGACCTTGAGGAGCGACGGCAGCGCGGCCAGGAGCGAGTCCAGCGCCTCCAGCTCCTGGTTCACCGCCATGCGCAGCGCCTGGAAGGTCCGGGTGGCGACGTGGATCCGCGTGGGCCACGCCTTGCGGGGCACCGCGCGCTTCACCACCTCGGCGGCCTCCAGCGTGCGCGTGGGCAGCGCGCGCTTGAGCTCGCGCGCGATGGGCCGGGCAAAGGGCTCCTCGCCGTACTCCTTGAGGATGAGCGCCAGCTCCGACTCGTCCGTGGACGCGATGAGCTCCGCGGCGGTGGGGCCGTCCGGGCCCATGCGCATGTCCAGCGGGCCGTCCTTCATGAAGGAGAAGCCGCGCTCGGCCACATCCAGCTGCGGGGAGGAGACCCCCAGGTCCACCAACACGCCGTCCACCGGCAGCAGCTCCGCGGCCACGCGGGGCAGGTCCGCGAAGTTGCCGGCGCGGCCCTGGAAGCGGGGGTTGGGCCCCAGGCGGGCGGAGGCGGCGGCGAGCGCCACCGGGTCGCGGTCCACGCCCACCACGGACGCGCCCTGAGCAAGGAGCGCCTCCGTGTGGCCACCACCCCCGAGTGTGCCGTCGATGATCACCTTGCCCGCTCCGGCCCGCAGCAGCTCCACGGCTTCACGTAGAAGGACGGTCTGATGCTGGAAGTCCAAGTCCCCCACGCGGTCAGACGAAGGGAGCCCGCGCGAGTGAAAACGCGGCGCGGGCGTCGTTCATGTGCGGGTAGATTTCAAACGTGTCGTGCGCGCCGGCCGCGCGGAAGATGGCGGCCAGGTACGGCGACAGTCCAGACAGCTTCAGGTCTCCACCCGTGCGGCGGAACGCCTCCGCGCGGGCCATCAGCGGCTTGACGCCCCGGTAGTTGAGGTGCCCTACCTCGGACAGGTCCAGCACCACCTGACGCAGGCCCCGGTGCATGCGCTGGGTGAGCTCGTCGCACAGCTTCAGCAGGTCCTGCTCGCTCAGCTCGCCCTCCAGCATGAGCGTCTCCACGCGCTCGGCACCCGCCAGCGCGCTCGTCGCCCTCCGCCGGACCTCCAGAACCTGATTCATACGCGTGCCACCCTCTCGGGACTCCGACCTTTTGTCGACTTTCCGGCTATTGGTGCCGCAGCTCGGAAAGCACCTTCATCACGTCCGCGGAGGCCGCTTCCTGGCGGGCCTCTTCCTGGGCCTTCGCCCAACCCTCGCGGCTCCAAAGCTCGATCACCTTCACCATCCCCGCCCACACCACGTCCTTCTCCAGCCCCGCGTACGTCCGCAGCGACGGCGGAATCAGCAACCGCCCCAGCCGGTCCAACGGGCACTCCTGAGCGCTCGCCACGTACAGGCGCATCAGCGTCTTCACCCCGGGCTCCATCGGATTGCGCCGCGCGAGGGACGCCTCGAGCGCCTCCCACTCCCGCACCGGGTACGCGTGGAGGCACCGGTCCAGGGCCGTGGTGATGATGAGCCGCTCGTCATAGGCCCCCACCAAGGTCTCCCGGAGCTTCGCCGGGAGGCTGGTCCGCCCCTTCGCGTCGATCTGGTGCTCATAGACGCCTCGGAACACGGGGGACGATCCACCTTTTCAGCCCTTCAGGGGATGAAGCTCCACTCCTTCCCACTTCTTGCCACTACCGGGCGGCATTCATACGCGGCCCCCCAGGGGGGGTCAAGAAAGCGCAACAGGTTGGAACACGCCGCCAGTGGGTTCCCGACATCCAGACAACCCGTCACACCTGGAAGGTCAGGTGTTTGGCGCGCCGCGGCGCCCTACCCGTGGGGAGGGGGCAAACTTGAGCTCCCTCCGGGAAGAGCGCAGAGTGACGGCTCCGTGAACACGAACGTGCGACTGAAGGTGGCCTACAAGAGCCCGCAGTCCCTGGTGGGGGAGTACACGCGCAGCGTGGGTCAAGGTGGCGCCACGCTCCAGACGCGGCGCAGCCTCCCGCTGGGGACTCGCTTCACTTTCGAGCTGCATGCCGGAGGGGTACCCCGGCCCGTGGAGGTCTTGGGCGAAGTCGTGCAGGTGGAGCCCCGCGAGGAGCGCAACTACCTGGTCACCGTGCGTTATGGCGCCAGCGAGGACCGCACCGCGCTGGACGCCGTGCTCAAGCGGATCTTCGCCGCCCAGGAGCAGGAGGGGCTGCGGCGCTTTCCCCGGCTCCCGCTGCACCTGCGCGCGGTGGAGGCCACGCCCCTGTCGCCGACGTTCCTGGTCCGGGACATCTCCCGAGGCGGCGTGGGGCTGGAGGTCATGGCACCCACCCTGCCCCGCCACGTGCGCGTGGGCACGCCCTTCCTGCTGGAGATGGATTTGACGGGCGGCTCGCTGCTCCTGCACGGCGAGGTGGTGTGGACGTCGTCGGTGCCCCGGAAGAACGCCACCGAGGCGACGCCCGGCTTCGGCGCCACGTTCGGCCGGCTGCGGGCGCCCATGCAGCAGCGGCTGGACGCGCTGCTCGCGCTGGAGTCGCTGCCCCCCGCGCCCTGGAAGGCGCGGGTGAGCTTTGGCATGGACGCCGTGACGCGGATGCCGTGACGGCGCCTGGCTACTCCGTGAAGGGGTAGCCGCCGGCGGACTCGATGGCGGCCATCACCGTCTCGCGCAGCTCCGCGGGGTTGTAGGGCGTGAAGATGTCCTGCGTGGCCAGCCGCTTCAGCTCCTTGTCCAGCGCGTCACCCTGGAGCGTCGCGCACAGCGCGCGGCGCGTCCTGTCGTAGGCGCGGGGAATGCTGTCGAGCGCGAACAGGCGCACCAGCGCCAGCCGCACCGGATCCAACGTTCCGCCGGACGCCGCCTGTCGGGTGCGCGTCACCAGCGAGTCCAGGGCGAAGGCGTCCATCACCACGTCGGAGAGCGAGGCGAGCACCTCCTGGTGCTGCTCCAGTTCCGGACCGAACGTCTCCGCCGCCACGCGCAGGCCGTGGAGGGCCAGGCGCTTGGCGACCTCGGCGGCCACTTCCTGCGGGGCCAGCGCGTCGTCGGTCCGGGCCCGGGGCTTCTCACCTCGCGACAGCTCCTCCGCCACGTTGCCCGCCATGGCGAACAGCGGCAGGTCCCCCTTCACCGCGCGCTTGATGAGCATGCCGGTGATGAGCATGCGGTTGATTTCGTTGGTGCCCTCGAAGATGCGGTTGATGCGCGCGTCGCGGTAGGCGCGCTCGACGGGGTACTCCTCGATGTAGCCCGCGCCGCCGTGCAACTGCACCGCGTCGTCCACCACCTGCCCCAGGGCCTCCGAGCCATAGACCTTCATGATGGAGGACTCGATGGCGTACTCCTCCACGGCGGCCAGCAGATGCCCCTCGTACCCGGGGGCGGACTTGTCGCGAGCGGCGAGGCGCGCGTCGACGAGGCCCGTGGTGCGGTAGGTCATGCTCTCCAACGCGTAGATGAGCGCGGCCATGCGAGCCAGCTTCTCGCGCGACAGCGGGAAGCGGACGATGGGCGTGCCGAACTGCTTGCGCTCCTGCACGAAGCGCAGCGCGTTGCCGAGCTGGAGCTTCATGCCCCCGAGCACGCCCGCGCCCAGCTTCAACCGACCGTAGTTGAGGATGTTGAAGGCAATCTTGTGACCCTTGCCCACCTCGCCCAGCAGGTTCTCCGCCGGGACGCGCGCGTCCTCGAAGTAGAGCGGGCACGTGGACGAACCACGGATGCCCATCTTGTGCTCCTCGGGCCCCACCGTGAGGCCCGGGGTGTCCTTCTCCACGATGAAGCCGGTGAACTTGTCGCCATCCACCTTGGCGAAGACGATGAACACGTCCGCGAACGCCGCGTTGGTGATGTAGAGCTTGGAGCCGTTGAGAATCCAGTGCTTGCCGTCCGGCGAGCGCACCGCCTTCGTCTTCGCGCCCAGCGCGTCACTGCCGCTGCCCTGCTCCGTGAGGGCGTACGCCGCCACCCACTCGCCGGTGCCCAGCTTGGGCAGGTACTTCGCCTTCTGCGCGGCGTTGCCGAACCAGACGATGGGCAGCGAGCCGATGCCCGTGTGCGCGCCGAACGTCACGGACCAGGAGCCGTTGAGGCTCATCGCCTCCGCGAGCAGGAGCGACGTGGTCTTGTCCAGGCCCGTGCCGCCGTAGGCCTCCGGGATGTCCACGCTGAGCAGACCCAGCTCTCCCGCGTGGCGCAGCAGCTCGCGCAAGAGCACGTTGTCCTTGTGCTCGATTCGCACCGCCTGGGGCAGCACCTGCTCGCGGCTGAACTGGAGCGCCGTGCGGAAGAAGAGGCGTTGCTCCTCGGTGAAGGTCTCCGGCGTGACGAAGCGGGAGGTGCCGACCTCCTGGAAGAGGAAGGCCCCTCCGGTGGGAATTTCCTTCGACGCGGCGGGCTCGTTCACTGCGGCCATCGATGACCTCCCAGATGCGCGAAGGGCCTCACGTCCGTCGAGCGGAGAGTCGGCCCATCCTTGGCAAGCTATGAAGCGCCGCATCATAGGAGGAGTGGCGAGCAGGCCAGCCCTTTTCTCTCGGGTTCAGCCCGGCGGTTTCGCCAGGCAGTACCGAGGTGGCACACGACCGTTCCGCTGAGCGGAACGGTCACGCCGTCTCCATGAGTCACCAGGCCCCGGGAGATTGTGACGTGAGAAACAGTCACGTTCGGCGGGACGAGCCCCCGCCAATCACAGTGCCCACCCATGCGACCTCACTTCAATCAGGAGCCCTCTTCGGCTCCTGTGAATGGGGGATGTCATGAGGATGAGGACACAGGTGTTGTCGTGGCTGTGCGTCGTGGGTGTCATCGCGGGCAGCGCGAGGTCGACCGCCGCCGAGCCGCTCGCAGGGGGCCTCTCATGGGCCCATCAGCTCAGCGGTCCCGGGGACGAGAGCGGACGGATTGCCTCCGGCAAGGACGGGAGCTTCATCTCCTTCATCAACTTCACCGGCAGCATCGACATAGGGGCGGGCCCCATCCAGGCACCGGGTGGGCCGACGGACCGGGCCCTGGCGCTCGTTCGTCATGACGCCCAGGGCCAGCCGAGTGTCATCCGCGTCATCAGCGGGCTCTACGCGCTTCGTCACGCGGTGGACGGACAGGGCAACATCATCATCATCGTCGAGGCCATCGGCGTCAGCCCCGGCAGCAGCCTGTTCAGCGACGGCCTCCAACTGGTGAAGCTCAGTGCCACCGGTCGCCTGCTCTGGCTGCGGCCCATCCTCTCCACCGACATCTTCGTCCAGACGCTCGTGACCGACCGCGACGGCAACATCGGCATCGGTGGCTACAGCGTGACGTCACAAGGAAGCCCCAGGCTCACCTTCCTCAAGCACAACTCCGAGGGCACCCGGCTGTGGCGCTTCGTCGACACGGACACCACCCAGAGCCTGGGCCGTACCGCCACCGCCGACAGCGAGGGCAACTTCTTCGTGGGCGGCGATGCCCTCGGGGCCACGAGTTCCTCGGAGCCCTACCTCGTCATGCTCTCGCCGGAGGGACAGCCGCGCTGGCGTCGGCGATTGCTCGGCGCGCTGGGCTTCGCCTTTGGCCTGGCCACCCATGGCAACCGCGTGGTGATGGTCGGCACGTACGCGTTCACCTTCACCTTTGCCGGGCAGACCCACACCTCCACCGCCAACCTCGGCATCAACCAGGACGCGTTCGTCGTCGCCTGGACGCGCGATGGCGAGGAGCGCTGGGCGTACAACTTCGGCTTCGACATCGAGAGCGTCGCCATGGACGAGCGCGACGGCGTCACCGTCGTCGGGGGCTATCAGGCGGGCAGCTCGGACCTGGGCATCCTGGGCCCGCTGCCCGGCAACCCGTCGAGCGCCGCCAACGTCTACGTCGCGAAGTTCGACCGCATCCAGGGCCAGCGCCGCTGGGTACAAAGCTTCCCCAGCGACCTGGACCGCAGCTCTCCCGGTCTCGACGAGGGCACCGTCGCCGTCTCCAAGGACGGCCGCGCCGCGGTCCTCGGCCTCTTCCACGACACGCTCCAGGTGGGCTCGCAGACGTGGACGGCGAGCGGCGTGTCGGACCTCTTCCTGTTCGGCTTCGAGCCCTGAGCGTCAGCCCCCGTCCCTGACGCGAGGAGGCGTCGGGAAGACGAGGCACAGGGTGTCGAACAAGGGCTCGCCCGGGGCCGTGTATACGGCTCCGAGCGCACGCGCGGCCTGGGAGACCTCGGTGCCAAACGAGGGGACCAGGCAGATGTCCTCGGACTGCTTGAAGCGGCCCTTGAGCAACCCCAACCCGTGCCGCAACGTCGCCAGGTCCTGACGCCCCTCGCGCACCGGCACCGAGGGACCATTCGCATCGGGACCCGGGAGCTTGCCCACGCTGGTGCTCAACTCGAAGCCGTCCGCGCGCTGGATGATGCGCAGCTTTCCCGGCGCCACCTCCGCCAGCCACACACGAAAACCGTCCTCGTCACGCAGGACCAGCGGATACGCCACGGGTGCATCCGGATGCGCTAGCCACACCGTCTCGGCGGAGTCCCGCAGCATCGCGAGCAACTCGGAGACCTGCGCCAGGAACGTGTCCGCGTCGGGCACCAGCACCACTTCGTGCCCCTTCACTCGCTCCGCGAGACGCGCGATGGACGCCGAACGCGAGGGCTCGAACGTCTCGCCCCCGAGCCGCACCTGCTCACCCGCCAGCGACAGTCGCAACGCGTTGGACGGCAGCGCCTCGCCATACACGGGCGCGGACTCGGGCACGTCGCCTCGAGCGACAGGCCCTCCATCCTCGGACGCTCGACTCCCTCCCGTGGCGAGCGAAGGCAATGGCGCGGGCTTCAGCGACTGGAGCGGCTCGGCGGCCTTCTCCTCTCGACAGCCCACCACCGCGAGCAGCGGACACAGCAGCACCACGAGGCGTCGAGCACCGAGAGATACGATTCGCGTGCACGCATCGAGGCACCGCCGGGTCGCGAGGCGAAGCCAGTCGAGTCGCCGCCGCCCCTCGCTGCCTCGAACCTCCGCGACACGCGGCACGAACGTCATGGAGGCGTCGGGCCCGCGGTGGCCGGCAGCGACACGGAGGGCTTCGGCAGCACACTCGCCACACAGGCCGCGTCCGCCAGCCCCAGGCCGACGGCGTGCTCCGCCGCTTCACGCGCGTCCTTGAACAGCACCATGTCCTGGAAGCGCTTCACGTCCTTCGTGCGCCCCGCGTCGCGGATGTAGACGGCCTTCACCCGCCCCGGGAACTCCTCGCGAATCTGCGCGTAGACCTCCGGGTCCTTCTCCCCTGAGTCCCCCACCAGCACGACGGGCAGCGGGAACTGCGTGAGCAGGCGGCGGATGATGGGCTGCTTGTAGTTGGACAGCGACGACGGGCCCAGGTCCCGCAGGTACACGCCAAAGCCCGCCGGGAACTGGTGCCGCTCCAGGAACCCGCGCACGCGCGGCAGGTACTGGACGGGCGAGCCGCTCACCAGCGCGAACGCCGAGGACGTGGCGCTCCCCCGCAGGCATCCGTAGAGCGCCGCCATGCCCGGCACCACCTCCTGCGTGTCCGAGTCCTTCAGCAGCGCCGTCTGCACCAGCTTCGCCGGCTTCGTCACCTGCGTCACCGCCAGCGTGTCGTCGAAGTCGGAGACCACCAGCAGCGATGTCGTCGCCGGCAGCACCTCCACGCGCGCGCTGGTGATGGCGCCCTCCACCCACGCCTCCGCCTCGGAAGCGCCCTCCTTGAAGCGGCCTCCCTCGGGCGGCATCAAGGTGACCTCGAAGCCACCGTCGTGCCCGCTCGTCACGATGGCGGTGACGCCCTGGAAGCGCACCGACACCTTCGCGCCCTCCCAGTTGGGCGCCGCCAGTCGCCGCAGGTTCCGCGACAGCGCCGAGCTGCCGTCCGAGGGCGCCTCCTTCAGCACGCGCCCCTGAAGCATGACGCGCTCGGGCAACCCCAACACCGGCGCCAACAGCACCGCGGGCGCCGCCACCGCGTGGGAGCCCCCGAGTAAGACACCCAGGACAAAGAGACGAGTGAGCATGTTCAACGGAATTTTCCCGTGTTAACGTTCCTGGAGCCCTGATGATAGCTTCGCGCGGGCCTCAAGAGGCGTCGTGGAGTCGTGGAGGGGCAGCACAGCGGCCCGGTGCGCCCAGAGGAGCCGGAAGACACGTGGAGCACCCGTCCGAAGGGCTCGATTTCGGCAAGTACACGTTGCTCGAGCGCATCGCGACGGGCGGCATGGCGGAGATCTACCGCGCCCGGATGACGGCGGTGGCGGGGGTCACCAAGCCCGTCGTCATCAAGAAAATCCTGCCGGGCTACGCGGACAAGAGCGCCTTCGTCTCCATGTTCGTCAACGAGGCGCGCATCGCCGCGGGGCTGAGCCACGGCAACATCGCCCAGGTCTTCGACTTTGGCGAAGTGGGCGGCCAGTACTTCATCGCCATGGAGTGGGTGGACGGGCATCCGCTGTCACGCGTGCTGCGACGCGCCCGGGAGAAGGGGCTCCACACCCTACCCCAACCGCTGGCCCTGCTGGTGACGGTGGAGGTGCTCAAGGGGCTGGCCTACGCCCACACCCGGCTGGATGACCGGGGCCGTCCGCTGCACATCATCCACCGCGACGTCAGCCCGCAGAACGTGCTCCTGAGCTTCGAGGGCCAGGTGAAGCTGGTGGACTTCGGCATCGCCCGGGCCCGGCTCGCCAGCGATGGCGTCAGCGACGAGTCCGACGAGGCGGAGGCCAAGGGCAAGTACGCGTACTTCGCCCCGGAGCAGGCCCGGGGCCGGGAGCTGGACGCCCGCGCGGACATCTTCGCCGCGGGCACGCTGCTATACGAGACGCTGTGCGGGCGACTGCCCTTCGAGGGCTCCGTCCCGGACGTGATGCGCAAAATCGCCCTGGGCGACTTTCCGCGTCCGCGCGAACTGGCCCCGGACATCCCTCCAGCCCTGGAGCGCATCCTCCTCACCGCCCTCGCCGTGGAGCGCGAGCAGCGCTACCCCACCGCCGAGGCCTTCGCCGAGGCCCTCACCCGCTACCTGCACACCGCCACGCCCGACGTCTCCTCCAGCGCGCTGGCCCACTTCATGGGCTACCTGTTCGAGACGGAGCTGGTGGCGGATGGACGGCCCGTGCTGCTGCCGCGAGAGTTCCTCGCGCAGATGGCCCGCTGGGCAAAGGCCCCCTCCGAGCGACACACGGTCCACGAGCCGTCCCCGCTCGAACTCCCCCCGCCGCCCGAGTCCATCCCCCCGCCGCGTCCCCCGACGCCCGGCGAGGGCCGGCGCGAGCGCACCACCCAGCCCATCCCCGCGGTGCCCGGTCCCACCCCGGAGAGCGAGGCCCCCACCGAGCCGCCCCACCCCGCCCCTCCACCCCGTCCTGGCTTCCGGCTGCCCCGCGCCGTGGCACTGGGCGCGCCCGTGCTGGCCGCCGTGGGCGTGGCGCTCGTGGTGATGGCCATGGGGCGCAACGGCACCTTCTCCGTGGAGCTCAGCTCCTCGCCTCCCGGCGCCACCATTCGCGTGGATGGCAGGACGCTGGGCTCCGTCACCCCCGCCCTCCTCACGCACCTGCCCGCTGACGGCGAGCACCTGCTGGAGGTCCACATCCCCGGCATGGTGCCGTGGAGCCAGGTGGTGCGCGCCGAGCGGGGAAACACCCTCGCCGTCCACGCGCACCTCCGTCCACGACTGAACACTCCCGCCTCAGGCGCCGCCGCACTCGCCGCGGCCAGGGCCCCCCATGCCCCTCCGCTCCAGGACGCGGACTGGGCCCCCGGAGCCCTTCGTCTGTCCGCCGTGAGCCACGCCTTCCGCGTCCCGGTGACGTCCGCCGCGCGCGTGCCGTTGGACCCGGCCCGCACCTACCTGGTGCACACCGAAGGACGGATGTCCCTGGGTGGACCGATGGCCGTGGAGCACGCCGGCTACTTCCTGGAAGGCGACGGAGAGCTGTCCTCGCACGAGTCCTTCGGACTGCTCGGCCCCGAGGAGCAGCTCATCCGCCACGCCTCCGTCCTCTATGTCTTCGCGCTGGACGCACGTCGCGACGACAACCGTGGCGGGCTCCAGGTACGGGTGCGGGAATTGGGCGGCCCCACCCATCCGCCGTTCCGACTGGATGCGCGCCACCATGCCGTGAAGCTCTCGCGCGCGGACCGCTTCACCCTCCACGCGTTGGACCCGGGCACCACCTACGAGGTGGTGCTGCGCTACACGGCCGAGCCCGCCCGGACGCGGGGCTTGAGTGGCGGTCCGGTGGGACGGGTGCTCGGCCTGGTGGGCACGGACCAGGGCCCCGACGGCTCGCCCAGTGGCCTGGCGCTCCTGGAAGTGGGCCAGCCCTCGCGGCTCAGGGGAGCATCCTGGCTCCAGCTCGCCTTCCCGGACGACAACCTGGCCGACAACACCGGCACCCTCCTCCTGGAGGTCATCCCCACCGCTCCACTGGAGCGGCGAAACGAGCGCCCCACCCGCTAGCAGGTTGCTACAGCCGTGCAGCGGCCTGTCGCCGAAAAGTTGATCCTCCGGGCCCTCCCCCTACCCTGAGCGACAAGGAGGGCTCAACATGTTGAAACTGGTGGCAGTGGCCGTGGTCGGGGCGGTGGTGCTGGGGACGGTGGGGCTGTCCGGTCGCGTGGATGCGCGGCCAGGGAGCACGGAAGCGGAGCCGACGCAGGCGCAGGTGGAGGCGGCGCTGGACGCGCGGCAGAAGGAGCTTCTGGGCATCCTTTTGGAGGCACAGCGAACGGGCGAACGCACGGCGTCGGTTCACCGGTAATCTCGTGGCGTCGAGCGCGACTCGGTGTTAAGCCCGGGCCTCCTTTGACGTCCATCTGCCCGTGAGGGGGACATGCCTGAAGGGTCCGCGTCACTCAACCAGCTCGCGGTCGGCGACCGGGTCGTCTATCCGAATCAGGGTGTCTGCCGCGTCACCGCCATCGATACGAAGGTCGTGGCCGGTCAGAGCCTCGTCTTCGTCACGATGCGCCGCGAGGAAGACGGCGCCGTCGTCATGGTGCCCCAGGCCAAGATCGTCGCCATCGGCGTGCGCAAGGTCGCCAATGCCGAGGACGTGAAGAGCGTCTTCGCCTTCCTGCGCTCGGACGGTGACAAGGCCGACCTGGACTGGAAGCAGCGCGCTCGCACCAACCTGGACCGGATGACCCAGGGCGGCATCCTGGGACTGGCCGAGGTCGTCAAGGATCTCCAGATCCTCAGCGAGCTGCGGCCCCTGCCCACCAAGGAGCGCGAGCTGTACGACAACGCCCGGCACCTGCTGGTGTCGGAGGTCGCCGCCGCGCTCGGGACCGCCGAGGTCAACGCCGAGGACGCCATCGACATCGTCCTCTTCCCGCCCGGTCGCGAGCGCCCCAAGCGCACCGCCGCCGAGTTCGCGCGCGGAGAAGAAGACGACCTGGGTCTGGATGGCGACCTGCTGGGGCTCGACGGAGACCTGGACCTGCCCTCCGACGAGGAGCCGCAGGCCGAGGCCTCCGAGTCCGAGGAAGAGACCTCCTCCGAGGAAGAGGGCGAGGAGTCCGAGGAGAAGTCCTCCGACGAAGACGCGCCCAAGAAGCGCGGCCGTCCGCCCAAGGCCAAGCCCGCGGAAGCCGAGGGCGCCGAGCCCGCCGCCCCGAAGAAGCGCGGCCGTCCGCCGAAGCCGAAGCCGGAGGCTCCTCCGCCCGGCGCCGAAGCCCCCGCGCCCAAGAAGCGCGGCCGTCCGCCCAAGGCCAAGCCGCCCGAGGCGGAGGGCGCCGAACCCGCCGCTCCCAAGAAGCGTGGCCGTCCGCCCAAGGCGAAGCCCGCCGAGGGTGGCGAGGACTGACAGTCGACACCCGAGTCCCGGGGGCGGTGCTCATGGCCCCCTCCCGAGGGCCCTTTGCCCCGAGGTGACGCCCCGTGATTCGCGTCGTGACGCTGGACCCCTTCGACGACAAGCAGCTCGCCAAGCTCAACCGCACGCTCTACACGGCGTTCGGCGTGGGCAGCGAGCACTCCGGCACCGCGGAGATTCCTCCCGGGCTCGGCGAGCCGCTCGACGCCGAGAAGCTGCTGGACCAGGTGAAGGGCATTCGCGCCTACCAGGATGACAAGGTGCTGCTGCTCACCTCGCGCAAGCTGAAGGAGCGCGAGCTGCCCAGCGGCGTGGCGCCCACCCCGGGCTTCGCGCGCCAGGGCAAGGACCGCGCCGTCATCACCCTGCTGCCCCACAAGGATTTGGAGGTCGGCTTCAAGCCCGTGGCCCGCCACGCGCTCCACCAGCTCGGCCACCTCTGGGAGCTGCACCACTGCCTGGACCCGCGGTGCTCGATGTACCCGCCCTGGACGCCGTCGTTCTCCTCGGGCGAGCCCATCTTCTGCACCTTCTGCCGGGAAAAGAGCGAGCAGAAGATTCGCCTTGCGAAGTCCTAGCGTCACACGCGCGCTGCCCCTCGTGGAGCTGGGGGGCCTCTTGCTGGTCGCGCTCCTGAGTCTGCTCTTCCACCTGCGGCTGCCGGGCAAGCTCCCCTCCGAGGAGAGCTACCGCGCGGTGGCGGAGCGCCTGAAGACGGAGGCCCGGCCCGGTGACGCCGTCCTCCTCTTCCCCTGGTGGGCGGAGCGCGCCCGCCTCTTCCTGCCTCCGTCCCTGCCCGTCTACGGCTACCTGGGCTCGGACCGGGATGACCTCTCCGCGCATCCGCGCATCTGGGTGCTGGGCCAGCCGGAGCTGCCTCGCTCGGACGAAGCCGCCTTTCTCGCGGGCTTCCTCCCGGAGCGCCGCGCCGTGGGCACCGCCACCCGCGAGGGGCCGCTGTCGCTGACGCTCTACGAGAATGGCCGTCACCGGCCGCGCCGCTTCGATGCCGCGGACGCCGTCGCTCGCGCCCGGGTGTATCTGGAGTCCGACGACGGCTCGCGCGAGAAGTGTCCCTTCGATGGAACGGCGCACCGCTGCCCGGGCCCCGGCAACGTGTACGTCGCGCGGGAGTGGCACGAAATCCTCTACGAGCCGCGCCGCTGCCTGTGGATGCCCGCTCCGGGTGGAGCGAAGCGACTGGTGGCGGAGCTGGACGGCGTGCCCGGTGACGTGGGCCTGCGGCTGGAGGGCGGCATCATCTTCGAGTACGCCTTTCCCCGGGACGCGCGGCTGACCACGGCCATGCTGGGCGTGGACGACGCGGCCAGCGGCGCGCGTCTGTTGGAAGTGGCGATACCGCCGGGCCAGGAGGGCGTGAAGAAGTCGGAGGTCCACCTGCCCTCGGGCGAGGCGCGCACCGTGAAGGTCTGGGTCCGCTCGGAGAATCCGGACCGGCGGGCGGTGTGTCTGGACGTGCTGGCGGTGGAGCCGGCGGTGGGGGTGAAGGGATGATGGGCAGGCCCGCCACCCGGGATGAGAAGCGACTGGCGTGGGCGCTGTGGGCGCTGGCCTTCGTGGCGCTGTGGTGGACGGAGTCCGCGGTGGGCTTCACGCGCGACGAGAGCGTCTACTTCGCCGCGGCGGAGGGCTACGCGGGCTGGTTCCGGCAGCTCTTCCACTCACCGGCGAAGGCGCTGACGGACGCGGCCATCGTCCGCGCGTGGGACTACAACCACGAGCACCCCGCGCTGATGAAGACGCTGTTCGGACTGAGCCACCTGCTCTTCCACGACACGCTGGGGTGGATGCGCTCGGCCACCGCGTTCCGGCTGCCGGCCTTCGCCCTCGCGGCGCTGGTGCCCGCGCTGAGCTTCCTGTTCGGCAGCGCGCTGTATGGGCGCACGGCCGGGTTGTTCGCCGCGCTCGCCTTCATGCTGGTGCCGCGTCAGTACTTCAACGCGGAGCTGGCGTGCTTCGACCTGCCCGTCGCCGCGCTGTGGCTGCTCGTCGTGTATTGCTTCTGGCGGGCGTTGGAAGACACGCGCTGGGGAATCGCCTGCGGCGTGGCCTTCGGACTGGCGCTGGCCGCCAAGCACAACGCGCTGTTCCTGCCCTTCGTGCTGACGCCCTTCGCACTGTGGAGGGCGTGGACCGCGAGCGAGGGTGAGCCCCAGGCGCGCGGGTGGCTGCTTCGCTTCGTGGGCCTGTTCACCGCGGTGGCGGTGTTCTACGGGCTGCTCGTGCTGTCGCTGGGCGGCGGCGAGGGCTTCCAGAAGAAGTTCCTGCTGCTCAGTCCCCACACGCTGCTGTTCGTGGGCCTCGCGGCGGGCGGCGCGTGGACGCTCAAGGGCCTGGAGAAGGTCAGCGCGCCCGTGACGCGGGCGCTGGTGCCGGTGGCGGCGATGGCGGTGCTCGGCCCCATCATCTTCTACCTGCACTGGCCCTACCTCTGGCACCAGCCGGTGGACCGCACCGCGTGGTACCTGGCCTTCCACGCGAAGCACAACCACTACGCCTGGTTCTATCTGGGCACGCTGCTGCGCGAGCCGCCCTTCCCCCTGTCCTACGTGCTGGTGAAGACGGCGCTCACGGTGCCCACCAGCCTCATGGCGCCCATGGTGACGGGCTTCGTCGCGCTGGCGGCGCGGGTGGTGCTGGGGCAGTGGGAGCGGACGCGCGCCTGGGTGCGCCCCTTGACGATGGCCGAGGCGCTCGTCGGGGTGAACGCGGTGACGTCCATCCTCATCATCAGCCATCCCCAGGTGCCGCACTTCGGCGGGGTGAAGCACTGGTTCCCGTCCATGGTGTTCCTGGGACTGCTCTCAGGGCAGGCCGTGTCCCGGGGCTGCGAGGCACTGGTGGAGCGACTCCGGGGCCGCTGGCCCTCGCTGCCAGGTGCCTCCGTGGCGGTGGCCGTGTTCGCGCTGCTCTTGACGCCCGCGCTGGTGTACTCGGCGCGCGTGTTCCCCTACGGGACGGCGGCCTACTCGGAACTCGCGGGAGGCGCGCCGGGCGCGGCGACGCTGGGGATGCAGCGCCAGTTCTGGTCCAGCCATGTCACCGGCGTGCTGCCGTGGATCAACGAGCACGCGAAGCCGGGCGCGCGGCTGTTCCTGCATGAGGTGCACGGCGGCTCGTTCCGCGACTACCAGCGCAACGGCATGCTCCGGCCCGACTTGCGCGCGGTGGGCAGTCCCTTCGACGCGGACGTCGTCGCGTACCAGTACCACCAGGAGTTTCGCGAGTACGAGTTCCAGACGTGGCAGGCGTTCGGCACGCGCACGCCGGCGACGGGCCTGTACCTGGACGAGACACCCCAAGTGGTCGTCTACGTCCGGCCCGAGTCACGGTAGGGACAACGGGCCCCGTGCCGGAAGCACGGGACCCGCTCGGCGAGGAGCGCTTCGGGCAATACCGAAGCCCCTCCTGGAGGGTCAGCAACCGGTGCAGTCGGACGGGCAGTTCTGACCCTCAGAGCCCCGGCACAGATTGTCACCGCAGTACCCGGGGTAATTGCAGTCCTGGGGACACGTCCCGAGTTCCGACGCATAGCAGACGCCATTGCCACACCTGTCGATGAACGACTCGGACTCCCTCGGGTCGCTCTCCTCAGGGAGGAAGCAGCCACCCGTACAGTCCGACGGGCAGTTCTGTCCCTCAGGGCCCCGGCACAGATTGTCACCGCAGTACCCGGGGTAATTGCAGTCCTGCGGACACGTATCCAGTTCGGACGCATAGCAGACGCCATTGCCACACCTGTCGATGCCCGCCTCCTGCTGGCCCAGCCCATCCTCCGGAGGGCTCGTGTCCTCGAGACCACCACAGGCCGACAGCACCGCAAACGACAGCACCACCGCCAGGACGCCAGTTCTTCCGCGCATCACGCTCTCCTTGGGTGAGGGAGAGCCGAACATTAACCAGACAGCAGCACACCCCACAAAACATACACGCAAAAGACGATCACCACCACGCCACGAACGCAATCATTCCATCGCACTGCAATAGCAACCCGGAAACCCATTCATCCCAAAGGCACCCAGCGCCTCAACGCCACGCGCCATGGGCACGCCCAGACGACGCTCACCCGGGCTCGAGAGAATCCTCCCCACCCGCGGAGCGCGACAGGAGCCGGAGGAGGACTCGCAACACGTCATGCCGGTCCACGACGCACCACCCGTTGCGCGCCGCGAGTCCCGCCAACTCATCGGAAGGCTCGAAGGCCACCGGCAACCCGACCAACCCGAAGACCTCCCCGTCGGAAGGTGAGTTGCCCATGGCGAGCGACGCCGCCAGACAGACCTCATGAAGCGCCTCCAGCTCCCGGAGGATGCGCGGCTTTCCGCCCATCAGGCCGGGGCCCTGGAGCACGCGCCCGGTGTAGCGATTGTGCCGGATGCCCATCACCGCGCCCCGGAAGACATCGATGCCCAGGTCGTTGGCCACCAACTGGACGACCTCGATGGGACTGCCGGAGACGAGGGCCACCAGAAAGCCCTCCGCCTCGAGCATCCGCACGAGCGGGCGTACGAAGCCAAACATTCGCCCCTGGGCATGAGCCCAGACCTCCTCCGCCGCGCGCTCGACGCTGGAGACAGCCACCCCCGCCACGGCTCGCCCCAGCCCTTGGTAGACTTCAGCGACGGTGGTGTAGAAGTCCTGACACCCCGCACGGTGACGCGCCAGGGCCGACAGGAAGCCCTGCCCCATCTCAGCCTCGCAGGCACCTCGTGCCAGCAATTCCCTCACCAGCAACGCGCCGAGGGTGTCTGGCGTCAGCGTCCCATCCAGGTCGAGCACCGCGAGCCTTCTCATACCAAACCTTTCATGGCGGTCGAGCCTCCCAGCCGGAGGCCCGCGCACGCACCCAGATGTGACGGAGGTGGCCATGGATTTGGATGCCGACATGAAAGACAGCGTGTTGCGCAATGAACGAGGCGAGCAGACAGGAGCCGCACCCGCGTTGGCGAGTCATCACGCGGCCCATCCACCGCACCTGGCCTTCTCTGGCGACGTGTTCGATGGCGAAGGTCGCCTGGGGGCGCGTCTCCCCCTGGATAGACACCACCGTCCGCCGGGCGGGGCCACCGGGCGACCCTGGATGCGGTCGCATTGCCGACGCCCGGTCCCCCTGCCCACCTTCCGCGAGAAGGGCTTACGCCCGGGGGGACTTCCACATGCATCTGTCCAGGCTTCCGTCGATTCTCGCCGTGTCCGCGGCGCTCTGCTTCTCGGTCGGCTGCTCCAAGCGGGGCTCTCAATCCCAGGGCGCCGAGCCGCAGGCCAGCACCCAGCCTCCGCCCGCCCAGCCGCCTCCACCGGCCACCGCGGAGGCAGTCCCCCCTGACATGGGGCCACAGCCACCACCGCCGGGTGACGAGCACCATGGCAAACACCACAAGGGCGTCTCCGAGCCCAACTGTCCCATGTCCGTCTCGGGCGCCATGGCCCGCGCCCAGGACGTGCCCGAAGGCGTGGCGCTCATCATCAGCACGCCGGAGCCGACACAGGTGGCGGAGCTCCAGCAGCGCAGCCGGGCCATGCTCCACGAGCAGGCGGAGAGCACCCAGCGCGCGCAGCAGGAGACGCCCATGCAGGAGGCCCAGCGCGAGGACCTGGGCGACAGCCCGCTGGAAGAGCAGGACGGCCTGGACGACACCGGCATGGGTGGCTCCGGCATGGCGGGCGCGCCGACCATGCCCTCCAGCGCGAGTGTCCAGGACACGCCGGATGGCGTCATCATCGTCTACACCGCGATGGACCCGTCCAAGCAGAAGCAGCTCAGCAGCGAGGTCCACAAGACGGCGGACCAGATGAAGCCTGGCAAGTGCCCGGGGATGAGCCCCGACATGCCCTGAGCGGACATCAGCCCGCGCTCCCCGGCGAAGAAGTCGGGGGGCGCGGGACGCGCCGCGGACCTCATCGAGCAGGCCCTTCCAGACCTGGCCTGAGGAGTCGTGCCAGACTCGTTGGCATGGACGCGCGGGACATCCATTCGAAGTGGGTCGTCAATCTGGAGGCCCAGGACCCGGAAGCGTCCGTCTGGCTCGGCTGGTCCGCGCTGGCGCGATTGCGGGAGTCCATGACCGAGCTGTCCACCCACCCCAACACCTTCGTCCGCGTCGCGTTCTCCCAGAGCACCTTCGAGAGCCTGGGTGAGCTGTTGACGCGCGCCGAGGAGTGTCACGCGACCGAGGACCCTCACCTGCCCCATCCTCGCCCCCTGAGCACCGAGCGGCTCGCGAACGCGGCGAACGAGCTCCACCAGCAGGCCCAGTTCCTCCAGACCAAGCTGGCCGAGCCGGGGGCCACGCACGTCATCTCTCGCCAGGAGGTGACGGCACACCAATCCTTCATCGACGAGTGGAAGACGATTCAGGCCCAGCTCGGCATGAGAGGCGGTCCACGCCCGCCGCTGCATGACTGCTCGGGCTCCATGACGATGTCGCTCATCTGGGGGTGGTAGCCTTTCGGGCCCCCATGGAAAGCCCGGCACCTTCCTCCGCGCAGTCCGCCGCTCCCGCGAGGCCCGGGCTGATGGCTCGCTTCGGGCCCGGCATCCTCGTCGCCGCCACGGGCGTGGGCGCGGGAGACCTGCTCACCGCGAGCCTGGGAGGCTCGGCCGTGGGTGTGGCCATCTTGTGGGCCGCCGTCGTGGGCTCGGTGCTCAAGGGCTTCCTCAACGAAGGCGTCGCGCGCTGGCAGCTCGCCACCGGCACCACCTTGCTGGAGGGCTGGGCGCGGCTGGGCCCGGGCCTGCGCAATGTCTTCTTCATCTATCTGCTGGGCTGGAGCTTCTTCACGGGCGGCGCGCTCATCTCCGCGTGTGGCGCGGCGGGAGATGCGCTGTGGCCGCTGGGTGGAGACCCGGAGACGTCCCGGCGCATCTGGGGCGTGATTCACTCGCTGGTCGGCCTCGCGCTCATCGGGCTCGGCGGGTTCCGCCTCTTCGAGAAGCTGATGGCGGCCTGCATCGCGCTGATGTTCGGCGCGGTCCTCTTCACCGCCGTGGCCTCGCAACCCGACTGGGCGGCCGCCGCGCGGGGGCTCGTGATTCCCTCCCTGCCCGACAAGAGCACCGTGTGGGTGCTGGGTCTGCTGGGCGGCGTGGGCGGCACGGTGACGATGCTGTCGTATGGCTACTGGATTCGAGAGAAGGGCCGCGAGGGTCCACTCGGCTTGAAGACCTGTCAGGCGGACCTCACCGTGGGCTACGCGCTGACGGGGATGTTCGGCGCGGCCATGGTCATCATCGGCTCGACGCTGCGCCTGGAGGGCACCGGCCTGAAGGTGGCGTCGCTGCTCGCCTCGCGGCTGGAGGCGGTCATCGGTCCCGCCGGCTACTGGGTGTTCCTCGCGGGCTTCTGGGGCGCCGTCTTCTCCAGCCTGCTGGGCGTCTGGGAGGGCATCCCCTACCTCTTCGCGGACTTCCTGCGCATCCACCGCAAAGGCCCGCCGGGGCCCGCCGTGGACCTGCGCACCACCCGCGCATGGCGGCTGTACCTGGTCGCGCTCGCCATCGTCCCGCTGCCCATGCTCTGGGCGCCGCTCCAGCGCGCGCAGTTGGCCTACGCCGTGGTCGGCGCACTGTTCATGCCGCTGCTCGCCGCCACCCTGCTGTGGATGAACAACCGACGCGCCTGGGTGGGCTCGCTGCGCAATGGCTGGCTCACCAACGCCGCGCTCGTCGCCACGCTGCTGCTCTTCCTCGGCGTCGGCCTCCAGGAAGCACTCGACGCACTGCGTAAATTACAAGGCCCCTGAGACGCGGCGCGCCCGTGAGGGCCGGGCGCTCGTCGGAGAGGCCTTGGAGCGAGGATGTGAACTGGCGGTCGTTGGGGCCGCCGGAGAGTGCGCGAGCGGACGCCAGGACCTCCCTGGAGCACGAGGCTCGCAGTAGGCTGGAGCCGCGAACGGTGGTTCTTCCACGCCCCCGGGAGGGACACATGAAGCGCTGGAGTACATGGCTCACAGTGGCCGCGATGAGCGCGGGTTGTCAGAACGGCAGCAAGGACGACCGGCCCACGCGCGCGCAGATTCGCAAGACGGGACCCGCGACGATGGAGGTCATCCCCTCCGCCGGGCAGCTCCCCTACTGCATGCTCTACACGGTGTCCCAGAAGGGCGTCATCCGTCAGCTCACGCTGACGCGGGAGAACCGCTCCATCCGGTGCGACTCGAACAAGCCCATCGCGAACACCAGCTTCCGCGTCCCCACGCAGGAGGGGAAGGTGAAGGTCTACATCTTCTTCTCCGACGACCGCATCCCCGCGGGCCCCGTCGCGCAGCAGCTCTATGACTTGCGCGGCCAGGAGCGCATCAACGCGATGGACCTGCGCCTGCCCGGGCGCGTCTACGTGGAGACGCTGGACTTCGTTCCCGAGGAAGGCACCGCGGAGATGACCGGCGCGGTGGTGGGCTCGCACGGCGAAGTCACCGACTCCGGCCCTGGCTCGGTGAGCGAGAAGGACCTGGGCGCCACGGTGCTCGGAGACGGCGGCACCACCGGCGTCCTGCCGGCGGCCTCGGACCAGGGCAACTGAGCGGTCCGTCACCCCGAGGGAGGCGCTCGCCTCCCCCGGAACGACGCTGAATCACCAGGCCTCGCGGGCCATGGCCAGCAGGTCGGACTCCACCACCTTGCGCGGGTTGCTCAGGTGCGAGGCGTCCTGGAAGGCCTTGTCGGCGATCTTCGGCAGGTCCTCTTCCTTGACGCCCACGTCGCGAAGCCGCGTGGGGATGCCGATGGCCGCGTTGAGCTTGCGCACCCGGTCGATGGCGTTGCTCGCGAGCACGTCCTCACGGGCATTGGAGGTATCCCCCATCGCCACGGCCACGCGCGCCAGCCGCGTCGTGCTCGAAGCGCGGTTGAACTCCATCACCACCGGCAACACGACGGCGTTGGCGAGGCCATGGTGTACGCCGGAGATGGGCGTCAGCGCATGCGCCAGCGCGTGACACGCGCCCAGTCCCTTCTGGAAGGCCATGGCGCCCTGCATCGCGGCGATCATCATGTCCGTGCGCGCCGCCAGGTCCGTGCCTTCCCTCACCGCGGTCACCAGCGAGCGGCTCACGCGTTGGATGCCGTCGATGGCCACCGCGTCCGCCAGCGGATGGAACCCATTGGCCAGGTACGCCTCCAGGCAGTGCGTGAAGGCATCCATGCCGGTGGCCGCGGTGACGCCGGGAGGAAGCCCCAGCGTCAGCTCCGGGTCGACGATGGCGGCGCGAGGCAGCAGGGCCGGGCTGAAAATCACCGTCTTGCGCCCCGTGTCCGCCAGCGTCACCACGCCCGAGCGGCCCACCTCCGAGCCCGTGCCCGCCGTCGTCGGAATGGCGATGAGCGGAGGCAGGTCGTCCTTCACGTACTGGTCCCCGCCCTTCGCGTCGTCATAGCGACTGAGCGGAGGCTCGTGGGTGGTGAGCAGTTGCACCAGCTTGCCCGCGTCCAGCGCGCTGCCTCCGCCCAGCGCGATGAGTCCATCGCACTTGTTGTGGCGATAGACCTCCAGGCCGGCGAAGACGTCCTTCTCGGTGGGGTTGGGTTCCACGCCGTCGAAGACGGCGCACGCCAGGCCCGCCGTCTTCAAGACTTCGAGCACGCGGGAGGCGAGCCCCGCCTTCACCACGCCCGCGTCCGTCACCAGCAACGGGCGCTTCATGTTCAAGCGTTGCGCCTGGGCGGGCAGTCGCTGGAGCGCGCCGGCGCCCAGGACGATGCGGGTGGGCCACGCCATCTCGGTGATACGGGGCTCAGCGGGAATGTCGAACGGCTTCATCGCGGGTTCCTCCCTCGGGCTCATCAGATGAGCTCCAGGTAGCGCTCCAACTCCCAGCTGGTGACGGCGCGCTCGTACTGGCGCACCTCCCACTCGCGCGTGCGCACGAAGTGGTCCACGAAGCCCTCGCCCAGGATTTCCCGGGCGCGTTCGCTCTGCTTGAGCAGGGCCACGGCATCTCTCAAATTGCGCGGCAGCGGCGCGGCCTCGTGGGACGCGTACGCATTGGAGTTGCACGCGGGGGGCGGCTCGATTTCGTTCTCGATGCCCCACAGGCCCGCGGCCAGGCTCGCCGCCATGCCGATGTACGCGTTCATGTCCGCGCCGAGCTGGCGGTACTCGATGCGCATCGCCTTGGCGTTCTCACCGATGACGCGCACGGCGCAGGTGCGGTTCTCCAGACCCCACGCCGCGGTGGTGGGCGCCCAGGTGTTCTCCACGCTGCGCTTGTAGCTGTTGATGGTGGGCCAGTAGAGCGCCGTCAACTCCGGCATCAGCGCTATCTGCCCGCCGATGTAGTGGCGCATGAGGCGGCTCATGCCGTGCGGCGAGCCTTCCTCGTGGAAGAGGTTGTGCTCGCCCTTCAGGTCCCAGAGCGACTGGTGCACGTGCCCCGAGCACCCCGGCAGCTTCGCGTTCACCTTGGCCATGAAGCACGCGGTGAGGCCCTGGCGCGCGCACAGCTCCTTCACCACCGTCTTGAAGAGGGCCGCCTTGTCCGCGGAGCGCTCCACATCGTCATAGCGGATGGCCGCCTCGAAGACGCCGGGGCCCGTCTCGGTGTGGAAGCCCTCGATGTTGAGGCCGAAGCCGTTGCACCCGTCGATGAGCGCATGCACCAGCGGCGCGTTCTGCGACGTGCGCAGCCACGAGTAGCCGAACATGCCGGGCGTCAGCGGCGTGAGGTCCTGGAAGCCCTTCTGCTTCAGCGTGTCCGGCTGCTCCTTGAAGATGAAGAACTCGTACTCGGCGCCGAAGCGAGGCAGGTAGCCCTGCTCCCGTGCGCGAGCGGCGATTTTCTGGAGCAACTGCCGGGGACTGGCCTCGAAGGGCGTGCCGTCCGGGTTGACGAAGTCCAGCAGGAAGGCCGCGGTGTCGGGCTCCCACGGAATCACCCGCCCCGTCGTCACGTCCACCGTCGCGTGCGCATCCGGATAGCCGGTGTGCCAGCCCGTCACCTGGGTGTTGTCCAGCAGCTCGTCGCCCAAATCCCATCCGAAGACGACGTCGCAGAAGCCCAGGCCGCCCTTGGCGGCGCTCAGGAACTTCTCCAGGGAGATGTACTTGCCGCGCCAGACACCGTCGATGTCGATGGCGCCGACCTTCACCTTCTTCACGCCGTTGTCATCGAGCCAGCGCTTGAGCGTGTCGGTGCCGCCCGAGTCCCGGGGCACGGCGGCGCCGCGCACGGGGCCACCGCGCTCCTTCGCGCGAGCCCTGCGAGCCACGGTCGGATGCGTGAGTACCTTCGCCTTGGGACGGGTCGGCATCGGGACCTTCCTTCCTGGGGTGAGGGAAAGCTCAGGTGTCCGTCGGCAGGCGCGTCCACACCGCCTTGCACTGGAGGTAGCCCTCCAGCGCGTGGTGCGACAAATCGCGGCCCCAGCCGGACTCCTTGTAGCCGCCGAACGGCGCGGCATCGTCGAACTCGTTGAAGCAGTTGATCCACACCACGCCGCTCTTCACCTTGCGAGCCAGCGCGTGCGCCTTCGCCACGTCGCGCGTCCACAGCGAGGCGGCCAGGCCGTAGAGCGTGCCGTTGGCCAGCTCCAGCGCCTGCGCGTCATCGCGGAAGCGCAGACAGCTGAGCACCGGGCCGAAAATCTCCTCCTGGGCAATCTTCATGTCCGGCTTCACGTCGCCGAAGATGGTGGGCCGCATGAAGTAGCCCTTCGCCTTGACGCTCTCCGTGTCGCGCTCACCACCGGCCAGGAGCTTCGCGCCCTGCTGACGGCCGCTCTCGACGTAGCCGAGGATGGTGTCGAGCTGCTTCTGGCTCACCTGAGCGCCCATTTCCGTGGACGGGTCCAACGGGTCTCCGACGCGCAGCTTGCGCGCGCGGTCCGCCAGCCGGGCCACGAAGTCGTCGTAGATGCCGTCCTGCACGAGCACGCGGCTGCCCGCGTTGCACGTCTCGCCCTTGTTGCCGAAGATGCCCCAGAAGCACGCCTCCACGGCGCGCTCCAGGTCCGCGTCGGAGAAGATGACCTGCGGGCTCTTGCCGCCCAGCTCCAACGTCAGCTTCTTGAGGTTGCTGCCCGCCGACGCCTGCATCAGCCGGCGCGCGGTGCGACCGGAGCCGGTGAAGGAAATCTTGTCCACGTCCGGGTGCCGCGCGAGCGCCTCGCCCGCGGGGTCCCCGTAGCCGGTGACGACGTTGAGGACCCCGGGAGGAAAGCCCGCCTCGAGCGCGAGCGCGCCCAGCTTCATCGCCGTCAGCGGCGTCATCTCGGAGGGCTTCACCACCACCGTGCAGCCCGCGGCGAGCGCGGGCCCCAGCTTCCAGCAGAGGATGCACGTGGGGTAGTTCCACGGGACGATGAGGCCCACCACGCCCACCGGCTCCTTGAGCACGTAGGTGTGGAAGGGGCCGTCCACCGGGAGCACCTCGCCATGAATCTTGTCCGCCCAGTCCGCGAAGTACGCGAGCGTGCCAGCGCCCGGGGCCACGTCGCCTCGGACGGCGTCGCGGAACGTCTTGCCGTTGTTGAGCGACTCGACGAGCGCGAACTCCTCGCGGCGCTGCCACAGCAGGTCGGCCAGCTTGCGGATGAGCTTGCCGCGCTCCCGGGCGGACATCTTGCTCCACGGGCCGGACTCGAAGGCGCGACGGGCGGCTTTCACCGCGCGGTCCACGTCGGCGGCGGTGGCGCTGGGGACATCGCACACCTTCTCACCCGTGGCGGGATTCACCACCGGGAGCGAGCCCCCTTCGAGGGGGTCCACGCCCTGCCCATCGATGAGCAGTTGCAGGACGGGCAGCCGGGGGGAGAGCGAGCGGGCGTCTAGCATGGGGATTCCTCGGGGCGCACAGGGGCGTTCCAGACAGATTGGCCAGGAGCGAACACAGGTGGCACGACAGGGTAGGAATGACGTCCAGACGCGGCAACCTGCGGTGGTGAAGAACGTCTTGTTGCTGAAAGCCGGCGAGGCTGCTGAGTCCGTGCGCCTCACCGTCGGTGATTACGAGCAGTGGTTCCTGGGCACCATCGGACTGGAGGGCCATCGCTTCGACATCCTCCCGGTGCACCGCGACGCGCCGTTGCCACGGGACGCGCATGCGTACGACGCGGTGATGATGACGGGCTCCCCTCTGTCGGTGACGCGGTTGGAGCCGTGGATGGAGCGCGTCGCGGACTTCATGGTGGAGGCCGGTGAGAAGGGCACGCCGGTGCTTGGCGTGTGTTTTGGTCATCAGTTGCTCGCGCGTGCGTACGGTGGACACGTGGCGCGAAATCCGCAGGGCCGGGAGACGGGCACGGTGGAGGTGAGGCTCACCGAGGCGGGGCGTCGGGACGCGCTGTTCGACGGGGTGCCGGAGGTCTTCGCCGCCCAGGCCACGCACGAGGACATCGTCGCCCAGGTGCCCGAGGGCGCGACGGTGCTCGCGGGCAACGCCAACACGGCCGCGCAGGCGCTGGCGTTCCGCCCGAAGGTCCGAGGCGTGCAATTCCACCCGGAAGCGGCGCCGGACGCCCTGCGCGCCGTCATCCACGCGCGTCAGGAGGGACTGGAGCAGGAGGCCGTGGCGCGGGGGATTCCGCCCGGTGCGCAGGTGCCCCGATTGCTCGCGGGCCTGACTCCCACTCCCGCTGGGAGGCGAATCCTGATGAACTTCCTGGAGCGCTTCACCTGACCCCCTTCGAGGCTCCCCTTGCCGCGCTTCCTGCCGTCGCTGCTGCTCGCCCTTCTCGTCTCCGCCTGCTCGGACGGTGACCCGTGCTCCCAGGCTCCACGTTGTGACGACTCGGAGGCGCTCAACTGCGAGACGGCCTGCACGGTGGGCCCCTGCTCCACCGGCGCCATCTTCCAGGAGTGCGACCAGGGCACCACCTGCACCGTCGTGCCGGGAGACCGGGGCGACGCGCGCTTCTATCGCTCGCGGGCCGTGTGCGCGCGGAGCCTGACGGCGTGTGACCCGGCGACGGCGCCCGAGCCCGTCTGCGAGGACGGCCGCTTCGTCACCGGCTGCGGCGCGCATCACCGAGACATCCGCGCCTTCTGCTCCCAGGCGGCGCTGTACTTCGCGAAGGTTCCGGCGTGCTGCGTGACGGGGCCGGGCGATGGTGGGACGGATGCCGGCACGGACGGAGGCACGGGGGATGGTGGAATTCCGGACGCTGGGCCGGGGCCGTCCGACGCCGGACGTTGAGCAGCACGCGTTCGCGGGTTGAGGCCCCCGCGCGAGCCCGGCGGAAAGAGGCCGTGATTCACAGGTTGTGTCCGGACGGCGCTCCTCGCGCCGACCGAGTGCGCCATGAATCCTCTCGTTCCGCACTACCGCCGGTGGACACGACGACTGCGAAACCTCGCGGGCCATCTGCATCTGGACGCACGCGCCAACCACATCGTCCGGAGGACGGACTTCACGCACTGTCCCCGGCCGGTGCTGTTGCTCTACGGCTTCTTCAGCACGCGCCGCGTGTTCGAGGTGCTGGAGCAGCGGCTGCGGCGTGACGGCTATTCCGTCTGGTCCATCCACCTGGGCGGGGCGTTGGATCGGTTCAACACGTGCGGCATCGACGCGCTGGCGCGGAAGGTGCGTGAGAAGGTGGAGCGCATGTACACGCGCTATCCGCACATGGGGCCGCTGAGCATCGTCGGCCACTCGAAGGGGGGCCTCATCGGCATGTATTACGTGAAGCGCCTGGGCGGAGATGCGCGGGTGCGCAACCTCATCACGCTCGGCACTCCGCACAAGGGTTCGCGGCTGGCGTACCTGGGGTGCGCGACGCTCGGGTGGTTCAGCCGCAGCATGTGGCAGCTCACGCCCTTGTCGCCGTTCCTGAAGCAGCTGCGCATGGGGGCGTTTCCGCGGAACGTGCGGCTGGCGTCGCTCTACTCGAAGATGGATGAAGTCACGCCCTGGGCATCGGCGCGGCTGGACGTGGAGGGGCAGCCGCAGGTGTTCAACCACGAACTTCCCGACGTGGGCCACGGAGAGCTGCTCACCCGGCGGGCGGTCTACGAGGTCATCCGGCGCGAGCTGGTCGCGGGTTATGGCGAATGCGCGCAGGGTCTGCGCGCCGTGTCGCTGCCACCGTCCGCCTCTTGAGGTAGAGAGGGAACATGCCCTCGCGCTGGGACCGCCTCTTCGACCTGAAGCCCGTGCCGCTCATGGACCACTTCGTGGAGGAGGTGGCGAAGCTGCTGGCGCAGGACCTCCAGAAGTGGCCGCCGCCGGTGGAAGAGGTCGACCTGGACACGGGAGGCCATTTCGCGCCCCTGTTCACCGAGCCTCATCCGCGCCCCGCGCCGGTCGTCTACACCGAAGCGCTGCGACTGACGCGGTGGGAGCTGATGCACGAGACGGACGCGTTCGACGACTACATGCGCAACAAGCGCTACCTTGAACGAGGACTGGCGCCGGAGGACCGGCTGTCGCTGTTGTTCCTCGCGCGCTGGCTCACGGAGCAGATGCTGAGCCTGGGAGAAGCCACCGAGGGCCGCGTCAAACGCAAACAGATGCAGATCTGCCTGGACAAGCTGGAGACGAAGCTCCGGCTCGCCCAGGGCGCCCAGGCGTAAGCAGGTCTCGCCAATAGGAAGCGACCTGACGCGCGACTTCCGACGTCTCGTATCGCGAGTCGAGGAGCAACGAACCGAGCCATCACGGACGACGGCTATTCGAGTTCAGCGGCCTCGACGGCACCCAGGCTCGTCCCATCCGGCAGTCGCCACCCAGCGGGGCCGCTCTGGGAAGAGCCGGCGACCACTCCCGCTGCCGCCGAGGAGCTGGTGAAGACGGCATCCGAGTTGAAGACCATCAGGTCATCGGATTCCCGAAGAGTCAGAGTGCCATCGCGAACGAGCCCTTCGCGGATGGCCCGATATCCCTTCGAGAGGGAATCGGACAGCTTCCGCACCGCTGTCGAACCGCGCAGCACGACATAGCCCTCGGAGGACCTCCGCATCCGAGCCTGCGCCTTGAGCACCAAATAGGTGAACTCGGGCCCGCTCGTCCGCGTCCCACTCCGTGGCTCGAGCATCTGGCCCGCACGTCCAGACAGCGGGGGAAGCGTGAGCCGCACGTATTCGAGGAAGCCTTCCATGTCAGCCAGGTCCGACTCGGGGAGCGCGGCGCCCGAAGGAGCGGCGCCATTCGTCAGGTTGACCCGAGCCGCCTCGCTGGCGAGCGTGTGCAGCGCGAGTTCCAGGTGCTTCGCATGGGCCTTGGTGAGGTTGCCGTCCTTCGACGTGAAGACCACGGCCTCCGTCCACCACTCCTTCGCGGAGTCCCGAGCATGCTGGGCGAGCCGCAGACCCAGCGCTTCGGCCTCACCGATGTAGCCACGCACCTCCCCCACCGCGTCCGGGTCATCGCCGAGCAGGATGTACACCCCTGGGCGCACGGCCTCCTTGCGCGACTTGAACTGGGGCAGATGGTTTCGCGGAACGGCCAGGGCGATACCCGCCCAGTTCATGACGTCCGCAACCCGCAAACCACTGGGGTCCCCGTCCACGAAGAACAACTTGATGGTCTTTCCTGCCACCACGCCCCTCCTGAGCCAGCGGAATACCCCTCGAAGTCTGCTTGAAGACCGGGCTTGAAGTCAGTCGATACAAGCAGTCGTGAGCGGTCCCCTCGTCAGGAAGCTGGGACCACGAACTTTCCGCTCGCTTGGAACCGGAGCAGCCCCCCGGCTCGGAGGGCGGACGAGAACCAGGGACGCCGGGCCTTGTCAGCGCGCGGGCACTGCCGTAAGCCCGAGGCATGTTGCAGCCACTGGACACCCCGCCTCCGACGCCCACCACCGACCGCCGCAAGCGCCTGCTCATCCTGGGTGCACTCTGGCTCGTCGTAGCGGCGGCCCTGGTGACGTTCCGCTCGGTGGTAATGCCCTTCGCCGGCGCGGCGCTCATCGCGTACCTGGTGCAGCCGCTCGTCTCTCGCATCACCCGGCTGAAGGTCGCCGGACGCAACGTCCCCCACTGGGCGGCCATCCTGCTCATCTACGCGGGCTTCTTCGTCGGCGTGTATCTCTTCCTGGTGGCGCTGGTCCCCCAGCTCTACCGGGAGATGGCGCGCGTCAGCCGGGACACGATGGCGCTGGCCAACACGCTCACGCCGGAGCAGGTGCAGGTGCTCGCGCAGCGCGGGGAGGCGTGGCTCAGCGACTACGGCATTCCCGTGGCGCTCTCGAACCGGGCGCTGGAGGGCGCGGACGCCGCGGGCGGAGGGCACTTCAGCCTCGCGTTGGACCTGGAGCAGTTGCTGAGTGACACGGTGAAGCGCGTCTCGTCGCTGGTGCAGGAGAACCTGGGAGACATCGTCAGCGTGTCCCGCAGCATCATCGCCGGGGTCGCCGCGGGCGTCTTCACGCTGTTCTTCGTGCTGATGGTGGCTGCCTTCTTCTCCATCGACGGTCAGGCCATCCGCCGGTACTGCGGCACCCTGGTGCCCGCCGAGTACGCGCACGACGCAAGGCAGCTCGCCGAGCGAATCGACCGCTCGCTGTCCGGCGTCGTGCGGGGTCAGGTCACCATCTGCGTCGTCAACGGCGCGCTGACCTTCGTGGGTCTGCTGCTCTTCGGGGTGAAGTTCGCCTTCCTGCTGGCCACCATCGCCACGTTCTTCAGCCTCATCCCCATCTTCGGCACCATCCTCAGTTCGGTGCCCATCGTCCTCATCGCGATGGCGGACGGCTTCAAGAAGGGCCTGGCCATCCTGGTGTGGATCATCGGCATCCACGCGGTGGAGGCGTACTTCCTCAACCCCAAAATCATGGGGCAGGCCGCGCGCATCCATCCGGTCATCGTCGCCTTCTCGCTCATCGCGGGAGAACGACTCTTTGGCCTCGTGGGCGCGCTCTTCGCCGTGCCCATCACCGCCATCCTCGTGGCCTGCTTCGACTACGCCCGCCTCAAGGCGCAGCCGCAGCCCGTGGTGACGCTCCCCTCCTCCGAGCCAGCCACTGTCACCGGCCAGCGGACTCCGGCGGCCTGAGCCCTTCGTCTCCCGCGCGAGACGACTACGGAGCCCTGCCCGCGAGCGCCTTCGCGTAGTTCGAGAGAGAGCGGTTGTAGCGCGGCAGATGACGCGCCAGTGCACCGAGCGCGAGCCCCACCGCCTCCCGCTCGCGTCCGGCATCCACGAGCGACAGCGCGAGGAACGCGGCCACGGCGTCATCGAGTTCATCGGACCCGGCGGCCCGCTCGGCGGTGAGGAGCGCGACGCTCTCCTGCACTTCGCCCAGATTGCGCAGCGTGCTGGCCAGTTGAATCACGGCCTGGCGCCGCAGGCCGCCACTCAGTCCCGAGGCCAGGGCTTGTCGATACAGCGGCGCGGCCAGCGCTTCCTGTCCGAGTGAGTCGTGGGCCGACGCCCGCTCGAACAGTGCTCGCGGATGCCCCACCGGCAGCTCCGCCGAGAGCGCTTCCACGCGGGCGAGGAAGTCACCGGGAGCAGCCCCCTCGAAAGAGGCCCACAGCTCCGCGATGCGCCGCTCCCACTCCAGTTCGGTCGGCGTCACCGCCCCAGCTTCGCAGCCCGCATAGCGGCACGAAAGGCGTGAGGCCGCGGGAGTCGCCTCACTGACAGGCGGCGTCGCAGCGGGCCCCACGGCAGAAGGGGATGCAGCGGCCACAGTCGATGGAGCCTTCCGGGCACCCGCCCGTGCAGCTCACACCGCCACAGCTCGGGCCTTCATCCGCGTGGGTGACGGCGGTCCCCAGCCCGCAGCAGGCATTGGCGACACAGTCGTCATCCGAGTAGCAGGTCCGGTCGGACAGCACCGGCGGCGCGTCATCCAGCGGCCCCAGGGGGTCCACATCGCATCCCAGTCCACCTCCGAGTGACACCCCGATGAAGAGGGGAAGCAGACGGACGAACATGGGACGAGACATGGACCCTCCGATGGGCGGTGGCTTACCGGTTCATCGAGCCGAGGAAGTCAGCGTTCGTCGGCGTCGGACGCATGTGCTTGAGCACGAACTCCATCGCATCGATGGGAGTGAACGGGTGGAGCACCTGGCGCAGCGCAGTGATGCGCACGAGATCGCCCGGCGACAAGAGCAATTCTTCCTTGCGCGTGCCGGACTTGTTGATGTCCAGCGTCGGGAAGATGCGCTTCTCCATCAGCTTCCGATCCAGGACGATTTCGGAGTTACCCGTGCCCTTGAACTCCTCGAAGATGACTTCGTCCATGCGGCTGCCGGTGTCGATGAGCGCGGTGCCGATGATGGTCAGCGAGCCGCCTTCCTCGATGTTGCGCGCGGCGCCGAAGAAGCGCTTGGGCTTGTGCAGCGCGTTGGCGTCCACGCCGCCGGAGAGAATCTTTCCGGACGCGGGAACCACCGTGTTGTAGGCGCGCGCCAGACGGGTAATCGAGTCGAGCAGGATGCAGACGTCGTACTTCTGTTCGACGAGGCGCTTGGCCTTGTCGATGACCATCTCCGCCACCTGCACGTGCCGCGTGGCGGGCTCGTCGAAGGTGGAGGAGACGACCTCGCCCCGCACGCTGCGCTCCATGTCCGTGACTTCTTCCGGGCGCTCATCCACGAGCAGCACGATGAGGTACACGTCCGGGTGGTTGCGGCTGATGGCGTGCGCGATGTTCTGCAGCAGCACCGTCTTGCCGGCCTTCGGCGGCGCGACGATGAGGCAGCGCTGTCCCAGACCGATGGGGCAGAACATGTCGATGATGCGCGTGGTCATCTCCGACGACTCGTGCTCCAGCTTGAGCTTGCGCGTCGGATACAACGGCGTGAGGTTGTCGAACAGGATGCGCTCGCGCGCCGCGTCCGACATCGGGTCCGTGAAGTTGACCTTGTCCACCTTCTGGAGCGCGAAGAAGCGCTCGCCCTCGCGGGGCTGGCGGATGGGGCCCGTCACCGTGTCGCCCGGGCGCAGGTTGAACCTGCGCACCTGCGACGGAGACACGTAGATGTCGTCCGGGCTGGGCTGGTAGTCGCTGTCGGAGCTGCGCAGGAAGCCGAAGCCGTCGCTGAGCATCTCCATCACGCCTTCGGCGTGGACCTCGAAGCGCTTGTCCGCGATGCCGCCGAGCAGCGCGAAGATGAGGTCCTGCTTCTTCAGACCCTGGTAGTTCTCGATGCCCACGTCGTGGGCCATCTTGGACAGGTCCGTGATCTTCATCCGCTTCAGGTCATTGAGCTTGATGACCTGCATCGGCGCGCCGTCGCGGCTGACTTCCGTGATCGCGGGCGCGTCGGGGACCTCCGGCGCGGGAGGCAGCGTGGCCGCCGGCGAATCGTCCTCTCCAGAGGAAAGACGCGCCTCCTGGATGTCGTCGTCGCGAACGGGACGGGAAATGGGGGTCAGGACCGGGCGGGGCGGCTCGGCGCTCACCTCGGCCTCCGGCTCCGCGCTGACTTCCTCGTCGCGGCGGGGGCGGCGGGCGCGGGAGGGCTTCTCGGTATCTTCCCTTTCGGCGGTCTTCGCCGCCGCGCGCTTGCGACGGGGCTTGTCGTCGGCCTCGACGGGAACTACGACGTCGGCGGCCTTCTCTCTCGAAGTACGGGCTTTGCGCATGTCTGGAACGCTTGGGGATTGGTGGGGTGCCCGAGGACTCGGACGCTCGATTGCCGGGGGAGATTCCGCGCGGCCTCGGAAGCACCTTCCAGGAGGACAGCCCTACCGGAATCCCTGAACGGGACTGCGCGGGCGCGGGCCGGTGGTTTGGGGAAGAGATGGCGCCGTCGAAACTCCTGCGCCAATGAACCGCGCGGGGACGTTATTGACCCCCTCCTGGCCTGTCAAGGCATCTTGAGGCCTTTGGCACGGACTCTTCCTCCTGGAGCAACAGGAGCCCGTCGCCAGACATTTCCACCGTCACCAGGGACACTTCAGACCCGGGGACCAGGACCCGCGAGGTTGCTTCGCGGCCCGTAAGCCCTCGCAGGTGCCATCCCGGGCATCCCCGCACGACGCCCGGGTGCCAGGTCCTCCCGGGCCCTCACCCCCGGCGCGATTCACAGCCTACGTGCCAGGGCGTCCTCGAGCGGGTGGGCCCGACGTCCGGGAACGGGCTCGACGCGATGTCGGGGGGACGCTCTAGATTGCGCGGCATTGGACACGCCCTCGCAGGGGGCGATTTGGGGTAAGGACCGCCCACCGTGGACGACTTCAAGACCGCAGAAGCACGAGCCCGCGAGCTCCGTCGTGAGCTGGCCCACCACAACCACCGCTACTACGTGCTCGACTCGCCGGAGATCAGCGACGCGCAATACGACACGTTGATGCGCGAGCTGCAGGGCCTGGAGGAGAAACACCCCAGCCTCCAGACGCCGGACTCCCCCACCCAGCGCGTGGGCGGCAAGGCGGCCGACGAGTTCGGCGAGGTGGTCCACCGCGTCCCCATGCTCTCGCTCGCGAACCTCTTCGAGGACGAGGGGCTGGTGGAGTTCGACGAGCGCGTGCGCAAGCTGTTGGGCCAGCCTGGCGTCACCTACGTGTGTGAGCCCAAGCTGGACGGACTCGCCATCGCCCTGCGCTTCGAGAAGGGTGTCTTCGTCCAGGGCGCCACGCGCGGCGACGGCACCACGGGCGAGGACGTCACCGGCAACCTGCGCACCATCCGCAGCCTGCCCATGGAGCTGTTCCCGCTGGACGACGTGAAGGTGCCCGCGATGCTGGAGGTGCGCGGCGAGGTCTTCATCCGCAAGGCGGACTTCCGGAAGCTCAACGAGAAGCGGGAAGAGGAAGGCGAGCCGCTCTTCGCCAACCCCCGCAACGCGGCGGCCGGCAGCCTGCGCCAGTTGGACCCGAAGGAGACGGCCGCGCGCCCCCTCTCCGTCTATCTTTACGAGTGCGTCCCCACCGAGGGCGTGCCCGCCTTCAAGTCCCACATCGAGAAGCTCGAGTACCTGAAGTCGCTGGGCCTGCCCATCAACCGCTACGTGCGCGCCGAGGGAATCGACGGCGTGCGAAAGGCCTATGACGCCTCCCTGAAGGGCCGCCATGAGCTGCCCTTCGAGGTGGACGGCATGGTGGTGAAGGTGGACGACGAGGACCAGCGCAAGCGGCTGGGACAGGTCTCCAAGAGCCCCCGCTGGGCGGTGGCCTACAAGTTCCCTCCGGAGGAGGAGTCCACGGAGGTGCTCGACATCGGCATCCAGGTGGGCCGCACCGGCGCGCTCACCCCCGTGGCGCACTTGAAGCCCGTGAAGGTGGGCGGCGTCACCGTGGCGCGCGCCACGCTGCACAACGAAGACGAGTTGCGCCGCAAGGACGTGCGCAAGGGCGACACCGTCTTCGTGCGCCGCGCTGGAGACGTGATTCCGGAGATCGTCTCCACGGTGCTCTCCAAGCGCCCGGAGAGCTCCCAGCCCTTCGAGTTCCCCAAGCACTGCCCCGTCTGCGGAGCCGCCGCGGTGAAGGACGAGGACGGCGCGGTCATCCGCTGCACGGGCGCGTCCTGTCCCGCGCAGTTGGTGGAGAAGATCCGCCACTTCGCCAGCCGCATCGCCATGGATATCGAAGGCCTGGGCGACAAGCTGGCCGCGCAGCTGGTGGCCACCGGCACCGTGAAGACCTTCGCGGACCTGTACAGCCTCACCAAGCAGAAGCTCCTGACGCTGGAGCGCATGGGCGACAAGAGCGCGGACAACCTCCTGGAGTCGCTGGAGCACTCCAAGGGAACCACCCAGCGCCGCTTCCTCTACGCGCTGGGCATCCGACACGTGGGCGACGCGACGGCCAAGGCGCTCGCGGAAGGCTTCCCGGATGTGCGCCAGCTCTTCGAGGCGTCACTGGACGACATCACCCGGGTGAAGGATGTGGGCCCCGTCATGGCCCAGGTCATCCACGCCTTCTTCCAGGAGCCCCAGAACCGGGACGCCATCCTCGCCCTGCTCAACGCCGGGGTCTCCCCCGCCCCGCCCCAGGTCAGCACGGGCGGCCCCTTCGTCGGAAAGACGGTGGTGCTCACCGGCTCGATGACAGGTATGACTCGGGACCAGGCCAAGGAGGAGGTGGAGCGTCGGGGTGGGAAGGTGGCCGGAAGTGTCTCGCGCAAGACCGATTTCGTGGTGGCCGGGGAGGATGCCGGCACCAAGCTGAAGAAGGCCCAGGAACTCGGGGTAAGAATCCTGGACGAGCAGGCGTTCCTGCAGCTGTTGCAGACGGACGTCAGAGGGTGAGGCATTCAGTCCATGAGCGGCACGCGGCGGGCAACGCTGCGCATCCAGGGCAAGGTGCAGGGCGTCTTCTTCCGGGAGAGTGCCCGCGTGGAGGCCACGCGCCTGGGTCTCGTAGGCTGGGTGCGCAACCGCTCGGACGGCTCCGTGGAGGCGGTGGTGGAGGGTGAGCCTGGAATGATGGAAGAATTCATCCGCTGGTGTCACCGGGGTCCGTCCCAGGCGCGTGTCGAAAGCGTCGGGCGCACGGACGGCGAGGCCACTGGCGAGTACAGTCACTTCATCGTGGAGCGCACATCATGACGCCCTACGCGCTGGCATCCCTGCCGGCCATGCTGGGCATCCGGGCCGGTTCCAAGGTCTCCGTCATCAACCCGCCGCGCGGCTTCGTGCAGAAGCTCAATCCGCTGCCGGACGGGGTGGAGTTCCTCATCACCGCGGTGACGGGCCTGGATGTCATCCTCTTCTTCTCCCAGGACGCGCAGGAGCTGGTGCAGCGGCTGCCCGCCCTGGCGCGCGCCATGGCCCTCACCGGTGGCATCTGGGTCTGCTGGCCCGGCGGCGAGGGCGTGAAGACGAACCTCTCCGAGGACTTCGTGCGCCAGGCCGCGCTCGATATCGGCCTGGTCGACAACAAGATCTGCGTCATCGACTCGACCTGGACGGGGCTGAGGCTCGTGCGCCGGCCGCGTGGGCGACTGGACAAGCCGTCAGGCGGCAAGCAGGCCCCCGCCCAGGCCTGAGAACCTGCCAGGGAGGCATCCGGCATCTGCCCGACAGTGGATGGATGCCGTTTCTCGGCTTTACACGTGTGCCGGGGGCGTGGAAAACTCCCCGTGTTTCTGGGCGCTTGTGTGACACTCCGCATTGGCGAAGGTCACGCCCAGTCGTGAATTTTTGACGGGTTGCGTTCCCGGATACCTCCGGGCGCGTCGGCTGCGCCGGGGCTCCAGTCGCCCCCCCAAGGTGACCCACTGAAGGGCACCGACCGGGTGTGGAAGGAAGGAGCGGGCGGCACGCGCGTGGTGGAGGACCTCGAACGCGGTTGAAGACAAGGCTCCGCCCGGCAGGGTGCCGGTCGCAAAGCGGAGCGACTAAATTCGGAGGAGCAGGCGGTGGTCCCCTTGGCCCTCGACAGCGTGACGCGAGCCGTACCCGGACAGACCGGGAAGGCCGTCCTGACTGGAGGGCCACCGGAGGCCGCCTCTCCCTTCGCAGCGTGCTCGGAGGCGCGGCGTCTTGCCGCCTCCCGTCCGGTGAGGTCCGCCCTACCGCGCGCGCGTCCAGGATTCGTCCATGAGCAGCATCCTCGTCATCAACGCCGCGGGTCGGGAGACCCGCGTGGCGCTCGTCGAGAACGGGCACATCGCGGAGTTCTACCTCGAGCGTAAAAAGGACAAGGGCGTCGTCGGAAATATCTACAAGGGCCGCGTGGTCCGGGTGCTCCCCGGCATGCAGGCGGCCTTCGTGGACATCGGCCTGGAGAAGGCCGCTTTCCTCTACGTCAGCGACGTCGTCTATGACCCGGACTTCGCCCGGGCCCAGTTCGAGCTGACGGAGGGAGAGCACGAGGACGCCCCCGACGTGCCCACCGAGTCCGAGGCCGATGCCGCCGAAGAAGCGGCACGGGACGCGGGTCCGAGCGTGGACGTGGAGGCGGAAGCGGCGGAGCTGGCCGGTGAGGACCAGGCCCACCGCACCGAGTCCCTGCCGCGCGACACCATCATGGAGCTGGCGGCGAACGCGCCGTCCATCGAGGTGCCGTCAGCCCCCAGCGAGGCCCCGGGCGGTGAGTCCGTCGAGGAGGCCCCCGCGGCCACCGCCGAGGCCACCGTGACGGTGGTCGCGACCGAGGTGACCGTGTCCGCCGAGCCGGCGGCGCCCGTCGTGGAGACGGCGTCCGTGGCCATCGCGGTGCTCGAGGCATCCCCGGCGGAGGGCACGTCCGAGGCTTCCACCGAGTCCACGCCCCTCTCCGACGAAACGGCCACCGCGCTGGCCGTGGCGATGATTCCGCCCGAGCCGCCGCCGCACGCGGCCACCGCGCTGAGCGAGCTGATTCCTCCTCCGACGGGTGAGGAGGCGGCCGTCGCCGCGCGTCCCGCCGAGGTCTCCGGAGAGCGCCGCGCCCCGCGCGAGGCCCGGGAGGCGCGTGAGCCGCGCGCCCGCGAGAAGGAGAAGGACAAGGGCCGGCACAAGCAGGACGACAAGCGCCGGGACAAGCACGACGAAGGCGGCGGCAAGGAGAAGGTCAAGCAGCGCCGGACGGACAAGATCGAGGACTTGCTGAAGGTGGGCCAGGAGGTCGTGGTCCAGATTTCCAAGGACCCCATCGGCACGAAGGGCGCGCGCCTCACCTCGCACATCTCGATTCCCGGCCGTCAGCTGGTGTTCATGCCCACGGTGGACCACGTGGGCATCAGCCGCCGCATCTCCAACGAGAAGGAGCGCCGGCGCCTGCGGGAAATCGTGGACCGGCTGCGGCCGCCCGGGACGGGCTTCATCGTGCGCACGGTGGCGGAGAACGTGCCGCAGGAGAAGCTCGAGAGCGACATCCGGTTCCTCATCGAGGTGTGGAACCAGGTCGTCCGCAAGAACGAGAAGCGGGGCGGGCCGGGCCTCTTGCATCCGGACCTGGACCTCATCCTGCGCGCCACGCGCGACTTGTTCGCGCACGACGTGGAGAAGCTCGTCGTGGACGACCGTGAGGAGTACGAGCGCATCCTCGGCTTCGTCACGGCGCAGGACCCGGCGCTGCGGGACAGGGTGGCGCTGCACGAGGGCGACGACACCGTCTTCGACGCGTACGGCATCGAGCAGGAGCTGCAGCGCGCCACTCAGCGCAAGGTGTGGCTGAAGAGCGGCGGCTACCTCATCATCGATCAGGCCGAGGCGCTCACCGCCATCGACGTCAACTCGGGCCGCTACGTCGGCAAGAAGAGCCTCGAGGAGACCATCACCAAGATCAACGTCGAGGCGGCCAAGGAGATCGTCTACCAGCTCCGGCTGCGCAACATCGGCGGCATCATCATCTGCGACTTCATCGACATGGAGAAGGCGCAGAACCGGGACAAGGTCTTCAAGTCGCTGCAGGAGGCGCTGGGGCGCGACAAGGCGAAGACGAACGTGCTGCGCATCTCCGAGCTGGGCCTCGTGGAGATGACGCGCAAGCGCGTGCGCGAGTCCATTGGCCGGGTGCTGCACGAGGACTGCCCGTACTGCGACGGCAACGGCTTCGTGAAGACGGCCACCACGGTGGCGTACGAAATCTTCCGCGAGATTCGCCGGGAGGCGCCGGGCTACAAGGACTCCACGCTGGTCATCAACTGCAACGCGGAAGTGGCGCGCCTGCTCCAGGGCGAGGAGCGCAACGAGCTGCGGCACTTGATGGACCGCTACAACAAGTCCATCCAGGTCAAGGCGCAGCAGAACTACCACCGCGAGCAGTACGACATCTACGGACGCTCGGCCACGGGGCCGGAGCACAAGGTGGCGTCGTCACCGGGCTCGGGTGATGGCGAGCTGGCGATGCAGCATCGCAAGCCGGACAGCGGTGGCTTCGGACGCCAGGACCAGAACCGCCGAGGTGGTGGCAGGGACCGGGGCGGCGACCGGCGAGATGACCGCGGCGGAGGCGGTGGCGGTGGCGGCGGGGGTAGCGGTGGCGGTGGCGGCCGACGCCCGGAGCGTGGCGGCGACCGTCCTCGCGGAGACCGGAGCGGCGAGCGCGGCGAACGTGGTGGTGAGCGCGGCGGCGAGCGCGCGGACCGTGGCGGCGAGCGCGCGGACCGTGGTTCTGAGCGCGGCGGCGAGCGTGCGGACCGTGGCGGCGAACGTGGTGCTGAGCGTGCGGACCGTGGTGGTGAGCGCGGCGAGCGTGCCGACCGCGGTGGTGAGCGCGGCGAGCGTGCGGAGCGCGGCGAACGTGGTGAGCGCGGCGAGCGTCGCGGTGAGCGCGGCGGTGGCCAGGGTACGGCCGGAGGAAGTGGCGGCGAGAGCGGTGGCGGCGGCTCGACGCCTCCGGCTTCTGGTCAGGGCGGCTCAGACCCCTCGGGCGGCACGACCTGATGCTCCACGGTGGAGTGGGTGATGCCATCGCATCCCCACCCCATCGAACCCTCACCTCGCTGAGGGGTGAGGCTTGAGATTGGCGCCGCCCTCTGTCTCGAGGGCGGCGCATCCCGCGCTCGCAGTCAGGGCGAGTTCGAGAGCCAGCAAGGTCTCATTCGCCAGAGCCAGTCGCTTGCGAGATGCATCGCCTCAAGGCGGGCAGGAGTCTTCACGCAAGGCTTCGCCAGGCCAGCGCCCAGAACTCCCGTGAGTCCTCTCGCCAAACCGGCGCCAGGTATCCGGGCGAGCCGTCCCCCACCAAGGTCCACGGCGCGTCGGTGACAGGGTTCGAACCTGGCACCGGGTCTTCCGTCGTGCCCCCCGGGAGCCACGCCTTCGCGGCCGAGGCACCTCACCTCCGACTCGAGGGCCATGTGAGCGGCGGCCTCACGTCCTGGCCCTACCCTTGGGGCCGGGCGGGGATGTCGGGCGGTGTGCCCCAGTCACCCTCGTCACTGGGGTGGGCTGGCCCAGGAGGCTCGGGTTTGACTAGCCTTGCCGCTCCATGTCGCGGAGCGTCGTCGACGTCCCTGCCCCACTTCCGTTCCGGATGACCCTCATCTCCGCTTCGCTCCAGACCTCCTGTCGCCGCCCCCTTCTCCCCTGCCTTCGAGGGGCGCGCCCCTTCGTGGGCTGGCGTACCTGAGAGCGGCCGTGGCCCAGACTCCGCTTTCATGGCTGCGAAACACCCGAGACCGGGCACGAGCCTGGGCGTTGCGCGTCTGGGCCCCCATCGAGGGCACTCCGGTGGGCCGCTTCGCGACGGACACCGTGCTCGCCGCGAGGACCGTGGGCCAGGGGTTTCGGGGAGAGAACCTCCGGCTTCGCGCGGCCGCCCTCACCTACATCAGCATGTTCTCGCTGGTGCCCCTGCTGACGGTCGGCCTGGTCCTGCTGAATGCCTTCCACCAGGACCGCTTCGAGGAACGGCTGCGCTCCGTCGTCCGCGAGCTGCTCGCACCAGGCGTCCAGGAGAAGTCCGCCGCGGTGCTCAACCGGCTCCTCGACCAGAGCAACTCCGTGGCCATCGGAAGCATCGGCTTCCTGGCCATCCTCCTGTCCGCGGGCTCGCTGCTGCGCCACATCGACGGCGCGGTGAACGAGCTGTGGGGCATCCGCCGCCAGCGCCCGTGGGGCATCCGCCTGCTCATCTACGCCGGCCTGTTGCTGCTGGGGCCCATCTTCCTGGCCGCGTCCTTCACGGGGACCCGGGCGGTACGAGGCGTCTTGCAGAGCCTGCCGTATCCCGGAGCCTTCATCGCCCTGGGCACCACGCTCGTCGCGGTGCTGGGGCTGACGATGCTGTACTTCTGGACGCCCTATGCGCACGTCCGGGTGCGCTCCGCCCTCGCGGGAGGACTCGTCGCCGGGCTCGGGTGGATGGTCGCCAAGTCCCTCTACGCCGAGTTCGCCGCACGGAGCTTCCGCTACAACCTGCTCTATGCCTCGCTGAGCGCCCTTCCCCTCTTTCTCGCCTGGGTCTACGTAAGCTGGCTGCTGCTGCTCTTCGGCGCGCGGCTCTCCTACGCCGTCGAGCACACCGCCTTCCGCGACTCCCTCTTCGCGTTCGGCACCCACCCCCGGGCCCATGAGCTGGTGGCCTCCCGCATCGCCCAGGAGACCACCCTGACGTGGGTGGATGGGGGGCCTGCTCCCACGCCCCGCGAGCTGGCGACCCGGCTTCGCGTCCCCGAGTCGCTCGTCCACGAGGTCGTGGACCGTATGGAGGCCGCGGGGCTGCTGGAGCGCCAACGCCGGGGAGGACTGCGGCCCGCAAGGGATCCGGCCTCCCTCACCCTCGCGGACACCACCCTCGCCGTGCACGGGGTGATGATTTCCGGAGGCGCGGATACCTGGGATGGACCGCGAGCCGCGGGCTTCGAGCAAGTGGAGCACTTCTTCCAGGAAGCGGACTGCCTCGGCGTCGAGCGCCTGCGTCAGACACGGTGGACCGACCTGGTGGTCCCCTTGCGGCCCGGATTGGCGGACACGGCCCCTTCTGCCCCCACCAAGGTGGCGGCAGGCGGAAATCCGTAAAGTTTCTAGGTGGTTGGGAGTCCACCCTGCTTGCAGTGCCGGCGCGTTCTGTTATGTTTTCCTGATTCACCACGGGCCAGAGTGCCCTGTCGCCAAGGGGTCACCGGGTTTGCGGGAGCGTCCGATGCTCAAGTCCGATCTGATCAACATCCTCGTGGCCAAGCGGGGCGTGACGCAGAAGCAGGCTGAGGCCACCATCGAGACGATTTTCGAGTCGATGAAGGATGCCCTCTGTCGCGGTGAGAACATCGAGATTCGCGGCCTCGGCGCCTTCCACGTGAAGAACTACCAGGGCTACCAGGGACGCAACCCGAAGACGGGTCAGGTCATCCCGGTGAAGCCCAAGCGGGGCCTGCTCTTCCGCACGGGCAAGGAGCTGAGGGACCGGGTCAACCGTCCCGCCCCCCAGCAGGCCCAGAGCGACTTGCCCTCCCCGGAGAGCAAGAGCCCCGGCAGCACCGGCACGGGCCTCTGAGTCGACTCAGGACCCCATCGGCACGGGCGAAAGCCTGCCGATGGGACGAATCTGAAGGGCGCCGTCCAGTTCCCCATAGGTGAGCACGGCCACTTCCGGAAACGCTCCCTCGCAAAGCCTTCGCAGTGACCGCCGGACGTCTGGCGCGGTGAGCAGCACCGCTCTTCCTCCCGTCGCCACCTGTCGGACGCCTTCCAGGATTTCCGCCACCCGGTCCGGGTCTGGCGCGGGTCCCCGAGGTCCGGTGGACCGCAGGATTTCCTCCACCTCCGGGTCCACGAGGTACGCATACAGCGGCCCGGTGGGCGCGAACTTATGACTGAGGTAGCGGCGCAGGGCCTGACGACAGCGCTCGGCGAGCGCGGAGGCGTCTCCTTCCGTGGTGGGTGAGACGAGCGCCTCCAGGATGGCTCGCAGGTCTCGAATGCTGACGCCTTCCTGGAGGAGCTTTCGCAGCACGTCCGCCAGCAGCGGCAGAGGGACTTTCTGCAGCGCTTCCTTCACCAGCATGGGAGCACGAGTCTCCAGGCCATCCAGCAGCGCCTGGACATCCTGAAGGCCCAGCAGGTCCGCGGCCCGGCTCCGCAAAACGCCTCTCAGATGGTCCGCCAGCAGTTCCTCGGGCCGCAGGACCTGGACCTGGGCGAGTTCCACGGGTCCCCGCCCCGCTTCAGGGACGCGGCTGATGGTCCTGCCCGTCGACGGTTCCACCGCGGCCTCCGCCTTCACCTGGAGGAACCCGAGTTCGTCGGGAGGCGCCATCGCATAGAGCACGCCCACACTCAGCTGCCCGCCTCCCGCCGGCACCTCGTCCACCAGGATGCGGTACTCACCGGTGCTCAGGTAGGCCGCCTGGGTCCGCACCCGGATGCCAGGGACGCGCACGCCCAGTTCGAAGAAGAGCTCGTCGCGCACGGCGTTCAAGGTCTGGTGCACGAAGGTCCCAGCCGACGCCTCCGCCAGCACCGTCAGGTCCGGCGCGAGGTCCAGCGTGAGCGGAGACACTCCCACGGGCACCACGGCACTCTCCGGAGCAGCCCCCGCCTTCTCCTCGGCTCCTTCCTTGGAACCCGTCGCATCCCCGCCGCGCGTCGCCGCGCCCTCTCGGGGCAGGCCTCGCTGCAGGACGCGCCCGAGTCCCACCAGTCCCGCCGCCAGCAGCAAGAAGGTCAGGTGCGGCATGCCCGGCATCAACGCGAGCGCCACACACAATCCCGCCACGACCCAGAGCGTCCGGGCCTCACCGAAGAACTGCGAGCCAATCTCCGAGCCCAGCGAGTCCTCCTCTCGCTCCGACGCCACCCGTGTGACAACGAGCCCCGCCGCCACGGTGATGCACAGGGACGGCACCTGGGACACGAGGCCATCTCCGATGGCGATGAGCGCGAAGGTCGACGCGGCCTCCGAGAACGTCATCCCTCCCTGCAGGACGCCGATGAGCGAGCCGCCCAGCAGGTTCACCGCGACGATGACGAGACCCGCGATGACGTCTCCCTTCACGAACTTCATCGCGCCATCCATGGCGCCGAACATCTGAGACTCCCGCTCCAGGTCCCTCCGCCGCTTCCGTGCCTGGGCCTGGTCAATGGCCCCCGCTCGCAGGTCCGCGTCGATGGACATCTGCTTGCCCGGCATCGCGTCCAGGGTGAAGCGCGCGGACACCTCCGCGACACGCTCCGCGCCCTTCGCCACCACCAGGAACTGGACCAGCGAGAGGATGGCGAACACCACGCCGCCGACCACGTAGTCTCCTTGGACGACGAACTCACCAAACGCCTGGATGACCTCGCCCGCGTGCCCCTCCGCGAGCGCCAGCCGCGTGGACGAGACATTGAGCGCCAGTCGGAACAGCGTGGTGAACAACAACAGTGAGGGGAATGACGTCACCTGCAGCGCGTCCCTGGCCCTCAACGACGCCACCAGCAAGGCCACCGCCGCCGCCAGGTTCACCGCCAACCCCACGTCCAGCAGCCACGCCGGCAGGGGAATGATGAGCGCCCCCAGCACCGCCGCCATCGCCACCGCCAGCACGAGGTCCGACGAGCTTCGCGCCTTCACCAACCACTTCGCGAACACCTTCATGAGGTCTGTCTCCGGGGGACACCGTCCGCGTCCCGCGACTCCATCGCCGTGCGCAAGACGACTGCCGCGGCCTGGTACAGCTCTTCGGGAATGGGCTCCCCGATGTCGTAGTGGATGAGGCTTCTCGCCAACGGAATGTCTCGGACCACCGGCACTCCAAGCCGCTGGGCCTCCTCCCGAAGCATCAAGGCGTCCTCCTCCCGGGCTTTCGCGACGAGGTAGGGCGCTTCACACTCCCGCGCGTCGTAGCGAAGCGCGACCGCCAGATGCGTTGGATTGACCACCACCGCAGTGGCTTTTTGCACCCCTCGTGCCGGCCCCCCTTGAGCCAGCTGCCGGTGCAAGGCCCGACGTTGTCCCTTGTGCCGTGGGTCCCCCTCACTCTCCTTGTGCTCGCGCTTCAGCTCCTCGCGACTCATCATCAGCTCGCGCAGGTGGCTCCGCCTGGCGAGCACGTAGTCTCCAACCCCGAGCACGAGCAGCACCCAGGCCACACGGCGAATCAGCTCCGTGAGTTGCTCCAGCATGAGTGGCAGCCCCTCACTCCCGGCCAGCCAGGCGGTGCGCAGCGCGTCCGGCCCCACCGACTCCACCTCGCCCCAGACAAGAATCGCCACCACCCACACCACCAGCAACGCCTTGCCCAGCTCCTTCAACGGTCTCACGCTGAAGAGGCGCTTCAGTCCGGAGGAGAGGCTGACGCGCTCCAGCTTCGGCGCCACGTGGCTCGGGTTCACCTCGAATCCCACGGTGGCCACGGAGACCGCCAGTGACGCCGCGAACGCGCCTCCCAGCACCGGCGCACTCAGGCGCACGAAAATCCAGAGCCCTTCCTCCCAGGCGCCCTCCGGCTGCTGCACCAGGAACAGCCGCGACGTCCACTCCTGGAGACGCTCGAACATCCCCGGGGCGCCCGAGATGAACCCGAGCACGCCCCCCAACATCACCGCGCTGGAGGACAACAGCCGGCTGCGGGGAATCTGCCCCTTGCGGCGCGCCTCACGCAGGCGTCTGGCCGACGGCAACTCCGTCTTCTCTCCACTCATTGGGCCAGCTTCCCCAGCAAGGAGAGCGTGCCCTCCGTGGAGAGGACCCCCGCCAGCAGTCGCTCACACAGCATCCCGATGCCCAACCACAGCACCACGCCACCCCCCAGGATTCGCAACGGAGCCCCCAATTCCTGCAGGTTCACCTGCGGCGCCGCGCGCGATGCCAATGCCAGAAAGCAATCCACCGTCAGCATCGCGGCCGCCATCGGCGCGCCCACCGCCAGTCCCGTGGCCAGCGCGCCGCCCGCGAGCACGACGAGATGCAACGTCGCCGCTTCCGTGGGCACGAAGGCCCCCAGCTTCACCACGCCAAAGCCCCGCACCAACGCGCCGAAGACCAGCGGAGCCACCGCCCCCGACGTCACCAGTCCCACCAGCAGATGATAGAGCCCTTCGCCCGTGGCCGACTCCCGACTCCCCGCCAGCGGAAGGCTGGCCTCCGCGGACGTTCCGCGAAGCAGGTCGATGAATCGCCCCCCCATTCGCGCCGCATCGAACGGCAGCGCCGCGACCAGCCCCACCGACACCCCGTAGGCCAGCTCTCGCAACACCCATCCCCCCAACTCCAGCGACGAAGTCACGGGCTCCGCCAGTCCAACGCCACCTTCCGCCCGCAGGAAGAGCGAGAGCGACAACACCAATCCCAGCCGCACCGTGGTGGGCGTGGCCTGCCCTCCCAACAGCGGACACAGGAAGGCCACGGGCAGGAGCCGTGCGGCACACAGCGCCACGGCGACCGCGTCCGGCCCCAGCGCCTCCAGTTGGGCGCGCAGCAGCTCCAGGCTCACGCCGACACCTCGGAGATGAGCATCAGGAGCTGCTGTGTGAATCGCGTCAACTGCCCGGCGATCCACGGCCCGGAGAGCACCAACGCCACCACCGCCGCGCACAGCTTCGGCACCACCGATAGCGTGCTCTCCTGAAGCTGCGTCGTCGCCTGAAAGAGACTCGACAGGAAGCCCACCAACAGGCTGGCCCCAATGGGTGGCAAGGACGCGAGGACCATCAACAGCAAAGCCTCACGCCCCAGGGTCAACAACACATCCTGGGTCATCGAGTCACCGGTAACCGAGGATGAGGCCGCGCGCGAGCAGCGACCAGCCATCCACGGCCACGAAGAGAAGAATCTTGAAAGGCAGGCTCACCTGGCCAGGCGACAACGTCTGCATCCCCAGCGCGAGCAACACATTGGCGATGACCATGTCGAGCACCAGGAACGGGAGGAAGACGAGGAAGCCAATCTGAAAGGCCTCCTTCAACTCCGTGATGACAAAGGCGGGAATGATGACGAAGAGGTCCGTCTCGCGCACCGCATCCACTTCCTCCGGGGGACGCAGTTCTCGCGCCAGGTCCACGAAACGAGCGCGTTCCTCGGGGCTGCCATGCTTCACGAGAAACCCGCGCAGCGGCTCCGCCACCTGTGCCGCCGCATCGAGAATCCGCACGCCCGAGCCGGCCTCCAGCTCCTGATAGGCGCGTTGCCCCGCGTCGTACGTCCGCTCCATCACCGAGGCCATGATGTGGCCCGTCAGCACCGCGGCCAGTCCCGTCAGCACCAGCGTGGGCGGCGCCTGCTGGGTTCCCATGGCCGAGCGCGCCAGCGACAACACCACCGCTATTTTCGAGAAGCTCGTCAACATCAACACCGCGAACGGCAGCAGTGACATCACCGCCAGCATGCCCATCATCGACAGCGGGCTTCCCGCATAGGACTGCTGGCTGAGCGCCCCCTCCGACGCCACGGCCATGACTGGCGCCAGCATTCCCAGGCCGCCCGTCATGAGTTCATCCCCTTCCGGAGACCACGCCCCGGACGCGGTCGCCGCGCCTGGGCGAAGGTCCGTGGCACCTCCTCCCGCTCGGGCAGCGGATGGACCTCCGCGAACGCATCACCGAAGGCCACGAGAAAGCCCCGCCCCTCGACCTCCACCAGCGCAAGGCCACAACGAGGCGACAGGCCTGCCCGGGAGATGACCTGCATCCGCTCGGCACTCACCACGCGGGGCCCCTTGGCCCCCCGTCGAAACCACCACCACCCCAGGCCACAGAGTGTCCCCAGAATCAGGAGCCACCGAGCCGTGGACACCACGGACACTCCGCCCAGAGGCCCCAGCAAGGCCAACCCGAGGACGAGCAGCGTCGCGACTTGAAGGCGCGTGCGAGGAGAGAGCGACGCGCGCCGGACATTCATGTGCTCACTCACGGCAAAAGGGCCAGGACACGAGCGCCCACCTCGCCCTCGAGGTCCACCAACTCCGCGCGCGCCACCACCCGGTCTCCCACGCGCAACAACACCGGCTCACTGGCATTGATGTGCAACGGGAGCAGGACGCCCGGCTTCAACGCCGCCAGCTCCGAGAGCGGAACCAGCACCCGCGTCAACTCCACCTCCACGTCCACGGGAAGCGGCGGAATACCCTCGCCTCGTTCGTTCACCACCACCATGTTCGACTCCTGGAAATGCACGCGGACGCGCGCACGGGACAGCGAGAAACCCTCGGGCTGAAACACCCCCGCGAGCGAGAAGCCCCGGGCCACCAGCCGTCCGGGGCCGAAGAGGCGCGTGTCCTCCCGACGCACGCCTTCAAAGACAACGACATCCCCCACCGCGAGCGCGTCCATCGCCTGGGGCGACAGGGGCGTCTGTCCGATGAGGCACCTCATCTTCAGAGCCGCGGCGAGCACTTCCGGCGCGACGCTCGTGCCGCGCTCCACTGGGAACTCCTGGAACACCGACTGCAACACCGGTGAGGGCAGCAACAGCCGCCCTCCCGCACGCACCGGCCCCACCGAAACATCCAGCTCCACGCCCACCAGGGGCTGCCGCCCCCGCAGCCGCGCCACGACGTCTTCACGTCGCATCGTCACGGCGGACAGCCGAGGCGCCAGGGCGGGATACAACGGCGACCTGGAGCGCACAGCGGAGAGCGCCACTAGCACCAGATACGCCAGCGTCGCCTCTTCCAGCCTCGCCAGCTCTGTCACCACTCCCGGCTTGCCACCCGGGCCGGCGATTCGCTCCAGCGCGGCAACGGCCAGCGCGGGCTCCAACTCCAGCACCGCAACTCCCCCCACCGCCGACAGCTCCAGCAGGACGAAGACCGCAGGCCGCTGCAGCCCATTCACGGGTGAGACCATGGCATCCAGCAACCGGGCTTCGGCCGTCACCGAGCAACTCAGCTCCCGGCCCAGCGCCGCGCAGATTTCGTCCAGGGCCTCACGCCCCAGGCTCGCCACGCGGGGCCGCCGCGAAAGCACGACGTGCGCCCGACTCATCCGGCGCGCCCCCAACCGTCGCAGCCGACGCGGCTCGGGAGAATGGGAGGGCTCTGTCTCTGAATTCATCGAAGGTTCGCCAAGGGCAAGGGGTGACACCCCGCTCGTGCACGACGCCCGCCAGGAGGGGCGCTCGTGGTGACGCGGGTTTGGAGTGAATGGGCATCCGCGCCTGGGATGCCGCGTACACGGGCCAGGACGGCGCCACGCGAGGACTTCAGCGCGTGGCTTCCCGGATGAGTCTTTCGGCGAGCGCCGACAGCAACGGTGGCGCCAGTGGGTCCACGGGCTCCACCTTGCGACCCGGAAACAAGGTCCGGTGATAGGCAGGGAGACGACGGAACACCTCTTTGCGAAGCAGCTCCGGAACCTCGTCCATCAAGGCCTTCAGCCTCGCCGCCGCGTCGCTCCTCTCGCCGAACTCCTTCGCGACCTTCGCCTGTCGCTGCGCGGACGGGAGCGCGGCGATGCGCCGCAAATGCGCCTTGGCTCGCTTCAAGGCCTCCGTTCCCAAACCTTCCAGGAGCTCTCCCGCTCGCTCCCGGCCCAGGACCCATGCCACCAGCGCATAGCGCTCCAACGGGAGCGCTGGAGGCTGACGACGAATCGTCGTCGCCTGCTCCGCCAGCGGATTCGGAACCGGAGCGGGCATCGGCTCCTGGGTCGGAACGGGCACACCCTTCCTCGCCGGGCGCGATGCCCGACCCACACGTGTCGCATCCATGATGAGTCTCTCCGTCGCTTGCTCAGGCGACCTTGCGAGCCGCTCCAGCCGAGAGCACGGGACGAGCGGGGACCGGCGGCGCGGCAGGCACCACGTTCCGCTCCCGGTAGTGGCGCATCCGCAGCGTCGCCCACACCAAGGCTCCCGACAGCCCCGTCACCAACACCCCCAGCACGGCGAGCAGTACCCGCAGCCTGGACAGGGAAGACAGGCCACCCGCCGAAGCCACCTCCACGCGCGCGGGCACCTCGTCCACCAGCAGCGACACCGCGTCGGAGGAGAGCCCCTCCACACCTCCCGCCAGGAGCGCCTTCAAGACGTCCGAGGACTGACGCACCCTCGCCGCACTGCCCGGCGTCACTCGCAGCATCGCCGAGGCCTTGGATGGCACCGCTGTCTGCCCGGGTCGTGGCGCGGGAGGCACCACCAGGTGGACTCGCGCCAGCAGCACTCCCTCCACGGATTGGAGCGTCTTCTCCAAGCCCCGCTCCAACACGCGCACCCGGCAGACGCCCTCCTCCACCGGCGTGCGCACCAGTCCGCTGCCACCAAAGACATCACAGCCCACTTCCGCCGCGGGCCTCGGCAGCCCCAGCTCCGCGAGGACACGCACCGCGTCCGACGACTGGTCTCCCGTGACTTCGATGGCCCAGGACGGCTTCTTGCCCGCCTCCGGCACCTTGCGAGCATCCAGCCCTCGCTCGATGAGCACGGACTGCAGCTCGTTGGCCTGCCTCTCATCCAGGCCATGTTGGATGCGCTCTCGACACGCGGTGGCGAACAAGAGCCACAGGAAGAGCAGACAGCGGAGGGAACTCGAAGACATGCGCGCTCCTCAAACCTGCGTTTGCAGCACCTGCTTGACGCCGCCGGTCGCCTTCTCGACAACCTTGCCGGCGAGGTCGAGCTCCTGGCTCGCCCGGTAGACCTGGGCCTGCAACGAGAGCAGCTCCCCCGGCGTGAAGTCGCGACCCGACTCCGCCAGCGCCAGGATGTGGTCCAAGCGCTTCTGCGCCTGCCCCACCCGCTCCAATGCCTGCGCGGCCTGCTGCTCTCGCGCCGTCTGGACGGAGTCCACCCGCGTCCCCGTCCTCGCCTCCGAACATCCCGCCGGGGCTTGCGTCCCCCCGCCTTCGGCCCGAGCCACGCCCCTCGTGGCCTCGACGGGCGGACGCGCCACGCCTTCCGTCGTCACCGAGGTCTTCGCCTCGCGCGCGGGGGCTCGGACACCCTCCAGCACCTTGTCGAATCGCTCCCGGCCTGGCTCCACGGACGCCAGGCCCGCACCGCTCACCGCTCCCACCTTGTCCACGCTCATGGCTCGCCGCGCCCCTCTCAGCGGATGTTGTTGATGGCGGCCTTCGCCGAGTCGTGGCGGACCTTCATGATGTTCGAGACCGCGTTGTGCTCGCGGCTCTCCCGCTGCATCTCGTTCTGGAGCTGCAGATAGGCCGCGTTGAACTTCTGGCCGTCCGCGCTGAGCGCCTTCTGCGCCTCCAGCAGGTCCCACGCATCCCCGTTGCCCGTCGGTGTCCCCAGCGAGGCTCCCGCCGCTGACGTGGACGCGGCCGACGTGGTCGTCGCGCCCATCGGCACCACCGAGGAGACCGCCATCTTCGTACTGGAGACGGCCGCGCTCAGGATGGGACCCGACGGAATCATCCCGCCCACGAGCCCCGCCCCCTTGCTCACCACCTGGTGGGCCGCGTGCGCCAGCACCGTGCCGAAGTCATTGCGCGGCGTCTGCCGAGGCATGGTGGGGGTGATGCTGAGCGACTGAAGCCTGCGGTGGTTCGGGTCCAAGAGCTGCCTCCGGCGGCGGGTTGCGCGGGGGGCTCTTCAGGCGACGTGCCAGCTGAAAACCCAAGCAATCCCGCGCTCCTGGCCGCGTCGCGCGCGCCAGGGAAACTCCAGGGGCCGGGAGGAGCGTCCGTCTCACGGGACGGCGGCGCGAGGACGGAAACTTGCCTCGCACGCAAGGTGCCTCAGAGTTGTCGCACCCTGTCGCAGTGAGGAGCTGAGCCGATGAACACTTCCAATGGTGGACCCCATATCGCCGAGCGCTTCCACCCGCGCGTCGAGGCGTCCCTCCCCGTGAAAGTGCTCCTGCCAGGACGCGCCGTCATGGCCCGCGCCCGCGATGTCTCCATGGCGGGGCTGTTCCTGCTCGCGCACCCCGGAGATGCCCAGCGCCAGCTGACGCTCAGCCTGCCGCTGCCCGGGGACAAGGAAATCGTCACCACCTGCACCATCCGCCGCCGGGAAGCGGACGGCGTGGCCCTGGAGTTCGGTGAGCTCGACTGGGACGACCTCATCGCCCTGGCGCGCTTCCTCCATCCGCGCCTGCCCTGAGCGGGGAGGCCCGTCCCCGTCGCTTCAGGCCGGTTCCGAGCGAGGCGAGGCCACTCGCAGGCGCTCCACCAGCGCCATCAGCTCCGCGCCTCGGAAGGGCTTGTGGATGTAGCCGTCCGCGCCCGCCAGCGTGGCGCTCTCCATGTCCGACTTCTTCGCCTTCGCGGTGAGCATGTAGAGCGGCACCATCGCGGTGACGGGGTCGCTCTTCAGGATGCGACACGCGGAGATTCCGTCCAGCTGCGGCAACACCACATCCATCAGGATGAGGTGGAAGGTCCGGCTGCGCGCCAGCTTCAGTCCCTCCAGCCCGTTGGCCGCGCACACCACCTCCACGGTGCCGTCGCTCAACATCGAGCGCACCAGCTCCCGGATGACCGGTTCATCCTCGACGAGCAGGATGTGGAAGGGTGCCTGGGACATGCCAACCATGTTTCTCCGGCGCGACTCTGGACCTCAGAGGGACGATGATTCGCGGGCGCGCCACCCCCACTGCCGGTGCCACCTGCCGCGCGCGGTATAGCCCCGCCGACACCACGCGCACCAGGGTTGCTCCATCATTTGTGTGGAGCACCACGCATCAGCCATACGTAAGCCAACGGGACAGGGGATGCCTGACTTCCATGCCCGCCCGCTCATCAGCCAGTCTGACAGGGGGATGAAGCCGCCTTGTCCCTCCAGACGCGCCCCCCGGGCCCCCATTTTCACCCCTCCCCGCGAGGCGTCAGGTGATGGGGGTCCCGGAGCGCTATGATGGGCCCGAAATGGCCGCAAAACTAGAATGTCCAGAGTGCAGGGGCACGGTGGAAGGGGACGACTTCCAGTGTGAGTTCTGCGGGTTGCTCCTGGACCCGGAGCAGGCCAGCGGGGAGTACATCGTCACGGAGCCCACCATCGTCCGGGCCCTGCTCTCCCCACCCCAGCGCAGCAGGACCATGGAAGTGCCCAGGCCGCCGCCCCAGCGGCCCGCGCCGCAGGACCTGGCCACCGCGCGATTCACCGTGCCCATGGACGCGGACACCGTGCCGCACCTTCGTGCCGGACTGAACATCGCGTTGCAGCCCCTCCACCCGTTCGAGGCCCACATCGCGTCCTTCGTCGACGGAGTCCACGCGGTGCCCCAGCTCGCCCTCGCGGCGCGGCTGCCTGAAATCGAGGTGAAGGTCGTCCTCAAGGCCCTGCTGGAACGAGGCGTGCTGGAGCTGCGCCGCGCGCCTGGCAGCCCTCCACGACGAAGCCGGACCGACGAGCTTCCCGTGCTCGACGGCAGCGAGTTCCTCACCCCGGAAGCGCCCGCGTTCGACGACGAAGAGCCCTCCACGATTCAGGACGACGAGGTCCCCACGCTCACCGGGGAGCGTCCCGCCGTGCTCATGGCCCTGGGCGCCGAGGAGGACCTCTCTCCCATGGCGCTCGGCGACGAGGAGCCCTTCGCACCTCCCGCTCCACGTCCCACGAGGTCCACCACGTCTGGCGGGTCGCATCCGAGCGCGCCCTCGCAGCCGACTCGCGCGATTCGCCCCGGCGTCGCCCAGGCCCCGCGCGCCAGTGGCTTCACCGAACACGTCACCTTCCCGGGAGCCCCTGCTCCGCCCGCGAAGGAGCACCCCTCCGCCGCACGCCCCGGTCCGCCCCCCTTGCCCGCCACGGCGCGCACCGGGCCTCCTCCGGCGACACGCAGTGCCCCCAGCGGGCTGGGGGGGTCGACCCGAGTCCTCGCCCCGGCCACCGCCGCGCCACCAGTGGCCAGCCGTCCCGCACCGGCCCCTCACGTCACGGCGAGCTCGGTGCCCACCCTGCCCGCATCGCCGTTCCCCCCGTCGGCGGCGAGCCCACCGCCCGCCCTGGCTCCCGCGCCCCCGGAGCGCGCACCGCGCCCCATGCGCCCCACCATGCCCCTGGACGCGCCCGCTCCGGTGTCCACCACCCAGACGCCGGAAGACTTCCTCCAGCGCGCGGTGCGGCTGGAGCGCGGAGGCCATGTGGACCGCGCCATCGAGGTCCTCACGAAGGGCATCGACCGCGCCCCCGAAGCCGCCGCGCTCCACAGCAAGCTGGCCCTCATCCTCGTCCACCAGCGCAAGGACTACGTCCGGGCGGCCCGACTGCTGGAGCGCGCCGTGGAGCTGGAGCCGGGCAACACCGTCTTCCAGCAGAATCTCCTGAAGGTCGCAGCGCTGTCCGCGGCCTCCGCTGGACAGGGCAAGGAGCGCAAGCCCGGACTCTTCGCCCGCCTCACCGGCAAGCGAAGCTGAGCGGCCCGTCACTCAAGGACTGCCGCTGTCCAACAGGCGCTCCGCCTCCTCCAACGAGAAGGCGAGGTGCGCGTCGTAGCCCAGCTCACGACTGGTGCGCTCGAAGACGAGCGCCGTGTCGACGGAGCGGCCCACCACCCGCACCACGCGACGGAAACCCCGGACCTTCGCGGCCTCCATGATGCGCCGCAGTTGCACCGTGGCCTCGGCGTCCAACGACGTCACGCCCTTCATGTCCGACAGCAGGTCGAACCGCGGGCGCAACCGCTCGATGGCCCGCACCGCCGCGTCGCCGACGCGCTGGGCCTCTTCCCTGGCGATATCACCCCAGATGCGCACCACCAGTCGGTTCTTCCCGACAAGGGCCTCGACTTCGAACACGGGGCTGAGACCTCCAAGGAAAACCCGCCATCCCTTACAGAGAGTCTACCCCCGGCGTCACGCGCGCTTCCAGGTTTCGTCCCGGCGTGCCGGAACGCTCAGATTTCCGCCACGCCCTCGCGCTCGGCCCAGCCTTCCAGTCCGTTGGGCAGACGGATGCGCACGAAGCGGCCCGTCTCCTCCAGGAGCCGCACCTTGAGGCCCGCATGCACCTCGAAGATGGAGCGGGCGCCAGGCTGCGGCAGCTCCCGAGCCACCAGCGTGGGCGACAGCACCACGGCCTCGTGCACCGTCTCGTCCACCCATGCATGCGCGGCCAGCAGCGCGCCCGTGGGAACCGCCACGGTGAACAGCAGCGCGGCGACGATGCCCAGGCCCGTGCGGCGTCCCGGCTTCAGCCACCGCCACACCAGCAGGAGCAGCAGCGCGGCCACCCACGTGCCCAGGAAGGTCCACGCCACCACGGTGCCATCCGTGGCCGCCGTCACGCGCGGAAGGAACTCCTCCTCCGCCGTGGCTCCCACCACCTTGTCCACCTGCCGCGCGCGCGCCACGGCCAGGTTGGCCTCCAGGTCCGGCGCGCGGCCGCCCTGCTTCTTCGCCTGCTCCAGCGAGAGCACCGCGCGGCCCAGGTCCCCCCGCGCCAGATGCGTCGTGCCCAGGTTGTAGAGGACGTCCGCGCCGCCATGGCCATGCGAGAGGAGCTTCTCGTAGCCATCCTGCGCCGCCGCGTAGTCCTCGCGCGCGTAGGCCTCGTTGGCCTTCAGGAAGACGTCCTGCGCCTCTTCAGGCGAGTAGTACCCGCTCACGCCCAGCCCTCCATGGCCGCGACCGCGGCATCCATCACCTTCTGTCGCGCGGCGGCATCACCTCCACCGCCATAGCGGCCCAGGTCACAGGCCTCCAGCACGTACAGCACCCGGGCACGTCGCTCCTGCGCCACGCCCGCCACGGTCATGCGCTCACCGATGGCCTCGCGAGTGAGGCCAATCACCGGGCCGCCCAGCCGCGCGCCCAGGAAGCCATGCAGCGCCTTCTCCACCTCGGTGTAGAAGGCCCCCGCATCGGCGCCGGCCTGGAGCTTCTCCGCTTCCACCAGTCGCTTGCGCGCGGCCTTCGCCTGCTGACGCCCCTTGTCCGCCTCGGTGCGCGTCGCCATGCGGCCTCGCACGCCGCCCAGGAGCGCCGCGCCCGCGAGCAGTCCCAGCGGGGCCAGCACCAGCGGCACGAAGAAGCTCCGCTTCCACGGTGGCTCGGACGGCGCGACGAAGCGCGCCTGGTAGCGCACCGGCCGCAAGCCACCGGACGTCAGCACGTTCTTCTGCTCGTTGGCCGAGTCCGCCACGTGCGCGGACGACGTGGGCGGCAGCGCCGTGCTGCCCGCCGCGGGCTCCACCGTGAGGGTGATGGGGTCCGTGCGCGAGACCTCGTATGAGCGCGCGCGAGCATCGAAGAAGGGAAACTCCAGCGCGGGCAACGTGAACGTGCCCGTGCGCTGCGGCATCACCAGGTACTCCACCACGCGCCGGCCCTGGACCCGGTTGCGCTGCGGCGCCACCTTGTCCGTCGTCGTGGGGTCATAGATTTTCAGCGCGGAGGGTCCGGTGAGCTTCGGCGGGTTGACGTTCTTCACGTTGCCCGAGCCCTCCAGGATGACCTTCACCGTGATGGGCTGTCCCAGCTCCACGCGCGTCTGCGACACGTCCATGGAGAGCCGCCAGGAGCCCACGTTCGCATTGGACATGCCCTGCGGCGCACCGGGCGGCAGGGGCGCCACCTTCACCTTGAGCCCGTTGGACACGCGGTGCACGCGGTGGCCCGCGAAGAGGAAGCCCGTGGTGATGTCCGCCTCCGCCGCGGAGATGGACAGCGTGCCGGCCTTCACCGGGAAGAGCGCGCGGCGGCGCAGCAGATAGGCCCGGTACGGCACACCGTCGACGACCTTCTGCTCACCGGACAGCTGCGTGGGGCTCTCCACCTCCTCCGTCCAGAAGCCCTCCAGCTTGGGCATGGTGACGGCATCCACGCTGGACAGGTCCACGCGCGAGTAGATGTAGAGCGACAGCGTCACCTGCTCGCCCACGAAGATTTCGTCCCGGTCCAGGCTCGAGCGCAGGAACAGGTCCGAGTCTCCTCGGGGAATCGTGGGCTCGTCCTCCGGCTCATCAGCGAACGGGTCCGGCAGGCGTGAGGGCATGCTCGCGAACGGGTCCGGCAGTCGCTGTTGCCGCCCGGACTGCGCGGGTGGAGGCCCCAGCCGTCCCGGCTTCACGTCAATCTGCACGGAGTCCGTGCGGTGCGTCTTGCCCGCGGTCGTCATCTCCGACGGAGGAATCGTCAGCTTCCCCGCGCGATTGGCCCGCATCACCATCACGTACTTGGTGACGTCCTGGATGTTGGCGGGCCCGCCGCCGGACCAGGAGACGGAGCGCTGCGTGCTGCGTGAGCTGTTGACGACCTCGAAGTCGTCCGACCTCGGCAGCTTCACCTTGGCGTCGGCGGGCGCATCCACCGTCACCACCGTGAGCAGGAAGGTGTCCTCGCTGCCCACCTCCTCGCGGTTCACCGTCTGGTAGAACTCGAGGCCCGCCGCCCATGCCGGCGCCGAGGCCAGCAGGGCCAGCCCGACGAGCACCGCCACGGGGCCGCTGCTACCAGTCCTTCTCATTGGCCTTCCTCTGCTTCTTCTTCTGCTGGAAACGCCAGAGCTGGAGATTCTTCTCGTTCTGCTTCATCGCATCCAGCAGGCGCTCCGCCTCCTGCCGGTCCAGCTCCGATGGACTCACTCCACCATCCGAGCGCGAATCTTCCGCGTCACCCTCCGACTCGCTGCCCCCATCCGTCCCGCCGTCCTTCGGGTCGCCCTCGCCCTCATCCTGACCGCCGTCGGAGCCACCGTCGCTGCCGCCATCACCCTTCTGCGGAGGACCCTCCTGACCGCCGTCCCCACCATCCGCGCCGCCGTCACCACCCCCATCCGCGCCACCGTCGCCTCCGCCATCCGCGCCACCGTCACCACCCCCGTCGGCACCGCCATCCGCGCCACCGTCCTGGCCTCCGTCGGTTCCCCCGTCCACGGGAGTCCCACCGTCCGCCTTGGTGCCGCCGTCCTCGCCGCCGTCGGGCCGACCACCGTCCGTCCCGGAGTCACCGCCACCATCCGAGCCGCCATCCGCCGAGTTGTCCTGCGGCGGAGGAAGGTTTCGCAGCACCACCTCGTAGTTGTGCCGGGCCTGCACGTCCTGCGGGTCCAGGGTCAGCGCGCGTCGGTAGGACTTCAGCGCCTCCACCCGGTCCCCCGTCGTCGCGGCGAGGTTGCCCAGGTTGTACCAGGCCTTCTGTCGCAGGTCGGGACGGTTGGACTCCGTCACCCCGCGGAAGACCTCCTGTGCGTCCTTCACCCGGCCCAGCTTCGCCAGCGCGTCGCCCCGGTTGAAGTCCACCGCCGGGTCATTGGGACGCTCCTTCTTCGCGTCCTCGAACGCCTTCAGCGCGTCCTCGTAGCGGCCCGCCAGGTACGCCTCGCGTCCCTGTTGGACCCGTGGATGGTCCCTCTCCAGCGGCCCCGCGCCGAGCGCCGACAGCGGCAGCACGAGGCACGCCACACAGGCCAGCAGTCGCGCGCCGCGACGTCGTCGTGTCTCGAGGCTCGCGCTCATGGCGACGACCTCCTGCGCGTGGACGGCAGCAACATCATCCCCAGCACGAGCAGCACCAGCCCGGGAATCGCGAAGGACTGGAAGCGCTCGTCGTAGCGGACCGTCACCCGACTCTCGAGTTCGCTCTTCTGCATCTGGTCGATGCGCTCCACCACCTGGCTCATCGCCACGCCGCGCGGTTGGAAGAAGAAGGCCCCACCGGTGGCCTCCGCGATGGCCGTCAGCCCCGCGCGGTCCAGGCGCGTAATCACCGTGTCTCCGGCCGAGTCCTTCTTGTAGTCCACGAACTCGCCGCGCCGGTCATAGACGGGAATGGGCTCGCCAGCCTCGGAGCCCACGCCCACCGCCAGCACCTGGACGCCCGCTTCCTTCAGCGCGTCGGTGGCCTCGCCCACGTCGCCGACCAGGTCCTCGCCATCCGACAACAGCACGACCACGCGCTCCTTCGAGCCGCGGTCCGCGTTCTCGAGCACCTGATGGGCGAGCCGCAGCGCCGCGCCCACGTTGGTGCCCCCCTGGGGCATGACCTCCGGGTCCACCGCGCGCAGGAACAGCTTCACCGCCGAGTAGTCCGACGTCAGCGGCGACTGGATGAAGGCATCCCCCGCGAAGACGACCAGTCCCACGCGGTCGCCCTTCAGCTCGTCCAGGAGCGTCGTCAACTCCAGCTTGGCGCGCTCCAGCCGGCTGGGCTGCACGTCGCGCGCGAGCATGGACTTGGACGCATCCAGCGCCACCACCACGTCGATGCCACGCCGCTTCGTCAGCTCGCTCTTGGTGCCACACTGCGGCTGCGCCAACGCGAAGCCGAACAGCGCCAGCCCCAGGCCATACAGGCTGCCCTGCGTCGCCGGACGCCACACGGAGATGCCCGGCGTGAAGCGCTCGGCGTGCCGCTCATGCAGCACCGCGCGCACGCGGGAGCGGCGCCTCAGCGACAGCGTGAGCGCGAGCAATCCCAGCAGCACGCCCACCAGCACGAGCCCCAGGAACAACGGCTGGGCGATACCCGCCTGATAGCCGAGCACGGTGAAGCGCCAGGGTTCCACGGGCGTCACGGGAAGACCCTCAGGAAGGTCGCGCGCAGGAGCAACTCCAGCGCGACGAGACCAAAGGCGGCCAGCAGGAACGGATGGAACTCCTCACGGTACGTCGCGGAGGCGCCCCCCTCCATCAGCTTGGAGCGCTCCAGCGAGTCGAGCACCTTCTGGAGTCCGCGGCGCAGGCCCTCGGGGTCCGTTGCGCGGTAGTACTCGCCGCCCGTGCGGTCCGCGATGTCCTGCATCAGCTCCGGGTTGATGGGAATCTCCGTCTCGCGCCACACGGTGTTGCCGAACAGGTCCGTCCCCTGAGGGAAGGGCACCTTGCCGCCCTTGCCCACGAGGATGGTGTAGATGGGCACGTGGAGCGCCTCCGCCATGTGCGCGGAGTCGATGGGGGACAGCTTCCCCGCGTTGTTGTCGCCGTCGGTAATCAGCACCACGACGCGACTCTTCGCCTCCGAGTCCCGCAGGCGATTGAGCGACGTGGCGAGCGCGTCACCGATGGCGGTGCCGTCCTCCAGCACGCGGGTGCGCAGCTGCTTGATGACTTCCTTCAGCACACCGTAGTCCAGCGTCAGCGGCGCCTGCGTGTACGCCGCGCCCGCGAAGACAACCAGGCCGATGCGGTCATTCACCCGGTTGGCGATGAACTCGCTGAGCACTTCCTTGGCCACGTGCAGGCGGTTCTGCGGCCGGAAGTCGCCCGCCTCCATGGAGGTGGACAGGTCCAACGCCACCACGATGTCGATGCCCTCCACCGACAAGTCCCGCACGCGAGAGTCGCGCACCTGGGGCCGGGCGATGGCGAACACCGCCGCCGCGACGGCCACCGCGCGCAACAGCGGCAAGAGCGGCAACATGTACGTGCGCAGGCCCTTGCCACTTCGGGCGAACACGTTCGCCGCGGAGAAGCGCAGGGGCGCGCGAGCGCGACGCTCCCGCCAGGCCTGCACCAGCAGGAGCGGCACGAGTAGCAGTCCCCAGAGCGCCTCGGGGTTATTGAACGCGGGGAGCGGCGGCATTGGCGGGAGCCTGAGGCGGCGGGGGCGGAACGTAGGTCTTGTCGATGAGTTCGTAGCCGAACAGCAGCGCGTCTCGGCAGGTCTCGGGCGTCGCATCCGCCCGGGCGTACTTCACCATGTCCGACTCGGACACGAAGCGCATCAGCTTGTCCTCGGGAAGCCCGAGCGGAGACAGGCGGCGCAGCGCGGTCATCAGCTCCGAGCTGGTGCACTCCAGCGCCTCGAAGCCATAGCGCTCGCCCAGATACCCTCGGACGATTTCGGACAGGCGGAAATAGTAGTCCTTCACGTGGCCACGCCCCGGGAGGTTCTCCGCCTTGAGCGAGTCCAGCGCCTTGCGCGTGCGCACGTCCAAGGGCAAGGGCGGCGGCAGGTTCACGTGCTTGGGGCGGTTCTTCCACCAGCGCACGAGCGCCCAGGCCAGCAGGCCCGCGGCGAGCACGCCCAGCAGCGTCAGCACCAGCCGCCACGAGCGGATGGGCACTTCCTGCGGCGGCTGGATGTCGAACAGGTCCGCGCCCTTGCCCTCGGCGTCCGGGGGCAGCGTGGCGGCCACCTCCACCTCGCGACCTGGCAGCGAGTAGTGACGCGGCCCCTCCGGCGTCGCCACGTCGAACTCGAGCGGCGGCACCTGCACCGTGCCCAGCGCGAAGGCGGACAGGCGCACCGCGAACGTCGTGGTGGCCGAGTCGGGCCCGTCATGGCGCTGACGCGTCTGGTCCAGGAACTCGAAGTCGCCCGTCTCCTTGGGCACCGCCAGTTCGTAGCGGTGGTCCTTCGGATGCGTGAGCACCACGTGGTAGGTGAACGGGTCGCCGATGCGCACCTGCTGCGGCTCCACGCGCACCGACACGTCCAGGGGCTGCGTCACCTCGTGCGCGGGCACGCCCGGGGGATTCGGCTGGGACTTCGCCCCCGCCGGAAGCGTCCCCAGACACAGCAGCACCGCGAGCAGGACCATGCACCGGCTCATGCCGCCATCCTCCGGGCCCGCGCGCGGAAGAACTGCGCGAGCGCCTTGCCGTGGTCATCTCCGGCCCGCAGCTCCACGTGGTCCAACTCCAGCTTCTTGAAGAGCTTGCGGCGCTCGTCGCGCGCGCCCTGCATCGCCCGGGCATAGCGTCCGCGCACGCCCGGGTCGCTCGTGTCCACGACGAAGCGGTCTCCCGTCTCCGGGTCCTCCATCTCCACCAGCCCCAGGCGCGGGAAGGCCTCTTCCAGCGGGTCCTCCACCACCACCGGGACGAGGTCGTGCTTGCGCCCCACCAGTCGCAGCGGCTTCTCGAAATCGCGCGCCTGGAAGTCGGAGACGAGGAAGGTGACGGCCTTCCGCTTCGCCACCTGCGTCAGGTACGTCAGGCCCGTCGCCAGGTCCGTGCCCTTGCCCACCGGCTGGAAGGTGAGGATGTCGCTCACCAGGCGCAGTACATGGGTGCGGCCTTTGCGCGGCGGCACCACCTTCTCCACCCTGTCCGAGAAGAGGATGAGCCCCACCCGGTCATTATTGGCGATGGCGCTGAAGGCAATCTGCGCGGCGACCTCGGCGGCGATTTCCGACTTGGTGCGCTCGCGCGAGCCGAACTCCTTGGAGGCCGACACGTCCACGAGGAGCATCACCGTCAGCTCGCGCTCCTCGGTGAAGACCTTGACGTAGGCCTCGTTCATGCGCGCGGTGACGTTCCAGTCGATGATGCGAATCTCATCCCCGGGCTGGTACTGCCGCACCTCGGAGAAGGCCATGCCCCGGCCCTTGAAGACCGAGTGGTACTGGCCCGCGAGCATGTCGGAGACCACCTTGCGGGTGCGAATCTCCAGCTTGCGGATGCGGCGGATGAGGTCCTTGGGCAGCACGGGTCGCTCGTCGGGCGGTCAGGGAACTTCGACGCGATCAAACACGCGCTGGATGATTTTCTCCGGGGTGAGGTCCTCGGCCTCCGCCTCGTACGTCATGGCGATGCGGTGGCGGAGCACGTCGAAGGCGATGGCCTTGACGTCCTCGGGCGTCACGAAGCCCCGGTGGCGCAGGAAGGCATGTGCGCGCGCGGCCTGCGCCAGGGAGATGGTGGCACGCGGTGAGGCGCCGAACTGGATGTAGTCCGCCAGGTCCTTGAGGCCGTACTTGCCGGGCTCGCGCGTGGCGAACACCACGTTGAGGATGTACTCCTTCACCTTCTCGTCCATGTAGATTTGGTGGACGAGCTCGCGGGCGCGGATCAGGTGCTCCACCGCGATGACCTTCTGCGCGCGCGGAGTCGTGCCACCGGACATGCGGTCCATGATGACCTTCTCTTCGTCGCGCGTGGGGTAGCCCACCTTCACCTTGAGCATGAAGCGGTCCACCTGCGCTTCGGGCAGCGGATACGTGCCCTCCTGCTCGATGGGGTTCTGCGTGGCGAGGACGAGGAAGGGCGAGGGCAGCCCGAAGGTCTGGTCGCCAATCGTCACCTGTCGCTCGGCCATGGCCTCCAGCAGGGCGGACTGCACCTTGGCGGGCGCGCGGTTGATTTCGTCGGCGAGGACGATGTTGGCGAAGATGGGACCCTTGCGGACGGTGAAGTTCGCCGCCTGCTGGTTGTAGATCATCGTGCCCACCACGTCGGCGGGCAGCAGGTCCGGGGTGAACTGGATGCGCATGAAGCTGGCGCTGAGCGCGTCCGCCACGGTGCGCACGGTGAGCGTCTTGGCGAGACCGGGCACGCCTTCCAGCAGCACGTGGCCATTGCACAAGAAGCCGATGAGGATGCGCTCCAGCATGTAGCGCTGGCCGACGATGACCTTGCCGGTTTCCTGGTTGAGGACCTCGACGAAGCTGCTTTCCTGCTGCACGCGTTCGTTTAGCGCGCGGATGTCCGTGTTCATGACGCCTCGGTAAGGACTGGCGGCGGGCAGCCTAGGGTTGACCGGGTATCGGGCTCAACACCGCAGAAGGGCGGGCATTCCAGTAAGTTCCGAGTCGGCCCCCCGGAGGGCTCCACCCCATGGCCCTCTTGCCCCCCACCCTCTGTACCACCCCGCGCGGCCCGGTGGGGCCCCAGGACGGGCCATGAAGGGCTCTCCCCTGGCGAAGTCCCCCACGGCGGGCCCGGTGGAGGCCAGCCTGCTGGCACAGCTCTCCCCCGGGGTGAAGGCGACGGTGCACTGGGTGCCTGGAGGGGGCGCGCTGCGGGTGCTGGAGGGGGGCCAGGGCCCCACGGTGGTGCTCCTCCACGGGCGTGGCGGGGCGGCCTCGACGTGGTTCGCGTACCTGACGGCCCTCGCGCGGGGGCACCGGGTGCTGGCGGTGGACCTGCCGGGCTTCGGGATGTCGTCCCCTGGAGAGGGCCCCGTCCGCTCGGCCGAGGAGGGGGTGCGTTTCTTCGCCGACCCGGTGGAGGCGCTCCTGGAGCGGCTCGCCCCTGGGCCCGTGGCGGTGGTGGGTCACTCGCTGGGCGGGCTGGTGGGGCTGGAGCTGAGCCTGCGGGCTCGTGTGCCGGTGGAGCGGCTGGTGCTCGTGGACAGCATGGGGCTGGGTCCGGAGCTGGAGCGCAAGGCCCGCGTCTTCTTCCGCGCGGGACCGGAGCGACTGGCGCGCTCCCTGGGGCCCTGGGCCTGGGCGCGGATGATGCCTCCGGTGCCGACGCCCTTGGGAATGCGGCTCGGGGAGCTGGAGTACGAGCTGGTGGCGGCCCCTGGCGGACGTGACGAGGCGACGCGGGCCTTCAATCGACTGGTGCCCCTGACGGGGCCCGTGTTCCACCACCGCGAGCGGCTGGCCGAAGTGAAGGTCCCCGTGCTCCTCATCTGGGGTGAGCGTGAGGACGTCCTGCCCCTGTCGCTCGCCGAGGAGGCCCTGCGGCGATTTCCGCGCGCGAGGTTGCTGCGCGTGGACGCGGCGCACAGCCCTCATCAGGAGCGCCCCGAGCGCGTGCTTCCGGAGCTGAAGGCGTTCCTGGAGGCGGAAGCTCCGTAGCGGCTCGGCTCAGGGGTCGAAGCGGATGATGCGTTCGATGCGGAAGGTGTCGGACGCCTCCAGCGGCTTCAGGAGCATCAGGTCCGCGCGCTGGCCCAGTGACAGGGACTGCTTCGCGGGACGGGTGAGCCGGTACGTGTCCCCGGGCTTCGCGCCCTTGCCCGTCAGCGGCACGACGAAGAGTCCCTTGCCGTCCACGGTCTCGACCGCACCGAGGATGCGCAGGTCGCCCAGCTCCTCGACCTTGCCCACGTGCGCGAGCAGGAGCTTCTTTCCCTGGCCGCGCACGGCGCGACTGACGGCGATGCCCACGTCGCCCGTGAAGGGCTTGCCGTCCGCGCCGAACATGCCGACGCCCTTGAGCAGCAGGTGGACGAGGCCGGAGCTCTCGTTCTCGGGGATGGAGTCGTAGCGGGAGACGTCGGCCTTTTCGGCCTGGCCATTCGCCAGGGCATCCAGGGCCGTGGCGAGCGCGACGAAGTTGAGGCGGACCAGGGGCTCGTCTGGCGGCAGGGACAGCCACGCGCCGGTCTCGATGAGGACGGTGGGCGTTCCCCAGAGCGTCATGTTGTCGCCGAAGGCACGCACCTCGAAGGAGTCGTCGTAGCGGCCGACCTGCCCGGGCGCGAGCGTCTCCACGGCGTCTCGAATCACCGCGCAGACCTTCTTCGCGAGGATGCGTCCGGGGTTGTCGCTCCGGGCGCGGTCGAAGGCGGGGGCGAGCAGGGAGATGGAGGCGGGGCGACCGGTGTCGCCCACCGCGTGACGCCAGCTCTGGTTGTGGAGGTTGAAGCCGACGGAGGGTTGGAACTTGTCGCGCAGGGACTTGAGGGTGCGGGCCTCGGGCGTCTGGAGCGCAAGCGCGTCCCGGTTGATGTCGATGCCCTGGGCATTGCGACGCTGGAAGCGCTCGGCGCCGTCGGGGTTGAGCATGGGCACGGCGTGGAGGGTGAGGCTGGAGAGCAGCCGCGCGACCCACGGTTCCTGGCGATGCGTGCGGAGATACTCGAAGAAATCGAGCAGCGCGGTGGTCGCGGTGGGCTCGTCGCCGTGCATCTGCGACCAGAGGAGGATGTGGCGCGGGCCGGTGCCCAGCGTGACGTGGTAGAGTGCGCGCCCTTCCACCGAGTGCCCCGCGACCTCCAGTTGGAACAAGTCGGGAGCGCGGGCCTGGAGGGCCTTGAGGTGTTGCTCCACGTCGGGGTGCCGGACGAGCGGCGCCACCGGGAGCGCCTTCGAGTGGACCTGTTCCCACTGCGCCGCGAGCGCCTGGGGGCCGGGGATGGAGACGGAAGAAGAGGAGGACATGGCGGGAGCGGCGGACTGCGCGGAGCGGGCGTGGACCGTGCCCACGAGGCCCCAGGTGAAGACGAGGAGGCAGCGAGCGACGAATTGACTGTAGCGACTGCGTCCGACGTGGAGCATGGCGGTGTCCTTAAGGTCGCGAGTCAATCAAGGAAGCGGCGCTCCCAGCGACGGATTTCTTCTGGGGTGAGGCTGCCCCATGGGCCTTCGTGTCTGTAGAGCCACGGCTCCAGCACGCGTGCCAGCTCGCGGTAGTGCGGCAGTCTATCTCCGGCCTCCAGGTCTCCCGCCTCGGGCCACTCGCCCAGGGACACCATGGCCCGTGAGCCATCAAGTTCCCGCACCGTGGTCCCCGGAAACGTCAAACGGTCGCGGAGCCCCGCGCTTCCTCCCAGTTTGTCCAGGACCGGAGAGCCCAAGAAGGTGAGCCAGACAGGTCCACGAATCAGCGCACCCAATTGGTCGGTGAGTTCATCCATCCCCGACAGGCCAATGCCAGGATGACGAAGCGCGGCGGCACGCACCGGTTGAATATTGCTCTGGAGCCATCCTCGCATCCGGAATGCGAGTCCGACCTCACCTGAGTTGAATGGAAGCCCCTCCGCCAATTCCAATACCAGTGCGCGCACCCGCTCTGGACCCTGTGCCTCTAGAAACTCCGTGGGCAGCCAGAACTCCACCGCTGAGGTCGGCACAAGGCCCCAAGACCGTGCGAGCGGATCCTCCAGTGACTTTCCCAGATAGTTGAATCCGAAAGCCAGTTCATCTCCTCCGCGGCCTCTCAAATGAATGCGCGCGGAGTGGGGACGCGACAGCCATTCATCAACCTGCCCCCATCCCTTTTCGTCGAGGACGTCCCACTCACCCTTCTGGGTGTCGAACTCATCCAAGGCATCCATCCCCACCGCACGGAGATAGACCTCCAAGGCGTGTCGGACCCGATGGGAAATCAGCGAGTGCTCGCACTGGAGATAGAACGAGATGCTCACGCTGTCTCGAAGGACCAGGAATGGCTCTCCCTCGACGTCCTGATGCGCGCGGATTTTGGGAGCGCGTTTCATCGTGAGATTCCCCACCTGGGAGAGACACGCGCCGGTTTTATCTGCAGCATCAGCAGCCTCAAGTAGGCATCCCCCTGGTCCTGCGTCGAGTGTGGACCACCCCTCGGATAGGGACTCCACGATGGTTCGCTCGGACTCGCACAGGGAAACTTGAAGTCATAGGCAGTCTGCATCTTCAGCGGGTCCCCTTGCGCGTGTATCACGACATCGGGAACCAACGTGCCCGCGAGGAGATGGAACAGTCCATCCGCGAGCCACTGCCTCACTTCGTCTGGTTCGAGCAGCCTCAACTGACTCGTCCTCGCATCCGGGAAATAACGCGGCTCCACGCTGAAGCTCCCTGGGAACCGCTCACCCAATCGCGCCCGGGCACACTCCAGTGCGACCTCGTGCTTGGCACTCCCCATTTCCATCGCCCACGTCACCACGTTGTTCCTGGCATCGCGTCGCACCTCCTTCTCACACCACTCCCGGGTCGGTCGCTTCCCTTCTCCCAGCATCCGCTCATTCACCTCGAAGTTGGCCCGCTTCGCGCAGTCCACGAGGATCTCCTCGACCTGGGCGAGTTCCGCCGCCTCCAGGAACCGGAGCGTCGCGACCACCGTCCGCGCCCCCGAAGCGGCGCGCGACAGCCACGGCAACACGGCATCGTCTCCCACCTGCGTGTAACAGGCGGGATTTCGCAGACACGCGTTCGTCGCCGAGTCCACCGTCTGCTCGTAGCGACCAGACCGCTCGTGCCGCCCCGTGCTCGTCGTCGAGCACCCGGCCAGCAACACGCAGACCCACCACGCCACGGCGCGAAGCACGGCGGACGAGACCTGGGACATGGACTCCGCTCCCTCCCGAACGGCACCACCCGACCTCGACTGCTCGCGACGCGGGCAACCTACCACGCGCCTTCGTGGACACGACGGGGCTCGCAACCCACCCGCGCGGCACCCCGTGACGCCCGCGTCTTGGCTACACTGCGCGACCGTGCCGAAAGACCTGCTCGACCTCGATGCGACCCCCGAGCGCCTCCGCGCGCTCACGGACGCCAGAGTCATCCCTCCATCCAACCTGGAGCGCGCGCTCTACCTGTCCACCGCCTCGCCTCCCGCCGATGCCTGGCGCCGCTTCGTGTCGTCCACGCTGCTGGGACTCGGCGCGCTGCTGGTGCTCTCCGGCGTCATCTACTTCTTCGCCTACAACTGGGCCGCCCTGCACCGCTTCGGCAAGCTGGGCCTCATCGCCACCGCCATCGCCGGCACCGCGCTGGGCGCTCGCAAGCTAGGCGACAGACTCGCGGGCCAGCTCTGCCTGCTCGCCTCCTCCGTCCTCGTCGGCGCGCTGCTCGCCGTCTACGGACAGGCCTACCAGACGGGCGCGGACCCATACGAGCTGTTCATCGGGTGGGCCGTCCTCATCCTCCCGTGGGTCGCCATGTCGCGCTTCCCACCCCTGTGGATGCTGCTCGTCATCCTCGCCAACACCGGCCTCATCCTGTTCCAACAGCAGGTCCTCGGAGACACGGATCGCCTCATCACCTGGCTCGCGGTGGCCCTCGGCCTCCTCAACGGCTTCGCCTGGGCCACCTACGAACACTTCGCCAACCTGCGCGTCTCCTGGCTCGCGGACCGGTGGATGCCTCGCGTGCTCGCGGCGATGACCACCGCTCCCCTGCTCGCCGCCGGGAAGGCGTTCATCGTCATCCCCTCCGAAGTCGGCTCCGGCGCCGTCGTCGCCCTGGCCCTGCTCGTCGCGACCTTCGCCGCCGAATACGCGCTCCACCGTCACCTTCGCGGTGAGCTGTTCCTGCTCACCATCGGCGTGCTCAGCCTCATCACGCTCATCACCACCGTCGCGGGCCGCATCCTCATCGTCGACATGGATGCCGACGAACTCACCCTCTTCATCCTTCCCTTCGTCCTCATCGGACAGGTCGCGCTCGCCGTCAGCTGGCTGCGCGCCGAGGCCCGCGCCACCGGCGCCACCGAGGAGTCCTGACATGTCCCTGCGTCCCTCCCTGCGACACGTCATCCAGGAACTCCAACGCGAGCACCAGCTCGACGAGCACGCCGAGGCCCGCGCGCTCGCCACCCTGGAGGTCCACCAGCGCTCCAGCACCGCCACACCCTGGTTCGTCAAAGCCCTCGCCGGCTTCGGTGCCTGGGTGTCCGCCGCCTTCCTGCTGAGCTTCTTCGGCTGCACCGGCCTCTACAAGGAAGAGGCCGCCCTCCTCTGCCTCGGCGTCCTGCTGTGCGTCGGCGCCACCTTCCTCCGACGCTCGGGCCAGGGCGCCTTCCTGGAGCAGCTCGCCCTCGCCCTGGCTCTGGCCGGCGTGGGACTGACGACCAGCGGCATCGCCTTCATGGCCCGTGACGAAATCATCCCCGCCGTCGCGCACTTCATCGTCTGCGCGGCGTTGCTCGTCACCTTCCCAGACCCCGTCATGCGCTTCCTCGCCACGTTCAACATGGCCGGCGCCGCGCTCTTCATCCTCTGGGATGCGCTGGGCGGCGTGGGACTGGACCTCGGCATCCTCGCGTGCGCGGCGCTCGCGCACGGCCTCTTCCTCTTCCAGTCGCGCCTGAGCGCCGGTCCCCGGGGCGCGCTCGTCGGCCCCGCGGCCTTCGCGCTCGCGAGCGGACTGCCGCTCGTGCTCCTCGCGCGGGGCCTGCCCGACGTCATCGGCACCTTCCTCTTCGAGCGCGCGGCCCTGCCCATCCCCGCCCTCACCGTGGGCCTCACCACCATCACCCTCTTCACCGCCTGGAACGTCATGAGGGAGCTGGAGCTGGACCCCACCGGCGTCGCGGGCGCGGCTGTCTTCGCCGCCCTCACCGTGACGGCCCTCATCACCCCGCACACGCCCGCGGTCATCGCCGCCGTCGGATTGCTCACGCTCGGCTTCCATCGCCGCAGCAGCATCCTGCTCGGCATCGCCGTCGCGTTCCTCATCGCCTCGGGCGCCTGGTACTACTACGACCTGGGCCTCACCCTGCTGGCCAAGGCCATCGCGCTGGCCGGCAGTGGGCTCGTCCTGCTCGCGCTCAGATGGGTCCTCACACGGCGCTACCCCACGGCCTCCACGCCGGCGGAGGCACGCTGATGCGTTCAATCCTCTTCTTCGTCGGACTCGCGCTCGCGCTCCTCGTTCCGCTCGGCCTCGTCGCCCAGAAGGAGCACGTCCTCGCCACCGGACAGACCGTGCTGCTGGAGCTGGCCCCTCGAGACCCTCGCTCGTTGATGCAGGGCGACTACATGGTGCTCGACTACGCCCTCACCCGCGCCCTCAACGTCGACGGCCTCGACGGCCCCAGCTCCGGCCTGCTCGTGCTCAAGCTGGATGAACACGGCGTCGGCCGCTTCGTGCGCATGGACAGCCCCGACCAGCCCCTCGCCCCCGGCGAGTTCAAGCTGAGCTACCGCACGCGCAAAGGCAGGACACGCCTGGGCGCCGAGTCCTTCTTCTTCCAGGAAGGTCACGCGGACCACTACGCCCGTGCGCGCTACGGAGAGCTGCGCGCCGCCACCAACGGCTCCAGCGTCCTCGTCGGACTCAGGGACGAGCAACGCCAGCCGCTCGGCGCCGGGCCCGACCCGGAAGCGTCTCCCACCGACGACACGCCACCGTCTCTCATCAACGAAATGGCGCCGTCCCCCACCGACGACACGCCACCGTCTCCCACCGACACGGAAGTGGCACCCACCGACACGCCGTAACCCCACCGCGCCCTCTCGGGATTGACTCCCGGGCGGGTTTCGCGCATCATCTTGTTGATTTCGATAATCAAAATCAAAATCAAGGAGACACGAGATGCTCGGTCAGGGATGCGGCAAGAGAGTGCTCGCGCGGGGGCCATGCGCCGAGGTGACGCGCTGCACCTGTGGTCACATCCATCTGGCGCTGGGTCCGGTGACGATTCGGGTGGAGGAGGAGGTCCTCCGCGCCATTGGCCTGACGATGGCGGAGGCGCTGCAGAACCTGGATGAGCCGGAGCAGGGCCACGCCGAGGAGTCCGATTCCGAGTCGATGCCTTCGCTGCTGGGCGGGTGGAAGCAGTGAGCGCCACCGGCACCCTGAGGGTGTCGCGCACGGAGCAGTCCGCGCGCGTGCGGCGACTGAGCGAGAGCGAGGCGGACGCGGCCGCCCCGGCGGCTCCTCGTGTGACAGCGGCGCCCCTGTCCGTGTTGCTCACGGAAGGCACGGCGCGGGCCCACGAGCAGGCCGAGCGCTCCGTCTTCCTCCAGTCCCTCTTCGTCGACAGCTGGGACGGCATCTACGGCCAGTTCGTCCGGGCCCAGCACTACGTCAGCTACCTGCGCCAGCTCCACGTGCTCTACGCGACGTTCGAGAGCGTGCTGCCGCGCGTGGCCCGCACCGCGCTGACGCCCGTGCTGCTGATGCCGGAGCTGCGCCGCGCCAGCGCGCTGGAAGCGGACCTGGCCTACTTCTGCGGCGAGACGCGCACGGAGACCTTCGCGTGCGTGGAGACGCGCCTGCACGCGGAGCGGCTGCGCGAGGTGGCGGAGGACGCGCCGCATCTGCTCGTGGCGCATGTCTATGCGCGGTGCGTGCTGGACTTCTTCGCCGCGCCGGAGCGCGCGCGAGTCATCTCGAACGCCTTCGAACTGGAGGACGCGCGCGGCACGCTGTTCCACGGCACGGCCACGCCGACGGAGCTCTCGGAGTTCCGCGTGCGGCTCCACTCGCGCATCGACGGGCTGGAGCTGGAAGAGGACGAGGCGCGCGAAATCATCCAGGAGGCGCGCATGGCCTTCCGGCTCCAGGCGCTCGTGTGTGACGAGCTGGCGCGAGGCGCGACGGGAATCGCCCCCGCTTCGGGCGGTGGCTACCGGGGCGGATTCAGCGTGTCCCAGTAGCTGTGCAGACCCCGCAGGTGACTGCCACCGTCCACGAAGAGGCTCTCTCCCGTCACCCAGGAGGACTCCTCCGAGCACAGGAAGGTGACGGCACGGGCCACGTCCTCGGGCATCCCATGGGCGCGGCCCAGGGGGGTGCGCGCGAGCAGCTCGCGGCGCACCGACGGCTCGTCGATGAAGGCGGCGGCCACGGGCGTGAGGGTGGCGCCCGGCGCGACGACGTTGACGCGGATGCCATGGCGCCCCAGCTCCAGCGCCGCTGATCGCGACAGCTGGGCCAGCGCCGCCTTGGAGGCGGAGTAGTGAGCGAACCCCTCCGTCACCACCTCCTGGCAGACCGAGGTGATGTTCACCACCGCGCCGGCGCGCTTCTCGGCGATGAGCGCGCGGGCGAACGTCTTCAGCATCAGGAAGGGCCCCTTCAGGTTCACCGCGAGCACGCGGTCCAGCTCCTCCTCGGGCAGGTCCACGAGCAGCGTCAGGGAGAGTGAGCCCGCGTTGTTCACCAGGATGCCGGGCAGCCCCAACTGCTCCGTGGCGAAGGCGTGGGCGCGCGCGACGTCCTCCGCCCGACACACGTCCCCGGCGAAGGGGACGGCGCGAGCACGCCCCTCCGCTTCGCGATTGAGGCGCTCGGCGGCGTCCGCCACCTTCGTCTCCGTTCGTCCGAAAACCAGCACGCTGGTGCCCTCGCGCATGAGGCGCGAGGCGACAGCCAGACCGATTCCCTGCGCGCCACCCGTGACGATGGCGCTGTTCGAGAGGAGCTTCACGGTTCACCCCCGGGCATCGTGGACCCGGAAGCTAGCAACGGCTCCTCTCGACGAGGATTGTACCGCGGGCCACTGGCCGGACTCAGGCCGCCTCGTCCTCGGACAGGAGGTCCGCGAAGGGCGAGCTCTCCTCGCCGAGGGCCTTGTAGAGCGCCTCCACCTTCTCCAGCTCGCGCTTGAGCGCCTTGTGGTGGTTGCGGTTCTTCACCAGGCTCTCGCGGCCCAACAGCTTGAAGCCGTCGTCCCGCCCCACCTGCCGGATGGCCATGCCCAGCACCAGCCCGCGGAACGCGTCCGCCAGGTCCAGGTCCAGAGGCGCGTTGCGACGCCGCGCCTCCGCGACGAACGCCTGAGCGGCGGCCCGCAGCGCTTCCGGCAGCGGCTTGCTCCCCGGCGCCTGCTCGTAGTCCAGCGCCCGCGCGACGTGCTTCTCGTGGAGCACCAGCTCTCCACCGGAGACGGCGTGCTCCACCATGGCCAGCGTGTAGGCGCGGCGGACGATGTTGTCGAGCTGCCGCAGGTTGCCCGGCCACGAGCTGCCCACCAGCAGTCGCTCCGCGTCCTGCGTCACGCGCGCGTTGCCCTCGGGGGAGCGCTCGCGGTGCCGCCGGTTCACCATGTACTGGGCCCAGAGCGGAATCTCGTCCTGGCGCTCCTGCAAGGCCGGCATGCGCACTGGCAGCACGTTGACGCGGTAGTAGAGGTCCTCGCGGAAGCGGCCCGCGCGCACCTCCGCGTGCAGGTCCGCGTTGGTGCCGATGATGAAGCGCACGTCCGCCTGTCGCTCGCCGGTGCCCTCGCCCAACGGCCGGTAGCTGCGCGACTCCAGCAGATGCAGCAGACCCGCCTGAGCCTTCAGCGACAGCTTGTCGATTTCGTCGATGAACAGCGTGCCGCCATCCGCGCGCGCCACGCTGCCGGGTGCGTCCCTCACCGCGCCGGTGAAGGCGCCCTTCTTCCAACCGAAGAGCTCCGCCATCTGGAGGTCCTCGGGCACCGTCACCAGGTCCAACGTCTCGAAGGGCTTGGCGCGACGGTTGGAGCGCTCGTGGCACCAGCGCGCCAGCCGCGACTTGCCCGCGCCCGTCGCGCCGCTGATGAGGATGGTCTCATCCTGCAACGCGAAGACGCGCAGGATGGGCAGGAGCTCCGCCATGGAGCGGCCCACCACGGGCAGGTACTCGTCCACCTCCGGCGTGGCCACCGGACGCTGCGGCAGCCCCGCGAGGTACGGCGAGGCCACGTCCGCGAGCAACTGGAGCTGCTCGCCGGCTTCGCGCCAGACGAACTCCTGCCCCATCGCCGCCAGACAGTCAGCCTCCAGGGAAATCATCCCCTCGATGCTGCCGCCCGGCGTGCGCAGCGGCAGCACGCAGACGTGCGTCGCATGGCGCCCCAGGAAGCGCTGGCGGCTCTCGTTGCTGTGGAAGCCCGCCAGTCCCGGGTCACCCGTCACGGGCGCGTCCGGCGCATGCGGCTGCACCGTGCCCACGTTGACGTCGATGGACACCGCGCAGCGGTGCTCCACCACCGCGCGCCACGCCGTGGCCGAGGTGAAGAACGGGGTCCCCACACTCGCATCCGTAATCTCTGTTGCTCCCACATCGAGCGCGGCAAGGCGACGATAAGCCTCGCCTGGGCGCAGGTGGACGATTCCTCGGAGCACTCGGGCGCGGGCTGCGTACCGACTGGACGCAACAGCGTCCTGGGCTACGGCCAACATGCGCTTCAGGGTGGTGGCCGCGGCCGTCTCGAAATCCTTCGCCCCCCGCAGCGCGCTCATGAGCTGCGGCATCTCCTCGTGCATCCACTCGCCTCCGTCCGGTGCCATCCGAGAGTACCCGCCAAGGGCCGCTTCGGAAGGAGGCAGTGTAGCGGAGATGAAGAACGCGGAAGGAGCGGCCCCTCCTTCCGCGTTCCCGAACCTCGCTGACGGCTGGGCGCCCGGTTGCTCGCGACGCCACGCGGAAACACCATGCGTGGTTCATGCCAACACCCCGTTTCACGTCTTTTCAGGGGGTTGACTGGAGAGGGGGGCTCTGGAGGCCCGAAACCGCGTCCAAGTGGAACGCAGCTGCGTCCAGATGCGACGCAGATGGGACGTGCCAGGGGGTGTCGCTATGCTCGGAGCCCCTATGACGGCACCAGCGATGCTCCCAGAGCTGCCCGGCGTGGGAGCGAAAATCGGTCCCTACGAGCTGCTCGAGGTGCTCGGCCAGGGAGGCATGGGAGTCGTCTACCGAGGGTGGAACCCGGCCACCGGCGAGGCCGTGGCCGTCAAGACGGTGCGTGCGGCCACCGAGGTGCCGTTGGCCAGCATCCGTCGGGAAATCCATGCGTTGCGCCGCCTCAGGCACCCCGGAGTCGTACGCATCGTCGCGGAGGGGGTGGCACACGGACTGCCCTGGTACGCCATGGAGCTGCTCCGGGGGCAGACACTCCGTGGGGCGACTCGCGCCCCCTCTTCCGACGCACTGGCTGCGTCCCGGTTGAACGCAACGCTCACCCTGATGCGGAGGTTGTGCTCGGCCCTGGCCTTCCTCCACGCCAACGGCCTGGTGCATCGAGATCTGAAGCCGGAGAACGTCTTTCTGCGTCCTGATGGGACGCCGGTGCTGGTGGACTTCGGCATCGCCGCGCGCTTCGGAGGCTCGCGGGGCCGGGAGACGCTGGAGGTGAGCGGCGCCGTGGTGGGGAGCGACACGTACATGGCCCCGGAGCAGCTCCGGGGTGACTACGTGGACGCCCGCGCGGACCTCTACGCCCTGGGGTGCATGCTCTACGAGCAGCTCACCGGACGGCCCCCCTTCATCCCCGGCCGCGAGGGGCCGCTGCCGCACCAGCACCTGCACCTGACGCCCGTTCCCCCGTCGCTGCGCGTGGAGGGGATGCCCGCGGAGCTGGACGCGCTGGTGCTCCGGCTTCTCGCCAAGCGCCCCCAGGAGCGGCCCGGTTACGCGGAGGATGTGTCGTCCGCGCTGGAGGCGCTCGGCGCTGAGGAAGGCGAGGAAGGCGCCGCCACCACGCCCCGGACGCCGGCCTACCTGTACCGTCCGGACCTGGCCGGGCGCGGCGGAGAGCTGGGACGGCTGACGGAGGCGCTGGATTCGGCGGCGCGAGGCCAGGGAGGCCGCGTCTTCCTGGGCGGAGAGAGCGGCGCGGGCAAGACGCGGCTGGCGCTGGAGCTGGCGTCGGAAGCCGGCTGGCGGCGCATGACGGTGGTGACGGGCGAGTGCGTCCCGGTGGCCATGGGCGGCGCGGACCTGCATGCCTCGCCCCTGCACCCGCTGCGTCCGCTGCTCCTGGCCGTCGCGGACCGGTGCAATGAGCGCGGCGCCGCCGAAGCGGAGCGCCTGCTCGGCCCGCGCGGTCGCGTGCTCGCCGCGTATGAGCCATCCCTCATCCAACTCCCTGGCCAGCCAGAGCAACCCGAGCCCCCGCCCCTGCCTGCTCCAGAGGCACGCACCCGGGTGCTGGCCGCGCTGCGCGAGACGCTCCGGGCCTTCGCGGAAGCGCAGCCGTTGCTGCTCGTGCTGGACGACCTCCAGTGGGCGGACGAGCTGACGCTGAGCTTCCTCCTGGAGCTGGACGCGCGGCACCTGGCGTCGCGCCCCGTGCTGCTCGTCGGCACGTACCGGATGGACGAGATGGGCGCGGCGCTGCGCGCGGTGGTGGGCGCGCCGGACGCGGTGCGCGTGGAAGTGGGCCGGCTGGACGCCACCAGCGCGGGGAAGATGGTGCGCGGCATGCTGGCGCTGCGCGAGGTGCCCGGCCCCTTCGTCGACGCCCTGGTGCGCGAGACGAGCGGCAACCCCTTCTTCATCGCCGAATATCTGCGCGCCGCCATCGACGCGGGGCTGCTCTTCCGCGCGCCGTCCGGGGAGTGGCTCTTCGAAGCAGGAGGCAGCGCGGGCAGCCGTCCCCTGCCCCTGCCGGGCAGCATCGCCGAGCTCATCGAGCGCCGGCTGTCCGACCTGGGCGCGGACGGGCGCGCGCTGGCGGAGGTGGCGTCGGTGCTGGGGCGCGAGCTGGATGGTGAGCTGCTGCTCGCCACCGCCGCGCTGCCGGAGAGCGCGGGGCTGGAGGCGGTGGAGGAGCTGCGCCGTCGGCAGGTCCTCGAGGAGTCCGGCGGCGGCCGGCTGCGCTTCGTCCACGACAAGCTGCGCGAGGTCGCCTACGCCCGCATCGCCGACGAACAGCGTCGCGTGCTGCACCACCGCTGCGCCCAGGGCCTGGAGCTGCGCGAGGCGGGGGCGCCGAGGGGCCTCACGCCCCAGGCCGCGGCACTGGCCCACCACTGGTCTCGCGCCGGCGTGCCGACTCGCGCAAGCGTGTGGTTCGCTCGCGCGGGAGACTCGGCGCGCGCCGCCTACGCCAACGGCGACGCCATCACCTTCTACGAGTCCGCCGTGCGCGAGGCCGTGGCGTCCACCCGGAACGCGGATGCGTCCGCCGCGGACGCGAGCACGGTGGCCCTGGACGCCGTCTGGGAGGGATTGGGCGAGGTGCTCGCGCTCACCGGACGGCAGGAGGAAGCGCGACAAGCGTTCCTGGAGGCCCTGGCACGGATTGAGCAGAGCCAGCCCGTCCGTCGCGCCAACGTGCTGCGGAAGGTGGGCAAGTCCTTGCAGACGCACCATCAAAACGAGGAAGCGCTGCGCGTCTATGCCCAGGCTCAAGCCGAGCTGGGCCCGATGCCCGACAGCGTCTCCTCCGCCCCCGGCCAGGTCGAGGCCGCCTGGTGGCATGAATGGGTGCAACTGCAGGGCGAGCGAATCACCGTCCACTACTGGCTGGCCCAGCTCGACGAGATGCGGGCCCTGGTGGAAGGCGTGCGCCCGGTGATGAGGGCCCACGGCACGCCGCTGCAACGCGCGCGCTTCTTCAACTCGCTGGTACAGATGCAACTGCGCAGCGAGCGCTATCAAGCATCAACGGAAACCGTGGCCCACGCCCGGGCCTACGCGGAAGCCGCGTTGGAGGCAGAGGGGGACGCGGAGCACGCGGGAGCCCGGTGCGTGGTCGCCATGGTGTTGCTCTTCCATGGCGCCCTGGACGAGGCCCAGTCGTGGATGGAGGACGCGCTCAAGGGCGCGGAGCGGTTGGGTGACGTGACGTTGCAGACGCGGTGTCTGAGCTATCTCACCGTCATCCTCCGGCTGCGCGGGCAGGTGTCCGCCGCGAGCGAGACGACGGCGCGAACGCTCGAGCTGGCGACGCGCTCCGGCATGGCCGACTACCAGGGCGCGGCGCATGCCCACCGGGCGTGGGTGGCCTCGCGGTCCGGGGACACCGTGCTTTCGCGAGACGAGGCCACCGAGGCGCTGCGCCTGTGGCAGCCCCTCTCGCTCGTGTTTCCCTTCCAGTGGATGGCGCGCTGGCCCCTGCTCGCCGTGGAACTGGAGCAGGGCCGGCTGACCGAGGCACTGGAGCACGCGCGGGCGCTGCTCGCCCACCATCAACAGCGGCTCCCCGACGCGCTCACCCAGCCCCTGTCGACAGCCCTGGAGCACCAGGACGCACGGCGCCTGGAGGATGCTCGGGCGACGTTGCGCCAGGCGTGTGAGTCGGCGCTGCGACTCTGCTATCTGTGACGGATTGACCGACGTGCTCCTTCCCCGTCGCGGGCGTAAGGCCCGTGGCCCATTCCCGAGGTGCGCATGGCAGGCCCTTACTCGTATTTCTTCTTCAAGCCCGACAGCGTGACCATCCTGGAAGGCTTCAGCACGAAGCTCTCGGTGTGGGGCGTCCCCACGCAGTCTCCCGACAAGCTGGAGAACGTGACGGACCAGATGACCTTCCGGGTAGAGACCGGCGATGGTTCCATCGCCATCTCCCAGCCCAACCCGTCCGTCGTGGAAGTCACCGGCCTGGTGTCCAGCGTGAAGCACTCGTGGGTCATCGCCCAGCCGAAGCCCAAGGACGCCACGTTCCCGCCCATCGAGGCTCGCGCGGAGTGCATCGTGGACCAGTCGGACCTGCTCATCTACGCGCCCGATGGGAATCTCTACTGGGTGAAGCCGGAGATGTGGCAGAGCGCGGAGAGACTCTCCATCGATAGCGAGAGCCTGAGCAGTGCCCTCAAGACGCTGGTCGAGAACGAGGCGGTGGTGGCCAACCTGCCCGAGCCACGGAACCTCGCCACGACCAGCGAGAGCCCCGTGGGCGGGAGGGCCGAGCCCATCACCTGCTTCCTGCTCAACCTCAACAGCATCCTCCTCAGCTACTCGCCGGACACGCGGCTCAAGGCTGGCCAGCAGGACCCCGTCTCCCGCCCGCCCTCCTCCCGCCTCTCCGACTCCAAACCTTGATGCGCACCGCCGCCCTCGACTCCACTTCCCCGTCCGTCTCCTCCGGGACGCCCAAGCCGTTCCGACACGGGACACATCGGGTGATGTCGCCCGAGCAGACCCTGGAGCGCGTGCGACGCCTCATGCCCGTCCTGGGCATCACCCGCATCGCCAACGTCACGGGGTTGGACACGATTGGAATCCCCGTCGTCATGGTGACGCGGCCCAATGCGCGCTCGCTGGCGGTGTCCCAGGGCAAGGGCCTCACGCTCGCGGCGGCGAAGGCGTCCGGGGTGATGGAGTCCGTGGAGGGCTACCATGCCGAGCACATCTCGCTGCCCCTGAAGCTGGCCACGTACAACGAGCTGCGCTTCCGCTCGCCCGTGGTCGACGTGGCGGGACTGCCGCGCCTGTCGGTGAGCCTGTTCCATCCCAACTGGCGCATGCTCTGGGTGGAGGGCGTGGACCTGCTCGGCGGCGGTCCGCTGTGGGTGCCGTTCGACATGGTGCACACCGACTTCACGCTACCGCTTCCCACCGGAAGTGGCGCGTTCCTCATGAGCAGCAACGGGCTGGCCTCGGGGAATCACGTCCTCGAGGCGACGCTCCATGGGTTGTGCGAGGTGGTGGAGCGTGACGCCACCGCGCTGTGGCACGCGCGTGGAGAACGGAGCCAGGCCGCCACGCGGTTGGACCTGGGCACGGTGGACGACGCGGCCTGTCGCGAGGTGCTGGAGACCTATGAGCGCGCGGGCATGGCCGTGGGCGTCTGGGAGACGACGAGCGATGTCGGGGTGCCCGCCTTCGCCTGTTACATCGTCGACCGGGAGTCGGAGCCCTTGCGTCCCGTGGCTGTGGCGGGCGGCATGGGCTGTCACCCCTCGCGGGGCGTGGCGCTGCTGCGGGCGCTGACAGAGGCGGCGCAGAGTCGGCTCACGCGCATCAGCGGGGCGAGGGATGACCTGCACCGCAAGGCGTACGAGGAGGCTCGGGAAGGCGTGGTGGCGGAGCGGCTCCGGACTCGGCTGCGCGAGGAAGCGCCGGTGCGCCGCTTCCAGGACGCTCCCCATCAGGATGCGGAGACGTTCGAAGAGGACCTCGAATGGGTGCTGGCGAAGGTGCGCGCGGCGGGAGTGACACAAGTGGTCGTGGTGGACCTGACGAAGCCGGAGCTGGGGTTGCCCGTGGTGCGCGTGGTGGTACCCGGACTGGAGCCCACGCATGAAGCACCAGGCTATGTCCCGGGCCCTCGCGCACTGCGCGCCATGCGAGGGGATGGGACATGAAGGTGTTCATCTTCACGGGCCCCACGCTGCGCCCCGAGGAGGCGAGCCAGGAGCTGGACGTGGTGTACCTGCCTCCCGTGCAACAGGGTGACGTCTACCGGGCCACGTTGGAGAAGCCGGTGGCCATCGGCATCATCGACGGCTTCTTCGAGCATGTGCCCGCCGTGTGGCACAAGGAAATCCTCTGGGCCCTGGCGGAAGGCATCCACGTCTTCGGCGCCGCGAGCATGGGCGCGCTGCGCGCCGCGGAGCTGACGTCCTTCGGAATGGAGGGAGTCGGCGCCATCTTCGAGGACTTCCAGCGAGGCGTGCTGGAGGACGATGACGAGGTGGCGGTGGCGCACGCGAGCGCCGAGGACCACTGGCGGCCCCTGTCCGAGGCGATGGTGAACATCCGCGCCACGCTGGCGGCGGCTCGGTTGGGCGACGTGGTGAGTGAGAGCACTCGCGCGGCGTTGGAGCAACTGGCCAAGTCCCTCTTCTACGTGGAGCGGGTGTGGCCCACGGTGTTGACGCGAGCCGCGCAAGAGGGGCTTCCTGGCGCGGAGCTTGAGGCGCTCAAGGCCTGGCTGCCCCGGGGCCGTGTGGACGCGAAGCGCGCGGATGCGGTGGCGCTGCTGCGCGAGATTCGGGCACGGATGGAGGCGGGGCTCTCGCCCAAGCAGACGCGCTTCCCCTTCCAGCACACCGACGCGTGGGAAGAGGCACGGCGGCGCGCGGGCAGACAGCCGCTGCGCTACGCGGCGAATCCCCTGGAAGGAGTGTCGTCCGAGGCGCTGCTCGATGAACTGCGACTGCGTGGCGGGCTGAAGGAGGCGCAACGGTCGAGCATGGCGCGTGCGCTCGCCGTGGAGGAAGCGCGACGGCTGGGCCGCGAGCCGGGCATGGCGGAGCTTCGCGCGACGGAAGAGGCGTTGCGGCAGGAGCGGCAGCTCACCCCCGAGACGTTCGAGCAATGGAAGTCGGAGCAGTACGTCGACGATGCCCCGCGCCTGCTGCGCGACGAGTCTCACGTGCGCTGGGTGGAGACCCTCTTCGAGCCGGATGTCCTGCGCCACCTGGCGGACCACCTGCGCCTGACGGGCGAATACGGCGCGCTGGTACAGAGGGCCCGAGACAAGGAGCAAGTGCTCACGGAGGCGGGCCTGTCAGCGCCACGCCTGGAGGACGCGGGCATCACCGAGGGCGCCCTGTGGGCCTGGTACTTCGAGGAGCATCAGGGACGGATGGTTCCAAGTCCCATCCAGCAGGCCGCACGCGACGAGGGATTCCCGGACGTGGACTCCATGCGACGGGCCGCGTTGCGTGAGCTCTGCTACGTGCTCGCGAAGGCGGGGGCGGACGCCTGAACACAGACCCAGCCTTCCGCTGGGTCTTGATTCGCCAAGGCTTCAGCGCCTGCTCCGGTGGCTTCGTCCGTGACGAAGCCAGTGCCTGCTTCGGAGTCAGCTTCGTCGGCGGGTCGGCTTCTTCGTCGGAGGAGTCGCATCCGGCGCAGTGGCCCGCTTCTTCGTCGGAGGAGTCGCATCCGGCGCAGTGGCCCGCTTCTTCGTCGGAGGAGTCGCATCCGGCGCAGTGGCCACCTTCTTCGTCGCGGCGACCTTCCGCGCCGGAGAGGTCTTCCTCGGCGCAGCCACCTTCTTCTCCGGAGTCACCTTCGGTGCCGGCTTCTTCGCCGCGGCGGCGACCTTCCGCGCCGGAGAGGTCTTCCTCGGCACAGCCACCTTCTTCTCCGGAGTCACCTTCGGTACCGGCTTCTTCGCCGCGGCGACGACCTTCCGCGCCGGCGCGTTCTCGGAAGCCCCCTGCTCCACCGAGCCTGCATCCGGCCGCAGCACGAAGACACGGTCCAGCCGCCGACTGCCGCGTGCCACGGGTGAGCTCACGTCGTAGTCGAAGTCATACGCGGCCACCACGCTCAGCCCCGCATCGCGGAACAACTTGCCCGCCTGCGCCGCGTCGTACGTGCGGAAGAACCACGTCGTCTCGATGAGCCAGTCCTTCCCTGGACCGGTGATGCGCAGTCGGTTGCGCATGGGCGAGCGCCGCGCGCGCCTGTCTGGCAGCCCCTCATGGGTGTTGCAGACGACATTGTCCTTGCCCACGCGCCCCAACCAGCGCTCGTGCTCGGGCACGCTCCGCGAGTAGTCGGTGAGGTGGAAGCCGAGCACATAGATGCCGTTGGGCTTGAGCAGCCGTCGCGTGCCCTTCAAGTGCGCGAGCGCCGCAGCCTCGCTATCCAGGTAGCGGAAGGTGGAGACAAGGTTGTGCGCGACATCCACCTTCCCCTCCAGCGCGGGCTCGAAGAACTCCTCCATGCGCGACGGGGCCAGCTTCACCCGACGACGCTCCGCCGGAGTCAGCCGCTTGCGCGCATGCGCGAGCATGGCCTCGGAGATGTCGTAGCCCGCCACCTTCATGCCGCGACTGGCGGCCTCGGCCACCAACCGTCCCGCGCCACACGCGGGCTCCAGCCACTGCGAGCCTCCCGTTCCATGACGCGCGCTGAGCGCCTGGAGGAAATCCGCCTCCCGCACGGTGTCCGTGCCGAAGATGGCCTCGTAGTACTCCGGGTGCTCGTACCAGTCAGTGCGTTTTTCCATGGATGGGTGCCCGCTCGGGCGCGCGCATCCTCAGGTCCCGCGCGGCGAAAGCCAAGCCAAAGCGTGTCAGCCCCTCACGCGGTCCGCTGTTCTGACGACACCACGGGCGAGGCCGACGACTCGGACCCCGGACTCGACATCGCGTCACGCAGCCGAACCCCGAGCATCCGACGCAGCAGCACCACGCCCAGCGGCAGCGGCAACCACAGGGTGAAACCTCGCAGCAACATCACCGCCGTGAGCCCCACCTCCACGGGCACTCCCAGCGAGGACAGCGTCCCCACCGCGGTGGCCTCGAACGTCCCCACCCCTCCCGGGATGATGCTCAGGGTCATCACCAGCGTCGCCAGCATGAACGCGGCGAATACATCCGGAAAATCCACCGGGTGCCCCACGGCGAAGAACATGCACGAGAGCGTGAGCGCATCCAGCACGAAGGTCGCGAACTGCAACGCGCTCGCACGCACCAGCAGCCACTTGTCGCGCACCAACTCGGACGGAACCTGGGAGATGGACTCCAGCAGGCCACTGAGCCCGGGGATGCGCCGAGCCCAGCGCGGTGGCTGCCAGCCTCCGTGCCGCGTCAACCAGAGGATTCCGAAAGGCACCGCGCAAGCGAGCGCGGCGAACGCCGTGGCCAACCCCAGGATGGCCGCGTGGAGCTGCGCGCGGAACCAGATGATGAGGATGGAGATGACCACGGCCACGGCATGCGCCGCATAGAAGGACACCATGTCCACCAGCAGCGCGGCGGTCGCCACCCGAGGGGGTGCCCCTTCCTTCTGGAGCCCCTTCATCACCACCACCGAGCCACCAATCCCCGCCGTGGGCACCAGTTGGTCGAAAGAGAGCTTCATCAAGGCCAGCCCCGCGGTGCGCATCCACGGCGCCTTCACCCCCGCCGTGCTCAGCGTCACCAGCCAGCAGCCCGCCATCGTGAGATACGAGAAGACCTGGAGCACGGCACCGGCCAGCAGCCACTCCGGCCGCGCGCGCTTCAGCATCTGGGCGAACTGTCGCTCCTCCCCGAAGCGCAGCACCACGAACGCGATGAACGCGCCCAGCAGCACCACGCCTGGAAGCCAGCCCCATACGCTGTGATGTCGCGACGAGCCTTCCGCCGACGCGGAGGGCGGACCACCACCTGAGACGGCGTGTCCGTCATGCATGCGCCCACCCTCCCGTTCAAGGAGCGGAGACTCCCGCCGAGTCATCCCTGCGCGCCGAGGCCGCATCCAGCAGCCGCGCCGCCATGCGCATGAAGTCGGCCTCGGTGACGATGCCCACCAGCCGCCTGTCCCTGTCCACCACCGGAAGACAACCGAAGCGGTGGTCCAGGAGCTTGTAGATGCCGTCCCGCACGGGCAGGTCCGACCTCACCATCTCCACATCCCGTGACATGATGCGCGCGACGGAGATGGGCTCCGACTGATGCATCGCGAGCTGACGCGCCAACGCGCGAATCAAGTCACGATGACTCACCAACCCCACCAGCCGTCCCTCGCGCACCACCGGTAGGTGACGGATGTGGTTGAGCTTCAGCAGGTCATCCACGCGGACCAGGTCATCGGTCTCTTCCAGCGTGACGACATCCCGGGTCATCAGGTCGCCCACGGTGAGCATGACAAGGCCCCTTTCGCCGCGGTCCACGAGCCTCTCGCGCACCATGCGCCGCTCGGGCCGAGTCCCCTCAAGGGTGCGCCCGCGCCCCGGTTCGCGCAGCGACAGGGCGGGCAGGCGGGCGGGGGCCGGCGTCCCCTCATGCCCCGGGCGTTATGCGCTGGAAATCAGACGGTCATCCCGCGCCAGCTCACGCAGCCGCTCCTTCAGGCTCTTGAACTGTTGGCGAAGGACGGCCGCCTTCCGCTGGAGCCCCTCCGAGGACTGGGTGCCCCCCAGCTCCCGAGCGACGTCGAGCCAGGACATCCGACGGTCCACGCGCAGCAGCAGGAGGTTGCGCTCTCCCGGCTCCAACTGCGCGCGCAAGGAGCGGAAGCGGTCCTTCACAGGGGTCTGGAGCCAGGGTGCCGTGCCTGAACGCTCGACGTGCATGAGGTCGACCATCTCCCGGCTCGCCACCCGCTCCCGCCCCGGCGAGAAGGCGGTGGCCATCCGGTACGCGACATTCCGCGCCACGCGATAGGCCCACGTCCTGAAAGTACTCTCCCAACGAAAGCCTGGCAGGTCCCTCACCAGGCTCTCGCAGAAGATGCTGAAGGCTTCTCGCGCCTGCTCCGGCTCTCGCAACAACGTCCCCAGGAGTCTTCGTATCTCCGGGCCATATCCCTCCACCGCGGCTTCCACGGCGCCCGCCGTGTCCTCCAGGGTGCAGCGCTCGCGAATCCTCTGCTCCAGCGCCTCTCGTTCCTTCGGCGACATTCTTCACACCTCCGAGCGGATGGAATGGCTTGCACCGACATCGTGACGAACACAGGGGCCTGATGAATTCACATCCATGTCGTCGCGTCCCCATCCCAGTGGAACAGCGGCATGGCCGCCTCACCCCGAGACACCCGCATGCCTCTCATCCTCCTCGTCGACGATGATTCGACCCTCCTCGAAATCTACACCGAGGCTCTCGGGGAACTGGGCTGTGAGGTCGCCTCCGCGCCGAATGGTGAGGTGGCCCTGTCGCTCGCGCAGTCGCTGAAGCCAGACCTCATCCTCACCGACGTGATGATGCCGGGAATGAGCGGCCTGGAGCTTTGCGGGAGGCTGCGCACCGATGAACGGCTGTGCCGCATTCCGCGCATCGTCCACAGCAGCATGGAGTGTGGACCTGGCGCCGCGGATGAAGTCTTCCTGCGCAAGTCCGGTGAGCTGTCCGAGCTTTTGAAGTGTGTCTCCCGGAGTCTCGCCCACGGCGACCCGCCCTCCGAGCTGTCATCGGCGGCGTGAGCCGTCAGTCCCACTCCGCCAGCAGCGCACGCGCGGCCCAGGCATCCGCGAGCGCCTGGCTCCCTGAAAAGACCTCCTTCAGCGACTCCAGCAGCACGCGCGCCTCCGCCGCTTCGTCGGTGTGCCGCGCAAGCCTCGCCAGCTCCACCGCCGCGCCCAGCTCATGCAGTCGCGCGCCCGTGTCTCGAGCCACCGCGAGCGAGCGTCGGAAGCACTCGCGCGCCTCGCCCATGTCCCCTCGCAGCAACAAAAGCTGCCCGTGGACTCGCAACAACGTCGCCAGGGGATGGCGCGCCACGCGCCCTTCCACATGGACCCGCGCCTGACTCAAGGCGGCCAGCCCCTCGTCGACCTTCCCTCCCGCGAGGTATGCGCGAGCCAGCGTCGTCAGGCACGCGCCCTGGAGCAGCGTCGCGCCCAGCGAGTTCATCAACGCGATTCCCTCGTGGACACGCGCGATGCCGCCCTCCACGTCTCCGAGGACCGCCAGGGAGAGCCCGTGCAGGCAGATGCTCCCCACCAGAGGCAACGGAAAGCCGTACTCGACACAGAGGCCCACGGCCCGCCCTGACACCTCCAGCATTGTCGCCGGGTCTCCACGCTCCAGCGCCAGCATCGCTCCGAAGACGGACACCGTGGCGATGGCATAGGGATGGTTCATGGACTCGGCGAGGGCGAAGGCCTGCGCCTGCGTCGCGAGCGCGGTGTCGGTGTGCCCCAGCACCAGCTCGCTCACCGCCAGGTACATCAGCGCATGCAGGCACTGCTCGGAGGCATGACCCAGCCGCCCACCGCGAATCTGCGCGAGCTGCTCCGCCACTCCCTCCCGGCCCAGCATGGCCTTCACCTCCAGGCCATGGCTTCGACACGATGTGTAGTCCGCGCGCCAGAACGCCTGGCTGTTGAGCGCGCCGTGCAGCACCACGCGCGCCTCCAGGTCCGCGTGCTCGTCTCCCTGACAGCGGAAGAGCTCCGCGAGGCGGTCCATGCCTTCACCATCCCCTCGCACCAGCGCGATGTTCCACAGTCCCCAGAAGAGGGACGTGGGGATGCACTGAGACGGGTCACACAGCGCGGCGGCCCGCGTGAAGGCGTCCTCCACCTCGCGCGTTCCGAAGCCCTTCGAGGCCACCAGCGCCTGTCCCAGCTCGACGCGCAGCACGATGTCGAACTCATCGCGCTCGCGAGAGGGCGGCAACAGCTCCAGTTGCCCCAGCGCCCGCGAGTAGTGGCTGATGGCCTCCGGGAAGGCCGACTTCGCGCCCGCGAGCTGACCCGCGCTTCGCCAGAACTCTGCCGCCTGCCGAGTCAGCCCCGCGAGCGTGGCGTGGTGGGCCACCAGCTCCGGCTGCTCCTCCACCACCTCGGGGAACTGCTCGGAGAGCACCTGCACGACACGACCGTGGTAGCGCTGGCGCGTGCTGCGCAGGAGCGACTGGTAGGCCGCTTCCTGGATGAGCGCGTGTCGGAAGGCGTACGTGGTGCATGGCGGCTGGCCCTGCCGGAAGAGCAGTCCCGCCTCTTCCAGTCGCTCCAGCTCCGGCTCCAGTTCGTCTTCCCGGAGGAAGGACACCGCGCGCAGCGTCTCGTAGTTGAACTCTCGCCCCAGCGTGGCCGCGAGCTGCACCTGGGAGCGCTGCCGGGGAGGAAGCTGGTCCAGGCGCGCGAGGAGTAGCTCGTGCAACACCGCGGGCACCGCGGAGAGCGTCTCGCCCGAGTCCCCTCGCACGGCCTCCTGCTCCACCACCACCCGCGTCAGCTCCTCGACGAAGAGGGGGACTCCGTCAGTCCGTGACACCAGTCGCGCCACCGTCTTCGGCGTCAGGGCGCGCTGGCCCGCGACCTCGCGCACCAGCGCCGCGGTGGCCTCGGGAGGCAGGGGCTCCACGTCCAGGAACTGGAGCGCCGCGCGCTCGCTCCACACCTGCGTGACGCCCGGGCGCGCGGTGAGCAACACACACAGGCGAGTCCCCTCCAACCGCTCCAGCAGCACTCCGAGAAACTGGAGGGTGGAAGGGTCCGCCCAGTGCAGGTCCTCCACCACCAGCACCACCGGCCTGCGCACGTCCTCGTGACGGAACACCTCCACCAGGGCCTTCATCACCGCGGCCCGCTGCCGCTCACCGGACAGGTGCAGGAAGGGCGAGCCTTCCGGAACAGGCAGCGACAAGAACGAAGCGAGCGGACACGAGAGCTCCACGTCCACGCCCAGCACGCCCAGACGCTCCACCAGACGCGCGAGCTTGCGCTCGGGAGCGTCATCGCGGGCGAAGCCCAGGAAGCGCTGGAACCAGTCGATGAGCGGATGGAAGGCGCTGCCCGTTCCCCGCACGCCGCACTGACAACGCGCCCAGGTGCTCGTCCCCGGTGCCTCCCGGTCATGCAGCTCCTGAACGAGTCGCGACTTGCCGATGCCCGCGTCCCCTCGCACCAGGACGCCCACGCCGCGTCCACTCAGCGCATCGGCCCGCCACGTCGTGAGCCGCTGGAGTTCCTTCTCGCGGCCCACCAACGGCGACAACGCGCCGACCACCAGGGCCCGGTCGAACCGGCTCGCGCCCGGCCGCTCTCCCAGCGCTTCATGCACGTCCAGCCATGACGTGCCCGACAGTCCCTCGAAGGCCCAGGCCCCCAGTGAGCGCGTGCGGATGCGGCCTCTCACCAGCGCATGCGTGCCCTCGGTGAGCAGCACCGCGTCGGGCCCTGCCTGCGCGGCCAGCCATGAGGCCACCTTGGGCGCCTCGCCCTGCATGGGAGGCGCCGTGCCGTGCAGCAGCGGCGAGGCATCCGCCAACGCCACGCGGTCCGTGTGCAGCCCCACCTTCACCACCACACCCGGAGGCCCCAGCCCAGCGAGCTCACCGGGAAGCACCTCTTGCAGCCGCAGCGCCGCGCGCACCGCCCGCTCCGAGTCCCCCTCGCGCGCCACGGGGAAACCGAAGCACGCGAGCACCTCCGCGCCCACCGCGAGCGTCATCGCGCCCTCGTGCTCGTGGATGATGCGCGTGCAGCCCTGGTGGAAGGCGCCCTCCAACTCGCTGCAATCCTCCGGGTCCAGGCGCTCCATGCCACCGCGCTCCTGCGCGAGCCGGCACGACACCAGCGTCACCAAGCGACGACCGGAGATGCTCGAGCGCGAGGCCGAGTTGACGTCCAGCGCCAGCAGCCGACGCAGGCCGCGCAGTCGCTCCAGCAGCTCGCCTCCATTCGCGGGCCGCTCCGCCGGGTCCTTCGCCAGCGTCGAGGCCACCAGTCGCACGAGTTCCTCCGGCAACCCGGGGCATCTCCAGCTCACCGAGGGCATGGGTTGGGAGGAAGGGATGTGCAGGCGCAGCTCGGCGGCCTTCGAGCGCGGCAGCGGGTGCTCGCCGGTGAGCAACTCGTAGAGCAACAGCCCCGCGGCCCACACGTCGGCCCTCGCGTCCGTCGGCTCGCCCCGCCACTGCTCCGGAGCCATGTACGCGGGAGTTCCCGCGCGCGCGGCTTCGGGCGCCAGGGCGGGTCCGGCCGGTGAGCGCGCGAGGCCGAAGTCGAGCAGCTTCGCCCTGCCATCCGCGAGCACGAAGACGTTGGCGGGCTTGAGGTCGCGATGCACCAGGCGCCGCTCATGCGCATGCGCGAGCCCCGCGGCCACGTCCGTCATCAGGTCCAACGTGCGCCGCAAGTCGGGTCGCTCCCGGCGCAGCATTCGCTGCAGCGATTCGCCCTCCAGGAACTCCATCACCAGGAAGGGCACTCGCAGCGGCATCTCCTCGCCTTGCGCCAGCGTCCCGGTGTTCCAAGCGGACACGTCATGGATGCGGACGATGTTCTCGTGGTCCAGCCGGGCAATCGCCTGCGCCTCCTCGCGCAATGCGGCCAGCAGCGAGGGCGTCGCGAGGCCCCGGTGCGCGGCAAGGAACTTCAGCGCCACCGTGCGCCACAGCTCGTGGTCCACCGCGCGAAACACCTGCCCCATGCCGCCGCCGCCCAGCAGACCGAGGACCTCGTACCGACGGCCGTCCAGGCCTCCCAGCCTGTCTCCCGGGAGAGGCACCGGACTCGCGGAGCCTCCATGGATGAGGCCCTGGAGCACCGCGTCCTCGAACTCCGAGCCCGCGTGCGTGGGGGCATTCCCCGCGCCGAGGGAGACCCCGCCCGGGCCCTCCGCCACGCCACTGGGTGTGCTCATCGCTTCCGGCCCTCCGTCGAGGCACCGTCCGCCCGGCCGTCAGCCCAGGCGCGTGCGGCCCCTCCTTGGTGGAGAGAGCACCGAAGGACTGTTTGTGACGAAACTCCGGAGCGCGAGGATTTAGCGCACGAGCGAGCAGGCTCAGTGCGCCGGATGCCCCATCAGCCGCGCGAGCCCGAACATCAGGGCCAGTCCCACGAACAGCGCCAGCACGTTGCGGCCCGGCTGGTCCTTGCCGTGTCGATGCACGTGCGGCAGCAGGTCCGACACGGCGATGTAGAGGAACGTGCCCGCGGAGAAGGCCAGCGCCTTGGGCGCCATGCTCTCGAAGCGCAGCACCGCGTCGAAGGCGAAGTACAGCAGCGCTCCCGCCGGCACCATCAACCCGTACAGCACGGAGAGCAGGAGGATGGAGCTTCGCGAGCGCCCCTCCGTCTTCAGGATGGAGGCGAGCGACAGCGCGGAGGGGACCTTGTGCGCGACGATGGCCAGGAGCGCCATCAACCCCACGCCCTCCTCCACCGCCGAGCCCAGGGCGATGCCGTCGAACAGCGTGTGCGTGGACAGCCCGAGGAACGCGGTGAGCCCCAGCACCTGCCCGGCCTGCGCGGGGGAGCGCCCGCTGCCGGACATGTGGTCTCCGGGCAGGTCCTCACCCGCGTGCGCCACCAGGTAGCGCTCCAGCACGAGCAGGAAGACGAAGCCCGCGGGCACCAGCGCGAAGGCCCACCAGCCCCCGCCCTCGTACGCCTCCGGCAACATGTGGAAGAAGGCCGCGCCCAGCATGACGCCCGCGGCGAAGGCGAGGAAGCGGACCAGCTGCGTGGGCCGCTGATTCCACAACACCACCATCGCGCCAAGCAGCGCGCCGATGACGACGATGAGGGAGTAGAGGGCCACCGTGGCCAGGACCGACATGGGGCGCGCACCCTACAACAAAACCGCCACAACAAAACCGCCGACTCAGTAGCGCCGCACCACCACCAACCCCACCCGGCCCGGCTTCACGTCCACCGTGTGCTCCGACACCCGTCCCCCGGCCTCTACACGGACCGTGTGGCTCCCCGCCGGCACCCGGAAGCGCGCCACCTGGAACTCAGCGGGCAAGGAAAGCCAGGAGCGCAGGTCTGGCGCATTGCCGGCATTGAGCAGGAGGAAGGCCAGCACGCCCAGCTCCTCGCTCTTGGTCGCGGCGCCGAGGCCCGCCGCCAGGCCCGCCTTCACCGCCACGCTGGCGAGCTGCTTGGCCAGCATCCCGCCGATGCGGGTGTCCAGGTGCAGCCGCGCGACGTCCGCAAGGGACGTCACCGTCACCGCCCGCTCGTCCTGGTCTCCCAGCTGCACACGCACCGACGGCGCGCTGCCCCGGTCCCGGTAGACGGGCACCTCGATGAGATTGCCGCCAGTGCCGTAGTCGCGGGACGTGGGCTGCTTCTCCGGCGACAGCCCCGCTTCCACCACCACGACGACCTGGGACTCGTCGCGGGCCAGGGGCGGATGGGCCACCTCCGGGTACTTCTCCTTCAGCGCCGCGTAGACGTCATCGCGGCCGGTGTACTTCGACAGCCGCAGCAGGGGCTCCACCAGCGCGCCCAGCCGGGGCTCCAGCTCGTACGCCTTCGCGTAGTCGATATAGGCCGAGTCCCAGTCGCGCTGGTCCTCGCGGATGACACCGCCCAGGTAGCGGGCGATGGCGAGCTGCTGGTACGGCTTCTTCTCCTCGGTGACCATCTTCTGGAGGCGCTCGTTGACCTGACGCACCTCCACCATGGCCGCCTCGTCGTCTCCCAGCTCCGCGTAGTTGAGCGCCTGGACGACGGAGATCATCAGCTTCTCGAAGTCCTCGCCGCGATAGGCGCGCTGACGCTCGTTCGTCACGAGCGCCCCCGCCTCTTCGCTGACGGAGACGCCGTCGAGCCGCGCGCTGAGCTGCTCCGCCTCCTCCATCACCTTGTTGCTCTCCGCCCACTTGCCAGCGGCGTGCAGCACCATGCCCTTGTCCAGGAGCACGAGCAGCGCGTCCTTCTCCGAGCCCTCGTTCGAGACGGCGTCGAGCCCCGCCAGCGCGCCCGGATAGTCTTCCGACTGATAGGACATGCGGACGCCGCGCGTGCGCGCCACGTAGTCGCCCGCGCAGCCAGTCAGCAGGAGCACGCTCGCCAGCGCGAGCACGCCCCCACCTCGAGGGCGCGCCAGGTGGCGGAGAAGAGAGGTCATGAGCAGTCGAGCCTTCGCGTGGAGCCAGCGGCTTGCGTCAGCCTGCTACCAGCTGACGCCGCGCTTCTCGAACTTCTTGCGGATCTGCTTCTCGTCCGTCCACTCGATGAGGCCGGTGCGCACGTTGCTCAGCTTCGCCGTCATCTTGTAGTACACGAGCTTGTCGCGGCCGACCTCCTGGATGATGGAGGCCAGGTCTCCCGTCATCATGAAGTCCACGGACACCTGCGCGCCCGGGCCCTTGGCCGCGTTCGGGTCCACGTAGCCCGACTGCTGGTACTCGTACTCCTCCGCGATGTCCTGGCGCGCGGCCTGGTCCACCATGGCGAAGCGGCCCGTCTGCGCGAGCGCCGTCTGAATCTTGTCGCCCAGCGAGCGCATGTCGATGTGCTCGGACGTGCTGTTCTTCAGCTTGCCCACGAGGACGATGGGCAGCGAGCCGTCCGGACGCGGCGTGGAGAAGCGCGGCGAGTTGGCCAGCGACTCCGCCATCTTCTTGGCGATGAGCTGCAGGTCATTCTCGTTGAACTGGTCCGACAGCATCTCGATTTCGTTCGGGTCTTCGTACGACCCGCGCGTGTACGCGCGCGGGCCACTGCACGCGACGAGCGAGGCGGCGAGGCAGGCGGTCAGGATGAGGCGATGGGTCTTCATGGTGCGTATGACTCCTAGTTCCATTCGCATTCGAAGCGGCTGCCCTCGAAGTTCCATTTGTAGTTGAGCACCGCGTCACGGCGGTACCCCGCCGTCAGGCGGCACAGGCTCATGAGCGAGGCGCGGGGATAGTCGAAGGTGTAGCTCTGCGACTTCGTCCGTTCCTGCGGAGTGAGCTGGGAGGGATGGGTGAGCGTGGGGCTGGCGCTGGCGACCACCAGCACGTTGTGCTTGCCGTACGTCTTCAGCGGCACCCGCCCGGAGAGCTGAACGCGGCGCACCGTGCGCGCGACGAGGATGTCGCTGCGGTCCACCGTCGTCTCGTGGCGGTTGCGGCGCTGGAGCAGGTCCGTGATGTTGGCGCTGAAGACGCGGGTGAGGTCCCCGTCGTCGACGAAGAAATAGAGGAACGCCTCGCGCGCGACGCGGCTCTCACCGGTGAAGTCCATCGTCACCAGCAGCTCCAGCTCCCGGTTGGGCGCGATGCCGTGGCGCGACACCGCCGCGAGCACGTTCTTGTCCACCCCGGCCTTCTTCAACTTGATGAGGCCGTCCGCGCTGGCGTCACATGCGCAGCGCCGCTCTTCAATCATCTTCACCAACTGCGCGGGCTCGAAGCCGGCCTGGGACAGCTTGGTCAGCTCCTCGTCCGTGAGGGGAAGCTGGTCCGAGCGCTCGTAGATGCGCGGCAGCTGGTTCGGGTCCCACTGGATGATGTTGTAGGTCTGCGTGGTGCCCGTGGGGAAAGGCAGGGAGACCTGCGGACCTCCTCCCGTGGAGGAGAGGCTGACTGGGGCCTGACTGGAGGCCAACGCCAGCGTGGCTGCGAGCACTTGGGCAATCATGGCGAGCGACCTCCCCTAGAACCTGTAACCGATGGACATGCCCAGCCGGTGCGTCACGCCGCCACCGCCGATGGGGATGTCCGGGTTGTAGTTGAGCCCCAGCAGGATGTTGTCCCGGTGGCCCATCAGAATCTCGGCGCCCACCTGGGGGGAGATGCCGAAGCGCAGCCCCTCCGCCTCGGGAATCACGATGGCGCCGGCCCTCAGGCCCGCGGTGAACACCAGCGGCCAGCCCCAGGTGCGGAACTTCGGTCCCACCATGCCGATGAAGCGACCGCCGTCGAAGACATAGGCGGCGCTCGCGTCGAGCGAGAACCAGTCCGCGCCCCACAACGACAGCGTGGCGCCCACGTACAGCGGCGGGCCCGACGGCGCGTCCTCGGGGGGCTCCTTGTCATTGATGGCCGCACCCCAGTCGAGCTGGAGCGACACGCCCTGGCTGTTCGAGCCCGAATAGCCGCCCTTGCCATACTCGGATTCCTCGGGCCCATCCGTGCGGCCCCGGTCCTGCGCGGCCGCGGTCAACGGCGCCGCGACGGCCAGCGACAGAAGGGCTCCGCACAACCTGGAATGACGCTTCATCTCGAAGACTCCCACATGCGGTAGGTGCGAAAATTCCAACGCAACGACGGTGCGGCGTCACCAATATTCAAAACACCCTTCCGGCAGGCAAGGGCTCCCTGTCTCTGTCGCACCCTCTCAGGAGGTGCGAGGGCCCGTCGGAGGGAGGTCCTGGGGGGCATCCGGCTGGGGGTCCCGAGCCTCCGGGGGCGGCAGCGCGGTGGGGGCCTGCCGGGACTCGGTGCGGGTGAAGGGCAGCCACTCGGGATGGGCCCGCAGGAAGGCGACCAGCCGCTCACGGACGAGGGCGCGCAGGTCGAAGAGCTTGTCCGGGTTGGCCGCGCTGACGAGCGCGCGGACGGTGAGCGTGCGGTCCTGGGCCTCCAGCACGACGACGGACTGGAGCCGCCCGTCCCACAGGTGCTTCGCGTCCTGCTCGACGATGCGCCGCAGCTCCCCGCGCACCGCGTCCACGTCCGTGGAGTAGTCCACCTGGAGGGTGACGGCGCCGAGCATCTCCGTGCTGGACTTGCTCCAGTTCTGGAAGGGCTTGTCCAGGAAGTAGGTAATCGGGATGACCATGCGGCGTTGGTCCCAGACGCGCAGCACCACGTACGTGAGGGTGATTTCCTCCACGGTGCCGAACTCGGTCTCCACCACCACCTGGTCGCCAATGCGCACCGGCTGGGTGATGGAGAGCTGGATGCCGGCGAGCAGCGTGGCGATGGACTTCTGCGCCGCGAGGCCGATGACGATACCGGCGATACCGGCGGACGCGAGCAGCGACACGCCCACGTTGCGCACCACCTCGAACTGCATCAGGAGCAGCGCGGCGGCCACCACATAGGTCGCCGCCTCGAAGACGGCGCGCAGCACCGCGAACTGGGTGCGCAGCGAGCGGGCCCGGCCCGCGTCGCGCATGTCGCCCGACACGCGGTTCTGCACGAAGTTGGCGAACACCCGCAGGAAGCGCAGGATGAACCACGCCACCGCGATGATGATGAGCGAATAGCTCAGCCGGTTGAACAGCGTCTGCACCGGGCGCGGCAGCAGCAACAGGGACGTGCCCGCCGCCAGGAGTATCGCGAAGTACGGCAGCCGCAGGGGCCCCCGCCCCGCCGCCACCAGTTGGTCATCCAGGGTGAGGTGCGTCCACTTCGCCAGCCGCAGCCCGAACGCGAGCGACATCCGCTCCAGGAGCAGGGCCAGTCCCACCGAGCCCAAGAGCGTCACCAGCAGGCCCAGCCACTGCCAGGGCTCCAGGCCGAACACCGTGCCGGAGAAGAAGAAGGGCGGCAGCCACTCCGCCACGCGGGGGCCGTAGGTCTCGAAGAGGGGGTCCACCATCCGCACGGTGGACTCGCTGAACACCCAGACCAGGGAGCCGTCCTGGGCCACCCGCTGGACGCGGATGGACACATTGGCGCCCTCCAGCGGAATGATGCCCAGCAGGTCGAAGCGGGGGTCGGCCGGGTCACCCTCCGCGGCCTTGCTCAAGAGGGACAGGTCGATGGAGAGCTTGCGGTCCAGGACGAACTTGAGCCGGCGGGCCAGCTGGGCGCCCCGCTCGGGCTGCTGGGCGCGGGGGATGAAGTCCAGGTCCAGGTAGTGCGCCGCAGTGGCGTAGTCCCCCCGGTGGGCCGCGGCCAGGAACCCCTGGGTGGTGGAGTGGGGGGACTGCCGGTCCACGGGGGACGAGGGGGACCCCAGGCCCGAATTGAGCGCCGCGACGGGCAGCGTCCAGAGGAGACTTCCCACCAGGAGAAGGGCCGTCCAGGCTCGGCGGTCTGGGTGCATCATGGCGCCCTGCATACTCCTTTTCGGTGGGTTTGCCGGAAGAAGTCAGGCCCCGCCCCCCGCCCGGACGACCGGGAGGGGGACGTCCACGACACCACCCCGTCTTACCCCGTGGGAAAGGCGTTGGTGCGCCGGGTGGGGGTAGGATAGAAACGGAGCCCAAGGAAGGTCGACGTGTCCGAGAAGCGAAGAATCCTCCTGATTGACGACAGCGAAATCACGCTCGCCATGGAGAAGGCCGTGCTGGAAGCGCGCGGCTACGAGGTCGTCGCCACCTCCACGCTCATGGAGTTCGAGAAGACGCTCCAGAGCTGGCGGCCGGACCTCATCCTCACGGACATCCACATGCCCGAGGCCAAGGGCACCGACATCTGCCGCACGCTGAAGAACGAGTACGGCACCCAGGACATCCCCATCGTCCTGTTCTCCAGCCTGCCCGACGACGAGCTGTCCAAGCTGGCCGAGCAGGTCGGCGCCGACGGCTTCCTGTCGAAGATGAACGGGCTGGAGGCCATGGGCGAGAAGATCGACGAACTGGTGCAGAGCATCCTCTGGTGAACCGCATGCCGCGCCCCGTCCTCCTCGCCGCCCTCTGGGGCCTGGTGCTGGTGCTCGGTGGGTGCATGCGCAAGGAGCCGCCGCCCCACCCGCCCGAGCCCGAGGCGGGTGTCGGCACCGCGTCCAGTTCGGCGCCCGGCGCCATCCTCTTCGTCTCCGCGGACACCCGCGGCTACCTGGGCCCCTGCGGCTGCAGCGAGAACATGCGCGGTGGCATCGCCCGCGCGGCGTTCCAGGTGCGCGAGGCTCGCCAGGGAACCACCCTGCCCGTGCTGTACGTGGACGGCGGCAACAGCCTCTTCGGGGAGACCACCCTCAAGCCCGGACAGGTTCCCCAGGAGGAGCTGAAGGCGAAGGCGCTGGCGGATGCCATGCGACTGATGGGGCTGTCGGTGCGCGCCACGGGGCCGCTGGACGACACGCGCGGCGCGGACTTCCGCCAGGGGCTGGGTCTGCCGGAGGTCGCGGACGGCGCGGTGAAGCTGCTGCCAGCGGGCGCTCGCAAGGTGGGCGTCGTCGCGGGGGAGACGCCCGCTCAGCTCGTGGCGGCCAGTGCCAAGGCCCGCGCGGAGGGCGCGGACTTCGTGCTGGGGCTGCTGGATGCGCCGTTGGAAGAGGCGCAGAAGGCCGCGGAGACGCCGGGGCTCGCGGTGGATGTGCTGGTGGCCACGCGCTCCGCCACGGAGATGAGTGGTGAGCAGAACCGGTTGGTGAAGGCGTCGGTGCCCGTCGTCGCGCCGCAGAGCAAGGGCCGCTCGCTGGTGCGCGTGGACCTGAGCTACGCGCCGAAGCCGGGACGCTTCGCGCTTCAGAAGGGACAGGCCGATCTGGAGCGCGAGGTGGCAGCCCTGGAGCAGCGCACCGCGCTCCTGGACAAGGACATCAATCTTCCGGGCATCGACCCAAAGCTCAAGGCGCTCAAGCAGGCCAAGCGCGACGAGTTGGTGGCGCGCAGGCAGGCCCTGGTGACGGCGCCTCCCGCGGCGGCCACGGACGTCAACGGCTTCACGGTGCGCTTCGTGCCGCTGGAGTCGGGACTGCCCTCGCTGCCGGACGCGCAGGCGCTGGTGGCGCGCTACGACGCGGAGGTGGGCAAGCTGAACCTCGCCTGGGCGAAGGAGCACGGCCAGGATTGCCCTGTTCCCGCCAAGGGTGAGTCGGGCTTCGTCGGCAACGAGCCGTGCCGCGCGTGCCACGAGGAGTCCTTCCCGGTGTGGGAGAAGTCCAAGCACCACCACGCCTGGGAGACGCTGGAAGAGGTCGGCAAGCAGCACCACCTCAACTGCGTGGGGTGCCATGTCACGGGCTGGGAGCAGCCCGGTGGCGTGTGCCGGCTGGACAAGGTGGCCGGACGCGAGGACGTGGGGTGCGAGAGCTGCCACGGGCCTGGCTCCGCGCACTCGGACGAGCCGAGCGCCGACAACATCCTCGCGTCTCCTGGTGAAGCCGTGTGCGTCACCTGCCACAACCCGGAGAACTCGCCCCACTTCGACTTCGCGACGTATCTGCCGCGAATCCTGGGGCCAGGGCATGGCAAGCCGGTGGACGCTCAGCCGTCGAGCAAGCCAGCGGACACCCGGAAGCCCGCCAAACCGTAATCACGCGTCAGCGCCTGGCAGGCCGCACCCACGGAGCGTGCAGAGTTCGGCCATACCGCGCGACTCCTTGTTTGACTGTCAAGAAAAAGGGCGAATACTTCGGCCTTCGCCTGCTTCTGGGCGCACTCTTCCTGCGACCAAATGCTGCCTCTCTGCCTGCTCGTGCTGAACCTGGCCTCGCTCCCTCTCTCGGAGGGAGTGCCACCGCCCATGCCCCCGCCTCCGCCCGGCATGCGCGTGCTCGCCGCGGATGAGACGCGCGCCGTTGCCCCCACCCCTTCGACGGTGAAGGACACGCCGCCCACCACGGGCGGCAGCGTCACGAAGACCCAGCCCACGAACACCGGTGCGGTGAAGACCGAGGGCTCTGCTTCCTCGCCTGCTGTTGGCTCCACGGCCCAGGTCGATGCGCCCACGGGCGCCGGCACTGTCTCTGGCAACTCCGTGAAGGCTCCTGCCTCCGCGAGTGCTGGCGCTGCCGCGAGCCCGAGCGAGACCAACGCGGTGAAGGCCCCTGCCTCCGCGAATGCTGGTGCTGCTTCGGGCCCGAGCGAGAACAACGCGGTGAAGGCCCCCACCCCCGCGAGCGCTGGCGAGGCGACGAGCCCCGTCGCTGGCAGCGGGTTGAAGCCCTCCACGCCCGCGAACAGCAGTGGAGAAAAGACGGCCCCCGCCACCGCGAACATGGCGCCCACGAACTCGGGCAACGCGGCGAAGACGCAGGCCGCGCGCACGACGCCGGTGCCCCCGAGCACGGCGCAAGCCGCTACCGGCAACACGGTGTCCGCTGAAGAGAAGTCGTCGACACCGGGCAACAGTGATGCGCCGGAGCTCGACGACAAGCGCGCCATCGCGAACGGTCAGGACGCGGAGGACGCGGACGGGGAGCCCGAGGCGACGCGCGAGGTGGTGGAGTCCGAGTCCGCGGAGATGGAGGAACTGCGCGCGCTGGAAGGCGTGACGCTGGACCCAGCGGCCCGGCCGAGCGCGGAGGTGATGCAGTCCCTGCGTCGACTGGGGCTCGCGAACCCGCTGCGCATGCGAATGCTGGACGCGCTGGAGGAGCCCACCTTCCGCGAGGACGACACGCCGGAGCAGCTGCCGCTCATCACCAACCTGGCCGCGTTCGACGTGGGGCTGATTCAGGACCGCTACGACATCCCGGTGGAGATGCAGCCGCTGGTGGCGCAGTACATCCAGTTCTTCCAGGGGCCCGGACGGCGCTGGTTCCGCAAGTGGATGTCCCGCTCCGCGCGCTACCTGCCAGTGATGCAGCCCATTCTGGAGAAGCACGGCCTGCCTCGGGACACCGTGTACCTGGCGATGATTGAGAGCGGCTTCTCCGCGCACGCGTACTCGTGGGCGCACGCGTCCGGTCCGTGGCAGTTCATCTCCAGCACCGGCAAGCAGTACGGCCTCAAGCAGGACTTCTGGGTGGACGAGCGCAGGGACCCCATCAAGGCGACCGGCGCCGCGGCGACGTACCTCAAGGACCTCTACAGGGAGCTGGGCCACTGGTACCTCGCGTGGGCGGGCTACAACACCGGCTCCTACCGCGTGCGTCGCATGGTGGAGCGCCACGGCACGCGCGACTTCTGGGTGCTGTCGGAGGAGAAGGGCCTGGCGAAGGAGACGAAGCACTACGTGCCCAAGCTCATCGCCGCCGCGCTGGTGGCGAAGAACCCGTCGGCGTTCGGCTTCTCCGAGCAGGAGTTCGACTACGAGCAGCCCCTCGAGTTCGACGTGGTGGAACTGACGGACGCGACGGACCTGGACGTGGTGGCGCGCGCGGCGGGGGTGAACATCCAGGACGTGCAGGACCTGAACCCAGAGCTGAAGCGCTGGTGCACGCCTCCGGCGAGCGCGAAGAACCCCTACAAGCTGCGGCTTCCCCCGGGCTCGTCACCCCGGTTCGTGGAGGGCTTCAAGAAGCTCTCGCCGGCCGAGCGACTGACGTTCCGGGTGCACACCGTGAAGCGGGGCGACACGCTGTCGCAAATCGCGGAGCGCTACGGCACGGCGTCGGAGGCCATCCTCCAGATGAACCGGCTCAAGAGCGCGCGGACGTTGAAGCTCGGCACGGACCTTGTGATTCCGGTGCCGGCGAGCAAGGCGGGCCCCACGAGTGGCGGCGCGCTGGCGAGCAAGGTGGCGCAGGCCCGCCGCAGCGGCGTGGTGGTGCACCGGCCCGAGGACGAGGTTCCCGCGGGGACTCCGAAGGGCCCCGTGGCAGCGGGTCCGGTGAAGACGGAGACGCTCAATGGGCGCAAGCGCGTGACGTACGGCGTGCAGTCCGGCGACAGCCTGTGGGTCATCGCCACGAAGTTCAACGTGTCGGTGGATGACCTGAAGAAGTGGAACAACCTGCGCCGCCGCAACCCGACGTTGCAGGTCGGCTCGTTGGTGTACGTGTGGCCCGAGGGCACCTCCCAGGTGCAGGAGCGCGCGGGCACGGTGGTGGTGGCGAAGCAGGTGGCCGCGAACGTGGGGACGCCGGGCGGAAAGGTGCACGCGCTGGCCGAGGGCGAGACGCTCTGGTCCGTGGCGCAGCGCTACGGCATCACCGTCGAGGACATCATGCGGTGGAACAACATCAAGGACCACCGCTCCATCCCCACGGGGAAGGTCCTCTCGCTGAGCGCACCCTGAGCCTCCAAGCGAGGACGTCTTCGGACGTCCCGCCGTGGGACGCATCGTTGCCGCGTGGCGAGGGATGACCTCGACGATTGGCTGAGCGCACCCTGGGCATCCCGCGCGGGGCGCTTCGGGCTGCACATCGTCGGGCGCGCGGTTGCAGGGTGACGGGGCTCACGTCGCCCCTTCGTTCAGCGCGCCCTGGGCATCCACGCGAGGGGCGCTTCGGGCTGCCCATCGTCGGGCGAGTGAATTGCACAGGGGCTGGGGATGACCTCGCCCATTTCGCGGAACGATTCGCCCACCCTGCCCTTCTCGCTCGACGCCGACGACGTCCCTCCCTCGAGGGTCGTGGAAGCAGGATGGGCTCACACGCATCCCCCGACGCGAGCCCGAGACAACTCCGTGGAGACCGCCCCACGCGCGGCGTTCTCCGTCCAGGTCTCGCGACGCCCGTCCCACGAAGTCCGGACGGCACAACGTGGTGAAGGGGCCGGCAAGCTCGCCCACGATTTCGTAAACACCCCGCTGGGTTCGAGCGGCACACTGGCAAAAGACTCGGCCTCACTCGGGACGCCAGAGCGAGCCATCGCCACCGCCCACGACTTCGCTAACACCCCGTTGGGGCCGAGCGGCGCACTGGCAAGAGACTCGGCATCACTCGGGACTCCAGAGCGCACCATGCCCTTGCGCGGCGACGCCCCCGTCAGTGGCAAGTCAGTCCTTCCCACTCCCGTGCAGCCCACCACCACGAACGGTTGGGGAAGCTCATCCTGGCTCTCGGTATCCCCGCCCCTCGGCAACGCCCGCTTCACCGGGCTGCCCCAGCTCGTAGACGTTGCGTCCGGACAACAGGTCCTCGGTTCGGGCTCGCGAGGTGACGGCCCGCGCGCGGTACAGACAGCGCTGCTGAAGATGGGCTTCGCGCTCCACGGCGGCGCGGACGGACAGTTCGGTCCGCAGACGGTGCGCGCCCTGCGCAACTTCCAGGTCCACGCGCGCCGCGACTTCCCCTCGGTCAAACCCACGGGCGTCCTGGACGCCGCCACGCTGCGCGCGCTCGATGCCCTGGCACCCGAGCCCGGCATGCGCGGCCAGTCGCGCGGGACGCCTCCCGCCCTCTACGATGGCCAACCCGTGCGCGTCGTCGTCGCGCTGCGCGAGCACCGCACGTTCCTCTACGACGCGGAGGGCCGCCTGCTGGACATCTTCCCGAATGCCTCGGGCACGTCCACGACGCCCACGCGCGCGGGGCTCAAGGTCGTCCGGGCCCGACTGGACCAGGCCGCCGCCGAAGCAGCGGGCGCGCGCCTGTGGAACGACCGGCACGTCTTCGGCACACGCATCCTCGACCTGTCCTGGGCCGACGGCCGGCACTCCGCCGAGGAGCTGCATGGAACCAACGCCCCCGCCCTCTTGGGCGCGGACGTGTCCCATGGCTGCATCCGTCACTCGAACGAAGCCATCATCGTGCTCCACGACGCGCTCTCCGCAGGAGACCGCGTGGCCATCGTGGAGCACGTGGACGACCCGCACCTGGGCGGAACCCCGGTGCCGGTCTCCTGAAGCGCTACCCCGCTTCGAGCAGCGCCTTCAGCTCGCGCACGCGACGGGTGATGGCATCACGGTCCACCGAGCGGTAGACCTCCGGCAGCAGCTCCCGGCTGGTGCATTCCTGCACCGCGACCAGGTTCTGGAGCTCGATTTCCAGCGGGTAGCTGGGGGGCACGAAGTCCGCCAGCACCGCCGCCAGGTCCTCCTTCGCCACGGACTCCCGGCCCTCCGCCAGCGCGCGGAACTTCGAGCGCACCATGACGGCCTCGATATCCGCGCCGCTGAAGGCCCGAATCCCCTCCGGAATCATCTGGGAGAAGGAATCGATGCCCTCCACCGACACGCCCGTCTTCTTGGACATGACCTGGAACAGCTCGTCCCGCTCCGCGTCCGTCTGCGGATAGAAGAGCGCCAGGTGCTCCTCCGCGCGCCCCTGACGCTTGAGGTCGATGGGCAGCAGGTCCGGCCGCGCCGTCATCAGGAACCAGACAATCTTGCCGCGGTACTGCGTGTTGCCCATGAAGGAGGCGATGGAGCCGAACACGCGGCTGCTCGTCCCCGAATCTCCACCCGAGTCACGGTTGCCGAGGAAGGTGTCCGCCTCGTCGATCATCACCGCCACCGGCCACAGCGCCTTGAGGAGGTTGAAGATCTTCTCGAGGTTCGCCTCGGTGACACCCTGCCACTGGCTGCGGAAGTTCAGGAACTTCACCACCGGGATTCCAATCTCCCCGGCGAAGCAGCTCACCATGAACGTCTTGCCCGTGCCCACCGGGCCCGACAGCAGGTAGCCCATGGGCATCACCTCGATGCGCCCCTTCTTCAGCGCGGAGGCCGCCTGCCGCAGCATCTGCTTCGCCTTGGCATGTCCGGCGACCGCATCCAGCGTGTGCGTCGGCTCGATGAACTCCAGAAGGCCGTGGCACTCCGCCTGGATGATCTCCTTCTTCTTCTCCTTGAGCAGGTCGGAGGTGATGCGAATCTCCCGCTCCAGCGCCTCCGTCAGCACGCGGTCCAGGTTGATGCGCGACAGGCCGGCCGTCATCTTCGCCAGGCCCGCCAGCGGCACCTCCGACAGCGACTGGAGCCGCTTGCCCTCCAGCTTGTAGCGCACGTACTCCAGCCGCTCCTCCTCGGTGGGCAGCGGCAGTTCAATCGGCGCCACGTACGGGTTGCGGGAGATGCGCGGAGAGATGTCCGCCAGGTTCTCCGCCAGCAGCACCACGGACACATCGCCCGCGAGGAACTGCGGGTCATGCGCCCACTTGTCCAACGTGGCCAGCACGAAGCGGTCCTCGGACGACAGGTGGGAAATCTCCCCGCCCGGCACCAGCGTCTCCGCGAAGTCGATGATGAGCGCCAGCGAGCGTCCCTCGCTCAGCCGCATCCGCAGGAAGTTCTCCAGAATCTGGAGCGCGCGGCCTGGGTCTCTCGGCGTCACCTTCGCGTAGTCCGTGCCGTACATCGCGTCGTAGCCGGACATCGTCCGCGCCAGGTCCTTCTGCGTCTCCGGCGTGGCCGAGCGGATGCCCGACGAGCGGTCGTAGAAGAGGACGTGGTCCCGCCCGCCGAACAGCTCCTCGGAGAGGAAGGTCTTCAGCGTGCCGAAGCCCCGCCCGCCGTCCTCCAACTGGAGCGGCTGGAGGTCCCTCACCGCCCCGTAGAGCAGGAAGGTGCTGACCGTCTTCGTGTAGTACTTGCGGGCCAGTTGCTGCGCCCAACGGGGGAGGTCCGCCAGCGGATCTTCCTTGTGAACCTTGCGCACCTTGCTCACGGACACACGCCTCCTGTCGCTCCCCGGTTCGAGGAGCTGACGCACCCGCTTCCCACGAGGGAAGCGGGGCTCGATTTCATGAAATCTAACGGCAGCGGGGCTGACGCTTGAGGGAAACCGTCGCCGTGGCGATGGATTCTCCGGCCTCCGGCGCGGGAACGTCCACCTCCGCGTCGTTGTGGCACTTCAGCTTCAGGGTGAGCTGACGCACGTTCGGGGACACCAGCACCGTGGCCGGCGTCTCCCCCAGCTCCTGGCCACCCGCGAAGATGACCGCGCCCGCCGGCTTGGAGTCGATCTTCACTGACACCTTGGACACCACCGGCTCCAGCTTCAGCGACACCTCGAACGGACCGTCACCCGTCAACGGCACGCGCTTGGAGGCGGGCTTGTGCTGCGGCGCGCTGATTTCCACCACCCACTCCTGGCCGGAGATGGGGACGCCCTTGATGAACGCGTCCGAAGCGCCCTGCGCCCGGATGACCTTGCCGTCCACCTTCACCTGGGCATCCGAGGGCTGAGTGACGAGCACCAGCGACGCGGTGCGCACCAGGCTCTCCAGTGCGACTTCCACCGGCTCCACGCCCTTGCCGCTGTTGACCTGGAGGGTCCGCGTGAAGGTCTTGTAGCCCTCCGCGCTCACCGTCACCATGACCTGCCCCGCCGTCACCTCGCGCAAGAGCGTGGTGCCACCGCTCTCCACGGGGATGGGCTGGGTGTCCAGCGTCACCTGCATCCGACCTCGCACCTCGGGCGGCACACGCTGGAGATCCAGCATGACGTAGCCAACCCCCGGACGCGTCGCCACCCACCCCACGAGGAGGAGCACCAGCAGCGCCACGGCCCCGCCCACCCCATAGAGCACCCGCTTGTCCAGGCTCCGTCGGCCCAGCGCGGGAACGGCGGCGGTCGGCCGGTCTTCCTGGTCGTCGTCCTCGTCCTGCTCGACGTGACGCGGCGGAGGCGGCCTCGGCGGAGTTCCCGCGCCGAGCATGGGAGGCGGACGCGAGTTGTTCTGCAGCCCCTCCGCCAGCGCCGCGCGGGAGAGCCCCTGCGAGACCTCCGGCGGGAGCGCCGAGCGCGAAATCCCCTGCGAGGTGTCCGGCGCGGGCCCGTCCCGGACGATGCGGGGCAGCCCATCATTTCCGCCACGGCTGCTACGCGGCCCAGGGGCCGACGCGGCGACTTCCGAGGGCATCAGCGTGGGCACCGTCACCGAGGGACGTGGCGGCGCGCCCGCGGGCGTCAGCACGGGCATCGGCTGGGACATCCTCGGGGGGGCCTGGGGTGGGACGATCGACGTCTTGCCCGTGGTGGGCTCCTCGTCCTCGTCGCCCTGGGACTGGGCGCGCGTCTCCAGCGGAGTGACGGTGCGGCCCACCGTCGCTCCAGGCTGCGTGGTCGGCTCCGGCCTGTCGTCGAAGACGTGGTCGCTGGACACCAACTGCGTGGCCTGGATCTCGTCCTCCTTCGGCGCGGGCGCGGCGGTGGCCGCCGTCAACCGGGGCAGCGCGGCCAGCGTGGGCGAGCGCCGCACGCCGGTGGGCGACACGGACCCCATCGTCGCGGTGGCCCGGGGCGGCGCGGCCATCGGCTGCACCACGGGAACCGCCTGCGGAGGCGGAGGCTGTGGAGCCGCCGCGGGCATGGCCATCATCCCGCCCGAGCCTCCCGTGCTGAAGCCCGTCGCCGCTTCGAGCGCGGCGAGCATGCCATCGGGAGGACGGATGTCGGCGTAGTCAGACAGGCGCTGCTTCTCGCGCTCCACTTCCTCCGCGAAGGTGGACTTCATGTACTGCATGAGGTCCTTGCGGCCGAAGATGGTCTCGCTGGTGATGAGGAAGCGCTGCAGGTCGTCGCCCAGCTCGCTGGCGTACTGGTAGCGCTCGTCCACGTCCTTGGCGAGCGCGCGCATGACGATCTTCTCCAGCACCTCCGGGATGCGCCGGTTGTACGTGGACGGCGGCGGCACCTCCGCCTTGCGCACCTTCTCCAGCACGCTGAAGTCGCTGTCGCCCACGAAGAGCCGCTCGCCGGTGAGCATCTCGTAGAGACACACGCCGATGGCGAACACGTCCGAGCGCCGGTCCAACGGCAGGCCGCGGATCTGCTCCGGGCTCATGTAGCCGAACTTGCCCTTGAGGATGCCCGCCTGCGTCTTGGTCGCCTTGCCCGCCGCCTTGGCGATGCCGAAGTCGATGACCTTGACCTCGCCCTCGAAGGAGATGAGGACGTTCTGCGGCGAGATGTCGCGGTGGACGATGTTCATGTCCCGCCCCATCCCGTCCTTCTTGCGGTGGGCGTAGTCCAGGCCCTCGCACATCTTCGACAGGCAGAAGGCCACCAGCGGCACGGGCGCGGGCTCACCCTTCTTCCGGCACCGGTCGAAGATGGCCCGCATGTCCTTGCCGGGGATGTACTCCATCGAGATGAAGTAGCTGCTGGCGATCTGCCCCAGCTCGTAGATCTGCGCGATGTTGGCGTGGCTCAGCTGAACGCTGATCTTCGCCTCATCGATGAACATCGAGATGAACTCTTCGTCCTCCGCGATGTTCGGCAGGATGCGTTTGATCGCCACGAGCCGCTCGAAGCCGCTCGCGCCGAACTGCTTGCCGCGCCACACCTCCGCCATGCCGCCGATGTTGACGCGGTCCAGTAGGAGGTACTTCCCGAATGGGATGGGCTGACGCTTCGGTTGAGAGGTCGTCACGTGGGGGAGGGTCCGTTCGACGGGAGCCTAGCGATCGCCCCTCTGTAGGGTCAACCTCGCGGCGACCCTCACGCGCTCTCCAGGCGAGCAGGCAACAGGCGCGTAGCAGCGCCATTTTTCTCAAGGTTGAAGACTGGAGGTGCCGCCGTCCGTGCCGTCCTCGGCCGCGGGCCCCGGAACCTCCCGGAACGCGTCCCCCGGTTCGGCCTGTTCCTCGTCGGAAATCGCGGGCTGGACGAGCAGGAAGCGCAGCTTGCCGCCCGCCGACAGCAGCTCCGGCGCGCCGAAGCGATTCTCCTCGGCCAGGCCCACCATCGTCACCCAGGCCCCCTTGCGCTCCGGCGCGACACAGTACAGCAGCGTTCCGGGCCGCACCCCTGGGGCATCCCGCACCGGGCCCTCGCAGTCCTTTCGGACCTGGAGGGCATAGGCCGTGAGCGGCTCCCCACGCACCAGGTAGGGAGGGCGGCCGAGCTCTTCCAGCAGGGGCTGGAGCACGCGAGGGTCCTCGGCCACCGCGTCCTGGGTGGACAGCGCCTGGGCGAGCTTGTGGAAGCGCTGCAGGCTCATGGACGCCATGTCCGTGGAGTCGATGGGGATGCGGCTCTCCGACAGGACCAGGTCCGCGAAGAGCGCGCCGACCAGGAGGATGGGCAGGAGCCGGTAGCCCTTGAAGTCCTCGACCCTGCCCCGCGCCAGTCCGCCCAGGACAACGACGGCGGTCGCCAGGGCGGCCAGCGCCAGCACCACCGCGGGGCGCACGGGCGAGGGCAGTTCGACGAGGGCCGAGACATCCGCGGTGCGAGCTCGCAGCGCGTCCGCGAGGTCCCCTCCGTAGATCCAGGCGATGGCGGCCAGGCTGAGCACATTGCCCAGCAGCGTCTTTCGGGAGGGAAGCTTCATCCGGCGAGTGTCCGTGCGGGGTCGGTGGCGGCGGCGCGGCGGCTGGGAAAGTAGGCCCCGGCCAGCGCGGCCAGGAGTCCCAGCACCACCCCACCCAGCACCACCGGCCAGGGGAAGGAGAAGAAGCTGTCGGGCTTGTACGGGAAGTTGGGCAGGTAGCCCGCGGCGAAGCGGTTGACGCCGAAGGAAGTGAGCAGCGCCACGGCGGTGCCAATGGCGCCGCCCGCGAGTCCCACCACGGCGGCCTCTGCCAGGACGATGGCCCGGATGTCCGAGCGCGACGCCCCCACCGCCTGCATCACCCCAATCTCCTTGGCGCGCGCACGCACCGAGGCCGACAGCGCGTGGGCGATGTTCACCGCCGCCAGGATGCAGATGAGGATGGACAGCAGCGCCAGCGCGGAGGTCGTCAGCGCGACGGCCGCGCCCGTGTTCTCCGCCATGCGGCGCTCCTGGTCGTCGATCTCCAGGCCCATGGCCTTCACCGCGTCCACCAGCGCGGGCACCTTGGACGGGTCCGTGGCGACGAGCGTGACACCCGTGAAGGTGTCCGCGTCCACGCCCGCCTCGCGGTTGATGCGCATCGCTGTCTCCAGCGGAATGGTGATGCCGGCGAACATGGCCCGGTCCGACGCCCCCACCACCTGCGTCTGCGCGGAGCGGCTGGGTCCCGACGCGGAGTTCGCCGCCACGTAGGAGCGGTTGAACTCCACCGGGAAGCCGAAGCCGACAAGCATGCTCGCGGAGAGCTGCGGCAGCTTGCGCGCCGGGGCGAACGTCTTGTTGTACAGCTCCAGGAGCCGCGTGGAGACGAGCGCCGGAATCGGCTGCCCCTCACCCGGGTCCTTGAACTCGCCCATCTGCACGTCGCCCTTCACGAGCGCCGGCTCCACGCCCACCGCCAGCACCTCCATGCCCATGCGCAGCTTGGTGCCGAAGAAGGCCCCGTCGTAGCGGGTCACCGCGGGCACGCGCACGCTCATCTTCCGGTGCGCCGCCTCCACGCCGGGCAGCGAGCGCAGGCGCTCCACCGCCTCCGCGTCCAGCTTGCCGCCCCCCAGCAGCGAGCCCAGCGACACCGCCGGGGGCACCACGTCCAGCAGTCGCGCGTCGGTGGGGAAGATCTTCTCGCGGATGACGCGGCCCACGCCCAGGCCCAGGCCGATGAAGAACACCAGCGTGCCCACGCCCATCGCCACGCCGAACGCGGAGAAGAAGGCCCCCCGGCGCTCGCGCGCGAGGCTCAGCCGCACCAGTCGAGACAGCGCGTCCAGTCTCACGGAGCACCTCCCAGGGTCGCACGCTCCGGTGCGGGCTCTTCCACGAGCTTGCCCTCCTTGAGTCGCAACACCCGCCGCGCGGCCGCGCTCATCCGTTCCTCGTGCGTGACGGCGAGCACGGTGAGTCCCTCGCGATGCAGCTCACGGAAGAGCTGGATGACCCCGTCGCCCGTGGTCGCATCCAGGTTGCCGGTGGGCTCGTCGCACAAGAGCAGCCGAGGTCCGCCGTAGAGGGCGCGGGCGATGGCCACACGCTGACGCTCTCCGCCGGACAGGCGCACCGGGGCGCGGTCCTTCTTCGCGCCCAGGCCCACGCGCTCCAGCAGGGCCTCCGCGCGCTTGATGGCGTCGGGAGTGCGCGGACCGAAGTACGAGGGCAGCAGCACGTTCTCCAGCGCCGACAAGTTGGGGATGAGGTGGAAGGACTGGAAGACGAAGCCCACGTGCGTGTTGCGGAAGCGCGCCAGGTCCTTGTCCTTCAGGCCCCCGAGCGTCACTCCGCCCACCTTCACCTCGCCCCGGTAGTCGACATCCAGGCCGCCCAACAGGTGCAGCAGCGTGGATTTGCCGCTGCCGGACGGGCCCACCACCGCGACGAAGTCCCCGGCTTCGACGTCCAGGGTCATTCCGTCGAGCACCCGCACCCGGGTGCCATCTCCATCCAGATATTCCTTGGTGACGTCTCGAGCGTGAATCACGGAGTGGCCGGCTGGGTCGTGGTGGAAGACGGCGAGGTGGGGGTGAGGCGCAGGGACATCTCCGCCTGGAGCGCGCGCTCCTTGCGAGACACGGACAGCGTCACGGCGCGAAGGTCATCGGTGGCCTCCAGCCAGCGCACGGTGGTGGCCTTGATGGCGAAGCCGCCAATGCCCCACGCCTCCGACGGGAGGTTCTTCACCGAGTCCGCCAGCCGGCGCAAATCCAGCACCGCGCTGAACGCGGCGTCCTTGCCCACGTCCTTCAGGTCCGAGGTCAGCGGCCCTTCGCCGGCCTTCGCCGCGAGGGCGGTGAGCGAGGCCTCCAACTGCGACTGGGGCGAGGCGACCAGCAGCTTGCCATTGGGCCCGAGCGCGAAGTGGGCGCCCTCCCCCGCGCGATACGAGGTGAGGTACACGCGCTGGCCCTTCAGGTCGGAGGCCTCCACCTTGGCGCCGAAGTCGCTGGAGAGCTGCGGCAGCTTCTCCAGGAGGGCCTGCGTCCGCGTGGCGTCCTCCAGCTCCGACAGGGCCACCAGGTTGACGAAGCGGAAGGGGTTGGTGCGGCGCAAATCGAGCGCGGGCATGCCGGAGCCCAGCTGCACCTTGGGCGACAGCGACAGGCCCAGCACCGTGCCCGGCTTGAAGTTGTCGAGCACCTCCGCCTTCACGTCGAGCCCGCTCTTCTGCACCGCGCGCGTCAGGTAGTCGCCCACGAGGTAGGGCCACACACCGTCGAGTTGGGACGGGTCGCCCCGGAAGCGCGCCACGAAGAAGCTGTCCGGAGGCAGGAAGCCGCGCAGGTCCGCCGCGTCCTTCACCGGGTCCAACGCGGCCAGCGACTCCTTCGTGTCCGGCCACGGCGCGTCCGCGTGGACGGTGACGGCACGGTCGTCGACGAGCCCGGTGAGCGTGAGTCCCTGCACGGTGCCCGCGGGGAGCAGCAGGCCCGCGCCGCCGGGGATGAACACGTGGAAGTCTCGCTTCGACGGCAGGCGCTGGAGCGAAGCGGCCAGCACGGGCTCCTTCGCGAGCGACTTTTCCTCGGCCTGGCTGGCCAGGGGGCGCAGCGACGCGACGGAGGGCCCCGCGCCCAGGAGCGCGAACTTCCCGCCGCTGATGAAGAGCAGGCCCAGCGCCGCGGCGGGGTGGCCCGGGCGGTTGAAGGTGACGAGCTTGCCGCCCACGCCGCTCTCCTCCTTCTTCTCGGAGGCTCCAAGTCGGGTGCGCGCGAAGCCGGCGAACGTCGCCTCGAGCTTCTCCGCGTCCCTGACACCCACGACGGAGATGGCGCGACCGTCACCGAGGAAGGCCGCGCCAGCGCCCAGCTCGGGAGCGAGGCCCGCGGCCTCCAGGGCCTGACGGCTGCGCAGGTCGACGCCCACCTGCCGCATCACCGCATTCACATAGCCCTCCGCCGAGGAGAAGCTCTGGAGCTGGGCGGCGAAGGAGGCGACCTTCAGGTTCTGGAAGCGCGCCAGCTTCTCTCCGAGCGCTCCCAGGTCGTGGATGACGACGGAGGCTTGCGCATCGCGAGGCAGGTAGCGCGCGGGGCCGGAGGCCGTCGGGGCGACGGGCCCCTCGTCCTTGCCACAGCGTGAGCAGCCCGCGATGGCGAGCACGAGGAGGAGGGTCGGAAGCCAGGCTCGGCGGAACATGACGGCAGGACAGGACGGCTGGGGCGGAGAGTCAATGTATTCCTGTGCGCGGCGTACGTCCGCCTCCCGGCCAAGGGACCCGGATGATGGGCAGGCAACTTCCACGAGACTCAATGCCCGCCACAGAGGCTTCGGAGGGGAGTCCCCACCAGCAACCCGCGACGTCAATGCGACAGCAAGCCATGCCGCCAGATTGCCAATCTGACGGAGTCCCGAGGGCCACTCCAACGTGACCCGTCACGGGGCGCGAGGGCACGGCGCTTGAAACACGAGCGATGCCCATTCGCCGAGGAGTCCCATGACGCTCATCGAGATGCTGGTGATTCTGAGTGCCCTCGCGGGCGCCGTCGTCGGAGCCGTCTTCGGGTGGCGTATCCATCCCGCCGTCAGCCTCGTGGGCCTCTTCGTCGGCGGAGGGCTGGGCATCTACGCCTGCCAGGGACTTCTCATGGGGGCAGTGACCGTCGGCATCCTCATGACGGAGGGCCCCCGCGGAGTCATTGCGTTCTGGAAGAAGCCCCTTCCTCCGCGAGACAGAGGAAGGGACGAGCAGCCCCCATGATGCGCAGCCCAGGCGAAGCTCCGCGACGACGCGTCAGCGCACCCGCGAGCCATGCGGCAGCGGGCCGCGAGTCTCCTCGGTGAACTCCAGGAACTGCTCCATCTGCCGCACGGACTCGTCGGTGGCCTCGGCCTCCGCGCTCAGCATGGTGAGCTGCCGGTTGACGACCTCCGGGTCCCGGATGGCGATCGACTGCTCGTGCGTCAGCCGCATCATGTCTTCGATGCCAGCGAGCTGGTGGCTGACCACTTCCCGGCTCTCGCTCGCCTGTTCGAAGCGCGCCAGCCGCTTGCGAAGAATATCCACCCGGTTCTGCTTCACGTCCTTCAGCCGGGGATTCGTCTCGCGCGCCACGTCCTCTTCCAGCTCCCGCACGTCCTTCTCCAGGTGTCCCCGGTCGGAGCTGTTGAGGTACGAGCGGTACTGGTTCAGCGTGGAGATGAGCCGCAGGAACGATGTCAGCAGCGCGTCCAGGCGCGGCTCGCTGTCGGACTCCAGCACCTTGCCGCCCGGCAGCTTGCGGTAGTTGGCGAGAATCTTTTCCTTGAGGCCGACGAGCTGCTGGTAGTGCTCGCGCTGCGACGGCGCCAGGTCCGCCAGCAGCGAGTCCACCGCCTTGCGCGCGGCCTCCGGGTCCGTGGGCTCCCGCGAGCGGATGGCCCGCTGGAAGCGCGGCATGGACGAGAAGAGGCCCAGGTACAGCCCCTCCAGCCCGAGCGCCAGCAAGGCGGGCAACGGCTCGCCTGTCAGCGCCGCCGAAGCGGCCGCCGTACCCAACCCCACGAGGTTGGCCGGCAGCATGAATGCGGCCTTGATGTAGTTCGGCGACTTCTTCGCCACGTCCGACCTCCCCTTCCCGGCGCCCGGTCGACTTGCCTCAGGGACCGCGCGCCTCCGACACGTACTTCAACGCTCCCAGGTCCCTCGTATCCTCCGCGAGTGGCACCTGGGGTCCCTGCTTGAGCTTCTGGAAGAGCGCGGCGGCGCTCTGGTACAGCTCGTCATAGGTGACCGGCGCCTCGCCGGAAAGGCCGAAGAACGCTCGATTGTCCGCCAGTGTCGCGGGAGGCGCGCTGCGGATGGCCTCTATCGGGTCACCCAGGTACGGCGCCACCTCGCCCAGCATCCGAGCCCCCGCCGTCGGGTCCTTCAGCACGCTCTGCCCCGCGTCCAGCATCCCGCGCAGCACCCGCCTCACCGCGTCCGGATAGCGCGCCGCGAAATCCCCCCGCGCCACCAGCACCGTCGCCACCAGGTGCGGCGCATCCGCCGTCGTCGCGAGCACCGCGCCGCCCCGGTCCTTCGCCGCCAGCTCCACGTCGCCCCACAGCCCCACCACGGCGTCCGCGCGGCCCTCGCGCAGCGCCCGCCCGGCATCCAGCGTGGAGGGCAGGTCCACCCAGCGCACGTCCGTCGTCCGCAGCCCCGCTCGCGCCAGCACCCACAGCGCGAAGTAGTGCGTGGAGCTGAACGGATAGACGCCCACGCGTTTGCCTCGCAGGCTCGCCAGGTCCGTCACGCCCACCGCCGCGAGCGCCTCCTGCCCCCGGCTTCGTCCCGCCAGCAATATCGTCCTCGGCGCCGCGTCCCGCAGGCCCGGGGCCCACGACGCCAGCCGGTCCACCGACAGCATGGCCATGTCCACGCCGCCGTTCTCCGCGCCAATGGCCAGGGCCTGCCGCAGCTCCTCCTCTCGGCCGAAGAGCACCGCCCGCGCGTCCAGCGCATAGGCCGTCTTCAGGAAGCCCTGCGCCGCGTTCGGCGGGGGCGCGGGGTTGTCCAGCGTCGTCGCCCCACCGGCCGCCACGAGCAGCCCCGCCGCCGAGCCGCGCGGCGTGAAACCGATGAGCACCGGCCGCAGCGGCACGGACGCCACGTCCGCCACCGGCGCCGACACGCCCGCGGGAAAGTCTCCGGGAGACAGGCGGATCGCCTCGCGCACGGAGGGAAAGAAGCGCGCCTGGAGGGTGTCCAGATATCCCATGCGGGATGCGAGCACCCAGCCCGCGCCCAACGCGCACAGGAACAGGAAGAGAAAGAGACCTGGCCCACGGTGGAGCTTCATCCGTCAGTTCCCAGGTCTCTTCCCTTCATCATGATGCCGACCGCCGGGGCCTACTCGACCCCGACCTTCTTGCCGATGGTCTTCCCCGTCTGTCCACTCACGTCAGACACCGGGGCGGGGCTCTCCATCAGCCCCATCTCCATCTTGAACTGCTTCACCAACTCGTTGGCCTGGATCTTCTCGGCCTCTTCCTCAATCTGCGCGGACTGGTGGTCCACCGACTCGAGCGCCATCTGCATGCGCGCCTCGTTCACGGCGGTCCGCTCCTCCACCTTGCGCAGCATCTCGTCGTGCGTCGAGTCGATGCCGGCGACGGTGAAGGACTCCATCGTGTCGGCCACCTTGGCCTGCCACTTGGCGCGTCGCGCGTCGCGAATGGCCGTCATGGCCTCCGCCGTCTTCTTGTCCTTCTCCCGCATGAACGCCTTCTTGACGTTCAGCGCCTTCTCGTACGCCAGCCGCGCCGTCTCCAGCTGCGCCTCGTTGCGCGCCAGCGCTTCCTTCTCCACCTGGAGCTTCGTCGCGTACTGCGCCGCCAGGTCGTCGCGACCGGCCTGGATGGCGGCCTTCACCTTGGCCGTCAGCCCGCGCACGTCGTCCTTGTACTTGGTGTTCTCCTTCTCCAGCAGCGTCACATTCGCCCGGACCATGGCGATGGACTCATTCATCTTCGGGACCTGGTCGTTCAGGTCACGGATGTTCTGCTCGAGGATGAGCTCCGGATCCTCGATGGAGGAGACGAAGAAGCCCGCGAAGCTGCGCAACGCCCTCTTGAGTCTGTCCCACATATCGCCGGTCTACCTCCGTCCAGACCTACTTCCAGCCACCTTACACGAACTCAGGGGGGAGCAAGCAGCCGCATCCACCCCTCTGATCAGTGCTACGCGAACTCACCTAAGGCGATTGCCCACCACCCACAAGTCCCATCGCGCCTCCCTGCTCGCACGCCGCCAGTGAGGGCCCGCGAGCCGTCCCCTGGCGGCCTCCCCCAAGTGGGGGACTTGCCCCGGCGCCGGGAAGCGGGGAAAACCCTGCCCCAGTGGACAGTGCGTTGGGTTGGACCCACTCCTCCTTCGATGACTCGCTGGCGCGCGCCGTGGACGCCCAGCGACGAAGCGTGCTGGGCACGGGCGCGGCGGTGCGGCTCGTCGGCGCGACGCTCTTCCTGATTCTCACCACCACGCTGTGGCTGACCGGCGGCGAGGACTGGAGCCCCTACCCGCTCCTGCTGGTGCCCTATGTGGGCGTGGCGACGGTGCTCTTCGTCGTGCGCAACCGCCCCGAGGCCAGCTGGTTGGGCATCGTCCAGTCCCCCGTGGACGTCGCCCTCGTCTATGGCCTGCAACACCTGGCCCTCCCCATCTCGCCCTTTCCGGCCGGGGTGGCGGGCTTCAGCCTGGGCCTCTTCGCCCTCGTGGTGACGCTCAGCGGGCTCGCCCTGCGCCCCACCGTCGTCTACGGCACGGCCGCGCTGTCGTCGGTGGCCCAGGCGGCGCTGATGCGTGAGGCGGGCGTCGGCTGGGGCGCGGTGGTCATCGCCGTCGTCACCCTGATGATGGTCGCGGCGGTGAAGCACTACGGCACCGGGAGGGTGCGCGTGCTCGCGGTGGCCCTCACCCGCGCGGAAGTGGACAGCGCCCTGGAGGCCCGCCGGTTCCAGGAAGTCGAGGAGGCCCGGCGCATCATCGCCAGGATGCTCGACGAGGAGCACGCGAAGAACGACGAGCTCCGGGCGCTCCAGCACGACAAGGAGCTGCTGACGCAGTTCCTCGTCCATGACCTGCGCTCGCCCCTGTCCGCGCTGACCATGACGCTGGCCTGGATGGAGCAGGAGCTCCCCCAGGGCCACCTCCACGAGTCCGCGCGCACGGGCCTGGCCGTCACCGCGCGCCTGGACCGGATGATCACCGACATGATGGACGTGCCCCGGCTGGAGCAGGGCCGGCTGGAGCCCCGCAAGGTGCCGCTCGACATGGGCCGCTTGCTGGAGGACGTACGCCGCTCGCTGGAGAACGTCGCCCGCGCCCGCAAGCTCACCCTGGACGTCGTCGCGCCCCGGACGCTGGCACTGCACGGAGACCCGGAGCTGCTCGTTCGCGTGGTGGAGAACCTGGCCACCAATGCCCTGCGCTACGCGCCCACGGGCGGCCGCGTACGGCTGGAGGGCGGCACCGACGCCCAGGGCGCGTGGCTGGCGGTGCGCAACGACGGCCCGCCAATTCCGGGCGAGCTGCGCGCACGCCTCTTCGACAAGTACGTGCAGGGCGACCAGGAGCGAGACAACCGCCGGGGCTACGGCCTGGGGCTGTACTTCTCCCGACTGGCCGCGGAGGCCCACGGAGGAACGCTCTCCGTGGAGGACACCCCGGACTGGCCCACGTCCTTCGTGCTGCGGCTACCGACCGCCTGAACCCCGGGCGCGCTGCCGACGGCGGAGGATGCGCTCGACGTTGGACTTCGCGCTGGCCATCACCGACGACGCGTCCAGCGTGGTCAGCACGCCGTCCTTCAACACCGGCTTGCCGTCGATGAAGACGTGCGTCACGTCGCTGCCGCGCGCGGAATGCACCAGCGGCGCCAGGATGTCCTCGGCCGAGGGACCGCAGTGCAGGCCGCTCACATCCACCACGGTGATGTCGGCGCGCTTGCCCTGCTCGAGCGAGCCCACCTCGTCCTCCAGCCCCAGCGCCCGGGCACCGTTCAGCGTGGCCATCTCCAGGACGCGCAGGGGCGTCATCGCGCGAGGCCCCACACGAGGGTTGTGCAGCACCGCCGCGAGCCGCATCTCGTGGAAGATGTCGAGCGTGTTGTTGCAGGGCGCGCCATCCGAGCCCAGCGCCACCGTCACGCCGGCCTCCAGCAGCTCCGGTACCTTGGCGATGCCCGAGGCGAGCTTGAGGTTGGAGCCGGGGCAGTGGCACACCACGGTGTGCGTCTCGCGGATGAGTTCCTGCTCCTCCGCGGACAGCCACACGCAGTGGGCCAGCGTCACGTGCCGCCCCGTCAGCCCCAGCGTGTGGAAGAAGTCGACGTTGTCCCGGCCGCCCGAGTACTGGCGCACCGCGTCCGTCTCCTTCGCGTTCTCGCTGGCGTGGGTGTGGATGCGCACGTTGTGCTCGCGCGACAGCTTCGCCACCTCACGCATCAGCTCCGGCGTGCAGGACAACACGAAGCGGGGCGCGAAGGCGTAGCGCAGCCGCCCGTCATGCGTACCGTGCCAGCGCTCCAGCAGCGCCAGGCTGTGGGCCAGCGACTCCGCGGTGGATTCGCGCAGGCCGTCGGGCACGTTTGCGCCCGCGTCCATCATCGCCTTGCCACCCACCAGCCGGAAGCCGGAGTCCCGCGCGGACTCGAAGACCGCGTCGTAGTGATGCACGCTGCCCATGTCGAGCGCGGCCGTGGAGCCCGAGCGGATCAACTCCGCGAAGGTCAGGTCCGCCGACGCGCGCATGGAGGCCGCGTCGTGGGACGCCTCGAAGGGCCAGATGCGCTCGCGAAGCCAGTCGAGCAGCTCCATCCCATCCGCGCGGCCCCGGAACAGCGTCTGGCAGGCGTGCAGGTGGCCATGGATGAGGCCCGGCAGCACCACCTTCCCCGCCACGTCCACCACGCGCCGCGTTCCACGGGCCTTCAGGCCCCGTCCCACCTTCGCGATGCGCCCGTCCTGGACGAGCACATCAGCGCCCACGAGCACCTCTCGCTCGCGGTTCATCGTCACCACGGTGCCGCCGGTCAGAAGCAGATCCACGGGTGCTCAGGCTCTCTTAGAGGAAGTCCTTGGTGAAGGCGTGCGGCAGCAGCTCGCCCAGGGAGTAGCGCATCTCGTCCCCTCGAGGGGTGCGGCTGCGCACCTGCATTTGCGGCGTGCCGAACTCGGCCATCACCTGCCGGCACATGCCGCACGGAGGGACGGGTGTGGCCGTGTTCGCGACGACCGCCACCGCCACCGGCTGGGAGCGGCCCTGCGCCACGCCCGCGGCGAAGGCATTGCGCTCGGCGCAGACCGTCAGCCCGTAGGTGGCGTTCTCCACGTTGCAGCCGGACATCACGGAGCCGTCCGCGTACAGGACGGCGGCCCCTACCGGGAAGCGGGAGTACGGCACGTGCGCCCGCTCCCGCACGCGGGTGGCCTCTTCGAACAGCCGCTCCCAGGGAATCTCATCCGCCATGTCGCCGCCTTCCAAGGTGACGGGGTGGGCCTCAGCGAGGTTCGCCCGCGAGCCGCATGTCGTCCAGGTGGCGGGCGATGGCCAGCTCCGCCTCCACCGGCAGGTCCACGAAGCGCACGTGCGCGGCGGGGCCCTGCGGGCCATCCGTCACGTGGAGCACCTCGCCCTTCGCCTCCACTTCGTCGGGAAGGATGGGCAGCGTGAAGCGCACCTCCACCTGCGCGCCCGCCTCCAGTCCGGGGCCATTCCAGGCGCAGCCGCCCAGGGACAGGTCCCCATCCCGTGCCTCGAAGTCCGCCGAGCTGCCCGCCCGGCGCACCTTCAGGCGCATGGGAATCCGGGGGGAGTCGCGCCGGTCCTCGGCCTTGTCGCTCATCGAGTTGTTCCTCTCGGCCATCGCCGTTCCAGTCCTGCCGCTCATGCCCGTACCACCGCCGGAAGCCCCTTGGAGGTGGCCCGCCCCCGGGGCCACGCGCGCGGCTCACCGGGCCCGGCCGGCAGGGCGTCCTCCGGGAGGTCGAAGCCCACCCTCGGCTCCCCCTTCCAGGTCCCCCGGCGAACGGCCACGGCCGCCTGCGTCACGTGTCCATGAAGCACCATCCGCCACCCATCATACGCTTGCCCACCCGCCAGGGAGGCGCCGAATTTCATCCCCCGCGTGGGTTCCCCCAGGAATGTCCTGTACCAGGAGTGCCCCCTCTTTGCGCCCTGCGTCGAACCCGGCGGCCCCCAGCGCCCGCTCATGCCCCCCGGAACACACCCCGAGGGCTCAAGGGGGGACATCCTCGTTCCGGGTGTCCCACCACTCCTCGCCGTAACTGATGAAGATCTGCTCGCCGGGGTGGATGTCCCTCAGGGCGTAGAAGGTGAAGATGTCGCGGTCCACCGCGCGGTAGTACGCGGCGGTGGGCTCCTTCGCGTGGTTGTAGAGCATGCCGTAGCCCAGCACGAGCGCGACCCAGTCCCCCGCGGGCTGCTGCTCGCGCTCGCCCCAGCGAATCTGGAAGACGTAGTCGTCGAGCGGCGGATGCCGCGTGTGCTTCTGCAGCACCTTGAGGTAGCGACACTCCTCGATGAGTTCGCCCGCCTTGATGAGCTCATCGGTGAAGACGCCGAAGCCCCACTCGCAGGGCCGGACCTTCACTCCCGGATGGAGATACAGCGCTTCGCCCGTGTTCATGCGTCCCTGCCGCCGTTGGGGCCGGAAAGATGCCGCGTTCCGGGGCCAACGTGAAGGACCGAGCGAAGCCTCCTCGACCACCGGAGGGGACGGCGAACTTCCTCAGACGGGGGGCCACGCGAGCAGGGAGGTCCGGGCCACGCGCCGCAGGTCCTCGCGACTGGCTCCCGTGGCGGCCTGGACGGCCATGCCCTGCGAGACGGTGGTGAAGTAGCGCGCCAGGTCCGCGCAGTCGACGTGCGCCGGAACGTCCCCCTCGCGCTGCCCCTGCTCGATTCGCTCGCGAAGGGCCTGCTCTCCCGCCGCGCGCCTCGCCGCCAGCTCCCCCTGGATGGGGGCGGCATCCGCGCCGCTCACCAGCGCGCCCTGCACGGTGATGCAGCCCTTGGGCTCCCGGGGCAGCGTCTGCGCGTCCGCCAGCCCGAGCAGCAGGTGCTCGACAGCGGCGCGGGCCGTGGGCCTGTCGAACGCGTCCCGATAGAGGACCAGATGGCGTTCGACGTAGCGGTCCAACGCCTTGCGGAACAGCGACTCCTTGTTGCCGAACGCCGCGTACAGGCTGGGCCGGTTGATGCCCAGTTGCTCCGTCAGGTCCGACAGCGAGGTGCCCTCGTACCCCTGCCGCCAGAACAGGCGCAGCGCACGGTCCAACGCCTCATCCACGTCGAAACCCCGGGGACGCCCCACCTGGGCGGCTGCCGTCTTCGGTTTCATACCGTTCGATACTAATCCCCTTGACGACTCCGGGCCAGGACTCTACATCTATACCAATCGGTACACATCCCGCGCCCGGGCTCGGGCGGAACCGCGCGGAGCGCGCCTGGGTGTGTCCAATTCAGTACCGATAAGTACACAACCCAGAAGGAATGACGAACATGGCCAAGAAGCTCGCAGGCAAGGTGGCGCTGGTGACGGGGGGTTCTCGGGGGATTGGCGCGGCGACGGCGCGGGCGCTCGCGCAAGAAGGGGCGGATGTGGCCATCAGCTACGTCGCCTCGGCGGAGAAGGCCCAAGCGCTCGTGCGGGAGCTGGAGGCCCAAGGCGTCCGGGCGGCGGCCTTCCAGTCCGACCAGGGCGTACCGGCGGAGGCAGCGAAGCTGGTCCAGGCGGTCACCCAGCGCTTCGGTCGGCTGGACATCCTCGTGAACAACGCGGGAGTGGCCACGCCAGGAGCGGTCGACAGCCCGGAAAGCGATGCGGTGGCGTTCGAGCGACAGCAGAACATCAACGTCCACGGGGTCATCGCGGCCATCCGCGAGGCGGTCAAGGTGATGGGCCAGGGCGGGCGCATCATCACCGTGGGCTCCAGCATCACCGGGCGCGTGGGCATGGCCGGCATGGCGGACTACACGGCGACGAAGGCGGCGGTGGTCGGCTACACCAAGGGCGTGGCGAGAGACCTGGGCCCCAAGGGCATCACCGTCAACGTGGTGCAGCCGGGCTTCACGGCCACGGACATGTCCTCCGGCCTTGAGCCGATGAAGCCCGCCATCAACGCGGCCATCGCCCTGGGCCGCTTCGGCCGCCCCGAGGAGATCGCCGACAGCATCGTGTTCCTCGCGGGCCCGGGTGCCACGTACATCACGGGCACCGTGCTCAACGTCGACGGCGGCCACGGCGCGTAGGCGCACGGGCCATCACCGTCACGAGGCGCCAGGCACCGGACCTCGAGCCGCGCGGGCTCGAGGTCCGAGCCGCCCTACTCCACCCGCTCGCGCACCAGCGGACGGGGGGCGGGGGCGGCATCGCCGAAGTGGTAGGCCGCCAGCAGACGGGCCTTCACGCCCTCCACCGGAGCTTCGTCGTTGTAGTGCACGCGGACCACGGGCTCGCCCTTCACCACGGCCTCGCCCGTCTTCTTCAAGAGGGTGAAGCCCACGGCGGGGTCTATCTTGCTGTCCACCCGCTGACGGCCCGCGCCGAGCGCCACGCCCGCGAGGCCCACTCCCTCCGTGTCGATGCCCGTCACATACCCTCCACGGGGCGCCACCACGTCCACCGTGGAGCGCGCCTGGGGCAGGAGCGAGTAGTCGTCGATGGAGCGCGGGTCTCCGCCCTGAGACAGGACGATTTCCTTCAGCTTGCGCAGCGCGCTGCCATCCGCCACGGACTTGCGCAGCTTCTCGCGCGCCTCGTCCACGGTGGCGGCCTTCTTGCCGAGCACCAGCATCTCCGCCGTCAGCGCGTAGGTGATTTCGGTGTAGTCGTCCGGGGCCTCGCCACGGAGCATGTCCACCGCCTCCATCACCTCCAGGGCGTTGCCCACCTTGCGCCCGAGCGGCTGGTCCATGTCCGTCAGCAACGCGACGACCTTGCGCCCCATCTCCGCGCCCAGGCCAATCATCGTCCGGGCCAGCGTGCGGGCATCCTCGTCGCGCTTCATGAACGCGCCGCTGCCGACCTTGACGTCCAGCACCAGCGCGTCGATGCCCTCCGCCAGCTTCTTGCTCATGATGGAGGACGCAATCAGCGGGATGCAGTCCACCGTCGCCGTCACATCACGCAGCGCGTAGAGCTTCTTGTCCGCGGGCGCCACCTGCGCCGTCTGGCCAATCAGGCAGCAGCCCACCTCGCGCACCAGCCGGCGGTACTCGGACGTCGACAGATTCACGTTGAAGCCGGGGATGGACTCCAGCTTGTCCAGCGTCCCGCCCGTGTGGCCCAGGCCCCGGCCCGAAATCATGGGCACCGGCACCCCGCACGCCGCCGCCAGGGGCGCCAGGCTCAGAGACACCTTGTCCCCCACTCCGCCCGTCGAATGCTTGTCCACCTTCACGGCCGGGGTGTCGGACAGGTCCAACACCTCGCCCGACTCCAGCATGGCGCGCGCCCAGGCGCCCAGCTCTCGGGAGTCCAGCCCCCGGAAGAAGACGGCCATGCACATGGCCGCCATCTGATAGTCCGCTACCGTTCCCGCCGTATATGCCTGGATGAACGCGCGGATGTCAGCCGGCTCCAGCCGGCCCCCATCCCGCTTCGACTTGATGAGCTCGTAGGGTTGCACGGGGACTGCCCATACCAGGAACCCGGGCCCCCATGCACTTCCGCGAAAGGCGCCTCCGCATCTGGTAGATAGCCAGCCATGACGCTTCGCCTTCAGGTCCTCGCCCTCACGGCGCTCCTCTGCGCCTGTTCCAAGCAGAAGGAAGAGACGCCCCCCTCCGGCGCTTCGGCCCCCGCCTCCGCTCAGCAGGAGGCGAAGAAGCCGCTTCCCGTGGGCCTCGTCATCGACGTGGGCGGCCGGGGTGATCACTCGTTCAACGACGCCGCCCTGCGCGGCCTGGAGCTGTGGGCCGCCGGCAAGCGCTACGAGGGCGGCAAGTACGTGGACGCCACGCCCGACGACGTGCGCAAGTCCCTGCCCGGCCACCTGGCCTCCATCGCGTCCACCCTCCAGCCCCTGCCCATCCAGCCCGTCGTCCTCCAGAGCAAGGCCCAGGAGGACTACGTCCCCAACCTCCAGCTGCTCGTGGACCGGGGCTCCCAGCTCACCATCGGCAACGGCTACCTGCTGGCCAACGCCGTGCGCAGCTCCGCCCAGGAGAACCCCCAGGCCCGCTTCCTGCTCATCGACAGCCAGGTGCTGGATGCCCAGGGCAAGACGCTGCGGCTGCCCAACGTGCGCACCGTCCTCTTCAAGGAGCACGAGGGCAGCTTCCTCGTCGGCGCGCTGGCGGGGCTGGTGACGAAGACGAACAAGGTGGGCTTCGTGGGCGGCATCGAGGTGCCCCTCATCCAGCGCTTCGAGGTCGGCTATCGCGCCGGCGTGAAGACGACGAAGCCCGAGGCAGCCCAGACCCTGATGTCCGTCTACACCGGCAGCTTCAACGACATGGCCGCGGGCAAGCAGGTGGCGCAGGACCTCATCGCCAAGGGCGCGGACGTCATCTTCCACGCGGCGGGCTCGGACGGCATCGGCGTCATCCAGGCGGTGAAGGAGGCGCGCGCGGCCGGCAAGAGCGTGTACGCCATCGGCGTGGATTCGGACCAGTCGCACGTGGCGCCGGAAGCCATCCTGACCTCCATGCTGAAGCACACGGACCTGGTCGTGTACCAGGCCGCGAAGGACCTGGTGGACGGCAAGTTCACCGCCACCGAGCAGGTGCTGGGCCTCAAGGAGAACGGCGTGGCCATGGCCGAGGTCCGGGTGGACTTCCCGGGCAAGGCGGAGGCGCTCCAGAAGGTGGAGGCGCTGCGCCAGCGCGTCGTCTCCGGACAGCTCCAGGTGCCTTCCGTCCCGGCGGACCTCGCCACCTTCCAGGCCGCCGCGCCCTGATTTCCCTTCGACATATCCAGAAGCGTTTCGGCGCCGTCATGGCGCTGGATGACGTGTCCCTCGATATCGGCGCGGGCGAGCTGCTCGCGGTGGTGGGAGAGAACGGCGCGGGCAAGTCCAGCCTGATGAACGTCCTCTACGGGCTCTACCATCCGGACTCGGGCGAGGTGTCCGTGCACGGCAGGTCCGTGCGCCTCAAGAGCCCTCGGGACGCGATTGCCCTGGGCATCGGCATGGTGCACCAGCACTTCATGCTCGTGCCCACGCTGACGGTGGCGGAGAACGTGGTGCTCGGCCGCGAGCCCACCCGCCGGGGGCTGTTCGACTGGGAGCGCGCCGTCAGGGAGGTCGCCGCCACCTGCGAGCGTTTCGGCTTCGTGTTGGACCCGCGCGCCCGCGTGGACACGCTCACGGTGGGCTCGCAGCAGAAGGTGGAAATCGTCAAGGCGCTGCACCGGGGTGCCCAGGTGCTCATCCTCGACGAGCCCACCGCCGTCCTCACCCCCCAGGAAGCCGACGAACTGGCCCGCGTCATGCGCGGCCTCGTCGCGCAGGGGCGCACCGTCGTGCTCATCAGCCACAAGCTGAAGGAAGTGCTCGGCGTGGCGGACCGCATCGCCGTCATGCGGCGCGGCCGACTGGTGGCGGAGGTGAGGCCCTCGGAGACCTCGGCGACGGCCCTGGCCGCCCTGATGGTGGGCGAGAGCCAGCGCGCCGTGACGGGCCAAGCGGCGGCCTCGGGAGAGAAGCTCCCCAGCGACGCCCTGATGGAAGCGGTGGGGCTCCCGGTGCGAGGGGACGACGGAAGGCCCGCGCCAGGCGGCGGTGAGAAGCCCGGCGACGTCCTGCTGGAGGCAACGGGACTCCAGGCACGAGGCGACAACGGGTGCCCCGCGCTGCGCGGCGTGGACCTGACGGTGCGCGAGGGAGAAATCGTCGGCATCGCCGGCGTGGACGGCAACGGCCAACGCGAGCTGGCCGAAGTGCTCACCGGCCTGCGTCCGCTGACCGCGGGTGGCGGCACGCTGCTCGGAGGAGCGCTGACGGGGCTCACGCCCGCCCAGGCGCGAGCGCGCGGCGTGGGCCACGTGCCCGAGGACCGGCTGCGCCGCGCGGTGGTGAAGGCGCTCAGCGTGGAGGAGAACATCGCCCTGGGACGCCACACGGGGCCGCCCTTCGCGCGGGGCCTGTGGATTGATTTCGCCGGGCGCCGCGAGCGGGCCCAGACGCTCCTGGCCTCATACGACGTGCGCCCGCCCGAGCCGACCCTGCCCTTGCAGGCCCTGTCGGGTGGCAACCAGCAGAAGGTCGTCGTGGCGCGCGAGCTGGATGCCCGGCCGCGTCTGCTCGTGGTGGTGCAGCCCACGCGAGGCCTGGACATCGGCGCGGTGGCGCAGGTGCATGCGCGGCTGCGCGAGGCGCGGGCCCAGGGGACGGGAGTGGTGCTGGTGTCACTGGACCTGGAAGAAGTGCTGGCCCTGGCGGACCGCGTCTATGTGCTCTTCGAGGGCCGCGTGACGGGCCAGTTCACCCGGGCCGAGTACGACGAGCGGGAGATGGGACGTCGCATGCTGGGAGCGGAGCAGGCCCATGGGTGAGCGGACACGGCAGGCCCTGCCCTCGGTGCTGTCGGTGCTGTTGTCGCTGGTGGTGTGCTGGCAGCTCATCGCCCTCACCCGGGACACGGATGGCACGGCGGTCGCCACGGCGGCCTATCTCGAGATGCTCTGGGGCGGCATTGGCGACTGGCCCCGGTTCATCGAGGGCGCCGCCGTCACCGTCCTCACCCGGCCCCTGGGCGAAGCGGCGATGAAGGCGGCGCTGCTCACCCTCACCGGCCTGTCCGTCGCGGTGGCCTTCAAGGTGGGCCTGTTCAACATCGGCGCGCAGGGACAGATGCTGCTCGGAGCGCTCGCGGCCGCGGTGGTCGGCGCGCACGTGACCCTGCCCGGCGTCCTGCACATCCCGGCCGCGCTCCTCGGCGCGGCGGTGGCCGGGGCCGCCTGGGCGGGGATTGCCGGCGCGCTCAAGCTGTACCGGGGCGTGCACGAGGTCATCTCCACCATCATGCTCAACTGGGTGGCGGTGCGGCTGGTGGACAACTGGCTCGTCGTCGGGCCGTTGCGCGGCGTGGCCGAGGCCGGCGCCTCCATCTCCGGCACGGCGGAGATCCACCCCACCTCGCAGCTTCCACGACTGCTGGGTGACAGCTCCCGCCTCAACCTGGGCTTCATCCTCGCCGTCGTGGCGGCGGTGACGGTCTGGGCGTGGCTTGCGCGCACCCGCTCCGGCTTCGAAACGCGGGCGGTGGGCCTGGGTGACGAGGCGGCGCGGGCCGCGGGCATCCCCGTGGCGCGGCGCGCGGGGTTCGCCATGGCGCTGGCCGGAGCACTGGCGGGACTCGCCGGCGCGGTGCTCGTGCTGGGCACCGAGGGCCGCTACCCGGGCACGCTGGGCGCGCCCTACGGCTTCGACGGCATCGCCATCGCCCTCATCGGCAACAACCATCCGCTGGGCGTGGGCGCCGCGGCCCTCTTCTTCGGTGTGCTGCGAGCGGGTGGCACGCGCATGCAGCTGCTCGATGTGCACAAGAGCTTCCCCGAGCTCATCCAGGGCCTCGCGCTGCTCTTCGTGGCCGGACGCCTCATCTGGCTGGCGGCGCTGCGCCGTCGAAGCACCCCGACAGTCGCCACGGCCGCGCCGCCTGCTCCGGCCGCGCAGGTGCCCCATGCTTGAAATCATCCACCGGCTCCTGTTCGCCACGCTGGACGCGGCCCCCGCGCTCGTCTTCGCCGCCCTGGGCGCGGTGCTCTCCGAGCGCGCGGGCGTCGTCGCCGTGGGCGTGGAGGGGATGATGCGCGTGGGCGCCTTCTGCGCCGCGGTGGCCGCGCTCGTCATGCCCACGCCGCTGGCCGTGGGCGTCGGAATGCTCGCGGGCGCGACGCTGGCGGCGGTGCACGGCTACCTGTGCATCCGCTGGCGCTCGGACCAGGTGGTGTCCGGCATCGCCCTCAACCTCGTGGCCCTGGCGGGCGGCACCTTCCTGCTCGAGACGCACTTCGGGCCCAACGGGACGCCCCCCATCCAACAGCTCGCCCCCTGGAACTGGCCCGAGCTCGCCTCGGTGCCCGTGCTGGGCGCGCTCTCAGGCCACGCCGCGCCCACGTACCTGGCGCTGTTGTTGCCGCTGCTGCTCCAGGGGATGTTGACTCGCACGCCCCTGGGACTCCGCCTGCGCGCCGTGGGCGACAAGCCCCACGCGGTGGCCACCCTGGGACTTTCCGTTCCCGCTTTGAGGTGGGGCGCGGTGCTGGGCGGTGGACTGCTCGCGGGACTGGGTGGCGCCGTGCTCTCCACCACCGTGCTGGACCGCTTCGAGCAACACACGCCCGCGGGCCTGGGCTTCATGGCCCTGGCCGCCATGGTGTTCGGCCGCTGGACACCCCTGGGCGCCTTCTTCGCCGCGGCCTTCTTCGCCTTCGGCAACGCGCTGCGAATCGGCCTCGCCTCCAGCGCCCCGGGCCTCCTGGACGTCGTCCCCCAGGGCGTCCTGCTCGCGCTGCCCTACCTCCTCACCCTCCTGGTCCTCACCTTCCAGGGCCAGCGCAACAGCACCCCTGCCTCACTCGGCGTCCCATACGAGCAGGAGTCCCGCTAAGGTCACCAAACCAGTGCGAGTCATTCCATACCCGGGTATAGAATGATTCCTGGTCAGGAGTGACCCCCAGGTGTCTGGTGGCCAACGTCCTCTCCTTCGGATGATGGAGAAAGACGACACTCCAACCCCCTGCCGTTATTGGATGGAACTCCGGGTTTCTCCGGGATTGAGACACGGGGCGTCGGAAATCACGACGGCACGCGCCTCGCATAATGAGGTCAGGTCGGGCCGCGCCGGATTGGAATCAGGCCACCGGGGGGGAGGCTTCATCCAATCTGTCGCAAGGTCCGGAGGGACTCCTTGTGAAACCCGGGCCCGGTCGGTCCGGTCAACACGGCGGGGGTGGGTGATGCTGGATACGACGGGAACGACCGAGACGTACAGACCCCGCGTTTTGGCGGTGGACGTGGAGTCAGAAGGCATGGAGCGGCTGTGCTCCATCCTGGCCCCCGCGGGCTACGACGTCCTGCCAGCGCGTGGGAGCGGGGCCCGACAGGCCGCGGACCTGGTGCTGCTGGACGTGGAGCGTCCGGGGACGGATGGGCTGGCGGCGTACCGACGGCTCCAGGCGGAGCTGGGTGCGCTGTCCGTGCCGGTGCTGATGCTGACCCGCAGGGCGGACCGCCAGACGCGGCGACAGGTGCTGGAAGCCGGAGTGGATGATCTGCTGACCACGGAGCCGTTGGATCCGCTGGAGCTGAAGGTCCGCGTGCACACGCTGCTGGAGCTCAAGGCGCACCGCGACCGCGGTGGGCAGCGGGCCGAGGAGCTGTTGGATCCACGCACCCGCTGGGTGGAGATGGAGCGGCTGGCGCGCGTGGGCACGCTGGCGGCGGATGTCGCGCAGAACCTGGGTCACATCGGCGAGGGCCTCCAGCGGGCGCTGGGGCATGTGCGCGAGCGCGCGCTGCAGGGCCTGCCGCCGGACGTGGACGAGCTCAAGAAGCTGGGTGTCGCCGGCGAGCAGATGCGGCTGTACGGCCAGCACCTGCTCTCGCTGGGCCCCACCAACCCCAAGGACATCCAGCGCTTCGACCTGCGGGAGCTGGTTCCCGGGGTGGTGGAGCGGGTGCGGGGCAACGGCCGTCTGGGCGCCGCCGAAGTGACGGTGGTGCTGCCGGAGGACCCCATCGCCGTCGTGTTCAACCGCCGCCAGTTGGAGCAGGTGCTGGTGGAGATCCTCGCCAACGCGGCGGAGGCCGTGGAAGACGTGATGGACCGGCCGCGTCGCATTCACGTGGGCGTGGAGCTGCCGGACATGTTCGGCGACTTCGGCCCGCGCCTGTTCGTGAAGGACACGGGCATCGGCATCTTCGAGGACGAGCTGCAGGCCGTCTTCGAGCCCTACTACACGACGAAGCCGCCGGAGAAGGGCGCCGGGCTGGGCCTCACCGTGGCGCGCGCCCTGGTGGAGTCCATGGGCGGCAAGCTGACGGTGCAGAGCCGCGTCAACCTGGGCAGCACCTTCACGGTGGAGCTGCCCGAGCAGACGTCCTCCTGGTAGGCCCGAACCGGCGCGTCGCCTAGAAGCGGTAGGCGATGCCGAAGAGGGCTTCCATGGCGAACTCGCTCTCATCCCAGTCGGGGATGAGCGAGGGGCCCATGCGCAGGTTGAAGGTGGCCGCCAGCCGGCTGTCGATGAAGTACTCCAGCCCGCCGCCCACCAGGATGGGGATGACGGGGCCGATGCCCTCCCCGAAGTACACGTGGAAGGGCATGTCGATGCCCACGTTCACCATCAGCGCGCTGGACACGGGGATGCCCACGACGAAGGCCACCGGCAGCGCCAGGCCCACGTCCGTGTCGCCGTCGTCGAAGTAGAAGAGCGGCCCGGGCTGGAAGGTGAGCGCGAAGGAGACCTGGTTCGTCTTCGCCAGCTCCAGCCGCATCCACGCCTGCAGCTTGATGCCGGGCGAGGTGTGGCGCACCCAGCCCTCGCGGCCCCAGTTGAAGCTGAACTTGCCGCCGATGTCGAAGCGCTCCGAGCTGCCGTGGAGCACGCCCAGCGTGAGGCCGGGCCAGCCAATCTGGCCAGAGAACGCCGTATTGCCCCGCCCCAGCGTGTCGGCGGCGAGCACGGACCAGCCCTGCCCCCGCGCCAGCGCGGTACCAGGAAGGGCCATCAGACAGCAGGCGAGGAGGACTCCAGGAACGAGGCGCTTCACACGAATCCTTTCGACGGGGGCCACGCGAGGCGCGGCCAGGGGGAAACCGAGGCGCGAGATGAGGTGTGAATCAAGACTCAGGTGGGTTGTCCACGCTCACGTGCGAGCGCGACAAAAGCGTCGATGAAGGAGGTCAACCGGGCCTCGGCGCGAGCACGGGCCTGGGCGAGGGGCTCACCCGCACCCGGCGTCTCCTTGCGCTCGAAGTAGTACTTGATCTTCGGCTCGGTGCCGGACGGACGCAGGGTGACGCGGCCCCCGCCCTCCAGTTCCAGCGCGAGCACGTTGGACGGCGGCAGGCCATTCACGCCCCGCTGGTAGTCGAGCACGGCCCGCACGGCCTCCGTGCCGATGTGGGAGGGAGGCCGGGCGCGGAAGGCGTCCATGATGCCGCGGATGACCTGCGCGCCCGCGGCGCCGGGCAGCGTGACGTTGCGCTGGGCACCGACGTAGAGGCCGTGCCGGCGCTGGATTTCCTCCAGGTAGCCGAGCACGGTGGTGCCGCGCGACTCGCACCACGCGGCCAGGTCCGCCATGACGAGCGCCGCGCCGACGCCGTCCTTGTCCCGCGTCACGGTGCCGGCGGTGTAGCCCAGCGCCTCCTCGTAGCCGAAGACGAACTGAGTGCCCTCGGCGTGCTCGCGTTCCAGCGCGCGATTGGCGATCCACTTGAAGCCCGTGAGCACCTCGTCATACGCCGCGCCGAGCGAGCGGGCGATGTCCCCCAGCTGCGTCGACGAGACGATGGTGGTGACGACATGTGGCCGAGCGTGCTTCGTCCCCTGCGTCAAAAGGTAGTGGCCCAGCAGTACACCCACCTCGTTGCCGGTGAGCATGCGCAGCCCACCGTCCGCCTCGCGGGCCATGACGGCCAGCCGGTCCGCGTCCGGGTCATTGGCCAGCACCAGGTCGGCCTTCACGCGCTCGGCGGTGGCGCGAGACAGGTCCATGGCGCCGGGCTCCTCCGGGTTGGGGAAGCGCACCGTGGGGAAGCGGCCGTCGGGCATCTGCTGCTCGGCCACGGGCGTGAAGCGCGGGAAGCCCGCGTCGCGCAGGGCCCGCTCCGCCCAGACTCCGCCCACGCCGTGCATCGCCGTGTAGACGATGGACAGCGTGTCGGAGCCCCTCTTGTGCACGCGCAGCCCGAGGATGGCGCGCAGGTAGTCCTCGCCCAGCGAGTCCGGGATGTCGCGCCACAGGCCCTGCTCGCGAGCCTGGGCCACCGTCAGCAGGGGCACGCGGTTGGCGGGCTCCACCCGGGCAATGGCGGCGGCGATGCCCGTGTCGTGCGGCGGGATGATTTGAGCGCCGTTGCCCCAATACACCTTGTAACCGTTGTACTCGGGTGGATTGTGGCTGGCCGTCACCATGATGGCGGCGGCGGCGTTGAGGTGGAGGCAGGCGTACGCGGTGAGCGGCGTGGGCACCGGCGGTGAGAAGACGTGGGCGGGGATGCCTTCCGCGGCGAGCACGGCGGCGGTGTCCTCCGCCAGCTCCGCGCTCAGCCTGCGCGCGTCACGGCCCACCACCACGCCCCGGGTGGCGGCGTCCGGCACATGCTCCTTGAGGTAGCGCGCCAGGCCCGCGGTGGTGCGGCGCACCACGGCGCGGTTCATCCGGTTGGGCCCGGCGCCCAGCACGCCACGCAGGCCCGCGGTGCCGAACTCCAGGTCTCCGGCGAAACGGTCCGCCAGTTCAGTGAGGTCTCCCTGGGCGAGCAGCCGCGCCAGTTCGTCGGCGGTGGCGGGGTCGGGGTCCGCCAGGCGCCACGCTTCCGCCCGCTCTCTCAGTCCGGTGTCGTTCATGGAGCCTCGAAGCCTCGTACGGTCTGGGCGCGCGCGGAAGACAAGCCTCGCCGCGCCGGTGGAGTTTTTCAGCTGTAGTCGGTGAGCTTGCGACGCGTGGCGCGGCCCTTGGGGCCGTCCTTGCCGCCCTGGCACGTCACGCACAGCTCCGCGTAGGGCATGGCGCGCAGCCGCCCGAGCGGAACCTCGTCCCCGCACTCCTCGCACTCCCCGAAGGAGTCCGGCTCGTCGCGCAGCTTGCCCAGCGCCTTGAGCACGCGGGCCAGCACGCCGTCCATGTTCCGGTTCCGGTTGGAGGCGATGGCCTGCATCATCTCGTTGAGGGGCTGCTCGTCCTCGTCGCCGCCGATGCGCGCCTCATCGGTGCGATTGGGCTCGATTCTCGAGGGCGTCTTCTCGGTCAACTCGGCATGCAGCGCCAGCAGCAGCGCCTTGAGTTCGTCTCGCTGTTTCGCGTTCACGTCGGCTCCGCCGAGTTAGTACTTCGCGGTGGAAACCTGGCCGGTGACGATGGCCACCGACGCGGAAGCGCCCAGTCGGTTGGCGCCCGCGCGCAGCATGTTCATGGCGTCCTCGGACGAGCGGATGCCGCCGGACGCCTTGACGCCCACGTCCTCGCCCACCATGGCGCGCATCAGCGACACGTCCTCCACCGTCGCGCCGCCCGAACTGAAACCCGTGGACGTCTTCACGAAGGCGGCGCCCGCGACCTTCGACAGCAGGCAGGCGAAGACCTTCTCTTCGTCCGACAGCAGCGCCGTCTCCAGGATGACCTTCACCGGCAACGGGCTGCTGGCCTTCACCACGGCGGCGATGTCCGTGAACACGAGCGTGTGGTCCTTCGCCTTGAGCGCGCCGATGTTGACCACCATGTCGATTTCGCGCGCCCCGGCTTCAATGGCCTCGCGCGCCTCGAACGCCTTGGCCGACGACAGCGCCGCGCCCAGCGGGAAGCCCACCACGGCGATGGGCACCGTGGAGGAGCCCGCGAGGATTCTGGCAACGGTGGCCACGTGCGAGCTGTTCACGCAGACCGTGGCGAAGCCGTGCTGACGCGCCTCCTCGGCCACCTTCACCACGTCCTCCTGGCGCGCCTCGGGCTTGAGCAGCGTGTGGTCGATGTACGGCGCCAGGTCCGAGGCGGACCGGATGGAGTCCGGGTCCACGCGCCCCGTGCCGTGGCGGGTGAAGGCGTCGGGAGCGGCGTCGGTGGGGGGGGCCTCCCGGGCGCTCGTCAACGCCTGAACGCGGCGGCGGGCCTGGTCGGCGATTTCCTCGACGTACTTGAAGAGGTCCTCGGAGTCGGACATGGCGGCCCCTTAGCCCACTTCGAGGTCCTCGGGAAGCGCGCGGGCGACCCGTGCGTTTCCTGCTCGCACCCGAGGTGCCGAGGGTGGGAACGTGGCGGTAGAGTCCGCACCGTGATGTCCCGTCTTCGGCTGTCCAGCTTCCTCGCCCTCCTGCTCGCCGCGCTTCCAGGCATCGCCGCGGGCCCACCCTCCCCTCCCACTCCCAGCACCGACACCAGGCCGCTCACGGTCCACTTCTTCGACGTGGGTCAGGGCGACGCCGCGCTCGTCATCTCCCCCACGGGCAAGACGGTCCTCATTGACGGCGGCCCTCCCGAGGCCCGGGAACGACTCGCCGCCCGCCTGCGCACCCTGGTGACGGGGCCGCTGGACCTGGTCATCCTCACCCACCCGCACCTGGACCACCTGGGCGGACTCACGGACGCGCTGCGCGCCGTCGGCGCCCGGCGGTTCATGGACCCGGGCTTCAACCACCCCAGCGAGGCATACCGGGATTTGCTCGGCTTCGTCGGCGAGTCGGTGGGCCAGGTGATGAACCCGGAGCCCAATCCCGCCACGCCGGACTCCCTTCTCACCATCGGCCTGGGTGAGGGAGTCTCGCTCACCGTGCTCTGGCCGCGCGCGCCGAAGGAGCCCTTTCTCGTGGGAACGCGCTCGGACGCCAACTCCAACTCCATCGTCGCCAAGCTGACGTACGGGAGGACGGCCTTCCTGCTCGTCGGCGACGCGGAGCCGGACACCGAGGCCGCCCTGCTCCAGCGCCCCCTGGACCTCACCACCACCGTGCTGAAGGTCGCCCACCATGGCGGACGGCACTCCTCCACGGCCGCGTTCCTCGCCGCGGCGAAGCCCCAGGCCGCCGTCATCTCCTGTGGCGCCAAGAACGACTACGGCCATCCCGCGCGAGAGACGCTGGAGCGGCTCGACGCCGTCGGCGCGCACGTGCTGCGCACGGACCGGGATGGCGAAGTGGTTGCCGCCAGCGACGGCCATACCGTCACGCTGCGGGCGAACGGAGGCACCGGCGCGCTGCTCGTCGTTCCGGGCGGAATCACCCCGGGCCCCATCGCGCTCGGACCCGTCGTGCCTGGCCACTCCCGGCCAGGGCGCGGCACCGTCGAACCGCGAGACGAGGTGAAAGTCCCTTCACCTGGAACCGCACCCGGTGAGCGAGGCTCGACGCCCGCGAACACCGAGGGACAGGGCCCCTACGTGGGGCTCAAGGGCAGCAAGGTGTTCCACCGCGAGACGTGCTCCACGCTGAAGCGTTCCAAGTCTGAACGCACGCTCTTCCTGAACCGCGAAGCCGCCCTGCGCGAGCGTCGCCCCGCCGAGGATTGTCACCCATGAGCCCGCGCCATCTCGCCCTGCTGGGGACCCTGCTGGCCCTGGCGGCCTGCAAGGAATCGCCGGACCCGTCCGCCACGCGTGCCACGGAGGCCAAGCGCTACTTCGGCAACGCCCCCGACGGGAAGCTGCACGTCTACTTCTTCGACGTGGGCCAGGGGGACGCCGCCCTCATCGTCTCCCCCACGGGAAACACGGTGCTGGTGGACTCGGGCCCGGAGAAGGCCGCGGGCCACCTGGTGAACCGCCTCCCGGAGCTGCTCGTCAAGCAGTTGGACCTGGTCATCCTCACCCACCCGCACAACGACCATCACGGAGCGTTGGATCCGGTGCTGCGGCGCGTGGGCGCGCGACAGCTGATGGAGCCTCAATTGCCCTCGGCGCCGCGCGAGTACGACGCCCTGCTCACGTCCATCAGCGGGCGCCGCATCCAGGTCGTCTCGCCCGCGCCGCCGACGTCCACGCCCAATGCCCCCCAGCGCATCAACCTGGGGGACGGAGTGTCGCTGACCATCCTCTGGCCCCGAGCCCCCAGCGAGCCGCTCCTGGAGGCGTCCGAGGCCACGCTGGAGATCAACTCCATCGTCATGCGGCTCTCCTACGGCGAGACGTCGGTGCTCTTCGCCGGTGACGCGCTCGCGCAGACGGAGGAGTACCTGCTCGCGCGAGAGGTCCCCATCCAGTCCACGCTGATCAAGGTGGGGGCTCACGGGCTCGCGGGCGCCACCACCGCGCCCTTCCTCGCCCGCGTGGGCGCCCGCGCCGCGGTCATCTCCGTGGGCGCCGACAATCCCTTCAAGGCACCCGCCGCCGCCACGCTGGAGCGCTTGAAGGCCGCGCACGTCCAGGTGTTCCGCACCGACGTGGATGGCGAGGTGCAGGTGGTCAGCGACGGCAAGTCACTGGTCGTCACGCCCGAGCGACTGCCGCAGGGAAGCCCCAGCGACACGCGCTACACGCACCCGGGTCAGGGCCCCACTCCGGAGCCGGACTTCTGGGCGGGCAAGCCCCTGCCCGAGAAGAAGGTCCCGCCCCCGCCCCCGCCCCCCGAGGACCTGAGGCCCATCGACACGCTCCAGACGACCCGGACGGAGCCGCCCGCGCCCGTGGCGGAGGGGCGCACGGACCGCTCGAAGAAGTACAAGGGCCCGTACCACGCCAGCCGGAAGCGGCAGTTGTTCCACTTCCCGGACTGCGACGGGGCGAAGAAGATCCACCCCGAGAACCTCATCGTCTACAAGACGCGCGAGGCGGCGGCCCAGGAACGACGTCCCGCCCAGGACTGCAACCCATGACGAAGACACGCGTGTCGCGGGCCACGCTGGACCGCATCGAGGACGACGTCGCGGTGCTCATCGTCGAAGGGCGCGAGGTGACACGGCCCCTCACGTCACTCCCCTCGGGCGTGCGCGAGGGTGACGTGCTGGACCTGGAGACGATGCGGGTGGACGCGGAAGCCACCGAGGCGCTGCGCGAGGAAGTGCGCCTGGCGCGTCAGCGGGCGATGCAGGGCAAGAAGCCGCCCGCGGGCAACTTCGACCTCTGAGGCGGACTCTCGGCGGCCGCGCCAGGTCCCGAGGCCTCCCTTCGATGAGAGGGAGAGGCCCGGGGCCCTGGTTCGGGACTACCGCCCGGAGAGGACGAGCGGAATCTCCAGGTCGACGTCCTCACCCGAGAAGCTGGAGAAGACCATGCGCTTGGCACGGTCCCGGATGCAGGTGCCCACCGTGTTCGAGGAGCCGTTCAGGTCCTTGCGGCTGAACGTGGCGGCCTTCACCGCGCCCGACGTGCCCACGGTGGCGGTGAGCGTCACCTTCCCGCCCTTGAAGGACGGATTGCGGCGCAACTCCTGGTCCACGCAGTCGCGGAACGCGACCTGGGTCTGCTCCACGATGCGCTCCACTTCCTCGTCCGACGGACCGCCCACTTCCTCGGTGTCCGCCGCGGCCACGTCCGCATCCTCGCGGACCTCCGGAGCGACGTCCTTCTTCTCCGTGTCGTTGTAGACCGCCGCGACCTGCTCCTTGGACGGAGCCGCCACGGCGGCGCCCTCGGTGCCGGCCGTCGGCTCGGCGGCCTTGGGCTCGGCGGGCTGCACTGCGGCCGGGGGCGACTCGGGCGTCACCTTCGTCGCAGGCGGCGGAGCTGGCGGGGGCGTCTTGCCCAGCAGTTTGTCGCGCAGCGCGCCCATGCCAGCACCGGTGAAGACGGACTGCTCCACCCGGTTGCCCTCGGCGTCCACCGTCGTCACCCGCAGCGGCATGACGCCCAGCGACTCCGACAACACGTAGGCGGCTCCCACCGGCACGATGATGAGCAGCAGCGCGAAGACGGCGTACTTCCAGCCGGAGTTGCGCCGCGTGACACCCGCCTTCTTGGCGAAGTGACGCGTGTCCTCCCGAGGCCTGCGCTCCTCTTCGTCACCGCCGCCCAGCGAGGCCAGCGGGTCCTCCTGGGGAACGTCGTCCTGGTCCCCCCGCTCTGGAAGGTCCAGGTCGGAGAACAGCTCGTTCAGCGGCGCCGCGCTGGCGGCCGGTGCCGCCCCTCGCCGCGCCGAGGCCTGGGACTGGCCTCGAGGATCAGGCTCACCGAAGTACGTCGTGTCCGGGTCCTCCTCAGGCACCCACGCTCGCTGGGGCTCGGGCTGCTGCTCAGGCTCCGGCTCCTGGGGGTACTGCGGCTCCGGCTCGGGGAAATAGGGCTGCTGCTCGGGCTCCGGCTCCCGGCGAGCAGGTGTGCTCTTCGAGGCTCGGGCGGGAGGCGGCTCCGCCACGGGCGGAGGGGGTGGAGGAAGGGGCTCCGGCTCGGGTGGCGGGGTGAACAGACCAGCGAGCTCCGGCACATCCGCGCCGCGCTTCCAGTCCGCCATGCCCTGCTGCCAGAAGAAGCTGCGGCCACTGATGGTGCCAGTGGCGACGAGCTCCCGGAGCGCCCCCTCGTCGAGAGGGCCTTCCTGCTTGTTGCGCACCATCACGAACCAGGGCGAACCCGTGGCCCGCATGGGTGCGGCACGCGTGGGCTCATCGTCCCAGGGCGTTTGAAGCGCGGCGGGTGGCGCCTTGGCCAACGCGGGCGCGGCGGTGACGGGCGCGGCGGCGGGCTCGGCCAGGGAGCGCTCTTGCGCTCTCAGCCGCTCCACGTCCGCGAGCGACACCACGCGGGTGCTCTCCTCTTCGGCGGGTCCTTCGACGGTGATGACGTTCTGGCAGTTCTTGCAACGGACCTTGACCGTCTTGCCGCGGACTTTTTCGTCCGCAATGGAGTACCGCTTCTGGCAATTGTCGCAGGTGAAGTTCAAGGGGAGCGTCCGGCTCACTGAGGGGAGACTGGGTTCTGGATGCTACCGCTAGAAATCTCCCGCGCAAACCATCGGTTGACTCCGTCTTGCGCGCCAACTATGCAGCCGCCCTCTGTCTTCTCTCGGCCTTATTCAGAAGGTGGCGAATGCCGGCGAAGGACCTCGGATCGAAGTTCGTCTGCTACAAGTGCCAGACGAAGTTCTACGACATGAAGAAGCCTGACCCGCTGTGCCCCAAGTGCGGCGCGGACCAGCGGGAAAGCCCTGCTCTCAAGCCCCAGCCCGAGGGACGACGCGGACGCTTGGCCGCCGCCCCGAAGGTCATCGAACCGATTGAACCCGAAGAGCCCGCCGCCGCGAGCGAGGAAGAGGAAGAAGACCTCGACTCGTTCGACGACGACGAGACCGCGACCGCGGAAACCGAAGAAGAAGAAACCTGAGTCGTGGGGTTGTAGGGACTCCCTGGCATTCGCCGGGAGTCCCTGCGCCTCGGTGGTACCCACGAGGCCTTGAAGCGAGGCGCGCCCGTCAAGGGGCGCCGCCAGGGCTCCGTTCAGCGTGACGCTTCGGCTCCGCTCAAGTCCCTGACGCCAGCGACAACTCCATCAGCGCACGGCGGATCTGCTCGTAGAGGCCAGGCCCCATTTCCTGCATCCCCACCGGCCGGACTTCCTTGCGGGTCGGCTCCTGGTGGGTGTGTGCCTGGCTCGTCAGAGTCGTTCGCTTCTTGGCCTGCTGCATGACTCGGCCCCCCTCTCGTGGTGTTGCTCGCCAGTATTGTAGCAATTTTTCCGCCGCAGCGGAAATGAAATCCGGATCACCCACGCCTCGACATGTAGAACGCGCAGCGCCGAAAAACTTCCAGACTCTTTTGCTACAGGCCTGGGCGGGCCAGCTACTTCAGGTCTCCTACCGCCCAGGACTGCTCCACCTCGACGACCTCTCCGGCGCGGACATTCACGGTCTGCTCGGCCTGGGGCAGACGCTCGTGCCAGAGGACGAGGGTGTGGGTGCCCTCGGGGACCTCCAGGCGGAAGCGCCCTTCCGGGCTGGTGGTGGCGTAGTACGAGTGGTCGAAGGTACGCACCACGGCGCGCATCCACGGGTGGATGTCACAGCGGATGGGCACCACGCCCGGCTCCGCGGGGAGCGGCTTGCGGGTCGTCATCCCCTCCAGCGGCATGGCCACGTTGAAGAAGGAGCGGTTGGAGCCGGAGGCGGCGCGCACGTTGTGCACGAGCGGATCAGAGTTTCGCAGCGTCAGGGTGCCGCCTGCCCGGGCGGCCAGGACGGGCGGCTCGTAGACGCACTTCTTCTGGTCCAGCATGGGGTCGGCCGGGAGGCTCGCCGGTGCGGGGAGCCCGGCGCCGGACTTGAGGGAAACCACTGTGTGGGCGAGTGCCCCTTCGGCGCCGACGACGAGGGAGCGGTCCTCCGCCTGCTCGCCGCACACGGACACGACGGTGCCGGTGGTGGGAGACAAGGTGGGGGCCGGGGGAGTGCCCGTGAGGCGAACGCGACCCTCGATGACACCCCACTTCACGTCGGCGGCAGGGCGCGCGGGCGAGGGAGCCGTCGGCGCGGGAGCGACGGGGGCCGAGGGAGGGGGCGTCTCGCGGCAGGCGGAGACGAGCGCGAGGAGGAGCAACGGGCGATGAAAGGTGGCGCGGAGCACGTGCCCGGTCTAACGGGTGCGTGAAGCTCTTTCAAATGGCGAGGAGCAATCCAAGGGCCCAGGGGATGACTCATGGTCCATTTGGGCGTTGGACCCTTATCACCCTTGTTGGTAGAAGAGCGCGCGGCCGTACACGGTGCGGCTCTGTGGGAGGCAGCAACTTTGCGGGAGAAATTGAAGGCGCTGGCGGAGCTTCAGAATGTGGACCTGGAGGTCGCATCGCTCCGGAAGGCCGCGGACGTCCACCCCCGTCAGATTGCCGAGTTGGAGCGGGAGTTGGGTGTAGCTCGCAGCGCCATCGAGGCTGAGCGCGCGCGTGTCACTGACATGGAGCGACAGAAGGCGGAGCGCGAGCAGAACATCACGGACGAGAAGGACAAGGTGAAGAAGTGGGAGGCGCGGCTGAGCGAACAGCGCTCCACCCGCGAGTACTCCGCCCTCGCCCGTGAAATCGATATCGCCAAGAAGGCCAACCTGACGATGGCTGAGGAGCAGGTGGAGCTGATCAAGCAGCTCGGCCTGGCTCGCGAGGCCCTCAAGGGGAAGGAGGCCGACTTCGGAACGAAGCAGCAAGGCCTCTCGGCGCGAATGGCGGAGCTGCGAGGCAAGCTGGGCGAGTCCGAGGCGCAGGTGAAGACGCTTGAGGGCCGTCGCTCGGGTGTCGCGAGCGCCGTCGATTCGAACCTGCTGCGGCGCTACGAGGTCATCCGCAAGAAGAAGCTGCCCGCGCTGGTCGGCGTGGTGGCGGGGACCTGCCAGGGCTGCAACATGAACGTGCCCCCGCAGCTCTACAACAACCTGCGCACCTCGCTGGGCACGGACGTCTGCCCGTCCTGCAACCGCATCATCTACGCGGTGGAAGCCCTCCAGGAAACACCCGCGGCGGCGAAGTAGGCCGCGATGCCCGCACCGTCCCTCGTCGACATCCTCCGCCACATCGCGCGTGAGGAGCCGCTCTCGTCGACGGTGCGCACCTTCCGCGGACTCACGCGGGAGCGACTGGGTCAGCTTCTCGACGAAGCCGCCACCCGTCTGGGCCCTCCCTCGAGGGCCGAGGACGGAGTGACGGCGACCTCGGCTCCCGCATCGACAGCGGTGGAGCCGTCCCCTCCTTCCGAGCCCCTTCCTCGCGTGCGCGTCTATTCGGACGGCGCCGCGAGAGGAAACCCCGGGCCCGCGGGCGCGGGCGCGGTGGTGACGGACCCCGAAGGCCACGTGGTGGCGCGACTGGGCCGCTTCCTCGGGACGCAGACGAACAACTCCGCCGAGTATCAGGGGCTCCTGCTAGGCCTGAAGCACGCGAAGTCGATGGGCGCGCGCGAGGTGGACGTCTACGCCGACAGCGAGCTGCTCATCCGCCAGCTCGGTGGGCAGTACCAGGTGAAGAGCATGACGCTGAGGCCCCTCTTCGAGGAGGCGCGGCGGCTGCTGGGACTTTTCTCCAAGGTGAAGCTCCACCACATCCCCCGCGCGAAGAACGCCGAGGCGGATGAGATGAGCAACCGCGCCATCGACGAGCGGATGTAGTCCCCCGAGCCCCGCGAGCCCCCTGGAGTGGACCGCTGTCCCGAGCCTGTTGTAAGGGACAGGTGCCGGAGTGGTCCGGGTGAACGCCGGCCACCGCAGTCACGGGTGGCGGGAGGAAAGTCCGGGCTCCATAGGGCAGGGTGCTGGCTAACAGCCAGTCGAGGCGACTCGCAGGAAAGTGCCACAGAAAACAGACCGCCTGTTCCCGCAAGGGGGCGGGTAAGGGTGAAACGGTGCGGTAAGAGCGCACCGCGTCTGGGGTGACTCAGACGGCACGGTAAACCCCACCTGGAGCAAGAGCCAATAGGAGCGCGTCCCCGCTGTCCGGGGGACAGGGATTGCCCGTCCCATGCGTTCGGGTTGCTCGCTGATGAGGCCCCTGGGTAACCAGGGCCCTAGATGAATGTTCATCGCCCGTTCCGAAAGGGGCGGGGACAGAACTCGGCTTACAGGGCCACTCCGGCGCTTTTCCTGTGAGCCCACCCATGGACCGTCAACGACGGCTGGCGCTGTCCGCCACCGCGTTGGCCCCATCGGGCGCGTCTCGCTTGGCGGCTCACGCGGCCAGCGACCTGGGCACCTTCATGGGCGGCACCGGCTTCACCACGCCCTGGGTCATCGAGCCGAGGTGCCCCATCCACTGCCGATGCTCCGCCTCGAAGGGCTGGTACTCGAGGTAGACGTCGCCGAAGGCCCCCGCGTCCGGAGTGCTTCGCAGCCAGAGGCGCAGCACGCCGTCGGCACGTATCTCCGCCAGACCGATGGTGCCTTCGGGAACCTCGGTGACTGAGGGAGGCGGTGGTCCTTCCTCCTCGGCGGAGCGTGTCCGGAACGCAGCGAGCTGCTCGCGCACCCGCGCAAGCGCTTCGCTCTGGGACAGATCCCCTCGCGCCTCGAGCTTCCAGAGGAGCTCCGGGAGCACCTGGGACATGAGCACCTCCACCGCCGAGACACTCCACCCGTGGCGACGGGTGCTCGTTCGCAGACACGCGCTCAGCTGTTCCAGTTCGTCCGAGGACTGGAGCGCGTCGGGCCGTGCGAGCCACGTCTCGTAGAACACCTGGAGGAACCACGCCTGCTCGTGCCGGACGACCACCACGGACCTGTTCCAGTCCCACACGGGGCTCAAGCCCACCTGCCACGGGTTCCAGGACCTGAAGCCCGAGTCGCCCAGGAATCGCGACAGCTCGCTCCAACGCCGCGTCGGTTCGGAGAGCGAGTCGACGTGCTCACGACACCGTCGCATGTCGTCGGCCGTGGCCCGAGGGTCGCTTGCCACCAGGAGGCACGCCTTCTCCCGCGCCCCCTGGACGACCGCGGCGCGCAGTGCCGCCAGCGCTCGGCGCTCCGCCTCGAGCCGCTTCTCGGACTCACGACCCGCGAGCCACTCGCCCGCGAAGAAGAACAAGGCAGCCACCGCCGCGCACCCCACGGAGGCGGCCATCGGCAGGCCCCACGTGAGTGGGACTCCTTCCAATCCCCGCTCCGAGAAGACGTACCGCCAACCCACCCAGAGCGAGAGCGGCACGGGCACGATTGCCACGAACAACGTCCCTCGCAGCAGGGCCGCGTGAAGTCGCGTGGCCCGGTGGCGATGCGCTTCCCCACTGAAGCCCAGGGTGACGACGACTCCGAACAGGAGGGCGACGCCCAGCGCCAGCCCCGCCAGAATCCCGAGCACCACCCAGGCCGTGTCCATCACACTCCCACGACTTCAGTGGGCCACGGGGACCTGGGCGATGAGGATGCGGTCCCTTCCGTCGTTTCGCACCGCGTCCCGGTTCGTCAGCGGCAGGCGGGCATCCGTCTTCGGGTCCCACAGGCCCAGCCAGATGTTGAGGGCCTTCGGGTTGGCATCGGCGGGGAGGTAGATGGAGAACTCGTCCTTCACCGTCTCGCCCGGCTTCCACTGTGACGTGGGCAACATGCCGTTGGCCGGCATGTGGTCCAGGTTCATCCGCTCCATGCGCCCGCCGGCGTCCTCGACGTGGACGAAGATGAGGTAGTCGGCGTCCAGGGCCTCGAGCACCTTGAAGTAGACGGTGACCTGGGCCCGCTCCCCGGGCGTCAGCCGCCCGGGTTGCACGGTGGCGGCGACGAGCTCCACCTTGCCGCCCAGGTTTGCGCCATTGCGCACGGACAGGGCTGGTACCTGGGTGACGGTGGCGGCTCGCCGCTGCTCGGGACTCGCACCACCCGGGGCCTCGACGATGCAGGCACTTCCCAGCAGGAGGACCGACGAAAGCATGACGGTGGGGAGCTTGAGGCGCATGGCACGTCGGTTCTACTCGGCCACGGGCGCTGCATCCACCGGCGTGTTGGTGTATGCGGAGCGGCGCACATGAAGACCCCCAATGCCCTCGACGCCCTGACCGCTCAGGTGCCGCCCTCCCCCTCCCCCGCCCCCACTCCGGGCGGGGAGACGACCCAGCCGGGGACGGGAACCCCTCCGTCGGATGGCCTCACCGCGGGCGACGCGGTGGGCATTGGCGGAGCCGCCCTCTTCGCCCTGCTGATGATTCTGGCGGCCAAGAAGCTCTTCTTCCGCAAGCGCGCCCCCGAGCCCGGCAGGAAGCCCGGCGTCCCCGTCCCGGAGCAGAGGCCCGCGCTGCCCGCGGAGCGGCCCGAGCTGCGCGTGGAGCTGCCGCCCTCCGAGAAGGAGGCCGCCCGGCTTCGCGAGGTGGACGAGGCCCACGCCCGCGCCCAGGAGCTGGCCCGTCAGCGAGAGGAGGCCGCCCTCGCCGCCAGGACCACCACCGACTCGGGCGAGCGCGCCCGGCTGGAGGAACAGGCCCGGGTCCTCAAGGAGCGCGAGGAGGAGGAGAAGCGCGCAGAGTACCGCGCGAAGAAGGCCGCCGATGAAGAGGCCCGGGAGCGGCGCAAGCGCGAGCAGGCCGAGGCCCAGCGGCTCGTGGAGGACGAGCGCGCCCGGGAGGCCGCCGTCGTCGAGGAGGCCCGTCGCGCCGAGGAGGCCGCCGCCCGCGCCAAGGTGGACGCAGAGGCCGGCCGTACGCTGGCCCAGGGCCTGGACAAGACGCGGAGCCAGGGCTTCATGGCCCGCCTCAACGGCCTGTTCGGCCAGCAACGGCAGGTGGACGAGTCCGTGCTGGTGGAGCTGGAGGAGATTCTCTTCACGGCGGACATCGGCGTGCGCACGGCCAGCGAGCTGGTGGAGGTGGCGCGCGAGAAGCTCAAGCGCAGCGAGCTGAGTGACTCCCATCGCATCAAGGACCTCATCCGCACGGAGGTCGCCCGCATCGTCGACCTGCCCGTGCCGCGCTCGCTGGAAGGCGGCGGTCCGCCGCACGTCGTCATGGTGGTGGGCGTCAACGGCGCGGGGAAGACGACGACCATCGGCAAGCTCGCCGCGAAGCTCACGGGCGAGGGCAAGAAGGTCATCCTCGCCGCGGGCGACACGTTCCGCGCCGCCGCCACAGAGCAGCTCGACGTGTGGGCCGAGCGCGCGAAGGCGCAGTTGGTGAAGGGCACCGAGGGTGGCGACCCGGGCTCCGTCATCTTCGACGCCATCAAGAAGGCCCAGGCCGAGGGCGCCGACGTCGTCATCGCCGACACGGCGGGCCGGCTGCACACCAAGGCGCCGCTGATGGAGGAGCTGAAGAAGGTCAAGCGCGTCATGGACAAGGCCATGCCCGGCACGCCGCACGAGGTGCTGCTCGTGCTGGACTCCACCAACGGGCAGAACGCCATTCAGCAGGCCAAGCAGTTCCACGAGGCCGTGGGCATCACCGCCATCGCGCTGACGAAGCTGGACGGCACCGCCAAGGGCGGCGTCATCATCGGCATCTGCGACGAGCTGAAGCTGCCCGTCGTATGGGTCGGCGTGGGCGAGAAAATCGCGGACCTGCGCCGCTTCGAGCCGCGCGAGTTCGTCCAGGCGCTCTTCGACTGACGCCCTGCCCTCACTGCCCCAGCAGCGAGGGCAGAATCGACTCGAGCAACTCCTTCGTCTGCGGGTCCAGGTTGTCCACGTCCAACCCGCTTCCGGCGCCCAGCGTGCCCATCACCGCGTCCAGGTTGGGCAGGCCCAGGTCATCATCGCCACGGGCCTCGTTCCACCAGCGCACGCGCAGCCGCTCCAGGGCCTTCGCGTTCCCAGGGCTCGCCTTGGCCAGCTCCTTGGTGAAGCACTCCTTGCACGTCCACTTGAAGCGGTACGTGTCCACGTAGGAACGCAGGCCCTGGAAGAACGCGGTGTCGCCCACCAGCTTGCGTGACGCGTGGTGCAGCAGCGGCGCCTTGCCGTACACCAGCGCCCCGTACTCCGTCTCGTTGTCGAACGCGCTCGTGGGCCGGTCCGCTCGCGCGTCCTCGCCGCCCGCCAGCCGGTACATGTGGTACGGCGACACCAGCAGCTCGCGCCGGAGCGCCTCCGCCGCCGCCTTGCCGTGCTTCCACTCGATGTAGAGAAGCGCGGCGTACTGGGCCAGCGACTCGTCCACCACGGGGGCGTGGATGGGGTCCGAACCCACGAGGCCCGCGAAGTACTGGTGCGCCACCTCGTGCGCGACGGTGAACTCCAGCGTGCGCTCCAGCGAGCCACTCAGTTGTGTCAGGGGCGCGGAACCCGCGGGGCCCAGCATCGCCAGCACTTCCTTCAACTGCTCCACGTCCACCTGGCCGGCCACCAGTTCGAACGGGTCCACCACGCCGCGATACAGCATGCTCGACACGGTGATGAGGCCGGGGAACTCCATGCCTCCCGCCCCGCCGGACAGCGGCGCCTCCACCACCCGGAAGTGCGTGTACGGCAGCGGCCCCAGGCGCTTCTCGAACTCCGCCAGCGCCGACGAGGCGTATTTCAGCACGCGCTCGCCCACCTCCTTGTCCTTCACCGCGTAGTGGCTCTCCACCGTGACGCCGTTCACCGTGGCCGTGGACACCTCGTAGCCCTTGGACACGAGGATGGGGAAGTCGCGCACCGCGCCCGCGGCGAAGGCGAAGCGCACGCGGCCGTCGCGCTCGGGCACCTCGCCCATCGCCACACCCGTGGCATGCACGGACCAGCCCGACGGCACGGTGATGGAGGCCAGCACATGCGCCGGCGCATACAACGCCAGGTCTCCGATGCCCTGCGGCCCCGCCCAGGGCTGGCCCTTGTCGTCCAGCGGCGGAACCTGGGGCACGACGCCGACCAGGCTCATGAAGTCCGCCGTGACAGAAAAGGCCCCGTGGTCGCCCTTCGGCCCCTGCCCTCCACCCCCGAGGAGCGTCGCCGCGGGCTTCTCCCCCTTCGGGGCGACCGCCCGGACGGCCACGTCCAGCACCGCCGCCGCGCCCGGAGGCACCGGGTCCACCAGTCGATAGCGGTACAACGTGGGCTCCGGCTGCTCCAGGACGATGGGCTGGCGCCCCAGCCGCGCATCGGACAGCACCACGCGCTTGCCCCCCTGCGCGTTGGGCGTCACCCGCAGGTACAGCTCCGTCAGCGGCTTGTCGCGGGCCATCACCTCCACCTGCACCCGCCCCTTCGCCTCGCGGGAGACAGGGTCCACCTCCAACTGCACCCGGTAGCGCGGCAGTTCATCCAGCGGCCCCAGCGCCTTCGCCGCGCGCTCCCGCTCGGCGGGCTTGAGGTGCTGGAGGCTCAGCTGCACCTCCGGGGAGACCTCTTCTCCTCGAGCGGGCTGCCCGAGGAGCATGCACCACGACAGCAGGCCAGGCAGGAGCGTCCGCATGCGCGCATGCTAATTGACCCGGGGCACCACGGCTCGTCTAGCCTTCGTGGGCATGCACTCTCGAACGCTTCTCCTGGCCGCTGCCCTCGGGTGGATGGCGTGTGCGCGGAACGTCCCCGCGGCCGCCCCCACCCCCTCTGTTTCCCTGGCCCCCCGCGCCGTCCGCCTCGTGGCCGACACGCCGCCCCAGGAGACGGAGTCCTTCGACAAGGTGCGCGATGACGTGGAGGTCGACACGGACGAAGGCGAGCGCACGCCTCGCGTCGTCACCTTCGGAGAGAGCGCGGTGCTGCGCCGGGATGGCCAGCGGGCCCGTCTTTACGGCGACGCCAAGGGCACGCTCGGCTTCAGCGTGGACAACTTCCTGCTGCTGGAAGTGCTCGACGGCCAGGGCAAGAAGGTGGTGCGGCGCGCCGTCGTGGGCTTCACCGAGAGCGTCCACATGGGCAACGAGCAGGTCGACAACGTGGGCCGCCGCGCCTTCAGCTTCGAGCCCGGCGAGATTGACGTCACCGAGCTGCTGCCGGAGTCCTCGCCCTTCAAGGTCCGCGTCACCGTCCTGGACTCCTGGGGCGTGGGCCGCGTGTCGGACGTCTACCTGGTGCTCACCGCCCCGGAGCAGCGCGCCGTCGAGGATGACTTGCGCGGCGAATGAGGCCCGACAGGCCGCGCTCCCGCCGAAGCAGCGCGGGCGCGGCCTGGAGCACCCAAGCCTAGAAGCGCAGCCCGCCGACCGCGGGCGTCTTGAAGGGACCCGCACCGGCGCCACCAGAGCGTGGGGCTCCGCCCTTCAAGAAGACGCAGTCCTCGGGGCACAGCGTGTTCTTGTCCTGCAGCTTGAGGGTGGGGTCCCGCGTGGCCATCACCGCGCCCACGGTACCGGCGGCGACCACCGCGCCCACTCCCGCCCAGACGTACCAACGCCCGTACCAGGGCTTGCTGGAGCCCTCTACCTCCGCGTCCGGCGAGTCGGTGTCGAACGACAGGGCCGGGTTCGGCTCGTCAGGCATCGACGTCGAGGGGTCCAGCACCGGCGGGGTGCGCGGAGAGTCCCCGGCACGCGCCGTGTTGCTCGCCAGACCCGTGTCCACCGCCGGGCGCATCCGCCCGGTCAGCTCGTAGTTCGTCCCGGCCAGCACGTTGATGTTGTGGACGTGGGACTTGTAGCCCTCGGCGCGGAACTCGATTTCGCGCGAGCCGGGCTTGAGGAGGATGTCGCTCAGCGGCACCGTGCCCACCTCGACGTCGTCCACCAGCACCACGGTGCCGGCCACGTCCGCGAGCGCTCGCGCGAAGCCCATGGTGGCCTCCAGCGCCACCTTGACCTCCGTCTGCGTGCCCTCCTTCACGTCCAGCCGCCGCGTGTATTCCGCGTAGCCCGGCTTGCGGACCACCAGCGTGTGCTCGCCCGGCGTCACCGTCAGTTGCGTGGGAGCCGGCGTGAGCACCCCCACGTCGCGACCATCCAGCGTCAGCCGCGCACCCCGGACGGGGCCGCCGATGAACACCGCCAGCTCCGTCTTCACCGGGGCCAGCGGCGCCAGCAGGCCTTCGTCGGGAGGCGGCAGGTTCTTCTTCTTGCTGCCCCTCGCGGTGGCCGGAGCCTTGGTGCGCGCGGGCTTCTTCGTCACCTTCTCCGCCTTCTTCTTCTTCACCACCTTCGTCTTGCCCGCCTTCGCCTTCGACGACTTCGACGGCGTGAGGGGGGCCAGGAGGTCATCGGCCTGCGCGAGCGCGGAAGACGGGGCCACCAGGGCGGCCACCAGCGAAAAGAGGACGAGGCGTCGAATGCTCATGACGGACCGAAGGTTAGAGAGTCGTCCAAGGGGAATCAAACGAAGTCCCTCCCAACCGTCCATTCAGCCAATATCCGCGCCCCATGCACCGCGCCCTGCCCTCATTGGCCCTCGGCTTCAGTGTCCTCTGTCTCACGGCGTGCCCCGCCAAGGCTCCTCCCACCGTGGAGACACGGCCCCCACCTCCGCCCCCTGTGCGCGTCCCCGCGGGGTGCGAGAGCAGCCAGGCAGGCGAGTACCGCCACGCCGAGAATCCGGCCTTCCGCTACCACGGCGAAGATGATGGCGGGACGCTGTCACTGGCCGTGGTGCGAGCCCGCGCGGACGGCGACGCGGGCACGGAGTCACCCGACTCGAGCACCGCGTCCATCATCCTCGAGCGCACACCCGGAGGTTTCGTGGGCGAGACGCGCGCCACGGGCTTCACCGGCTCGGGAGCACCCTGCCCCGTCGCGTTCCCCACGGAGCTGGTGGCGTGTGACGACGCGGGCCTCACGCTGCGCGCGGTGGCCAGCACGTCCATCGACGAAGGGTGCCGGCCTTCCCGCTCCGGTCCGCCTCCAGTGAGGCTGCGGCAGGTGCTGCTGCGAGACCCGCCGGACGCGGGCCTCTAGGGACACAAGCCACCGCGCCCCGATGCGAAGGGGCGCGGCGCGGGTCACCTTCAGGCGGCGCGGCGGGCCTGCTCCTCGGCGGGATTCACCGCGGGGCTGGCGTCGCTGAGCTTCACGCGGCCGGCGAGCCCCTGCAGCAGGCTGGAGATGCCCACGTAGAGGAAGCCCGCCTGGAACAGGATGATGAAGGGCAGCGACGTGTAGATGCGCGCGTCGATGGCGAACCACAGCGCCCCGGTGAAGTACGCCGCGAACAGCAGCTCCACCACCGGCATCAGCGTCTTGCTGCCGCGGTACGCCTTCTTCACCGCGATGACCTTCTTGCCCTCGGCGCCCGTCTTCGGCGTGCGGGCGAAGCCCGACTGCTGGTTGAGCAGCGCCTCCGCCACGGCCTTGGCGTTGTTGATGGCCAGGCCGATGCCCAGGCTCATCAGGAACGGCAGGTACTTCACCCGCTCCCAGCCCGTCACGCCCCGCTCCCGCTGCGCGGCGACGTAGAAGAAGCACACGCTCGCCGTCGCGGAGATGAAGAAGGGCAGGTCCAGGAACAGCGTGCCGTAGAGGCCGTGCTGGAAGCGCACCACCATGCTGATGGGCATCAGCACCGACAGCAGCACCATCAACAGATAAGCCATGTTGTTGGTGAGGTGGAAGAACGCCTCGCGCTTCACCGCCAGCGGCAGGTCGCTCTTGAGGATGGTGGGGAGCAGCTTCTTCGCCGTCTGGATGGAGCCCTTGGCCCAGCGGTGCTGCTGGCTCTTGAAGGCGTTCATGTCCACCGGGACTTCGGCCGGGGAGATGACCTCCGGGAGGAACACGAACTGCCAGCCCTTGAGCTGAGCGCGGTAGCTCAAGTCCAGGTCCTCGGTCAGCGTGTCGTGCTGCCAGCCACCCGCGTCCGCGATGGTGCCGCGACGCCAGATGCCGGCGGTGCCGTTGAAGTTGAAGAAGCAGCCGGAGCGGTTGCGCGCCGTGTGCTCGATGATGAAGTGGCCGTCCAGGAAGATGCTCTGGGCCTGCGTGAGGATGGAGAACTCACGGTTGAGGTGCCCCCAGCGCACCTGCACCATGCCCACCTTCGCGTCGGAGAAGAACGGCACCGTGCGCAACAGGAAGTCAGGGCTCGGCACGAAGTCCGCGTCGAACACGGCGACGAACTCGCCCCGCGCCGACTTCAGCCCGTGCTCCAGCGCACCCGCCTTGAATCCCTCGCGGTTGACGCGGTGGATGTAGACGATGTCGTGGCCCTTCTGCCGGTGCCGCTCCACGCACGCCCGGGCGATGCCACACGTCTCATCCGTTGAGTCGTCGAGAACCTGGATTTCCAGGAGCTCGCGGGGGTAGTCGATGCGGCACACCGACTCCACCAGACGCTCCACCACATACATCTCGTTGAAGATGGGGAGTTGGATGGTGACGCGTGGAAGCTCCTTCAAAGGGCTCTTGGGCGTCGGCAGCTTGAACTTGTGCCGGTAATACAGGAACGCCATTCGGTACCGGTGCGAGCCGTAAACCGCCAGCACGCACAGGACGCTGAAATAGACGCCCAGGAAGATGATCTCGACGGTGGTCATCAGTGACGCTCAGCCCCTCCCGCGCAGCCCCCGTGGCCCGCGGTCCTTCCTTGCGTGGCGGCATCGGAATCCCGTCTCACGCCGACCGCCGCCTCCTGGGTCCGCTGAGCCCCCGTCCCGTATGTGCCCGAAAAGACAAGGCTTTAACCATCCAGGACTGATCGCGCCGGACAATAGGGAGGCGTCAAGGACGTGTCAAATTATTCCCAGAGTTTGAACGTTCCGTTCAGGTCCGGGGTGACACCTCGCGTTACCGGGGCTTCAAGGAGATCCAAGGGGTTGGCGCCGGGGCTGAGGCGGCGCCAGGGCTCGGACTACCCGGAAGGTCAGCTCACCGCGCGGCGAGGCTCGGAGATGGTGGGAGCGGGGGCGACCACGGGCGCGTCCATGACACCCGCCTCGTCCCGCGTCGCCAGCGCGAGGATGCGCTCGACGAGCTCCGGGAACTCCACGCCCGCATGGGCGGCAATCTTGGACAGCAGGCTGGTGGGGGTGAAGCCGGGCAGCGTGTTGACCTCCAGCACCACATCGTTGTCGGTGTCGGAGCACAAGAGGTCCACTCGGGCGTACCCCCGGCAGCCCAGGGCGCGGTACGCGGAGAGCGCCAGGGCCTCCACATTGGCCACGCGCGTGGCGGACAGGCGGGGCGGCAGGAAGTAGCGCGCGCCGCCCTTGTACTTGGCCTCGAAGTCGAAGCCCTCGCGAGGAGTGCCCACCTCGCAGCTGCCCAGCACCTTGTCGCCGAGGATGCCCACCGTCACCTCGCGGCCCGGAATGAAGCGCTCCACCAGCGCCTCGCCGCCGAAGCGGCACGCCTGGGCCACCGCCGCGACGAGCGACTCCGGCTCGCGGACGATGGAGAGGCCCACCGACGAGCCGCCGCATGCGGGCTTCACGACGCAGGGGAAGCCCAGGTCGCCTTGCAGCTCCAGGGCGCGCGCGGCGGCGTCGCGACCCACGCGATACCCCTGGGGCGTGGGCAGGTTGTGCAGGCGGAAGAGCTTCTTGGCCATGGGCTTGTTCATCGCCAGCGCCGAGGCCAGCACGCCCGAGCCCGTGTACGGCAGCTCCAGCAACTCCAGGAGGCCCTGCACCCGGCCGTCCTCGCCCATGCGCCCGTGCAGCGCGATGAAGGCCACGTCCAGCTCCGCGGCGCGCAGCGCCCTGTCCAGACCCGGCCCCGCGAACACCCGGGTGACCTGATGGCCGCGGGATTCCAGCGCCGCGACCACGGCCTCTCCCGTCTTGAGCGAAATCTCCCGCTCCTCGCCCCACCCGCCCATCAGCACTCCGACGCGCTTGCCCATGTCGATGAAACCTCCTGGGCACACGACAGAGCACGGCGGATGCCAACCCCTCCCGGGAGGGTGGCCCCCCGGCTTCGCCTCGACAGTCCCCGTGGAGACGGGGGTTTGCGTCGGCAGGGGGGCCGCCAGGCGGGCGTGTCCCCGAGGACACGGCGCGGCAACCGGACCACGCGAAGCGAGGGGCTGTAGGAACTACCGCCCCTCGCGGCGGCGACTACGGCCCGGCGTCCACCGGGCCCGCGTCAACCGGACCCGCGTCCGTCTGCCCTGGCGAGCCCGCATCCGAACCGGAGTCCGTCTGCCCTGGCGAGCCCGCATCCGAGCCGGAGTCCGGAACGGCGCTGCTGTCCCGGACGCAGCTGTCGTCCTTGCAGATGAAGCCCTCCAGGCATTGGTTGCGGTCGTCACACGGCTGCCCCTCCTCGTCGAAGTCGACCAGGAGGCTGCACGCGGACAGGCCCAGGGACAGGGCCGCGAAGGGAATGAGGAAACGAAGGGGACGGCGCATGGCTAGTAATTCCGGAGATCGTCTTCGTCGATGGACGGCCGCTTCTTCTTCTCGTCTTCCTCGCGCTTGCGCTTCTCCTCTTCCTCGCGCTTGCGCTTGGCCTCCGACTCCTCCTCCTGCTTGCGGCGATCCTCCAGTTCGCGGCGCTGGCGCTCCACCTCTTCACGCCGCTTGCGCAGTTCCTCTTCGCGCTGGGCGGCCTCGTCGTCCTTGGAGCGGCGCGTGTCCTGCGAGCGCGTCGTGGGCGGCGGGGTCGGCTCGCTCACCGGGGGCGGCGGGGTCGTCTTCGTGGCGGGAGCCGCGGGCGTCGTCTTCGCGGGAGAGGCCGCGGGCGTCGTCTTCGCCGGGGGCGGCGGAGGCGGCATGGGCAGCGACTCGCCCACGGGCCTGGTGCCCTTGGGGGGCGGAGGCATGCTCAACGAGTCGCTCTTGGAGTCGGCCTTGGGCGGCGGCGTGGCACGCGAACGCTTGGGTGCGGGCGCCGGCGCGGGGGTGGGCTTGGAGTCACCGCCACCGCTGCCGCCACCGGAGAAGGCAAAGTAGCCGCCGAGGCCCGCGGCGACCGCGCCCGTGAGCAGCCCGATGTCCGCGACCAGCGCGTACGTCTTGCCCGTGTCCTTGAAGTCCTGTGCCCGAGGGCTCGTCTGCGGCGCGCGTCGGAAGTCATCCTCCTTCGAGGACGCCTCCATGCCGAAGTAGATGCCGCCCGCCAAGAGCGCCACGCCAGTAGCCATCAGCACGTAGCCCAGCGTCTTGCGGTTGGAGCCACCGCCGCTCGCGAAGTGGGTCACCGGCTTGTTGCCGGCGAGCCGGGCCGTGTCCGCGCCCACCAGCGAGGACAAGAGCGCGTCGGAGCCCGTCGCCATGGTCTCGCCCGCGGGAACCGGTCCCAGCGCGTAGGCCAGGTTGTGTCCGTCCGCGACGTCGAGCCGGAGGCCCGTCACCTGGAGCGGAGCGGTGCCCGTGCCACCGCGAACCAGCAGGGCCAGCACCTGGGACACGCCCGCGAGCGTGCCCAACTCGCGCAGGGCCAGGTCACGCTCCGGCCCCTCCGGCTTGCGCACGATGCGCTCGGTCAGCGTCTGGAGCGCACGCATGGACGCGGCGGGAGCCAGCGTGAGCGTCGTCTCGCCCTCGCGTGCCCGGCGCTGCTCCACCTCGAAGCCCGGCGCCATCACCGTCACGTAGTGGTCCGCGGGCGTCAGCCCCTTGAGGTCCACCGGCGACACGCCGCGGAACTGGCCGTCCACGTACACCTGCGCGGGCACGGGCTCGGTGCGCACCGACAGCGTCGCGGTGGAGCCGGCCAGCGCCGCCTTGCGCTCCTTGTCCACGAAGGCCATGTCGTCCGGCGGGAAGAAGTTGGGCGAGAACTGGGCGCGGGGGTCCACCGCCAGCACCGCGCGAATCTCCAACTGCGCCGCCGTGCCCTCGCCGTTGGCCACCTGCGAGGCCGCCTTCATCACCCGGGCGCGGCTCAGGTCGCCGAAGTTGCGCGACAAGTCACTCGCCTCGAACGCGCGCGCGGCCGCCTCGAACTGCTGGAGCGCCTTCTGCGTGTCCAGCTCGTCATACGCCGTCTGGCCGTCCTTCATGGCCGACGCACCCTCGGCGGCCTTCGCCTCGCGCGCCGCCTTGCCCTGCGCGTCCAGCGCGTCCGACAACCGCACCAGGTCCAGCCGTCCGGAGCGTGCCACCGACTGCTCCGCCCAGTACGCCAGCCGCGCCGCCTCCGTTCGTGATGTCGCATCCAGCGAGATGGCCACCACCGTCACGGAGGACGGTGAGGCGGTGGGTACTGCTCGGGGAGTCAGTCGGAGGGGGAGGCTCGACTGCGCGGCGGCGGGGCCGACGGCCAGCATGCCCACCAACCACCCGCTGAGGGCCGCGTGCATCGCGCGATTGCTCGAAGGTCGCATCACTCGTTCACCTTTGTCCGCCCGCCATCAAATGGAGGTCTCGCCGAAATGCAAGGGGGAAGGTGTCTTCAACGACCCTCGGCGCGAGCCGGAGGGCGCCCCGAAGCGGCGCTGAGGCCGTTGAGATACTCGAGGGCGACCTTGAGCGGATAGTCCTTGAGGGCTGCGGTGGCGTCCCACGGCGCGAGGTTCTCGGGCAGGCCGCGAGGCGCGGAAGAGGACGACTCGGAGGTAGAGGTGGACTCGGCGCGGAAGTGACGCTGGAGGTCCTTCTCGCGTGGCGTCTCACGGCCCGGCTTGCCACCCGGCTCGTCTGGCACGACGTAGTCGGGGGTGATGCCCCGCTCCTGGATGCTGCGGCCCTTGGGTGTGTAGTAGCGGGCGATGGTCAGCTTCAAACCGGAGCCGTCCTCCAGCTCGATGACTGTCTGCACACTGCCCTTGCCGAACGTCTGCGTGCCCAGGACGGTGGCGCGGCCGTGGTCCTGGAGCGCGCCGGCCACGATTTCGGACGCGGACGCGCTGCCCGCGTTGACCAGCACGACGAGGGGGTAGTTCTTCTCCGTGTCGCGGTCCTTGCTGCGCTCCTCGGTGGAGTTGCGACCGTCACGTCCCCGGGTGGAGACGATGGGCAGGTTGCCCGGCAGGAAGCGGTCACTCACCGCCACCGCCTGGTCCAGCAGGCCGCCCGGGTTGTTGCGCAGGTCGAGCACCACGCCGCGCAGCTCCTTGCCACCGTTGAGGCCGCGCAGCCTGTCGAGTTCCTTGCGCAGGTACAGGTCCGTGCGCTCCTGGAAGTTCTTCACCTTGACGTGGCCGAAGCCGCCGTAGAGCTCGCTCTCCACGGAGACGATGCGGATGTGGTCCCGGATGATGGCGATTTCGCGAGGCGCGCTGAAGCCGTGCCGCAGGATGCTCAAGAGCACGCGTCCCCCCGCGGGCCCTCGCATCTTCTGCATGGCCCGCCCCACGTCCATGCCCCGCGTGCTCTCGCCGTCGATGCCCACCAGCTCGTCGCCCGCCTTGATTCCCGCTCGCGCCGCCGGCGTGTCGTCGATGGGAGCCACGACGACGATGCGGTCGTTCTTGCGCGCGATTTCGATGCCCAGCCCACCCCACTCGCCCGAGGTGTCGATCTTCATCTCGCGGAAGACCTCCGGCGGCATGAAGACGGTGTGCGGGTCCAACGTGTCGAGCATGCCCTGGATGGCGCCGTAGATGAGCCGCTCCTGGTCCGGCCCCTCCACGTAGTTGTTCTCCACGTACGACAGCACGCGAGCGAAGGTCTCCAGCTGTCGGTAGGTGACGTCGTCCTTCTCCGCCCGTACCGCGCTGGAAGCGGAGGACCGCACAGCCGCGTCCTTCTTCTCTTCCGCGGCCGAGGGCCCTGACAGGAGGAGGAGCGCGGCCAGCGCCGCGCGCCATGGCTGGTGGAGACCCGTCACGTCGGTACGTCCTTTCGCGGTGAGGCTCGAAGGGCGTCCCAGTCTATACCCGGCCCTCAGAGGCTCGACGCATCCGCGAAGCGCACCAGGTGCGACACCAGCTCGTCCGGACGCTCCATCTGCGGCACGTGCCCGAAGCCCTGCACCACCCGCACCTGGGCGTGCGCCGGCAGGTGGGCGCGGAACCAGTCCAGGGAGCGTGACGGCAACAGCCGCTCGCTGCCCCCCCAGAGGAACAGCACCGGCATGGACAGCTTGCGCACCGCTTCTGGCTCCAGGCTGAGCCGGGTGGACATCGCCTCGGCGGTGAGGGCCTTCACGGTGGGTGTGTCATAGAAGCGGCGCAGCTCTGTCGCCAGGAGCAGCGCGGGCAGCGGGGCCTGGTGGAACAGGCGCCTCGTGAAGGCGCGGGCCTCCGCGGGCGTGCCCACCTTGAAGGAGTTGAGCAGGGCGGTGCTCTCCTCCACCGGCAGCTCCGCTCCCGCCGGAGCCACCAGCACCAGCGCGCGCACCCACTGGGGATACTCCGACGCGAGGCTCACCGCCATCGCTCCGCCCAGCGAGTTGCCGACGACGAAGGCCGGCTCCTTCACCTCCTGCTCCACGAAGGCGCGCAGCACCTCGAACTGGTTGCGCACGCAGACCTGCCCACCGCAGTACTCGGTGGAGAAGCCGTGTCCTGGCAGGTCGGGCGCGACGACTCGCGAGAAGCGCTTCGCCAGGCCGAAGAAGGTGCGGCCGAAGCCATTGGCCGAGCCGCCCAGTCCGTGCACCAGCACCACCGGCGGCCCCTTCCCCTGCCCCTTCAGCGAGTAGAAGTGCACCGACTGCCCCCCGACATCGACTGTCGAGGACTGGACACCTCGCGCCACCAGCACGCGCCGTACCGCCTTCTGCATTCCGCCCATGAGGTCCATGCGCTCGCCTGCTCCTCTCGTGGTGGGAGTCTGTTGCCTCAGGATAACAAGGCGCGAATCGTTTCGCCGCAACGCGTCATGGCACAGGGGCCAGCCAGGGCCCGGGGTCGACGGCCTGCCCGGACTTTCGGACCTCGAAGTAGAGGTACGAGCCCTTGAGCGAGCCCGTGTCTCCCACTTCGCCCACCACCTCGCCGGTGGCCACGGCGGCGCCCAGCTCCAGGGCGATGACGGACAGGTGGGCCATGAGCGTGTGGTAGCCGTCGCCGTGGTCGACGATGAGCAGGTTGCCGTAGCCCCGCAGCGAGCCCGCATAGACGACGGTGCCATCGGCGACGGCGACCACGGGCGTCCCGGTGGCGGCGCGGATGTCGAGCCCCTTCTGCACGGTGACGGTGTTGAAGCGCGGGTTGACGACCTTGCCGAACGCCACCTCGATGATGCCGCGCGTGGGCTGGGGCAGCTTGCCGCGCAGGGCTCCGAAACCATGCGTGGCGGGGGCTTCCTTCAGCTCGCGCACCACCTGGGTCAGCTCCGCGTCCGCCTGCTCCAGCTCCTTCACCGCGCGACGGGCCAGCTCGGCCTCGCCCGCGAGCGAGCCCACCACTTCCTCGAGCGCCTCGTGCTGCGCGCGGGCCAGCCGCTCCTGCTCCTGGAGGAAGGTGACCCGCGCGGCGAGCGAGGTCTGGAGCCGCTTCAGCTCGAGCGTGGACTGCCGTTGTAGGTGCGCCACGCGCTGCACGCCGCGCAGCAGGTCCAAATCGCCCGACATGCTCGCCTCCAGCGCGCGGGCCCGCCACACCAGCGCGGCGAAGTCCTCCGCCGACAGGAGCACCTCCAGCGGCCGCCGTCGCATGACGCGGTAGAGGGTGCGCAGCCGGGGGGACAGTCGCCGCAGTTGCACGCGCAGCGCCTCGCGCAGCAGCACCTCCTCGCGCTCGGCCAGGATGACGCGCTTGCGGAACACCGCGAGGTCCCCCTCCAGGGCCCGCACGCGCCGCCGGGAGAAGGCGACCATCTCCTCCATCAGCTCCAGGCCCTCGAGCACCGTGAGCTTCTTCGACTCGACGAGCGCCAGCGTCGCGCGCTGGGCGGCGAGCTTCTCGCGCAGCGCGGACTGCTCCGCCTCCTCCAGCTTCTGCGCGTGCGCGGGGAGGCCGGCCAGCACCAGCGCCAGGGTGAGGACGAAGGAGCGGCTCATACGCGCAGGAAACGCCCCACCGCGACGAAGCTGCCGCCCAGCCCCAGGCCGCACCCCGCGCCCACCAATTCCAGCACCAAGCGCGGCTCCACCCACGGCGCGGCGACACCCGGGCCCAGGAGGAACGCGAACAGCGAGCCCAGCGTGGGCCCCACCAGCCGACCGAAGGCCCACAACCCGAGCAACGCCACGCCCGCGCCGAGCAACCCCTGAAGCAGTCCCTCCAGCAGGAAGGGCGCCTTGACGAAGCGGTCCGTGGCGCCGACCAGCTTCTGGATTTCAATCTCCTCGCGCCGCGAATAGATGGCGAGCTGGAGCGTGGCCGCGACGATGACCACGGTGGCGCCCAGCACGACGACGAAGGCCACCAGCGCGCCGAAGCGCAGGGCCCGGGCGATGGCCGTCAGTCGCTCCACGGCCTGCTCTCCGTAGTCCACGCCGGACACCCCGGGCAGCGCGCGCAGCTCCTTCGCCAGGGCCTGGAGCGCCTCGGGCGTGCGCTGCTCCGGAGGAACACGCAGCTCCAGCGCCGCGGGCAGCGGGTTCTCCGGCAGCTCCGACAGGGCCTCGCCCAAATCGCCCAGCTCGGTGCGAAGCCGCTCCAGCGCGGCATCCGGAGGCACCAGCGTCACCTGTCCCTGGCTGAGCTCCTCGACGCGGGCGCGAACGCCATGCGCCTCGTCCTGTCCCAGCTCCGGTGCCAGATACACCGTGACTTCGACTTCGCCGCCCAGCGACGCGAGCAGGTTGTCCAACACGCGCGCACTGCCCCGCGCGAGCCCCGCGGAGAACAGGGCGATGGCGATGGTGGTCACCGCGATGAAGTGCACGAAGGGCGAGTGTTTGAGCCCCACCGCCGCCGAGCGCCAGAAGTACCGCGTCTTCGCCAGCGCGCTCATACCACCATCCGTCGCGCCGCCTTGACGCCGTCCTCGTCGGAGACAATCTGCCCGCGCTCCAGGCCCACCGTGCGCTTCTGGTAGCGCGACAGCAGCGTGGCGTCGTGCGTGGCCACCACCACCGTGGTGCCTCGGATGTTCACCTGGGTGAGCAGGTCCATGATTTCGACGGTGAGCGCCGGGTCCAGGTTACCGGTGGGCTCGTCCGCCAGGAGGATGGTCGGGTCATTCACCAGCGCCCGCGCGATGACCACGCGCTGCTGCTCTCCACCGGAGAGGCGCAGGGGGAACGAGTCCGCCTTGTGCTCCAGCCCCACCAGCTTCAGCATCCGCCGCACCTTGTCGCGCGCTTCCGTGCGCGGCACGCCCAGCACGTCCAGCGTGAAGGACACGTTGTCCTCCACCGTCCGGTGCGGCAGCAGCTTGAAGTCCTGGAACACGACGCCGATGTTGCGGCGCAGGTACGGCACGGCGGACTCGCGGATGCGGGCGATGTTGCGGCCCCCCACCAGAATCTGCCCCTTGGTGGCTTTCTCCGCGCAGAAGATGAGCTTGAGCAGCGTCGTCTTCCCCGCGCCGGAAGGGCCCGTGAGGAACACGAACTCGCCCTTCTCCACACTGAGGTTGATGTCCGAGAGCACCGGCGGATCGCCGGGATACGCCTTGTAGACGTGGAAGAATTGAATCATGGCGCGGCGCGGGAGAGCGCCAACCTACCACGGCCGGGCGGGAGCGCCCCACGCACGCCGGGCCGCAGGCGGGCTTTCCCCTCCCACCCCCGGCGCCACCTGTGCGACGGTGCCACGCCTTATGAGCGAGCAGGCCGTGCGGCGTGCGACAACGGGACAGTGGGTGGGACGCATCGCCGGGCCCGTGGCCGCCGCCCTCATCTACGGGATTCCCTCCGGTCTCCACACCCTGCCGGGCCTGGACCACCGCCCCGCCGCCGCGGCCGCCGTCGCCGCGTGGATGGCCCTCTGGTGGTTCACCGAGGCCGTCCCCATGGCATGGACGGCGGTGCTCCCCGTGGCGCTCTTTCCACTGCTGGGCGTCTTCGACACGGACAACGTCGCCGTCGCGGTGGGACGCGCCACCCTGCCCTTCCTGGACCCCTACATCTTCCTCTTCATGGGCGGCATGGCCCTGGGCGCGGGCATGGAGCAGTGGGGCCTGCACCGGAGAATCGCCCTGCTCATCATGCGCGCCGTCGGCACCGGGCCGGAGCGGCTGCTGTTCGGCATGCTCGCGGCCACCGCCGCCGTGTCGCTCTGGATTTCCAACACCGCCACGGCGGTGATGATGGTGCCCATTGGCATGGCGCTGCTCTCCCAGCTCCGCGCCGCGGAGGGACGCCCCCTGGAGCACTTCGGCGCGGCGCTCATGCTGGCCGTCGCGTACGGCTCCAACATCGGCGGCATCGGCACCAAGATTGGCAGCCCCACCAACTCCGTCTTCGCGGGCGTGGTGTCGCGCCGGCTGGGCACCGACGTGGGCTTCGTCGAGTACATGGTCGCGGCCCTCCCCTTCGTCCTCATCTTCCTGCCGCTGACGTGGGCGGTGCTGTGGAGGTGGGCCCGTCGCGACAAGATGGGACCCGGCCAGGGCGGGGACGTCATCGACCGCGAGCTGGCCCAGTTGGGCCCCCTCTCACGGGGGGAGCGCACGGTGGGCCTCGTCTTCTTCGTGGCGGCGCTGTTGTGGATTTTCGGCGACCCGCTGCGCCAGATGCTCGCTGGCCCCGTGGCCCACGCCTTCAACGGCTTCAAGCTGGGGGGCAAGCACTACGAGGCCATGGTGGCGATGGTCGGCGCGCTGACGCTGCTCGTACTGGGGCGTCTGTCCGTGGCGGCCCTGCGGCGCGTGCCCTGGGACACGCTGCTCCTGCTGGGCGGCGGCTTCGCGCTGGCGGCGGGCATCGAGGCCAGTGGCCTGGCCTCGTGGATGACCTCACGGCTGTCCGGCCTGGAGTCGCTGCCAGTCCTGGTGCAGCACGGCGTGGTCGCCAGCGCCACCATCCTGCTGTCGGCCATCGCCTCCAACACGGCCACGACGAACGTCATGCTCAACGTGTTGCCCGCCTCGCGGCCCCTGCTGGCGGTGAGCACTTTCGCGGCCTCGTGCGACTTCGCCCTGCCCGCGGGCACGCCGCCCAACGCCATCGTCTTCGGCAGCGGCGTGGTGCGCCTGCCAGTGATGATGCGCGTGGGAGTGCTGCTGGACCTGCTCGCCGCCGCGGTGCTCACGGTGTACGGAGCCACGTGGGTGCAGTGGGTGCTGCCCTAGTCTGGAACTGTCGACTGGCCGACACCGCGCTCCCGGGGCGAGACGCCACCGGGGAGTCGCGGGCTACTGGTCGCCTTCTCCGGCGAGGTAGCTGAGGATGACCTCGTCGAGGCTCTTCTCGGAGATGAGGTCCTCTCCGAACAGCGTCTCGACGCCGACCTCGTTGATCTTCGGCTTCTCCTTCAAGGCGCGAGCAGCGGCGACCTCGGGGGGAAGCGCGGGAGGCAGGGGCGCGACGGGAGCGACGACGACCGGCTTGGGCGCCATCGGCTGGCCGGGCTGCAGCTTCGCGTGGGCCTGTTCAGCCTCCGAGGCCAGCTGACCGGGCTGATAGTGCCGGACCGTGGACTCGAAGTTGTCGTACACGTTGTTGATGAGGTTGCGCAGCATCTCCTTGTGCTGCTCCTCCATCAACTCACGGACGACCTCCGCCAGATTCTCCGCGTTGAGGATGTCCGAGTAGGACGTCTTCTTGGACGCGAGGATGTTACCGCCCACGAACAGGTGGGTGATGATGTGGGGATTGTTGACGCCCGAGTCCTCGGTCTGGACGTGGTAAACCTTCCCCTTGTGCTTGATGTTGTGGTTGAAGCCGGTGACGGCCTTCTCGAAGGTTTTCGTCATTGCCGAGTGGGCGGACCGTACCAGCCGCTTCCCCACGACACAAGGTAAGCGTCAACCCCGCATGTCGCGCCAGGGGAGCCTGGCCGCTGACCCCGCGCATTTCTCGCGGACGACGCCCGCCTGCCATGCAGCCCACCCTTCATGTGAGAACGCGACCCCGGTCCGTTGAAAAGCCGAAAGCGGCTGGGGTACGTACAGAACATGCGGTGCGGTGGTCAGCGGCGCCAACGTCCAGGACTCCACGGATGAAGAAGACGAACGAGATCAAGAACAAGGTTCGCCTCCAGGACGCCCAGGTCCTGGCCGGAGGCTACTCACCCGCCATCCGCGCCATGGAGATTGGCGCCATCGTCAGCTTCATCGCGCTGGAGCTGTTCCTGGTGTACCGGCTCTACAACAACCCGCATGGCGGCCCGTGGCTGCTCCTGGGCGCGGTGCTGTTGGGCTACCTCGCCGCGGACTTCGTCTCCGGCTTCGTCCACTGGATGGGCGACACGTGGGGCTCCACGGAGATGCCGATTCTGGGCAAGGCCCTCATTCGCCCGTTCCGCGAGCACCACGTCGACGAGAAGGCCATCACCCGCCACGACTTCGTGGAGACCAACGGCAACAACTGCCTCATCTCCCTGCCCGTGGCCGTGGCCGCGGTGTCCATGCCGCTGAGCAGCTCTGGCTGGGTGTTCTGCGCCAGCTTCCTGGGCGCGATGATCTTCTGGGTGATGGCGACCAACCAGTTCCACAAGTGGTCGCACATGGACTCGCCGCCGGCCATCATCGGCTTCCTGCAGCGCGTGCACCTCATCCTGCCGCCGGCGCACCACCGCATCCACCACACCGCGCCCTTCAACAAGTACTACTGCATCACCGTGGGCTGGCTGAACTGGCCGCTCAACCTGGTGCACTTCTTCCCCCTGGCGGAGCGCCTCGTGACGCGTGTCACCGGCCTGGTGCCGCGCGAGGACGACATCGGTGACGAGGCCGCCCGCGCGCTCGTGGAGGCCCAGGTCGCCGCCGAGGCTCCCGTCGTCCAGGCCGCCAAGGAGCTGCTCACCAAGGCCACCACGCCGGAAGAAGCCCCGCCCGCCACGGCCACCACCCGCCCGTCCGCCTGAGCCGGCCCACGGGCGGAAGACGCCCGTGTTCCGATGACTCGAGCGAGGTCCACGCGATGGACCGCCGAGGGGTGAGGCCCGCGTGCCGCGCGGAGCGCCTCCCCCGACGCCAGGGACTCAGAACTTCAGGTCGACCTGCTCGGCGGCATCGATGGGCCGGCCGAGGAACCTCGCCCCCACTTCCATGAAGCGCTCGGGAACGTCGGTCACGTAGTACGCGTGAGACGGGGCACGCGTCGTCGCGGGCGCCAGCAGCTCCTTGCGAGCCAGCAGCGCCGCCACCGCCAGCGCGGTGGCCTCCGCCGAGTCCACCAGCGCGACATGGGGCCCCACCACCTCCGCGATGACTCCCTTGAGCAGCGGGTAGTGCGTGCAGCCCAGGACGAGCGTGTCCACGCCTTCCCGCGCGAACTCCCCCAGATACTCACGCGCCGTCAGCAGGGGCACGTCGCCCGTGGTCCATCCCTCCTCCGCCAGCGGAACGAAGAGCGGACAGGCGCGGGCCTTCACCCGCACCCCGGGGTTCGCCGTCTCCAGGGCGCGCTGATAGGCCCCGGAGCGGATGGTGCCCGGCGTACCGATGACGCCCACTCCGCCGCCTCGCGTGCGCTCCAGGGCCGCCTGGGCTCCTGGCTGGATGACGCCCACCACCGGCACCGGCAGCGCCGCCTCCAGCGCGGGCAGGGCCGCGGCGGAGGCCGTGTTGCACGCCACCACCAGCAGCTTGATGCCGCGCTCCAGCAGGAACTCCGCGTTCTTCAGCGAGTAGCGCGTCACCACCTCGCCGGACTTGGTGCCGTAGGGCACCCGGGCCGTGTCCCCCAGATACACCGTGCTCTCGTGGGGGAGGTGCTCCATGAGTGACTTGAGGACCGTGAGCCCTCCGACACCTGAATCAAATACGCCAATGGGACTGTGGCTGCCTTGCCGCATGTCCGGTGTCCCTATCACGTTTGATGCCAACGACACGGGCTCCCCCGCAACGCGAAGAGGGCCGAGGCGCGTGGCCCCGACCCTCTTCTTCACCCCACGAGCAAGCGGGCTCGACTACGGGAACAGCGACACCAGTGCGGCGCTACTCGCTCCCGGGAACACGTGGCCGTCGACATTGATGAACACGCTGTCGTTCACCGAGAAGTACTCCGTGCCGTTGCCCGCCTTCGCGTACATCTCCACCTCGTAGCGGCCCGGGCGGAGGAACTCGTAGACCACCGGCGCGTCGTTGCAGCCGTGCCGGTCACCGACGATGCCGTACACCAGCTCCCCAGTGAAGACATCGCGGAAGTTGATGGCCACCTCGGTGATGCCCGCCTGCGAGCAGCTCAGCGCGGAGCCACCGGCGCGCAGCTCCCACTTGATGGACGCCCCGCCAATCACCCACATCGGGGCCAGCACCTGCTTCGTCTCGCCGGACTGAATCGAGAACTGCGCGCTGTAATAATACCAGGGACGGTTCTGCCCATCGACGGCCACCAGTTGCAGGTCATGGTTGCCGGGGTTCAGCGTGGGCGTGGTGACGCTGGCGCCCGAGCTTCCCTCCAAGCAGCTGAAGCGGACCCACGCGCCCCCATCGATGCGGGCCTCCACGTGCGTCACGCCGGCCTGCCCGCAGCCCAGCCTGCTCGACCCCTCCACGAACTCCCAGCGGATGGTGGCGCCGCTGCTCGTGGTGCGAAGGGTGGCGGTGTATGACGTCGGCTCGCCGTAGCGGGTGGAGAACCGCCCGCTGTGGGCGTACAGCGTGCGCTGCTGCGAGTCGAGGGCGACCAGCTCCAGGTCGTGCTCACCCGGGTCCAGGTACGGCGTCTTCACGCTGTTGCCGCCATGCCCCGCCGTGCAGTCGAAGCGCGCCCACTGCCCGCCATCCACCCGGGCATCCACGAAGGCCACACCCGCCTGGTTGCAGTTCGGGTTGCCGCTGCTGGAGTTCGCCGGAAACAGCCAGTTCACGTACGCGAAGGACGGCGGGGCGCCCAGCGGCGCGAGGTCGATGCTCACCGTCACGTCGCCATCCACGCGGAAGGTGCCGCTCGCCTCGTAGAGCACCTCGTTGGTGTAGCTGATCGCCTCCACGTTGAAGCTGTAGATGCCCGGCGCGAAGTCGTGGAGGACGATGCCGTCGAAGCCGTTGGCCTGACACGCGTATTGGCCGTCGTTGGCCAGCCGCTCGCCGGGAATTGTGATGTTGACGCCCTTGATGTCGCGGTCCTCGTCGCAGCGCAGTCCGCCGAAGGTCCAGCGGAACGTCGCGTCGCCCGGGTAGATGGGCTCGTCGTAGTCGTCTTCGCCGTGGATGATGCAGCCGGTGGAGACCGCCGCCAGGCAGAGGAGAGCGACCAGCAGTCTGGAGTTCATGGGGGGCAACCTGTCCGTGGGGTGTTGAGGTGTTCGGCCCGTTTCAGTCACCTCTGACGACCCTCTCCGGGAATTATTCATCCGTACGGCCAAGCAACTTCAAGCAGGCAACCGGCCCCCGTCCCCGTTTGTTTGACCCAGTTGTAGCGGAGTGTTACGCGCTCCACCTCATGACGCCCCACCTGCCCCTGGCGCTTGGCGCCATGAACTACGTGGAGATCATCCGCGACGCTTCCTTCATCGAGCTGGCCGTCCTGCTGCTCCTGATGGGTGTCTCCGTGGCTTCCTGGGCCCTCATCGCCATGAAGGCCACCCAGCTCGCCAAGGCCCGCGCACAGTCTCTCACCTTCCTCGACACCTTCTGGAAGGCGTCCCGGCTGGAGGCCATCTACCAGACGGCCCAGAAGCTCGACGCCTCGCCCCTGTCCAAGGTCTTCTGCGCCGGCTACGAGGAGCTGTCCAAGCTGGCCCAGGCCAAGGAAGGCGGCGCCGAGGGCGCCATGGCGGAGCGGCTGGGCGGAATCGAGAACGTGGAGCGCGCGCTGATGCGGGCCTCCACGTCGCAAATCACGGAGCTGGAGGCGCGGGTGTCGTTCCTGGGCACCGTCGGCGCGGCCTCACCCTTCGTGGGCCTGTTCGGCACCGTCATCGGAATCCTCAGCGCCTTCAATCAAATCGCCGAGCAGGGCAATGCGACATTGGCCACGGTGGCGGCGCCCGTGGGCAACGCGCTGTTCGCCACGGCGGCGGGCCTGTTCGCGGCGATTCCGGCAGTGGTCGCCTACAACTCGTTCGTCAGCCGCATCAAGGTGTTCGACACGGAGATGTCGAACTTCTCCGCGGACTTCCTCAACATCATCAAGCGTCACTTCTTCCGCTAGGCGGGCGCGACCATGGGAATGGGCGGAGGCAATCGCAGTGGTGGCCGCACCACGATGAGCGAGATCAACGTCACGCCCATGGTGGACGTGATGCTGGTGCTGCTCATCATCTTCATGGTGACCGCGCCCCTCATCCAGCAGGGCGTGAAGGTGAACCTGCCGGAGACCAAGGCCGCGCCCGTGGAGGCCACGGAGAAGAAGGTGGTCCTCTCCATCGACGCGGGCAAGAAGGTCTACATCGGCGACGCCGAGGTGCCCCTGGAGGAGCTGGAGGCGAAGCTCGCCGCCAACGCCAAGGTGCAGGCCGATAAAGAAGTGTTCCTCCATGCCGACCGGGACGTGCCCTACGGCACCGTCGTGGAGGTCATGGCGGCCGCGCAGCGGGCGGGCATCAACAATGTGGGGATGATCACGGACCCTTCGACAGGGGCCAAGACGTCCAACACCTCGTCGACCTCGAAGAAGCCGAAGGAGGCGAAGCGCTAGCCCATGCACTCCGCGGTGAGCCACAGCCTGCTCGTCAATCGCTCCGCGCGGGTGTCGCCGTTCGTCATCGCGTCGGTGGTGGGGCACATCGCCCTGCTGCTCGCCGCGGTGCTGTATGCGCGCTTCAACGCGTCGCCCCCGGTGGACCTCACGGCGCAGCCCATCCGCGCAACGCTGGTGCGCCTGGGCAAGCCCCGCGACGCCAAGCTCCTGCCGCGCAAGGAGCAGCCGCCACCGCCGCCCAAGCAGGTGGACGCGCCCAAGCCCGCGCCTGAAGCGCCGCCTCCGCCGTCCTCCGCCGCTGTCGCGGTGCCCATCCCCGGCGTCAAGCCGGAGCCCTCCTCCGCGCCCAAGCCCACGCCCGTGAAGGGTGAGAAGGAAGGCGAGGACCGCCGCAAGCGGCTCTTCGGCGCCTTCGACAAGACGGCCAAGGCGTCGCCGGATGAAGAGCCCGAGGGCGCCGAGGATGGAGACGCGGACGGCGACTCGGCCACCGCCGAGGGCGAGCGCTACTTCGGGATGCTCCAGGCACAGGTGCGGCGCAACTACAGCGTCGCGGACACCATCCCCGAATCGGAGCGCCTGCACCTCAAGGCGCTCGTCGCGCTGCGCCTGGGCCGCTCGGGCGAGGTGCTGGACGTGAGCCTCACCAAGCCCAGTGGCAATGATTTGTTCGACGCGGCGGTCCTCAACGCCGTGCGCAAGGCCTCACCCTTCTCGCCTCCTCCCGACCACCTCCGAGACGCGCTGCAGAAGAACGGCGTCAACCTGATGTTCAACGCCCTATGAAAGCCCTGCTCCTCTCCCTCGTCCTCGTGCCGCTCGCGGCATTCGCCCAGACGCCGACCATCGAAATCTCCGGCGCCAACTTCCGCCCGCTGCCCGTGGCGGTCCCCGCGCCCATCACCCAGAACGAGGGTGCCAAGGCGCAGGCCAACACGTTCGACACGGCGTTCAACTTCGACCTCGTGGCCTCCGGCATCCTCCAGGTGCTGGACCGCAAGAGCTTCACGGCCGACCCCAAGGAGGGCATGGCCGCCGGCACCATCACCTTCAGCCGCTGGGCGGACGTGGGCGCCGAGGCGCTCGTCAAGGTGTCGCTCGCGGACGACGCGGGCACGCTGCGCGGCGAGCTGCGCCTGTTCAACGTGGGCACCGGCCGCGAGGACCTCAAGGTCGCCAAGGACGCGCCGGCCAACAACCCGTCGCTGCTGGCCCACCGGCTGGCGGACGCGCTGTACCGGCACTTCACCCGCGAGCCCAGCCCCTTCCTGTCGCGCATCACCTACGTGCGCAAGGCGGGCAACAACCGCGACGTGGTGGTGGCGGACTGGGACGGCGGCAATCCCGTGTCGCTCACCAAGGGCGGCATCAACATCCTCCCCTCGCTGAGCCAGGACGGCGCGCAGGTGGCGTACACGTCCTACCGGAAGAACCGGCCGGACATCTGGGTGCAGCGTCCGGGTGGCGAAGCCCGCTCGGTGGTCTCCGCCGGGCAGATGGCCACCGGTGGCGCCTTCTCTCCGGACGGCAAGCGGCTGGCGTACTCGCTGGCCGAGGGAGAGAGCGCGCAAATCTACGTGTCCGGCGCCGACGGCAGCGGCGCGAAGGCCATCACCGACACGCCCTACGGCCTCAACACCAGCCCCGCGTGGTCGCCCGACGGCAAGCGCATCGCCTTCGTGTCCAACCGCGGCGGCAGCCCTCAAATCTACATCATGGGCGCGGATGGCTCGGGCGTGCGGCGCCTCACCTTCCAGGGCAACTACAACCAGACGCCGGACTGGTCTCCGCGCGGCGACCTCATCGTCTTCACCGCGCGCGACGAGCGCAACGCGTTCGACCTGTTCACCATCCACGTCGAGTCGGGCAAGGTGACGCGCCTGACGCAGGACCAGGGCAACAACGAGGAGCCCGCCTTCTCGCCCAACGGTCGGCTGGTGCTCTTCTCCACCACCCGGGCAGGCGGCTCGCAGCTGTTCGTGATGACGGCGGACGGCAACAACCAGCTCCCCCTCCGGGCGGAGAAGGGCACGCTGTTGACGCCCGACTGGGCGCCGCTCGCGGACGCGCAGCCGTAGGACTCGTGGCGCGTTGACAGGGGGCGCGTGCTCGGGTCCAGTTCCCGCGCATGAGCGCCCCCTTCCGTTCCCACTGGGGACTGGACCCCGAGGTCCTGTTCCTCAACCACGGCTCCTTCGGAGCGTGCCCCACCGCCGTGCTCCAGAAGCAGTCGGAGCTGCGCGCGCGCATGGAGGCGGAGCCCGTCCGTTTCCTCCACCGCGAAATCGAGCCGCTGCTGGACGAGGCCCGGGGAAAGCTCGCCGACTTCGTCGACGCGGATGCGGAGGACGTGTCCTTCGTCGCCAACGCCACCAGCGGCGTCACCACGGTGCTGCGCTCGCTGCGCTTCGAGCCGGGTGACGAGCTGCTCACCACGGACCACGAATACAACGCCAGTCGCAACGCGCTGGACTTCGTCGCGGCGCAGTGGGGCGCGAAGGTCGTGGTGGCGAAGCTCCCCTGGCCCGTGACTTCCGCGCAGTCCATCGTGGACGTGGTGCTCGCGCATGTGACGCCCCGCACGCGCCTGTTCCTCGTGGACCACGTCTCCAGCCAGACGGCGCTGGTGATGCCCCTGGCCCGGCTCATCTCCGAGCTGCGAGCCAGGGGAATCGAGACGCTGGTGGACGGCGCGCACGGGCCCGGCATGGTGCCCCTGTCGCTGCGCTCGCTGGGCGCGGGCTACTACACGGGCAACTGCCACAAGTGGCTGTGCGCTCCCAAGGGCGCGGCCTTCCTCCACGTGCGCCGCGACCTGCAGGAGGGCATGACGCCCCTGGCCGTGAGCCATGGGCGCAACTCGCCCCGCACGGACCGCTCCCGCTTCCGGCTCCTCTTCGACTGGACGGGGACCATGGACCCCACCGCCGCGCTCTGTGTCCCGGAAGCGCTGCGAGTGGTGGGTGGCCTGCTACCCGGAGGCTGGCCCGAGGTGATGGCGGCCAACCGGAGCAAGGCCCTGGCCGCGCGCGCACTGCTGTGCGAGCGGATGAAGACCGCCCCCGCCTGCCCCGAGGACATGGTGGGCAGCATGGCGGTGGTCACCCTGCCCGCGGGCTACCCGGAGCAGCCCGAGCCGCCCCTCTACCTGGACCCGGTCCACCTTCGCCTGTTCGACGAGTACCGCATCGAGGTGCCCATCGTCGCCTGGCCCAAGCCGCCCCACCGTCACGTCCGCGTGTCCGCGCAGCTCTACAACACGCCGGAGGAGTACCGGGCGCTGGCGGATGCTTTGGAAGCGCTCCTGCGTTGAGTAGGCTTGCGCGCATGCCGCGATTCGCCACCATCGATATCGGTACCAACTCCGTGCTGTTGCTGGTCGCGGAACGCACGGCGGAGGGCCGCTTCGAGGCCATCCGGGAGCGCGCGGAAATCACCCGGCTGGGCCGTGGCGTGGACGCCACCCGTCGGCTGTCGGCGGAGGGCATGGAGGCCACGCTTTCGGTGCTGAAGTCCTTCGCGCGCGAGGCGCGGGAGCTGGGCGCGGAGGACATCGCGGTGTCCGCCACCAGCGCGGCACGCGACGCGAGCAACGGCGCGGAGTTCCTCTCCGCCGCGAAGGAGCGCGCGGGCGTCACGGTGGAAATCATCTCCGGGCAACTGGAGGCGCAGCTGTCCTTCGCCGCGGTGTACTCGGACTTCGCGGGCGAGGCGGCGGGGCCCCTGCTGGTGCTGGACATTGGCGGAGGCTCCACGGAGTTCATCTTCGGCAACCCCGCGGGCCACGTGGAATTCCGGCACAGTTTCGACGTGGGCGCGGTGCGGCTCACCGAGCGCTTCGTGCGCTCCGACCCGATGTCCTCGGAGGACCGGGCGCGCATCGAGTCGCACCTGCGCGACACCTTCAAGACGCTGCCCCCTCCACCTCCCGCCTCGGGGCTGGTGGGCGTCGCGGGCACGGTGACGACGCTGTACGCGGTGCGACACGCCATCGACCCGTATGACGCGGAGCGGGTGCATGGCGGCACGCTGTCCGTGGGCGAGCTGACCGCGCTGGCGGACCGGCTGTGCCAGTTGCCACTGGAAGAGCGCAGAGCGCTGCCGGGCATGCAGCCCAAGCGCGCGGACGTCATCCCCGCGGGCGCCATCATCCTGTTGGAGTCGGTGAAGGCCCTGGGATTGGACGGCTGCCGCGTGAGTGACAGGGGCTTGAGGTGGGGACTGCTCGCGCACCGCTTCGGAGCCGGGGCGGCCCGGTCATGAGCACGTCTTCCGTGAGCCTCTCCCCTTCCCCGACCACCGCGCCCATCGCTCCCGCGGCGAATGCCGGCTACGCGCTGCTCGTCCTCACGCTCATCAACCTGGTCAACTACCTGGACCGGTACATCGTCGCGGTGGCGCTGCCGGGCATCCAGAAGGAGTTCGGCATCAACGACACCCAGGCGGGGCTGCTGGGCACCATGTTCATCGTGGTGTTCATGCTGGCTTCCCCGGTGGGCGGCTTCCTGGGTGACAGGTATCCACGCCGGCTGCTGGTGGCGGGCGGGGTGTTGCTGTGGAGCCTCGCGACGGGGGCGAGTGGACTGGCCACGTCCTTCATCGCGTTGCTCGTCGCGCGCGCGGTGATTGGCATCGGCGAGGCGGGCTATGGCGCGGTGGCGCCGAGCATCATCTCGGACCTGTACCCGCGCGAGCAGCGCACCCGGATGCTCGCGTTCTTCTACATCGCCATTCCGGTGGGCGCGGCGGCGGGCTACGGGCTGGGTGGGTGGCTGACGCAGGCGTATTCGTGGCACGTGGCCTTCTTCGCGGGAGGCGTGCCGGGCCTGATTCTGGGGGCCCTGGCCTTCTTCATGCCGGAGCCGAAGCGCGGGGCCATGGATGGTCCGGACGCGGCGGCGAAGCTGCCCTTCATGGTGGGGCTCAAGGGGCTGGGTCGCAACGCGGCCTTCTGGGCGGTGACGGCGGGCTACACGCTGATGACGTTCTCCATCGGCGGACTGGGCTTCTGGATGCCGACCTATCTGGTGCGCGAGCGAGGGATGGCGGCGGACAGCTCCGGCTTCATCTTCGGCGCGATTACGGCGGTGGCGGGCCTGCTGGGGACGGTGGCCGGTGGATGGCTGGGCGACAAGATGGACCGCAAGCGCGAGGGTGGTGGACTGTCGATGTCCGGCATCGGCCTCTTGCTGGCGGCGCCGTGCATGTACCTCGCGGTCAACCTGAAGGACGTGGGACCCGCGCTCGCGGCGATGGGCGTGGCGCAGTTCCTCATCTTCCTCAACAGCGGCCCCATCAACGCCGCCATCGTCAACTGCGTGCCACCCGCGTTCCGCGCCTTCGCCATGGGGCTGAACGTGTTGTGCATCCACCTGCTGGGGGACGCGATTTCGCCCACGCTCATCGGCAACATCGCCGACGCGGCGAACCTGCGCACCGCCATCGCCGTGAATGCCCTGCCCGTGCTGCTGGGCGGAGTGGCCCTGCTCATCGGCGCACGGCTGTTCCGCGAGGCCGTGCCGAGAGAGCGCGTTACCGCCTGACAGTGGCGTCTACCTTCGGCCGGTACTCTTCCGCCAGTCGCTCCACCTCCGCGGCCAGCCGCTCTCCGTCGGAGAGCAGCAGGGCCTTGAGGCGCGCGCGGTTGCCCAGCGTGAAGAACACGTCGATGTCCCGCCGGAGCACGTCCCAGCGCTCCGCGAAGTAGAGCGTGAACAGCGCCAGGGGCGGCACGATGAGGAAGGTCGGGAGCGCCCAGAAGGTGCCCCCCCACAGTCCCGCGGCGACAGTGAGCGCGGCCCACCACACGAGCGCCACGACGAAGGCCGTGAGGAACTTCACCGTCGCCTGCACGTCGAGTTCGGCCTTGCGGCTGGCCACCCTGGGCACCTGGTAGGGCACCCAGAAGAGCACGAGTCCCAGCGCGAAGAGCGGCAGGCCGAACACCAGCGCCAGCAGGTTCTTCACGACGAAGGGGACGACGTTGCCTGTGCGGTAGACGAGCGCGAGGTCCTTGGGCCCGTCCGCATGCACCAGCGCGAGACGACGCTGGAAGGACGCGAGATGGGTGCGCACGTCCTCGAACCGCTCGGGCTCCTGGGCGCGGAACAGTTGCACCCCACGCGCCCACAGGCGCAGCCGCTCCGCGTCCAGCGTTCCCCCCTGCTTGAAGGAGAAGAGCTGCTCGGCGAGTTGCACGAGCGGCAGGTCCGCCCACTCTTCCAGGTTGAGCGTCACGGCGCGGAGCCCCTCCGCGATGCGCTCGGTCAGGGCGCGCACGGAATCAGGTTCCGAGGCGGCATCCGCGGAGAGGAAGGTGGCGACTTCGATGGCGGGGCCCACGTCGATGAGCACCTCACTGCGGAAGACGTGCTTCTCCGCGTAGGTGAGGCCCACGGGAACGATGCGCACCGGGGCGCCCTCCTTCGCGGCACTCAGCGCGATGCGCGAGGCCCCCGTCTTCAGCTCCGCCAGGCCAGGCTCGGAGTGGCTCTTGCCCTCGGGAAAGATGGTGATGGCGCGGCCTTGCACGAGCGCGCCCTTGGCGGCGTCGAGCGTGCCCTCGTTGCCTCCCATCTTCGTCGGGTCATCCTGCTTGCGGTACACGGGCAGCGCATCGAGTCCCTTGAGCAGCCAGCCGAGGACGGGCATGCGGAACAGCGGCGCCTTCGCCAGGAACGTCACCTTGCGGCGCGTGAGGATGAAGACCAGGGCCGGGTCGATGAGGCCATTGGGGTGGTTGCCCACGAACAACACCGGGCCCTCCGGCTCGGCGCCGGGTGCATTCACCTTCACCCGGTAGAAGAGTCGCAGACACACCGCCACCACGGCCCGGACGCACGCGTAGAACACGTCCCGGACTGTACCTCACGGGAGGGCGCGACAGCTCACGGGTACTGGTCCACGACGAGGATGACGCCCGTGTTGTCCTGCACGACGGAGAAGCCCTTCATCGGGCTCGGGTAGGCAATCAGCCCCTCGCCGTCACGGTCCCACCGCGCATCCAGCAGGATGCCGCAGAACGGCACCGACATCGCGCCGCTCTCCGGCAGGAACACCCGGTCATAGCGACCGAACACCCGGTGCTTCGTCACGTACAACCGTCCACCGATGCGCGCGCCGGGCAGCTTCTTCTCCCCGTCGTCCCGAGGCAGCGCAATCACGAAGCTGTAGTTGTACCGGGCGGGACCTGGGTGGTCCTGGATGGCATCGACGATGACAGGGACCTTGTCCCCTGGCTTCAGCCCCAGCCGCTCCATCTGGACGAGCGCGCCCTTCGGACACGTCCCCTCCGGAGGCATCCACTTGGGACGCTCCGGCTTCATCGCCGCGTCCTCCGTGTGGCCGCACCCCACCCCCCACCCCACCACCACCAGCGCCGTCAGCCATGCGGACCCGCGCATCCCGCCTCCTCAGAACGTACCGATGCTGAAGTGGAACTGCGTCCGCGCCTCGTTCACTTCCTCATCCGGGTCCAGGTTGAAGCCCACGTCGAACGCCAGCGGGCCCACCGGCGTCACGTACCGCAGGCCCACGCCCGCCGCGTAGCGCAGTCGCTCAAAATCCAACCGCGTCCGGTCCAACCACAGGTTGCCCGCCTCGAGGAACAGCCCCAGGTCCAGCGACGTGAGCGCCGGCACCCGCAGCTCCGCCTTGCCCAGCGTGAAGAGCTCACCGCCCTGGCTCCCCGGCACCTGCCCCGCGAGCACCGCCTTCAGCTCTCCCGAGCACCCCGACGGGCTGATGAGTGAGCGGCAATCCCGCAGCCGCTGATGCAGCGCCTCGCGCACGTCCTCCGGCAACACACCGTCCTCGCGGAAGCCGCGCAGGCTCGACGAGCCCCCCAGATAGAACAACTTCGAGCCGATGGTCTGCGCGCCCGGCTCCAGCGGGACGATGGTCCCCGCGCGCGCCGACAGCGCCAGACTCGCCCTGCGTCCCAGGGGGATGTAGCCACTCAGGTTGCTCGCCAGCTTCACGCTGTTGATGGGGAACGCCGCCACGGCATTGCCCGCCACGTCCGTGGGCTTCACGCTGATGCCTCGCGTGAGCTCCGCGCTGCTGATGAGCACCAGGCCGCGCCGGGGATTCGCCGGGTCGTCCCGGAAGTCGAGGGTGATGGACGGCCGCAGCGAGTGCAGCGCGAAGTCGCCGTAGGGGTAGCGCAGCCGCTCCTGGTCGGCGCGGTTGAGCAACTCCAGCACGCCCGCGCGCGAGCGCAGCCGGTTGTTCTCCACTTCGTACGACAGCGAGGCGTTGAACCAGGACGTCACCGCCCAGTCGAGCGCCGCGGCCGCCGCGAATCGCGCGGACACGTACGAGGGCCGGTGCACGCGCTCGGCAATCAAATCCAGTCGCGCGCCCACTTCGAACGGCAGCAGGAAGTACAGGCGCGGCTGCGACAGCGCCAGGTTGCCACGACCTCCCAGGCCCGCCAGCCCCTGAAGCTCCACGTCACAGCCCGCGGAGGCCGCGCCTCCGGACTGCTGACAGGCGATGCGACGGTCCGCGGACAGCGCCTCCGCGCTCCAGCCCGCGTAGTTCACCTTCCCGCGCGCCAGCAGGCTCAAGCCCAGCCCATCGAGATTGCGATACGTCGTGTCCAGGGTGATGCGAGGACCATCGACGAGGAAGTAGCCACCGGAGACCTGCCCATCCAGGCGCGGCCGCTCGTGCACCGTCACCACGATGTCCTTGGACGGCTCGCGGCGAGTCGGGTCCGCGAGCGAGACATCCACCTGTCGGAACAACCCCAACCGGGCCAGTCGACGCTGGCCCTCCGTCAGCGCCTCCAGCGCGAGCGGCTGCCCTTCCTCCAGGTTGAGGTTGGCCATGATGAGGTCCGGGTCCGTGCGCGTCAGCCCCTGCACCAGCACCTTGCCCACCTTCACCTGGGGCCCCGCGTCCGCGCGGAACACCACCGTCGCCGCCCGTCCGTCCTCTCCAACGGACGACTCCGTGGTGACGCGGGCGAAGAGATATCCCTGCTGCCCCAGCCCTCGCTCCAGGGACAGGCGCGCCGCCTCCACCGCCTCGAAGCTCAGGGGCAGGCCCTTGTGCACCCCCACCCCCGCCCCCGTCGAGAGCCGCGCCGTACCTTCCGGCAGCCCCTCGTAGCGGACCTCCGTCACGCGCGCCTGCGGCCCTTCCTCCACGTCGAAGTCCGCCACCGCCGTCCGCGTGCGCGCATCCACCGTCAGCCCACGGAACACCACGGACGAGGACAGGAAGCCCCGCTCGCGGTACGCCTCGTTCATCGCCTCCGTCGCCTCCAGCCACGCCTCTTCCACGTAGACCGTGGACGGGTCCGGCACGGGCTCCCTCGCCGCGGCGCGACGGCCATGGCGACCCTCCGCGTCCAGCGGGTCGTCCTGGAGTCGCAGGTCCAGCTCCGGCTGGAGCTCGCCCGCGCGAATGCGCTCCGCGAGGAACTCCCTCAGCGTCCCCGAGCCGAGCGAGGCGTTGCCATGGAAGCGGACCTCGTTGACGCGCAGGGGCTGGCCCTCGTCCACGTCGAAGGCCAGCACGGCCACCTCTCCGTCCGGCCGGACCACCTCGCGCGAGTGCACCTTCGCGTCGTGGAAGCCACGGTGCCGGTAGAAGGACTCCACCCGCCGCGCCAGCCGGCCCGCCACCACCTCGTCGAGCGGCTCCGCGGCGTCATGCGCCAGCACACCCTCCAGAATCTCCGCGGAGAAGCGGTGGTTGCCATGGAAGCGCAGCGAATACCGAGGCCCCGCTGACAGGGGCACCGCCACCGAGGCGGAGCTGCCCTCCACGAGCACCGAGGGCGTGCCCACCTGGGCTCTCCAGTGGCCCGACTCACGCAACAGCGCACGCAACTGGTCCAGCCCCGACTCCAGCCGCGCCCGGTCGAACACGTCGCCCGGCGGCATCGCCAGCACTTCCAGCAGGCGCGGCAGCGGCAGCCCCGGGCTGCCCGAGAAGCTCACCTGTCGCACGCGCGTCGGCTGGCCCTCGGAGACGAGGAGCAACACCGCCACGCCGTCCGTCACCGGCTCCTGCCGCGCCGTCACCTTCACGGAGTCGTAGCCCTTGCGCTGGTACGCCTGGAGCACGGAGGACACCGCCCCCTCCAGCTCCTCGCCGTCCAGGGGGCCGCCCTCCAGGAGGCCGCTGGCATCCAGCAGCTCCCCGTCCGACAGCACCGCGTTGCCTTCGAAGCGCAGCCGCGCGAGCCTCGACACGGGCGTGAGCTGGAACACCAGGCGCACCCCACCGGGCACGTCCACCACGCTCGCCACCACGTCCGCGAAGCGCCCCGTGGCCCACAGTCGCTCCACCGAGCGGCGCACGGCCGCGGGCGTCAGCAACTGGCCCTTGCGCACCGCCACCAGTCCGCTGAGCCCCTGTCCGTCCACACCGCCCGGCAGATGCAGCTCCACGGCCACCACTTCCGGCCCGGGAACGTCGACCTCGCGAAGTTGGGCTCGCGCCAGGCCCGCGCACAGGACGCAGAGCCCCAGTGCCAGCGCCATGGCGGCGCGGGCTACTCGACCTCCCAGCTCAGCTTCAGCTCGAGCCCGAGGTTGCCAAACGAGGCTTCGCTGTTCTCGTTGTCCCACTGGGCCTGCGCGGAAAGTCTGTCGTCGAAGCGGTACTCGGCACGCGCCCGCGTTCCTCGCCCACTCACCGGTTGAGTCATACCGATTTTAAGCTGCTCGCTGAGGAACTTCGACTCCAGTTGCGCGGTGGGCTCCGCTTGACGTGTGGCGTCGTTGTAGGTCGTGGAAATCTGGAGGGACAAATCCCGCAGCACCGGATTGCTGGGGAGGAACCGCTGGACCTGCCGGTCCAGGCCCGACACGTTGAAGAGGGCCTCGGCCGCCAGCCCGGCCCCGGCGGACGCCGCCGTGTCTCGGTCCGACGAGGTGAAACCCAGCGTCAGCAGGGAGACGATGTCGCCTTCCACCAGCGCCGGCTCCGAGGACAGGAGCACCTGGGGGTCCGAGGGCTTGCCGAAGGCGTGCAGCTTCACCACGTACTCGCGCACCAGCGTCTGGGCCTGGACCTCGAAGACGGGCTCCAGGCTGGTGGGGTCCTGGAACTCCAGCTGCCCCTGGCTGATGGTGAAGGGGTTGTTGCGGAAGAACGCCTGGCTGCCCTCCGCCAGCTCCACCCGACCCAGGAGGCCCGGCCGCAGGTCCGTGCCCGTCAGCCGCACGTCCCCCAGCATCCGCGCCTTGGCCAGGTTGTTGTCCACGAGCACGTCGCCGAAGTGGACGTTCACGTCCCAGATGACCCAGGGCTTCTGCTGCTCGCCCGCGATGACGTTCGCCGCCGACGCCACGTTGGCGCGCTTCTGCATGGACTTGAGCAGCGACTCCACGTCCAGCGCCTTCTGGTAGCGCATCTTGACGATGTCCATGCCGCCCGTGACGGTGAAGCCTCGGGGCGGCCCCACCACCTGGAGCAGCCCGGAGAACGTCGCCGGCAGGTCTTCCGTGAGGCGGTAGGGAACCTCGTCCAGTTGCACCGTGAGGCCCAGCCGCTGGGGCATGAATCGCGCGAGCCGCACGTCGCCGCGCGCGGAGATGCGCCCTTCGTTGAGCTGCCCCTGCAGGTGCTCCAGCAGCAGCCGCTGACCCGTCATCTCCACGCGGCCGGACATGCCTCGGATGTTGACGGGCAGGTCCCGCATGGCCAGGCGCAGGTCCAGCAACTCCGCGCTGCCCACCACGGACGGCGCCTCCAGCGTGCCCGTGGCCTCCGCGTCCACGGTGACGCGGCCCGTGGAGCGCTCCACCATCGCCGGCAGCAGCGACTCCAGGAGGCGCAGGTCTCCGCCACCGCGCAGGGTGAAGCCGATTCCCCCGCGCGTGGTCATCCAGCCGCCCAGGTTCAGGTCGACGTACGGCCCGAGGAAGCGGAAGGGCTGCACCTCAAACCGCCCCTTCTCGTACGCGAGGCTGATGGGCGCCGTGTTCTCGCCCCGCACGTCGTCGCGGGACAGCACGAGCTTGTCCACCGTCGCCCGCAGGTGCGCCGCTCCGGGCTCCATCAGCGGCCCCTTCGCCGTGAGCGCGCCGGACACCGCGCCGGACACGCCCGCCCACAGCGGCTCCGAGGGAAGCAGCGGACGGATTTCCGGCAGCGACAGCGTCAGCGACGCGTCATAGGGCCACGAGTCCTGGACCCTGAGCTTCACGCGGCCGTTGGCGTCCTGGAAGGGGCGGCCCCAGACCTCCAGGTCCTTGCCCACCAGTCGCCCGGTGAGGTCCATCGCGCCCAGGCCGCGCTCGGCGAACGTCACACGCGGGGCGCGCAGGGTGACGTCGACCACGGGCACGTCGGAGGTTCCGGACACGACGCCGTCCATCACCATCGTCCCCTGGATGCCCATGCGTCGCGCGAGCTCCGGCTCCACCGTCTCCGCCAGCGACAGGCCATCTCCACCGAAGCGGTAATCCAGCCCTCCCGCGAACAGCAGCGTGCCCTCCGCCCACGTGCGCCCCAGCGGACCGCGCAGCTCCGTGCGCTCGAGCACCATCGCCTTGCCGTCCACGAAGCGCAGTCGCGCCGAGCCATCCCCCAGCCTGCGTCCGTAGTACGTGGTGTCCTTCACGTCGAAGGCCACCAGTCCCTCCAGCCGCTCGATGGGACTGTCGATTTCCACGCGGCCCGAAGCCGTGCCACCCAGCGTGCCCTGCATCACCGCCAGCGACGGCGTCAGGCCCGCCACCACGTCCACCAGGTCCTCGGTGCGTCCCTGCGGGACATTCACCTCGAGCCGCAGGTTGAGCAACCGTCCGAAGCCCACGCCGGCCTTGCCGTAGTACTGCGTGCGCCCTTTCTGTCCGGTGAACGAAGGGAAGGCCAACACCCCGTCGGAGTAGTTCAGCTTCCCCTGCAGCACGCCCAGCGAGAAGCTCCAGAAGACGAAGTCGCGGAACGACAGCCCGGACTCCACCTTCACCTGCGACACCGGCCCCGTCACTGAATACGTGGCGTTGCCCCGTCCCGCCCACTTCAGGCCCGCGATGTGGCCAAAGTCCGCCAGGTCCAGCTCACCCTGTCCGTGGATGTCGAGCCCCAGCCCGCCGCCAATGAGCAGCCCCACGTCGCCCTGGACGCGTGAGCGCCCCACCTCCGCGGAGACGTGATTGAACGACACCCGGTCCGCCTGGAGCTTCACCTGCGCCTGCGCACGCCCCTTGTCGAACTCCAGGATGGTGATTCCATCGGTCGATGGCGCGTCATAGGCCCGCGTGGCCAGCTTGAAACGGCTGGTGCGCAAATCCAGCGGTCCCGACAGCGAGAAGCGCGGCAGCAGGTTGCCCGTGAGCTGCGCGTCGAGCGAAGCCGCGAAGTCCACCCACGCGCCCTTCACCCCCGCCTTGTCGAGGATGCGCGCCAATGAGGCATCCTCCGTCTTGAGGCTCACCTCCAGGGGGAACAGCGGCGTCAGCCCCAGCTTGCCCGTGGCGCGCACCCGGCCCGACCCCACTGGCACCACCACCTCCTCCACCCGAAGCTCATCGCCCGAGTACGACAGGCGCGCGGAGATGTTGGCCGGCCCAAACCTGTCGTACCCCAGCCCGTTGCCCGACAGCTCCAGCGACACCGCGGGCGACTCCGGCTTGCCGGCGATGGACACGCGACTCCACAGGTGCCCCGTCGCGGGCTTTGGCAGGAGCTTCGCCTGCGACAGCGTGCGCAGCGGGAGGAAGACCTGCGCGTCCAGCGCCAGGTGGGGCTGGCACAGCGAGTCCACGCGTCCCGACACCGTGGTGATGATGTCATCCAGGGACACCTCGGCGCGCTCCAGCTCCAGCAGCGCCTCGTCGGGGTCCAAGGCGCCAGCGAAGGCCAGCCGCTGCAGCGCCAGCTCCGCGCCATCCGCGCCCAATCGCACGAGGCCGCGACGCGCCTCCGCATCCAGTTCGATGACGCCCCAGCGCTCCGTCCAGCGCACGTCCAGGTCCGCCACCTCCACGCGCCGGCCCTCGGGCAGCGCCAGTAGCAGCTCCGCTCCGCTGATGTCCAGGTGGGACACCCGCACCCGCTCGAGTGGATCCAGGAAGCAGCCCTCCGACTTCTTCGCCGGGTCCGCCGAGGGCTGGGACAAATCCAGCGTCACGCGCGGCCGCTCGGCCCGGACCAGCGCGAGCGTCAGCCGTCCGGAGAAGGGGCGCAGGAACCCGAACTGCACTTCCGCGGTGTCCGCCGCCACCAGCGGCGTGTCCTCGCCCGGAAGGAAGAGCGAGAAGCCGTGCACCACCACGCGCGAGCCGAGCGGATCCAACTCACACCGGCCGATTCCTACGTCCAGCCCGAGCACGTCCGGCAGGTGTCGCCGCGCGACGGTGCAGGCCACCTCCCACGTCTCGGGCATGCGCAACGCGAGCACACTCCCCGATAGAACGAGGAGCACGAGCAGCAGCGCTCGAAGCGCACCGTTGCGGCTCTGTGTCGCCAAAGCCCCTAGAGCTTACCCAGCCCTTCGAGGTAACGGTCTATCTCCGCCAGATCGAGCTTGTTGTTCGACGCTCGGGGCAGATGGGTCGCCGGGGCGCTCGCCCGCTCGCCTGCTCCGGGAGCGGCCGCATTGATGCCCTGGAGTCCCAGGTTCTTTCCAATGCGATGCACCAGCTCGGCGGAGACCGTCTCGGCGCGGGCGAGGAAGGCCTCGAAGAGCGCGTTGTCGCACAGCGTGTTGATGACACGCGGCGAGCCCGACGAGTGCTCATGCACCGCCAGCAGGGCCTCCGGAGTGAACGGCATGCGCGGGCAGCCCGCGAGCCGGAGGCGGTGCTTGATGTAGGCCTCGGTGGACTCGGCGGTGAAGGGCTCGAGCTTGTAGCGCATGGCCACGCGCTGGGCGAGCGGCGGGTCCAGCTTCAGGTTCTTCTCAATCTCGGGCAGGCCGAAGAACACGAAGGAGATGAGCTTGCGCTCCGGCACTTCCAGGTTCAGCAGGCCGCGGAACTCCTCCATCAACTCCCGCGTCTCCAGCATCTGCGCCTCGTCGATGAGGACGACGGCCTTCTTGCCGGACTCGTAGATTTGCAGGAGCCGCTGGTAGAGCTGCGACAGGAGCGCCAGCTTCTCCTGCGCGGGGTTCTCCACGCCCAGTTGCAGGGCGATGCGCCGCAAGAGCCAGTTGGCGGTGATGCCCGAGTGGATGATGACCAGCAGCGCGGCCTCGTACTCGGACTCGGGCAGCGAATCGAGCATGCGGCGGGCCAGCGTCGTCTTCCCCGCGCCGATGTCGCCGACGAGGATGGACAGGCCCTTCATGTAGCTCACCGCATGCATCAGTCGGGTGAGCGCCTGGGAGTGCTGCGCCGAGTTGTAATAGAAGCGGCTCACCGGAGCGTTGGAGAAGGGCTCCTGGGTGAGGTCGAAGAAATCGAGGTAGGTCGTCATGGGCTCGCCGGACCTCGGGGGCAACTACACGTAACCGACCTTGCGCGCCTTGGGCGCGCCGGCCGCTGGCACCGGGGGATTCGCCACCGCCGCTGCGGGTGCGGCACCATGGGCCTTGGAGCCATTCACCGCGGCGGGTGCCGGGGTCGGCAGGGGGTCTTCTTCCGGTTGCGTACTCGCCGCGATGCGGGACACCTGCGTCCCCACGTCGCGGTACTTCGCGTCCATCACCGCCACTCGCTGGTAGTGGTACAGCGCCTTGCCTGGCTCGCCGTTCGCCTCGTAGGCCGTCGCCAGCTCGAAGCCGAGCGCCTTGGCCGCCTCACCCGTGGCGAACGGGCTCGCGAGCCCCTCTCGGAAGGTCTCCACCGCCGAGCCGCCGTCGCCGCGCAACAGGTGCAACATGCCCATCATCGTCAGGCAGTCCACCTCGCGCTTGGTGCCCGCGCAGCCCTGCCGGGCCACCTCGAACTCGTGGAGCGCGTCGTCCAGCAGGCCCATTTCCTTGTAGGCGATGCCCAGGTCGTAGTGCGTGTCCACGTCCTCGGGCTTCACCACCTTGGCCAGGCCCTTCTTGAACTCGGAGAACACCTCCTCCACCGAGTACTGGAAGTCCTCTTCCGCGGGCGCCGCGGCCGCCGTGTCGTCGCCCAGGTTGTCGATTTCGCCGGCCAGCTCCGCCGCCAGGTCGAACGCGTCGCGCTCCGCGCCCGCATCCGTCACCGGCTGCACGGAAGGCACCGAGATGGGCTCCAGCGGCTCCTCTTCGGGCGCCGCCCCACCACTGGCCTCCATCGCCTCCAGCCGCTCCATCAGCTCGGTGGCGCGCGCATGGCCCGGGAAGGCAATCGACACCGTCTCCAGGATTTCGCGGGCCTCTTCCATCAGGCCCTGGTCCAGGAAGAAGGCCGCCTCGTCGCACTCCTCGGCCGCCGGCTCCTCCTCGTCACCCTCGCTGGCGCTGTCGGCGACGAGTTCGGCGGACGCCTCCTCGGGCTCCTCCACCGACTCGAAGTCGGGCTCGGCCTGGGACTCCAACCCGAAGTCGGTCTCGTCCTGGGGCTCTGATTCGAAGTCGGACTCGGCCTGAGGCTCCGAGCCGAAGTCGGTCTCTGGGTCCTCCGTCGGCATGTCGTCCAGCGACACGACGGCGTGCGAGGCGGTGGGCTCCTCTTCCTCGAACGGATCCCCCAGCGAGGGCATGTCCGAGCCCGGCGCCTCCTCCAGCTCGTCGAGCATGGAGGCATCCAGCGGAGCGATGCCCACCCGCGTGGGCATCTCGTCCACGTCGAGCTGCGCCTCTTCCACGTACACCGGCTGCTTGCGCGTGTTCGGCGCGGCTTCCTGGAGCAGGGCCCGCGTGGGCGCGCGCACCATCGTCGGAGGCGGTTCGTCCTCGTCTCCGAGCGACAGTGCCGCCATCGACGTCGACGTGGCCTCGTCGTCCGAGTCCCCCAGCGACAGGCCCTCGTCGCTGGCGTACGACGCATCCAGGTCGGCCGACTCGACGAGCGGCTCGTCCTCCGACGACACGAGGCCGGGCTCGTCCGTCAGCATCAGCCCGTCGTCGTCACTGGAGACGAGCGTTTCGTCCGCGGAGTCCGCGGCCAGGTCTTCCGGCGCGGGCGTGTCGAAGACGTCGTGCTCACCCGAGGTGATGGCCTCGCCGACGAGCGCTTCCTCACTGACGACGGTGGCATCCCCGTCGTCGTCGATGACCTCGTCGGAGTCGTTCGAGGGCAGCGTGGCCAGCGCCAGCTCGTCGCCGGGCGGGTGCAGCAGCGCGTCCTCGGGGGGCGGCGCGACGAGGACCTCGTCGTCGCTGGAGTCCACCAGGATGGCGTCCTCGCCCACCGACTCCACCACCGTGGCCGACGGCGCCGTCGTCACCGGACCTTCCACGCGCAGCACCGACAGGAACGCCGGCACCTCCGGGTGGGAGGGGTTCTGCTGGAGGATGGTCGCCAGGTACTGCTGCGCGCGCGTCGAGTCCGCCGCGCGCGTGCACAGTCGCAGCACGTTCAGCAGCTGCTCGGACGCCTGCGCCGCGTTCCCGGACGCGACGTAGATTTGATACGCCTTCTCGTGCGCATCCAGGTTCTCCGGGTCCACGGAGAAGACCTTGCGCAGGTGCTCCAGGGCTTTGTCGTGGAGCCCGTACTTCACGTAGACGTCGGTCTCCGTGAGCAGCTTGGAGAGCTGCTCTCGCGCCAGTCCGCCCTGCTGCGCGGGCGGCGCCACGGGAGCCGGAGCGGCCTGGGGCGCGGGCTGCGGCGCGGCGCGAGCGGCGGGCTGCGGCGCGGCGGCGGACTGCGGGGCCTGAGCAGGCTGCGGCGCGGCGGCGGGCTGCGGCGCGGGCGCACGGCGGGCCAGGAGATCCGGGTCCTGCGGATCCAACACTTCAATCTGCGTCCAGACGGCCTCGGCCTCCGTGGGCCGGCCGCGCTCCTGGTGGATCTTCGCCAGCTCCTTGTAGACAGACACCGTCTTGGACGTCTGCCCCAGTCCCTGGAACGCCTGGGCCAGGAGCGACAGCGTCTCCACGTCGCGGCCGTCCGCCTTGAAGCACACCTGCAGCTTCGCGAGCGCGCGCTTCTGGTCACCGCGTTGCAAGTACGAGGACGCCAGCTCCTTGGCCAGGGGCAGGTTGTCCGGCTCGAGCGTGGACAGTCGCTCGGCCACGCGGGCCCAGTCGTCGCCACGGCTGTTGCGCTTGAGGTACTCGGCGGCGCGCTTGAACTCCTGGATGGCTTCGCGCGTCATGTTCTCGCGCGCATAGAGCTCCGCGAGTTTGATCTTCGACGCCACGTTCTCCGGGTCGAGATCCACCATCTTCTTCAAGGTATCGAGCGACGACTTGGTGTCGCCCGCCTTGTCGTAGTGGTTGGCGACGATCTGGAAGTACGCCATCGCCTCCGACATCAGCCCGAGCTGCTGGTGAAGCTCCGCCAGCTTGAGGTTCACCTCCAGCAGGTTCGGATTGAGCTTGAGGACTTGCTTGTAGAGAGCGACGGCCTTGAGGAAGAACCCATCGGAGGAGTAGCTCTCCGCGACCTTCGTGAAGAAGTGCGCCGCCTGGGCGTTGTCGTTCTTCTTGACGTACAGCTCCCCCATCTTCTGGAGGACCCGGATGTCCTTCGGGTCGACCTCCAGGACCTTCTGGTACTCCTTGATGGCTTTGTCGTAGGCGCCCTTCGCGACGAGCTTCGCGGCGGCTTCGATGATCTTGTTCTTGTCCATCGAGCGTGGGCTTCCGGAAAGCCGAAACCCCTTGGAACTTCGCGGGTTTCTATCTTCAAAAGGGGGAGAGTCGGAGGCTAACGGAATCCTCCAACGCGGGTCAAGAAACAGCCCGGCTCCCCCCGGGGCCAGCTCACCTGCTTGCATGCCCGCCCCACGGGCGGGAACGCCACGTAGGCGGACGTGTGCTACGGCGTCTCTTCGACTGCTTTTTTCAGCCGGCGAGAACCTGTCTCACTGGCCAGGAGACGCTCGACGAAACGCGTGTCGTAGTTGCCTTCCTGGAACGACTCGTCCGCCAGCGCCGCGCGGTGGAAGGGGATGTTGGTGCGGATGCCTTCCACGACGTACTCGCCCAGCGCGCGCTGCATGCGGCGGATCGCCGTCTCGCGGTCCTCCGCGTGGACGATGAGCTTGGCCAGGAGGCTGTCGTAGTACGGCAGCACCGTGTAGTTCTCGTAGGCCCCCGAGTCCACGCGCACCCCGTAGCCACCCGGGACGCTGTAGCCGGTAATCTTGCCGGGCCACGGCGCGAAGGTAATCGGGTCCTCGGCATTGACACGGCACTCGATGGAGTGTCCGCGCATCTGCACGTCTTCCTGCTTGAAGCGCAGCGGGTGGCCGTAGGCCATGCGGATCTGCTCACGGACCAGGTCGACACCCATGACGAGTTCCGTCACCGGGTGCTCCACCTGGATGCGCGTGTTCATCTCCATGAAGTAGAACTCGCCGCGCTCGTCCAGCAGGTATTCGATGGTGCCGACGTTGTTGTAGCGCAGCTTGCGCATCGCCTGGACGGACACCTCACCCATCCGCTGCCGCAGCTCCGGCGTGAGCGCGGGTGACGGGCACTCCTCAATGAGCTTCTGGTGCCGGCGCTGCACCGAGCACTCGCGCTCGTTGAGGTGGATGACGTTGCCGTGTTCGTCGGCGACAATCTGGATTTCGATGTGGCGCGGCTTCTCCACGTACCGCTCGATGTAGAGGTCGCCGTTGGCGAAGGAGGCCACCGCCTCCGCCTGCGCGGTGGAGAACGCCTGGGCCAGTGCGCTCGGCTCGCGGACGATTTTCATCCCCTTGCCACCACCGCCGGCGGCGGCCTTGAGGATGACGGGGAAGCCAATCTCCCGGGCGAACGCCTCCGCCTCGCGAGGGTCCTTCACCGTGCCGGGGCTGCCGGGCAACAGGGGCATGCCCGCCTCGCGCGCCGCCTGCCGCGCACGGACCTTGTTGCCCATCATCCGCAGCATCTCCGGACGCGGACCGATGAAGCGAATCTTGCAGTTCTCACACACCTCGGCGAATTCGGCGTTCTCGGAGAGGAAGCCGTAGCCGGGGTGGATGGCGTCCGCGCGGGTGATTTCCGCGGCGGAGAGCAACTGCGGGACGTTGAGGTAGCTCTCCTTGGACGCTGGCGGGCCAATGCAGACGGCCTCATCGGCGAAGCGGACATGGAGGGCGTTGGCGTCCGCCGTGGAGTGCACCGCCACCGTGGCGATGCCCAGCTCCCGGCAGGCGCGGATGACCCGCAGGGCAATCTCCCCGCGGTTGGCAATCAGCACCTTCTTGAACACGGGGGTGTCTCCTGAAACGGCCGGCTCGGGCGCGCGCCCCGCGAAAAGCGAAGGCGCGCGCGCCGCGTCAAGCCGGCTCGATGCGGAACAGCGCCTGGCCGAACTCCACCGGGCGACCGTTCTCCACGAGGATCTCGGCCACGCGGCCGGACACCTCGGACTCGATTTCGTTCATCAACTTCATCGCTTCGATGATGCAGAGCACCTGGCCCTTCTTCACCACCGAACCCACATCGACGAAGGCGGGCTGATCCGGCGCCGGCGTCCGATAGAAGGTACCGACGAAGGGGCTGGTGACCACGTGGCCCGGCTTCTCCGGCGCCTTCTCGGCCACGGAGTGGGCAGCGGCGACCGGGGCGGCGCGAGGCGCCGACGGAGCCGTGTACTCGACGGCCGGGCCCACCTGGACGGCCGAGGGGGCCGAGTGGTGGACGATGGTCGTCTCCGGGGCGTGGCCGCGGCGGATGAAGAGCTTCTCTTCCCCGCGCTTCCACACCAGCCTCGTCACGTCCGAGGCCTCCAGGATGTTGACGATTTCTCGCAGGGCCTCCACGTCCAGGGACGTGTTGCCCGCGTCTCGCGCGCTCGCCGGGGCGGGCGCGCTGGTGGGCGCGGACGCCCGGGTCGACTTGCGCTTGGTTGCCATTCTCGCGTCCCTCCGAGCGGAGCCTGAGCTAGCCCGCGGTGGCGACGCGGGTCAGGTACTTGCCACCGTCGCGCGTGTCGATCTTCAGGACGTCACCCTCGTTGATGAACAGGGGCACGTAGACCTCGAAGCCGGTCTCCAGCGTGGCGGGCTTCAGCGCACCAGACACCGTGTCGCCGCGCACGCCCGGGTCGCACTTGACGACCTTGAGGTCCACCGAGTTGGGCAGCGTGACGGCAATCGCCTTCCCGTTCCAGAACAGGATGGTGGCGTCGATGTTCTCCTTCAGGAAGTTCTTCGCGTCGCCGAGTGCCTTCTCGCTGATGAAGGTCTGCTCGAAGTCGCGCTTGTCCATGAAGTAGTAGTCGTCGCCCTGGACATACAGGTACTGCATGTCCTTCTCTTCGATGTCCGGCTTGCCCACCTTCTCGCCGGACTTCAGCGTGGGCTGGAGGACGCGGCCCGAGAGGAGGCTGCGAATCTTGGTGCGAACGAAGGCGGAACCCTTGCCGGGCTTCACGTGCTGGAACTCGACGATGACGAACGGCTCACCGTCGATTTCGATCTTCATGTTGTTGTGAAACTCGGACGTATCAATGAATCCGGCCATGGGGACCGACTCCTTCAGACTCGAAATAGCGGAAGCTTGAAAAGTCGGGGGTGTCTAGCCCATGCCCCCTTCCATGGGAAGGGGAAACCAGTGGAGCGGCGCGTCGTCTGGGTGACTGGTTTACAGCGAGCGCGGCTACAGCTCCGCGCTCACCTTGGGGGCCGTCACGCGCAGCACATAGCGCCCCTTGCCGTAGTTGCCATCCGCGCGCAGCGCCAGCACCAGGAAGTACTCCGGTGACACCAACCGCATCAGCGTCAGCACCTTGTCGCTGTTGACGCTGACCTCGCTGACCGTCCCCGTCTTGAGCGTCTCCGCGGCGTTGCGCAGCTGCGTGAGGAGGTTGGCGTACTCCACCCAGGCACCACTCAAGTCCAGCTCGCTTGCCTCCTCGCGCTGGAAGGTGTCCACGGAGATGCCGTCGAAGCCCATCACGCTGCAGGCGAGGGCTCCATCCACCTGGTTGACCACTGACTCGAGGTGCGTGCGAAAGGACATGGGCTCTCAGGGTTCTTGGGCAGCGGCGCCGCTCAGGGCGTCACGCACTCGGGGACAGCGCCATTCTGCCCACGCGGGTCACACGGCCCCACGAGGGGGCCGTGGACATCGCCCGCCGTGGGGCAGACGTAGGGGGCGAAGCCCACGACCAGCGGGTAGGAAATCTCGTTCGTCTCCACGTCGCCGCCAGCGACCGTGTGTCCTCGGACCCGCAGAGTCACGAGCACGTCGACAACGGTGCCGCCTCCGCCGACCGCGGACCGCAGCGCGCTTTCCGCGTCGCGCGTCAACAGTCCGAGCACCAGGGAACCATCCTCATTGCCACGGAAGGTCCCGTAGATGGGAATCGTCGCACTGGGGATGTTGAGCTCCGGCTCGGTCTGATAGCTGAGCTCGAGCTCGGTGAGATAGACGGCGGTGGAGTCGATATCGGAGACCGGCGCCTCACCGACGACGATGGGCGTGTCGGACAGGTTGGAGGTGACGATGAACCCCGAGGTGTAGTCACCAGCCAGCGCGAGGTTCAACGAACCGCTCAGCAACGCCACGTCATCAGGAACGTTGCAGTCCTCTTCGGGTGGAGCGGCCTGGAGAATCTGGAGCTTCGGGAGGTTGTCGACACAAGACACCGTGCCGAACGCCAGCAGCGCGGCGAGATAGATGGGCTTCATGAGCGAACGCTCTCCTGCATGAAGAGGCGCGATGCCTTACAGGCTCTGCGCGATGGTCTGCCGGTTGAGGATGCGGGGCGTGATGAAGATGAGCAGTTCCTGACGCTCATCCCGCTCCGAGTAGTTCTTGAAGAGGAGTCCCAGCACCGGAATCTTCGAGAGGAAGGGCACCGCGTTGGTCGTGGTCGCGCCACGGCGGACGTAGATGCCGCCGATGACCGTGGTGTCTCCATCCTTCACCAGCACCTGGGTGTTGGCTTCCTTGCGCTGGATGGACGGCTGCCCGTTCGCTCCGGTGTTGGACTGGTCCGGCTGGTTGTTGGAGGCGTTGATGGACATCAGGATGCTGCCGTCCTGGGTGATGTGCGGCGTCACCTCCAGCGACAGGCGGGCTTCCACGAAGGTCGTGTTCACACCACCCGCCGACGTCTGGCTGAACGGGATGGACACACCCTGGCTGATGCGCGCGGTGTTGTTGTCCAGCGTCGTCACGCGGGGCGCGGAGATGGTCTTCACCGTGCCCTCGTTCTCCGCCGCGGACAGCCGCAGGTTGAGTTGCAGCGCGCCGCCAGCCGAGCCGAAGACGAAGCCGAGCGCGCCACCGGCGCCCTCACCCACCGACGCCGGCAGGTTCACCGCGAAGTTCGGCGCGGCGGGAAGACCCGGGGCCGTGCCCACGGAGCCGCCCGTGACGGCGACGTTGTTCGGGAAGATGAGGCCCGTGGGGTTGCCCGTGCCCTGGGAAGCGCGCGCCTGGCCGCCCCACTGCACGCCGAGCTGACGGCTGAAGGCGGTGCTCGCCTCCACGATGCGGCTCTCGATGAGCACCTGCGGGGTCTGCGTGTCCAGGCTGCGCACCAGCGCGCGGGCCTTCTCCGTGTTGGAGCGGACGTCCTTCACGATGAGCACGTTGGTGCGCGTGTCCACCGTGACGTTGCCGCGCTCGCTCAGCACGTCCTTCACCCGCGAGGCCATGTCGGCCGCCACCGCGTAATTGACGGGGATGAGGTTGACCAGCAGGTCCTCCTGCTGCTGGAGCGACTTCTTGCGCTCCTGACGCAACCGGGCCTCCTCCTCCAACGTCTTCAGGGGAGCGATGCGGATGATGTTGCCGAACTCCTCCTTGCCCAGCTGCTTGGTGCGCAGGATGAGGTCCAGCGCCTGGTCCCAGGGAACGTTGCGCAGGCGGATGGTGACACGGCCGGACACGTCGTCCGCGACGACCACGTTCTTCTTGGAGATCTCCGCGATGACCCGCAGGAGGTTCTGGATGTCGATGTCCTTGAACTCGAAGGAGACGCGCTTGCCACGGTAGCGGGCCTGCTGCGGCGCGCCCTCGGCGGCATAGGCGGGCGCCTCGGCGGTGAAGCCGGCGGTGCGCTGCGCCACGGACACCTCGTCCGTCTTCACGCCCTTCACGTCCAGGCGCCAGGAGAGCGTCCCGCCGTTCTGGGTGACCTTCTCCTCGATGGCGCCGTCGGCGGCGACGACCACGCGCACCTTGCGGCCCTCACCGGGGACACTGAAAGCGCTGATCATCTTCACCGGCGTCTCCAGCGCGCTGGTGTCCAGGCTGCGCTCCAGCTTCTTCGGCAGCCGGGCGTTGTCCAGCGTCAGCACGGCGCTGCGCGGGTCGGGACGGTCCACCTTCCAGGCGGCCGTTCCGGACAGCTTCAGCACCACGCGACCACCCGCCCCACCCTCCTGGAAGGACAGGTCCTTCACCTCCACCAGGGAGGCCGTGACAGGCGCCTCCACCGGCTGGGGCGCGGGGCGCAGCGGCTCCACTTCAGCCACTGACGCGATGACCTCTTGCGGCGAGGGCTCGGGCGCGGCCTTGCGGGCCACCGCTCCACCCAGCACCACTTCCAGGCCCTTGTCGGCCCGGTCCACCCGGTAGGCGGGCATCTTGCCGCGCACGTCGAGCACCAGCCGGACCTTGTCCGAGTGGGCGCCGACACGCACGTCCCTGAGGGTCGCGCCATTCACGCGAGGGGCGCGGGCGGAGAGCCCCACACCGTACAGGTCCACCGCGAGCCGCGGCGGGTCCGCCAGCTCCAGCACCTCGTAGCGCGCGATGTCGCCATCCGCGCGGATGCGAAGCGTGTCGTCGGAATAGGCCAGCTGCGTGATGCGTTGAGCTGGCTGAGCCACCTCACGCTCATCCGCCTCGGCGGCGACCACGTTCTCTGGCAGCGCGGGCTTTTCAGCGGCGGGCTTCGCCGGCGCTTCGGCCACCATGACGGCGGCGGGCGCGGCGGGCTTGACCTCGGCGACCGGTGCGGGCGTCGGGGCAGCGGGAGCCGTGGCGACAGGAGCGGCGACGGGCTCCGGACGCTTGACCTCGGCGGCGGGCGTCGCGCCATCCACCGAAATCACCACGCGGTTTCCATCCGCCCGGACGTCGTACTGCGACGCCTTGTCCAGCGCCAGCAGCACCCGGCCGACGCTCGCGCGCTCGTCCGAGAACTGCGACGCCACGACCCCGGCCACGGGGCCGGAGCCGTCGTGGTGGCCCTTGATACCCGTCGCGTCAGCCGACGAGAGGTCCACCACCAACCGCTCCGGACCACTCAGCCGGAACACGGTGAAGGTGGGGGGCCGGGTTCCGGTCACCACCACCTGGGCGCCCGAGCCGGTACGGGACACATCCAGGTCCCGAAGCGTATTCAGTTCGGCGCCACTGCTGCTGGCGCCCGCAAGGACGACCGCAAAAGCGGTCGCCAACATCCACTTGCCCCTCGTCACAGCGCTCCTCTCGAGCATGCGTCCCCTCACCAAGTTGGAAGCGGGCTGCCGCCCGCGGGCGCGCCACAGGGGGCGCTACTCCCCGTAGTTTTTGCCCGTCATCAGATTGTAACTAGGGTCCTGCTGGTCATCGGGCTTGAGCTGCAGAGTCACCGGATTCTTGATGATCTCTCCGTTGCCCGAAAACACCTCAGTCACCGTCAACGAATCGCGAAGGATTTGCGTGACCTTGCCACCCTGGCGTCCAACCCGGGTGTTGCGGCGCACGATGTGACCTCGACCCAGCGGGTCTTCGACCATCGCCAGTGGATTGGCGTCACCCGTGACGACCGCGACCAGCTTGAGCTGGTCCAGGTCGAACGCGCACAAAGGCTCCATGCACGTCGTGACGGGATTGGCCTGGGCCACCGGGCCCAGCTCTTCCAACGGGCTGCGGAACGGATCCCGCTTGCCCACCGGGTTGTAACTGTAGACGTATGGCGCCACGGCCACGGCCTCGACCGCGGTCGGTGCCGTCTCCACGGGCGCCGCGGCCTGCGCCACGGGAGGCGGCGCCGCCACCGGCGGAGGGGGCGGAGGTGCCTCCTCACAGGCAGCGAGCGTCAGCGCGAGCGCGGCAGTCGTCATGGTGGCCTTGAACATCTTCATCCTCAATCCCCTTGTCGCCCTACTTTCCGGACGGATCAAGTTTCTAGTTCTTGGTCTCGACGAACCGGAAAGTCGTCGCCAGGAAGGTGCTCTGCAGCACGACCTTCTCGTTCTTGAGGGTCGGCTGGCCGAGGTTGATGTTGTTGACGTTCACGATGCGGCGCATGTTCGCCATCTCCTGCAGGAACATGCCGATCTCATGGTAGTTGCCGCTCACCGTCATCCGGATGGGGATGCGGGCGAAGAACTCGCCGCTGCCCACGTATTCGCGGTCGGGCTGCACCAGGGAGATTTCCAGGCCGCTCTTCTTGCCGATGTCGTTGATCTGCGCGAGCAGCTCCTCGACGTCCTTCTTCTCCGGCAGCTCCGTGAGGGCCTCGGCGAGCTTCTGCTCCAGCACGTCCATCTCACGCCGCCGCTCGTTGAGGTTCTGGGCGATCTCACTCTTCTCCGCCAGCTCCAGGTCCAGCGTGCGCCGCTCGGACAGCTGGTGCTTGATGCGGGTCTCGGTGGGGTCGATGAGCAGGAAGAAGTTGGCGACGGTCATCAAGATGATGACCGCTGCCAGGCCACCGAACTTGGCGGCCGGGGACGCCTTGACGAATTGGTCCAGGTACTTGTCCATGGCGATGGCCTCGGTCAGATGGCGTAGTTCGCGGTGAGGGTGATCTTGAAGTCAACCAGGGAGGGCACACCCGTGGGCCCCGCGGACCCCTTCGTCTGCACGGCGCTGGTCAGGTCGATGTTGGTGAAGAACGGGGTGATTTGGCCGGCGGGAAACTCCTCGATGGTGGCTTCCGCCGTCAGGAGCTCCACGCGAGACGTCTTCGTGTCCCGGCGCTGATCCACCAGGCGCCCCATGCCCTTGGGCGTCCACACCACGCCGTTGAGGCCGCGCATGAACTCGGCGACCTCATCGTGGCTGACGGCCGAGCCATCGATGGCGACCGCGCTGCTGGTCTCGACGAAGGCCTTCACCCAGACCTTCTTCGGCGTGGCGGAGGCCAGCGCGTCCATCATCCGGACCGGACCGTTGCGGCCCTTGCGCAGCGAGTCCAGCACGGCCAGCTTCTTCTCCACCTCGGTCTTGCGGGCGTTGATGTTCTTCACCTCGCCGATGACCTTCTCCAGCTCGGCGATCTTCGCGCGCGTCTGGGTGATGGACAGGGCGTTGCGCTGGAACTCACTGTCGCGGTCGTCGAACCAGAGGTAGTTGCCCACGGCGGCGCCAATGAGCGCCAGCGCGAAGAGGACCAGGATCTGCCGGCCCTTCTGCTGGGTCTGAACCTTCCGGACGGGAAGCAGGTTGATGCGAATCATCATGTGCGTCGTCTCCAGGAAGTGGACGGTCTAGGCCAGCTTGTCGCCAGGACGCCGGAGCGCCAGTCCCACTGCCACCGCGGCCATGGGCGCCACGTCCATGATGAACGCGGGGTCGAACTTGCGGTTGTCCACTTCAATCTTGCGGAACGGGTTGAGGATCTCCACCGGCACCCCGGTGCGCGCTTCAATGGTCTTGAACAGGGCCGGAATCTTCGCCGTGCCGCCGGACAGGTAGACCTTGGTGAAGTTCGAGTCCGCCGCGGTGCCCGCGTAGAAGTCCAGCGAGCGCTGGATTTCACCGGCCACCTGCTCGGCGACGCTGGAGAGCACGCGCTCGACCTCCTGGGGCACCACGGCATCCGCGTCCGCGCGGTTGCCGCCGATCTTCAGCGCTTCCGCCTCCTCGTAGGAGACGTTGAGCTGCTTCTGGATCTCCTCGGTGAACTGGTTGCCACCGATGGTGACGTCGCGGGTGAAGACCGTCACGCCGTTGGCGATGATGTTGATGTTCACCACCGAGGCGCCCGCGTTGATGAGGACCACGGTCTCCTTCTCCGGCAGGTCGTAGTTGACGGAGAACATGTTCTGCACGGCGAAGGCGTCCACATCCACGACCACCGGGGCGAGCCCCGCCTCGGAGACCACCGTGGTGTAGTCGTTGATCATGTCCTTCTTGGCGGCCACCAGCAGCACGTCCATCTGCCCGGTGGCGTCGTTGCCGCCCCCGTCGAGGATCTGCGTGTCGATGTTCACGTCCTTCACATCGAACGGGATGTACTGCTCGGCCTCCCACTGGATGCTCTCCTCGAGCTCCTCCTGGGACATGCGCGGCATCTGAATCTTCTTGATGATGACCGAGTGGCCGGACACGCCGATGGCGACGTCCTTGCCCTTCACCTTCAGCTCGGACATCAGCTCCTGCACCGCCTGGACGATGGCGGTGGAGTTCATCAGCGCGCCATCGACGATGGCCTCGGGCGGCAGCGGCTTCATGCCGAAGCTCTGCAACGCGAAGCCGACCTCGCCCCGCTTGCGCTGCTCCTTGAGCAGGATCATCTTGATGGAGGTCGATCCGATGTCCAGACCGAGTGCCAGTTTGCCCTTCGCCATGCTTGACTCCGTCGAGAGGCAGCCAGCGTAGCACTGGCCGTCAACCCCTCCTAAAAAGTGCCCGGAGCCCGCCTGCTCTCCGTTCGGCCGGGACCCCTGCGTCCAAACTGCGCCGGGCCCCCCACCACGGTCGCGGAGGCCCGATTTTCCGGCTCCGGCCGCATTCCGTCAAATACGGCCCGACGGAATCTCCCCTTCAGCTCCGTTCAGCCTCCGCGTCCGGGTCGATGCCGTACTCCTTGATCTTGTACAGCAACGCCCTGTGACTGATGTCCAGGACCTCCGCCGCCCGGGTCCGGTTCCCCTTCGTCCGTCTCAGGGCCGCCCGGATGTAGGACTCCTCCAGCTCCCGGATGGCCCGCTTGAGCGACAGGTCGCTACCGACCTGTGGCATCCCGCCGGTGTTGGTTCCCGTCGGCCCGGGTGCGGGCGCGGCCCACAGCCTTTCGGGCAGGTTGGCCGGAAGGATATGCGGGCCATCCGCCAGGAGGACTGCCCGCTCCATGGCGTTCTCCAGCTCGCGCACGTTGCCCGGCCAGGCGTAGGCGGACATCAGGGCCTCGGCCTCCGGCGACAGACCTTCCACGGGAGACTCGCGGTTGAGCTCGCGGTTGAAGCGGTGGATGAAGGCGCTCGCCAGCAGGGGCACGTCCTCGCGGCGCTCTCGCAAGGGAGGCACCCTCACGTTCACCACGTTGAGGCGGTAGTAGAGGTCCTCGCGGAACTCCCCCTTCTCCACCAGCTTGCCCAAGTCCCGCAGCGTGGCCGCCACCACGCGCACGTCCACCTTCTCCACCCGGTTCTCGCCCACCGGACGGATTTCTCCTTCTTGCAGCACCCGCAGGAGCTTCACCTGCGCGGGCAACGGCAGCTCGCCCACCTCGTCCAGGAAGAGCGTGCCGCCGTCAGCCTCGGAGAAGAGGCCGCGCTTGGCCGTGCGCGCATCGGTGAAGGCGCCCTTGGCGTGACCGAACAGCTCGCTCTCGAGCAGCCCTCCCGGAATGGCGCCGCAGTTGACGGCGACGAAGGGGAGCGGGGCTCGCGGGCTGCGCGCGTGCAGCTCCCGGGCGATGAGCTCCTTACCCGTACCGCTCTCCCCGCTGATGAGCACGGTGGTGTCCACCGGTGCCAGGCGCGCCACCTGCTTGAGCACCGCATGGAGCGACGCGCTCCCTCCGAGGATGTGCCCCTGGGGCACGGAGGGAAGACCGCCCTGCTTGAGCCGCCGGTTCTCGCGCAGCAGCCGCTCGCGCTCCTCGGCCTTGCGCAGGACGAAGACGATTTCCTCGGGCTTGAAGGGCTTCTGGACGTAGTCGTACGCGCCGGCGGACACCGCCTCCAGGGCCTGCTCCTGCGAGCCGTAGGCACTCATCACCACCACGGTGAGCCCCGGGTGCGCGGCCTGCGCCTCGCGCAGCAGCGTGAGCCCATCCTTGCGAGGCATCCGCACGTCGGAGACGAGGACGTCGTAGTCGCGCGTGGCCAGCTCCCGCAGCGCCTCCTCCCCGTCCGCGACAGCGCGAACGTCGTAGCCCTTGTCGGTGAGCACCAACGTGAGGATGTGCCGGATGGAGGGCTCGTCATCGGCGACGAGGATGGTGCGGAACAAGGACATGGGGGCCTTCTGGCATCATCCCCCAGTCCCGAGGCAGGAGATATCTTCTGGCCGGACAGCGTCCGCTCACACGGCGGGCAGGGACACGGTGAAGCGCGCGCCACCTTCAGGCAGGTTCTCCGCCCCCAGCCGACCGCCCATGACCTGCGTCAGCCGCAGCGACACAGCCAGCCCCAGCCCGGTGCCCTGTCGCCCCTTCGTGGTGAAGAAGGGCTCGAACAACCGGGGCATGACCTCGGGCGGAATGCCTGGGCCGTGGTCCCTCACCACCAGCCGGGCCTCTCCCTCTTCACGAAGGGTCACCACACTGACGCTCCCCTGCCCTCCCATGGCCTGCGCGGCGTTGAGCAGGAGGTTGATGAGGATCTGCGACAGCGGGCCGGCCTCCGCCCGGGCGAACACCCCCGGCTCCAGCGCCAGGTCCACCGACACACCCGCGAGCTCGGGCGCGGCGCGGACCAGCCGCACACACGTCTCCACCACCGAGCCGACATCCACCGGCCCTGGCGACGCCGTCTCCGGCCGCCCCAGGTCCAGCAGGCTCCGGACGATGCGGTCGATGCGCTGCACCTCGTGGTCGATGCGCTCCAGGTAGTCCTTCAGCTCCTCCGTGGGCGCCTTCATCCGCGCCAGCGACAGGTACCCGAGGATGCCCGCCAGGGGGTTTCCCACCTCGTGAGCCACGCCCGCCGCGAGCCTGCCCACCGTGGCCAGCCGCTCGGCGGAGACCAGCTCCGTCTGGGCTCGCGCCAGACGGGTGTTGGCCTCCCGCAGCGACTCCACCTGGGAGCGCGTGAGGGCCTGCTCCGAACGCAGCGCCTCCGCCAGCCGCTGCAACGCGCGCTGCATCCTCGACAGCAGCGGCCCGCCTTGCGTGGGTGTCAGGTGCGGGTCCAGTTCCAGTCGCCCCAGCTGTTCCACCATGGCCTCGGCGGAGCGCAGCGGACGGCCCACCGTCAGGTCCAACACCACGTACGACAGCAACGTGAGCGCGACCAGGTCCAGTCCCAGCGCGAGCGGCAGAAAGCCTCGCACCTGCGTCAGCACCTCCGCGTCCGGTGTCCCCGGCGACACGAGCCGACGCCCCAGCTCCAACAACCGGATGAGGACGGGCTGCAGCGACAACCAGGAGAGTCCCGTGCAGAGCGAGCTCAGCAGGAACGCCACGCTGGCGATGCGCCACTTCATCGCGCGTGCGCGCGCTTCACGGCGCGCCCCCGAGCAACATGGCGATGTCCATCGGCAGCACGCGCGCGAGCCACGGCCCCAGCAACATCACCTCCAGGCCCGCCAGCGCGAGCCACGGCCCGAAGGGAATGTTGGTGGGCCCAGGCACCCACTCCTCTTCCTCGCCCGTTTCATCGTCCATGGGCGCATCGGGAATCGGCTGGAAGAGCAGGCACCAGGGCACCAGCAACAAGCGCTTCCACAACGGAATCCCCGGCCGGGTGAACTCCCACGTCATCGTGGATTCGGGCTCGGACTCATTCGTGCCCTCGGGCCCGGCCGTCGTCGCGCCGATGCCAGGAGACGACGCGTCAGCCGGAACGACAGGCGGAAGCGCCGCGCTCTCGGTACCGGAAGGCAGGGCGGAGCCCTCGGTCGTGTGCGAGACGAGCTTCTCCTCGGAAGGGGAAGCCGCGCCTTCGGATGACTTGACGCGCGGAGCATCGGGAGGTGGCGCGACGCCCTCGGGAGGCGTCACGGGCGCGGCATCGGGAGGTGTCGACGGCCCCGCGCGCCCGGTGAGTCCGAGCATGGCCAGTCCCACCACCGCGCCTTGCAGCGATGACATGAAGAGGATGCCCAGCAGGGCTCGCCAGGAAAGAAACGCCCCCAGGAGCGCGACGAGGAACTTGTCACCGCCGCCCAGCGCTTCCTTCCGGAAGACCTTCCAGCCCACGTACTCCATCAGGCGGAAGGCGAGGAAGCCGATGACCGCTCCCAACGTGGCATCCACCACCGCGTCCGCGCCTCGGGGCACCGCGAGCACCAGCCCCGCGGCGATGCCCGGAACCGTCAGCGAAAACGGCAGGATCCAGTGCGCCAGGTCGATGAAGGTGAGCGGTATCAGCAGCGACACGAGCACGAGCGCGGGGAACAACTCGTACGTCCACCCGAACCTCCGCAAACACGCGAGGAAGAGCAGTCCGGTGAGCACCTCCACCAGCACGTAGCGCGGGGAGATGGGCGCGTGACACGAACGACACCGAGCCCTCAGCGCGAGCCACGAGAGGACGGGGATGTTCTCGTACCAGGACAGGACATGCCCGCACTTGGGGCAGCGCGAACCCGGCCGGACGATGCTCAGTCCTTCAGGGACACGGGCGATGACAACATTGAGGAAGCTGCCGATACACAGGCCGAGGACCAGGAGGAAGGCGGTGAAGAGGGGCCCGGCCCAGCCTGGCACGAGGGAGGAGTCCGTCACGGAGTCGGGCATCCTAGCGTCGCGGCCCAGGGAGGACAGCATCGCGGATCGACGATTTGCGGCAGGCGCGGTGACAATTTTTGGCAGCTCAGGCGACAGGCGAGCGAGATCCGCCCCACCCCGCTGTGGGAATTCATCGGGTTGGGGCAACTGTTGGCCATGGCACCGTTCGTGCTATGAATCCGGGCTGTCGTTCAACCCCCCTCTGCACCTGCGGAGCACTCCCGACATGCTGAACCGTCTCCTGAAGAAGAAGGGTGGCTTCACCCTCATCGAGCTGATGATCGTGGTCGCCATCATCGGCATCCTGGCCGCCATCGCCATCCCGAACTTCATCCGCTTCCAGGCCAAGTCCAAGCAGTCCGAGGCCAAGACGAACCTGAAGGCCATCTTCACGGCCCAGAAGGCGTACTTCGGCGAGAAGGACAAGTACGTTTCGGACTTCAAGGTCGTCGGCTTTGATCCGGAGCCGGGCAACCGCTTCACCTACGCCATCGCCTCGAACTGCACCGCGGCGGCGCAGGCTGTCAGCGCGCGTCTCTACGACAAGGGCTGCATCGGCCAGGACCTGGCGCGCTTCACGGAGCCCCCCACCGTCACCCAGGCGCCCCTGGGCAAGATTGGCGTGGACGGCACCTGCCCGAACTGCGACTTCTACGCGACGGCGGCCGGTAACGTTGACAACGACCCCCTCGGCGACACCTGGGGCATCACCTCCCTCGCGACGATTTCCACCACTCTCACGGGCACGTGCGGCATCGACCCGCCGGGCGGGATTGGCGGCGGCGAGCCGGGTAACGCGTACAACGACGTGAGCTGCCCGTAGTCATGTAGGCGCTGGACCTGTGGTTGGGTGAAGCGCCGCGCTGTATCAACGGGACATCCGAGGATCCTCGGGTGTCCCGTGTCTGCTTCTTCAAGGGAATGATGCGCAAGCTGCCTACCGTGCTGCTGGCTGCTGGACTGCTTCTGGTGGTCTACCTCTCTGGCCAGCCCCGCCCCCCTCCGCATCTGGGTGACCGTCCCATCCTGCCGCGCCCTGGTTTCCTCAAGGCACTGTTCAAGGCGCAGCTCGGCCTGGTCACCGACTACTTCTGGATTCTGACGATCAACCGGGTCGGCTCGGCCAGGTCTGTGTCTGATTACCGCGACGTCTACTACTACGCGGACCTCACCACGGACCTCGACCCCCGGTTCGCCAAGGTCTACACGTTCGCGGGAATCACCATCCCCATCCACATGGGTCGTGAGCAGTACGCGAACGTCAAGGAGTCCTCGACCATCCTCCGCAAGGGCATGGCCAACACGCCGGAGGACAAGCGCATCCACTTCCAGCTCGCCTACAACCTCATGTTCTTCGAGCGCCGCTATCAAGAGGCGGCCGTCATCATCGAAGAGCTCGCGCGGGAGCCCGGCGCGCCGGAGTGGTACTCGGGGTTGGCGACCCGGTTGTATGCCCAGGCCGGGGAATTCGAAACCAGCCTGGGTCTCGCGCAGACGTTGCGCGACAGCGCCGAAGACGAGGAGACGCGCACGTATTACGAGCGCCGCGTGAATGAAATCCTCCAGGAGCGCCTTCTCCAGCAACTCGACGAGGCCCTCCAGCACCACAAGGCTCGCACCGGCCAGTTGCCCGGCTCCCTTGAAGCCCTCGTCTCAGCAGGAGACCTGAGCGAGCTTCCTGGCGATCCCCTGGGCGGCAAGCTCTTCCTGGGTGACGACGGACGCGCCTATTCCACGGCGACGCGGTTCCGGCTGGGAATCATCTACAACGAGAAGACGTCGGACGGGGAGCGCCTCGTTCCAAAGCCCATGGACGCGAAGAACCATGAATCCCCTCAGCCCTGACGCCCCTCCCATCCAAGTCCGGGGACTCTCGAAGACCTACAAGGTAGGCTTCTGGTTCAACCGCACCGTTCGCGCCCTCCAGGGCCTGGACCTCGAGGTGGGCGCCGGGCAGATCTACGGCCTGCTCGGTCCCAACGGCGCCGGTAAGTCCACCACCATCAAGATTCTGATGAACCTGGTGCGGCCCAGCAGCGGCAACGCGCTGCTGTTCGGCCAGCCCGTGGACAAGGCCGCCACGCGGCGACTCGTGGGCTTCCTGCCTGAGAATCCCGCGCCCTACGAGTACCTCACGGGCCGTGAGTTCGTGACGCTCGCGGGCCAGCTGTGCGGCATGAGCGGCCACGAGCTCGACGTGCGCGTGACGGAGGTCCTCGGCTCCGTGGAGATGGGGGCCGCGGAGAAGCTCCAGATTCGGCGCTACTCCAAGGGCATGGTGCAGCGCGTGGCGCTCGCGCAGGCGCTGGTGGCCCGACCGAAGATGCTCATCCTCGACGAGCCCACCAGCGGTCTGGACCCCGTCGGGCGACGGCAGATGCGCGACCTCATCCTCGCCGAGAGGGACCGGGGGACCACCGTCCTCTTCTGCAGCCACATCATCCCGGACGTGGAAGCACTCTGTGACAGGCTGGCCGTGCTCGTGGGCGGCCGTCGCGTGCGCGAGGGCAGCGTCAGGGAGCTGCTCTCCACGCAGGTGCCCACCGTGGAGATGGTGGTGGAAGGCCTGCCGCTGGAGCAGGTGAAGAGCCTGGGCGTGGCCCTGGAGTCCACCCAGTCCCTGGACGGGCGTGTGCGGGTGCAGGTGCCCGATGCCCAGAGCCAGAAGATGCTGGGCCAGGTGCTGGCGGCCGGCGGACGCGTCAACAGCCTCCAGGCGGCTCAGTTCTCCCTGGAGCAGCTCTTCATGGACGCCCTCAAGGATTCCGGACGAACGACGAGTGTCGGCGGGGAGATCAACACATGAGCGCGTTCGGCGCGATGGTCTGGAACGGGTTCCGGGAGGCACGCCGCAACCGCGTCACGGTGGTGGTCGGAGCCTTCGCGGCGGTGGTGCTGCTGTCGTCGACGTTGATTACGGAGGTGACGGTCGCCACGTTCGACCGGGTGCTCACCGACTTTGGCCTGGGGATGATGAGCCTCATCCTCGTCTTCCTCACCATCTTCCTGTCGAGTGGGCTGCTGAGCCGCGAAATCGAGCGGCGCACCATCTTCCTCGTCGTGAGCAAGCCCGTGTCGCGCACCCAGTTCCTGCTGGCGCGGCTGGCGGGCAACATGCTGACGCTCGCGGTGATGATGGGGGCGATGATGCTCATCTTCGCCAGCCAGTTGCTGATGTTCCAGGTGAGCATCCACCCCACGCAAATCGTCGCGGCGGTGGGTCTCTGGTTCGAACTGCTGGTCCTGACCAGCGCGGGAATCCTCTTCTCGAGCTTCACGGGCCCCGCAGTGTCGGCCATCGCCACCACCGGCATCTACTTCACCGGCCACCTGGCCTCGGACCTCTACGACATCGCGAACCGACTGGATGACGGCTCGGTGAAGACCTTCGCGAAGGCGCTCTACTACCTGCTGCCGAATCTGGAGCGGATGAACTTCCGCCCCTATGCGACGTACGGCCTCCCGGTCGATACCTCGACCTTCCTTTCGGGCGTGGGCTACGGCCTGGGCTGGGCTGCGCTCTTCACCGCCGCCGCCATCTTCATCTTCGAGCGGCGCGACTTCCGTTGACGAGGTGGGGCCGGACCAAGTGGGCCGCCCCTCACTCGCGCTGTCACCTGAATCAGGGCGGGGAGCCCAGGGCCATCCGGGCCTGCTGCAATCCTCGCCGAGCGGGCTCTGACTCTGGCTGGAGGCGCAAGGCCTCCTCCAGTGGAGCCACGGCCTCCGCCGGGCGTCCCATCTGCAGCAGCGTACGCCCGAGTTCCAGGTGAGAATCCGCGCGACGCGGAGCCAGCCGCAGGACCTCCTGAAAGCGAGCAACCGCCTCCTCCATCCGCTTCGTCCGCCGCAACGCGAGCCCGAGGTTGTGGATGACCACCGGCTCGCCAGGACGAAGCTGGAGGATGCGCTCGAACTGGACGATGGCGAGGTCCATCCTTCCCAGGAGCGCGTAGGCCACCGCCAGGTCGCTCTGGATTTGATAGCTGCGTGGCAGCTCCACCGCGGCAAGCTGGAGCTCCGCCAGGGCCTGCTCGGGGCGACGCGCCTTGAGATAGGCCCCGCCCAGATAGCCTCTGAGGATGGGCTGGCCAGGCGTCATCGCCACCGTGTCTTCCCAGAGCGAGACCTCGTCATGCCAGGCGGGCACACGCACCAGCGTCAGCACGGAGCACACCACGACGACACCCCCCACCAGGAGCTTCACTGCTCGCGCATGCTCGCGCCATCGCTCCAGGAGCCCTCGCAGCCCCGTTGCGGCCAACAGGCAGAAGCCCACGGAAGGCAGGTAGAGGAACCGCTCCGCGTAGGCCTCCACGCCTCTGAGCTGCAAGAAGAAGACGGGCAGGAGCGGGGCCAGGAGCCACACGCCGCCAGCGAAGGCCGGCCCCGCGTCGCGGCGCTTCCACCACAGCAGGCCGAGCAGGGCCACGAGCAACACGGCGCCCAGGGCTATCTCGGTCGGCTCGGGTGGAACACGCAGGGGAATGGTCAGCACGAGCGGATGGGGCCAGAGCAGCTTGCCCAGCAGCTTCCCCGCCAGGGCCAGCATGTGCAGGGGATACAGCCCCGTGCGCCCCGACCCCACGGGGACGGGAAGAGACAAGCCCACCGCGTTGAGCCGGAGGGCCGCGTACCCCAGCAGCCCCAGCCCCAGGGGGGCATATCGGAGCGCCCACCCTCGAAGCCCCGGGCGGGCGGGACGCGTGCCCACCGCACGGTCCGTGGCCCACAGCACCACGGGGAACACCACCGCCACTTCCTTGAACAGCAGGCCCGCGAACCACAACAGGCCCGCTCCCACGCCCCATCGCCATGAGCCGGAGCTCCCCACCATGAGGCGCACCGAGAGCAGGACCATCAGCGTGGCCGCGACGTCCATGCACCCACTCACCCAGGCCACCGACTCCGTGTGCACGGGGTGCACGGCGAAGAGCAGCGCGCCGGCGAGCGCGGCCCAGCTTCCTGCCTCGGAGAGGTTCTCCCCGGGGCGACGGAGGCACTCACGCAGGAGCCATCCCACCAGGAGCGACGCCAGGCCATGCAGGAGCATCAGCACCAGGTGGTGCGGCCAGGCCGTGGTGCCGAAGAGCGCGCGTTGCGCGAAGAACAGCACGTGGGCGAGCGGCCGGAAGTAGCTCTCCGCGGGGCTGCGATCCACCTGGGAGGTGGGCTCGTCGTCGAACGCGAACAGCGGGCGCTGGAAGGCCTCGGCCAGCGTGTCCAGCGAGCGCAACCACGGGTTCTGCACCACGAGCGGGATGTCGTCATAGACGAGCCCGTTGCGCAGCGTCCCCGCATACACCGCCAGCGCCGTGACGAAGACGAGGAGGGAGTGCGGAGAAGGACGGAGGGAGCTGGGGCGCGCGGCGGAGGTTGCCATGAGGGGCCTCGAAAGCTCAGGGCCAGAAGGACGGGATGACGGCGGATTGAAACGCCGCGAGGGACGGACTCGCGGCGCCCACGCGTTCGCGCGCTCGCATGACGCGCTTCAACGTCCGCCCGTTTCCGCGGTGGGCGCGGGCGAGGCGGGAGGAGGCGCGCCACCGTCGTCCAGGGGCTCCAGCCGGAAGGGGTCCGGGGCCTTGCCGGGCACCATTCGGAAGAAGCGGCGATCCGGGAACCGCGGTCGCAGCTTCTCCGCGAAGCCCGGCCCATCGTGCAGGACGATGAGGTCTTCCTCGTAGCTCGGGTGCGGAGGAGGCCACTCCAGGACGAAGCTCCCCACCTTCCGGAACGCGGGCACTTGATTCCAGGCCACGGCGTACTGAGGCGCCAGCACCACCGCGCGCCCCAGCCCCGCGTCATTCAGGTACGCCTCCATCGACTCGTGGATGAGGGCTTGCTCTCGCAGGGCCAGCGCGTTGCGCATGTCGAAGATGCCCAGTCCGACCACCAGGGAACCGAGCACTCCCGCCATGACTGTCGCGGACGGCAGCTCAGCCCGGCGGGCCACATCCACCAGCCTCCGCAGCCCATGCACGGCCACCAGCGCCAGCGCCGGCGCGCATTCCGAATAGTGAATGGGACCCACCGAGTGGATGCCGTGGTTGTCGTGGAAGAGCCCCAGCCCCAGCAGCGCCAGCACCGACAGGAGCAACAGCTTCGTCAGCCGGTCCCACGACGCCCCGACTCCCACGAGGAGCACCCCCACCGGCCCGAGGAACCACACCGCGAGCATCAACGCGTTGTAGCTGGTGTTCGCGCCGAAGCGCTCCAGCATCGAGGCGTCATGCGCGGAGAGCTTCGCCGGGAAGGTGTACATGGACACGCGCGCGGGGAGCAACGCGTCCCCCGTCACCGCATGGTTGAAGGCGAGGAAGGCCACCACCGCCGGCAACCAGCCCAGCACCAGCCCTCCCAGACACGCTCCCACGGGCAGCTCCCGGCGCACCAGCCGCCAGAGCACCCAGAGGTAGAACGGCGCCAGGAAGAAGAGGGTCTCGAACGGCCGACACAGGAAGGAGACACCACTCACCAGCCCCAGCCACGTCCACCAGCGCCCGCCCTTCTCCTCCGCCTGGAGGAAGCACACCACCGCCACCGACAAGGCCGCGCGGGACAGCAGGTGCGCATGAGCGGTCATCGACAGCAGCGCGGACATCGGTGACAGCAGCACCAGCAGCGCGGCCACCCCACCCCACGCCGGGCCCAGCCGCCGGGTGGCCACCCAGGCCACCACCACCGCGGGCACCGCCGCCGCCAGCGAGAAGACGAGCGAGCCCGTCCCCGTCAGCTCCCCCAACGCCCACGCCACCTGCAGCCCGAGCCACTCGAAGCTGGAGCCCATGCCATCCCGCACGTAGAGGAAGATGGTGGGGAAGGACTCCAGCGGGTCCGTCAGCTTCACCAGGAACCTGCCGCTGGCGAGCACCTGCCCACCGAAGCGAGCCGCCTGCTCGTCATCCGTGATGGGACGGTCCAGCAGGAACACGAAGCGCCCGACTCGCGCGAGCAGGAAGGCCACCACCGCCACCAACACGGCTCCAGCGCGCCGCTCCTGCGCGCTCAGCGCCTCCAGCCGGCGCCACATCCGGACCGCTGGCGCCGACAGCCCGTGCACGAGCGACAGCCCCAGCAGGACACCTCCCGGCACCAGCAACAGCGCGTGGCCCAGCCACTGGTACAGCTCTCCGGAAGAGCTGGCGCTGAAGGGCATGCGGAAGGAGACGGTCAGCCCGGGTGCGGTCTCTTTCAACCCGAAGAAGGCCGCCACCAGAAAACACCCCAGGGCGCCCTGGGCCACCGCGTTCCATCCCGTACTGCCACGAGCCGAAGTCATCGCTCTCGTGGGGTAGCACACCCCTCGCGCGCCGGGCAAAGCCGCAAGCACGGACGCGAGGACGAACAGGGGGCAGGCAGCCCCTCAGCGAGCCCGCTGGCGCCAGCCCCAGATGGCCTCGGGTGCTTCCGGCCCCAGGTGGAAGAGCACATCCAGCACCGTCACCGCGTGCTCGAAGGGTGGATGGGGCTGGGGGTACGTGGGGTACCCCGCGTAGTCCTTGTAGGTGAGCTGGATTCCCGCGGCGTCGAAGTCCTCCTGTCGAAGGTAGTCGCGAGCCGCGGGGCCCGAAACATAGTGCGTGGCGCCCGCGTGCCGCAGCAGGTCGAGGATCCGCTCCCGCTTCGCGCCGGTGAGCGTCCATTCGCGCGAGTCGCGAAAGCGCACCTGGATGCCCAGACACTCCTCGGCGATTCGGCGCACCAGGAACTGGTTCAGCTCCGACAGGTGCGTCCACGTCCGCTCCAGGTACACCTCACGCAAGAGCGGCGCATAGCGCTCGAAGTGGGGCGCGCGGCCGTACTGGTGTCGCAGCGTCTCCCAATGCTTGCGCGCCCACGTGCCCTCTTCGATTCGCACGTCGCAGATGAGCCGATCCGTGCTGGAGCCCACCGGCACCGTGAGCCACACCGGCCCCTGGGCCGTCTTCACGCGATTGCGGTTGCGCCAGTCGCGGTGCGTGTACTGCACGTCATCGTAGAAGATGAACGTGTCCACATCGTGGATGATGTCGAAGTAGCCCTTCCAGGGCAGGTAGTTGGATTGGATGATGGCGACGGAGTGCCGGGCCGCTAGCACCGGAAGTCCCTCACGGCGGAGAGCACCGTGGACTGCTCCGCTTCCGTCATCGTGCTGTAGAACGGCAGCCGCACCAGCCGGTCGCTGACGTCCTCCGTCACCGGACAGGCGCCCACCTCTCCGCCAAACTTCCGGCCCATCTCCGAACTGTGCAGCGGCAGGTAGTGGAACACGGCGTTGATGCCCTGCTGACGCAGCTGCTGGATGAAGCGCGTGCGGGCCTCCAGCGACGGCATCAGCAGGTAATACATGTGATAGGCCTGCTCGCAGTGCGCGGGCACGTGGGGCTGGGCCACGCCCTGGGCGGTCGCCCAGGCGGAGAGCTCCTGGTGGTACGTGTCCCAGAGCGCCCGGCGCCGCGCCTGGATGCGCTCATGCTCGCGAAGCTGCCCGTAGAGGAAGGCCGCCAGCAAGTCCGACATGACGTAGCTGGAGCCGATGTCCACCCACGTGTACTTGTCCACCATGCCGCGGAAGAAACGGCTGCGGTTGGTGCCCTTCTCGCGGATGATTTCCGCCCGCTCGGCATGGTGCGCGTCGTTGATGAGCAGCGCCCCCCCTTCTCCACAGCTCACGTTCTTCGTCTCGTGGAAGCTGAGCGTGGAGAAGGTCCCGAAGGTGCCCAGGGCCCGTCCCCGGTAGTGGCCAAAGAGGCCATGCGCGTTGTCCTCCACCACGGCCACGCCTCGGCGCGTGGCGATGTCCATGATGGCGTCCATCTCACAGCCCACGCCCGCGTAGTGGACGGGGACGATGAGGCGCGTGCGCTCGGTGATGAGCGCCTCCAGCTTGCGCTCATCCAGGTTCAGCGTGTCGGGCCGCACGTCCGCGAAGACGGGACGCGCGCCCCGCAACGCGAAGGCGTTCGCGGTGGAGACGAAGGTGAAGGACGGGACGATGACCTCGTCCCCCGGCTGCAAATCGAGCAGCAGTCCGGCCATCTCCAGCGCGTGGGTGCAGGACGTGGTCAGCAGCGCCCGCCTCACGCCCAGCAGCTCCTCCAGCAGCGCATGGCACTTGCGCGTGAAACCTCCATCGCCCATGAGGTGGCTGTTGGCCAGCGCCTGCTCGATGTACTTCGCCTCGTCTCCGAGCATCTGCAGCCGATTGAAGGGAATGGTCATGGCGTCACGATGAAGCAGGCGGGAGGGCCTCCAGGCTACAGCACCCTCCCGGGCTCCGGGAGCCGCTTGAGCCTCGGAGGGGCTCCCCCGCCCGCCCGGAGGACACCGCGCTCGGGGTGCCCCAGGGACTCGCGGCGACCAGGCGAGCGCACTCCGCCGCGCGACAGTTCCAGGGAACGCGGTAGGATTCGCGAGCGTTGGGCTCCCCCGCCCGCCCTCCTTCGCATGAGCCCATCCGTCGTCGACATCTCCGTGGTCGTCCCCTGCTTTCGTGGGGAGTCCTCGCTCCCCGAGCTGTGCGCGCGGCTGGTCCGCACGTTGGAGGCCCGCCACACCCCCTTCGAAATCATCCTGGTCGACGACAGCGCCAGGCCCGCGCTGTGGGCCGTCATCGAGAAGCTGGCGCAGGGGGATGAGCACATCGTGGGCGTGCGGCTGATGCGCAACTTCGGGCAACACAACGCCACGGTGTGCGGCTTCCGGCATGCCCGTGGGCGCTGGGTCGTGACGCTCGACGAGGACCTGCAGAACCCGCCCGAGGAGATTGGCGCGCTGCTGGCCCGCGCCGAGCAGGCCGACGCGGATGTCGTCTACGGTCTGCCCCGCGTGAGGCAGGGCCCCGGGTGGCGCTCGCTGGCCTCGCGCCTCATCATGGTCATCCCTCGCAGGGTGATGCGGGTGGCCTTCGACATCTCCGCCTTCCGGCTCATCTCCGGGCGCGTCGCCGCCGAGGTCGCCCGCAGCGAGCGGCACGACATCATCCTCGACATCTACCTGTCCTGGGTCACCGACCGCATCACCGCCGCCGAGGTGCGCCACGAGCACCCCGAGGGGCTGCGCAGCTCGTACACGCTGGGCCGACTGGTGACGGTGTTCTTCAACCTGCTCTTCAACTACGCCACCTTCCCCCTCCGGCTCGCCTCCGTCGGCGGCTTCCTCTTGTCCGTGCTGTCCGCCATCGCGGGCGGAGTGGTGGTCTTCTCGCGCATCACCGGGACCATCACCGTGCCTGGCTGGGCATCGCTGGCGGTGGCGGTGCTGTTCTCCTCGGGAGTGACGCTGCTCGGCGTGGGCATCCTCTCCGAGTACGTGGCGCGCATCTTCCTCCAAATCAATCAGAAGCCCCAGGCGGTGGTGCGGCAGGCGACGAGCACCTCCAGGCTGGCCGTCGCGGAGCCACGGGCCGAGCCCGCGCGACAGGAGACCCTCCATGGACATCGCTGAAGAGCAGCGCGCCTTCTACGGCGCGCTCCTGGACCAGTACGGAGACGACCCCCGTGCCCTGTCGCACCGGGACCAGGCCACCCAATACGAGCGCTTCCACCGGCTGGCCCGGCTCTTCGAAGGCGCGTCGGGCCCCTTCTCCGTGCACGAGGTGGGGTGCGGCATGGGGCACTTCGGCGAGTTCCTCCAGCACCATCACCCGGAGGCCCGCTACTCCGGCAGCGACGTCCATCCCTCGTTCACGGAGTCGTGCGCGCGCAAGTTTCCCCAGGGCACCTTCCATACGCGCGACATCGTCGCGAGCCTTCCGCCCGAACGGTACGACTACCTGACGCTGTCGGGGACCTTCAACGTCCGGCTCTCGGCCACGCCCGAGGCCTGGCGCGGCTTCGTCGAGGGCATGCTGGCCGCCATGTACGCGCTGTGCACGAAGGGCTTCTCGGTGAACTTCCTCACCACGTTCCACGACCCCGAGTACACGCGCGAGGAGCTGTACTACCAGCCGCCGGGCGCGCTGCTGGACTTCGTGGTGGGCAAGCTGAGTCGGTTCTGGGAGCTGGATGCCGCGGGGCCCCTCTACGAATACACGTTGCGCGTGTACCGCCCCGAGCACGTCCACGCGCGACACGCGGACCCCGCCTTCGCCCGCTACTTCCGCTCCGCCCCGCGCCCCGTCTCGCCATGAGCATCTCCGCCTCCAGCGCCCCCTCGCCCCTGTCGCCCCGTCCCCGCATCGCGGTGGTGGGTGCCGGCCCCGCGGGCCTCACCGCCGCCTATGTCCTGGCGAAGGCCGGTGCCCAGGTCGAGGTCCACGAGGGCAGCCGCGTCGTCGGCGGACTGTCGCGCACCCTGGACTTGTGGAACCAGCGGGTGGACCTGGGGCCGCACCGCTTCCACACGCAGGATGCGCGCATCGACTCGCTCTGGAAGAGCGTGGTGGGAGAGGACTGGGCCACCGTCGAGTCCCATCCCGGTGTCTTCCGGAATGATGGGAAGGTGCTGCGCTACCCGCTCCAGGTGGTGGATGTGGTGCGCAAGGTGGGCCTCACCGAATCCATCCGGTGCGTGCTCGACTACGGGCGCCAGCAACTGCGCCCGCTTCCGGAGGTTCGAACGTTCGAGGACTGGCTGGTGCAGCACTTTGGCCGCCGCGTCTACGAGCAGTTCTTCCGAGACTTCAACGAGAAGTTCTTCGGACGGCCCTGCTCCGCGGTGGACGCCAGCGTGTCCGGCGCCGCGGCCAAGGACGCCTCGCTGGTCGACACCGTGCTCGCCGCCTTGCGCACGGGCGCGAGCAACGCCCGGGCACGCGCCGTCAAGCAGGTCACCGAGCAGTTCCCCTACCCCCAGCGCGGCACCGGAGAGGTGTACGAGCGCATGGCCCAGTTCGTCCGAGACCACGGCGGCGAAGTACTCCTGGAGAGCCGGGTGGAGGCGCTGGAGGTCGAGGGCCGCCGCGTGACGGGGCTGAAGTCCTCCCACGGCTCGCGGGCCTACGACTACATCATCTCCAGCGCCCCGCTGGTGCCGCTCGTGGCACAGCTTCCAGGCCAGCCCCCCGAGGTGCAACGGGCGCTCACCGAGGCGCGCGACGTGCTCACCTTCCGAAGCGCGCTCCTGGTGTATCTGGAGGTCCACGAGACGGGGCTGTTCCCCGAGTCGTGGCTGGAGATGCACACGCGCGCGGTCAGGACCTGCCGCGTCACCAACTTCCGCAACTGGGTCCCCGGACTCTACGGCGCGGAGCGCTCCACCATCCTCTGCGCGGAGTACTGGTGCTCCCAGGACGAGGCCCTCTGGAGCGAGTCCGATGAAGCCATGGCGGCGCTCGCCAGGAAGGAGCTGGAGTCCGTGGGCCTGCTGGGGCCGGCCCCGGTCGGGCGATTCCACGTGGTGCGCCTGCCGCGCTGCTATCCAGTGTACCAGCCCGGCTTCCAACGCGTCCTCCAGCCCCTCCAGGAGCACCTCGACAACTTCGAGCGCCTGAGTTCCATCGGCCGCGGCGGCCGCTTCTCCTACAACAGCCAGGACGCCAACTGGCGCATGGGCCTGGAGGCCGCGGACGGCGCCAGGGCGGCGCTCGGCTTCTAGGTCCGGGCCCGCGAAGGGAGCGTCACTCTCCGCTTCGCACCGGCGCGGGGTCCTCCAGTTCGTCCGTGAGGCCGTGCTTCGCCAGCCGGTAGCGGAACGAGCGGAAGGACAGGCCGAGCAGGTCCGCCGCGCGCGTCTTCACCCCACCCGCCTGCTTCAGCGCCGCCAGCAGGTAGCGCCGCTCGCTGTCGTCCAGGTGGCGCTCCAGGTTGAAGCCGCCGCTCAACTGGGGCTCGCCGCCCTCGCCCGGACGCGCCACCGGCTCCGCCTCGCCGCGCACCGCGGGCGGCAGCGTGGACGGCCCCAGCAGGTCCGAGTCCGACAGCGTGGCCGCGCGCTCCACCATGTTCTGAAGCTGCCGCACGTTGCCGGGGAACGCGTAGCGCTCGAGCAACGCCAGCGTCTCTGGCGCGAAGCGCAGGCCCGGCCGCCCCAGCTCCTCCGCCATCCTCGACAGGAAGTGGCCCGCCAGGAGCGAGATGTCGCCCGCGCGCTCGCGCAGGGGTGGCAGCTCCAGCGTAATCACATTGAGTCGGTAGAAGAGGTCCTCGCGAAAGCGCCCCGCCTTCACTTCCGTCTCCAGCCGCCGGTTCGTCGCCGCGATGACTCGCGCCTGGAAGGGCACCTCCGCCGCGCTCCCCACCGGCTTCACCTTCCGCTCCTGGAGCACCCGCAGGAGCTTCACCTGCGTGGCCAGCGGCATCTCGCCGACTTCGTCCAGCATCACCGTGCCCTCACCCGCGGACACCAGCAGGCCCGCGCGCTCGTGCAACGCCCCCGTGAAGGCCCCCTTCACGTGGCCAAACAGCTCGCTCTCCAGCGTGCCCTCGTTGAGCGCCGCGCAGTTGAAGGGCAGGAAGGGCTGCGCCGCCCGATTGCCGCGCATGTGGATGCCACGCGCCACCAGCTCCTTGCCCGTGCCGCTCTCCCCCGTCACCAGCACCGTGCTGCGCCCCGGCGCCACCTTCTCCACCAGGGACCACACCGCCTGCATCCGCGCGCTCTGCCCCACCGCCACGCCCAGCCCGGGCAACAGCCGCGCGCGCAGCGTGATGTTCTCCTGCCGCAACGTGCGCTTCTCCAGCGCCTTCTGCACCAGCAGCCGCAGCTCCTCGTTGTCGAAGGGCTTGCAGATGTAGTCGTACGCCCCCTCGCGCATCGCCTCCACGGCGGCGGACGGCGTCCCGTAGGCCGTAATCAGCACGACTTCCGGAGGCTCCTTGCGCGCCCGCGCCGTGCGCAGCACGTCCAGGCCGCTGCCCGTCCCCAGCTTCATGTCGGAGATGACCAGGTCCACCCCGTCGCGCGCGAGCACCTCGCACGCGGGCTTCACCCCGGGCACGCTCGTCACCGCGTAACCCTCGCGGTGCAGCAACAGCTCCAGGTACTCCCGCATGGACAGCTCGTCGTCCACGACGAGAATGTGGCCTCTCACTCCGCTCTCTGCTGCATGCGCGGTCGTCACAGCGGCAACCCCACGACGAACTCCGTTCCCTCGGCCGGGTCCGAGCGCACGCGGATGGAGCCGCCATGCGCGCGGACGATGGAGTGCGCGGTGGACAACCCCAGTCCCGTGCCTCCGTCCCGCGTGGTGAAGAAAGGCTCGAACAGATGGCCCATCATCTCCTCGGTGATGCTTCCCGCCGAGTCCCACACCCGAATCTGCGCTTCCTTCTCGCTTCTCGCCAGCCCCACCCGCACCTCGCCCCTCGGTCCCGCCGCCTGGAACCCGTTGCGCACCAGGTTGATGAGCACCTGACGCAGCTGGTCCGGATCCACCGCGGCCGTCAGTCGCTCCTGCGCGGACACCTCCACCCGCACGTCCCGCGCCAGGGGGTCCGCCCGCAACATGTCCACCGTCTCCGCCAGGAGCGCGTCCAGCGACACCTCGCGACGCATGGGCTCCGGAGGACGCGCGAAGCGCAGGAAGTCCTCCACCAGCCGCCCGAGCCGATCCGACTCGCGCACCAGGATGTTGGTGAGCTTCTGCACCACCACGTCCCGCGAGCACTCCTGCGCCAGCAGCTGCGCGGAGCCCCGCATCGCCGCCAGCGGGTTGCGCAGCTCGTGCGCCAGCTGCGCGGAGAGCGCCCCCAGGCTCGCGAGCCGGTCCGAGCGCTCCAGGTCCTCCTCCATCCGCCGCAGCTCCGTCAAATCCTGGAAGACGATGAGCAGCGCCCCCGGCTCGCCCTCCAGCGGCGTCACCGACAGCCCGAGGATGATGCGACGACGCCCCCCGTCCGTGCCCACCACCAGCTCGCCGCGCGACGAGCGCGGCGCGAGCCCCGACACTCCGGGGAGCAGCGACTCCAGCGGCTGGCCCACGCTGACCGACTCCTCCCCATGGAGGATGCCGCGCGCGGCGGCGTTGACGTATGTGATGCGCTTCTGCGCGTCGCAGGTGATGAGCCCCGAGGGCATGGAGGAGAGAATCTGCTGCTGCAGCCCTCCCAGCTTTCGCAGGTCCGCCTCGCGCGCGGACAACGCGCCGCCCGTCGCGGAGAGCTGTCGGGACAGGTAGCCCGCCAGCACGGCGATGAGCGCCAGCGCCAGCAGGTTGCTGCCCAGCACGAAGAGGCCCCGGCTGGAGAGCAGCGGGCCCAGCGGCGAGGTGTCCAACAGCCGCAGAACCCCCACCAGTCCGGCGAAGGCCACCGCGCCCGCCGCCGCCACCCAGAGCGCGCCCCGCCAGTCCAACACCACGGCGGCGCCGATGACGGCCAGGCTGTAGAGGAACGTCAGCGGGGAGTCGGCCCCGCCGCTGAGGTACACAAGGCCCGTGGCGATGACGACGTCGCCCAGCACCTGCACCCACGCGTCCAGCCGTCCGGCCTTCTCCCGCCGCAGCCGGATGCCCACCACCACCGTGGAGACATACGCGGCGACGATGACGGAGAGCGAGAGCGAGTCCGCCCGGCTCGGCTCCTCGAGGGGCTGGAGCAGCAGGCGACCCACGGTGATGACGAGCGACAGACTCGCCGCCACCGTGCGGAACAACACCAGCCAGACCAGGCGCGCGCGGAGCCTCTCGGACTCGTCCGCGCGCGCCCTGGCGACAGCGGAGCTACTTGATGGCACCGGCAATGGAGAAGATGGGCAGGTACATGGCGATGAGGAAGCCACCGACCACGCCGCCGAGGAACACCATCAACAGGGGCTCGATCATGGCCGTCAGCGCGCTGACGGCGGTGTCCACTTCGTCGTCGTAGAAGTCGGCGATCTTGTTGAGCATGGTGTCCATGGCGCCCGTCGCTTCACCGACGCCAATCATCTGCACCACCATGGACGGGAACACCTTCGTCTCGAGCAGCGGACCGGCGATGTTCTTGCCTTCGGAGATCTTCCCACGCACGTAGTAGATGGCCTCTTCCACCGTGCGGTTACCAGCCGTCTTCGCCGTCACGTCGAGCGCGTCGAGGATGGGCACGCCCGAGGAGATCATCGTGCCCAGCGTGCGCGTGAAGCGCGCCACCGCCACCTTGCGGAGCACCGGGCCGAACAGCGGCACCTTCAGGAAGACCTTGTCCCAGAACTTGCGGCCCCTGGGCTGCTTGTAGCTCCAGGTGAAGGAGACGACGACCGCGGTGATGATGCTGAGGACGTGCAGCCAGTACGCCTCCGCCCAGGCGGACAAGTCCACCACGAACTGGGTGGGAGCGGGCAGCGCCGAGCCGAAGTCCGCGAACATGGCCGCGAACACGGGCGTCACCTTGAGCAGCAGCAGCGCCGTCACGCCAATGGCCACGAGGATGACGATGGCCGGGTAGGTCATCGCGCCCTTGACCTTGCGCTTGAGCTTCTCCGCCTTCTCGCGGTAGGCCGCCAGACGGTTGAGGATGGTGTCGAGGATACCGCCGACCTCACCGGCCGCGCAGAGCTGGATGTAGAGCTCGTCGAAGACCTTGGGGTGCTCCTTGAGCGCATCCGCGAAGGTGCTGCCCTGCTCCACCTTCGCCTTGATGGCCAGCACCACCTTCTTGAAGGCGGGGTTGTCCATCTGGTTGGCGAGGATGTCCAAGCACTGCACCAGGGGGAGACCCGCGTCGATCATCGTCGCGAACTGGCGCGTGAAGACGAGGATGTCCTTGCCGGTGACGCCGCCGAAGCCCGGGATGGTGACTTCGCCGTCGAAGGCGCTCTTCTTGCGCACCTTGACGGGATTGAGGCCCAGGGACTTCAGACGGGCGTTGACGGCCTCGCTGTCCGAGGCCTCCATCTCGCCCTTCTTCGTCTCCCCGCTCTTGGTCTTCGCCTCCCAGAGGAACTGGGCGGTGTTCTTCTTGGAAGCTGTTGCCTTCTGGACTGCCGGTGCTGCCATGAGCTCGACCTCCGCAAACGCCGCGCGAGTCTAACCGCTGAATCTCGAAACCAGGAACTAACGACCCGTCGCTCCTCCGGCTGGTCGCTGGGTACCCGGTAGCCCGCCACCCCCAGTGGAAAGGATGTTGCGCAGTTCGTCCGGGTCGCTGGAGCGACCGAAGGCCTCGTCCTGGGTGATGAGCCGGCGCAGGAGCAGCGCCGCCAGGGCCTGATTGAAGGTCTGCATGCCGTACTTGGCCTGACCCACCTGCATGGAGGAGTAGATCTGGTGGACCTTGTCCTCGCGGATGAGGTTCCGGATGGCGGGGTTGGGAATCATGACCTCCAGGGCGAGGATGCGGCCCGGAGCGCCCGCCTTGGCCACCAGCGCCTGGCTCATCACGCCCTCCAGCACGAAGGACATCTGGGCGCGCACCTGCGGCTGCTGGTACGGCGGGAACACGTCCAGCACGCGGTTGATGGTCTGCACCGCGCTGTTGGTGTGCAGCGTCGCGTAGCAGATGTGGCCCGTCTCGGCGATGGTGAGCGCGGCCTCGATGGTCTCCAGGTCGCGCAACTCGCCCACCAGCACGATGTCCGGATCCTGACGCAGGATGTACTTGAGGGCCGTCTTGAAGTTCCGCGTGTCCGCACCCACCTCGCGCTGATTGACGAGGCAGTTCTTGTGCGGGTGCAGGTACTCGATGGGGTCCTCGATGGTCATGATGTGCTCATGACGCTCGGTGTTGATCTTGTCGATCATCGAGGCCAGCGTGGTGGACTTGCCCGACCCCGTGGGTCCCGTCACCAGGATGAGGCCGCGCGGCTTCTTCACCAGCTCCGCCACGACGGGCGGCAGGCCCAGCTCCTGGAAGGTCAGGATCTTGAAGGGAATGGTGCGGAACGCCCCGGCCACCGCGCCACGCTGCATGAAGATGTTGGCGCGGAAGCGCGACAGCCCCTTCACGCCGAAGGACAGGTCCAGCTCGTTGTCCTCCTCGAACTTGTGCTTCTGGGCGTCCGTGAGGATGGAGTAGCAGAGCTGCTTGGTCTCCACGGGCGTCAGCGGCGCCGTCTTCAAGGGGACGAGCTCGCCGTCCACGCGCAATTGCGGCGGCGAGCCGGTGGTGACGTGGAGGTCGGAAGCGCCCTTCTCGACCATCGCCTTGAGGAGCTGGTGCAGGTTGGCCACGGTGGGGATGTCCTTCGGTGAGGCTGGGGGAGGGGGTGACTAGAAACGGTCCGGGGCGGTGTTGCCGACCACTTCTTCCAGAGTGGTGAAGCCGTCCATCACCTTCTTGAGGCCACTCATGCGAAGGCTGCTCATGCCCAGACGGATGGCCTCCTGCTTGAGCTCCGCGGCGGACCCACCGTTGATGACCAGCTCCTTGAGGCCGTCCCAGAAGGGCATGACCTCGTAGATGGCCACGCGACCCCGGTAGCCTCGGTCATTGCAGTCGCGGCAGCCGACCTTCTCGTACACGGTGAAGGTGCCCATCTTGTCCGGGGGGATGCCGGCGTCGATGAGGGCCTGCTCGTCCACCTTGTCCGCCGGCTTCTTGCAGGCGGGGCACAGGCGGCGCGCCAGACGCTGGGCGAGGATGAGGTTGAGCGAGGCCGTCACGAGGAACGGCTCGATGCCCATGTTGAGCAGACGGCTCACCGTGCCAGGGGCGTCGTTGGTGTGCAGCGTGGAGAGCACCAGGTGGCCGGTGAGGGCGGCCTTGACGCCGATTTCCGCCGTCTCGAAGTCGCGGATCTCACCAATCATGATGATGTCCGGGTCCTGGCGGAGGAACGAGCGCAGGCCCGCGGCGAAGTTCAGGCCGATGTCTTCATGCATCTGCACCTGGTTGATGCCGGCGAAGTTGAATTCGACCGGGTCCTCGGCGGTGCAGATGTTGGTGCCAACGTCGTTGAGGCTGGAGAGCGCCGAGTACAGCGTCGTCGTCTTGCCGGAACCGGTGGGGCCCGTCACCAGCACCATGCCGTAGGGACGGTCGATGGCTTCCTTGAACCAGGCCAGGGGCTCCGCGTCGAAGCCCAGCTTCGTCATGTCGAGCTGCAGGTTGCTCTTGTCGAGCAGACGCATCACGACCTTCTCGCCGAAGAGCGTGGGACACACGCTCACGCGGAAGTCCATCTCCTTGCCGCCGCCAATCTTGATCTTGATGCGGCCGTCCTGCGGCAGGCGTCGCTCGGAGATGTCCAGCGAGGCCATGATCTTCAAACGCGACGTAATCGCGTTGCGCAGCTTCATCGGCGGGCGCATGACCTCGTACATCACGCCGTCGATCCGGAAGCGGACGCGGAAGTCGCGCTCATACGGTTCGATGTGGATATCGGACGCGCGCTTCTTGATGGCGTCCATGAGGATGAGGTTCACCAGCTTGACGACGGGCGCGTCATCCGCGGCCTTCGCCATCTCGTCGATGTTCTCCGTCTCCTCCTTCGCCAGCTCGACTTCGTCGTCGACGTCGCCGACGATCTCCTCCATCGAGGGGCCCTTCTCCGCGTAGTAGCGCTCGATGGCCTCGCGGATGGAGACCTCCGAGGCCACCACCGTCTCGATGTTGTAGCCGGTGAGGAACTTCAGGTCGTCCACCGCGAAGATGTTGGACGGGTCGCACATGGCGACGATCAGCGAGGGACCGGCGCGATTGACGGGAATCACCAGGTGCTTCTCGGCCACTTCCTTCGGCACGAGCTTGATGATGTCCGGGTCGATGTCGAAGTCCTTCAGGTTGATGGCCGGCACGCCGTACTGCTTGGAGAGGAAGTCGGTGAGCTTCGACTCCTCGATGGCGCCCGTCTTGATGAGCGCGGTGCCGATGCGCGTGCCGCTCTTCTGCTGTTCTTCCTGGGCCTTGCGCAGCTGCTGGACGGAGATGAGATTCTCGCGGACCAGCAGTTCACCCAATCGACCGGACATTCGTGAAGCCTCTTCCTTGTGGCACAGAAGGATGAGACGGGCGGGGGCCCGCCTCGCTCTTGGGAGACAGGGGCGTTGCCTCGGGGCCCCACAGCACCTTTGGCACGGTTCCTGACAGCGAATTAGAGGGGAGCCGCGCACATCCGTCAAGGCGCCCTCTGGGGGCCCGGACTCGCCAACCCGTTGAACAATCACGGGAAAAGTGCGTGCGTCACTCCCCGGCCCGCGCAATCACCGTGCGAGCGGCCTCCACGTCGCGCTTGATCTGCCCGGTCAGCTCCGCCACGGAGCCGAACCGCTGCTCGGGGCGAAGGCGCTCCAGGAACTGCACGCGCAGCTCCCGCCCGTAGATATCCCCCGCGAAATCCAGCAGGTGCGCCTCGATGGTGACCTCGGTGCCGCCGAAGGTGGGCTTGATGCCGATATTGGCGGCGCCCCCATGCCAGGTGCCCACGCCCTCCCCCGTGAGGAAGCGCACGCGGATGGCATAGACGCCCGGCGCGGGCCGCAGCTCGTTCTGGGTGTCCACGTTGGCGGTGGGAAAGCCGATGGTCCTCCCCCGCCCCGCCCCCGCCACGACCATCCCGTCCAGATCGAACGGGCGACCCAGGAGCCGGCACGCGGCGGACACGCGCCCCTCGAGGATGTACTCACGCACCCGTGAGGACGAGGCCACCACCCCGTCCACCGTGACGGGCGTCACCACATGGACGCGGGCACCCCGCCGGGACGCCGCCTCGCGCAGCGTCTCCACGTTGCCCGCGCGCGCCACGCCGTAGGTGAAGTCGCTGCCCACCACCACGTGCGCCACGCCGAGCGCGTCGAAGAGCGTGGCCTCGAAGTCCGCGGGGCCCGTGCGCGCATAGTCACGCGAGAAGGCCTGCACCACCGTGGCCTCCAGCCCCAGGTCGGCGAGCAGCTCCAGGCGGCGGGGCAGCAAGGTAATCAGCTTGGGCGCAAGGTCTGGCTGGAGCACCTTGCCCGGGTGGGGGTTGAAGGTGAACGCCGCGGGGGAAGCGTGCTTGCGCGCCTCCGCGAAGAGGGCCTGGTGGCCCACGTGCACCCCGTCGAAGTTGCCCAGGGCGAGCGCTCGGCCGATCAGCGCCCGGCCCGCCTCCGCCACCGACTGGAAGACCTTCATCCCTCCCCTATACCAGTGTTTTTCCCTGGCCAGACCCCGCTCGGCCGTGGTTGGAGCGCCCTCCTCATGCCACGCCCCCGCTTGCTGCCAGACCCCGTCGGCCTCCACCTCATCGCCCAGGAGACCCCTCCGGACTGGGACGCCGAGTTCGGCTTCCCGGGCCCCCTGGAGCTCGAAATCGGCTCCGGCGCCGGGGGCCACGCGCTGGAGTACTGCCGCCGCAACCCCACCATCCGCTTCGTCGCCTTCGAGTGGCGCAAGAAGTACGCGCGCGACACCCAGGAGCGCGCCCAGAAGGCCGGGATGAAGAACCTGCGCGTCGTCGAGTCCGACGCCCGCTTCGCCGTCCCCCGCATCTTCGCGGCCGGCTCGCTCTCCGCCATCCACCTCCAGTTCCCCGACCCCTGGTGGAAGCGCGCCCACGCCAAGCGCGCCGTCGTGCAGCCGGACTTCGCCGCCCTCCTGCTCACCAGGCTCGCCCCCGGCGGCCGCTTCGACATGCGCACCGACGTCGAGGACCGCGCCCACAACATGCTCTCCATCCTGGAATCCGTGGGTTTCCACAACCCCTTGGGTTCCGGTGTTTTCCATCCGTATGACCCGGAGGAGGTGCCCTCGACGCGTGAGCGGCGGTATCTCACCTCGGGAGAGCCGGTGTACCGGGCCCGCCTCGTCAAACCCGCCTGAGCCTCCGAAAGACGGGGACTTACCCTACCCCTTGGCTTCCTGGAGTCGGCGGGAGACAATCACAGGCATTCTGGCAGCGCGGGATGATTGCACTGGGGGCGCAACCGCATGGCGGAGGGTGACAGGAAGAGGACGCCGGAGGTAGCCCGGCGGACTGGGGCAGGCGGCGAGCTGAGCGGCCGGACGGTGCTCATCGTCGATGACGATCCATCGCACGTGGCACATGTGCGCGAGGGGCTGGCGCCGCGGGGGTACGTCTTCAAGGAAGCCCATGACGGCACACAGGCGCTGTCGGCCATTCGCGAGGCGCGGCCGGACCTCATCTTGATGGACGTGGAGATGCCGGGGCTGGGCGGCGTGGAGGTGTGCCGCATCATCAAGGCGAACTCCGGGGAGGAAGGCTTCGGCTTCATCCCGGTGATTCTGATGACGGCGCGGCAGGCGGCGGGAAAGGTGGAGGGGCTGGAGCTGGGGGCGGACGACTACCTGGTGAAGCCCTTCGACATGTTGGAGCTGTCGGCGCGAGTGAAGTCGATGCTGCGGCTCAAGGCGCTCCAGGACGCTCTGGTGGAGAAGAACCGGGAGCTGGACAAGGCCAACAAGGAGCTGGCGCGGCGGCGCGAGGAGCTCCTGGCGCTCAGCCGGACGGACGCGCTCACGGGGCTGTTCAACCGGCGCTGCTTCGAGGAGCGCCTGAGCGACGAGTTCGCGCGCTCGCGGCGCTACCAGTCCCCCCTGTCGCTGGTGATGCTGGACATCGACCACTTCAAGCGCATCAACGACACCTTCGGCCACCCCTTCGGGGACCAGGTGCTCAAGGCGGTGGCGCAGACGACGCGCTCGCGGCTGCGCGAGGTGGACGTGCTGGCGCGTTATGGCGGGGAGGAGTTCATCGCGTTGTTGCCAGAGACGGCGACGGCGGACGCGCTCAAGGTGTGCGAGCGCGTGCGCGAGGCCATCGCCGGCCTGCGGGTGGAGCACGTGGGCGTGGACGGGAAGCGGCAGGAGGTGCGCCTGACGGCGTCGCTCGGCGTGGCGACGGTGCCCTCGGAAGACCTGGGGAGCGCGGAGGAGCTTCTTCGCGCGGCGGATGCGGGGCTCTACGCGGCCAAGGGAGCGGGGCGCAACCGTGTCCAGCAACACGTTCCGTGAGACGGACGCACCCAAGGCTTTCCCCCGGCGCCGCTTTGACCTAAACCCCACGTCCATGCGCCTGACCGCGACGATGCCCTGGTTGCTGGCCCTGCTCCTGGTGGGCGTGGCCGGCTGCAACCAGCCCCGCTTCGGCACACCGCAAGATGCGTATACGTCCTTCCACCGTCTGGTGAAGCGCGGCGAGTTGCGCGCGGCCTGGGGCGCACTGTCCCAGCCCACCCAGACGGCCCTGACGAAGCGGGCCCAGGCGGTGAGTGACGCCTCCGGGGGCGCGGTGAAACCCGAGCCCCTGGGCCTCTTCTTCGCGAATGTCCCCCCTCCTCCGGATGTTACGGAGGTCTCCCTGGTCCGGGAGGCGGGCGACGAGGCGACCGTGCTCGTTCGCTCGTCAGGCAGCACCCACGAGGTCCGGATGGTCCGAGAGCCGTCTGGGTGGAAAGTGGACCTCTCAGCCTCCCTCCAGCCGTGAAGCCGGGCATGCTCGGGCTCCTCGCATCAGGTAACGTACGACTGTGAACGATCGGAAGACACGGCGGGTGGTTCCCGCGGTCGAAGTCATCCGGCGGCCGGCCTCGACGCCCGGCAGCGCCGCCCAGACTCCGTCCCCCTTGGAATCCGCCCCTCCGGCGCCCACGCCGCGCCCCACGCCCACGCCCCGGCCCACCGCCGGCACGGCGCCCCCCCTCACGCCGGCGGTTCCTCGGCCCTCGGGGGTGAGTCCTTCGCCCCGCCCCGCCGCTCCCGCGGCGACGGCGCCGACGACCGCCGCCCCCTTGCCCACTCCCCGGCCCACCGGCGCGGCACCCGCACCCTCGCCGCGTCCGGCGAGCGTGACGCCGGGGGCCCGTCCACTGGCGCCGAGAGCACCCGGAGGCCCGGGGGGACCCGGTGCGCGTCCGGGCGGCTTCGGTGGTCGGCCGGGGGGCTTCCGCTCCTCGACGCCTCGGCCTCCGCCCACGCCCGAGCAGATCCTCGCGCTGGCGCAGCGCGAGCATGTGCCCGCGCGCATCGCCAAGGGGGAGCTGGAAGGGAAGATGAAGGCCCGCATCTGGCGCAAGCTGCACGCCGAGGAGGCGAAGCGCTTCGACCAGGTCTACGAGCTGATGGGCCAGACGCCGAGCTTGTCGTTGGGGGATGCCTTCGGCGTGCTCCAGAGCGGCATGACGGTGGCGGAGTTCATGGCGCGCAAGGAGCGCACCCAGCGCAAGGCGGCCATCAAGCAGGCGCGCGGCGAGGTCGACAACGCCGTGGTGGCGGAGCTGCTCGGCGGCCTCATCGCCGGCAAGGTGGAGGTCTCCGTCGTCCTGGCGGAGCGCTCGCTGCTGGACACGCTCGTCGCCGAGGAGCCCATCGCCTTCACGCTGGAGCGCACCGGGCGGCTGGAGAAGCTTCAGGTGGTGCTGCTGGCGCGTCGCGCGGAGTGGGAACGGCTCTTGCCTGGCCTGGAGCGCGACGCCAAGTTGACGCAGAAGCCTTCCACGGTGGCGCGTCAGCCGGACAAGCGCCCGTACTCGGACCCGCGCGCGTTCCTGGACCACCTGGGCGAGACGGTGAAGCTGGTGCTGCGCAACGGCATCACCCTCCAGCTCCCGCTGATGCACGTGGGCCGGTTCGACCTGCTCCTGGGTGAGCCGGGCCACGAGGTCTTCGTCCCGCTCCACGCCCTGCTCCGGTTCGAGCCGGGTCCCGCGAGCGCTCCCGTCGACGAGGCCTGAGGGCCCTGACGTCGGGGGCGCCGCCCCTTTCACCTTCGCCAGTCCTTCGTTCGAGGCACCCATGCGCCCCTTCTTCTCCCGCATCATCAAGCCCTGGCTCGCGCTCGCCGCGACGGCCGCCATGGTGGGCGCCACGCAGCAGGGATGCACCAAGGACACGCCCGCCGCCGAAGCGGCCCCCTCGGCGCCCACCGTCCCCGAGAAGCGGGAGAACGGCGTGCGCGTGGTGGAGCTGACGGTGACGGAGAAGGGCTACGAGCCCAGCCCCGTGACGCTCAAGAAGGGCGAGCCGGTGAAGCTGGTGGTGACGCGCAAGACGGACCAGACGTGCGCCACCGAAGTGGTGATGGACGGCTACGACATCAACACGCCGCTGCCGCTCAACCAGCCGGTGGACATCTCCTTCACACCCAAGGAGTCCGGAAAACTCGTCTACGGGTGTGCCATGGGGAAGATGATTTCCGGCGTTTTCCTGGTGGACTGAAGACGTAGGCTGAAATCTGGGCACCGCGCCGGGAAGCGTTAGTCTCCCGGCCCTGCATGGGCGGCGCGGCGGAGCTTTTCACGCGGAATGTCTTCCTCGACCTCGAAACCACGGGGTTGGATCCACGTGCCGACGAAATCATCGAGCTGGGGTGTCTCTTCTTCGAGAACGGACGCGAGGTGGACCGCTTCGCGCGGTTGTACTCGGCGTCGCGACCCCTGCCTCTCACCATCCGACGGCTGACGGGCCTGACGGACGCGGACCTGGCGGGTCGGCCTCGCTTCGGGACTGACATCGAGGAGCTGCGAAGTCGGCTCACGGGCTGGACGGTGGTGGCGCACAACGCGCCGTTCGAGAAGGGCTTCCTGCCGGACCTGCTGGGTCCCATCCGCGCGCCGGTGCTCGACTCGTGCGAGTTGATGCACTACCTGCACCCGGAGCTGACCAGCCACTCGCTGGAGTCGCTTTTGCGCTGGGCCGGGCTGGGCATCCGCCAGCCGCACCGCGCGCTGTCCGACTGCGAAGCGGTGCACGCCGTGCTCGTGCAGACGATGGACCGCTTCGTGCGCGAGGGCCGGGGCGAGGACGTCTCCGACCTGCTGGCCACGCTGGACCCTCGGGCCGCGCGGCGGCTGGGGACTCCGGAGACGGACGGCGGCGCGTTCGACTATGAGGAGTGGCCGCTGCTGGAGCTGCTGTCGCGACTGAGCGACGCCTGTCGCGCCGCGCCCGCGTCGCTGGCGCTGGAAACGCAAGGCTTCCTTCGCGGGAAGCCCGAGCGACGGCGAGCGGCCGGTGTCCCCTCGCTGCCCGAGCCCGAGACCGACGCGCCGGTGCTGCCTGTGCGGGCCGACGAGGTGACGGCGGTGCTGGGCGCTGGAGGCGCGCTGGAGCGGATGGAGGAAGGCTTCCGGAGTCGGCCCGCGCAGCTCGAGATGGCGCATGCGGTGGCGCGCGCGCTGTCGGACGGTGAGCAGGTGGCGGTGGAGGCGGGCACGGGCACGGGCAAGTCGCTCGCGTACCTGGCGCCCGCGGCCCTCTTCGCCGCGCGCAACGGGCGCAAGGTCGGCGTGGCCCCGCACACGAAGACGCTCCAGGACCAGTTGCTGGAGAAGGACCTGCCTCGGCTGCACAAGGCGATGGGCGGCACCTTCGGCTACGCGCTGCTCAAGGGACAGTCGAACTACCTGTGCCGACGCCGCGCCCTGGAGGCCACGCGCGTGGAGCCGGGCATGGGGCACTCCGCGCGCGCGCCTCGCGCCTACCTGCGCGCGTACCTGCGCCGCAGTGTGGATGGCGACATGGACCGGCTGAGCCACTGGTTCCGCGAGCGCTTCCCCGTCCTGATGGGCCTGACGCCCGCGGTGCGCTCCGAGGCCGCGACGACGCTCGGCGAGAAGTGCCCGCACTACCACCGGTGTTTCTACCACTCGGCGGTGGCCCAGGCGCGCGAGGCGGATGTGCTGGTCATCAACCAGTCCCTCGCCTTCGCGTGGCCGGCGCGCTACCCGAAGCTGGAGCATCTGGTCCTCGACGAAGCGCACGAGGTGGAGGACGTGGCCACCACGGCCCTCACCGTGGAGCTGTCGGACCTGGCCTTCCAGCGGCTCACCGAGCGACTGCATGGACGCGATGGACGCCACGGCCTCTTCGCGGAGCTGCGCCGGGCCCTCTCCGCGTCGCGTCGCGAGGAGTCGCGCGCGCTGATGGGCCAGGTGGAGGACGCGCTGCGCCGGCTGATGGACGAGGCGCGGGACCTGGGCTCGCGGGTGACAGAGCTGTGCGAGCCCTCGGCGACCACCGCGGGGGAGGACCCCGACGAGGGCGCGTATGCGCCGGAGCTGCGCGTGACGGAGGCGGTGCGCGCGCTGCCCACGTGGGAGCCGGTGCGTGACGGCCTGGAGCTGGTGCGCGGCGCGCTGCAGGCGCTGCATACGCTGCTCGCGGTGCGGGTGCTGGAGGCCCTGCCGGAGCTCGCCGCGCGGATGCCCGCGCTGGAGCGCGAGCTGTCCGGTGCCACCACGGAGCTGGGCGAACTGGCGACGCTGGCGCAGGAGCTCTCGGGCGAAGCGGCGGCGGGACGGTGCTACTCCGCGACAGCCGAGCCTCGGCGGCAGCGATGGAACGTGGGCGCGCAGCCAGTGGACGTGTCGTTCCACGTGTCGCGTGACTTCGCGGCGAACAAGCGCGCGCTGGTGTTGACCTCGGCCACGTTGGGTCCCACGAGCCACGGCTCGGGAACGCCCTTCGTGTTGAAGCGGCTGGGGCTGGATGGACGCGGAGACCGCCCTGCCCCCCGGCTGTTGCGCGCGCCGTCTCCCTTTCAGCTCCACGAGCAGGCGCTGGTGGTGCTCGTCACCGATGCCCCGCGCGCGCACGAGGACCCGTTTGTCGAGTGGGCCGCGACGCGGATTTCGGGCCTCGCGCAGACGATGGGTGGACGGCTGCTGGGCCTGTTCGCCTCCACGCGGCGCATGGAGCGCGTGGGCGCGGAAGCGCGGAGCCGACTGGAGCCGCTGGGCATCGAAGTGCTGCGGCAGTCGCGCGGACACAGTCGCTCGCTGGCGGCTCGGCAGGAGCGCGACACGGGCACGGTGCTGCTGGGCACGAAGAGCTTCTGGCAGGGCGTGGATATCCCAGGCCGGGGCGTCGGCTGCGTCTTCATCGACAAGCTCCCGCTGGAGCCCGCGCTGCGTCCGTTGGTGGCCGCGCGTGAGGAGCCGCTGGCCCGCTCCGGTGGCGAGTACCAGGGCTTCCTCCAGTACCGACTTCCGCGCGCGCTACTGCTCCTGCGCCAGGGCGTGGGTCGACTCATCCGCTCCACCACGGACCGAGGTGTCGTCATCGTCGCGGACCCGGGCCACCCGAGCTACCGCGCACACCTCATGGAAGCGCTCGAGGGCTATCGCGTGGAGGCGCTTCCGTGGGCCCAGGCACGCCTGCGCATCCACGCCGTGCTCAAGCAGACAGGGCTCACCGTGGACGTGGCCTCGCCACCGTGAAGCTTCACAAGTCCGCTCCCGTGGACTCCTTCACGGAGTCCTGGAACACGATTCACTCGCATTGCTTGATTCCTGCTTCAGAGCGCGCGCGATTGTGCATGGCCCACGCCTTGCTCATCCGCCTCGGGCATTGACGCGCGAGGCTGCCAACTCCACGCTTTGAAGCATGGGACGGCACGCGGACAGAGTTCGTGGTGACGCCTTCCCTCGGGCGCCCACCCAGGAGGCGTGGGACGCGATGGGGCCCGAGGAGAGGGCGCAGGTGGTGGAGTCACTGCCAGCGGAGGTGACGTACCGGGAGATGTCGCCGCCCGAGGGGGACTTGCATCAAGACGCGAAGCACCGGGTGCTCGATGTGCTCAGGCATCACTTCCGTCATCGGCGGCGCAAGGCCTACGTCGGCTCGGAGCTGCCCGTGTATTACCCCGGGGAGCGCCGCTTCGCGCCGGACCTGCTGGTGGTGTTCGACGTCGAGCCACACCCTCGTGAGAAGTGGCTGGTGAGCCATGAGGGCAAGGGCCTGGACTGGGTGATGGAGGTTCACTCGGGCGGCAACCGGAAGAAGGACGCCGTGGTCAACGTGGAGCGGAACGCGCGGCTCGGCATCCGCGAATACTTCATCTACGACGCGGGTCGGGAGCGACTGGAGGGGTTCCGGCTGAAGTCCGCCAAGGACAGGACCTATGTCCCCCTTCGGTCGAAGCAGGGACGGTTCACCTCGAAGGTGCTGGGGCTCGAGTTCGAGGTCCGTGGCGACAAGATGTTCCTCTGGGCCGGTGAGACGCTGTTGCTCGAGTCCACCGAGATGATTGACCAGCTCAAGGCCCGGATGGAGAAGGCCCGGCTGCGCCGACAAGCGGAGGCCCGTCGACGTCGGCAGGCGGAGATCCGGCAGCGACGTAAGCTGGAATTGGCCCTCAAGGACGCCGAGGAACAAATGGCGAAGATGAAAGCCGAGCTCCGCAAGCTGCGTCCCCGGAAGCACTGACCGGGGACGGCTTCACGAGACTCAGGCCTCCAGGCGCGCGCGGAAGCGGGACTCCAGCGCGCGCAGCTCATCGAGCGACTCGCCCGGCACGCCGGAGCGCTCCGCCGTCTCCAGCGCCTTCGCCAGCACCCGAGCATCCTCTTCGCTCTGGTCTCGCAGCTTCTGCATCATGCTCCGCGTCGCGTCGAACAATTCCCGCAGTTCGTCGCCGTCGCGCAGGCCGTACTGCGGCGGGCGCAGCTTGCCCTCGTACACGTCGCCCACCATGCGCCGGATGCGCAGCAGCGGCCCGGCCACCCGGTGCGTCACGACGATAGTGCCCATCGCCACCACGGCGATGAAGCCCACCAGGAAGGCCCCCAGCACCCACCACGTCGCGCGCTGACGCCACTCCAACTCCGCGCGTTGCTCGACGATGGCGGCCCGCTCCGCCTCGTAGGCCGCGTCGATGCCTTGCGCCTTCTCCCGGAAGGTGGCCTCGAACGTCGGGTCGTCCATCCGCGCAAGCAGTTCGTTGGACAGCGTGGCGCCGGACAACTCCCGGCTGACCTCGGCGGCCCGGGAGCGGGCCTCCACCGCTGTCGCCGTCTCCCGCATCAGCGCCCAGGCGGAGCGCACCAGGAACACGCCCAGCAGGGCCGACAGCACCACCGTCACTCCAACCATGTACGCGGTCAGCTTGAGCTGGAAGCTCGTATCCAGGAGGAAGTTACGCCAGCGCCGCTTCGGGGCCGCCGCGTGCGCCGTCGTGCTCGTCGTCATGTCTCGTTGCTCCACTCGAAGGTTTCCGCTGCTTCCTCCACCGCGCGCGGCACCAGCGCCTTGAGGAGGTCCGCCGGCTGCGCGCCCGCGGCCTTCACATCCACCTGCCCCAGCAGGGACAGGTCCGGGTAGCTCAGGCAGACGATGGCCACCCGCAACCCACCTCCCTCCATCGCATGGACCTCCGGGGTGATGCGATAGCCATGCAGGCCCAGCTTCTTCAACGCCCCCTTCGCCGCCGCCTTGGACTCCTTGGCCGGCGCCAGCAGCGCGCCCCGGCGAATCAGCCGCGAGCGCAACCGCGCCTCGGTGGCCTTCACCAGCTCGGCCGGCAACGAGCGCGTGAGGTCCTTCATCCCCTCCAGCGAGACGTAGAAGCGCGGAAGTCGTGCCTGGTACTCCTTCAGCGCGCTCACCGCCTCGCGCACGGCAGCCTGCACCGTCGCGTCCGCCTCCGCCTTGTGGGCCTCCAGGCAGGGCAGCGCGGAGGACTCCTGCAGCTTCGCCAGGGACTTCGCGACGGCCGCGCGCACCAGCTCGCTCGGGTCCTTCAGGCCGCCACACAGGGGCGTCACGGCCTCTGGATCCTCGGTGGCCCCCAGAACCAGGGCCGCCTGGGAGCGCGAACGGGGGTCCTTGCCCTGCGTGAGCTGGCGCCCGAGGAACGCAAGGCGGGTGTCCCCCTGGGCGAGGGTCACACCGGGCACGACGAGCAACACGAGGAGGGGGAGGGCAGGCAGCCGCATGGCGGGGACGACGGAGAGTGTAGCGCCGTCTGCCCGGTGACGAACAGTTGCAGGATGCCCGGTCCACGCACACCCACCTTCCCTGCTTGCGTAGGCAGGGTGGATCCGACCTGGGGCCATCCTGGGGTAACGTGCGCACGTCCAGGAGGGCATGCCCGGTGTCATTCGCTTCCCGGTTGGAAGGTCTGCTGCAGCAAGTGGGGTTGAGCGGCGTGGTGGAAGAGGTGCGTTCGCGCCTGGGCTATGCGCGCCCGCAGGCCCCTTCCCGCAACGGTGCCGACCATTCCGCACCCCGTCACGTGGATCGGCGGGACTCGCCGTCCCCTGCCCCCGTGGCCGCCGCGCCTCCCAGCGCGCCAGAGTCCACGCGCGTCGAGCGCACACCGCGCCCGCGCCCCATCTCCGAGGCGGACGGCCCTCCCGCCGAAGCCGTCGCCGCCGAGCCACCGGCGCCTCGTGCCTCGAAGGTGGCGAAGAAGACCCGGGCCGTGAAGTCCGCGAAGCCCGCCGCCGCCAAGGCCTCCGTCACGAAGTCGGGCAAGAGCCCGGCCCGGAGCAAGGCCCGCGCGAAGAAGCGCGAGGCGGCTCCCGCGTCCCAGGCGGCGTCCTCGGCGGACACGGGTCAGGCCGTGGGCCAACTGATGGAAGCGCTCCGCGCACACCCCCGTCACGAGGAGCTGCGCTCCGCGGGCAAGCTGAAGGATCAGCTCGTGCGCTCGCTGATTCCGCTGTACCTGGCCCGGGCGGTGGAGCTGGACCTGGAAGTGACGTCGGGGACGACGTCCCGCTTCTGGGGCGAGCTGGGCGTCACCTACGCCGCCCCCAACGCCGCGAAGGCGCTGCGTCTGCACGCCGGCTACGCGCAGGACACCAAGAAGGGGAAGGCCATCACGCCCAAGGGCGTCCAGTACGTCGAGGAGGCCCTGAAGCGGCTGCGCGAGAGCGCGGCCTCCTGAAGCACGCGCCCCCGTGAGCCACCGAGCCGAGTGTCCGCCCGGTGGCACTCCAGGGCCGGCGCGGACCGTCGGAGGTTCGCTGGCGGACGCTCCCCAGGGCCTCTCGAACGAGCGGCTGGCCCGAGCCAGGAGGTCCCCTAGATTGGCGCGGAGCGATGGCCACGACGCGCCCTTCACCCTGGACGGCTTCCCTGTCTCCCCCCACCTCCCTCCTCGGGATGGCGAGCGTGGGCGAGGACCGCCTCCTGGCTGAGACGCCGTCCGGTCGCTGGGGGGTGGCGCGGGGTGGGGCATGGGCCCGGACGCGCTGACCTTCTACCGGGCCGCGAGGCGGCTGAAGAGCCTGGGCGTGCCCGTGCTTCCGAGCATGGTGGCCGCCGTGGGTGACCGGCTGTTGCACTGCCATGTGGACATCGACGCGCGCCTGCACGCCTCCGTGGGGCTGGGTTACGGCGGCGTGGGCGTGGTGGTGGCGCCGGGGGTGGAAGTGGGCGAAGGCAGCTTCCTCTCCCAGAACGTCAGCGTGGAGCCGAGGCGCGGCGAGGCGGGAGTCCCCCGCATCGGCCGCAACGTCTATGTGGGCGTGGGCGCGCAGATCATCGGCCCGGTGACTGTGGGAGACGGCGCGGTGATTGGCGCAGGAGCCCTGGTCATCTCGGATGTGCCCCCCATGGCCGTGGTGGCGGGAGCCCCCGCCCGGGTGGTGAAGCAGAAGGCCGCGAACGGACACTGAGGGGCGGACCCCACGCGGGCGTGGCGCGGTGTTTCCCGCCCCCCACCCCACCTGCCGTCCAGGCGTGCCAGGGCTGTCGGAGTCCCCCCTCCCGGGCCGTCCTCCCCCTCATGCAACCTCCAAGAACTCCTGCGCGGCCTCCTCTTGTGGCATATACCCACACCATGCCTTCCGCCCTGACCGCCTCCGAGATTCGCGAGGCGTTCCTCAAGTTCTTCGAGGAGCGTGGACACCGCCGCGTCCCCTCCTCCTCACTGGTGCCGGCGAACGACCCGACCCTGCTGTTCACCAACGCGGGCATGGTCCAGTTCAAGGATGTCTTCACCGGCCGCGAGCGGCGCGACTACAGCCGCGCCACCACGTCGCAGAAGTGCGTGCGCGCCGGTGGCAAGCACAACGACCTCGACAACGTGGGCTACACGGCCCGGCACCACACGTTCTTCGAGATGCTCGGCAACTTCTCCTTCGGCGACTACTTCAAGGCGGACGCGATTGCGTACGGCTGGGAGTTCGTGACGAAGACGCTCGGGCTCGACAAGGCGCGGCTGTCCATCACCGTGTTCAACGGCGAGGACGGCATCCCCTGGGACGAGGAAGCGTTCGAGCTGTGGGCGCAGCAGGGCGTGTCTCGCGACCGCATCTACAAGCTCGGCAAGAAGGACAACTTCTGGTCCATGGGCGAGACGGGCCCGTGCGGTCCCTGCTCCGAAATCCACTATCACCAGGGTGACGACATCCCCTGTGTCGAGGAAGCGGCGGGCCGCAAGTGTCAGGGCGTCGCGTGCGACTGCGACCGGTGGCTCGAAATCTGGAACCTCGTGTTCATGCAGTTCGAGCGCAAGGAGAAGGACGCGCCGCTGATTCCGCTGCCCAAGCCGTCCATCGACACGGGCGCGGGCCTGGAGCGCATCGCCTCCGTCGTGCAGGGCAAGCGCTCCAACTACGACACGGACCTGTTCCAGAACATCATCGCGAAGGTCGTCGAGGTCTCCGGCAAGCCGTATTCGCAGGAGACGGGCGCCTCCCACCGCGTCATCGCGGACCACGGCCGCGCGGCGGCGTTCCTCATCGCGGACGGCGTGCAGCCCTCCAACGAGGGCCGGGGCTACGTCCTGCGCCGCATCATGCGCCGCGCGATCCGCCACGGCACGCTGCTGGGGCTGGACCAGCTCTTCTTCTTCAAGGTCGTCGACCGCGTCATCGAGGTGATGGGCGACGCCTACCCGGAGCTGCGCGAGAGCCGCCCCTTCCTGCTCAAGGTCTCCGAGCACGAGGAGGAGAGCTTCCGGCGCACGCTCAGCCGCGGCATGAAGATGATTGAGGAGAGCGTCGCCCGGATGAAGAAGGCGGGCGAGACGCTGATGTCCGGCGCGGACGTCTTCCTGCTCCACGGCACCTACGGCTTCCCGTGGGACCTGACGCAGATCATCCTCCGTGAACACGGGCTCGACGCGGACATCCCCGGCTTCGACGCGGAGCTGGTGAAGGAGGCCGAGCGCGGCAAGGGCGGCGAGCTCAACAAGGACAAGGCCATCGGCGACGTCTACCTCAAGCTCGTGGAGAAGCTCGGGACCACCGAGTTCCTCGGCTACGAGGGCGAGGGCCACGAGGGTGAGGGCAGCGTCCGCGCGATGATTCGCGACGGCGTGGAAGTGGTCCAGGCGTCCCAGGGTGACAAGGTGGAGCTGGTGCTGGACCGGACGCCCTTCTACGGCGAGTCCGGCGGTCAGCTCGGAGACAGCGGCAACATCGTGGGCCACGGCGGCAAGGCGGTGGCGCAGGTGAAGGACGCGCAGCGTCCGGTGCCGGGCCTCATCGTCCACTCCGTGGAAGTCACCGAGGGCACCTTCAAGGTCGGCGACATGGTGCAGACCGCGGTGGACGTGGAGCGCCGCAAGGCCATCCGCTCGAACCACTCCGCGACGCACCTGCTGCACAAGGCGCTCAAGCTGGTGCTGGGCGAGCACGTGAAGCAGGCGGGCTCCGTCGTGGCGCCGGACTTCCTGCGCTTCGACTTCTCGCACTTCGGGCCTGTCACGGCCGAGCAGGCGGAGAAGGTCGAGGACCTGGTCAACGGCTGGATTCGCGACAACGCCGCGGCCGAGACGCGCGTCATGGCGCTCGAGGATGCGAAGAAGTCCGGCGCGGTGGCGATGTTCGGCGAGAAGTACGGCGAGACGGTGCGCGTCGTCACCGTGCATCCGGAGTCCACCGAGCTGTGCGGCGGCACGCATGTGCGGCGCAGCGGCGACATCGGCCTGTTCAAGCTCTCCAGCGAGAGCGGCGTGGCGTCCGGCGTGCGCCGCATCATCGCGCTCACGGGCGTGGGCGCGCTCCAGCACGTGCGCGAGCAGGAGCACGAACTGCGCAAGGCTGCCGAGCTCTTGAAGACGTCCCCCAAGGACGTGGTCAAGCGCGTGGAAGCGGCGCAGAAGCGCGTGAAGGAGCTCGAGCGCAAGGTCGAGGAAGTGGCCGTGAAGGCGAATACGGCGGGCAGCAAGGACCTGCTGGAGCAGGCGCGCGACGTCAACGGCATGAAGGTGCTCGCCACGCGAGTGGACCCGGCGGACGACAAGGTGTTCCGCGGCATGGCGGACCAGCTTCGCGACCGCATGCGCTCCGGCGTCATCGCCATTGGCGGCGAGAAGGACGGCCGCGCCATCATCCTCGTCGCGCTGACGAAGGACGTGGTGGCCAAGGGCATCAGCGCGGGAGACCTCGTGCGAGAGATGGCCAAGGAAGTCGGCGGCAAGGGCGGCGGCAAGGCCGACATGGCGCAGGCTGGCGGCCCCGACGCGTCGAAGCTGCCCGCTGCGCTGGAGAAGCTGTACGAGCTGGTGAAGGGAGCGGGCAACGCGTGAGCGCTCGCGCCTCTCTCGTGCTGGCGCCGGTGGCGCGCCTCCTGGCTGCGGCCCTCCTCATCGGGGGCTGCACGAAGGAGGAGCCCTCGTCCGAGGCCCTGGGCACGGCGGATGAGCGCACGCTCCAGAAGCTGCGGCAGGAAGTGGACCGGGTGAACCAGGGGGGTCGCCAGGCCCATGGACCCGAGGCCACCCGGGGCGCGCCGAACGCCCAGCTCGCGGGACTCGCCGCGGGACTGGAAGAGGCCGCGCCCCGACAGTTGGGCGTGCCCGAGGGCAACGCCACGGTGCATGTGGACTCGGTGGCGGTGAAGCTCACCGGGCTGGAGTCCTCTCACTCGGCGAAGGGCTCGGGGAAGATGAGCGTGACCACGGAGGAGCTGTTCCTCCGCGTGCAGTTCGTCACCCAGAACGTGGGCCCGAAGCCCGTGACGCTGGACCTGGAGTCAGTCACGGTCGTGGACGCGCAAGGCGCGTCGTATGTGCTGGCCCGGGACGCGCAGGTGCTCGCGGGAACGCGGCCGCTGCGCCGCACCTGGGCCCCTGAAGAGCGCGCCGACATCATCCTCCTGTTCGAGCTCCCCCCGCCGGCCCTGCGGGAAGGTGCCCTGCACCTGATCATGCAAGGGACGGGGGGAGAGGTGCGGATCCCCCTGCGATGAGCGGGCTTGTGTCCAAGCTGCTTCCGCTGCGCATCCGCCTCCCGTACAGCACGGAGGAGGAGTTCGTCGACAAGTACGGCTCGAACGTGGCGCGCGGAGGCGTGTTCGTCGCCACGCGTGCCCTGAAGCCCGAGGGCACCGGGCTGGCGTTCGAGTTCGTCCTCGCGGATGGCACCCGACTGCTGCGCGGCGAAGGCGTGGTGGTGAAGTCGCAGGTGGACGCAGGCGGCGGGCGCGCTGGGATGACGGTGCGCTTCGTGAAACTGGACGCCGCGAGCAAGGCGCTCGTCGACCGCGTGGTCGCGCGTCGGGCCGCACCCGAGCCGCAGCAGACCGTCCCCGGACTGGTTCGCAAGACGCAGGCACCCAAGCCGGTTCCAGTCCGCCCACCCGAGCCGCCGGCGCAGTTAGCGGCCTCCCAGGATGAGCGCGGCGAGGCGGAGAGTCCTCCTGCTGCTCCTGAGACCGGACCGCGCGGTTTCTTCGCCACCGAGGCTGCTCAAGGCAGCTCCTTCGCCACCGAGAGCGACAACACCCCGGAGACTCCGCACGGCGGCCACTTCGCTCCGGCGAGCAATGAAGCCGGGACGTCCAGCGAGGCCCTGAGCCCACACACCGGCGATACCGCGCGGCACGTCGAGGACACCACTCCTCACCAGTCACCCGAAGCGGAACCGCCAGTGCCACACCATGGCAAGGGTGAGCCGTCGGATGCGGCTTCGTTCAACGCGAGCGCCGCCGACACATCTCCAGGATTCGGGAACACGACCGAGCAGGCATCGTCCTCGTGGACGGAGAGTGCCGCGACCACGGCATCCACATCCTCCGAAGCCACCTCTCTCGCCGCTGACGAAGATCGCGAACTCGACTTCGACATCACCGCGAGCTTGTTTGATCCCGATGAGGATGAGCCCTCGACAGGAAGTGAGCAGGGCGCGGGGTCGACGGAGCAGCCCGCACAGGCGCCAGCAACGGACGAACGCATCCTGGACGCAGGGACAGCCCAGGCGCCCCGCGACCTTTTCTCTTCCTCGGAATCAGCAACGAGCGCGGTGAGCGCACCCACGTTCGGCGCGGCCCCTGCGTCCGACGCTTTCGTCCAGGAGCACGACCCAGGCACAAGGAACGCGGCCTCCGGAGCCGGCGCCGAGGAACAGCCCTCGAACTTCGCGTCCTCGTCGATTGACGAGATGGAAGCGGGCTCGAGCTTCGAATCGGGGACCTCCGCGAACGTCGCACCCGAAGCCTTCTTGAATCGCTCCGGCGCGGGAACTCCCGATACCACCGAGGACACGTCGTCCGAGGTGCCCTGGTTCGGAACGCCGGAGGTCCCAGCATGGGAGGCAAGTCCCTCCGAGGTGACTGCCCCTCCCTCTCTCGACGCGGCCACCGGACTGGCTCCGGACACCGAGGAGCAGCCTTCGTCCTCCAGCCCCCAGGGCGCCGACGACAAACGCTTCGAGCGGGCGAGGACCTCTGCGGCACCGACTCACGCAGTTGCGGCGTCTTCTCGCGTCGAGGCGACACCCACGTCGCCCATCGAGCCCACGAGCGACATAGACCCGTGGGGCATCACGGCCAGCTCCAGCGGCACTGAATCAGCCGCCCCGGAAGAGAGCTCAACTCGGTCGCTCGCTTCGCATGACGAGGCCAGGGTTGCCATCGAGGCAGCCGTGTCCACGAACCTGCGGGCACGTACCGAGTCGCCGAACGACACGACTGTCCCTGTCTCCACTGCTCACACCCAGACCAACGTCGGCACCGACATTGAGTCCACGGCAGCGGCACTGTCGCGCATCGAGAACGCGGCGTCGGAGACAGCGCAAGACACCTCGGCACGTGCTGAGTCGTTCGCCACCACAGCGGCCCGGTCCTCCACGGATTTCCCAGGTCGCACTGAGCCATCCGTCACCCCGCCCGCGGCAGACACGGAGCCGCCCGCCACCAGGGACGACCGCTCCTCCACGGAGCCGTCGGCTCGCACCAGGCCTGCAGTCACCCCGTCTGCGGCAGGCACCGAGCCGCACGAGTCCAGCGACGACCGCTTCTCCACGGAGCCGCCGGCTCGCACCGAGCCAGCAGGCATCCTGACCGCACGGTCGTCCACGGAGCCTGCCGTGCACGGGGCGGCTGCGGCACTGGCCGACACGAAGACGACAGCGGAAATTCCGAAGCCCACAGCCGCAGAGGGCTCCACGGATCCAGCCGCGCGGAGCGCGGACAAGGCGTACGCCGACACGGGTACACCAGCCGCACAGTCCTCTTCGGCGCCAGTTGCACACGGCGCGACCGACGCAAGCGAGTCCACCTCCGCGGCAGAGACAGGCGCACCGACGCCGCGCTCCGAGCACGCAGCACAAGTCACTACGGCGAGCAGCGCACTCGGAGCAGCCGAGGCGCGAGCCACCACCAGCGACTCCACCTCTAAGTCATCGCCGACGCCACGCTCCGAGCACGCAACACAAGTCGCTACGGGGACCACCGCACCCGGAGCGACCGAGGCACGCGCCAACGCCAGCGACTCCACCTCCACGGTATCGCCGACTCTACGCTCCGAGCACGCAGCACAAGTCACTACGGAGTCCACCGCGCTCGGAGCGGCTGAGTCACGAGCCAACGCCAGCGACTCCACCTCCGCGGCATCGCCGACGCCACGCTCCGAGCACGCAACACAAGTCGCGACGGGGACCACCGCACCCGGAGCGACCGAGGCACGCGCCAACGCCAGCGACTCCGCCTCCACGGCATCGCCGACGCCACGCTCCGAGCACGCAGCAGAAGGCCCCACGGAGCCCACTGCGCTCCGCTCGATCGAGGCACGCGCCAACGCCAGCGACTCCACGTCCGCGCCATCGCCGACGCCACGCTCCGAGAACGCAGCAGAAGGCCCCATGGAGCCCACTGCGCGCAGCTCGACCGAGACTCGAACCAGCACCAGCAACTCCTCCTCCTCGACGGAAGCAACGGCCTCCGCCACTCAGCCAGCGACCGCGGTCGAGCAAGCCCCCATGACACCGGCCTTTCAAGCCGGTAACACGGCTCCCACCGACCAGGCCCCGGGGGCCCTCACACCCGCCCTTGCTCGCGCGGAGCCTGCCCCCGCCACCTCGCCGCGCCCCGTCACCGAGGCACGCACCGAGCCCACCGAGCCACCCGCTCCCCAGGACGCCGATACCGCGCGCAATCGCCGCCGGGCGCTCCTGGAGGTCCCTGTCTCCGCGCCCTCCACCTCCCCCGCCGGTCCAGAGGTGGTGCTCGGCATCGACCTGGGCACCTCACACGCACGAGTCGCTGTCTTCCACGATGGCGTCGCTCAACTCGTTCCGCTCCCGGGCACGGACGGCCACGAACTCCCCGCGCTCGTCGCAGTGGACGGCAATGACGAACTGCTCGTCGGCCCGGCGGCTCAAGTCGAAGCCATGCGCGCTCCCCGCCGTGCCGCGCCCGGCCTCATGCGCCTGCTCGGCCTGCGCGCCCGCTCCCCCCGACTCCGCGCCCTGGCCCCACAACTCCCCTTCCCCGTCGCCGCCGACCCGAGCGGCGATGCTTGCGTGGAGCTCGGTGGCCGGCTCGTCGCCCCCACCCTCTTCACGGCCCTGCTCCTGCGCGAGCTCAAGCACGCCGCCACGACCTTCGTCGGACGCAAGGCCACCCGCGCCGTCATCTGCGCCCCCACCCACTTCACGGACCGCCAGCGCGCGGCCCTGCGTGACGCGGCCACCCTCGCGGGGCTCGACGCACAGCGCATCCTCACCGCCCCCGCCGCGGCAGCCCTGGCCCACGGACACGGACGCGGCCTGGCTCGCAAGCGCGTGCTCGTCATCGACCTGGGCGGCGGAGGACTCGGCGTCGCCGTGGTGCAAGTCACCGGCGATGACCTGGAGGTCATCACCACCGGCGGCGACCCCACGGTGGGTGGCCTGGACTTCGACGCCCGCATCGCGGAAGCCCTCGCCAGCGACCTCGCGGACCAGGGCATTCCCCGCCCTGAACACGCGCTCGATTGGGGCCCCCTGCGCACCGCCGCCGAGGCCGCCAAGGTGGCCCTCTCCGAGCGCGAACAGGTGGACGTCACCCTGCCCTCGGGCACCGTGCCCCCGCTGACCCGCGAGCGAATGGAGGCCCTCACCGCGGACCTCGCCCAGCGCGTGACGTCCGTCGTGCGCGAGGTGCTCGACTCGAACGCCCTCTCGCCCCAGGGCCTCGACGCCGTGCTGCTCGTGGGCGGACAGGGACGCACGCCCCTGGTCCGCCGCCGGCTGGAGGAAAGCCTGGGCGTCCCCGTGCGCGACGACGTCGACGCCCGAGGCGGCGTGGCCCTGGGCGCCGCGCTGCTCGGCCGCGGAATCGTGCTGGCTGAAGGCGGCAAGCCCGCCGCCTCCGTCTCCGAGGTGCTCTCCGCGCCCATTGGCGTCGCCGAGCGAGGAGGCACCCTGCGCCGAGTGCTCGAGCGCACGACGCGACTGCCCGCCGGCAAGACGCTCGTCATCCCCATCGCTCCGGGCCCCCTGGAGCTCGCCCTCTTCCAGGGCCCCTCGCCGCTCGCGGCGGAGAACGAGTACCTGGGTCGGCTCTCCCTCAACGTGGAGCGCGCGGGCGAGGTGGAGCTGCACTTCTCGCTCTCCGCCGACGGAGCCCTCTCGCTGGAAGCCACGCTGCCCGGAGTCCGCCGCCAGCCCGTCTCCCTCTCCCTGGAGGACCTGGACGACGCGGGGCGCGAGGCGCTCGTTGCCCGCTCGCCGCTGATTGGCGAGCCCGAGGCGCGTCCAAGCGGCCTGCTGTCCGGGTTGAAGAAGCTGTTCGGCCGCCGCTGAGCGCCTTCCCGTCCGGCTCCTCGAGGGCCCTGCGGTCCACCGCCAACCCAGCGGGCCCTCTCTGTAGCCGACTCAACGGATGCCCACCTTGTCGCTGACCGAAACTTCGGGGAGGTATGCGATGCGACGTTCGATGGTGGGAGGAGTCGCCGTGGCAGCCATGGCTCTGGCGAGCCCGGCTTTCGCGATCGAGGCCCAGCGAGTGGCCGGGGCCTTGGACATGAAGAAGGAGCCGGAGGTCGGCATGGACGTGCGACTGGGTCTCGGCAGCTTCACGGGAGACCTGGGCGAGGACGTCGGCGTGGGCGCCACGTTCGGCATCAACGCCGACGCCCAGGCGTGGAAGTACGTGGGAATCGAGGTGGGCTATGAGCTGCAACGCCTGCCCATCGACTCGCGTCGAATCGACGACGAGGATGCGGGCCTGTGGCGCAACAACTTCGGCGTGCTGGCCAAGGCCGGGCCGCTCATCGACCAGAAGTGGCGGCCCTTCGTCGGCGCGGGCTTCGGCCTGAGCTACCTGGACCCCTCCGACGGCGCGGATGACGTCTACCAGAACGACTGGATGACCGAGATTCCGCTCGCCGCCGGCGTGGACTATCGCTTCGGCAGCGTCCTGTTCGCGGGGGCCCGGGCCACCTATCGCCTGCTGGGCGGCGAGGACGTCGTCGACCGCCCAGGCACCAACAGCGCGGCGAAGGGCAGCCTCTTCAACGCGAACCTCACGCTGGGCGGCCGCTTCTAGCGGCCTCGCTTCACACGCTCGCCAGCGAGAGCACTGTCTCGGGGCGTGGGTCCTTCGCCCACGCCTCGAGCAGCACCGCCGCGGGAGAGCGCTTCGACGCGGCCACTTCCGCCAGCGGGTCCAGAAGGGGCGCGTCCGCCGCGTCCAGGCGCATTAGGCCCCGCCGGGCAATGCCCACCATCTCCTCCGCGAGCCGGGACAACTCGTGCGTGCCCAGCTTCCCGGCCAGCCCCTCGCGGCGCGCGGTGTCGTGGAAGGCCAGGTGCTCGGTGTACGTGAGCTTCGGCAACAGCCGCTCCGCCTCGTCCAGCGCCGTGGCGTCGTAGAGGATGCCGCGCCACAACGCTCCCAGCGCGCCCGTCATCGCCGCGTTTCCACAGTCCGCGCCGCGCACCTCGACGACCTTCTTCAGGCGCACCTCGGGGAAGAGCGTGGAGAGATGGTCGGTCCAGTCCGCCAGGTCCGGGGGCTGTCCCTCGAAGCCCTGCTCCAGCAACTGTCGGAAGGTGAGCTTCGGGTGCAGGTACTGGCCCTCGCGGCGCAGGAAGAGCAGCGGCGCGTCCATCGCCCACTCGACATAGGCCCGGTACGAGAAGGAGCCGTCGAAGAACGCGGGCAGATAGCCACAGCGCGTCGGGTCCACTTCGTCCCAGACACGGTTGCGGTAGGACAGGTAGCCGGAGGGCTTGCCGTCCACCAGCGGGCTGTTGGCGTACAGCGCGTTCATCACCGGGGAGAGCCGCGCCACCACCACCGTCTTCCGGACACAGTCCGCCTCGTCCTTCCAGTCGAGCGACACCTGTCCGGTGGCCGTCATCAACATCATGTTCAGCGCCAGCTGGCCCCGCTCCGGCAGGGTGCGCCGCATCACCAGGTAGCGCGACTTGGGCATCCACGGCATCGTCGCCGTCGTGCCCGTGGGGCGGTACCCCATCGTCACCAGCCGCAGCCCCAGCTCCCCCGCCGCCGCCTTCACCTGCTTCAGGTGGGCCAGGTTCTCCGCGTGCGCCTCGCGCGCCGTGTGGAAGGGGCTGCCGGACAGCTCGAACTGTCCACCCGGCTCCAGGGAGATGGTCGCCTCGCCGCGCTCCCGCTGGAGGGCGATGACCGGGGACTCGGGCGTCTCCCGGAAGGGGACATAGCCCTCGGGGGCCAGCCGGTTCAGCAGGGCCCCCACTCCGGACGGACCCTCGTAAGGGACAGGAGCGTCTGAACCCACGGGGAACAGCAGCTTCTCGTGTTCCAGGCCCAGACGAAGGTGGCCCTGGGGCTTCTCGGCGGACCGAAAACCCGACACCAGCAGGTCGACAGAGGTGATCGGCTCGGAGTTGGCGCGCTTGAGGTCGAGGGACATGAGCGCGCCCTATATAACGTGTAACTCCAGAGCCGCTTTCGATTTGCACACCGGCCCCGCCATGCCCCCCCCATCCCCCATCCCTTCCATCTCCCCGCAGCCCCGCCTGGCCGACTTCTTCCAGGGGCTGGGCCTGCTCGGCCGGGCCTTCGGCCTCATCTTCCGCTCCCGGCGCCTCTTCGTCCTGTCCGCCCTGTGCGCCGCCGTCACCGCCGTGGCCCTGGTGGGGCTGGCCTGGCTCCTGTGGCACTACGCCCCGGGGGCCCTGGGCTCCCTCTGGACCCAGCCCGAGTCCTGGTATGGCCGGGGGGCCTGGTACACGGTGCTCGTCCTGTCCTGCCTCGTGCTGTGGGTGGTGGGCGCCAACATCGTCCCCCCGCTCCTGCTGGCCCCCCTCCAGGACCCCCTCTCCGAGGCCACCGAGGCCCTCTGTGGGGGAGGCGACGGCCCGCCCTTCACCCTGTCCAGCTTCGTGCGGGGCATCGTCACGGGGCTTGCACACACCCTGGCACGGCTGTTCTTCCTGCTCGCCGGGCTGACGCTCCTCTTGCCGCTCCACCTGTTGCCCGGGGTGGGCAGCCTCTTGTGGACGGTGCTCGGCGCCTTGTGGACCATGACCTGGATGGCGGGCGAGTTCCTGGCGGCCCCCATGACGCGTCACCTCTACCCTTTCGCCGAGGTGAGGCGCATGCTCCGCCAGCGCCGGGCCCTCACCCTGGGCCTGGGAGCGGGCGTCTACCTGCTCCTCTGGGTTCCCATCCTGAATACCTTCTTCCTGCCCGTGGCCATCGTCGCCGGGACGCTCATGTACCGAGGGCTGCGCGAAGCGAACCTTCTGCCGCCTCCGCCCACGAGCAGCCAGGGGGCGCTGCCCTGAAATAAACGCCTCCACCGACTGTCGGTCCCTCCAAGGCGGGAACGCAGTGCCCGCCAGGGACGTTCTGCCTCTTCAGCGGAGAGTCGATGCCTTGAAGCACCAGAAAGCCGTGATTAGGCTTGCCCGGCCGCTTCAATGCCCAGCTACCGTTTCAAACGTTCGGATTTTCTAGGCATTTCACGCCACACCCCGGGGCGCCCACAAGCGCTCCAGCTTGGATGAATCACATGCCGCGTTTTCTCCGCCGCATCGCCGCTGTTGCCGTGCTCCTCGGCGCCTGGGCCCTCGTGGGCAGTCACCGGGCGCCGATTCCGCTGATGATGGGAGCGGCCGAGGCCGGGCAGGGACAAGGCACCTGGGATGGCAGCCTGCCCTCCGCCAAGGGCGAGAAGGCACCCCACGACCTCAACAGCCTTCGCGTGCTGACCAAGGTCATCCTCTACGTGAAGGAAAACTACGTCGACCCCAAGCGCATCAAGCCGAAGGAGATGATGATCTCCTCGCTCGAGTACGTGGAGAAGAGCGTTCCGGACGTGCTGGTGGACGGCAACCCGGAGACGGGCAAGCTGGCCGTCAACGTCAACGGCAAGACGCGTGAGTTCGACATCGGGCATGTCGACTCGCTGTGGAAGATGTCCTTCGCCCTCAAGGACGTGTTCGACTTCCTGTCGAAGAACATGCGTCCCATCGAGGACACGCGCGACATCGAGTACGCGGCCGTCAACGGCATGCTGTCCACGTTGGACCCGCACTCGGTGCTGCTGCGCCCGGAGCTGTACCGGGAGATGAAGCTGTCCACCAAGGGTGAGTTCGGCGGCCTGGGCTTCGTCATCCAGATGCGCGAGGGCAACCTCACCGTCGTCAAGGTGCTGCCCAAGACGCCCGCGCACCGCGCCGGCATCCAGAAGGACGACCGCATCAAGAAGATTGGCGAGGAGTCCACCGTCAACATGGACCTCAACGAGGCCGTGTCCAAGCTGCGCGGCCCGGTGGACAGCCGCATCATCATCACCGTGGAGCGCGACGGCTGGGACAAGCCCCGCGTGATGACGCTGGCCCGCGCGATGATTTCCATCGAGAGCGTCCAGCACAAGATGCTCTCCGGCAACGTGGGCTACATCCGCCTGAAGAACTTCCAGGGCAACACCACGCGCGACCTTGAGTCGGCGCTGGGCGAGCTGCGCAAGCAGGCGGACGCCAAGGGCGGCTTCAAGGGCCTGGTGCTGGACATGCGTGGCAACCCGGGCGGCCTCCTGGAGCAGGCCATCCAGGTGTCCGACACGTTCCTGTCCAACGGCACCATCGTCGCGACGGTGGGCCTGTCGGACAAGCTGCGCGAGGAGAAGCGCGCGCGTCCCACCGAGGGCGAGGACACCTATCCCATCGCGGTGCTCGTCAACGCAGGCAGCGCCTCCGCGTCGGAAATCGTGGCGGGCGCGCTGAAGAACCTCAACCGCGCGGTCATCATCGGCCGGCAGACGTTCGGCAAGGGCAGCGTGCAGGTGCTGTACGACTTCCCGGATGACAGCGCGCTGAAGCTGACCATCGCCAAGTACCTGACGCCCGGCGACGTCTCCATCCAGGAAGTGGGCATCGTCCCGGACATCCAGCTCGTCCCCACCCGCGTCACCGACGAGCGCGTGGACGTGTTCGCGTCGCGCCGCTCCATGGGCGAGGCGGACCTGGATCAGCACTTCGGCAACCCGGACTCGGCCACCGTCGCCAAGAAGCGCGAGGACGTGTTGGACCGCGAGAAGCCGCGCGAGAGCCTCAAGTACCTGAAGGTGGACCCCAAGCAGCAGGAGAAGCTGGCGGTCGCCGCGAAGGAGGAGCCCAAGAACCCCAAGGCCGTCGCCGCGAGCAAGGACGGGGACAAGAAGCCGCATGGGGAGAACGACCCGCTGCTCGACGTGGCGGGCCAGGGCGAGGACCTGGACGACCAGCTGGACGCGGAGTCGCAGGAGGAGATCAAGGAGGACTTCGAGGTGCAGTTCGCGCGGGACTACGTGCTGAAGGCCCCGGCGGCCACCCGTCAGCAGCAGCTGCAGCAGGGCAAGGCCTTCATCGAGCAGAAGCGCCGTGAAGAGGAGACCCGCATCAACGCCGCCATCGCCGCGCTGGGTGTGGACTGGAGCGCCGGTCCCACGCCGAAGAACGTGCAGCTGACGGGCACGCTGACGCCGACGCCGGACACCAAGATTCACGCGGGCGAGCTCTTGGAGATGGTGGTGACGGCGGAGAACAAGGGCACCGAGCCGCTCAAGCGCGTGCGCGCCTGGACGGAGAGCGACAACGCCTTCCTGGACCGCCGCGAGTTCCTCTTCGGCGCGCTCAACCCGGGCGAGAAGAAGTCCTGGAAGGTGAAGGTCCGGCTGCCCAAGGACCTGACCAGCCGCCGCGACGACGTGACGGTGCGCTTCTTCGATGACCAGGGCGCGCTGCCGGAAACTCGCGTGTCGGAGCTGAACTTCGCGGAGCTGCCGCGGCCGTCCTTCGCCTTCAACTGGCAGGTCGTCGATGACTGCGCCAGCTGCAACGGCGACGGCACGGTGCAGCGGGGCGAGTCGGTGGCGGTGCTGCTGGACGTGACGAACGTCGGCCCCGGCGTCGCGATGGATTCCTTCACGCAGATCAAGAATGGCGGGGACGCGAACATCTTCATCGAGAAGGGCCGCTTCAAGCTGGGCGAGCTGAAGGCCGGCGAGACGAAGACGGCGCGGTTCCAGGTGGAGGTGAAGAAGGGCTACAAGGGCGACACCTTCCCGCTGAAGCTGGCCATCATCGACGAGCCGCTGGAGGAGTTCGTCATGGAGAAGATGGAGCTGCCCGTGAAGGACGCTCCGGTGGCGACGCTCGAGGCGAAGAAGGGCTCGGTGCGCGTGGCGGAGAAGACGGAGTTCCTCGGCTCGCCCGTGGAAGGGGGCCGCACGGTGGCGAAGCTGAACGCGGCCGCGGTGCTGCCGGTGGAGGCCGCGAACAAGGGCTTCTTCCGCGTGGAGCTGGAGAAGAACCGCTTCGCCTTCGTGCGCGCCCAGGATGCCCGCGAGGTGAAGACGGGCAAGCCCGTGCAGCCGAAGCTGGCGTGGACGACGACGCGGCGCCCGCCGGACATCAAGCTGGACGCGGACCCGTCCGCGGGCGGCCTGGTCGCCAACGGGGAGAAGTTCACCCTGTCCGGCGTGGTGACGGACCCCAACGGCCTGTTGGACGTCTACGTGCTGGTCAACGACCAGAAGGTCTACTTCAAGGGCGTGGACCCGAAGGGTGGCGAGCCGAACACCCTGAAGTTCTCCACCGAGTTCACCCTGAAGGAAGGCAACAACAATGTGCTGGTGGTGGCGCGGGAGAGCACCGACTTCGCCAGCCGCCGCACCCTGGTCATCCGCCGCCGTCCGGCGGAAGTCGCCCAGAAAGTCACGGGCCAGAGCCCCGGCGGGGTGAAGCCGCAGCCGCAGTAGGCGTCTGACGACACGCGGCGCCGCCTTCCGGGCGGCCCTTCCGGTGGGTTCTCCTCACGAGACTCGTCGGAAGGGCCGCCCGTTTTGTTGACGCTCCTCGCGGGCTGGCGTTAGCGTCCGCCGCTGTGGGGCGCCCCCGGCCGGCGGGTTCCCGGGAGGCGGTGACTCGAATGCGGACGTTCAGTCGGTGGCTCGCCCTGGCGGCGTGTGTCTCGGGAGCGACCGCATACGCGGACGACAACGATTTGCGCATCGCCGACTTCGGAGATCCGAAGGCGATGCAGGGCGGAGCGCTCACCAACGCCGCCGCGAACGCGAACTTCCGCGCCTTCGCCCGCGTCATGGGGGCCGCCATCACCTCGGCGAACCTGATGCCGCCGGAGACGACGGGGCACTCGGCCTGGGCCGTCAACGCGGAGCTGTCCGTGGTGTCGCTGCCGGACAGCGTGCGCATCCCCACGGAGAACCCGGAGCAGCCCTCCACGGTGCTCATCCCCTCCTTCCACGTGCGCAAGGGCCTGCCCTTTTCGTTGGAGCTGGGCGGGCGCGTGGGCTGGGTGGAGAAGAGCAGCCAGGTGGTGGCCACCGGCGAGGTGAAGTGGGCCGTCAACGAGGGCTTCACGTGGCTGCCGGACGTGGGCCTGCGCGGGCACGTGACGAAGCTGTTCGGCGCCCGGGACTTGAGCCTGACGGTGATGGGCCTGGACATCGGCGTGGGCAAGCAGTTCCCCCTGGGCGGCATGGTGACGCTGACGCCCTACGGAGGCCTGGACCTGGGCTTCGTCGGGGCCACCACGAGCCGCCTCGACTTCGACCCCTCGCGCAGCTACGAGGACTCCACCGTGGGCGACTCGCGCGGTGCGCTGACGGGCACGGACAACTACGCCAAGGTGTCCTTCGGCGACAACGTGAACCAGCGCATCTACGGCGGCGTGCGCTTCATCGGCGGCGTGCTGCAGCTGGGCGCGGAGCTGTCGCTCACGCGCACGGGCAGCGTCGAGACGCCTCGCGCGGACAATCCGAACGCGCTGGAGGACCGGGGTCTCCCGGCGGTGTTCGCCTTCAGCACCACGCTCGGCCTGGACTTCTAGGCACGGCGGTCAGGCCGCGGCGCGCAGGGCCTCTCGCAGCGCGCCGGGCCGGTTGGTGATGAGGTAGCTGACCCCCATCTGCTCCAGCGCGCGGGCCCTCGCGGCGTCGTCCACCGTCCAGGTGGCCACCCGCAGCCCCGCGGCGCGCCAGGTGGCAACCCGCTCCGGAGTGCAGTCCTCGTAGTAGGGGTGCACCGAGTGGGACGAGACGAGCGGGCTCACCGCGTACGCGTGCACGCCCCAGCGCCGGTCCGGGTCGATGAGGTAGCCCCGCCGCAGCTCGGGCGCGACGGCGAGGAGGCGGAAGAGGCACAGCGGGTTGAAGCTGGAGACGACCACGCGCTCGGCCAGTCCCCGGCGGCGCACCAGGTCCGCAACCTTCTGGGAGAGCCCGTCGTCGTCGAACCGGTCGCACTTCAGCTCGATGTTGACGATGAGCTGCGGTGGCAGCGCGTCCAGCACATCCTCCAGCAGGGGGATGCGCGCCGGAGCGAAGCCCAGTGACGTCCCCACGTCAGCGCGCTGCAGCTTCCACCAGGGCGTGTGGCGCACCTCCCAGGGAAGCCGCGCCAGCCGCTCCAGCCGCTCATCGTGGCAGACCACCACCTCGCCCGAGCCGCACACCATGGCATCCAGCTCCACGCCGTCGGCCCCCTGCCGGGCGGCCTCGGCGAAGGCTTCCAGGGTGTTCTCGGGGGCGTCAGCCGAGGCGCCTCGGTGGGCAAGCAGGAGCATGGGCCGCAGTGTGCGATGGAAGCCGGTCCGTGCGCAGCAGAAGAGCGGACGGGCGTCCACGGGTTGACGCGCGGCTTGCCTCCCCTGCTCCTTTGCTGCACTGTGCCCTCATCATGTTGGGCCTCGGCCTCGGAGAAATCATCGTCCTCGGCTTCATCCTGCTGGTGGTCTTCTCGGCCGCCCGGATGGGTCAGCTTGGCAACGCGGTGGGCAAGTTCGTCTACTCGTTCCGCAAGGCGTCCAAGGGCGAGGACCTGGTCGACGCGAAGTCGCTGCCGTCCTCGCGCCGGGGCTCCACCGACGCCGAGTACAGCGAGCACGACTCACCTCGCCGCCGCTAGTCCGCTCGTCCCCTCTTCCATTCCCGTTCAGTCGTGGGTGTGACGGGCTCCGCGTGGGGGCTCGGGCGATTCCTCGCTCGTGAGTCGCTGCGCCGCGGGACCTTCCGTCAGCAGTCGCGCGGCCTGCTCCCTCAGGGACACGTGCAGCGCGGTACTCGACGTGAGCTCGCGCAAGTCACTGGTGTTGAGCAGGGGGACGATTTTCGCGCCGATTTCAGGGGGCAGGTACGGGTTGAAGACGAGCGCGCGGCGCACCGCATGGCGCACGGACCAGCGGGCCGACCTCCAGATTTCCACCAAGGGCTCGGGGCGGGCCGGACGGCGGGCGGCGATGCGCACCACCAGGTCCTCGGTCAGTCGCGGATTGATGAGGACGTTGCGCAGCACGGACGGGTTGCTGACGGTGGCCAGGCGCGACAGCGTGTCCGGGTCCCTGGTGAGCCGGGCCTGCTGCTTGAGGTGACCCAGCGACTGGGAGAAGGCGTTGGCGTCCGCCCGCGCGGCGGCATCCGGGTTCATCTCGCGCTTCGCCGGGCCCTGGGCGAACAGGTCCGCCACCGAGTCGAGCGCCTGCACGTGCGCGAGCCTGCGCAGCTCGGTGACGTGGGGAATGTGTTCCGCCTCCTGCTCCAGCGCGGCCAGGAAGTCGGACAGCACGCAGGTGGCGGGCTCCCAGCCGTGCCGCGAGAGGGAGATGAGGTGACCCACCAGCTCATTCGCGTCGAACGGGTCACCACGCGACAGCTCCCTCGCGGCGGCCTTGCGGCGCACCTCGGCCCCACCACCCAGCGCGTGGAGGAACCTGGCGACGTTGCGTGCGTCGTCCACTGAGGGCATGGCGCTTACTCCGTGGGCGCGGCCTGGGCGGGTGCCTGAGGCGGCGCGGCCTCCGTGGGTGCGGGAGCGGCCTCGGCGGGTGGCGGGACGGCCTCCACGGTGACTTCGAGCCGGAAGCTCCCGAGGGCCGCCGGATACTCGTGGAACACGAGGAGGAAGGGCACGCGGGCCCCAGGCGCCACGGACACGGCGCCCGCGTCCAGGCGCTTGCGCAGCGCTTGAGCCGCCTCCGCGTTGCCCACGGCGTGGAGTTCCTCGGGAGTCGCCACCAGCCCCGCGAGCCCCTCGACGGAGCGCACGCGCTGGTTGCCATCGAAGAGGGCGCCTCGCACGCGGATGTGGGTCGCCGACGCGGTCCGGTTCTCCGCGTCACCCCGGATGAAGAAGAGCGGGCGCCCCGCCTGCGTTTCGAACAGGCCGTTGGAGACGTCGAGCGCCACCAGCGGCTTGGGAGCGGGGACGAAGAGGGCGCGCAGGTTCTCGGGCGACAGCACCGACAGGTCCAGTCGACCTTCGCTCAGATAGACGCTGCCCACCGCGCCCAGTCCCACCACGAGCGCCGCGGCCACCATGAGGTTGACGAGCAGCGCCGTCACCTTGCGCGCGCGACTCGGCGGCCGGGCCTGGGGAATGCCGACGTCTTCCGGCCGGGCCGTGGGCTTGGCCACGGAGACCACGGGCGCGGCGGACATCTGCGGGTCCAGTTCGAGCACCTCGCGCTGCCCCACTCCCGCCCCGCCAATGCGGCCGAGCGTGACTCCTCCGAAGTCCAGGCCCTCTTCAGGGGGAGGAACGTCGTCAAGGAGCGAACCCGTCGAGTGCGCCTGGGAGTCATCGAGCCCGAGCGCGCCCTGGGACGAGGTGCCGAACAGCGCGGCGCGCCCGGTGTCGGAGGGCTGCAGGCCCGCGTGCTCACCGAAGTCGCCGTCCGAGGAGAGGTCGAACAGGTCCTGGGCACCCGCGGGCGGCGCCGAGGGTGACTCGAAGCCCGCCCCGGCGGCCGGGTGCGGAGGACGGCCGGGCATCGTCGCGTCGCCGAGGTCGAGCGCACCAAACGGGTCCGCGCCCCCCGGAGCCGACTGGAGCGGAGGGCGGCCGGGCATCGTCGCGTCGCCGAGGTCGAGCGCACCAAACGGGTCCGGGCCCCCCGGAGCCGACTGGAGCGGAGGACGGCCGGGCACCGTCGCGTCTTCAGGCCCGGAGAACAGCGCCGCACGGGCCGACGGAGCAGCCCCCTGATGCGGAGGCCGTCCCGCCTGCGTCGCGTCGTCGGGCCCGGTGAAGGAGGCTCCCGGCTGGGCAGCGCGCGCTGGAGGCGCGGTGAGGGGAGCTCCCGCCAAGACCGCACGCGGCGCGGACGCGCCGACAGATGCTCCCGTCGGGGCGGCAGGTGGCGCGGACGCGGCAACGGGTGCTCCCGCCGGTGCCGAGCGTGGCGCCGTGACAGGTGCTCCCGCCGAGGCCGCACGTGGCGCCGCGACAGCAGCTCCCGCCGGAGCAGGATGTGGCGCGGAGCCACCCGCCGAGGGCGCACGTGCTCCCGACGGAGCCCCCGCGCCACCGCGCGCGGCCGGGGCACTCGGCGGCGCCCCGCGTGAAGCAGGTGCCACCGGCGAGAACGACGGCTGTCCCGCCATCGTCGAGTCGTCGATGTCGATGGACGCGAACGGGTCGTCCTCCACGCTGGGAGGAGCGGACGCGACGGGCGCGACCTGGGCGCGCGGACTGCCCACCATCGTCGAGTCGTCGATGTCGATGGACGCGAACGGGTCGTCATCCACGGCGGGCGGCGCGGGAGGAGCCGCTCGCGAGCCGGGAGCCGACGGGCGTCGGTCGGCGATGCTGGGCCCCGTCACGGGCGCGGGCAGCGCGTCGAATGGATCCTGCGCGCCCCCGGGCATCGGGGCGGAGAGGAAGTCAGCGAACGGGTCGTCCGCGTCGGGCGCCGGGGGCGAAGCGCTGCCCGCGAGAGTCCCCGAACCGGGCGGCGGCGGGGGAACGGCTCCCCCACCCTGGCGCAATGCGGCGGGCGGAGGGGGCGGCGGCATGGCGCGAGCCGCCATCCCACCCGGTGGCGCGCTCCGAGGGGAGGCAACTCCCGGCCCGGCCCGCGGGGAACTGGGGGCAAAGCCCGGCAAGGGCACGGCGCCAGCCGGCATCGGCGCGCCATCCTCGACAGGAGGGGGCACCGCGCCGCCGTACAGCCCCGTCGAAGTGTCGACAGGTGGACGAATGGCTTCGGGCGGTGCGGGCAGGGGCACGGCGCCCCCGTTGCGCGCCGCGGCGACACCCGGCGAGCCCGAAGCCTGGAGCGGAGGCCGCGGCATCGGACCGATGCGCGTGGGCTCGCGGAAGACTCCGTCCTCCGTATCGAGTTCCCCGTCCATGCTGTTCCAGGAGGGGTTCTCGGACGAGGACGGCGAGCCCGACAGAGCGCGCGTGGCCGCGACGCCCTGGGCGAAGAAGCCGGGGCGCGTGACTTCCACGCCCTTGGGGTCGGGAGCGACACCGAACTCGGCGAAGGGGTCGGCCTGCCCGGCCGAGGAGGGAGGCGAGGACGCACCGGCATCCTCCCCGCCAGGTTCGCGGGTGACGCGGAACGTGTTCTGACATTTGGTGCAGCGGACCTTGACCCCCTTATCGGTCACCTTCTCGTCGGGGATCTTGAACCGCGTCTGGCACCGCGCGCACTTGACGATCATTCAGGCCTGGGGCGGGGACGAGTATAGGGCCACCGGGCGAGTACGGCGAGTCGGGTTCTCGCTGCTTGCTCGCCTCCAACCCCTCTGGTACGAGGTTCGCCCCTGCGAGACTCAGACATGGAAGCTGGCTTTGAGTCGAGCCCAAAAGGGGCGGAGAGACCGATGAGCGAGGCCGAGCAAGCAGGCGCTCCGAGCAAGGAGCCGAAGATCATCAAGCGGTACACGAACCGAAAACTCTACGACACCGTGGAGAGCAGGTACGTGACGCTGGATGAGATCGCCGCGATGATCAAGGAGGGCACCGAGGTGCGGATTGTCGATAACCGCACGAAAGAAGACCTGACCTCGGTCACCCTCGCGCAGATCATCTTCGAGGAGGAGAAGAAGAAGAACCAGATGCCGCTGTCGGTGCTCCGGGAAATCATCCGTCACCCTGGCGAGTCCATCTCTGGTTTCATCCAGAAGGAGGTCACTCCCCGCGTCGCCTCCATCCGAGAGGAAGCGGAATCCCGTCTCGACAAGCTCCTGCGTCGCGAGGAAGCCGCCAAGGCGGGCATCCCCGAGGCCGCCGCCACCACCGAGGAGCCCCTGCAGGCCGCTGACTCGGCTGCCGCCGGTGGCCTGTCCCCCGCCGACCTGCTCAAGGCCAGCCAGCGCGCCTTCGAGGACTGGCAGCGGAAGATCGACGAGCGCGTCAAGCACGTCGTCGAGAACCTGACCGGCAACCTCCCCGCCCTGGGCCGCGACATGCAGTCGCTCACCCAGCGTCTGGAGGAGCTGGAGAAGAAGCTCGAGCAGTTCGAGCAGCAGAAGAAGCAGGAACCCTAGTCGGCTCGCGCCGCCCGCTTCCGTTTCCGGGGAGCGGGCCCACCGTGGATTTCCGCGGCGATGGCCGACAGCATCCGCGCCCCTCGGCTCCGGGGCGCGTACTCGAAGATGGTCTTCCCGTGGCTCTGCGCCTCGTCCACCTTGACGTCGTAGCCCAGGGGCGTGGTGGCCAGTGAGTCCGGGAAGTACGCCCGGAGCCGCTCCAGAATCGCCGTGGCCAGGGCCGTCTTCCGGTACAGCGTGGGCACCACCTTGGTGACGCTCAGCTCCGGACGTCCCTCGGCTTCGCCCACCTGCCGCACCGTGTCCGCCACCTCCGCACAGCCGTCCAGCGCCAGGTACGTCAGCGCCACGGGCACCACCACCTCCGTGGCGGCGACGAGGATGTTGCGCGTCGTGAGCCCCATGGACGGCGGCGAGTCGAAGACGACGGCGTCGTAACCCGCCTCCCGAGCCGCCTCCAGCCGGTCCGCCAGCCGGTGGGCCCGGCGAGCATCCGCCGCCACCACCACGGGGAAGTCCGCCATCTCCTTGTACGCGGGCAGCACGTCCAGCCCAGGCACGGCCGAGGGGCGCACCACGTCCTCGAGGCGGACCGTGTCGTCGGTCAACAGGTGGAAGACGTTGCGAGAAAGCGTGCGCACGTCCAGGCCGAGCGCCTTGCCGGCATGCCCCTGGGTATCCAGGTCCACCAGCAGCACCCGCAAGTCCCGCTCCTTCGCGAGCCACGCGGCGGTGTTCACCGCCAGCGTCGTCTTGCAGGTGCCGCCCTTCTCGTTGATGAAGGCGATGCGCCGCATGGGCCTTGGACTCCCCGGCTCGGGTCCGGGTGCTTACTTCTTCGACGACGGCGCCTTCTGCGCCACCAGGGTGTCCACCTTGCTCTCCACCGACGCGAGCAGCCGCTCCAGGTCATCCACCTTCGCGCGCAGCTGCTCCAGGTCCGCGGTGGACGGCAGGTTCATCGCCGACAGGGCCGAGCGCAGGGCGCTGTCCAACGTGCCCTTCGCCGCCAGCGAGCGCGACACCAGCGTCTGCACCGTCGCCACGAACTTCTCGTTCGACAGGAGCTGCTGCGCCAGCTTGCCGACGCGCTCCTCGCCCGTCTCGACGAGCTTCTTCATCATCGGGTTGTTCTTGAGCATGGGAATCAGGAGCTTCACCCGCGCGGGAGACACCCGCCAACAGGACGTCGGGAAAAAGACGCCGCACTCTGCGAGGGGGCAACGCGACGTGTCAAGCAGGGCAACACCCCTTGGCCAAACGCGTTGACTCCTGGAGACACGATTCCTACGGTTCGCCGCTCTCTTATGGCAGGGCTCCTGGACAAGCGGTTGTGGGTCGTCTCCGGCAAGGGCGGCGTGGGCAAGAGCACGGTTGCCGCGGCGCTCGCCCTTCGCTCGGCGCGCGCGGGGCGAAGGACGTTGGTGTGCGAGGTGAACACGCAGGAGCGCATCAGTCGCTTCCTGGAGCACCCCGCCGCCGGCCCCGAAGTCACCTTGTTGGAAGAGAACCTCTGGGCGGTGGACGTGCGTCCGCAGGAGGCCATGCGCGAGTACGGCCTCATGGTGCTGCGCTTCGAGGCCCTCTACAAAACGGTCTTCGAGAACCGGCTGGTGCGCTACTTCCTGCGCTTCATCCCGTCCCTGCAGGAGCTCGTCCTGCTGGGGAAGATCATGTACCACCTGCAGGAGAAGCTCCCCGACGGCAGGTGGCGCTTCGACACCATCGTCCTGGACGCGCCGGCCACCGGTCACGCCATCTCCTTCCTCAGCGTGCCGCACGTGCTCGTGCAGACGGTGCCTCAGGGGCCCATGTCCCGCGAGGCGCAGAAGATGCGAGACCTGCTGGTGGATCCGTCGGTGACGGCGGCGGTGCTGGTGGCGCTCCCGGAGGAGATGCCGGTGAACGAGGCGCTGGAGCTGCACGCGGCGCTCAAGGACAAGGTGCACATCCGCACGCACGCGGCGGTGCTCAACCAGTCCATCCCGGAGCGCTTCACGGAGGCGGACCTGGAAGCGCTGGTGGGCCACCCCGAGCTGCACCGGGTGGCGCAAGCGAACCATGACCGCGCGTCGCTGACGGTGCTCGCGGGCACCAAACTGGAGCGCAACCTTCACGCGCCGGTGTTCACCGTCCCCCGGCTGTACCTCCCCACCTTCGGTCGGGATGCGATTGAACAGGTCATGGGCCACCTCGAAGCACTGGTGATGGGGGAGAAGTGAGCACGACGGCCCTCGGTCCCGCGCTCGCCAAGAAGCGCGTCCTCATCTGCGTCGGCTCCGGCGGTGTCGGCAAGACGACAGTCGCGGCCACCCTGGCCCTGCGCGCGGCGGTGGACGGCCGCGGCAGCCTGGTGTGCACCATCGACCCGGCGAAGCGCCTGGCCAACTCGCTGGGCCTGTCCGCCCTGGGCAACGCGGAGACGCAGGTGCCGTCCTCCGCCCTGGAGCCGCTGGGCGTGACGGCCCGCGCGTCCCTCCACGCGATGATGCTGGACATGAAGCAGACGTGGGATGACCTCATCACCCGCGTCGCGCCGCCCGACCAGCGCGAGCGCATCCTCGCCAACCGCTTCTACCAGTCGCTCTCCACGGCCCTGGCGGGCAGCCAGGAATATATCGCCATGGAGAAGGTGTGGGAGCTGCGCCGCAAGGGCGAGTACGAGCTCGTCGTGCTCGACACACCGCCCACGGCCCACGCCCTGGACTTCCTCGACGCGCCCAACCGCGTCCTCGACTTCCTGGACAACGAGGCGGCGAAGTGGCTGCTGGCCCCCGCGCTGAAGGCAGGCAAGTTCGGCCTGTCGCTGTTCAACCGCAGCGGCTACGTGCTGCGCGCGCTGTCCAAGTTCACCGGCACGGAGATGCTCCAGGAGCTGTCCAGCTTCATGCTGTCGCTGTCCGGCATGAACGAGGGCTTCCGCGAGCGCGCGCGCGGCGTGCGAGCCCTTCTGGAGGACGCCACCACGGGCTTCGTGCTGGTGACGAGCCCGCATCCGGAGCGCATGGATGAGGCCATCCACTTCAACACCCTGTTGAAGCAGCACCGGATGGAGGTGGTGGCGCTGGTGGTGAATCGCGTCCACCCGCTGCCCACCGAGGCCATGTGGGCTGACGCCGCCACGCTGACGCCCACCCGGCGCGCCAAGGTGGAGGAGACGCTGCGCGAACTCCAGGTCCTGGCCGAGCAGGATGGACGCGGCATCGCCCAGCTCCAGGCCGCCTGCCCGGGCATCCCCCTGATTCAGGTGCCGCGCTTCGGACTGGACGTACACGACATCACCAGCCTGTGGCAGACGGGCCGCTACCTGCTCGGCGACGACACCTTCTGAAGTCTGGGCCGAGCACCCGGCCAGGCCCGCCCGGGAGGCGGCCAGCCGGGGCGGCACGAAACAGGGGGACGCATTAAACTGGGCGCGCCCACCTGAGCGGTGGGAACTCCGAGGGACGGTGCGTTGTCCTGAGGCGGCAAGGCCAGGAGGCGCATTCCGTGACGGGAAGCGAGCGGACGTACATGTCGGTCAGCCGTTGGTGGTGGGTAGTGGCCCTGGGGCTGGGCGTCACCGGATGTCGGACGACGGGCAGCGCCGCGCGTCCGGAGGCCTCCGAGTCAGGCCCGAAGCAGGAGCTCCAGTTCGACGCCGTGACGGTGACGGCGGACCTGGAGCTGGACAAGCTCAACGACGAGGAACTCTTCGCCGGGGGGACGTCGGCCTTCGCGGCCAACGACTTCAAGCAGGCGGCGCGCTACTTCGGCCGGTTGGCGGACTTCCACCCCAACAGCCAGCACCGTCGCTCGTCTCTCTACAACGCGGGCCTCGCCCACCAGCGCCTCAAGGAGTGGGAGGAGGCGTGGCACCGCTTCTCCGAGCTGGCGGACCCGGCCAAAGGCCAGGGTGACGCACTGGACGCGTCCTTCCGCGTGGCGGAGACGCAGTACCACCTGGAGCGCTACGACGAGGCCATCGCGGTGTTGACCACCATCGCCGCGCGCGAGGACCTCCCGGCCAACCGCCGAATCGAAGCCCGGGTGCAGCAGGGCGTCTGCGAGCTGGAGGCGGGCCGCACCGACGCCGCGGAGGCCACGCTGCGCAAGGCCATCTCGTCCTACGAGGCCCTGGCCGACAAGGACGAGGTGGACGACTACTTCCCCGCGCAGGCGCACTTCTTCATGGGGGAGCTGTACCGGCTGCACTACGAGAACGTGAAGCTGGACCCGGCCAAGGGCGCCGACAAGCTCGCCGAGGACCTCAACTACAAGGCGGAACTCCTCCTGTCCGCGCAAGGGCACTACCTGCGCTCCATCCGCGTGGGCAACGGCTACTGGGCCACCGCCGCGGGCTCGCAGATTGGCGCGCTTTACGAGGACCTCTACGCGCAGATGGTGAGCTCACCGGCGCCCTCGGAGCTCAACGCCGAGGAGTCCGTCGTCTACCGACAGGAGCTGCGGAAGAAGATTCGCGTGCTGCTCACCAAGTCCATCAACATCTACGAGCGCACCCTGGAGACGGCCGAACGCATCGGCTCGCAGAGCGCCTTCGTGGACCGCACGCGGGAGAGCCTCGCCAAGGTGAAGGCCCTGCTCCTGGCGGACGCGGAAGGGGAGCCCGTCCCCGCCCCACCCGCCTCCGAGCTGGAGCCCCATACGTAGACCGGTGGACCACCCCTGGCTGGGCAGCCAGGGGCCGCGCGGCGTAGCCTGGGGACTTCGCATGGAGCCCCTCTTCACGCCCGAGCAACTGGCGGAGATTCACGCCTACCACCTGCCCTACTACGTCCGGGCCGCGGTGGACCCCTTCGCGCGGCTGGCCCTGCTGGCGCTGCTCCTGGGCGTGCTCGTCCGCCCCTTCTTCCGCATGGCCACGGCGGCCGCGGCCGGCCTGGAGCGCAGGCTCGGCTTCTTGCGCACCGCCCCCGTCAGCCGCGCCTTCTTTCGCGCCATGGACCGGCTGTGGGGTGAGTCGGGCTGGGGCGCGGCCGTCCTCTTCGCCTTGATGACGGACCTGTTCGTGAAGCTCGTCTACGCGCCGGTGGACATCTGGTTCGCGTACTCGCTGGAGCACCAGCACGGCATGTCCAACTACACCCCGGCCGCCTTCGCCCGGGACATGCTCAAGGGCCACCTGCTGGGAGCGCTCGCCATCGCGGCGCTCGTCATCGGCCTGTACGGCCTGGCCCGTCGCACGCGCCACTGGTGGTGGATTCTGGGTGTGCCCGTCGCCCTGCTCCTGCTCGTCTCCTCCGCGCTGGACCCATACCGGGGACGCCTCTACTTCGACCAGCACCCGCTTCCCGCGGGCCCCTTGCGCACGCGGATGACGGAGCTGATGACCCAGGCGGACATCGCCTTCTCCGACGTGCTGGTGGAAAAGACCTCCATCGCCTCACGCCGGCTCCAGGCGTACTTCGCGGGCCAGGGCCCCACGCGCACCATCGTCCTCAACGACATCATCCTGCAGGAGCTCACCGAGGACGAGGTGCTCGCCGCCGTGGCTCACGAGGCGGGCCATGTGCATGAGCCGAAGTGGCCCGGCCGCATCGCCTCCTCGCTGGCCCTGGTGGCGCTCCTCTTCGCCATCGACCGACTCCTGCGCGCCGCCTCCACGCGAGGCTGGTTTGGCACCACGCGCTTCGCGGACATCCGCACCCTCCCCCTGCTCTCCCTGCTCCTGTCCGGCGTCCTCCTCGTCGGCGGCCCCATCGCCGGGGCCTTCTCTCGCGAGCGCGAGCGCGAGGCGGACCGCTACGCGCTGCGCCTCACCCACGATGTCGACGCGTTCCGCCGCATGCTGGTGAAGGCCGCCCGCGTGAACAAGATGGACCCCGCGCCCCCCCGCTGGGTCGTCCTCAAGGGACAGAGCCATCCCCCCATTGGCGAGCGGCTCGCCGACCTGCCTCAACCCTGACGCGACCCGAAAAAGCGGCCGGCAGGTGGGCTCCCCCATTTCCCGTTCCCTCTCCACCCGAGCCCACCCGCCGACAGCCGCCGCCGGGCCACTCCCCCGAGCGCCGGCGGCACCACACCCACCCCCGCGCCCAGCTACGGCTGCTGGGCGTCCTGCTTCAGCTTCTCCACCGCCACCAGGGTGATGGCCTTCACCAGCGCCCTCGCCCGGCGGCCCGCCGCTGTCTCACCGTGCGGGTCCACCTCCACGGCGTTGGAGAGGTCCGTGAACCCCTGCCGCTCCCCCTTGCGCAGGTACAACTCCCCCCGATTCGCCAACGCCACCGGATGCGCGGCATCCCTCGCCAGCGCCGCGCTGTACTCCGCGATGGCTTCCTCCAGCCTCCCGAGCTTCTGGTACACGGTGCCCAGCGCCGCGCGAGCCCCCGCGTCCCTCGGGTTCCCCGCCACCAGGCCCTCGAAGAGGATGCGCGCCTCCTCCAGCCGCCCCGCCGCGGCCAGGTCACACCCCACCTGCGCAATCGCCTTCGCCTCCTCGAAGGTCATCCCCTCCACCTCCGCCCACGTCGCCTCGCCCCGCGCGAAGGACTTCATCCGCTGCACCGCGCCGCTCTCCATCCGCATCGCCTCAGCCCCTTCGTGTTTGATGACGCGTCCCATGGCTCCTCAGGCCCCGCGCAGGTTGGAGATGGCCGTCTTCGCCATCTCGTTGAACTTCGCGGACATGTTGCTCATCAGGTCGAACATGGACTTGCGCTTCTCCAGCAGTCGCTGAAGCCGCAGCTCCAGTTCGCGCATGTTCCCGTCGAGCGTCGCCGCCTTCTTCTTGTCCGCGTCCGACGTGCCCAGCGCCGCGCGGTCCTCCCCCGCGCTCGCCATGCTTTCCATGACCTGGAGAATCTCCGCGTCCGTCTCCGTGGAGATGGAGCCGAGGATGGCCTGCACCTTGTCCTCGATGCTCATGTTCGGGTTGTCGACGATGGAGCGCGCGCTCGACACCTTCGTCGGCGACGTGCCCGGCTTCGCGCCTCCCGACAGCTCCAGCTCCGCCTTCACATCCAGCAACCCGATGATGCCGTCGCGGCCGTCGATGCCCGCCGCCATCTCCAGCCGGTCGAAGTACAGCGGGTGGTCCTTGAAGAACTGCGCGGCCTTCTTCAGCGTCGAGGACGCCGCGGGGCTCGCCAACAGCGCCACCATGTCCTCGCGCGTGACGCGGTCATCCTTCGTCCCCGACGCCGTGTCGAACGTGCCCCAGTTGTCGCGCAGCACCGCCACCGCCTCGAGGTACTCGCGAAAGTCCGGGTCCTTCGACGTGGGCGGCTTGCCACCGCCACCCACCGGGCCCGTTCCTCCACCCGTGCCCGGTGACGAAGTGCCCGGCGAAGGGCCACCCGTGGACGGAGGACGCGTGCCCGGTGAAGGAGTGCCCGGCGATGGGCCTCCCGTGGTGGGAGGGCGCGTGCCCGGCGTACCCGTCGAGGGCGGACACGTCTCCGGCTCGGGCTTCGGCGTCCGAGGGCGCTCCGGTCGTCCGTAGCGAGCGAACTCCTCGCCCACGCGCTTCAGCTCCGAGCGCACTCCCGACAGCTTGATGCGGTCGTCGTTGTACAGCCGCCCCACCACCGGCATGAACCGCGCGAGCAGCCCGCTCGAATCCACCCGCTCGAACAACGCCGCGTTCTCCGTCAGGAAGCGGGCCGCGCTTCGCAACTGCGGGGACAGGCTCGCGTCGTTGGCCGCGCGCCGCAGTTCGTCCTTCGACAGCGAGCCGGACTTCTTTCCATCCGCGAGGTCCAGCTGGTCGAAGTTCGCCTCGAGCACCTTCAGCGCGTCCTCGTAGTCGAGCATCTTCGGGTCCAGCGCGCTGGTGCCCGTGGGCAGGATTGCCGCATAGCCCTCCGTCTTCGCCGCCGCTCCCCCCGAAGCCGACGCGTACTCCGTCTTCGCGGGCGGGTTCTTCTTCAAGTCCTCCGCCACCCCGACCACGCCGCTCGCCGCCAACAACACGTTGCCCGTCGCGACGCCCGCCGCCGTCTTGATGGAGTTGGAAACCAGGGGCGGCAGTCCCCCCGCGTCACCCGCCCCATTCATCGCCGTGCCCTCAGGGCTGGCCAGCAGGTTCGTCGCGCCCTTCAGAAAGTCCACCATGAGCCCTCCCGCGCGGCGTGTTGGAAGCAGTGCCGTGCGATGGGCCGTCGGGTTTGCAGAGGGGATGCCGCCTGACGGCTCGCACGTCGTCGCAGCGAATTCCGTCGGTTAGCCTGACTGACAGGCAAGGCGCGTCCCCGACGTCGGACGGAGCGGTCCGCGACGGAGGATTGCGGTTATGGTCCCCGGCACATGCGCACCTTCGGTTTGGACTTCGGAACCAAGACCATCGGCGTGGCCGTCTCGGATGGCCTGGGTCTCACCGCCCAGGGCGTCACCACCATCCGACGAACCTCGCTCAAGGCGGACCTCGCCGCCCTCGGCGCCCTGGCGCGCGAGCACGAGGTGGACCGCATGGTCATCGGACTGCCCCTCAACATGGACGGCTCCGAGGGCCCGCGCGCGGAGGCCTCGCGCAAGTTCGGGGACGCCGTCGCCCAGTCCCTCGGTGTCCAGGTGGAGCTGTGTGACGAGCGCCTGTCCACCGTGGCCGCCACCCGCACGCTCCTGGAAGCCGACGTCAGCCGAGCCCGCCGCAAGGAGGTCATCGACCAGGTGGCCGCGCAGTTCATCCTCCAGGGCTGGCTGGACGCCCGCCGCCCCCCGGAGACGGCACTGCACGCGGATGACTACGACGACTACGACTCGGAACCCTCGGAGTGAAGAAGGCCCTGGTCGCCGTGCTCGCGCTCGCCGTCCTCGCGGCGGCGGGCGTGGGAGGCTGGTACTTCCAGCAAGCGCGCCACCTCGACGACTTCGCCGACACGCCCTCCGCGCTGCCCGCGCCCGTGACGGTGGACGTTGCTCCTGGCACGGGGCCTCGCGCGCTCGCCCGGCTCCTGGCGGCCCGAGGCGTGGTGCCGGACGAGGAGCGGACCTATCGCTACCTGCGACAGGAGGGATTCGGGCCCCGACTGAAGGCCGGTGAGTACGAATTCCAAGGCCCCATCACTCCGGCCCAGGTCCTGGAGAGAATCGTCACCGGACAGGTGAAGTTGCACCGCTTCACCGTGCCGGAGGGACTGCGCGCGGAGGAGATCCTCCCCCTGCTCGCGGCATCCGGAATCGGCCTCGACCTCCAGAAGCTCGAAGCGCTCACCACCGATGCGGCCTTCCTGAGAGAAGCAGGCGTGCCGGCGAAGTCCATCGAGGGCTTCCTCTTCCCGGACACGTACACCTTTTCCAAGGGCGTAGGCGAAGAGGCCGTGCTCGGGAAGATGGTGGCGCGAGCGCTGGAGGAATACCGGAAGGCGGACGCGGCGAGGCAGCCGGGCGTGAAGCTGAGCCTGCTGCAGACCTTCACGCTCGCCTCCATCGTGGAGAAGGAGACGGGAGCGCCCGAGGAGCGGCCTCGCATCGCCTGCGTCTTCCACAACCGACTCCGCAAGGGCATGCGCCTGGAGACGGACCCCACGGTGCTCTACGCCATGCGCCTCTTGCGCGGCGTCTTCACGAAGAACCTCACCCGCGCGGACCTCCAGACGCCGCACCCGTACAACACGTACAGGGTGTCGGGCCTGCCTCCGGGCCCCATCGCCAGCCCGGGCGCCGCGGCACTCCAGGCCGCGCTCGCGCCCATGGCCTGTGAGGACCTCTTCTTCGTGTCACGCAACGACGGCACGCACCTCTTCTGCCCCACCTACGCCTGCCACCAGGCGCTCGTGAAGCAGTGGCAGGTGGAGTTCTTCCGCAAGCAGCAGGCAGCGCCCCGCAAGCCCTGAGGCCCCCGCCCCGCTAGTCGCGGCGCCGGTACACGTGCAGCGGCGCGGTGAATCCCTCGACCTCCTCGTAGCCGACGCCATCCAGCGTCAGCGTGCGCCCCTCCAGCTTCACGCCGGGGTCCTTCACCAGCGAGCCCTGGTCGAAGCGCACCAACACCTCCGGCCGAGCCTCCGCCAGCCGCTTGCGGAAGGTGTCCCAGCGCACGCGGGCGATGCGCTCCTCGGGCAGCCCGGAGAAGAAGGCCACCTGCAGGTCCATGTAGCTGGGGTCGTCGTCGAGGGCCACCGCGCCCCCCTTCGCCGCCACCTGCTCCTTCACGAAGTCCGCCACCCGCATCACCGGCACCGGGTTGGTCGACGTGGGACTCACCGGCCGCAAGGAATCCTGCAGCCGCCCCTCCGCGTGGAAGGTGAACAGGCCCATGGCCACCGGCAGCGCCACCGCGAGCACCGCCGTCACGCCCACCACCGCCTTGCGCAGCCCCTCGCCCTTGCTGCCCACCAGCGCCGCGAAGCCGAAGGCCACGAACACCGGCAGAACCACCAGCTGCGTCACCGTGAAGCGCCCCAGCGGCACGAAGTTCAACAGCACCACCGCGCGGAACGTGAAGTACGCGGTGGGCACCACCGCCGCCGCCACCAGCCAGCGCGTGTCCGGCCGCGCCTTCCACGCCTTCACCATGCCCACCATGCCCAGCAACGCCACGCCCGGCGACAGGGTGAGCAGCGCCACCCCGGGCCAGAAGAACAGCTGTTGCACCCGCCACCCGATGGCGGCCCCCGAGCCCGCCGAGGACAGCACCCAGTTGCGATGGAAGTCCTCCACCGCCTTCACGGGGAAGAACGGATCGCCGTGCATCAGCTCGTTGCCCTGCATCCACAGCAGGGGGAACGGCAGGCACGCCAGCCCGAAGCCCACCGCGCGCGTCAACGCCGCCACCTTGTCCTGGCTGCTGAAGACCAGCGCCACGCAGAGCAGCGGGATGTACATCCACGCGTCGTAGCGCAGCGCGCACGCGAGGTTGAGCATCAGCGCGGCCTGGAACAGCGGCGCGAAGCGGTTCTCGTCCACCGCTTCCGCGTACAGCGCGAAGGCGGCCAGCATGAAGAACAGCGACACCGCCTCGCTGCCCGCCGTGGTGGAGAACTGCAGATGCATGCCCCAGGCGGCGAAGGCCAGCCCGGCCACCACGCCCTCGCGCCAGCCGAACAACCGCCGCGTCAGCGCGAACAGCGGCACCACCGACAGCACGCCGAACAGCAGGCTCACCACGCGCCCCGCCACCTCCCTGTCGAACACCGACAGGGCCACGCCCACCAGGTACAGGTGCAGCGGACCGAACTGGTACGCGCCATCCCCGTACGCGGTGATGAGGTGCGGCTCGCGCAGCCAGCGCTCCGCCAGCTCCGTGCGCACCACCGCGTCGCCGTAGAGATTCTCGTTGAGGAAGAACACCACCAGCCGCGGCAACAGGGCCACCACCAGCAGAATCCCCAGAAGCCAGCGCGTGCTCGGCTCGTGCGCGGGGGTGGGGACCGCCGCGAGGCTCGGCACGGGGGACGAAGGGTGGGAGACAGGAGTAGGTGCGGTCGCCATGACGCGCGGCAGGATACGCAGGCACGGCACAAAGCCAAGCTGGCGACCCCCGCTTCCGCCGCCCTCGCCCTCCCAGCGACTTCACCCTCAGCGAAGCCCGCCCCGAAACGCCCGGAGCCTCACCGCGCGTGCGTCTTCTTCCAGCCCGCCCACCGTACGCAAATGGGCGAAGGTATCACCCTCCAGGCCCGGGTCGCCCGCCTGGCTGCCGCTCTTTCCTCGCACGAACGCAAACCCTGACGCCGACATGTGGAGCGAACGGAGACGCCGCCCCACAACCAGCGGACAGTTGGCCCTTCCGCGGGCGCCCGAAAACCCTTCAGGCGTTCAATACCCCTCGCGTTCGGGGGGGGCACCTACCCCCTCGCCAGCGCCGCCCTATAATCACCTCTGCCTCTTCACCCCGTGGAGGGGGCGCGCCTGGTCGGCGTCCTGCCCCTGACACGAGCGTAACGCGCGGTCCCATTCCGCGGCGGGGTCCCGAATTGGCTGCAGGGCTGTCGTGCCTGGGACCTCGGCGGGATGGTTGTGGAATGGCAATCCAGCCCTCCAGGTTCACCATTCTGGCCCCCTCGGGTGTGAACATTTCGCACCCCTGGACGGCCCCCGAGGGAGAGACATGAGGGACGCTGAAAAGGGTTCGTGGGTCTCCAGAATCGCCGCGCTCCAGGACGCGAAGACCTACGCGGAGCTCACCTGGGAGGGCTCATTCGAGGACTACCTCGAAATCGTCCGCAAGAACCCCAAGGTGACACGCACCGCCTTCCAGAGGATCTACGACATGATCCTCAGCCACGGGAAGACGGAGTACATCGACAACAAGAAGAAGCTCATCCGCTACCACTTCTTCAGCGACGAGAAGTTCGGCGGCCGCGACGCCATCTTCGGCCTGGACGTGCCGCTGATGAAGCTGGTGAACGTCTTCAAGTCCGCGGCCCAGGGCTACGGCACCGAGAAGCGCGTCATCCTGCTGCACGGCCCCGTCGGCTCCTCCAAGTCCACCATCGCCCGCCTGCTCAAGAAGGGCACGGAGGACTACTCCAAGACGCCCGAAGGCGCCGCGTACACCTTCTCCTGGACCACCGACAAGAAGCTGCCGGATGGCACCACCGTGAAGGAGAAGATGAAGTGCCCCATGAACGAGGAGCCCCTCAACCTCGTTCCCCGGGAGTGGCGCCCCAAGGTCTACGCGGAAATCTCCCCGCCGGAGTCCGGCCACACCATTCCTGACGGCTCCGAGCTGTGCCCCGCGTGCCGCTTCGTCTTCAAGGACCTGATGACGCAGTACCACGGTGACTTCGCCCGGGTGATGGACCACATCCACGTCCACCGGCTCATCTTCAGCGAGAAGGACCGCGTGGGCATTGGCACGTTCCAGCCCAAGGACGAAAAGAACCAGGACTCGACCGAGCTCACCGGCGACATCAACTACCGGAAGATCGCCGAGTACGGCTCCGACTCCGACCCGCGCGCCTTCAACTTCGATGGCGAATTCAACATCGCCAACCGAGGCATCATCGAGTTCGTCGAGGTGCTCAAGCTGGACGTCGCGTTCCTCTACGACCTGCTCGGCGCGTCGCAGGAGCACAAAATCAAGCCGAAGAAGTTCCCGCAGACGGACATCGACGAGGTCATCCTCGGCCACACCAACGAGCCCGAGTACAAGAAGCTCGAGAACAACGAGTTCATGGAGGCCTTGCGTGACCGCACGGTGAAGATCGACGTGCCGTACATCACCAAGCTCGCGGAGGAGGTGAAGATCTACGAGAAGGACTTCAACTCCCGCGCCATCAAGGGCAAGCACATTGCCCCGCACACGCTGGAGATGGCCGCCATGTGGGCCGTCCTCACCCGCCTGGAGGAGCCCAAGAAGCACAACCTCTCCCTCCTCCAGAAGCTCAAGCTCTACAACGGCAAGACGCTCCCCAACTTCACCGAAGACAACATCAAGGAGCTGCGCAAGGAGAGCAACCGGGAGGGCCTGGAGGGCATCTCCCCGCGCTACATCCAGGACAAGATCTCCAACGCCCTGGTGAGCGACAAGGGCGAGGGCTGCATCAACCCCTTCATGGTCCTCAACGAGCTGGAGGCGGGTCTCAAGACACACTCGCTCATCAGCAACGAGGACGCGCGCAAGCGGATGAAGGAGCTGCTCACGTCCGTGAAGCAGGAGTACGAGGACATCGTCAAGAACGAGGTCCAGCGCGCCATCTCCGCCGACGAGGACGCCATCGGCAAGCTGTGCGGCAACTACATCGACAACATCAAGGCCTACACCCAGAAGGAGAAGGTCAAGAACAAGTACACCGGCCTCTACGAAGAGCCCGATGAGCGCCTGATGCGTGCGATTGAGGAGAAGATAGACATCCCCGACAGCCGCAAGGATGACTTCCGCCGCGAAATCATGAACTACATCGGCGCGCTGGCGGTGGAGGGGAAGACCTTCAACTACCGGACGAACGAGCGGCTGCACAAGGCGCTGGAGCTGAAGCTGTTCGAGGACCAGAAGGACAGCATCAAGCTGAAGAACCTCGTCTCCTCCGTCGTGGACAAGGAGACCCAGGAGAAGATCGACCTGGTGAAGGACCGGATGATGAAGAACTACGGCTACTGCGAGATCTGCTCCACGGACGTGCTGAACTTCGTGGCGAGCATCTTCGCCCGCGGCGACGCGAAGGAGTAACCACCTCAGGAGAAGGGCGAGCCGTCGTGACCTTGAAGATCCACCAGGACCATTCCCGCTTCAAGCAGATCGTCCGCGGGAAGATCAAAGCCAACCTGCGCAAGTACGTGCAGAAGGGCGAGATGATTGGGAAGAAAGGCAAGGATGCCATCAGCATCCCCATTCCCTTCATCGACATCCCTCGCTTCAAGTACGGCCACAAGGAACAGGGCGGCGTCGGACAGGGAGAGGGCGAGGTGGGTCAGCAGCTCGGCCCCGGGGCGGTGGAGCCCGGGGAGGGCCACCAGGCCGGCCAGGGCGAGGGAGACCACGCCCTGGAGGTGGACGTCACGCTCGAGGAGCTGGCGCAAATCCTGGGCGAGGAGCTGTCGCTGCCCAACATCGAGCGGCGCCACAACGAGAAGATCGTCACCCAGAAGATTCGCTACACCGGCATCAACACCACCGGTCCGGAATCGCTCAGGCACTTCAAGCGCACCTTCAAGCAGGCCCTGCGGCGGCAGATCGCCGCGGGCACGTACGACCCCGCGCGCCCGGTCATCATCCCCACGCGAGAAGACCGCCGCTACCGCAGCTACAAGCTCCAGGACCTGCCGGAGACCAACGCGGTCATCATCTACATGATGGACGTGTCCGGCTCCATGGGCGACGAGCAGAAGGAGATCGTCCGCATCGAGAGCTTCTGGCTCGATACGTGGCTGCGTCATCAATACAAGGGCCTGGAGGCGCGCTACATCATCCACGATGCGGTGGCGCGCGAAGTGGACCGCGACACCTTCTTCCACACCCGCGAGTCCGGCGGGACGATGATCTCCAGCGCCTACAAGCTCTGCCGGGACATCATCCTGGCGGACTACCCCAAGAGCGCGTGGAACATCTACCCATTCCACTTCAGCGACGGTGACAACTGGAGCGCGGACGACACGCGCCAGTGCATCGAGATGCTGCGCAACGACGTGCTGCCCAACGTCAACCAGTTCGCCTACGGACAGGTGGAGTCCCCCTACGGCAGCGGCCAGTTCATCAAGGACTTGCGCGAGGCGGTGGGAGACACCCCCAACGTCGCGCTCAGCGAAATCGCGGACAAGGACGCCATCTACGCGTCCATCAAGGACTTCCTCGGCAAGGGCCGCTGACGTCTGGCCTCCCCCACGTGCCCCTCGGAGAGACTTCCCGATGCCCAAGAGCCTCACACCCCGTCTCGCCGCGCTGAGGGACGAAATCCACGGCTACGCGAAGGAGTTCGGCCTCGACTTCTTCGACACCGTCTTCGAGATGGTGTCCTACGACGAGATGAACATGGTGGCCGCCTACGGCGGCTTCCCCACGCGCTACCCCCACTGGCGCTGGGGCATGGAATACGAGCAGCTCGCGAAGGGCTACGAGTATGGGCTCAGCAAAATCTATGAGCTCGTCATCAACAATGACCCTTGCTACGCCTACTTGATGGAGAGCAATCCGGAGGTGGACCAGAAGCTGGTCATGGCCCACGTCTACGGACACTGCGACTTCTTCAAGAACAACTTCTCCTTCCGCCACACCAACCGGCGGATGATTGACGAGATGGCCAACCACGCCACGCGGGTGCGCCGCTGGGTGGACAAGATTGGCGTGGAGAAGGTCGAGGACTTCATCGACCGCACGCTCAGCCTGGAGAACCTCATCGACCAGCACTCGCCCCACATCCGGCGCAACCCGGACCCCCGGCGGGCGGAAGACGAGCTGAAGGCCAACGAGCGCGTGGAGGGCTTCAAGGTCGGCCGCGAGTACATGCGCGGCTACATCAACCCGTCGGAGTTCCTCGACTCCCAGCGCAAGAAGGTGGAGGACGAGAAGCAGCGCGCCAAGAAGTTCCCCGAGCGCCCCCAGCGCGACGTGCTGCTCTTCCTGCTGGAAGAAGCTCCGCTGGAGCCGTGGGAGTCGGACATCCTCGCGATTCTGCGCGAGGAGGCGCATTACTTCGCGCCGCAAGGCCAGACGAAAATCATGAACGAGGGCTGGGCCAGCTACTGGCACTCCACCATCATGACCCGCCGCGCCCTGCGCGATGACGAAATCATCGACTACGCGGACCACCACTCCGGCACCATGGGCACCCGCCCCGGCGCCATCAACCCCTACAAGCTGGGCATCGAGCTGTGGCGGGATATCGAGGAGCGGTGGAACAAGGGCCGCTTCGGCAAGGAGTGGGACGAGTGTGACGACTTGCGCGCCCGCCGCTCCTGGGACAAGAAATCGGGCGCTGGCCGCGAGAAGATTTTCGAGGTCCGCAAGCACTACAACGACATCACCTTCATCGACACGTTCCTGACGCCCGAATTCGCGATGGAGCAGAAGCTCTTCGTGTATGGCTTCAATGACAAACGCAACTCCTGGGAGATTCTCGACCGCGAGTTCCGCAAGGTGAAGAGCAAGCTGCTCCAGGGGCTCACCAACTTTGGCCAGCCCATCATCGAAGTCGTGGACGGCAACCACGAGAACCGGGGAGAGCTGCTGCTCGCGCACAAACACGACGGGCAGGACCTCAAGGGCGACTACGCCCGAGAGACGCTCAAGAACCTCCAGTCCCTCTGGCGCCGGCCCGTCAACATCATCACCCGCTATGACAACAAGGGCGTGATGCTCCGGTTCGACGGGACGACGCAGACGGAGAAGAAGGTCGAGCTGTAGCTTCCCGCGCCGCGGCCTTCGCCGGGACGCTGACGCAGGCTCACCAGGCGGCGGCGTGAAGCCGTCAGAGCGTGGTGAGCCCTTCCCAGGGTTGGACGGCCCCCGGAGAAGCCCTCTCCGGGGAAAAGGCCGCTTCGCCTCCAAGCGGTGTCATCAGGCGCTCCAGCGCCAGGCACAACGCGTCCGCGAGGCCGAAGCGCCCGGCGGGGTCGTCCGCGAGGCAGCGCTCGATGGCCCCCGCGAAGTCCCGGTCGATTCCCGGCACCAGCTCCGTCAACGGCACCAGGCTCCCGGCTCGCGGCCCTGCCAGCGGCGCGGTGGCGGTCGGCCTCACGCGGGGAACCTTGCCCGTGCACAGCTCGTACAGCAGGAGGCCCAGCGCGTAGAGGTCACTCTGCGGCGTGGCCGCCGCGCCCAGGCGAACCTCGGGCGCCATGTAGCGAGGCGTACCGACGACGCCCGGCACGGCCCAGGGCGTCGAGCGGTCCGTCCCCACGAAGGCGGCCAGCCCGAAGTCGAGCAGCTTGATGGTGCCGTCTGAGTCCAGGATGGCATTGCCCGGCTTGAGGTCACGGTGAAGCACACCGCGCTGGTGCGCGGCCCTCAGTCCCCGTGAGAACCCCAGGGCGATGTCCAACACGTAGCGCCAGGGCAAGGGCAAGGGCAGCTCCGCCAGGCTCTTCCCATCGACGTATTCGTACACCAGATAGGGCCGCCCCTCGATTTGACCGGCGCGGAAGACGGTGACGACATTCGGGTGCTTGATGCGCGCGATGGCCCGCGCCTCGATGGCGAAGCTCGCCAGCGTGCTCGTGTCCGGCTGGAGCGCGACGCTGAGCTTCAGCGCGACCAGCCGGTCCAAGGACGTGTCGTGCGCCAGATACACGGCCCCCATCCCCCCGCGCCCCAGAAGCCGCATCAATCGGAACTCGTCCAGCTCCGTCGGCGGCGTCCACGTCTCCCCCAGGGGGGCCATCCGATGCGGAGCGAACACCGACTCCACCGGGTCCAGGTGAAACGCCTCGCTGCGCACGACGGCCACCAGCAACTCGCGGCAGGCCGGGCACGCCGCGGCATGGTGATGGACCCGGGCACGCGCCCCTGTCTCCAGCCCCCCTTCCATCAGGGCCACCACCTCTTCTTCGCACAGGCAGCTGGATGAAAGGATTTGCCACCCCCCTGAAGCACCCCGGGTGAAGCCTCGCACAAAACGGGCCTCATTCGGAAAACCTGGAAACTCGCCCTTTTCATGCCCAAAGACGACCTTCACCCAGATTACCCTGCCTAGCCAGCAAGGTCATACGCTGGGATATAATGGTGCCCAGAAGGGGGGGGGCTTGGCATTCGCACCGTTATTCCTCGCGCGCATCGGCACTCGCGGCGAAGGGGCCCAGCCCCCTGACGGCCTCGAGCAGCAACTGCTGCGTTGCTGGAGGGCGGGCAGTGAACAGTGGCCAGACATCCCCCTGGGTGCCGACGCCTTCGTCTGTCATCTGGCCACCCACGTCCCCCACCGGGCGTCAGGCGACGCGCTGGCGCACCTGCTCGCCCAGCTGGTGCCAGCGGACCTCTTCCTCGCGTGTGCGTGCGCGGAGGGCCTTCCCTCGGCGCTCGCCGCCTTCGAGCGACACCACATGGCGAGCCTGCCCTCCGTGCTCGCGCACATGCGGCTGTCCCCCGCGGTGGTCGACGAGGTCCGCCAACGCGTCCGGGAGCGGCTGCTGGTGCGCGGCCGAGGCGCACCGAAGATCGCCGAGTACTCCGGTCGGGGCACCCTGGCCAACTGGGTGCGGGTCATCTCCCTGCGCACGGCCCTGAGCCTGCTCCGGACAACCCACGACGAAGGCCCACTCAGTGACGCCCTCCTGGAGCTGCTCCCCGCCCCCCACTCGGACCCGGAGCTCGAGGTCATCCAGCGCCGCTACCACGACGAGTTCCGCCGGGCCCTGGAGGACGCCTTCGCCGCCCTCCCCAGCGAGCATCGCTACCTGCTCCGCCTGCACTTCGTGGATCACCTCTCCACGACCAAGATTGGCGCCCTCTTCAGCGTCAACCAGTCCACCGTCTCCCGGTGGCTCCAGAGTGCCCAACAGGCCGTGCACGACGAGACGCGACGGCTGCTCATGGAACGCCTGGACCTCTCCTCCCAGGAGTTCACCAGCGTGCTCCGGACCGTGGAGAGTCAAATCAATCTCAGCCTCAGCAGCATCCTCAATGAAAGTATTCACTCTAAGTGAAATTTGAGAATCTCTGCATAGGTTGAAGCCAGCGGGCGTCATTAACTCGCGAACATTGCGTTGGCACCCCGTCCCCGGAGTCGCCGTCTAGCGGATTCCCGTGGGTGCCTGGCGCCACACGGCCTCGGCCTCGAGCGGTCTCCCCCGCCGCTCCCCCACTCCAGCACATCCACCTGGCAGCGGAGCCCCGTTGCCATCGCGCCACCAGTCCACCTGCCCCACGCGGAGACGACATGCGATCCCCACAGCCTCACTTCTTCCGCGGCCCTCGAAACAGAGCCCAGGTCCTGTCCGCGCTCGCAACCCTCGCCCTGGTGGGGAGCGGCGGCTGTGAGCGACAGGCGCAAGAGCCCCAGGCCGACACGAGCCTCTCTCACGAGCGCGTGCGCCTGGCGAAGGCACCCGACGACCTGCGCATCCCCGATGAGTACATCGTCGTCTTCTCCGAAGGGGTCACCGGGATGGCCATCGACGCGGCGGCGAACCAGATCGCCCGCGCGGGTGGAGGCAACTCGCTGATGCACCCGTACTCGGTCATCCCCGGGTTCGCCGCGCGGCTGGACAAGGCGGAGCTCGACCGGCTGATGCGAAACCCGGGCGTGGCCTCCATCCACGAGAACCAGCAGGTCTCGCTCACGGGGCTGGTCCCCAGCCCCGCGGATGGCATCGACCGGGCGGACCAGCGCCAGGGCCACGACGGCACCTACAATGACCATGGCAGCACGGGCGCCGGGGTCCATGTGTATGTCCTGGACACGGGCCTCAACGCGGAGCACTCGGAGTTCTCCGGCCGGGTGGGCGAGGGGTTCACCTCCGTGGTCGACGGCCTGGGCACCGACGACTGCAACGGCCACGGCACCCACGTGAGCAGCACCATCGCTGGCACCCTCTACGGGATGGCCAAGGAGGCCACCGTCCATCCCGTGCGGGTGTTGCGCTGCACGGGCAAGGGAAGCTGGGCTGGCATCATCGCCGGCCTGAACTTCGTCGGGACGCACTGTCCCCTCCAGGATGGGCCCTGCGTCGTCAACATGAGCCTGGCCGGGGAGACGTTCGTCCCCGTCAACACCGCGGTGGCCAACCTGGTGAATCAGGGCATCACCGTCGTGGTCGCCGCTGGCAATGACAACGTGGATGCCTGCACCCGCTCCCCCTCGAGCGAACCCAAGGCCATCACCGTCGCGGCCGTCGACGACGCGGACACCCGGGCGGGGTTCTCCAACTGGGGGCAATGCGTGGACCTGTTCGCCCCGGGCGTGAGCATCCTCGGTGCGTCCATTGGTGACGCGGTGGCCACCCACGTCGACGACGGGACCTCCATGGCCAGCCCCCACGTCGCGGGGGCCGTGGCCCAATACCTGAGCACCCACCGCTCGGCCACCCCGACGCAGATCAACACCAACCTCAAGGCCTCGGCGACCCTTGACTGCGTACTGCATCCCCAGAACTCGCCCAACGTGCTGCTCTTCAGTGACTTGAACCAGGGCAACTTCGTCTGCGCCGCGCCCGGAAGCTGCGTGGGGCTCTGCGGCGAGGCCGCGGACGGCTGCTTCTGCGACCCGGGCTGCGCGGAGTTCGGCGACTGCTGCCCCGACTACGCCCAGGTGTGTGAGTGATTTGAACGTGTCTGGATGTCCTTGACGGCGGTCTGAAGCGGAGGAGGCACTATGATGGGAATGCGTCGTTTTCTGGTGATGGGTTGCACCACGGGACTGGCGTTGCTGTCGGGCTGCACGTCGGCGCCCCGGGATGAACAGGTGGCGAACTTCGGCCGCACCAGGCAAGGAGTGGGAGATGCCTCGCGGCTGACCAAGGCCGAGTGGGCCACGTACCAGGCAGACCAGAGCTACCTGCACGGCATCGCCAAGCCCGACGTCCGCATCCGCCTGAACCTGGCGGACCCGGCGCAGTACCGCTTCGCGCTCGCGCGGCTCAAGATCGCCGGCAAGACGCCGGAGAACTCTCCCTACCTGTTCGAGGCGATGGAGACGCGGCACCGCGAGCACGTGGCCCTGGGCTACAAGCCGGGCCTGCTGCCCGTGAGCAAGGACCTCGCGGAGAACTCCGCCGCGCGGCAGGAGCAGCACGTCATCGCCGCCGCGAGCACGGGTGAGGACACCGACGTCCTCAACGATGGCACGGGCACGTCCACGTCCTCGTTCCCGGGTGGCTCCTTCTACACCTATACGGACACGACCTATACCGACACCACGGGGTACCCGCTGGGCGAGCTCATCTGGGGTGAGCAGTACGACCTCGGAACGAACGTGACGGTCAACGCCAAGGGCAACCTGGCCCTGACCCGGCTCACGCGCTACCGGATTGCGTCATACAAGGCCGAGGACACCGTGGAGGGCTTCACGGACTCGTACGTCTTCAAGGAGGTCGGCTCCGACGTCGCGACCACCACCACCCAGCAGCCGCGGCTGAACCTCCCGCCGGTCATCGAGGCGCCGCTGGACATCAAGTTCAACGACAACCTCATCTCCGTGTGCCTCAACCGCACCTGGACCCAGGATTGCGACTACGACCTGACGGGCAATCCCCAGTCCGTCAAGCTGCCGTTCAAGGGCAACGTCTCCATCCGCAGCGCGCACACGTTCAACGAGGCGGTCATCAATCAGTACCGCGTCGACCTGAACAACAACGTGGCGCGTCCCGACTCCGGCCACATCAAGCTCATCCTCACCAACGTGGGCGGCGGCTGCGATGTCACGGACACCAACACCCTGCAGGCCAAGATGGCGCAGTTCTGGAACCGCGTGACGCTGAGCTCGGACAAGAAGACGCTCTACTGGGACATGACGGAGGCCAACGCCGCGTTCTTCGACGACGGCTGCCGTCAGGTGCAGGACACGGTGAAGCTGACGGCGCAAATCACGCTGCCGCTCGTGCTCGTCTCCGGCACCGTCTCCACGCCCTACCAGTCCTCCATCACCCTGAGCAACGACGACCTGGTGGACCGGCCGAGCTACTCCTTCAAGAAGCTCACCATCACCAACAGCTGCCTGGCGGCGGGGACTGAAATCGAGCTGGCCGCGGGCAAGGTGGCGCCCATCGAGTCGGTGAAGGCCGGTGACCGGGTGCTCAACCCGCACCAGCCCGCGCTCACCGTCATGGACACGGCCATCGGCGTGGAGACCGTGCCCATGGTGCGCATCCGCAGTGAGTCCGGCCGCTCCCTGCTGATGACGGAGATGCACCCCATCCAGGTCATGGCGCGCGGCATGGTCCAGGCCCGCTCCCTGAAGAAGGGCGACGTGGTCATGACCAAGACGGGCCCCAGCAAGCTCGTCGACGTCAGCCGCGAGCCGTACGCCGGCAAGGTCTACAACGTCAAGGTGGGCTCGGATGCGGAGAAGCTGGCGCTCGCCGCGGACCAGACCGTCGTCTACGCCAACGGCTTCGTGGTGGGTGACGGCCAGATTCAGCAGAAGTACGAGTCCATCGCGATGACGAGCAAGGACGGCAATGTGCTCGCCCACCTGCCCAAGAAGTGGCACCGCGACTACGTGATGTCCGCCAAGCGCAAGTAGAGCGCGCCTGGCTCGCGGCCAAAGTCAGGCCCCTGCTCGGAAGACCCGGCCACCCAGTGGGAAACCGCTGGGTGGCCGTGCCCGTTATCGCCCACCGAAGCCCGCATCCCACGTGCCACACCAGCTCAACACCACGGAGTGAACCTGATGCAGACGCGCACCGTTCTCCTGCTCCCGTTTGTCGTAGCGCTCGCCGTGGCGTGTGGTGACGCCAGTCTCCCTCCGCCCGAGCCGGAACAGCCACGAGCCTCCAGGCTGCGCGCCGAGGCCAGGACGGAGCGTCTGCGCCTCGCGGGCCAGTTCATGGCGCCAGCGCCAGCAACCTCCAACACCCTGAACGCCACGGCCGCGGCGCTCGCCGCGGCGATGGACGCTCCCGCGGGGACCACCGCCACGCTCACGGCGCCCGCGGATGACTCGGCGCTCGTGCTGCCCACCTTCGGGGTCATCAAGCCCCGCATGGGAAACACCCTGGCCGTCCTGAGCACCGGCACCATCAACCAGCATGCGACGCGCGCCACCGAGCCCGGTACGGACTTCACGCCCACGGGAATCGAGGGGGACGCGGTGACGCTGCGGCTCACCTTCAACGTGCGCGCGGGAATCTCCCGCATGTCTTTCGACTATCGCTTCCTGAGCGCCGAGTCGCCCGACTACGTCGGCAGCGAATTCAATGACGTGTTCACGGTCCGGGTGACCGATGCCACGAACACGCGCATCATCGAGCAGACGTCGGTGAACAGCGCCGAATTCTTCGATGCCTCCGCCACGCGCGCCGGAGGCTCCGGGTTCGACCTGCTCGCCGACGACCCGGATGGCATCGACTACTTCCCCATCACCTACCCGTCCACCATCCCCACGTTCCCGGACATGGGCATCACCAACTACAAAATCATCAACATTCCCATCAGGGGCGGTGGGCCCGTCACCCTCGAGTTCTCCATCCAGGACCTCGGGGACGGCATCCTGGACTCGGCGGTGGTCCTGGACAACATCACCTTCGGGACCTTCCAGGTGGTCGACCCGAACCCCGAGCTTATCGACAGGAGCTCGCGCACGGTGTCGCAAGACCTGGAGGCGCTCGCGCACGAGGACAACGGCGCCTCCATTCGCGCGGTGGTCGCCGATGGCGAAACCAAGCTCGTCGTGCGCGCCAAGGTCAGCGGCGCTGGAAACATGGTGTTCTCCGTGCCCGCCGCCACCGGGAACCCGAACGGCGTCTTGAGCGCCATTGGGAGTTCCACCGTGAGCAACACGGTGTCGGTCCCCGCCGTGCAGCTCAGCACGGGCTTCTACGCGCTGGCGCTGTATACGAGTCCCGAGGACTTCAACAACGGCACCTCCGCCGGGGTCAACAAGCGGACCACGACGCTCTCCGCGGCCTTCACCCCGACGGGAGGGGCCACTGTCACGGAGACGCTCCCGCTCAACATCATCCGCCCCCCCCTGGTGGTCGTTCACGACATCTGGTCCAGCTGCCTGTTCTGGACGGGCAGCGCCCGCATCTCCGGCAACCCCCTGTTCGACGTCACCTGTGCGGACTACGCGCTCTACAATTCGGCGGGCATCGAGTCTCCGCAGAACGTCGACGTCGTTTCGAAGGCCGTGGACGAGGCCTTGACCGAGCACCGCCATGACAATGTCGCCGTCACCCAGGTCGACGTCATCGGCCATGGCATGGGCGGATTGATGGCCCGCAAGTTCGTCGACCGGACCGACTACCACGACGACTCGAACCTCGGAAAAGGCTACTTCAACCGGCTCATCACCGTGAACACCCCCCACCTGGGCACGCGCATCGCGGACGAGGTCGTGAGGATGCGAACGTCCTTGAACGCATCGGAGATGACCGCCGTCAGGAACATGTTGCGCAACTTCGGCGTCAAAATCGACGGGGCCGAGGGAGGCGCCATTGATGACCTCGTGACGCAGAGCCCGACCATCAACAGCATCCAGACCACCCCGGTCCCATCGCATGTGCTGGTCGGCACCGGAGGAAACACCATCGAGCACGGTACCGCCTTCGAGATGCTGCTTCCCTCCACCCGGACGCTGTACATCAACATGCAGAACAGACACCCCTACACCAAGGGCGCCGAGTCCTCTGTGAAGGACAGGCTCATCCTGACCAAACTGGACACCGTCACAGGCAACAAGAGCCGCATCTTCTGCGACGACCCGTACGACCTCTTCCTCGCCGAGGCAGACCAGCGGGGAGGGCTCGCCAACAACAGCACCAGCACCCCATTGACCACCCTCCCGGTCGTCAGCGGCGACAACGACTCCGAACACTTCCAGGTCATGAGCAACGACGCCCAGGACAACCGGATCGTCGAGCTGCTCAACAGCCCCGTCAAGGGCCCCTTGTTCGCCACGTCCATGCCCGCGCCAGGACTCCTGACCCGGGAGAACAGCTGCCCGCCCACCCTGGCGCCCCTCGAGGACAGCCCCCCACCCCCAGAGCCGCTCCCCTTGCTGGCGGGCGCCATGCAAATCGTCTCGCCGGCCGCGGGCACGCCTGTGACGCCGGGGAGCCTGATAACGGTGAGCCTGCAAGGCACCGGAGGCTTCCTCCCCGTGAGCGCGCTCGTCGGAGGCGTGGGCCACGGGGCGTTCATGAAGACCGCGCCCTTCACGACCCAGCTCCGGATTCCGAGGGATGCCATTGGCACGGTGACGCTCACCGCCTATGGCTTCGATGCGACGGGCACCTCCGCGGAGTCCCCTCCGCTCGTGCTTCCCGTGACCACCACGGCGAAGCTGACGTCCATGTCCGTCATCAACGGCGACTCCACGCTTCGCGGCGTGGGCTCGACACGGCACCTGGTCGTGGTGGGCCACTATGACGACGGCGTGAAGCGCGACATCTCCTCGCCCGCGCTGGGCACGGTGTACTCCGCGTCCAACGCGGACGTGGCCACGGTGACCCTGGGTGGAACCGTGACGTCTCAAGGCGTGGGGCTCGCGACCATCGTCATCCGGAATGGGGGCCTCCACACCAGCATCACCGTGAAGGTCAGCGAGGGCAGCACCCGCCAGTGTCTCGATGTCCACCTGGGGGACTACAACCTCTTCGTCCAGGAGGACTATCGCGAGGGCATCGACGTCGGAGGACAGGTGGCCGCCGGCGGCAACATCTCCCTCAAGGACTTCCAGGTCGGCTGGAAGCTCCCCGCGACGGAGACCACCAACGTCCTGGTCGCGGGTGGCAATCTCATCCTCAACAACGGCACCGTCTGGGGCAATGCCAGATATGGCGGACAACTCCTTCCCCAGGGCTCGGTGGTTGTGAACCGCGGCACCGCGGCGCGAGGCAATCCCATCGACTTCGCCGCGCGCTTCACCGCGCTGCGCGCGCTCTCCACCCGCCTGTCCAACCTGCCTTCCGCGGGCACCGTCATCATCGAGAGCTGGGGGGGCGTCCTGCTGCGCGGTGTCAACCCCGAGGTGAATGTCTTCAACGTGGAGGCCAGCGTGTTCACCAACGCCACGCTGCTCTCCCTCGAAGCCCCCGCCAATTCCCTGGCTGTCATCAACGTCCGCGGAACCACGGCGCGCTTCGCCAACTTCGGACACGTCTTCACGGGTGGCATTGACGAGCACGGCGTCCTCTTCAACTTCCCCGAAGCAACCGCCATCACCGCCTTTGACTATGGCTTCTACGGCACAGTCCTTGCACCCAATGCCCATTTCAGCTTCGCGAACGGCAGTTGGGTGGGAGGCATCTACGCACGCTCACTGATAGGCAATGCTGTTGGCCATATCAGCCGGCTGCGGGATACTACCATCTGCCAGTAAGGGCCGGCGCTCCCGTCAAGGGAAAGCAGTGAATCCGTGGGGGGTCAAGTGGCCAAGAGTCTTGTGAGCAGTGTTCCCACCGTGGTGTGGGCCCTGGCGATAGGCACAGGGTGTGCGGTGGAACTCCCCACGGGAAGCGCTCCCGACCCGAGCAGACAGGTCGGGAGCGCCGCGGCGCTCCCCTCCGTCGCGGTCGTCTCTCGCGACGTGGACCGGAACACTCCGACCCTGGTCTGGGCCGAGCGCGCCACGTCGCGCCCGAATCCCAGCCATGACACCCCCGAGGCGGCCGCGCGTGCCTATCTGGAGCAGCAGGCGCCGCTGTATGGATTGTCCCCGGCCGACCTGCGCGCGGCGTATGTCCATCGCGTGCATGACATTGGCCGGGGCGGAATCATCGTCTTCTTCAGGCAGCGCGTCGCGGGCCTGGAGGTGGTGCGCAATGAGTTGAAGGTGCTCCTGACCCGGGACCTGGCGCTCGTGGGCCTCACGGGCCACCTGAGTCGTGGGGTGGAGCGCGCCCAGCAGCTCGCCGGCTCCACCCTGGCGACCGCCAGTCCCCGTCATTCCCCTGGCGAGGCGGTGCTGAGCGCGCTCGGGGACATGTATGGCCAATCCCTGGCGGGTGAAGTCCACGAGGTGCGTCACGCCCAGGCGGGGGGCTCTTTCTTCGACTTCGTGCCCGACAGCGTGAACAAGCGCTCCGGTGTCTCCCTGGTGACTCCGGCCCGGGTCAAGCAGGTGTACGTCCCCATGCGGGGTCAGTTGCTCCCAGCCTACTCGGTGGAGCTCCTCGCCGAGCGCGCGGGGGATGAACACCCGCGAGGACATGGCTACCTGCTCCACGTGGAGGATGGGCGCGTGCTCCATCGTCGCGACCGCGTCATGGCGGACGCGTTCACGTACCGCGTCTGGGCGGATGCGAATGGCGTCCCGCTGGACAGCCCCCAGGACGACTACACCCCTCACCCGAAAGGCGAACCCGACGGACGGGAGCCGGGATTCACCCAGCCGATACAGGTGTCCGCGGAGGGATTGGTCCACCCCGGCACGCTCCAGATGGACCCGTGGCTGCCCGCCGGGGCGACCCGGACCGCTGGCAATAACGTGTGGGCCTACGCCGACCACTACAGCCCGGACGGCTTCTCCGAGGGTCCCGCCGGGAAGGACACGCAAGCGTTCGTCACGCCAGGCACGCGAGACTTCCCGCATGAATACGACACCAGCGCCGCCCCCCTGGCCTCTCAAACACAGACATCCGCGTCGGTGGTCCAGTTGTTCTACACCACCAACTGGTTGCACGACTATTTCTACCTCTCTGGCTTCGATGAGCAGGCGGGCAACACGCAGACCGACAACCTGAATCGAGGCGGAGAGGCCAACGACAGGTTGCTGGCCGAGGCCCAGAACCAGGGGCCGGATGCGCGGGCGCGCAACAATGCCTTCGCTTTCGTCCCCTCGGACGGGGTGTCTCCCCGGCTGGAGTTCTACCTCTGGGAGACACCCGAGGTCCGCGCGTTCTCCGGCACGGGTTTCTCATACACCACCGGCAAGGCCGCGTTTGGCGCCCGGGACTTCAACCTGCAGAAGCCCCTGGTCCTCGCGGATGACGGGCAGGCGCCTGGAGAAGACGGGTGCCAGCCGCTGGTGAATGCCAACGCGGAGGACGCCATCATCGTGGTCAACCGGGGTGGCTGCACGGACGAGCGCAAGGCCATCCACGCGGAGGCCGCCCTGGCGGCGGGCCTCATCGTCATCAATCACGTCCCCGGTGCCCCGGCGCCCACCCTGTTCGAGGGAGACCCGGCGCCCAATCCCTCACTTCCGGTGCTGTCCCTCTCCTACGAGGATGGACAGGCGCTCAAGGCGCTGCTCGCGCAGGGCCCCTCGCAGGGGACCATGAGGCGCGCGGCCAGCGCCGACAGGGATGGCACCCTGGACAACACCATCGTGGCCCACGAGTGGGGGCACGTGCTCTTCCATCGCCTGGCCGAATGCTCGACGCCGCAGTGCGACGCCATGAGTGAAGGCTGGAGTGACTTCACGGCCCTCCACCTGATGCTGCGCGAGAATGACAACCTGGATGGGACGTTCGCGGTGGGCGGCTTCGCGGCCCAGCTCCGGGGGGAGAGTTCCTACTTCGGTGTCCGTCGGATTCCCTACTCGCGGCTGGCGACGAAGAACGCGCTCAGGTTCCGGCACATCACCCAGGGCACCGCCCTGCCCGCGACCCACCCGGTGCGCTCCAACGCGTTTGGGAACGCCCAGATGCACAACGCCGGCGAGGTCTGGGCCAGCATGCTCTTCGATGGCTACCTGGCCCTGGTCGGGCAGAGCCGGGGGAACTCGCCGCGCATCCCCTCCTTCGCCGAGGCCAGGCGACGCATGGCCGACTATGTGGTCACCGGGATGATGCTGGCGCCGGTGGACGCCACCTTCACGGAGCAGCGGGACGCGCTGCTCATGGCCGCCGCGGCGAAAGACCTCCAGGACATGGAGCTGCTGGCCCAGGCCTTCGCGGACCGCGGCGCCGGCTCCTGCGCCGTGTCGCCGCCACGCGACTCCGTGGGCTTCAGCGGGCTCGTCGAGGCCCAGCACCTTCAATCCGACCTGAGGCTGGAGGGCGTCACGCTGAAAGAAGGCGCGCGCTCCTGTGACAACCACGACGGGGTGCTGGATGGCGCGGAGACGGGCAGAATCGAAGTCACCGTCAGGAACCACGGCCCCGCCGACGCCTCCTCCGCGAGAGTGACGGTCTCCAACGGCCCGACGACCCTGCTGTTCCCCCAGGGGAACTTCGTCACCGTGGGCGTCGTGGCGCCGTTCTCGGCCCGGACGGTTTCGATTCCAGTCGAGCTGGCCCTCTCGGTGGGTTCGGCGAGCATCGCGCGCTACGACGTCACCCTCGACAGCGCCACCTCCTGCCAGACGTCCTCCACCCAGCAGCACACCGCGCAGCTCGACTATGACCTGGTCCCGTCCGTGACGGACAGGGTCGAGGGCCACCGGAGCACCTGGGTGCCCGACGTGCTCGAAGGTGAAGCAAGCCAGACCTGGCGCATCCAGGAGTCGCCGCGCGCTCCGGGGGACCGCATCTGGTTCGCGCAGGATGCCTTCGACTTCGCGGACACGGCGTTGCAGACCCCGGAGATGGTCATCCCCGCTGGCGGGCGGTTCAGCCTGTCGTTCGAGCATCGCCACTCCTTCGCCTACTTCACCAGCGAGCACACCGGCGTGACGGACTACTGGAACGGGGGCGTCATCGAGTTCACCCGGAACAATGGTCAGACCTGGCAGGACGTCAGCACCCTCGTCACCGCGGGCCTGGACTATGGCGGCCCCCTCGACGCGGAGACCGGCAACAACCTGGGGGGCAGACTGGCCTATGTGAAGGAGAACACGGCCTGGCCCAACACCAACACCGTCACCCTGGACTTCGGGACCCGGCTCCAGGGTAGCACGGTGAAGTTGCGCTTCCGCCTGGGCTCGGCCCTGGCGCTCGAGGCCCACGGCTGGGAAATCGACAACATCACCGTCCAGGGCGCCACCGCGCCGCCCTTCCTGAAGCTCGCCGCAGACGTCGGCACCTGCCATCCCCGCGTCGTCGTCGGAGTGGACCAGACCGTCTTCAGTGGCGACCCGGTGACGCTCGATGGCGAGGGGAGCACCGACCCGAATGGAGACACGCTGGCATTCACCTGGAAGCAGCTCACGGGCCCCACCGTGACGCTGGATGTGAGTGAGCCGGAGCGGCCGGGCTTCACCGCGCCCACCGTCCAGGTGGACACGGACCTGACGTTCGAGCTGACCGTGAGTGACGCGGAGCTCTCCGCCTCCGCCCCGGTGAAAGTCACCGTCCGGCCACGCCCCGTCGTCGTGGACGCGGGCCAGGACGCCGGCCCCGACCCTGAACCGGACGCCGGCGCTGATGCGGGCTCCGACGCGGGGACCGACGCCGGCTCCGACGCGGGGACTGACGCCGGCTCCGACGCGGGGACCGACGCCGGCTCCGTGCCCGAGCCTCCCAAGCGCCCCGGTGAACACACGGGCTGCACCAGCTTCGGGGGCGGCGCGGGGCTCGCGGGGCCTCTCGGAATGCTCGGCGTGCTGCTGCTCATGGCCCGGCGCCGGCGCCGGAGCTGACTCGGCGAAGCAGCCAGGCAGGCAGGCTCGGGAAAAACCCGAGCCGCCAGTTGGGCAGGGGCGCGAGTGTCCACTACACTCGCTCCCCGCCCCATGCGACTTGCCCCCCTCTTCGCCCTGGCCGCCCTGCTGACCGTGTCCTCCGCTTCCGAGGCCGCCGTCCGGTACGACATCAAGAATCGCCGGATTGAACCGCGCCAGACGTTGGCGGGCGCGCTGCATGAGGCCCAGTTACCCGACGCCCAGGTGACCGCGGTCATCTCCGCGCTGGAAGGCGTGTTCGACTTCCGCAAGTCCCGCGTGGGCGACCAGTTCCGCATCGTCCTGCGCGATGGCGAGCTGGACTTCTTCGACTACCGCCAGAGCCTCGTCGACGAGTGGCAGGTGCGCCGCGACGGCGAGAAGTACGTGGGCAGCAAGCGCTCCATCGAAGTCGAGAAGCAGGTGTCCGTCGTCTCGCTCGAAATCCAGACGTCGCTCTACGAGGCGGCGGTGGACGCGGGCGAGGACCCGGCCATCGGCATGGTGCTGGCGGACGTGTTCGCCTGGGACATCGACTTCTACCGGGACGTGCGCAAGGGCGACACCGCGCGGGCGCTGGTGGAGAAGTTCGTCTCCAAGGGCCGCGTGCTGCGCTACGGCGAGGTGCTCGCCGCCCAGTACGTCGGCGGCCTCGTCGGCCCCAAGAAGGTCTACCGCTACGTCCTGCCGGACGGGCAGCCCAACTACTTCCAGGAGGACGGCGCCAGCGCGAAGAAGACCTTCCTCAAGAGCCCGCTGAAGTACGCGCACGTCACCAGCAAGTTCGGCTCGCGCTTCCACCCGGTGCTCCAGTACCTGAAGAACCACAACGGCGTGGACTACGGCACGCCCATCGGCACGCCGGTGTGGGCCGTGGCGGACGGCACGGTGACGCAGGCGGGCTGGGCCGGCGCGGCCGGCAACATGGTCGTCCTGCGCCACGCCAACGGCTTCGAGACGCAGTACATGCACCTGTCGAAGGTGGGTGAGGGCGTGCGCGTGGGCGCGCGCGTCAGCCAGAAGCAGGTCATCGCCTATTCGGGCAACACCGGCCGCTCCACCGGACCGCACCTGCACTTCGGCATGAAGCGCGGCGGCGGCTACACCAACCCGCTCAACCAGCAGTTCCCCCGCGCGGACCCGCTGCCCAAGACGCTCCTGCCGGACTTCCTCGCCAAGGCGCAGGAGCTCGCGGGACAGATGGAGGCCGTCTCCGTGGCCGCCGTCGCCGGACAGGCCCCCGCGGCGCCCTGAGGCGGCACCGGGGCCGTCAGCGGACTACTCCCAGACGATGTCGTAGTCCGCCGCGAAGTAGCCGTGCGGCGTGCCCACGACGGTGCCCTTGCACTGGATGGCCTTCAGGGCCTCCTGGAGCACCCCTTCGTGGAACTGCACCGGCTGCATGTCGCCGTGGAAGGACAGGCGCACGTGGCGCTCGCTCAGCACGGAGTACTCCCGGCGCCCGTAGCTCACCAGCGTGGAGTAGGCGGTGGGCGCGTTGGACAGGAGGCGCTTGGGGTCGCCCTTGCCAATCAGCCGCGTCAGCGTCTGGCCCACCGTGGAGGAGAAGAAGCCCGTCACGGCGGCCGCGCCACACGCGCGCACCGCGTCCTCCTGGGAGGTGAAGCGCCCCGCCTTCGCGAGCGCGTCAGACGTGGCGTACAGCAACCGGATGGCGTCCACCGCGGAGTAGGAGAAGAAGTCCACCGGTGAGCGCTTGAAGAGCGGCTCGCGCAGCCGGGCGGCCGTGTCCGGCCCCAGCTGCTTCTCCGCGAGCGTCAGCACCGCGTTGAAGATGAGGCCGCGGACCGTGTCTTCGGGCCGCACCAGCGCGAGCCGCTGGTCCAAGTCATTCTTCGGGAAGGCCATGACCGTTGATTTCTACATCAAACCGGCCTGCCAGGGGCGCCCGTTCCACGTAAGCGCTGTGGGAAAGCAGGCGGATGGGCGCGCATCGCGCTTCGCTCCTGGACGTCCCAGGTCCTTCCCAGGGAGCATCCCTCCCCTTCCTGGCTCCGCGCTTTCCCATGCGACGTCCGCCAGGGCTGCGCTACCCTGACACCCCGCATCAGCCTTCCCACCCGAAGTCACACCCGGATGGAGACCTCTCGCGACATGGCCTCTCCCGCCTCCGCTTCCCCGCAGTCCCGTCCCGCGGCGTCGAACTCGAATGACGACAGCGGCCGCACCGGGAGCGACGCGACGTCCATGCGCCGCTCGTTCCTGGACCACGTGCGCTACTCGCGTGGGAAGAACTACGAGACGTCCACCGCGCACGACCGCTTCATGGCGCTGTCCCTCGCGGTGCGAGACAGGCTGGCGGACCGCTGGGTCCGCACCGCGCGCACCTACTACGAGAAGGACGTCAAACGCGCCTACTACCTGTCCGCGGAGTACCTGCTGGGTCGGGCGCTGGGAAACAACCTGTTGAGCCTGGGCATGCACGACGCCGCGTCCGAGGCCATGCGCGAGGTGGGGGTGGACCTCACCAACCTCCTGGAGATGGAGCCGGACGCGGGCCTGGGCAACGGCGGCCTGGGGCGCCTGGCGGCGTGCTTCCTGGACTCGCTGGCGACGCTCGGCTACCCCGGCATGGGGTACGGCATCCGCTACGAGTTCGGCATCTTCACGCAGGACATCGTCGACGGCTACCAGGTGGAGCGCGCCGACGAGTGGCTCAAGTTCGGCAACCCGTGGGAAATCGTCCGGCCGGAGAAGGCCGTGCCGGTGCGCTTCTTCGGGCGGGTGGAGCACCACCAGGGTCCGGACGGCAGGCCCGTGGCGCGCTGGGTGGGCGGCAAGACGGTGGTGGGCGTCCCCTACGACACGCCCATCGCCGGCTACCACAACGACACCGTCAACACCCTGCGGCTGTGGCAGGCGCGCGCGTCCGAGGAGTTCGACCTGCTGCTCTTCAACGCGGGCGACTACGAGCGCTCCGTCGTCGAGAAGAACGACTCGGAGGTCATCTCCAAGGTCCTCTATCCGAACGACGCGTTCCAGGCGGGCAAGGAGCTGCGCCTCAAGCAGCAGTACTTCTTCGTCGCGTGCTCCATCGCCGACATCGTCCGGCGCTTCCTGAAGAACCACACGGACTTCAGGGACTTCCCCAAGAAGGCGGCCATCCAGCTCAACGACACGCACCCGGCCATCGGCGTGGCGGAGCTGATGCGCGTGCTGGTGGACGAGAAGCGACTGCCCTGGGACGAGGCCTGGTCGATTACGCAGGCGGTGTTCGGCTACACGAACCACACGCTCTTGGCGGAAGCGATGGAGAAGTGGCCGGCGACGCTGTTCGAGCGGCTCTTGCCCCGTCACCTGGAGCTCATCTACGAAATCAACCAGCGCTTCCTGCGCCAGGTGCAGATTCGCTACCCCTATGACCAGGAGAAGCAGCGGCGGATGAGCCTGGTGGAGGAGGGCCCGGAGAAGAAGATTCGCATGGCCCACCTGGCGGTGGTGGGCAGCCACAGCATCAACGGCGTGGCCGCGCTGCACACGGACCTGCTGCGCCGGGACGTGCTGCCGGACTTCGCGGCCATGTACCCGGAGCGCTTCAACAACAAGACGAACGGCGTGACGCCGCGCCGGTGGCTGGCGTGGTGCAACCCGCGCCTGTCCAAGCTGATTACCTCCCGCATCGGCGAGGGCTGGGCGACGAACCTGGACAAGCTGCGCGAATTGGAGCCGCACGCGGAGGACCCGGCCTTCCGCAAGGCGTTCCGCGAGGTGAAGCGCGCCAACAAGGAAGACCTGTCCCAGCACATCCGGGACCTCCGCTCGGTGCGGCTCAACCCCGACGCCATCTTCGACGTGCAGATCAAGCGCCTGCACGAGTACAAGCGGCAGCTCCTGGACGCGGTGCACATCGTCGCGCTGTGGATGCGGGCGCGCAGGGACCCGAGCACCATCATCCACCCGCGCGCGTTCCTCTTCGGCGCCAAGGCGGCGCCGGGCTACCACCTGGCGAAGCTGACCATCCGGCTCATCAACGGCATCGCCGAGGTGGTCAACAGCGACGCGGGCACGACGGGGCTGCAAGTGGTCTTCGCCCCCAACTACCGGGTGAGCCTGGCCGAGCGCATCATCCCCGCGGCGGACGTGTCCGAGCAGATTTCGACGGCGGGCATGGAGGCCTCCGGCACGGGCAACATGAAGCTGATGCTCAACGGCGCCTTGACGCTGGGCACGCTGGACGGCGCCAACGTGGAGATTCGCGAGGCGGTGGGCGACGAGAACTTCTTCCTCTTCGGCCTCACCGCCGATGAAGTGATTGCCCGCAAGCGCGCCGGCTACCGGCCGCGCGACGAGTACGAGAAGAACCTGGAGCTGCGCGAGGCGTTGGACCTCATCTCCACCGGCTTCTTCTCCCCGGAGGACCGCGCCCTCTACAAGCCGCTGGTGGACAGCCTGCTGGAAGAGGACCGCTACCTGGTGCTGGCGGACTTCGCGGCCTACGCGGCGAAGCAGGATGAAGTCGTCCGCGCCTACCAGGACGCCGAGGGCTGGACGCGCAAGTGCATCATCAACGTGGCGCGCGCCGGCATCTTCTCCTCGGACCGCACCATCAAGCAGTACGCGGAAGAAATCTGGCGCATCCAGCAGACGCCCGTGGAGCCGTAAGGCCGCGCCGCGCCCCCCCCCCGTTGACCGCTCCGGCGACGGGGGGCGACCCGCCCGTGTGAAGCGAGTCGCGACGCGACGCGCAATAATTGACGCATTGAGACAGCGCACCGCGCAATCACAGACAACGCAGTGCGCCAGCAAACAGACGGCTCGCCGCGTGAAGCCAACGCAGCGCGACGTGTTGACTCTGGAATCAATCCTGAGGCACTGATCTCCCGGTTCTTCGGGATTCGCTCGGTCGTGGGGTTGGGCTGAGTCGCAGGGTGCCTCTGAGTGAGGCCGGCTCCCGGGGTTCTGTTCCGACGTGCATCGGTTGCAGCAGGCGTTCCTCCCAAAGCCAGGAGTCCCCCATGAAACAACAGCCGCTGTTCCTTGCAGTCCTGACGCTCGGTGTCCTGGGCGTCGTCAGTCCGGCCACCGCCGCGGAGAAGACCACCTACCCCGTCGTGTTCGCGCATGGCTTGGGAGGCTTCGACGACATCCTCGGGTACGACTACTGGGGTGACGACTACGGCACCTTCGTGGGTGACCCGTGCAACGAGCTGTTCGAGACGTCGTGCAACAGCGGCCTGAACAGCGGGCAGCGCGCCTTCGCCGCGGCGGTGCCGCCGGTGCAGAGCTCCGACGTGCGCGGGCTGGACCTGGCCAATGACGTGGAGGGCTTCATGGCCACCGCGGGCTCGTCCTACGTGAATCTGGTGGGCCACTCGCAGGGTGGCATTGATGTGCGCAAGGCCGCGCGCGTGCTGCGCGAGCGCAAGGGCTACACGGTGGTGAAGGCGCTGGTGAGCGTGTCCTCGCCGCACCGTGGCTCGCCGGTCGCCAAGTACATCCTGGACCTGGGGCCGGGCATCACCAGCGTGCTGGACGCGCTGTTCCGCCTCTACGGCGACGTCGTCTATGCCCCGGGCAATGACGGCTACGCGGCGGTGAAGGCGCTCATCTACAACGACGCGGACGCGAACGACGGGAAGACGACGGGCGCGAAGGCCTTCAACATCGCCAACCCCATCAACGCGTCCTACGCGTCCCACTACGCGTCGCTCATCACCGCGCAGCAGGGGCTGAGCGTGAACCCCGCGCTGTTCGTGGTGCGTGAGTTCCTGTTCGACATCGACGGTGACGGCGCTTGCGCCGATGACTGCGACAACGACGGCGCCGGCGGCAAGGGCGACGGCAACCGGTCCGAGCAGGACGACGACGGCCTGGTGGGCATCAACTCGCAGCAGATGGGCTACCGGCTGCGCTACACGGAGCGCCTGGGCTCGGACCTCATCGCCCAGGACTCCGCGCTGGGCTACGTGTCCAACATCAACGCGCCCAGCGCGCTGCAGTCGACCTCCATGTCCAGCGTCATCAACCAGGACCACCTGGACGTCATCGGCCTGGGGCCCGACACGTTCAGCGAGATGGAGTTCTACGCGGCCATCATCGACTACATCGCGAAGGTCGACTGACCCCGCGCTGAGTCGTCCATCGCCGGGAGGCCCGTCACCTGGCCTCCCGGCGTTCTTCACCGTGCCCCAGGGAGTGGATTCATGCGACAGCGCACGAAGGTCTTGCTGGTGAGCGCGGTGGCCGTGGCGTGTGGCGTGCTGGGCTGGGGCCTGGTCCGGCCCACCGGGGCGGTTGTCCCGCCCACGACGCCCGCCTCTCCGTCCACTTCCGGCGCAGCCACACGGCAGGCCCCTGTCACGGCCCGTCCCTCGGCCGTCACCGCGCCACCCGTGATGCCCTCCCCTGCCCCAGTGCCCGGTGCCGTGGACGCGGAGCTGGAGGCGCTCGCGACGTCGCTGCGAGAGAAGTACGGGGCGAAGCTCCACGAGCCGTATCTCCAGATACGGATGGTGGAGGAGCTGATGCGCTTCTTCCAGGAGCGCTTCCCGGACCGCTGGGAGCAGGAGCTCTTGGCCTTCCTCAAGGCGAACTTCCCGGAGCACTACGACACGCTGGCGGCGATGCTGCGCAACCGCGTGGACTACGAGAAGTGGGTCCGGGACAGCGAGTCTTATTTGAGAGGGCTGGGCGACACGGAGCGCCGTGCGGCGACGTGGGACGCGCGCCACCGCCTCTTCGGCAAGGAGAACGCCGAGCGCATCTGGGCGTCGGAGCGGAAGAACCAGGCCATCGCGGACACGCTGCGGACGCTCGGCGCGCAGGAAGGCGTGAGCCTGGAGAAGAAGCTGTCCACCTACAAGGAGCGCCTCCAGGAGGTGCACGGTGAGCAGGCCGCGGCCTACGTGGAGCGCCACCAGCAGGAGCTGATGAACCGCTTCCTGGACCTGCCCTCCGTGCAGACGGACCTGGGCGCCATGCCGGCCGACGAGCGCGCCAGGAGCCTGCGCTCGGTCCGCAAGGAGATGGGCCTGGACGACGAGGCCCTCCAGCGCTGGGACACGTTGGACCAGAGCCGGGACGCCCGCTGGGACGCGGGCGCGAAGTACATGGCGGAGCGGGAGGCGCTCGCGAAGGAGCTGTCCGGAGAGGCGCTGGAGGCGAAGCTGGTGGAGCTTCGCGCGCGCTACTTCGGCGGTGAGGCGGAGACGATTGGTCAGGAAGAGGCTGGTGGCTTCCTGCGCTTCACCCGCCCCCGGCAGTGGGGACGCAACTGACGACGCCTCAGAGCGGTGAGTCGCCCCCTGTGCCAGGGACGGGAGGCTCCACCGGCAGAGGCAGCAGTGCCGGGGTCAACTGATGGCGCTGCTTGAAGCGCGTCCACTCCTCAATGAACCCCTCCAGCTCCTCGTGGCTGGGCCCCGAAAGCCCATCGCGAAGCATCCGGGTCATGAGTTCCTCCTGGGTCGGCGCCCTTCGCGGCGGGAGCTTCTCTCCAAAGCGCTCACGGAGCAGGCTGAAGGCACGGGGTACCCAGCCCGGGGGTCCGTCCAGGGTGAGCGCTGTCTCGAGCGCGCGTGCGGCCCTCAGGTCCACCTCCTTGTCCGCATGCCCCCGCAGGGCCTTGAGCATCATGGGGAGGGCCCGGTCCAGCGGAGGGCGCTCGACGAACCCCCGCGCCAGTTGCTCGCGCTGCGCGCCGGTCAACACCACGGGAGTCCTGACGCGTCCATCGTAGAACGCGCGGGCCGAGTCCCCCTCCGGCACCAGCCCGTACAACCCATCCCAGCGCGTTGCGGGATGCGCGGACACGCGCACCTGCCAGTCCACCCGCGCCGCCTCCAGATTCCCGCCCCGCCCCACGATGCGCTCCTGCGTCCACTTCTCGTGCGCGTTCCTCGCGAGCGTCACCGCGCGGCGATAGGCCTCCAGGTCATCATTGCTCGCCGGGTAGCGCGTCCCGTACGACTTCGCCACGGCGCGCCACTTGCCGGCCCTGTGCGTCAGGAACGCCACCACCGCGAGCCCTTTCTCGAAGCGAGCGGGTGCTGGACACGCCAGTTCAATCCAATGCACCTCGAGCCGTTCGCCCTGACGGGCATTCCCCTTCCACGCCTCGCGGACGCGCAGGCGCGCGACATGGCCCGATTCCCAGTCCTCCTTTTGAGCGCGCTCGCGTTCATCCTTCGGCAACGGCCATGCCTCCTCGACGTCCGCCCACACCACCCACTCGGCCTCCTCGGTCAGTCCCCAGAGCGTCTCCGGGGGAATGGGGTAGGCCTGGGCGCGAGGCCCCGGAATGAACAGCGCCGCCAACACCAGCGCCATCAACCGAGGGGCGTTCCTGAAACCCCTCTCGAAATCGGACTCATGCACGGGTCGCTCTCCTCTCGAGTCACCGGAGGCTCTCCCATCCACGCTCGCGCGGAGTCATGCCGACCGCATGCCTCCATCATCCTTTCATCATGAGCCCGCGAGGCAATAAGCCGCGCGACGTCAGCGGTAATGCGTGGCAATCCAGTCGCCATTGATTTGCTGAATGGCGATCTCCAAATCATAGACAGCCCGCAGCACGTCCGGCCGCATGATGTCTTCCGAGCGCCCCTGGAACGCGACCTTGCCGTCCCGCATCGCGATGAGGTGGTCGGAGTAGCAGGACGCGAAGTTGAGGTCGTGCAGCACCAGGACAAAGCTCTTGCCCAGCGTGTTGGCGGCCGTCCGCAGCTGCTTCATCATCGACACCGCGTGCTTCAAGTCCAGGCCGTTGAGCGGCTCGTCCAGGAGGACGTAGTCCGTGTCCTGGCAGAGCACCATGGCCACGAAGGCCCGCTGGCGCTGGCCGCCCGACAGCTCGTCCAGGAACCGCGCCGAGAGCGCCTCCAGGCCCATGTGCTGAATCGCCCGCTCGACGTGCTCCTGGTCCTTCACCGTGGGCCGCCCCTTCGAGTGGGGATAGCGGCCGAACGTCACCAGCTCGCGCACCGTCAGCCGTGAGGTGAGGTGGTTGTCCTGACGCAAGATGGCCAGCCGCCGGGCGAGCTCGTCTCCCGGCGTGGTGACGACGTCCAGCCCATCCACCAGCACGTTGCCGGAGGACATGGGCAACACGCGGGAAATCATCGACAGCAGCGTCGACTTGCCCGCGCCATTGGGGCCGATGATGGAGGTGATGCCGCCGACGGGAAAACGCAGGGAGACGTCGTCCACGACGAGCGTAGGGCCGTAGCGCTTCGTGACGTTCTTCGCCTCGATCATCTCGGGGACTTCCTCATGAGCATCGTGATGAACACCAGCCCGCCCACGAACTCGATGATGACGCGCGGGTTGGTGTCGAAGGCGAAGACCTGCTCCAGGACGACCTGTCCGGCGACCAGCGCCACCGCGGCGACCAGCGCGGCGGCGGGCAGGATGAGCGCGTGCTTGTACGTGCGCACCAGCGCATGCGCCAGATTGGAGACCAGCAGGCCGAAGAACGTCACCGGCCCCACCAGCGCGCTCGACACCGAGACGAGGATGGCCACCAGCACCAGGGTGAGCGCCACCGTCCGCTGGTAGTCCACCCCCAGGTTGATGGCCGTCTCCTTCCCCAGCACCAGGACATCGAAGGTGCGCAGCATTCGGAACCCCATGATGGACACGCCCAACGTCAGGAGGAACGAGACGACGAGCAACTCCTGGTCCGGGTTGTTGAAGCTCGCAAAGAAGCGGTCCTGGAGGAAGATGAACTCGTTGGGGTCGATGAGGCGCTGGAGGAAGGACGACAGGCTCCGGAACAACACCCCCAGCACCACGCCCGTCAGGAGCACCAGGTGCAGGCTGCGCCGGGCCCCGCCGAACATCCCCCAGTACAGCAGCCCCGAGAAGGCCACCATGATGAGGACCTCCACGCCGAACAGGAGCCGGGGGTCCAGGCTCGCCACCGTGCCAGAGCCCAGGAAGAAGAGCAGGCACGTCTGGATGAGCACGTAGAGGTTGTCGAACCCGAGAATCGCGGGCGTGAGCACGCGGTTGCCCGTCACCGTCTGGAAGAGCACCGTGGAGACCGCGATGGCGTAGCCCACCAGGAGCGCCGTCGCCAGCTTCCGCCCGCGGAACGGCAGGACGAAGTCCCACTGCCCGCCCACGTCGATGAGCATGAACAGGGCCGCGCAGGCCATCGCCACGCACCCGAGGATGAACAGGGTGCACTCGGGCCGCCTCACCACCACGAGGCCGTCAGCCGACACGGGCGTCCCTCCTCAGCAGGAGGAAGAGGAAGAGCCCGCTGCCAATGACTCCGGCGATGGTCGCCCCCGGAATCTCGTACGGGAAGCGCACCACGCGGCCGATGATGTCGCAGAGCAGGACGAAGCCCGCGCCCCCCACCGCCACCCAGGGAATGGACTTTCGAGCGTTGTCTCCCATGAACAGGCTGACGACGTTCGGCACCAGGAGCCCCAGGAAGGGAATCATTCCCACGGTGACCACCACCATCGCGGTGACCAGGGAGACGATGACGAGCCCCAGCGCGACGATGCGCGAGTAGCGCAGTCCCAGGTTGGTGGTGAAGGACTCCCCCATGCCCACGACAGTGAAGCGGTCCGCCGCCACATAGGCGCACAGCGTGAGGACCAGCGTCACCCAGAGCAGCTCGTAGCGACCGCGCAAGACGGTGGAGAAGTCGCCCGTCTTCCACGCGTTGACCGACTGGAGCAGGTCGAACCGGTAGGCGAAGAAGGTCGTCACCGAATCGAAGACGCTGCCCAGTACCAGGCCCACCAGCGGCACGATGAGCACCGAGCGCATGGGGATGCGGCGCAGGATGAGCAGGAAGAGCGCCGTCCCCGCCAGGGCGAAGCAAGCCGCGACGAGCATCTTCCCGAGCACGGGAAGCTGAGGGGCCAGGGCCGTGGCGGCCAGCACCCCCAGGCTCGCGGACTCCGCCGACCCCGCCGTCGCGGGCTCCACGAAGCGATTGCGCGCGAGCATCTGCATCAACAGCCCCGCCACCCCCAGCGACGTTCCCACCAGCATGACGGCCAGGAGCCGGGGGATGCGGCTGATGACCAACACCTGGAGGGCGCGCTCGTCGGGGCTCGGCGAGAAGAGCGAGTCCCACGACACGTTGCTGACGCCAATGAACAGGCTGACCAGGGCCAGCAGGGCGATGACGGCGGCGGCGGCGATGAAGCGTTTCACGGCCCGGGCAGCCTACTGGGCCCGCGCGGCGTAGGCGTCCGCAATCTGGCTCCGCAGGGCATTCACCGCCTGGATGCCACCGCCAATGAGGTAGGTCGTCAGGGGGTCCAGGTAGACGACCTGCCCCGACTTCCAGGCCGTCGTCTGCTGGACCAGCTCGTTGTCGAGCACCTTCTGGGCCCCACCCTGCTGGCCCATGCCCGCGTCACGGTCAATCACGAAGAGCCAGTCGGGGTTCTTCTCCCGGATGAACTCCGAGCCGACGACCTCACCGTGCAGCGACGCGCTGAGCCCCTCGGCGGCCACCGGCACGCCGAAGTCACCGTGGATGACGCCGAAGCGCGAACCCGGACCATAGGCGCTGATGCGGCCTCCGGTGACGAGCACCACCAGCCCCTTGCCTCGGCCCGCCGTCGTCTCCTTCAGCTTCGCGATGGACTCTCGCAGCTGGGCCACCAGCGCACGGGCCTTCTCTTCCTTGCCGAAGATGCTCGCCAGCAGCTCCGTGTTGGCCACCACCGTGTCGATGTAGTTCACGCCGCCCATCGGCAGGTCGACGGTGGGGGCGATTTTCGACAGGCTCGCGTACTTCGCGCTGGAGCGGCCCCCGGTGATGATGAGGTCCGGCTTCGCGGCGTGGATGGCCTCGTAGTCGGGCTCGAACAGCGTCCCCATGCGCAGGTACTTCGCGTCGGCGAACGGCGCCAGATGGTGGGGGAACTGGTCACCCGCGACGCCGAGCACGCCCACTTCCAGCGCCTGCAGGATGTCCAGGGCGACCAGGTCGAAGACCACGACGCGCTGGGGATTCAGCGGGACGACGGTGGTCCCCTGGCCGTGCTTGAAGGTCCGGCCTTGTGCTTCCGGCACCGCGGGGGCCTGGGCCACCGGCGCGGGCGCGGACTCCGAGGAGGAGCCGCTCTGGAGCTTCACGGCGATCGCGACGGCGGCCACCACGGCGACGACACCGAGAATCGCGAAGAGGGGAAAGGGACGCCTGTCAGGTGTGCTCACGGTTTCATCCAGCCAGTGCTCGCGGAACGGAAAGACCCAGGTCGCGGGACGGCGCCGCCCCACATACCAGTCCGTGCACGGACACGCACCACTTGATTCTGCAAATCAATATCGAAGTGTAGGCCCAGAGGGGCGCCCGGAATGGCGCCCCCCCTTCACGCCTTGATGCTCACGCCGCCTTGTTCAGCCAGGCCTCGTACGCGTGGAAGTCGTAGTCGCGACCCAGGAAGGCATGCACCAGCCTGGCCGCGTCGTCCGAACCGCCCGGCTCCAGCACCGCGCGCCGGTACGCCTGCGCGGGCTCGGGGGACAACATCCCCTGCTTCTGGAACACGGTGAAGAGGTCCTTGGCGATGACTAGCGACCACATATACGTGTAGTAGTTGGACGAGTACCCCTCCAGGTGCCCGAAGGACAGGTGGAAGTACGTGCCCTCCACGTAGGGGAACGGCGTGTATGTGCCCTGGAGTTCCCGCACCAGCGCGGTGGCGTCCAGGCCCGCCGGGTCCCTCCGGTAGATTTCCAGGCTGAGCGCCGCGTAGAACATCTGCTGGCGCACCCACAGGCCCTTGCCGAACTCCTCCGCGCTGCGCATCCGCGTCACCATCTCCGCCGGCAGCGGCTCGCCCGTCTGGTAGTGCTTCGCGAACGTCTGGAGGCTCGCCGTGTCGCGCGCCCACTCCTCCAGCATCTGCGACGGCGCCTCCACGAAGTCCCACTCCGTGCGCACGCCGGACACGCCCGCCCAGCGCGTGTGGCCGCCGAAGATGTGGTGCAGCAGGTGGCCGAACTCGTGGAGGAACGTCTCCACGTCGTCATGCTGGAGCAGCGCGGGCTCCGTGCCGGGCTTGGGGAAGTTGCACATCAGCACGCCCTCGGGCAGCCGGCGGTCGGACTTGCCGCTGGTGAGGGTGAACTGCGCCGCGTGCTTGTACTTGTCCGCGCGCGGGTGCATGTCCAGGTAGAAGCGGCCCTTCACCGTGCCGCCCTCCAGCACGTCGTAGGCCTCCACGTCCGGGTGCCACACCGTGGCGTCCTGGATGCGCCGGTACGTCACGCCGAACATCCGCGCCGTCAAATCCAGCATGCCCTGCTTCACGCGCGTGTATTCGAAGTACGGGCGCACCGCCTGCGAGTCGAAGGCGTACTGCTCCGCCTTGATGCGGTCCTCCAGGTACGCCTGGTCCCACGGGTCCACGCGCGCGGCACCCGGCACGTCCCGGCGCTTGCGCTCCAGCAGCAGCGCGTAGTCGCGCTGCATGCGCGCGCCGGACGCGTCGGAAATCTTCGCGATGAAGTCCGCGGCGGCCTGCTCGTCGCGAATCATCTTGTCCTCCGTCGCGAAGGCCGCCCAGTTGCGGTAGCCCAGCAGCGTGGCCAGCTCGTGACGGCGCGCCACCATGCGCTCCAGCACGTCCGTGTTGCTGGGGTGGCCCCGCATGCGGAAGGCCCGCCACATCTGCTCGCGCGCCTTCGCGTCGCGCGAGTACGTCATGAAGGGGATGATGTCCGGATAGTCGGTGGTGATGCTCACCTGACCGTCCGCGCCCGGGGGATGGGCCCGGACGTAGTCGTCAGGCAGCCCGTCCAGCGCGGAGGGAGGCAGGGACACCGCGCGCGTGTCCTGGAGCATGTTGCGGCTGAACTCCTGGCCAATGCGGACCAGCTCATCGTTGAGCGCCTTCACCCGCGCGCGGGTGGCGTCATCGCGGTCCACGCCGGAGCGGCGGAAGTCGCGCAGCACCTTCTCCATCCATTTGCGCGTCTGCGCGTCCTGGCCGGAGAGGTCCAACGAGGCGAGCACGTCGTAGACGCCCCGGTCCATGCGGATGTCGGTGGCGAGCGTCTCCAGCTCCTGCTCGGCGGCCTCGGCGGCCTCGCGCATGGCGGCCTCCGGGTGGGAGTGCCGCGCGACGCTCGCGCGGGCCCCCGCATCGTCCAGCGAGGCCATGGCCTCGTCGTACAGCTCCAGCACCTGGACCACGTCGAAGGGGGCGCGAAGCGCCTTGAGGCGGGCGATTCCGGCGCGGGTGGCCTCCATGGCGGCTTCACCGGAGCGTCGGAACTCGGCGGGCGGACAGGTGATGAGGCGGACGGCGTCGGGGACAGGCGTTTCAGGCACGGGCTGCTCTCCTGGGCGTGCTGCTGACGGGAAGTGTGCGCCGCAAAGGTAATCCGCCCGCCGCCTCCGGGCAGCAGCCTTTGATGGCCGGACGGCACTCTGGCCGACAGTGGGCCCGCCGCGCCTGAGCCTCGGAAGACAGGGAGGCCGCCCCGGCGTACAGCCAGGACGGCCTCCCGTACCGCTCAGGATGTCCCGCGGACTACGGCCGCTCGGTCCCGCTCAGGGAGTTCTGCGGCTGGCGGGTGGTGCGAACCACGAAGTCCGCGCTGTTGTTGTTCAAATCGGAACCGTTGCCCCGGCTCGCGTCGGAGCCGCCCTCGGCCATCGTGGCCTGCGTCGACGTGGGCAGCGCCTTGCGCTCGATGCTGCCGCCCGCCGCCGGGTGGAACGGACCGGCCGCGGAGCCCTCCGGCGAGTTCGCCGTCCCCCACCCCAGCTTGTCCACCTCGATGGGAGTGGGCGTGCTCAGCGACTGACCGATGCGGACATGGCCGCCCGTCGTCGTGGAGGCCGACAGGTCGAAGCCGGACCACGTCGCATCCGCGGCCAGCGCTCCGGTTCCGGTGTAGCCCGTGTGCGCGAGCAGGAAGTAGCCGTGCGCGGGGATGACCTTGCCGGCGGGAATCACGAAGGTGCCCGTGTACGTGGACCCCCCCGCCGACTTGTACTGCATCATCCAGCCGCTCAGGTCCACGACCTGGTTCGTCGGGTTGTACAGCTCGACGAACTCGTCCGTCTGCGACGTGATACCCCGGCCGCTGACCTCGCTGATGACCACGTGGTCCGCCACCGGGAGGACCTCGTCCACCGTCACGGTGCCGTAGCTCGCCGGGACCCCAGGCGAGACGACGCCGCTCTGGTCGCAGTAGACCCACGTGTCAGCGCCCACAGGGCCACGCGTGAAGCGGTAGCGGAAGCCGTAGAGGAAGCTCCCGTTCGTGGGAATCTGGAGGGTGGCCAACATCTCGTCGTCGTTGCCGCCGAGCGCGCCATAGCTGGGGTTCGGCGTCGCGGGCACCCACGTCCAGGACTCCGGGGCGTTGGCGTCCGTGCCGTAGCCCAGCTCCGAGACGAGGTACGGGAAGTGGTCATTGCCCGCCGTGCTGCGCGTCGTCACCTGCGGCTCGTAGACGCGGCTGGTGACCTCATGGGAGGAGCCGCGCGCGATGACCGCCGGGAACGACTTGGGGGACTCGATGGCGCAGAACTCCACGGGCGGCTGGATGTCCACGCCGCACGTCTCGTTGGGCAGGCCCGGCGTGCCCCGGTCTCCGCCCGACAGCTCGTCGTTGGACGCGCACCAGAACCAGGAGTAGCGGCTCGCGGTGCTGCCCACCAGCTCCGAGGACAGGCTCAGGGAGCGGCCCGCCACCAGCGGGAACTCCTCGTCGTAGGTGAGGTCGTCCATCACCACGCCATTGACGCGAAGGGACAGCTGGCCCGTGCTCTCCAGCTCCAGGGCGTTCCCATAGCCGTAGTCCGCGTCCACGCCACCGTTGGTGGCGAGGTCCGGGTTGCTCGCCAGCACCAGGATGCCGCGCGCCGGCAGCACCACGGCCGCGCCCGGGCCCTTGTCCACCGAGACGGTGGTCGTGGCCGAGGAGATGAGCGAGAGGCCGTTGATGTTGAGCAGCGCGTCGGACGTGCTCGTCACTTCGATGTACTCCGTCGTGCCAGTGCTCGGGGAGGCCATGACCTCGGTGATGATGAGCGTGCGCTCGCCGGGCGCCGCCGCCGTGGTGCACGCCGCCTGGTAGCAGACGGCATCCACACCGGTGCACGCTGACGCGGTGGGCACGTAAACGCACGTCGGCTCACCGGCCAGAATCTCGCAGGTGGCCTCATACGTCACCACCTCCACGCCCGACTCGGAGCACTCGGGCGCACGGGGCGCGCACACCTGGCTGCCACACGCGCTGGGCAGGTCCAGGGAGGTGGTCGTCAGCGGGCTGGAGTTCCCCGCGCCGTCCACCACGCGCACCGCGAAGTAGTACGTGCGGCCCACCGCGAGGCCCGCGACGGTCGCCTCCTCCTGCGCTCCAGGCAGGCCCGGCGTGCCCGTGGGCACCACCACGGCCACCTCGAAGTTCGTCTCGTTCAGCGGCGCCAGGCCGTAGCGCAGCTGGTAGGACGAGGCCTGGCCCAGCTGGCCGTCGTCGCCCGTGGCGACCCAACGCAGCCTCACGGAGTCAGCGCCCACCACGCTCGCCTCGAGCGTGGCCACCGGCGAGGGCACCTGGTCGTCGATGATGGACAGCGCCCTGGAGGCGGCCGGCAGGCTCGCGTCGGACACGGAGGCGGTCAGCGTGTAGTCCCCCTCCTGGGCCACCGAGAGCGTGGTGAAGCGCGCCACGCCCGCGACGGCCGTGGCGGTGACGTCACCGTCGAGCACACCGCCGCCCGAGAGCGAGAGCGTCACCACCGGGGCACCACTGGACGAGGTGTTGCCGAACTCGTCCTGTACGGCCACGCTCACCGCGGCGAGCACCTGGCGCACCGAAGCCGAGCCCGGTGCGGACACGAAGCCCAGCCGCGCCGGGGCAGCGGCGTCCACCGTCACCTCGCGCGCCGCCGACACCGCGAGCGCGGCGTCCGTGAAGGTGACGGTCTGCGTGCCCGCGGTGCGCAGGGCAAGGGTGAAGCCGTGCTCCCCCTGGTCCGCCGCGGTGAACGTGTGGGCGGTGAGCGGCCCCGCGTTGGCATCCGTCGCCGACGGCTGCACCGTGCCCACGTAGTCGCGGGACAGGTTGTCGAAGCGGTCCCTCGCGCTGACGGAGAACACATGGGCGACACCGGCCGTCAGGGACTCTGTCACGGGCGACACGCGCAGCGCGGTGGCCACGCCGGCGCTCACCGTCACGGCCTCGGAGGCGGACAACGTCGCCTGCTGGGTGTCCACGGCGGACAGCGTGGTCGCCTGCGCCTGGGCGAACGTCACGCTGAAGACGTGCCGGCCCGCATCCGTCTCGGTGAAGGTGTACGGCCCCGGAACCGTGGCCCCGGGGTCCTGCGCCACGCTCAGCGCCACCGTGCCTCGATAGCCGGCGGCCTGATTGCCATACGCATCCACCAGCGTCACCGTCGCGCTCACCGACTGACCGGCGGCCGGAGACGCCGTCGACAGCACAAGCGACAGCGACTCCGCGTTCCCCGGGGACACCTGCGTGCTCCGGGTGATGGACAGTGCCCCGCCCACTTCCGCCACGGTGAGGGAGCGCTCGCCGGCGCTCTCCAGCGTCACGCTGAACGTGAAGCGGCCCGCATCCCCGGCGGTGAACACGTGCTCGGGAGGCAGCGTGGCGCGAGGGTCGTCCGAGGCGAAGTCCACCTCGCCGGTGTAGCCCGTGACGAGGTTGCCAAAGCGGTCCCTCACGCTGAGGGTCAGCGTGTGACTGCCACCCGCCGCCGCCTGCGTCGGCAGCCCCTCCAGGTCCAGGTGGTGGGCGGCGTCGTTCGTCACCTCCACCTCCATGAAGGCCGTGAGCTGCGCGTTGGCGGTGTCCGTCGCCGTCACCCGGCGAAGGCCCATGTTGGCCAGCACGACGTCGGAGAAGACGTGGCGTCCCTGGTCCTGCGCGGTGAAGGTGTAGTCGGCGGGCAGCTCCGCCTCCGGGTCCGTGGACGTGAAGCGCACGGTGCCCGAGTAGCCCTTGGCCACGTTGTCGAAGCCGTCGAACGCCGTCACCTCCACGCTCTGTGACTGGCCGGCGATGACGGGCGCCACGAGCCCCGTGAGCGCCAGTCGGGACGCCGCTCCCGCCTCGATGACGAACTCATCGCTCTGCACCGTCAGGCCGTTGGCGCTGGCGGAGAAGCGATAGGTGCCCGCGCGGTCGATGCGCAGGTCGGAGAAGAGGGCCACGCCGGAGGCGGCGGAGACCTGCTTCGGCTCGAAGCCCGAGCCCCCCACCAGCGACAGCGTCACCGGCAGGCTGGCCGTGGTGACGACCTCGCCCTGCGCGTTCTGGAGGGAGACTCGCACGCCCGCAAGCGACACGCCCGCGGTCCCGTTCACCGGCTGCGTGGTGAAGGCCAGCCGCGTCACCTCGGCGTTCAGCGTCTGGAAGGACAGGCTGTTGGAGAGCGCGGAGTTGCCGCGGTTGTCCGTCACCCGCAGCGCGACATGGTACGTCTGGTTCGCGACCAGGTCGGTGACCTGCGCGGACTCGGCGGTGCCCGGCTCGGCGGGAGCATTCACGCCCCCCACCGGCGTCGCCGCGTTGAACTCCGCGTCGGTGAGGATGGGGGACAGCGAGTAGCGCAACGTCTGCGACGTCGCCCGGCCCACGCTGCCGTCATCACCCACGGCCACCCACGTCACCGTCGCCGACTCCGTGCCGAGCGTCCCCAGCGAGAGCACGGGCCGAGCGGGCGGCACGTCATCGACGACCGAGATGGCGGTGCTGCTCGCCTCCGTCAGTCCCGTCGCGCTCGCCCGGAGGTGATAGCTGCCCTCCGTGCTCACCCGCAGCCCGGTGAAGCGAGCCACGCCCTCCACTGGCGCGACCTCCTGAACCCCGGAGAGGTCGCCTGTTTCCACCAGCGACACCGCCACGGGAGGAGCCCCCACCGCCGAGAGGTTTCCAAAGGCATCCCGCAGGGACACCTCCACCGGAGACAACACGGCGCTCGTCGAGGCCGACGCGGGCACCTGGGTGAACACCAGCGCCGACGCCTCCCCCGCCACCACGCCCACGTCCTGCTGGGCGCGCAGCGCGGCGACACTCACATCCTGAAGCGTGACCTGATGGCTGCCCGCGCGCTTGAGGACAACCCCCATGAAGGTGAAGCGCCCCGCATCCGTCTGGGTGAAGGCATGGGGCCCGGGCAGCGAGGCCGTGGCATCCGTGGAGCTCACGGACAGCGTGCCGGTGTAGTTCGTGGCCACGTTGTCGAAGGCGTCACGCACCGTCACCTGCGCCGAGCGCGCCGCACCCGCGACGGCGGTGGACTCCAACCCGTCGATGTCCAGCGAGGCCGCCGCGGCCGGAGCCACGGAGAACTCGGCGCTCGTCGCATTTTCCATCCCCGCCGCCGACGCCTTGAGCTGGAAGTTCGCGCCGGCCTTCTTCAGCACCACGTCCGTGAAGCTCGCCGTGCCACCCACCGGCGTCACCGTGAGCGTGCCCTCCAGCGCGACATCCCCTGGGTTCGCCGCCAGGGACAACGTCACCGCCGCCGTCGCGCCCAGGACGGGGCGACCTTGAGCGTCGCGGAAGCGCACGTTCAGGCCGGTGATGGGCGCGCCCGCCGTGGACTCCACCGGCGCGGGGATGAACTCCAGCCGCGTGGCCACCAGCGCGACGAAGTTGAACGAGGGCCGGGAGGCCAACACCACCGCGCCCCCTTCGGCCGCGACGGAGACCGTCACCCGCTTGGTCCCCGCGTGCGCGGTCACCACGGTCGCCACGGCGACGCCCTGGCTGTTCGTCTGTCCCGGCTGCAACACCAGGTTGCCGTCGCCCTCCACCGCCACCGTCACCGTGCGCCCCGCGAGCGCGGTGCCGTTCTTGCTCCTCACTGTGACAGTGACCGTGCCCTGGTCCGCGCCGTCCGCCAGCACGTCCCTCGCCGGCGCGAGGACCACCGTGGATGCGGTGGCGTCCGGCAACGTCGAGGGCGTGGGCAGGGGCTGCGGATCCGGGTCATCACCACAGCCAACGAACAGGCCAAGACACAGCGCGGCCAGCCCGAGGAGTCGGGCTGACGGGGCAAGGCGTACGGACATGCGGATCTCCGGGATGCGAGCTGTCCCCCCCAGGGAAGACTCCACTCGCGGGTTGCAATGCCTTGTACCAGACATCGCCACCCGCCACGTAGACCCAGGTCACAAGTTTGCAATTACAACAAATTTCACAGAGGAGGTCGTGAGCACCCCATCCCCCTCTGTGTCGGGCTACATCCCGATGGCCGCCATGAGCGCGGCGCCGCCCAGCAGGGACTGGCCGCCATCACAGACCATGATGGAGCCGGTGATGTAGGACGCGGCCTCCGAGGACAGGAAGAGGGCCAGCCGCGAGATGTCCGCCTTGGTGCCGAAGCGCTGGAGCGGCAGGGCCTGGGCGAGCCTCTGGTGGCCCTCCTCGCTGGGGGCCAGGCGGCGCATGCCCTCGGTGTCCTCGATGGGGCCGGGGGTAATCGCGTTGACACGCACGCCTGCGCCGCCCCACTCGAGCGCCAGCACGCGGGTGAGCATGTCCACGCCGGCCTTGGCGGCGCACACGTGGGCCTGCATGGCCATGGGCAGGTACGCCTGGGGCGCGGAGATGTTGATGATGCTGGCGCCGGGCTTGCGCAGGTGTTCGAAACCGGCGCGACAGAGGTTGAAGGTGCCCAGCACGTCGATATCCATGACGGCCTTGAAGCCGTTGGAGGACATGCCCAGGGCCGGTGCGGGGAAGTTGCCGGCGGCGCCACAGATGAGGATGTCCATCTCCCCGTACGCGTCGCGCACCGTCTGGAGCGCCTTCTCCACGGAGGCGTAGTCGCGCACGTCCGCGGCCACCCCCATGGCGGTGCCGTGGGCCTGGAGGCCCTTCACCGCGCCCTCCAGCTTCTCCACATTGCGACCGTTGATGGCCACCTTGGCCCCCGCCTTCACGAACGCCTCGGCGATGCCGAGGTTGATGCCGCTGCTGCCGCCCGAGATGAACGCCACCTTGCCCGCCAGCAGCCCGTCCTTGAACACGCCTTCAGCCATGACTCGTCTCCTGTGGAAGCAACCGGGCGGCGACTTGACCAGAACCTGCCGCACTGCGTCCACGGGCGCGTGAGGACGGGCGCGATGGCAGCCTCGCTGTGGTAGAGGGCGGACATGCGCCGTCGTCCTGAAATCCTCGCCCCCGCTGGAGACCTCGACTCGATGAAGGCCGCGCTGGCCAGTGGCGCGGACGCCATCTATTTCGGGCTGGACGAGGGCTTCAACGCGAGGGCCCGGGCGGAGAACTTCTCGCTCGCCACCCTGTCGGAGACGCTGGCGCTGGTGCACCGCGCGGGCGCGCGCGCGTTCCTGACGATGAACACGCTGGTGTTCGAGCCGGAGCTGCCGGTGGTGGAGGACATCCTGCGGCGAGTGGCCGCCGCGGGGGTGGACGCGCTCATCGTCCAGGACCCCGCCATCGCGCTGGTGGCTCGCGCGGTGTGTCCCCAGATGGAGGTTCATGCCTCCACGCAGATGACGATTTCGAGCGCGGAGGGTGCGCGTTTCGCTCGCGGATTGGGTGCCACGCGCATCGTCGTGCCGCGAGAGCTGTCGGTGGCGGAGATTGGACGGCTGGCGGCGGAGACGGACATCGAGCTGGAGGTGTTCATCCACGGCGCGCTCTGCATGTCCTGGAGCGGTCAGTGCCTTACGAGTGAGGCGTGGGGTGGGCGCTCGGCGAACCGGGGGCAGTGCGCGCAGTCCTGTCGGCTGCCGTATGACCTGGTGGTGGATGGACAGACGAAGGACCTGGGCGACGTGCGCTACCTGCTCAGTCCCAAGGACCTGGCCGGTGTCATGGCGGTGCCGAAGCTGATTGAGATTGGCGTGCACTCGCTGAAGATTGAGGGCCGGCAGAAGGGGCCGCAGTACGTGGCCACGGCGGTGCAGGGGTATCGGCGCTGGGTGGACGGTGTGTCGGCGGGCAAGGCGGACACGGGTGCGCTGCGCAAGGACCTGGCCGACATGACGCTGTCGTACAGCCGGGGCTTCTCACACGGCTTCTTCGCGGGCTCGGACCACCAGACGCTGGTGGAGGGGCGCTTCCCCAAACACCGAGGCGCGTACCTGGGCGTGGTGGAAGCGGTGCAGGGTCGCGACGTGCTCGTGGCGGAGGACCCGGAGGGCCGTCCGTGGACGGGCGGGCTGGGGCAGGACGACGCGCGGACGAAGTCGGAGGCGCCGCAGGGCAAGGTGTCTTCGCCGCTGGAGGGCGATGCGCCGGTGGCCGCGGAGCTGTCCCCTCGTCCGGGCATGGGCGTGGTGTTCGACGACGGGCACCCGGAGGACAAGCACGAGGCGGGCGGGCCGCTGTTCCGAGTCGAGCGCACGAGTCACGGCTGGGTGCTGGGCTTCGGCAATCCCGGACCGGACATGGGGCGGGTGGCGCGCGGGCAGCGTGTCTGGGTGACGAGTGATCCTTCCCTGGCGAAGCACACGGAGGAGCTGCTGGCGCAGGGTGAGCCCGAGGGCCGTGTCCCGCTGGCGCTGACGGTGTCGGGGACGGCGGGAGGGCCGCTGGTGGTGACGGGCACGGCGCGAGGAGGCCACGTGGCCACGGCGTCGAGCACGGTGCCGCTCGCGCAGTCTCGCGGGGGTGGGATGGACGCGGCGCTGCTGAAGGACAAGCTGGCGGCGCTGGGTGGCACTTCGTTCCACCTGACGGAGCTGGACACGACAGCGCTGGGGACGGGGCTGCATCTGCCTGTATCGGAGCTGAAGGCGCTGCGTCGCTCACTGGTGGCGGAGCTGACGGAGGCGGTGTCTCGGGGACCGGCGCGCACGGTGCGGGAGACGGCGGTGCTGGAGGAAGTACGGGCCTCGCAGCGCGAGCGCGTGGTCGCATCACCGGTGGCTGACGGTGCGCGGTTGTTGCCGCTGTGTCGGACGGACGAGCAGCTCGAAGCGGTGATTGCGGCGGGGCTGCCGGAGGTGGAGCTGGATTGGATGGAGCTGGTGGGGCTCCAGCGGGCAGTGGAGCGGGCGCGGGCGGCGGGGCTGCGCGTGACGATTGCGACGGTGCGGGTGCAGAAGCCCGGCGAGGAGGGCTACGACGCGCGCATCGCGAAGCTGAAGCCGGACGCGGTGCTGGCGCGGCACTGGGGCGCGATGATGCACTTCCTGGAGCGGCCCTTTGCGCCGGGGGAGTCACGGCCGGCGCTGCATGGGGATTTCTCGCTCAACGTGACCAACTCCGTGACGGCGCTGCATCTGTTGGGGCTGGGGCTGGACACGCTCACGTTCGCGCATGATTTGGACGCGGTGCAGTTGGGGGCGATGTTGGAGCACCTGCCGGCCGAGCGTTTCGCGGTGACGGTGCACCACCACATCTCGACGTTCCACACGGAGCACTGCGTGTATTCGCACACGCTGTCGCACGGGCGCGACTTCAAGAGCTGTGGACGCCCGTGCGAGAAGCACCGGTTGTCGCTGAGGGACCACAAGGGCCTGGAGCATCCGGTGGTGGTGGACGTGGGCTGCCGCAACACGGTGTTCAACGCGCAGGCGCAGAGCGCGGCGTCGCTGGTGCCGTCGCTGCTGGCGCGAGGAGTGAAGCGTTTCCGGGTGGAGTTCGTCCGTGAGTCACGCGAGGAGGCCACGCGTGTCCTGGGGGCGTATCAGGAGCTGCTCGCGGGCCGCATCTCTCCGGCGGAGGCCGTGCGCCGCGCGGCGGTGCATGAGCAGTTCGGTGTGACGAAGGGGACGATGAAGGTCCTCAACCCCACGTTCACCGTCCAGCGCTGAGCCGGGACGAGGCGGCGAGCGAACCGGTCCGGTGTGGTTGCGGCAAGGGCTTTCGCCGAAGCGTTCAGCGAGGGGCGCTACTCCCGGGGCTCACGTTTCCCCGTCGGGTCCAGCAACGGAGTCACGAGAAAGGCGAAGCACGGCACGGAAGACATCGTCCAGCGCGGCGGTGTCGAGTCCGTCCCGCTCGGCCCACTGACGTCGGGTCTCCATCATGGAGGACTCACGCTCCGCATCGGGAAACGGCAAGCCGTGCGCCGACTTCACACGGGCCGCCTCTTGAACGAGGCGTGCACGCCGAGCGAGCAATGACACGAGTTCGCGGTCGACACCGTCGATGCGTTCTCGAACCCCCAGGAGCGCGGGGGGCGCGGACTCAGGCGTCGAACTCGCGGCCCCTGCTTGTGGTTCGAGTCCCTGATGGAGCTGCGTGAGTGCATCCATCAACCGGACACGGGCCTCTCGCGCATACGGGTTCTCCGTCTGCACGACGGCGAAGAGGTGTGGCACCTCCAGCCGTGCGTACTCTTCAAGCCGAGCCATGGGCTGGAAGCTGGGAGGCGCGAAGGGCAGGTCTCTGCCCGCCCCTGCCTTCACAAGTCCGTGGGCCAGGAAGAACGTAAGCACATGGGTGCGGGACATCAGCTCGTCATGGGCCTCGGGCGACATCTCCGTCACCTCGCAGCCCAGGAGTTCGAACAGCGCACGGGTGCGGCGCACGGCCTCTGGGTGGAGAGTATTCGGACACACCACGGTGCGCCGAGCATCGCCACGCGCCAGGCTCGCGGGGCCGAAGAGCGGATGCGTGCCCACCCAGGGAATGTCACGCCCCAGGACAGAGGCGAGCACTTGCACCGGCCGCACCTTCACGCTGCCCACGTCGATGACGAGGTGGGAAGGCGACAGGATGGGGCGCAGCGTCGTCAGCGCCTCGCGCATGACAGAGACAGGCATCGCCAGTACGAGGACAGTGGAGCGCGCGGCCAGCTCCGCGAGCGAACGTACCTGCAGCTTTGGAGGGACCTCGTCCTGCCTCGGGTCAAACACGCTGTGCGGCACGCCCGCGTCGGACAGCAGCCCCGAGAGGGCGCGACCGAAGCGCCCATAACCCAGCAACCCAACCGTCTCCGTCATGCCGTGGGACTCCCGAGACTCGACTTCACGGGAATCCTCGCACTGCGAGAGCAGCGGGTGGAAGCCCCTCGTGAGAGGGGCGGGCTCACCGGCCCACGAATTTCGCGGGGCGACGCTCGGCGAACGCGGAGAAGGCTTCTGCGAGGTCGTGTGATTGGAGGAACGCGGAGTTCCACACGGCGACGTAGCGCAGGCCGTCCGACGTGGACTTGTCAGCGCAGTATTCCATCACCTGCTTGGCGCCCTGGACGACGAGGGGCGGGTTCTCGGCGATGCGTCGCGCGGTGGCGCGGGCCTGGGTGAGCAGTTCCTCGGCCGACGGGAAGACCTCGTTGACGAGTCCCATGCGGAGGGCGCGCTCGGCATCCACGTCGCCACCGGTGTAGGCCAGCTCGCGAGTGTGTCCCTCGCCGATGATGCGCGGCAGGCGATTGAGAGCGCCCAGGTCCGCGACGATACCGACCTTCACTTCGCGCAAGGAGAACTTCGCGTCGCGGGAGCAGTAGCGGAAGTCACACGCGGCGATGAGGTCCATGCCTCCACCGATGCACCAGCCATGCACGGCGGCAATGAACGGCTTGCGACAGCGGGCAATGCCTTCGGTGGACTGCTGCATGTCGCCAATCAGCTTCAGGAGCTTCGTGCGCTCCAGGGCGAGGTTGTTGTCGCCGGTGAGCAGCGGCCCCAGGGACTCCATCATCCCCATCAGGTCCAGGCCATAGGTGAAGTGGTCCCCGTTGCCCCGGACGAGCACCACTCGCACGGATTCATCCTCGTCGAGCGCGCGAATGGCCTCGGGCATCTCCCGCCAGAAGTCCGGGCCCATGGCGTTGCCACGACCGGGGCCCAGGAGAATCACTTCGGCGACTCCATCCGCCTTCTCAATGCGCAGCGACTTGTAGGTGGTGTCCATGACGGCCTCCCGCGTGAGTGGGCGAACCGTACCTCACCCACATGGAAGCAGTGTGCGTCGCATCGAGCGCCGCCATCTGTCTGGGCAAAAACAGCCCACCACTGACGCGCATCGCCTCGGCGACGGGAGGCGGTGCCCACGCGAGCACCTGGCCGCTACTTCCGGGCCGCGCGGAACACCTCGGTCAGCCGCTTCATCTCCGCCTCCACCGCTGGAGTGGTGGCATCCGCGAGCCGAGGGGTGACGACGAGGAACAAGCCCTTCCCACCGTCCACCCACTCCACCTGGTCCGAGGGCAGTTGCTCCAGCATCTTCCGGTCGAACTGCTCCAGGTGTCCCCGGCCCAGGAAGTTGGCCCAGTACACGCCCGCGAACATGGGCCCCAGCGTCACGGCGGGGTTGTAGTCACCGGACTCCAGGTCCTCGTAGCGCGCCAGGGGATGGATGGCGGCGAACTCCGTCGTCTCGGGAGCGTGGGCCGCATGGAAGGCCTTCAACAACCGCGCGGAGCCCGCCTCGTCCTCGTACGACGCGCCCTCGAACTGGAAGACGAAGGTGTTGAGCCCCCTCACCCGCCCCTCCGTGGCGACGAAGGGAGAGATTCCCACCGTCAGCGTCCAGGGCCACGGCGTGGCTCCCCACGCCTTCAGGTACGGGTGCTTCTCCTTCTTGGGAATCTCCGCCATCACCCGCGCCCCCACGCCCGCCCCCTCGAGCTTCACCACGCGGCGCGTGGCGTCCTCGTCCCAGCCACACACCCCCTCCACCGTCCCCACGAGCCCCGCCTCGGAGAGGGCGTCGATGAAGGCCGCGGGAGCGCGCCGGTCATTCCAGTCATGGTGCTGCGAGCTGGCGGTCCACTTCACCTCGGCCATGACGGGTCCTCCCTAGAGCCGGGTCAACACGTTGGGCTGCTTGACATACCAGACGGTGATGCGGCGCGCCTTGAGGGCCGAGTTCAGCTTCGCGGCCTCCTCCGAGGGGAAGAGGTAGTGCAGCGACTTCACCTCGGCCCCCGTGTTGGCGCCCTTCGTGCCCAGGAAGCCCAGGTAGTCGTCCACCTGGCCCGGAGGCACCTTGTCGGTGAGCTGGTGTTTGATCTCCCAGAGCTCGCCCTTGTCCGCGAAGAAGCGGTCCGCGGTGCGCCGCTTGCCCCCGGGAAGTGGAAAGGTCTCCCGCGTGAACGCCTTGCCGGCGAACTCCTGGAGGTGGGTGCGCGCGAAGGCCTCGAACATGGGCCCCTTGAGGGCGGCGCCCTGACGCGGGTCCGCCTTCACCACCGCCTCCACGATCTTGTTGAACGCGTCGATGTCTCCCCCCGTCTTCGAGGGCACCACCTGGGTGAGGTAGCGGGTGAAGGTCTGGTACGCCGTCTTCGGGTTGCTCTTGTCCGCGGCGGTGACGAAGTCGGCGAGCTTCGCGAGGTCCAGGTCCGTGAGGTCCGCCTTGCGGATGAGCGCCATCAGCGCCGGGTACTCGTCCAGGTACTGCTTTATCTTGCCGACGTGAAGGTCCTTGGGCAGCGCGGCGAGCACGCTCTCCGGCGACGTGAGCTTCTTCGCGCCGGTGGCTCCCTTCGCGGCCAGCTCCGCCAGGTACTTCTGGATGGCGCCCAGGTCCACCTTGCACGGCGAGGCGCAGCCCAGCACCCGCGCCTTGGCCACGTCGCTCAGCTCACGGAAGCGCTCGATGGCCCACTGGGGCAGCCGCTTGAGCCTGTCAATCGCCTCGGCGGAGAGGTTCTGCAGGATGTGGCCGGGCACCTTGAGCACACGCACGGCCCAGTCGCGCGCCGCCTGGAGCCCCCGCATCCCCACGCGCAGGACCTCCGCCTCCTTGAGCCCCTTGGCGACGTCGCCTGCCTTCTCCACGAACTTCACCACCCGTGGCATCTTCGCGAGCAACTGGGCGAACTTGCCCGCCTTCCCCGCGCTCTTCAGCGCCGTGAGCGCGCCGCCGCTGAAGAACAGCATCACGATTTCGGCAATCGCATAGCCGGTAATCCACCCCCTGAAGTGCCAGCGCTTGAGCAGGCTCGGGTCGTTCCACTTCTTGTCCAGCCAGTCGAGCCCCGCCGCCGCGAGCTGCGAGAAGTCGAGCTTGGACAAGTCCTTGAAGAAGCCCCGGATATCCGAGATGAGGTTGCCGGTGACGAGGCTCCACACCAGCTTTCCCGCCAGCTTCGCCAGGTCCACCAGCCCCACCAGCGTGTCCCAGAGCGACTCGAAGACGCCGTGCAGCAGCCCCGCCACGAAGGCGACCGAGCCCAGCAGGAACTCGCCCACCGCGCTGATGGCGCTCTTGACGGCCTGATAGGCCTCGTAGCTGATGGAGCCCGAGGAGACGCGCCCCTTGAGCGCCTTGGCGAACTCCACGCCTGGAATCCAGATCTGCGAGCCCGCGCGCGTCTGGGTGGCATCCCATCCCGCGTCCGGATCCGGCTTGTGGATGCCATTGCGCCCGCGCTCCGAGTTGACGAGCACCAGCACGTTGACGAAGAAGCGCTCGTCCTGGCCCCACTGCGTCGCGCTCGACTTGTAGAAGCGCTTGACGATGTCGAGCGCCGTCTCCCCCTTCGCGATGCGATACAACCGGGCCTCCGGGTCCGGCAGGTCCACGGTGATGTGTGACTTCGCCACGTAGCCGAACCGGCCATCGAGCAGCACCACGAAGTACCAGCCCCCGGCCTGCTCGCGACTGACGAACAAGCGCGTGTTCTGGGGGAGCCGCTCGAGCGGAGCCTGCCCCGCGTCAGGCGTGGCGCGGAGGTTGACGCCCTCCTCCGGCGCGACGAGCCCGTTCTTGTTGACCGCCGTCCCCGACTGCATCCGCGGGCCATCCGTCGCCACCTCGCGGGGCGCGGCCGTCGGAGTGGGAGGAGGCGCCGGCGAGGGCACCGTGTACTTGGACGCGGGCGCCGGAGAGAAGTCCCGAGCCACGCCCGGGCCGTGACGTCGAGGCTCTCGCGTCGGGCCCTCCCCCATCACCGCGTCCGCCGTGGACTCGGCCTCTCGCTCGGAGGCATCGCCTGGGGAGGACATCGCGAGCCCGCCCGTGGCGAAGCGGGCCAACCTGACGCCGGACGAGGGGCGGCCTCCCGTCTGTTGCAACACATGCGTCAGCTCGTGCGCGAGCAGCCGACGTCCCGCGTGGGTGCCGGGTGAGTACGCGCCGTCCTGGAACGCGATGTCGCTGCCCACCGTGTAGGCCCGGGCCTGGAGCGCGCGAGCGGAGTCCGAGGCGCTCGCGCCCGTGTGGATGCGCACGCCGCTCAAGTCATGGCCGAAGCGAGGCTCGAAGAAGGCACGCGAGGAGGACTCCAGCGGTCGGCCGGAGCCCAGTCCTCGTGAGACCTGTGCGGACACCTGCTCCGACGAGGCCGCCCCGGAGGCACCGGGTTGCGCCGCTCGAGCCACCTCCTCCTTCTTCTCGCAGGACGAGCACGCGCACGTTCCTCCCCCGCACGCGACGCGCTGCACGGTGGGGGTGAGCGGGATGCGGCTGAAGTCGAAACGGACGCCCGGTGAGACCTGCCCGGTCTCGCCCGAAGGTCGCGCCCACGTGTCTGGCCTGATGGCCGACTCGGGCCGGACCGCGGGAGTGAAACCTCCCACCTCGGCTGAGTGACTCGCGCGAACCCGAGCCCCGCTTCGTCGCATGGCTCCCCCTGGAGTGGATGCCCTCGCATTGTACGCCAATCCCACGCAGGAGCGCATGGACTCACCAGCTCCAGGTGCGTGCGGGGCACCCTGGCACTTCGCCTTCTTGGGTCAGGCTCTACATGGATTTACGACATGGTCGCAAAATGCCTCTCCAGCCGCCGTCTCTTTGGGCAGGTGCTGAGAATGCAATGCAACGCATTGAAGCGACGGGTGTTGACCCTGTCGGTCCCAACGGGAAGTCACGCGCTCGCGCAGGTCGAGGTCCCGACCGAGCCCCAGACAGCAACGGGCCGGGCGGTGCCCTGCCCAGCCCAGGAGCCGAATCGACCGTCAGCCGAACTCCACCACCCGCATCCCGAACAACCGGTCCACCGCCAGCAGCAGGTCGTCATGCACCTGCACCTTGAGCGACGTGTTCCCGATGAGCGCCTCGGCCTCACCGTGGAACAACACACTCACTGCCACGGGTGTGGCACCGGCGAACTTCTTCGCCAGCTCGTGCAGCTTCGCCACGCGGTCCTCCGTCAGCAGGTCCGCCGGCACGCGCAGCTCCAGCCGCTTGGTGCGCTTCTCACGCACCTCCTTCAGGCTCTGGATGTCGTCGACAATCAACTCCGGCGTGGGCGAGTCCTCATCCCGCTGGCTGATCTGCACCGTCCCCGTCACCAGAATCGGGTCGTCCGACTTGAGCAGGTGCTCCCAGTTCTCGAACCCCGGCTTGGGCCCCTGCTTCGCCCACTTGCCATCCCTGCCCATGACGTTGCGCGTGCCGTCCTTGCCCGGGAAGCACACCAGCTCAATCGACCCGGACAGGTCTTCAATCGTCACCCACGCCATGCGCTTGCCCGTCTTCGTGGGCCGCTCGCGCAGCACCGTGACGACGCCCGCCACCGTGAGCTTGTCGTCCTTGCGCGCGCGCTGCACCGACGTAATCGGCTTCGCGTAGCGCTTGAGCTCCTTGTCGTACTGATGCAGCGGATGGCCAGACACGTAGAAGCCGATGGCCTCCTTCTCCAGCGCCAGCCGCTCCTTCTCCGACCACTCCTCCACCACGACGTAGTCGTCCTTCATCGCGGCGCCGCCCGAAGCGGGCCCCGCCAGCATGCCGAACAACGAGCTCTGCCCCGCCGCCTTGTCCTTCTGGCTGGATGAGCCGCGGTTCATCGCCCGCTCAATCGTGTCGAACACCTGCCGACGCGGACGCTTCTCGAAGTCGAACGAGCCCGCCTTCACCAGCGCTTCCAACACCTTCTTGTTGACGCGCCGGCTGTCCACGCGCTCGCAGAAGTCGAAGAGGCTCTTGAAGGAGCCGTCCTTGCGCGCATCCAGGATGGACTCGATGGCGCCCTCGCCCACGCCCTTGATGGCGCCCAACCCGAAGCGAATCTTCCCCTCCACCGCGCCGAACTGGAGGTCGGACTGATTCACGTCCGGCGGCAACACCTGGAGGCCCGACTCGCGCGCCTCGCCGATGTGCTTCACCACCTTGTCCGTGTTGTCCTTCTCGCTGGAGAGAAGGGCCGCCATGAACTCACAGGGGTAATGCGCCTTCAGCCACGCAGTGTGAATCGTGACGAGGCCGTACGCCGCCGAGTGGCTCTTGTTGAAGCCGTACTCAGCGAACTTCTCCATCAGGTCGAAGATTTCGCCAGCGACCTTCAGGTCGACGCTGTTCTTCGCGCAGCCCTCGAGAAAGCCGGCCCGCTCGGCCTGCATGACCTCGGCCTTCTTCTTGCCCATGGCGCGGCGAAGCAGGTCCGCGCGGCCCAGGGTGTACCCACCCAGGACCTGCGAAATCTGCATCACCTGCTCCTGGTACACGATGACGCCGTACGTGTCCTTGAGCACCGGCTCCAGCGCGGGATGCGGATACGACACCTTCTCCCGGCCGTGCTTGCGGTTGATGAAGACGTCCACCATGCCGGAGTCCAGAGGACCCGGGCGATAGAGCGCGCCCGCGGCGATGACGTCTTCGAAGCAGGACGGCTTGAGCTTCACCACCATTTCCGTGAAGCCACTCGACTCCATCTGGAAGACGCCGGCCGTGTCGCCCTTGGCCATCAACTCCCAGACCTTGTCGTCATTCAGCGGAATCTCATGCCGCGGAATGTCCTTCTCGTGGTTGCGCTTCACCAAATCCAGCGCGTGCTGGATGACGGTGAGGGTCTTCAGGCCGAGGAAGTCGAACTTCACCAGGCCCGCCGCCTCCACCTCGTCCTTGGCGAACTGGGTGATGAGCGTCTTCTCACCCGGCGGCTGGTAGACGGGCACGAACTCCCACAGCGGCTTGTCGGCGATGACCACGCCGGCCGCGTGCATGCCCGGCTGGCGGTGCAGGCCCTCCAGCGCGAGCGCGATCTCCAGCACGTCCTTCGTGGTGACGGGCCGCCCCTCCACTTCACCGATGTTGGAGGGCTTCTCCATCATCTCCTTGAGGCGAGGCTCCATCTCGATGGCCTCCTTCAAGGTGATGTTGAGGACTTCCGGCACCAGCTTCGCGATGCGGTCACCTTCGCTGAAGGGCAGCGCGAACACGCGGCACACGTCGCGCAGCACGCTCTTCGCCTTCAGTGAGCCGAAGGTGATGATCTGCCCCACGTTCATCTCGCCGTACTTGCGGCCGACGTACTGGATGACCTCGTCCCGCCGGTCCTGGCAGAAGTCGATATCGAAGTCGGGCATCGACACGCGCTCCGGATTCAGGAAGCGCTCGAACAGGAGGTTGTACGGAATCGGGTCCACGTCGGTGATGCGCAGCGCGTACGCGACGAGGCTGCCGGCGCCGGAGCCACGGCCCGGGCCCACGGGGATGCCCATCTTCTTCGCCCAGTTGATGAAGTCCTGGACGATGAGGAAGTAGCCGCTGAACCCCATCTTCTGGATGACGCCCAACTCCAGCGTCAGGCGCGCCTGGTACTCCTCCCGGTCGATGGGATAGCTGACGGTGGCCGCCAACTCGATGAAGCGCTCGCGCAGGCCCTCGTAGGCCAGCTCCGACATGAAGCTGTCCGGCGTGTGGCTGTCCGGCACCTTGAACGTGGGCAGCATGGGCTTGCCCAGCTTCAGCTCCAGGTTGCACTGCTCGGCGATGCGCTGCGTGTTGTGGACGGCCTCCGGAATCTCCTTGAAGAACTCCAGCATCTCCGTGGGGCTGGTGACGTAGAGCTTGTCCGTGGCGTGCTTCATCCGCTTGCTGTCCGCCAGCGTCTTGCCGCTGGCGATGCACATCAGCAGCTCGTGTGCGCGCGCGTCCTCGCGCTTGATGTAGTGCGCGTCCGCGGTGGCGCACAGCGGGATGTCCATGTCCCGCGACAGCTGCATCAGGTTCACGTTCGCCTTGTCCTGCTCAGGCATCCCGTTGGACTGCACTTCGAGGAAGAAGTGCCCGGGCTCGAAGATGTCCTTGTACTCCTGGGCCGCGCGGCGGGCGTGGTCCATGTCCCCACGGAAGCACGCGCTCGTCACCTCACCACCCAGGCACGCCGTCAGCGCGAAGAGCCCCTTGCTGTGGTCCGCGAGCACCTTCTTGTCGATGCGCGGGTGGTAGTAGAAACCCTGCATGTACGCGGTCGAGGACAGGTAGCGCAGGTTCGCGTAGCCCTCCGCGTTCTTCGCCACCAGGATGAGGTGGTGGTTGACCTTCTCCGAGCGGTCCTCGCGACCCTTGGCGCCCGCGACGTACGCCTCCATGCCGAGGATGGGCTTGATGCCCGCGTCCTTCGCCTTCTTGTAGAAGTCGATGGCTCCGAACATGTTGCCGTGGTCCGTCACGGCGACACTCGACATCCCCTTCTCCTTCACCGTCTTGATGAGGTCCTTCATCCGGATGGCCCCATCGAGCAGTGAGTAGAGCGTGTGCAGGTGGAGGTGGGTAAAGGACATGGCCCGAACACTACGTTCGGCCCCGGCCTCCCGCTACTCTCTCGAACGCGTCAGGGTGGCCCGTCCCACAGGCCGAGAAATCGGCCTCGAAAGTCGTTCTGTCGGGAGCGGAAAGGCGGGGCGCGGCCCGAAATCGGGGCCCCCAGGGCCGGTGGGCCGGCTCTCCCTCCAGCCGTCCAGGCGGGCGCACCCGGGGCGAAACTCCAGGGCCGGGGGGCTTCACACTTCTTCACGCCCGGTACAAGCGCCCGAAAAAGCGGCCCGGCACATTGGGCAACATCGCCAACACGGCGAAGCCACCCGGGCCCGCGTCGGGCCCCGCATTCGGAGAGAGTCCTATGATGAAGAAGCTCGCCATCGCCGGTTCCGCCGTCGTCGCCGTCGTCCTGCTCAGCGGTTTCGCCTTCCGCGGAGGCCACCACGGCTGGGGCCACAACCCCGAGCGCATCAAGCAGATGGTGTCGTGGAAGCTGAACGACAAGTTGGACGACATCGACGCGACGGACGCCCAGCGCAAGTCCATCAACGCCGTGAAGGACCGCCTCCTCGACGAGGGCGCGAAGCTCGCGAAGGAGCAGCACGCGGTGCGCTCGGAGGTCGTCACCCAGTTCGAGTCGACCACGCCCGACGCGCAGAAGCTCCACGCGCTGGTGGACGAGCGCATCGACGCGATGCGCGCGTTTGCCCACCAGGCGACGGATGCCGCGCTGGAGGTCCACGGCACGCTGACGCCGGAGCAGCGCAAGGAGCTGGCCACGGAGTTCCGTGAGCGCACCGGCATGGAGTGAGAAGCCCCCTCGGTGCCCGTCCCCCACTCAACGCCCACCCATGACCATGGGTGGGAATGGGTAGGCGACGGGGAGCGTCACGCATAGGTTGAAGGTGTGAGATACACCGACTACGCGCAACGCATCCGTTCGTTCGAGAACCTTGGAGAAGTGGCCGAGTACGGCCAGGTCCTGGAGGGCGGACAGCCCTACCCGCTCTTCCGCATCACCGTGCCGGGAGAGCGTTGGCTGGTCATCACCTCGGGGTTCCACGGGGAAGAACCCGCGGGTCCCCTCACCCTGGCCGAGCGCTTCCCCGAAGTGGTGGCCTATGCCCGGCAACGCGGCGTGGGCCTGCGCGTGTATCCATGTATCAACCCCTCCGGCTTCGAGGACGGCACCCGCTACAACCGCTCCGGCGAGAAGCCCAACAACGACTTCCTTCGCTATGAAGTGGCGCCCGGTGAGTGGCGGGGTGAGCTGAACGAGGGGCAGGACCACCTGCGCTGGGCCCTCTACGACGGCGGGCCCAAGGAGACGCGCCTGGTGCGCTCGGACCTGTCGCGCTTCCGGGCGCCGAACGCGGCGCTGGATATCCACCAGGACAACTACCTGGGCGGCGCCGCGACGTACGCGTACACCTTCGGAGACAAGGCCTTCTACCGCCCCTTCGTCGAGGCCTCGTCCAAACACGCGACGGTGGTGCGCAACCAGAAGGTCGACGAGCAGAACATCACCGACGACGACGGGCTCATCGTCTACCACGACGGCAGCGTCACGGACTGGTACGCGCGCCAGGGCGTGCCCTACACGGCGACGCTGGAGACCACCACGCCCATGAGCATGGAGGCGTGCCACGCGGTGAACCTCATCTGGATTCGAGGCTTCATCGACCTGGCCGCGCGCACGGGACGCTGACCGGGGACGGAACGCGCCGAGGACACTCAGCCGCCCTCGTCTCCTCCGTCGTCGTCACCGCCGCCATCGTCGTCTCCGCCGAGTTCGTCCTCACGCAGGACGAACTCGCGCTCCAGTTCCTCGCCCTGGCGGACGCAGACCTCTTCCTCCACTTCCTCGAGACCGTCCGCCTTGACCTCCAGCGTGTAGCACCCCTCGGGAAGAGGACCGACGCGCACCTCTCCGCTCGACGCGTCCATCTCCAGTTCGTCCAGCGCGGTCCCCTCCACCTCCACCTCGCCACGCGGTGGCACGTTGCCAGCGCTGTCTCGCAGGCGAACGGTGATGAAGGCGCCCAGGGGCGCGTCGATGTCACCCAGTTCGGTGATGCGCGCGCCTTGCGCCACCACCTTCGTGCGGGCCGCGCGGGTGCGCGAGGCCACCAGGAACAACTCCACGGAGGTGGCCGGCACGCCGCCGAGTTCGAAGCGTCCGTCCGACGACACACGCGCCCTCAACTCGGGCTGGCCCAGCACGCTCACCACCGCCACGTCGGCCTCGGCGCCGAGGATTCGCCCGCGCACGGTGCCCGCCTCCAGCGGCCCGTTGTTGAAGCCACCACACGCCCCCATCAGGGCCAGGCCCGCCCACGCCAGCGGCATCACGCGTCTCGGAGCACGCATCAGAAGCGATATCCTCCGCCCAGAAACAGGCCACCAAAACCCACCGCGCGAGTGCGCCCGTCCACGGGGACGTAGGCCCAGAGAAGCTGGCCCTTCGCCTCCAATACAAACCTCGTCCCCAGACGCCATGACACTCCCGCCATCCAGCCAGGCCACACCGTGAGGTAGCGCTCGTCCTGGCTCAACAGGTCCAACTGGAAGGAGCGCTCCAACCACAAGGCGGCCACACGAGGCCCCGTGGACAACCCCAGCCGACCCCATTGCCACGAGGGTCCCACCGTCACGCCGAGCATCAACACCCGATGGCGCACGGGCACCGTTCCGCCCACGTCGAGCAGCAGCGCCCGACGCCCCTGCCCCGCGGCCAGGTCCACGCCCACGTCGAGCCGCTGCTCCAGCAGCACGCCCCCCAGCCGCAGCCCCACGCCCGCCAGCGCCGTGGGCGGAAGAACCTCGCGGCGGCTGCGCGCGTCGAGGAAGCCCAGGGCGCCGACCTCCAGGGCCACCGTGCGCTGGGGGCCGTGCGACACCTCGCGCAGCAGCGAATCCAGCGCCCGGCGCTCCCCCGCCCGCAACGCCACGGTGTCTTCCCACAGCAACTGGCCACCCTTGTGGAGGCCCAGCTTCCGGCTTCCCTCCGGCAAGGCCACGCCGCCTGGAAGCTCGCCCGCGTCCACGCCATCCACCTTGAGCGTGAAGCCCTCCAGGCGAGGACTGTAGGAGAAGACCTCCGGCTGCCCGGGCTGGGTCAACGCGCCCGCGAGCAGCACCGGGTCCGCGCCCACTTCCGTCATCCGCGCGCTCGGGCGCTGCCGGCCCTCCGTATAGGTCCACGTGTGGCGGCGCGCCCAGTCATGCGCCTCGGTCGCACTCACCGCGCCGTCCCGGTTGCGGTCCCCTCGGCCGTCGAGCGACTGGACGAAGAAGTGCGTGTAGATGTCATTGGCGAGCGCATCGTCCTCGCGCGCCGTTTCGCCCCAGTCGCTGGCGGACAGGACGAGCGAGGCGCGGCTGTCCTCTTCCAGCGGACGCGGTGGGAACGCCCCCTTGGTGCGCTCCAATTCCTCGAGCACCGCCGGGGGAAGGAGCGACTTGCCCGTGCCGCTGTGACACGTGGCCAGCACCAGCACCCGTCGCCGGGAGCCCAGGTGCTCCAGCTCCCGCTCCAGCGCCGCCATCTCCAGCCCCGTGCCCTGCACGTCCCGGAAGCGCGTGTCGCGCATCACCAGGTAGCGCTGGAGGTCGCCCCGTGCATCCCGCGCGAGCGTGCCATGGCCGGAGACGTAGATGACCACCACGTCCTTCGGGTTCCAGGGCCGTGCGGCCAGCGTCCGCAGCGCCTGCAGCACCGCCGCGCGCGTCGTCTGCTCCGGCCGCGTCAGGACCGTCACCGAGCGGAAGCCGCCGCGTCGCGGGTCCGCCAGCACACGCCCCAGGTCCTCCGCGTCCTTGCCCGGGTAGCGCAGCCCGTGCCAGGAGGCGTCCTCATACTGATTGATGCCGATGAGCAGCGCATGCCGCTCGCCCTCGTGCGCCGACGCCAGCTCCGCCGAATCCAGGCGCACGCGCACCGCCCGCCCCTTCTCGCCCACGCTCGCCGCACCGCACGCGCAGAGCGACGCGAAGGCAAGCCACAGGACGACGCGGAAGCAGGGACGACTCACGAAGGCACGCTCAGGGGGCAACATACCCCGGCTCCACCCGCAGCCGGAGCCTCGCCTGGGCGGCTTCCTCGGGCACCAGGCGTTGAGTGAGGGCCGCGTCCCTCGCGGCCGCCGAGCGCGGTCCCCGTGGCCACGCGGCCAGCACCAGCACCCGTGGACCGTGCTCCCCGGCCAGGGACACACCCGCCAGTTCGCCTGCCTCCTTCAGGTCGTGCGTCCCCGCCTCCAACGTGTAGCCGCCCAGCATCTGCGCGGGGCCCTCCGGGGACTCCAGCACGAGCATCGCGTCGGAGACCTCGCTGGCGCGATAGCGCACCAGGACCACGGCCTCGGGAGGAAGCAAGGCGTCCTCCGTCACCGCGTGCAACGTCCCGTCCGGCAGGCGCGCCACGGCTGACAGCTCCAGGGACATCGGCGCGACACCCTTCAGCCGCCACGAGCGGTCCTCGTGCTCCTTCGACGCCACCGGGGGGAGCACCGCGATGGCGACCACGGCCGCGGCGGCCACCGCCACGGCGCCCGCGAGCCACGCGCGTCGTGGCGTCCAAAGGCGACGGCGCAGGCGAGCCCACCCCACCGCGTCCTCGCGCGGGGTGGACATCGAGCCCAGCGCCTCATCCGCCAACGACTCCACGCCGAACGCGTCGTCCTCGTCGCTCCGTTCGAGGAACGCCTCGCACACCTCACAGGGCTGGGACAGATGCGTGGAGAAGTACGCCACCTCTTCGGGCGACTTGTCGCGCAGGGCCTTCCAGCTCCGCGCGTCCAGATGTCTGCTCGCGTCGCTCATGGCTCACTCCACTCCCGCGGCCAGCAGCCGCGCCAACAGCTCACGCTTCACCCGTGCCCGGAAGCGCTCCAGGCGCATCGTCACCGCGCTTTTGCCCAGCCCCAGACGCTCCGCGATCTCTCGCGCGCTCAGCTCGCCCTCCAGATAGAACAGGCGGACCGTCTCCTTCTCCGGGCCCTCGGGCAGTCCCTCGATGAGCTCGCGCACCACCACCACGCGCCGCTCCAGCGTGAGGGCAGGAGGAATGGCCGGCATGCTCGTCTCCAGCTCCAGCGCCAGGTCCTCCGCCGCGCGCCCTCGAATCCGCGCGCCCCGGCTGAGGGCCTGGGAATGGTGCCGCGCAATCGTCACCAGCCAGCGCCCGAAGGCGCGGGGATGCTCCAGCCGCGCCAGCTCCCGGAAGGCCCGGACGAACGTCTCCTGGACCACGTCCTCCACTTCCGCCGGGCCCAGCGCGGAGTAGCCCAGCGCGACACGACGCACCGACGCGTGAAAGCGCTGGTACAGCTCGCGGTGCGCGTCCTGCGCACCTCCGTTCGCGCGCTGGATGCAGGCGGAGATTTCCTCCTCCGTCACGGCCCGCACCTCTCACCCACACGCCGAGCAGGCTCCTGCCGCGCACTCGCACCCCACACGAAGGGCGCTCCGGACCACCGGACACACGCTGTTGCTGGGGTACGAGCACAGGCCATGTCTCCCCATTCAGTACCGCGCCTATCAGGAAGGAGTCACGAGGCCTCTATCGGCCACAGGCGACCCCTTCACGAAAGGTCCCCGCCTCGCGATGTGGCCGATAAGCGCGCCGATGCTCCTTCTTTTCGAACAGGGGATTTCGTGCGGCCCAGGCCGGAGAAGTCGCGCGCCAGGTCCTCTCGATACCAGGAGATGAACGGTATGCGACTCATTGGCTTGTGCACGTCCATCATGTTGCTCTCGGCCTGCGGCAACCCGGATTCCGTCAAGGTCGGGCTGAGCACCCGAGTCGGCGCCGCGCGTGGCGCCCAGTCCGCGCCCGGCCACATCGAGCAGCGGCTCGAGGCCCCCACTGGCATCACCATCGACCGGGTCCGACTCTCCGTGCGGGAGCTGGAGTTGGAGCTGGAGGGTGACGACGCCGACGACGGCCACACGGGTGGCGCGGATGACGGCACGCGGGACGATGATGACTCCGAGCAGGAGGTGGGCCCCCTGCTCATCGACCTGACGAGCGAGGACCTGAACGGTCAGGTCATCCGCGTGGGCAACCTGGAGGTGGAGCCCGGAATCTTCGACGAAATCGAGTTCGACATCGGCAAGGTCTCCACCACCGAGGCGGGCGAGGACGCGGCGCTCCAGGAACTCGCGCGGCTCGGCGCGTCCGTGGTCATCGACGGACACATCGACGGGCAGCCCTTCAGCTTCGTCTCCAGCGTGAGGCTGGAGCAGGAGCGAGAGGCTCGCTTCGAGGTGAAGGCCGGAGAAGAGCCGAACATCACCATCAACATCGACCCGAGCGGCTGGTTCGTCGACGGCCAGGGCCAGCGACTGGACCCGCGGGACGACGCGGCACGCTCCACCATCGAGAACAACCTGCGCCGCTCCATCGACGCCTTCGACGACGATGACGAGGATGGCGACGAGGACGATGACCACGACGACGACAACGACGACTGACGGTCATCCCCCACGCCCTCCCACGCGCACCTGGGCCGGGCGGGCGTGAGGTGAGTGAACGGCCCGCCCCTCGACAAAGCGAGGAGCGGGCCGCTGTCACACCGGGCCTCAGCCGCGCGCGGCCTGTTGCTTCCGCCTGCGGTTGCGCCAGCTTCGCAGCGCGAGCACGAGCAGTGGCAGAGGCACCGCGCCCGCGGCTCCGCAGCCGAAGCCTTCCGGCATCGCTTCGTTGGCCACGACCCGCGCCGCCTCCGCGACCGCGACTTCGTCCACGTCGCCGGGCAGGTGGTCGCTCGGCACGGTGCCCCAGCGCTCGAAGTCCGCCAGCAGCGACAGCAACGACGCGTCCTGCGAGAGCCACGTGAGCACCGGCGAGACCTCGTTCCCGGACATCGCCGTGTGCTCGAAGTCCACCGGCGTCCGCACAGGCCCGGGCAGCACCTCCGCGACCCCGGCGGCCGTCGTTCCACCGGGAGTCACGGTGTGCCCCAGCACTCGGAAGTCGCTGTCCGCGATGACCGTCCGCACGGACACGCGGCCCAGGTCATTGATGGCCGGAGCCCCGGTGCGGAAGACGTACCGGTTGGCGATCTGCACCTCGCTCCCGCCCGGAGGACGAACCCACACGCTGTAGCGTTGCGCGGGCAGGTCCGCGACCATGCGCACGTGGTACGTCTGCCCATTCACGTAGGGCACCTGGACCAGCGACGCGTAGGCCCCGCCATTGCGCACGTCGAAGTACCCGTCCAGGTTCATCCGCACCGTCATGTTCAGCACGGAGTAGCCCGTCACCGACGTGGAGCTGTCCGTGTAGCCCACCGTGCCGTCCTGCGAGGATGCGAGCGGTGTCACGTCGAACTCGACGGTGCGCACGCCCGTGTTCGTGGTGCCGAGCAGGTGCTGGCTCTCGAAGAAGGCGACCTTCGAGTACCAGGGGTACGGAGGGTTCGGGTTGAAGCGAAGCACCGCCTCCAGGAAGTAGTAGTCGCCGTAGATGAGGCTGACATCAATCTCCTGATTGGCGGGCAGGTGCCCCACGCCATGCAGCAGCAGGCCCGGGCTGTTGGTGCCCTGCGCGAAGTAGGCCGGTGACACCAGCGTGTCGAGCGTGCGCAGCGCCGCGTCGCGGTAGCGCGTCTTGCGCGCGGCGTCCGTCTCCAGGTTGCTCAGCTCCTGAAGCGCCGAGGCGACGATGGCCGCCGCCGAGGAGTCCTTCTGCGTCCCCGGCGCGTTGAAGTCCCACTTCGGCACCATGTCCGCCGGCACATTGTCCAGGTACCAGTCCGTCACCTTGCGCGCGGCCGCGAGCATCCGCGCATCGCCCGTGTACCGGTACACCATGGTGTAGCCGTAGATGAGCCACGCATGGCCCCGCGCCCAGGTGGAGTTCGTGGAGTACCCCTGGAACGTGCCCTTCGAACGGATGGCCCCCGTCGCGGCGTTGTAGTCCACGTAGTGGAAGGAGCTGCCATCCGGACGCACCGCATCGCGCAGCGTGGTGAGCGCGTGATTGATGGCCATCGTCCGCAGCTCCGCGCGTCCCCCGTTCGCCGCGGCCCACAGCAACAACTCCAGGTTCATCATCGTGTCCGTGACGAGCGGCACGTCCCACGCTGAGTTCCAATCACAGCAATCGATGATGCCGATGCGTGAGTTGTACCGCGTCGCGAGCGTCTCGGCCGACGTCAGCAGCACGCCGCGATAGTACGGGTCTCCCGTGAGCCGGTACGCCTGGCCGTAGCTCGTGAACAGCTTGAAACCCAGATCATGCGTCTGCCGGTTCGTCTTCTGCCCCTCCAGGGGTCGCGTCCACTGGTCCGCCTTCTGCTGCCACGACGGCTCCAGCCCCACCTGGAACAAGTGCCACATGCTTCCCGGGAAGAAGCCCTGCGTCCACGCCACCGCATCCGTGTTGGCCACCGTCGACCACGTCCCGTCGGCGCGCGACGCCTTCGGTGAGCGAGACGTACTGGGCATGGCCGTGGCTGTCTTCCGGAGCTGCGTTCGCGCGAAGCCCACCACCTTCAGCGCATCCGCGTCGTTGAACGCGTGGGCCGTGCTCGTGACCAGCAGCAACGCCACCCCCAACACGCCCATGGTCTTCCTCATCCCCTGCGTGGTTCTCATCATGAGGCACCCCTTCCTTCACCCGCGGCCAAGGTGGCCGCGTGCCTGGCTCGAGTCCAGCGAGGCCCGACATGACGGCGACCGGCCGCACGCCCGAGGAGCACTCGCACCCACCGGTCCAAGCTCGGCGCCAGGGGTGCAGTGACAGGTACGCGACGACCTGGATGTGAAGGATTGAGCCGCGCCCCCATCCCCCGGGGCACGGCAGACGTCGGGGAGGCCCGAGGCGCTAACGACCGGAGGTCAACACCCGCGACCACAACGTCAGCAGGTCGCGGACCACGGGGCCTTCGGGAACTTCCGCCACGGGAGGCACGTCCACGCGGACCCCATGGGGGGCCAGCCGTGTGAAGGGATTGTTCGGGTCCGGCGTCTTGAGCGGCACGGCCGGGTCCGCGGGGCGGAAGCCGAACTCCAGCGCGCGCTCCTGCACCGGACGGCTCTGCAGATAGCGCAGCCACTCCAGCGCCGCAGCCTTCTGCTCGGGTGTCACCCAGTCCGCCTGGAGCACCGCCGCCGGATGGTCGCTCCACAGGGTGAGCGCCGGGTAGTACACCCGCAGCTCGCCCCACCGGCCCTGCGCGTGCGACAGCTCCGCGATGGCCAGGTTCTCGTACACCACCGCGATGTCGTAGCGGGACGGGCCGAAGCGGACCATGTCCGCCATGAAGGTGCCCGTGGAGGGCTCGAAGCGCGTGACGCCTCGCTCCAGCGCCTTCATCCAGTCCTGGTAGCGCGGGTCCAACAGGTCCGCCACCGTGAGCCCGCCGCGCTTGCCGTAGTACTCCAGCGTGGCCAGCAGCAGCGCTTGCAGTCCGGAGTTGGAACGCGTGGGGTCCGTGTGGCCCAGCTTCACGAACCCCCACTCCGGCTTGCCGCCAATCGCGGGCCAGCCCTGGGGACTCGTCACCGCTTTCTGAAGCACCTTCCACGACACCGCGCCGCCGCCGCTGGCCTTGCGCAGCACCTCCGCCCGGTCCGCCCACACCACGAAGACCAGCGGCGTGATGACCAGCGGACGCGGAGCCTGCTCGCCCGTCTCCGCGAACAACGGCCCCCGCGTGGGGTCCGTGGCCCAGTCGGAGGCCAGCATGCGCAACACCGCGCTGTCCGCCGGGCTCCACACCGTGGGCTGCTCACGGCCATCCAGGATGGCCTGCGCCGCATCCAGCGAACCGCGCCCCATCAGCTTCAGCCGGATGTGGGGATGCTGACGCTGGAAGTCCTCCGCCACGGCCTCCACCCACTCCTTCTTCTCCGTGCTGTAGAGGAAGGAGATGTCCACCACCTGGCCGGGCCTCGGAGGACGGGGCGGCGTGGGCGTCGACGTGCCGGCCTCCTGCACACCCCGAGGCTGGGGCTCCCGGTCGGCGGACAGAAAGAGGACCCCGCCCAGCGCGAGAAAGAGCCCGACGACGATGAGAACCCTGGGTGTCATGTGTCGATGCGTCCCCCTCGCGCCGCGTCGCGCCTCACGCCTCCAGGCGCGAGAGCCGACCGGCGAGCTGCGTATCGCTGCCCGGGCTCACACCCTTCACCCACTCCGTCAGCGAGCCACCCGACGAGGACAGCTTCGCCTCGACATGCGGGCGCAACTGGCCCCAGCGCTTGCCCCAGCCTTCCTCGGACGCGCTGCCCTTCATGCCGGGACGCTCCGCGAGCAGCAGCCCCAGCCGCAGCGCGAGCTCCGGCTCACCGAGCGACTCCGCCCGCCGCACCATGGCCAGCGCCTCCGTCTCTGGTGCGCGGCGCCACGCCTCCACTGCGCGGGAGAAGGCCGCCACGTCCAGCTCGCTCAGCAGCCCCAGCGCGTGACGCAGCGGCAGCCGGCCTTCCTTCGGAGTGGCGACGACGCGCGCCATCAGCGCATCGAAGGTCGCGGCCAGCTCCGCGTGCGCGGCCGGGTCCACGCCGCCCAGGGCCCGCAGCGCCCTGCGAGCGCTTCGAGCCCGTGACGTCACCTCCCAGCTTCGCCAGCCCAGGCGCGCCCGCAGCGCCGCGAGCGCATCCGCGGCGGCCTTGAACGTCTCCTGCGTGGGCGTGGCGACGGGCACGCGGCGCGGCAGCGGAACCTTCTCGGGCGCACGCGGCGCGGCGGCCGGGGTTGGAGTGGCCGCGGCGCCACCAGCCGTCACCTCCTGGTAGCCCTCGCGCACCTTCTCGGCGACCTTCTTCTCGTACTCACGCTCGGCGCCAGCCGCGTCGGGGAACGCCTTCTCCTTGCGCTGCCCCGCGGTGCCGATTCGCCCGAACGTGACGATGAAGAGGTTGCCCTGAACCTCCGGCTGCCAGAACTTGGAGCTGGTTCCCTCGACGAACTCGAACCTTCGCATGGCCCATCCTCCTCGTGTGTCAGCCGCCGCGAACAAGGCTAGCGCACACGCACGTGTCGCGCCTCACGCCGCGCGCGATGACCGCTCCTGGAACTCCGCTTCCATCTCCTTCAGGCCGATGGCGCGCGGCATCCGCCCCTCGTAACCCAGCTCCTGGCGGGCCTTCTCGTCGCTCACCGTCACCTCGCGTCCAATCAGCAGCACCTCGGTGCGGCTGAGCGGCGGGCGGCCCGGCAGGCCGAAGGTTCCCCACGCCAGGTCCGCCAGCGTGGCCACCGTGGCGGCCAGCCCGTAGGGAATCGTGCTGTTGCCCGGGTCCACGCCCTGCGACTTGAGCATCGCGGTGACGAAGTCGCGGAACACCACCGGCTCGCCGTCGGTGAGGAAGTACGCCTCGCCACCCCGGCCCTTCTCCGCCGCCAGCAGCATGCCCTCCACGCAGTTGGCCACGTGGCAGGTGGACGTGAGGTAGCGACCATCCCCCACCCACTTGAAGCGTTTGGTGCGCACCGCCTCCACCATCTGCGGCAGCACCGACGTGTCCCCGCGTCCCCAGACGAGGCGCGGACGCACCGCCACGGTGGTGAAGTCCGCGGAGTTCACGCTCAGCACCCGGCGCTCGGACTCGCCCTTGGTGGACGGATAGTCCCCGATGGGGCGCTCCGGCAGCGGCCAGGTCTCGTTCACCTTCACCAGCGGCGTGCCGTCCGCCATCACCGCCTCCGTGCTGACGTGCACCAGCCGCTTCACGCCCGCCGCGCGCGCGGCCTCCAGCACCCGCTCCGTGCCGCGCACGTTGGCCTCGTAGTACTCCGCGCGAGGCGCCCACGACTTCACCAGCGCGGCCGAGTGGAAGACGGTGTCACAGCCCTCCATGCCCTCCCGCAGCTTCGCCACGTCCGACAGGTCGCCCTCGAAGGGCTCCGCCCCCGCCGCCGCCACCGTCGCGACGGACTCCGGCGAGCGCGCCAACGCGCGAGCCTCGTCGCCGCGAGCCTTGAGCGCCGCGAGAAGGTACCTGCCCACGAAACCGGAACCACCGGTGACGAACGCCCGCATGGACTGCTCCCCTGTCAATGAGGTCTCGGGCTCCTACCACCACCCGCCCTCGGCGCGGTAGCCACCTGACGGCCCGGCCCCCCATCCAAGCGCCCTGGCGCCCGACGGAGGGCCACCAGGGCCTGGGGGCGGGGCCCGCGCGTCCCCTCTCAGAACATGTCCCGCAGCGATGGCTGAGGCCCGGAGAACAGCGCCATCGCCGCCTGCACGGAGGCGTCATCCGCCTCCACCAGCCCCACCGAGCGCAGGGAGGCCGCGGACTGGAAGCCGGTGTACAGCGGGCCCAGTTGGCGGATATCCAGCCGCAGCCGGCCCTCGCCACCCCGCTTCACCCGGCCCACGCCGTCCGCCACCTCCAGCACGAAGCGGCCCTGGTTCTCCGGGAAGAGCTCGTCCGTCACTTCCAGGTGCAGCGAGCCAGAGAGCCCCGGCGTCCAGCCACGGGCCTCCAGCGCGGAGACCACGTCCAGCACGCGCACCATCCAGTGCATGTACACCTTCACCGAATAGGACTGCTCGCGCAGCAAGAGGAGGAACGGGTCGTCCGGGCCGCCGTACCAGACCACCTCCGTGCCCAGGGAGTGGTGGTCGCCCAGGAAGCGGAGGAGCCGGCGCGCCGCGGCGGGCGTGGTGGCGACGATGTCCGTGAGGGCCAGCTCCTGCTTCAAGTCCTTGAGCGGACGGCGCGCCAGGTAGACGTAGCCCTCCACTCCGGCGCTGCCCTCCACGAGGTAGCCGTGGACGGGCTCGGAGCGAGGGTTGCGCACGCGCCCCCAGGAGAACTCGCTCCGGTCCAGCCAGCCCTGACGGAAGCGGGCCAAGCTCGTGTAGCACGCGGCGATGGCCGCCTCGTCGCGCGACTCGATGGCTCGCAGGGACAGCGTGCGCTCGCCCATCTCCAGCGCGGACATCTGCACGCGCGTCTCGTAGCGCGCGCCGGCCTGCTCGTAGCCCGCGCGCCGATAGAGGGGCTGGGTGGCGGGATAGAGGATGGAGAGCGCCGCGCCCGACTCGCGCGCCTCTTGGACCAGTCGCGTCATCAGCCGCGTCGCTGTCCCCTGCCCCCGGTGCAGCGGCGAGACACCCACGCCACCCACACCGACGACGGGCACGCTGCGCCCGCCGAACCACTGCCCCTTCCGGATGGAGACCAGCGTGCCCGCCACCTTCCCGCCGTCGCGCAAGAGGCGCAGGTCGCGCGCATCCAGCCGTTGCCTCCACGCGAGGCAGTCCGCGGGCGTCATCGCATAGGCATGCATCAGGATGTCCGCCACGGCGGACAGCTCCTGCTCATCTCTCGGCGGTCCAAAGTCGTCCGGCTTCGCGTCCACGTCCCCATCCCTCCAGGGGTGCGCTCACACACCCGAGGGGCATCCTACCGGGGGACCCGGGCCTCCACACGAAGACGGCGCTCCACGCGTGACATTCGCGTGACGGGCAGTCCCTACGCTTCTCCCATGGCCACTCCCAAGCGCCCTGGGTCCTGGCGGTACACGCTGGGCCTGGGCGGAGACTGTCAGGTCTGCGGCACCCGTCTCCGCGAGGAGCCGGAGGTCACGAACGGTGAGCGCCTCTGTCTGGACTGCGCTCGGAGGACCCTCGGGTCCAAGTCGTTGCCGGACCTCGCCTCCGAGGCCGCGCTCGGGCTGATGGTCCGCGGCCTCTTGTTCATGGCGGTGGGCTCGGTGCTGCCCATGATTCTTCTGTCCATGGTCCTCATCGTGCTGGTGCTGGGCGGGATAGGCTTTCTGCTCTACCTGGGCGTGAAACACGCCCACCTCCCCCTGCCGCTGGCGGTCATGCTGGGCTCCGTGGTCTTGCTGACCGCCTGGTTCCTGCTCAGCTCGCGTTCCAGGTCACGGTGACGCGCCGGGCCTTCAGCGGCCAGGAACGAAGGCGATGCCCACCGGACGCAACAGGTCCGTGGAGGGCGGCACGAGGAGGGCGCCGCTGTTGCCCGGAGAAGGAAGCGGGCTGTCATCGCGGCCATCGAAGCGCAGCACCGCGCCGCTCAGCGCCGGGTCCGTGAAGTCGAAGCCCACCGTGTAGATGCGCTCGTGGGTGCCGAAGACCACGCCGCCACGGAAGTTCTTCGTCGGCACGGTGCCGGTGTAGTTGGTGGACAGCGTGGACTCCATCCGCCGCGTCCAGAAGTCATAGCGGTGGATGTCGTTGGCGAAGTCGCTGACCAGCAGGTCGCAGTCACCAAAGAGCCGCGAGCAGCCAGGACTGAAGGCCAGCCCGAGCAGGCTGATGAAGCCCGCTCCATCCGGTGACGGCGCGGGCTGGTCGATGAACACCTCGGACCGTCGAGACCAGAGGTCAAAGCGCAGCACCTGACTGGGCAGACCGGGGAACGTGGGGACGCCATCCACGGCGACCGAGCCCTGGGTGGTGACGTAGAGCCGATGGTCCGGTCCGAACGCCAGGAAGTTGGGGCCATTGAGGCCACCGGGCAGGCCGTTGCCGGAGGCAAAGACATCCACGAAGGCGCCCGTCCGGGCGTTGAAGCGGAGAATCTTGTCCGTGAGGAAGCTGCTCACGTAGAGCAGGCCATCCGGTCCGAACGCCTGTCCATAGGGGCGGAACAGGCCCGCGCCCGAGGCGAAGGTGTCGATGAACGCGCCCGTGCGTCCGTTGAAGCGAAGGATGGCGGAGTTGGCGAGCGTGTCACCGCTGGCGACGTAGAGATGGCCATCCGGCCCGAAGACGAGCGAGTCCGGGTTCACCAGCCCGCCACTGCCAGCGGGGATGAAATCTCCGAGGAACTCTCCCGTGCGTGCGTCGTAGCGCACCACGTTGTTGCCTCGGGTGTTTCCGACCAACAGGGTGTCGCGGCGCGCGGGCGCTCCGTCCTCGGCGTGGGCCGGGAACAAGCCGAGGAGGCAGGTGGAGAGGGTTGTGAGCAGCAGGGCCTGTCGTGCGAGTCGACGGCCAGGAGACGAGACGGTGTCAGGGGTGTGGGTCGGCATGGTGGGGCCACGTTGCGGCACGCGGGCCCCGGAAACCAACCGACTCGAGGACAGGTCCGCCGCGTTCCATCACATACCCACCACTCACCGGCCGCTGGCGCTCACGGGGCGACGCGCTTCATCTTCGAATAGAAAGAAGGCGCGAGCAGATAGGCGAACGTCGCGTCGCCGAAGCCCAGCAGGTCTCCGTCCCGCACGTGCATCTCGCCGCCCGCCTCCACCTCCCTGGCGTTGACGAACGTGCCGTTGCTCGACTTCAGGTCCACCAAGGTGCAGCCGACCGACGGGCCCCACCAGCAGAGCTTCGCGTGGCGCTTGGAGACGGAGGGCTCGTTGACCACCAGGTCGCAGTCCGGCTGGCGTCCCACGGTGAGCACGTCCTGTCCCTCCACGGGCGGAAGCGTGGCCACGGTGAGCGCGTCGAAGTGCAGCCAGAGGGCCACCTGCTGCCGCTCCAGGCTGGGCAGGTCCCGCGCCATCGTCGTGCGCGCCGCGCCCATCTTCATCGCCAGTTGCGCCATCACCGGGCTGGGCGGCCGCTGCACCAGCACGAACGGGCCCACCTGTTTGCAGAAGAAGGCTTCGGTCAGGCGCGAGCTCAGCGCACGCAGTTCCTGGACGGTCATCATGATGGTTGCTCCCCCGAATCACTCACGCGCGCGATTCTGCGGGGGACGCCGCCACGCGTCGAGTCTTCTCGTGTCAATGCCTCGACGAGAGGGCCGCTCCGCTGGCGCGCGTGCGGACTTCGTCCAGCAGCCGCCCCGGAGCTTCACCTGCTCGGGCACGGAGGCGGCGACGACCATCAGGCCCTCCGGATTGGAGCGCGCCAAGCACCTTTTCCCTCCACATTCCGACAATGGAGCGCAGGACGCAGGGGTCCCTGAATCACCGGGACATGAGTCCATACGCCAGAGGGGGAAGTCCGATGAGATTGCGCAGGTGGTTGTTGGGCGGTTGTGTCTTCATGGTCGCAAGTTGTGATTCCGCGCCGCTGGACGAGGCCGCGCGGGAGAAGTCTCCGTCACGGGTCCAGGCGGAACGGCTCGCCGCCGAGCACGGCTTCGACCTCCGGGAGGTCACGCTCGTCCCGGCGCCCGGTGACACGGGGGACCGCCACTCGCTCCACTTCCAGGGCATCCCCATCCAGGGACTGGAAGCAAGGACGACTCAAGGAGTGACCTCCCTCACCAACGTCCGCTTCGCGGCCACCACGCGTCCCCAGACGCAGGCTCGGGTCACCGCCGCCCAGGCGGAGGCCACGGTCCTCGAGGAGATGAAGGACGCTTCGGCGCGGGTGGAAGAGTCCCGGCTCATGTTCCTTCCCCAGGAGGAGCGCCGCCTCAAGCCAGGCGTGCCCACCCCCGCCGCCGGACGTGCCCACAACGCCGACCACTTCGAGCGCGTGGTGACGGGCCTGACGCTCGTGCACCAGCTGCATCTGCTCACGGGGAATGAACCGGCCGGGATGGAGCGGCGTTGGAGCGCGCAGGTGGACGCCCGCTCCGGCCAGCTGCTGCGGTTGGAGCCGTTGGCCATCGACCTGGCAGGGGGGACCTACAAGCCCGTGTCGGGCTATGGCTACTTCTCCGGCAGGCTCACGCACTCCGTCCTCTTCGAGAATCGCCTCTATGTGCTCCAGGATCCACGGGGCAACAAGTACCAGGCGATGCTGAGTACGGAGAGCCTCCCTGGCTCTGTTATCGAAGACTATGTGAGCATTGACGCGAAGTTTGGTGATGGGCGCCTCTTCAACCCCACGAACGAGGAGAACGGCGAGAACGGCGAGAGCGCGGCGGTGGACGCGATGTTCGCCGTGAACCTGGCCTGGGGCGTCTACGAGTCTCTCCTCAGCCGCGATGGCCCCACCGGAGCGGGTCTGCCTTTCGAGGTCTGGTTGCACGCCCCCATGGGCAACGCGGAGTACAATCCCAGCAACACCCGTCCGCGGTTGGAGATTGGCTATCGCACCTTTCCCGCTGGCGTCACGGCCGCCGGGGGCCTGCTCGTTCCATTGTCGACCACCGACATCATCGGCCACGAGCTGGGCCATGACTTCTTCATGCGGGAGCTGGCCAGGAACCCCGCGACCTTTCCCTCCGGCAGGACGGAGATGCATGGCATGAATGAGGGAACAGGGGACATCTTCGGCTTCGTCACCGAGCTCGCCCGCGACGCCGCGCGGGTGGGTGGGACGGCGCTCGACATCGATGCCGTGCCCCTGAAGACCACCAACCTCACCATGGGTGAGGAGGCCGGCCCGGTGATGCGCAATCTCATCGATCCGATCATCGACATCTGGTTCGACGGCATCGGCGGTGAGGAGACCCACCGCGCAGGTGGCCCCCTGGTGCGCATGTTCCTGCTCCTGGCCTACGGCTGTACTCCCTGGCAGGGAGAGCAGAGCACGGACCCGTGGAGCAGCTTCCTGGTCCCCGAAGGCTTCTCCGGCCTTGGCCCCACCGCGGCCTTGCGCCTCTGGAGCCGCGCGGTTCTATCCATGCCCCTGGGCGCGGACTACGCGCAGGCCCGCCAGGCCACGCTCGAGGCGGTGATATCCCTGTACGGCGCCTCGGGAAGCACCCAGATGAAGGCCGTGGGCTCCGCGTTCGCCGCCATCAACGTGGGCGACCTGCCCGACACGAACCCTCCCACCGCCGTTCTGAGCTGCACCCAGGTGGGGGCGGACATCGAATGCACCGGCACCATCACCGATGCGGAGACTCCCAACAAGTTCCACACACCCCCACAGCTGATACTGGATGGTGGAAATCCGTTCCCGCTGCCGGGCTGGCAGTTCACCCTGCGAATGCCGGGGGCCGCGCTCAAGGACGGGACGCATACGGTCCGACTGAAGGCCTGGGACTTCTGGCAGAACGCCACCACCACGACGGTGTCCGTCGTATTGGACAAGAAGCCGCCCGTCCTGTCGGTCACCCGCCTGGGCCCGCTGAAGCAGCCCTACTTCTCCGTCACGGCGACCGACGACTCCGGTATCGAACGGGTCGAGTACTTCGACAACTCCGTGTGGAGGTCAACCGTATCCATGGCGCCCTTCGACAATGAATACGACACGTCGACCTGGCCTGACGGCACCCACGACATCTTGATCAAGGCATTCGACCGCTTCTTGAATGTCACGATGGTCCACCACGCCCTGGATGTGGACAACACGCCTCCCAATGTCTCGATGACAGTGGGAGGCAGTGCCCCGCCCTTCATCGTCAACGCGAGCGTGTCGGATATCTCGACCATCACACGGGTCGACTTCAAGGTGGACGGGGTGGTCTTCGCCACGCGCACGAACTCCGCCACGTCATATGTGGTCCAGTACACGCCCATTGATCCGCTGGCCCACAACCTCTCCGTGGAGGTGACGGATGCCTTTGGCAACAAGAGCGTGAGGACCCTGGCCGCGCCTCGTGACGTGACGCCCCCGGCGGTGACCTTCGAGAAGACCCAATTGGGCTCCTTGGTGAGGCTCACCTTTGGAGCCTCGGACATCTGTGGCCTGGTCTACCCCTATGGGTTGTATGTGGATGGGACCCTGGTGGCGCTGCCCACCACCCCGGGGTACGTGCTGGAGTTCGGTGCCAACATGGCCGACGGTCCGCACGCCTTCCACGCGGTGGTCCATGACAACTGCGGCAACACGACGAACTTCGAGACCGTGTTCTTCAAGGGAATCACGCCTCCCGTCATCACGGGCATCACCCGTGACGACTCCCAGCCGAAGTCCCCGAAGTTCACCGTGCAGTGCGTGGACACGGATGGCGTTCACCACGTCGAGATGCGCGAGAACGGCGTCGTGATGCAGATAGACACCACCGCACCCTACGAGTTCATCGTCGACACCTCGGCCCGGCAGGACGGGGACTCCATCCTCTTGTTCCAGTGCAGCGACCTCCAGGGCGCGGCGAGCACGCCCGTGACGCGCACGGTGACCGCGGACAACACCGGCCCCTCGTACACGTTCACCGTTTTTGGTGCCGGTCGCACCTACTTCGTCTCCGCGGGGACGGTGAGCGACCCGCGGGGCATCCAGTCCGTCGTCCTCAGCGGAGGCCTGATCCCGGGATTCAACGTCACGCTGACGCAGGCGCCGTACTCGTTGACGTGGTCCATCCCGACCATCTACTCCTTCGACACCCAGCTGCCGTTCTCGCTCCTGGCCACGGACAAATGGGGCAACACCTCCAACACGAGCCTCGCGTGCCCGGTCGACACGGCCTCAACCGAGCCCGCGCTGCTGTTCTGTCAGGTCCTGTGACGCAAGGCTTCAGGCCCGTCGCGAGTTGAAGCAGTCCCCTGGGCCAGCACCTCCGAGAATCGTGCTCGGAGGTGCTCCTGGCCTGGCGAGGCCCGCCCTCCACTCGGGCTCGGGCCTACGCCTCCTCGTCCGACTCCGCGCCGAAGCGCTCATCCCGGGTGGTGAGGATGTGGCGATAGGGCACCACGCGCACCAGCTCCGCCACCGTGGTGGTGCCAGCGTTGACCTTGTCGAGCCCGTCCTCCATCAGCGTTCGCAGGCCGTGCTTCCGCGCGTGTCGGCGCAGCCGCACCGTGGGCTCACCGTGCGCGATGAGGTCCTGGAGGTCCGGGTCCACGACGAGCAACTCGAAGATGCCGGAGCGACCTCGATAGCCCGTGTGATTGCAGGCGGGGCACCCTCGTCCGGCGCGCGTGTGGACTCCGTCCAGCAGCCGCCCCAGCAGCTTCGTCTGCTCCGGCGTGGGCTTCGTGTCCTCCACGCACTGCTCGCAGATGCGCCGCACCAGTCGCTGCGTCAGCACCGCCAGCAGCGAGTCCGCCACGTCCACGTCATCCAGTCCCAATCCACGGAGGCGGGCCACCGCGCCCACTGCGTCCGCGGTGTGCAGGGTGCCCAGCACCACGTGCCCCGTGGCCGCGGCCGTCAGCGCCATGCTGCCTGTTTCCAGGTCTCGAATCTCTCCCACGAGCAGGACGTTCGGGTCCTGGCGCAGCAGCGCGCGCAGCAACGTCGCGTACGGCATCTGCGGCGTCACCTGCTTCTGGTTCACCTTGGGGACGTAGTACTCGATGGGGTCCTCGGCGGTGACGATCTTGCGCCGTCCGTCGTTCAGCCGCGCCAGCGCCGAATACAGCGTCGTCGTCTTCCCGCTTCCCGTGGGGCCGGTGACGAGCACCAGTCCCTCCGGGTTGGAGAGCAGTTGGAGGAAGACGGCCTGCATGGCGGGCGACAGGCCCAGCTTCTCCACGGGGACCAGGCCCACGCTCGCGTCGAGGATGCGGATGACCACGTCCTCGCCCGCGGGGCTGGGCACCACGCTGACGCGGAAGTCCACCACCTTGCGGCCCTCGGGGCGCTCGACGAGGGCGCGCAGGCGACCGTCCTGGGGGCGGCGTCGCTCGGTGATGTCCAGTCCGGCCAGCACCTTCACGCGGCTGATGACGCCCGGCAACGAGCGCGGGTCGATGTCCGTGTAGGACTGATGGAGGATGCCGTCGACGCGATAGCGCAGGTCCACGTCGTCGAAGTAGCTCTCCACGTGGATGTCGGACGCCTTCATCTCCACGGCGCTGAAGAGGACGTGCTCCACCAGCTCCACGGTGGTCGGCGAGTGGGTGAGCTTGAGGCCGGGCTTCAGCACGATATCCGCCGTGACACGCGGGCCCGCGCCGAAGCCGACTTCCAGCGCGGATTCGATTTCGTAGGGGTTCAGGCGAACCGTGTTGAGGGGGCGCCGGAGGAACTCGGTGACGAGCTCCAGAATCGGCCCGTTGTCCGGGTTCGTCGTGCCCACCGTCACCGGCACGTCGGGGGCTTCCGGGTCCACCTTGCCCAGCACCACGACCTGGTTGCGGCGGCAGAACGACTCGGGGAGCAACCGGAGCGAGGCCCGGTCCAGGGTGAACTGCGCGAGCTCTGCGAAGGCGGGGGCGTCCTCGGACATGACGGAGGAGGGATTATCAGCCTCGCGTCTGGCTGACCATCACCGCTCCGGGGGAGGAAACCCTCCCCGCGCCGAGGTCCCCCATCGAGAATTGGCGGCGCTTCCGTCGGGAGCATCAGCCCGACACGACGGCGATACCGTCAGGGCCGCACTGAAGCCATGCAGCGGCTCATGGCCATCGAACGCAAGGCATGGCCCCAGCCTCGCCCAGCTCCCCATGATGAGGGGCAACGCCGCGGACCCGCGTGTTGGCCCCTGATGTGGAGAAGCGCAGGTCAGACTTACCGCGACCCAGGCCCTTCGGCCGATGGCAGACGGCGCGGTTCACATGGAGGTCCGCACGCGCGCGATGCTCGTCCTGAAGTGAGCCGGCAACTCGCCCCCTCTGGACGTTGCGGCCAGGACGCAGCTCCACGAAGGAGCCGGAGTCTCATCCGGGCTCATTCTCGGCGGGTGGAGGGCCGCGCGTGTGACGATGCGTCGTGGACACCTTCCTCGCGCACACACCCGAATCGTGTGCCGAAGCGTGGCGAGCGAATCCCCGCCACGCTCCGGGATAGGGCTCACAACGTCTTCATGTACTCGATCAGCGCGGTGCGCTCCGCATCGGTCAGCACGTCGGTGAACGTGTGGCCCGAGTTCGACTGGCTGAACATCCGGGTGTTGTAGATCTTGCGATCCTCGATATCCGAGTTCGAGAAACTCGGGGCCACGATGCTGCCGAGGAGGTTCCAGGCCAGCGCGCCGTTGCCGTACAGTAGCGACAGCCCGCCCTCGATGAGCGGCGTCTCGTTCGGATCCCACGGATTGCAGTGGTTGAACGGCGAGAAGGTCAGGTGGCTGCACGGAATCGTGTCGTACTTCCACCCGACCTTGGTCTGGTCATAGGCCGTCGCGAGGTCGGTCTCGAATCCCATTACAACGCCGAACCTCGGCGACTTCGACTTGCGACGCCAGATGCGCGGGCGGTCCGACGACTTGAGCAAGCTCCAGAGGTTGGGCACCGAGCCGTTGTGGAAGTAGGGGCCGGAAGCCCAGACACCGTAGAGCGGCTGCGCGAGATAGCCGATCATGTTGTACTTTTCGGCGCACCCGTCCTGACCGTTGTACCCGAAGAAGCTGTTCTTGGCCTGGGTCTCGACGGCTCCGTCGTTGGCGAGCAGTCGGGCTTCATCGGTGTCGATGACGTTGATCGCCGTGACGTTGGCCGCCATGCCCTCGAACAAGGGATTGGCGAGGAAGTTTGGATCGTTCACGTAGCGCGGCGCGTAGGCTCCATGACAGCTCGCGCACGAGCCGTTGCCGGCCTGCTGCGGCTTCACGACCGGGTTGTTGCGGTTCGCTGCCCACAGGTCGAGCGTGTGGAACAGGACCGACCCCTGCTGCGCGAGCGCCGTGTTGACCGGCAGAGGGTAGGCCGGCGACTTCAGGCCGAGCATCCAGGTGTTCGCCTCGTACTCGTTCTCGAGGATCCAGTCGTAGCCGCCCTCGTAGTTCGGCAGCGCGGCGCCCGGCATGTACCACGAGAGCTCGATGCGCGTGGCGTCGCTGCTCATCCCGGCGTCGAAGAACTTCACCGGCCGGTGCCCGAGGTTCCACCAGTTCGGCGGGTCTTCCGTGCCCGTCGATCCGGCCGCCCAGATCTCCGGATTGAGGATGACGCCGGGGATGGTCCCGTCGGGGTCGAAGATGGTGAGCAGGGCGAAGAGCTGGAAGTTGGTGATGTTCCCCGTGCCGCGGATGCGATTCAGGGAGGCAATCGTGAAGGCGGGGTTGAGGCCTCCGAGCTCTCCCAGGAACAGGGACGCGTCGGTGAGGCCGTTGGTGCCGTGCAACGCCCCCAGGCCCGCGCCGTCGCTCGCCTTGCCAATCTGGCCGCTGTGACAGACCGAACACGTGACGCCAATCTGTCCGCTCCACGAGCCGTCGGGATTGCGTGTCTGGGTCAGTGCCATCGGCAGTTGGCCGGAGCCACCGTTCGTGCGGTTCGGATCCTCGAACGGGAGAGGATACGGATTGCGCTGCGCGCTGAGCGGGGTGCCGTAGCGCTCGGCGACGAGGTTGTCGAAGTCGGAAGGGCGGAACGGCAGGCCCCACCTCAGCCACAGCGCGTTGTACTGGGACGCCGACATCGACCAGAGACTCCAGGCGGAATGGCCGCTGAACTCCCAGCCGGCATCGGGATTTCCGTTTCCGCCGAGCAGCCGCCCTCCAGCCGCATTGGTCGACCGCAGCTCGCCACACGTCAGCGGAGCCCGGTTCATGCACGAGTTCCATCCCACGTTGAAGACGACGTTCTTGTTCGCCGTCGGCGTCACGAGTGACCGTGGGTCGGGCGGTAGGAGCGTCGCATCGGACTTGCCCGTACAGAAATCGAACCAGTAGTGCCCTCCACGCTTGCTGCCGAGCAGGTCCGATTGTGCTGCCGCCGGTGTGCCGCCGACACAGACAAAACACATCGCGACGAGAACGCTTCGAGTCAGACGTGCCGCCATGACGTCCCTCCTCCTGACAGCCTGTGGGTCGGTCGGATGGGGCTTCAGTCCGACCGGCTGGGCGCGTGCTCGGAGACATCAGCTTCCGAGACGCACGCTCGGTATGAGCGCACTTCACGTGTACCCCGAAAAGGGACATTTGTCGCCAAAGTGGCATAGGCGACATTTGTCGCCTAATCGCCTCTTGCGAAAGTCAGGGCTGGGCGGGTGCCCGTCCGGGCGTCGAGTCCAAGGAAGGACTCGGCCGCCACCGCCAGGTTGTCGAGCGAACCCTGGCGTGGAAGAACCCGCTTGGCCGACTGCGAGTCCGCGACGGACGCAATGGAGTCAAGCGCCATGGCTGACGATGCGCGTCAATCCGCTCCCAACCCAGACTTCGTGGCGCGCAAGCCGCAGCAGCAGCGCGCCAAGGTCCGGGTCGATGCCGTGCTCCAGGCGGCGGAGGAGCTGCTGCTCGAATCAGGGCTCTCGGCCTTCTCCATCCCGACGCTGGCGGAGCGTCTCGAGTACCCGCGCTCGACGATCTACAAGTTCTTTCCGACCCCCCAAGCCCTGCTCAACGAGCTCGCGGAGCGCCAACTGGCGGCGCTGGAAGCGCACCTGACGAACTATGCCCAAAGCCTCCTGGGGGCCAAGGACTGGCAGGAACCGCTCACGCGCATGGTTCAGGAGGCGGCGGATTTCTACCGCACGCATCCGGCGGCGCAGGTCGTCCTGCTGACCGGACCGGTCTCGGATGTGAGCTTTCGCGCGCTCGAGTCCACGATCGCGCGCCTCGGCACGCTCGCGCGCAACCTGCTCGCGACGCACGGCATCGACATCCCGCGGGGCTCGCCGGACATCGCGGCGCTGGCGGTGGAGTTCGGCACCGCGAGCCTGCGGATGTCCTTCTACCTTCATGGCCGCATGACGAACGAATACACCCAGGCCGCGGCCGACGTGATGATTTCATTCCTGGCAATGCGGCTGGGATTGCCTCTGCGCTGATTCAGGCCCAGGCGTCCAGCAGGGAGCGAGCGGGACACCTCCATAGCAAGAATTTCACGTTTTCATGTTAAATCTGCTCTGGTTCGAGTCATCCAACCAGGGAGCGACATGAATACCCGAGCCCGTCCAGGGAGCTTCAACCCGCGCCGCCTCTCGACCCCGACGAAGCTGCTGTGGGGCCTGCTCGTCGTCCTGACCGCCTGCGGAGGCCCGGACACGGGAGGCTCCGGGAGCCCCACCGACGGGGTCCAGGAAGCGCAGGCCCTCGCACCGGCCAACGTGCAGGCCTTCTACGCGGAGTCCCGGTGGGGGACCCGCTTCGGCGTCAAGGGCCCCTACTACGGTCCCCTGGGGCACCGGGGGCTGGACCTCTACGCGAGCGCGGGCCAGGCCATCCCCGCGCTCCGCTCGGGCACCGTTCGCCGCGTGCAGTACTCCTCCATCGTGGGACACACCCTCGCGGTGGAGTCCGCTCCGGGCGACTTCTCCGGGTACGCCCACGTCATCCGGACGCGCTTCGCGGTGGGCGATTACGTCCAGCAGGGAGACATCATCGCGTACGTGGCGGGCGCGGGAGACGACCACGGCTCGGCGTGGACCGGGCCCCACCTCCACATGACCCGGGGCACCACCAACAACGCCGCGTTCGGCGAGAACGTCAGCGACCCCGCGCCGCTCATCCGCAACGTGCTCGGCACCGGCAGCGGCGGCGGCACCGGCAGCGGCGGAGGTTCCGGGGGAATCCAGATCAGCATCGACGAAGGGAAGATCCTCCAGCGCGTGGCCCAGCGGGGCGGCTACACGGGCGCGGTGGACGGCGTACCCGGCGTCAACACGTGGAAGGGCATCCAGACGGTCCTCACCGGCAAGGGCTTCTACTCCGGCCCCATCGACGGCGTGCCGGGTGAGAACACCTGGAAGGGAGTCCAGCGGCTCGCCCAGCTCGGCGGGTACACGGGCCCCGTGGATGGCTTCCCGGGGCAGTACACCTACGCGGGGCTCACCACCTGGCTGGCCCAGGACCCCGGAACGCCTCCGCCGTCCGGGATGAGCGGTGTGTATGGGATTGATGTCGGCACGACGCAGCGGGACCTGGACTTCAATGCCATCAAGAGCGCCGGCTACCAGTTCGCGATCGTCAAGGCCGGCGGCTCCAATGTCTCTCCCCTCTACGTCGCGCCCTACTACACCCAGCAGGTCGCCCGGGCCCGCGCGGCCGGGCTGCTCGTGGGGCACTACTGGGTGGCGGGCTCGTACACCCCGGCCGGTGACGCGCAGTACTTCGTGGACCACCTCTACGACCACCGGCCCGGTGACCTGCTGGTGCTCGACAACGAGGCCATCGACAACGGCATCTTCTGGAATGACTCCCTGACCGCGAGCTTCATGCAGGCGGTCAAGACGCGGCTGGGCAAGGCCCCGTTCCTGTACACGTACTCGAGTCTGCTCAAGGCCCACACCTGGCCCCAGACGCAGGCCGTGGGCTCGAAGCTATGGATTGCCCACTACACGGGCACGCCGGGCAACCCGTCCGTGGGGACGGCCTATCCCACGTGGGAGATCCACCAGTACACGTCGTCCGGCAACCAGAACGGGATTCCGCTCGACCTGAACGTCGCGAAGCTGTCCGCGTTCGCCGGACTGGCCCAGCCCCCGCTGGGCGCGACGGCGCCTCCGCCCACGGCCATCCCCGGAGGGAGTGGCGGCGGAGGCACCCCCGTCATCACCGCCCAGCAGGGAACCATCCTCCAGAACCTGGCGCGCCGCGGGGGCTATACCGGCCCCATTGACGGCGTGCCGGGGGCCCAGACCTGGACGGGCATCCAGAAGGTCCTGCGTGAGCTGGGGTATTACTCGGGGCCGGCCGACGGCGTCCCGGGCGTCAACACGTACAAGGGATTGCAACTGCTGGCCCAGGACGGTGGCTACACGGGCCCCATCGATGGCGTCCCCGGCCCCAATACCTATAACGGCATCCAGGCGTACCTGGACGGGTCCTCCGGTCCCGTGCCGCCCGTCACCCAGGCCCAGGGCGTGACGCTGCAACGGATTGCGAGCGCGGGCGGGTATACCGGCGCGGTGGATGGCGTCCCCGGCACGAACACGTGGAAGGGCGTCCAGCAGGTCCTCGGGGGGTATGGCTATTCCGGACCCGTGGATGGCGTCATGGGCACCCAGTCCTACGCGGCGCTCCAGCGCTTCGCCGCGAAGGGCGGCTACACGGGCCCCATCGACGGTGCCATGGGCACCCAGTCCTGGAAGGGCGTGCAGACCGTGCTGCGGGGCTTCGGCTACACGGGCCCCATCGACGGTGTCATGGGCACCCAGTCCTACGCGGCGCTGCAACGGGTGGCGCGCCTGGGCGGGTACATGGGCCCCCCTGATGGGGCCCCGGGCGTGAACTCGTGGCGGGGCCTCCAGTCCTTCCTGAGCGGCGCCGGGTACACGGGGCCCGTTGACGGGGTCCCCGGGACGAACACGTACAAGGTGCTCCAGTCGCTGGCGAACCGGGGCGGCTACAGCGGGCCGCTCGACGGCATCCCCGGCCCCAACACGTACGCGGGCCTGGCGAACCTCCTGGACTGACGTCTGGCCCACTGCCCCAGGCCCGCTCCCGTGCGTCGGGAGGGGCCTGGCGCGGAGTCACAGACTCCAACTCATCCCGCTTTGCGACGGAAGTGGAGCGCCAGTACGCCGGACTTGAACCGCTGCGTCGATAGGAGTTCGAGCTGCCGCGCACTCGACAGGCCCTGAAACAACGTCGGCCCGCGGCCACTGATGATGGGGTGAACGACGATGCGGTACTCGTCGATGAGCCCCCACTCCTCCAGCGCAGCCGCGAGCTTGGGCGCTCCGACGAGGACACCCCGCTCGGTCTTCGCTTTCAGCGCCGAGATCGCCTCGCGAAGGTCACCCTCCACCTTGATCGTGTTCCGCCACGGAAAGTCGCTCCGCGAACCCGACACGACGTACTTTGCCTTCGCCTCGAGCTTCTGTGCCCACTCGCGCATCGCGCGCGGCGCCTTTTCGTCGCGTGCCACCGCGGGCCAGGCTCCCTCCATCAGCTCGTAGGTGTTGCGCCCGAAGAGCATCGCCCCGCTCTGGTCCATGAGCTGCGTCCAATAGTCGTGCAGCTCGTCGTCCGCGATGCCCTGGGTGTGATCGATGCACCCGTCCAAAGTGACGTTGAGACCGAAGGTGAGGAGGTTCATGGCGTGGGACTCTACGAAAAGCGCGCCCAGCGCGCAGCAGCCCGAGCCAGCGACGCAATGCCCGTCAGGCGCCCGCGCGTCTTCCGGTGCGCCGCGCGCGAGGCACGCGGCGCACCGATTCTTCTATCGAGACCGCGCTGAAATCAGGGCACACGGCCCCATCGCGGCATCGCGGACAGCTCCTCAGAGTCCGTTGGGGACCACGGTCACGGTGGCGGAGCCCCTGTTGGTCAGGATGAGATCGGGGTACCCATCCGCGTCCATGTCCGCGGTGGCGATGGCGTTGAGGCCAGGCGAGGCGCCGGTCGTGACGACGGTGTCCGCGGTGAAGCCTCCGTTGCCGTTGCCGGTCATCGGGCGGACGCCGCCCGATGCCGCTGTCACGAGGATGTAGGCGTCGAGCTTGCCATCGCCGTTGAAGTCACCGGCCACGACGCCCAGCGCCGAGTTGGCGGCCGTATTGGTCGCGGCGGTTGACTGAACGCCGCTCGCGAAGGTGCCGTCGCCGTTCCCTCTGAAGTAGAAGAGGAACCGGCCGGCCGCGCCGTTCGAGAGGATGTCGAGCGTGCCGTCGCCGTTGGCGTCGCCGAAGGCGATGCCCGCTGTCTGGCCGCCGGCGGAATTGCTGTAGGCGACGGGTGCGGCGAACGTGCCGTCTCCCTGGTTGATGAGGACCGACAGGCGTGCGCTGGCCGGGCTCGTCACCACGATATCGGAGAAGCCATCGCTGTTCAGGTCACGGCAGGCGATGCTCGACTGCACGCCGCCGGTGCTCTGGATGCCGATGAACGTGGGCGCGCCGAAGTTGCCCGCGCCGGTGCCGAACAGCACGCTCACCTGGTTCTGAGTCACGCTTGTCGTGGCGATGTCAGCCACCCCGTCGTGATCGAAGTCCCCGGTGCAGAGGTGGACGGAGCCCGGGGTGCCCGTGGTGAAGCTCGTCGGCGCGCCGAAGGTCCCGGGCGCGCTCGAGCCCAGGTTCTTGTAGACGCTGATGTTTCCGTTGATGAGGGGCAGGTTGGTCTGGCCGTCGACAGTGACGGCGTCGAGCCACCCGTCGCCGTCCACGTCCACGGCCACGACCGCGTTGCTGGAGAGCGAGGCGCTCCCGTAGTTGACCTCCGACTGGACGCTGGCGTCGCCATTCCCCAGGAAGACGGAGAGCGAGCCAGAGGGAGTCTGGGTCGTCCCGGATTCGGCGTTGGCCACCAGGATGTCGAGCTTGCCGTCGCCATTCACATCGGCGACCGCCGGGGCCAGCGGGCTGTGGTTCGCTGGGGAGCTGACCGGCGTGCCGGGGACCTGGCCGGGTGGGATGGCCTGGCAGGTGGCGTTCGAGCAGATCTGACCCGTCGAGCACACGATGCCGCAGGCGCCGCAACTCTCGGCGTCGCTCTGGAGGTTCACCTCGCAGCCGTCGGACGAGTTCGCGTTGCAGTCCGCGAGGGTGCCGGAGCAAGATTGGCAGATGTTCCCCTCGTAGGTGGGCGCGCACTTGCAGGTGTAGCTACCCACGCCGTCGATGCAGGTGCCGCCGTTCAGGCAGGGGTTTGCGGCGCACTCGTCGATGTTGGTGCAGATCACCCCGTCGCCTTCGTACCCCGCATTGCAGGCGCAGGTGAAGGAGCCTCCGATGTTGGTGCAGGCGGCGTTTTCGCTGCAATTGTCGGTACCGGCGGCGCACTCGTCGATGTCGGTGCAGGTCACGCCGTCGCCCTCATAGCCCGCGGTGCAGGCGCAGGTGAAGGAGCCCCCGATGTTGGTGCAGGTGGCGTTCTCGCTGCAATTGTCGGTACCGGCGGCACACTCGTCGATGTCGGTACAGGTCACGCCGTCGCCCTCGTACCCCGCGGTGCAGGCGCAGGTGAAGGAGCCCCCGATGTTGGTGCAGGTGGCGTTTTCGCTGCAATTGTCGGTACCGGCGGCGCACTCGTCGATGTCGGTACACACTGTCGGCTGTCCCGTGCAGGTGTAGCCCGGCTCCAACTGGCAGACGCTGTTGCAGCCGTCTCCCGAGAGTTGATTGCCGTCGTCACAGACTTCGAATCCGCCCAGCACCCCATCACCACAGACGGCCCGCAGCGACGTCTCCACCGCGTCCACGAGGTAGATGGCGAGCGCGCCCTTCAGGCGCACATAGCGATAGGGGACGTTCCCCGGGTAGAGCGCCACCGCCACATGCGTCCCCAGGCCCAGCTCCACCAGGTGCAACGAGCTGGAGCCGATGAAGGTCCCATCCGCCTTCAGGAAGTCCACCTGGGCCACCAGCGCCAACGACAGGCCCTTGTAATAGACGCGCAGGTCGCCGGTGCCTTCCTCGCCCGCACCCAGGTCCAACACCAGCGCCGCGTTGAGCAGGCCCAGCAGCGTCGCCGCCTGTCCATCCGGAGCGCCCAGCGCCGCGCTCGCGTTGAGCACCGCCGCATTGGTGCCCGACGCCACCGCGTCCGCATACGGGTCCCACGTCAACGAGGCTTCCAGCGGCTCACTCGTCAACGCCCCGGAGTCTTCTTGTGACACCCCATCCGCGGGAGGACGGGAGTCCACACCACACGCCCCCAGTGACAAGGCCAGTGTCACGCCCAGCCCCCACGACCACAGCACACCTTGACGGCTTCGCATCTTGTTTCTCCCCCAAGGAGCAGGATGGAACCCGGAATGGACCAGCCCCCCCATGAAATGAAAGACACTATTCCTTTCTCCCACCCGTTCGGCCAGCAACCTGCGAATGGCCAGCGTCCTCTGGCGACCGCCAGAAAGCACTTGAGGACCATGGACACAGAGTCCATGACATGCACTTGATCGTCTCCGCGTCTGTTCCCGCATGTCCGCAAAGTAGAAGGGGTCTACTCGTGTGGTTACGCCTGGAACCCGAGTCCTGGCGCTATAACCCATACGGGGAATCCAAAGGTACCCGTTCGCCTTGGCGCCCATGAATGCATATGCAGTGCATCTCTTCCATTCGGCGGAGGCGCCGGGGCATGCCGTGAATTGGTGCGGGCCCTTAATTCCAAACGACAAATGTCAGAGCGATGTGATTGTCTCCTGCTCCCCGGAATGCCTTCCGGAAAGGAGGCACCATGCTTCGAAGCACATTGAAGTCCGCGCTGGTTGCACTGTTCATCCCCAGCCTGCTGCTCACCGCCTGCGGTGAGGGCCTGGAGTCGCGTCCCACCCTGGACCCGGAGATGGCCCGGGTGCCGGCTGGCGCTCCGGTTCGCGAGGGCTACGCCTGGAACGCCGCGAGAGGGAAGCTGGTGCCCGTGAAGTACGCCGAGGTGGATGGACTGGCCATCCTCGATGGAGACATGATTCTCGGCACGGTGGAGGAGATGGAGGCGCGCGTGCGCGAGGTGAAGGCCCGGGGAGGCCTCGACGCCCAGGGAGTCCACGCCCAGGGCGTGGCCATCACCGGAGCAAACTTCCGCTGGACCAACTCCGAGGTGCCCTACACCATCGACGCGGCTGTGCCGAATCAGGCGCGAATCACGGACGCCATCAACCACTGGCAACAGCGCACGCACCTGCGCTTCGTGCAACGCAATGTGCTCAACGCGGCGCTGTACCCGAACTACATCAATTTCCAGACGGGCGGCGGGTGCAGTGCCCACGTGGGACGAATTGGTGGCAGGCAGCTGGTGACGCTGGAGGCCGGGTGCACCACGGGCAACACCATCCATGAAATCGGACACGCCCTGGGGCTGTGGCACGAGCAGTCGCGCGAGGACCGCAATAACTACGTGCTCGTCCGGCCCGAGAACATCCTCGCGGGCTATGAGCAGAACTTCAACCAGCAGATCGCCGACGGTGACGACATCCTCGCCTATGACTACGGCTCCATCATGCACTACCCCGGGACGGCGTTCTCGAAGAATGGGCTGCCCACCATCGAGCCCCTGGGGGGGCAGGCCATCGGGCAGCGCGATTCGCTGAGCATCACGGACGCGGCCACCGTGGCGCGTCTCTACTCGAGAACCATCTCCCTGCGTGCCTTGCGCGGCCACTACGTGGTGGCCGAGGGCGGCGGCGGCGGCGCGGTGAACGCCAATCGTGGCGCCGTGGGTCCCTGGGAGAAGTTCCAACTGGTGGACCGCAACGGCTTCGAGCTGCAGACCGGCGACCTCATCCACCTGCAGACGGTCAACGGCAACTATCTCATGGCCGTGAACGGTGGCGGCTCGGAGGTGACAGCCACCCCCACGGCGCCTGGCAGCTATGAAACCTTCCGCATCTCGAAGATATCCGGCACGGGCCTGCTCACCATCGGCACCGGAGACACCGTGGCCCTGTCGACGAACAATCTCCTCACCCCCCGCTATCTGTATGCCGATAACGGGGGCGACGGCGGGGTGTATGCCGCCGGTGCCTCCGTGGGGCAATGGGAGCAGTTCACCATCACCTTCTACTGAGGGATGCGGTAGAGCCTGCTCCAGCGTCGAACACTGGAGCAGGTCGCCATCGTCTACTCAGGCGATGAGCTCGGAGAGCACGCCCTTGGTCAGCGCCGGGTCGCCGAAGTCGTCCAGGCTCCCGCCGGCCGCGTTCCTCAGCCCCACGGCGGTGCCAATCGTGTTCAGCATCCGGTTGTGGTTGGGATTGCCGCCGCCCGACGCCTCGACGTAGACGCCCTGCTTGAGGAAGCCATTGCAGCTCCCCGCCAGGACGAAGGGCACATTGCGCGCCGAGTGAGCCGGCCCGTTGCCCAGGTCGTTGTACCAGACAGACACGCCGTGCTCGATGAGTCGCTTTCCGTCCGGCATCTGGTAGGCCGCCAGCCGGTCCAGGAGGTGCTTGAAGGCGCGCGCGAACTGCACGTCCACGTGGTGGTGCAGCAGGTCCGAGCCGGTGATGATGCCGCCGCTGGAGTCGTGCGACGTGCGACGGTGGGACACGTAATGGAAGTTCTCCATCAACTGCCCCGTGTCCGGGTCGCGGTAGCGCGTATCGCCGTCGTTGCCGTTGCCCACCTGGATGACGGCCGCGCGGTTGGTGCCGCACGCAATCGCCATCACCGCGATGTCCATGTGCAGCCTGGCGGTGGCGAGCACCTCGGTGCCGTCCGTGCTGTCATAGCCGGGTGACTGCTGCTGGAGGATGAGCTCCTGGTCCGCGCGCATGCGGCAGCTCAGGGCGACCTCCAGGTCCCGGACGTTGGACAGGTGCAGGTCCAAGCGCTCATGGTCGGACGCGCTCAGCTCGGGACGCTGCTGGAGCGACTGGAGCTGGGCCTTCACCAGGTCGTTCACGCTGCGCTGCCGGACGAGGAGCTGCTCGCGAGCCTCGGGAGTCAGTCCTCCCGGGCCGCCAATCATCGTCTGGTACGCATTCCACGGGTCATGCAGCGCGGCCCGGCGCACGTTGCTGCTCCGGTAGGAGAGGCAGGGCCCCCCGAGCCAGCCGCCACGCCGGCCCGCGTAGAAGACGAGCGAGTCACGCTGCTGCGGATTGAGCTCGCGGCCGATGCGGTGGTCAATGGACTCGCCTCCGGACTCGGAGCCGCCGCCCGCGCCCTCCACCACGGGGCCCCGCGCGGTCAGCCCCTGCATGGCGCCGCGGGCGTGGCCGTCCCCGTAGTTGTAGTCCTTCATGTTGATGTTGCGCACCAGCAGCAGGTCCGCGAGGTGGTCCTTGAGCACGTCCACGGCCCGCCCGGCGCTGCTCGCCGCGGTGAGCGCGCCCAGGGTGCGCGGCCAGAAGCGCTCCGGCTCCGCGCCGAGCTCCGACGTCGTCTGGGCCGAGGCGACGCCGTTGGCCTGCCGGAAGAAGATGGCGTACGGCAGCGCCCCCAAATCCGCCGCGCGGGCGGTCCTCGGCACCAGCCCCTCGAGAAACGGCAGGCTCAGCATCGTCCCGCCCAGGCCCTTCAACACCATCCGGCGACTCAGCTTCATGGCAGCTCCTCCGGGTGGCGATTCACGAAGCCCTCGCTGGTGACGACCTCCACGACGAGGTCGACGATGGGCAGGTTGCCCGCCTTCGACAGCTTTCCGAGCCGCTCCACCAACGGCCCATCCTCGTGGGCGAACGGGCGCCCGTGGAGGTACTCCACCCAGTGCTGCGCGTAGCACGCATGCACCCCTTCATTGGCCGCGAGTGCGTCCGCCAGGTCGAGCGCGTCGCGCACCGGCACCGTCTCTCCGTTGATGTTGGGAGTCGAGCTGGCGTCCACCGGATGTCCGTTGTCCGTGGTGCGGTAGCCGCCGATGGCGTCGAAGTTCTCGAAGGGGAAGCCGAGCGGGTTGATGAGGTGCGAGTGGCAGCTTGCGCACGCACTCCCGGGCACTTCGGTGTGCGAGGCGACGACCTCGCGATTGGTGCGGCCCTGCGGGGCGGGGAGCGGTGGGATGTTGGCCGGCGGCGCGCCAATCTTCCGGCAGATGATGCGCTCGGACACGAAGACGCCGCGGTGGATGGGGTCCGGGTCCACCGACGTCGCGTGCGCGGCCAGGAAGCCCACCTGGGTGAGCACGCCCTTTCGCTCGCGCGAGTCCAACGTCACGGGGACGAAGTCGGCGGTGAACGCGCCACTCAGCCCGTAGACCCGCGCCAGTTCGTCGTTGACGAAGGTGGCTGGCGAGGTGAGCAGGTCGCTGTAGCCGCCCTTGCGGGAGAAGACGACGTCCTGGACGAAGAGGGTCGTCTCCCGGGCCGCGTGCTCCCCGAGGCGCTCGGACACCTGCGGGTAGCGCGTGAGGGAGGGGCGGATGGCGGCATAGCGGGGCACGTCGAAGAGGGTGCGGTGGAAGGCCTCCACCACCTTGTTCGAGCGCGCGTCCTGGAGCATGCGCCGTGCCTGTGTGGCGACGCCCTCGCGGGAATGCAGGGTGCCCTCGCTCGCGGCGGCGAACAGGGCGTCGTCCGGCATGGCGCTCCAGAGGCCGTAGCTCAGCCGCGAAGCCACTTCGTAGTCGTCGAGCGGCACCCGGTCCCGCACGGCCTGGGTGCTGCGCTCCACGCGGTAGAGGAAGTGGGGCGACTGGAGGAAGGCTTCCATCACCAGCCGGATGCCCCCCTCGAAGGCCGCCATGTCCGCGTAGGCCTGGGGCCCCTTGCGGTACAGCCCGAGGTAGCTCTCCACCTCTTCGGACGTCAGCGGGCGCCGGTGCGCGCGCAGGCCGAAGGACTCCACGAAGGCACGGGCGCGCGCTTCGCCGGTGTCGGCCGACGGAGGCAGCACACGCGCGAGCTTCGTCGCGTCCGTCGTCACCTGGCCGGCGAGCTCCGCGGCGGCGCGCTGGTAGGCGCCCCAGAGGGCCTCGTCGACGGAGAGGGCGCGCGCATCGTTGTCAAAGAGGAAGCCGCTCTGGGCGGGGTCCGCGCGGAAGGTGCCCGCAAGCGTGGTGGGCGGTGCATCCAGCCTGAGCAGCTCCTGCACGCTGTTCGTCCACTGCACGTGCGTCAGGCGCGCCATCCGCACGGACGGGGCTGGCTTCTCGATGACGGTGGGCGTACCGGGGCCGGGTCCTCCACCGGGGCCCTCCGGGTTGGAGATGTTTCCTTCGCAGCCAGCAGCCCCGCTCAAGACCAGCCCGAGCACCACCGGGCGCCACCACCGTCCCCGCTCCGCTGGCTCTCGTGACAACCGTTGTGACCGCATCCTCGGCACGAGCGCCTCCATCATTGGGAGACATACCAATCGGATGGATTACGCGTTCCTGTCAATGTAGCCGCGACTCGCACGCGCGTCGGTCAAATGGCCCGATGACACGGATACTGAAAAACTCGTGTCACACGTGCATACGCGTTTCATCAGACCCGACTTTTCGTGCGGGCCTCGCGCAAAAGTGTGGAGGACGCGCCACATGCGTGGGGGACAGACCCCCTCAATGCGCCGGTGCTACAGCCTCAGATACACGCCGAGCTGACCGCTGAAGTACAGGTCCTTGGCGCCGCCGGCGAAGACCGGGGTGCCCTCCGCGGCGTTGGCGGTGAAGGAGTAGCTCCGCATCTCTCCGCCCAGCCGCAGACCCAGCATGCGCGTCAGGGCGAACTCCACGGCGAGCTCGCCATCGAGTCCGGAGCCGCTCAGCTCCGGGAGGTAGTCGTCCGAGGACAGCTCGCCGCCGCTGAGCACGTGCTGGTAGCCCACGCGCGCGGCGATGGCCCATCGCTCGGTGAGCGCCTTGCGCAGGCCCAGCTCCACGTGCGCGAAGCGGTAGTCCACGTCGGGCAGGGTGAAGGTGCTCTCCGGCGGGAGTTCCACCGCGAAGGAGTGGGTGCCGTACAGCGCGCCCACCGAGACCTCCAGCCACCGCAGCGGCAGGCGGAAGCGCAGGCCTCCCTCCAGGAGCTGCGCGGTGGTGGCGTGACTGGAGCCATCCGGGAGCCGCGTGGACAGCCCGAAGGCGCGTGAGCCCCGCGCCACGATACCCAGGTTGTGCACCACCCCATCCGTGAAGTGGGAGAGCGGGAAGTAGCTCACCGCAAGGCTCGCCGCCGCGGCGCTGTTGAGGCTGTAGTCGGGCAGCTCGTCGGCGTTGTTGCCCGAGAAGTTGAAGCGGCGGAACAGCCCCTGTCCGGACAGCAGAACCTCCAGGGTGGGGCCGTCCAGGTCGCGCGGGCCGGCTGCCTTCGGCTCGGGCTCCACCGGCGGCTCCTCCTTCTTCACGGTGGGCGGAGGAGGCTTCACCACCGCCGGGCGCGGTGCCTCCGCGACGGGGGCCGGGGGCGCGACCTCGGGCTCGGGCTCGGCGACAGGAGTCGGAGGCGTGACGGCGGCAGGCGGGAGGCTCTGCTCCGAGCCCTCCGTCAGGGCCGCGCCCAGCCTGGGCTCGAGCTCTCGCCGCACGTCGGGGAAGGCGCGGTTCGTGCGGACGGCCCAGCGCTCCTCCGCGAGGAGGGTGCCGTCCTTGCCGGAGTAGGCGCGGACCTCCACGTCCCAGCGCTTCGTCCCCTTCACCGAGGCGAGGATCAGCACGTCCGCGCCGAGCTTCTTCGCCAGCGCCTGCCGCTGCTCGTCCGTCTTCGGACCGCCGCGGATGAGCTTCACCTGGGCATCCACCTTCTTCGCGGGCAGCACCTCTCGCCCACGTCCCTTCTTGCCCAGCTCCTGCGTCAGCACCCTGCGCAGCGCATCCGCCTGGCGGCCCTCCGGGCGCAGCACCGCCACCTGGGTCTTCTTCGCCTGAGTCTTCTTCGCCTGGGCGGCCTCGGCCGGGCGGTACGATATGACCAGCGCGAGCACCAGCAACACCCATCCCGCGACGCGGCTCACAGGGCCACCTCCCTGGCGCGGACAGACGAGGTGGAAGCGGCTGGGAGGACAGAGACGAAGGGGCGGGAACGCATGGGTGCTCGGCTTCCAGTGACGAGATGAGGGGCTGCCTCTGCCCAAAGCAATTGAGGGGCCAACATCCCGGAGCTTATCTCGGCAGGAGCGCGTGGAACCAGATGATGATGGCCACCGCGAGGCGCGGCATTCCCAGAGAGGTGTCTTCTCCCATCGCACCAGCAGTCGTCGGAAGCGATTCAGCCAGGAGTGCCCGCGCTCCACCGTCGCGCCTTCTGTCGAGCGTGGCTCGTCTTGGTGCGCGCTCCTTTACCTCGTCGTAGACAGGGCCTCTGTCCACCCAAAGGTGCTTGGGAAACGAGACATGGTTTATCAAAACGAGTGGCGTCACCGCTTTCCGATACCGCCCCATAGAGCCAGTTGCCTCGCAGGTGGCCGCCCCGTGTCGGTGGATGCCTTGCGAGTGCGGACGATGAACTTCAACCAACCCTGGCGCACTCCAGGAATCACCGAGGTGCGCTTCGAAGTCATCTTGCCTGGGCAATATGCAGTGGCGCTGCTCGAACGCGATTGGCCTGGATTGGTGAGCGACTACCAGCGGTTTCCCGCGCCGGATGACCCGCTGGACCAGGCCCTGCGTGCTCTTGAATGGCCCGAGCCAGCACGGGCACTCGTTGACCCGGTTGCGGCTCCTCGGATACTTGCCTTCTTCGCCCACGAGCTGCTGCTGCGCTGGTTCGACGATGGCCTCCCAGCAGGTCCCGGCTTCGTGCTCAACTCCGTTGAAGAGACAGGCATGGCCGGCACAGACGTGTACCTCGCGGGCCATGCACGACCGCACGACCCTCGTGTGTCCCATGTCTACCAAGATGTCTGAGCCCTCATCCCCAAGGGCGCGTGCGCGAGCCCCCCGCGACTGGCACGTCGTGGCGCGGCTTTGACGCGCGCATGATGCAGCCCTCGAATTTTGGGCAGGCACCGGGTTCCTACCGAAGCTGAGCGATCAGCGAAACGCGTCGGCGTGCTGCACGACCCAGCGGTCGAAGGAGAGCGGCCTTCGTCCGAGGACGCGCTCCACTCCTTCGTTGACGAGCGCCATCCGCCCTTCGCGGACCGCGCGCCAGATATCGACGAGCGCCGCGGCGTACGGGCCGCTGCCAACGCCCGCCTGGGCCTCCTCATCGGAGATCGGCTCGAAGCGAACCGTCTTTCCGAGGGTGGCGCCGATCCGGGTGGCCATCTCGCCGTAGCTCAGCGCCTCCGGCCCCGTTATCACCAAAGACTCCCCGACGTACTCGCGCGTCGTCAGGGCCCTGGTGACGACCTCGGCGATGTCGTCCGGATGGATGAAGGCTATCTTCCCCTCGCCCGTGGAGGACCGGAGCACGCCCTCGGAGGCAATCGAATCGGCCCAGCCGAGCACGTTCGACATGAACGCCGCCGACCGGATGAACGTGAACGAGAGGCCGCTCTCTCGAACGGCGGTCTCGCCGCGCGCATGCCATGGGCCGGTCCCCACGCCCGTGCTCACGTCCAGCGTCGAGAGCTTGACCAGGTGCTTTACGCCGGCAGCCCTGGCGGCGAGCGCGAACGCGCGATCCCAGACACCGAGCTTGGGACCGCTGCTCAGGAGAAACACTGCATCGATCCCCGCGAGGGCGGCGGAGAGAGCGGCGCGCGAACCGGCCAGATCGCCGACCCGGACTTCGACTCGATTCCCGAAAAGCGCTCGCGCCTTTTTCGCGTCACGCACGAACACGCACGGGCGATCGCCCCGTGCAAGGAGGCACCGGGTTACCCCCGAGCCGATGTTACCGGTCGCACCCGTGACCAGATACTTCATCGCGCCCTCGCGTCGGCCCAGCCGCGCACGACTTCGAGCGCGATTCTCTTTTGCCCCTCCTGCGTGAAGTGAAGCCCGTCCTCCATGAGCAGCTCCTGCGGGGGTGGCAGGCCGAGCCTCGCGAACAGTTCGATCGCCGGCTCGTCGAAGGCGGCAATGACCTCGGCGACGCGGGCGATGTCCTCGTTGCGGAAGCGAACCCCGAAGCGGGACAACCCCCAATGCTTCGACACGCGATCTTCGAGCACCGGGGCAGGAGTTACCCACAGACACCGCGCCTTCGTCTCCCGGGAGACGCGCGTGCGGAGCTCCGCGAGGTTGCGCGCCGTCTCTTCGGGAGCGACGAGCGTCTTGCTCGGCGTCGGGCCTTGTGTTCGAGCGTCGTTCACGCCGATGAAGAACAAGATCCAGTCTGGATTCCTCGCGATGACCCCGCCGATTCGAATCAGGCCGTGCGTTGTCGTCTCACCGGCGACGGCACTGACTTCGATCGAGATTCCATCCGCGGGACGGCGCGCGGCCAACATCTCGTTCAGAATCACCGCCCACGACTGCGGATCGGAGGTGTGGCTATCGCCGAACGCGAGAACCCTCGCCCCGGGCCGCAAGGGAAGGCGGTCCACCATCGCGCCCACCGCGGGATCCGCGAGCAGTTCGCGCGCGGCCTCCTTCGCTCCTGCCCGCAGGCGCCCGAGCTCGGCGGAGTAGGCGTCCGGAGCGAGGCCGAGCAGGGCCGCACGCATCGGCTCGGTGAGCGCCGCAGCCCCGGGAAGCGATGCCACGGTTTGTTCTGGCTGAAGCACCTTCATGAGCCAGCGCGTCTGTTCGGTCGACCATGTCATGCGCAACGAGATACCGGACGAGACGAGTACGCACTAGTATGCCCATCGGAAACGGACTCTTATCATGAATGCAAAAATAGACGTGGACCTCAACGACGTCGCGCTGCTCGTGCGCGTGGTGCAACGGCGGAGCTTCTCCGCCGCTGCTCGTGAGCGCGGGGTTCCCGTCTCGACGGTGAGCCGCCGCATCTCCCGGCTCGAGTCGGCGCTCGGCCTGCGGCTCCTGGAGCGCACGACGAGGACGCTTCGCCTGACGGACGCGGGGCGCAAGTACTTCGACCATGCCGAACGCGCGATGGACGACCTCGCGCAAGGCACCGGGCAGGTTCGCGAGCTCCAGGATGAGCCTCGCGGCCGCGTTCGCATCGCCGCGCCGAGCGCCTTCGGACCCGCCGTCGCCAACGTGGTCTACCTGTACCTCGCCAGGCACCCGGGGGTGTCGATCGACCTGGAGATCGACGGACGTCGCCCCGACCCCGACAGCGGCTTCGACATCGCGATCGCGACGGAAAAATTGAAAGACACCGACGACTTCGTCGCGCGCGAGGTCCGCCCAATGACCAGGAAGTTGCTGTTCGCGAGCCCGCATTACCTGAAGGCGCACGGCACGCCTCGCGGAGTCGAGGAGCTCGCCTCTCACGACTGCATCACGACGCGCGCCACGGACGGCCACGCAACGTGGACGCTCGCCCAAGGTCGCACGAAGCGACGTTTCACCTTCGCGCCGCGCCTCTACGTGAGCGAGTTCTCCGCTGCCTATCGCGCGGTGCTCGCGGGTGTCGGCATCGCGATGCTCCCCGAGTCGCTGTGCGCCCAGGATGTGAACAAGAGGCACATGGCTCGAGTCCTAGAAGACTGGGAAGGGGAGGCTGCCGGTGTCTATCTGCTCTACCGCGCCCATCGGTCGCTGACGGCGGCGGTACGGACCTGCATCGACCATCTGCTCGCGGAGCTTCCCACCATTCATCTGGTCCGCAGCGCTCGGGAGAACTGACCGGGCGTTGGTCGTGAAAACCGTCTCCCCGTCATCTCGTCAGCTCGACATCGATGCTGGGTGCGAAGAGTCGCTGCACGAGGCTCGGCGCGCAAGAGGTCGCCGCGTGAAGACCTCGCAACCGTGGTTCGGGCTCCTCGCCGCCAGCGGGCTCGTGAGGATGTTGCTCGGAGAAGGAGGCGCCCCATTCGGCGCGCGTTGCGCGCCTGCCTGCCCCATGTCGGCCTCGGTAGTCTGCAACGCGCCAGTTTCGCGTCGCGCTGCTACGCTTCCTTCACACCCATGAAGCACAAGCTCCTCGACTACTTCTCCAGACTGTCCCCGCTTTCGGAGGAGGAGGCCCGGGCGATTCTGGAAAGCATGGTGGTGCGGACCTTCAAGAAAGGCACCGTCCTCCTGGAGCAGGGGCAGGTCTGCACCGAATGCTATTTCGTCCTGGAAGGCTGCATCCGGCAGTACTCCCTGGTGGATGGTGAAGAGCGCAGCAACGGCTTCTTTTCGGAAGAGCAGTGGGTGCTCTCCCTGCGCAGCTTCATGGACAAGACTCCCGCCGAGCACTTCCTTGTCTGTGCGGAGAACACCACGCTGGTCGTGGGCACCGAACAGAGGGAGAGCGACCTCTACGCGCGCTTCCCGCGCTTCGAGTCCATCTCCCGGCGCGCCATGGAACAGGTGCTCGCCGAGCAGCAGGACCGCCTGACTTCGTACGTCATCGACACACCGGAGCAGCGCTACCTGCGGCTGCTCGAGACGCGGCCCGACCTCCTCCAGCGCATCCCGCAGTACCAATTGGCCAGCTACGTCGGCGTGAAGCCGGAGTCGCTGAGCCGCATCCGCAAGCGCCTCGCGTCCAAGGGCGGACGTCCTACGCCGCGGCGGAGCGGGTGATGGGCCGGAACCCCTTCGCCATCAGCCAGCCGCCCAGGCCCAGCTCGAATAGCCCACCCGGCAGCGAGAGGATGGTGCCGACGGGGAGCCCGAGGAGCTCCAGGACACACCCCAGCGCCAGCAGGGCGTAGCCGACCACTCCGAGCAGGGCCAGGGAGGATGGCGCCAGACCGGAGCGGAACAGCAGCACGCAGAACGCCACGCTGCCCGCTCCCAGCACGAGCATGGCAAGCTGATAGGCCCAGAAATTTCCTCGGGAGAGGAGCGTCGTCAGGGTCAGCAGCTCCTGTGCGCCGGAGGCCCCGAGGCCTGGAGCACCTTCCCCGAGGTGGAGGATGGAAAGCAGGAAGAGGACTCCCACGGTCAGCAGCAGGGCCTCCATCATCCTGGTGCAGACATAGGCCAGGGCGATACCTGGGTGGTGCCTCCTGCCGATGGGGAAGAAGAGCACGCCGATGCCCACCACCGTCGCGGAGTTGAGCAGCATGAGCAGTGCACCTGCGACATAGCGGGTGCGGTGCTCGATGACCTGGGACAGCGGGTCTGTGCCCTCCAGCAGCGAGCTGATGACGGCGGAGCCGATTCCGTAGGCGAAGAAGGGGAGGATGAAGAGGAGGCCCAGGACCCTGCCGGGTTTGTGATTGGCGGTGTTCATATCGAGGCGCGGTGCCGTGATGCACCGTCGTGGCCTCGAGATTAGGAGGGGCCGCAGCCTGGTTCATTGACTCAGGTCAAGAAACGAAGGCCCCGCCGTGGTGGCAGCCACCGGGTAGGCAGACTTCCGTCATGTGGCGCGGCTTGCCTCCGACGAGCAAAGCTGGACGTGGTGAGTCACGGGAGCACGTTGCTGTTCTTCCCGCAGGACGAGACGCTGCGGCTTGGTACTTTCGCGGCCGTGAGCATGGAGGTGGACCATGTGTGCTGAGCGTCTGCTGAGGCGTGGCGTGGGCCTGCTCCTGGCGGCGGCGATGCTCAACGCCGGCTGCGCGGCGGTACCACCCCAATCTGGCCAGGGAGCCACCCTGGCCCTGAGCCCCCTCTCTCCTGCCCGAGCAGTGACGAGCGCAACACGCGGCATGCATCAAGGGGAGGAGTCAGCCTCCGAGGCGTCGAGTGCGAAGCCGGTCGCTGGTGATGGGGTCATCGCATGTGGTGGCAAAGCCGTGCCTGCGGGCTGGCCCCACCTGAACTCCAGTCAGGAGGTCGTGAAGCCCTTTCTGGCATGCGCCTCGCCCGCCGAGTTCGTGGCCATGCAGCGCGGGGTGGACATGCCCCGGTTGGTTGAATCGTTGAGTGATTGGGATGCCGTCCGGCTGGGCGCCACGGGCCCGCTTGATAGGAAGGCCTCGGAGCGACTTGGCCGCAAGCGCGCCACCTTCATCGTCGCTGCCACCGAGAAGTTCGGAGTACCCCTGGCTGAAGTGTTTGCCCTTTTTGTTCTTCACTCGTCCTTCGACGACGAACTGCGTGGAGTGGTGCAGGTGCTGGCCCGCGACAAGCATCTGGGGGAAACGCTCGGGCGCATGGCCGTCGTCCGCGAGGAACTGCGGCGTCGGGGATTCTCGATGGAGGAGTTCGCGGACCGGGACGAACAAGCTGGAGATGCGCTGCGGGGCCTACGACGAGCCGGCAGAGACATGCTCTCCAGTACCCCAGTGAGTGACGGGGCCCGGTACGCGGACCTCACGGCGAAGCGGGAGCAATTGCCGCCTCCGTACCAAGAAGCACTCGCTCAAGTGGAGCGTGCGCTGGTGGAGCAGCACTTTTCGCCAGGAAGTGTGGTGGCAGGGGCCTTCGACCACCTGACGTTCGGCGTGCCGCTGGGTTTCTACGGCCTGATGGCTGGGACGGGACACGGGGCGTATTCGTTGGCGCAGGGCAAGTACGAGCAGGCCACACGCGAGCTGGCTCCAGCAGCCCTGGCGGTGGCGTTGTACGCAGGAGGCAAGGGGGCGCGAGCACTGGCGAAGGCCACGGGAGGTGGACAGAGTGGCCTGCGGCACCTTCAGGTGCCCGCACTCGAGCTGGACGGGTTGAAGGCCCTGGTACAGCGGATGGAAGAGCGGCTGGGCGTCAACGCCGCTCGCGACCTGCTCCGATACCTCCAGGCAAGCCGAGAAGGGGCCTTGGTCGCTGCCGAGTGGGGTGAGGCCGGGGTACTGGCCCTGTACGAGGCTCGCGGTAATCCCGGCAAGGCCCAGGCGATGCTGGCGGAGGCCCGTCGCGAATCCGCACGGCCTGCGTCAACGAGGGAAGGAGGGGCGAGGAGTAGCAGTGCTCCACGAGAATATACTGGCTCAAGGACCGGGGATTTCGCTGCTGCGAACCGAGCCGCCGGACTCCAGGCGACACCCAAAGGGATGACGTGGCATCACCATCAGGACCGAACGACCATGCAGCTTGTTCCCACTGAAGTTCATGCACGAACGGGCCACACGGGTGGATTCTCGGGAGGCCAATAATGGTTCATCTGATGCAGACAACCGAGGGCGGGCCTCCGCTGAGTGAGGAAACGGTTCAGTTGTTCGAGGCGCAGCACGGCATCAAGCTTCCTCGCCAGTTTCGAGAGTTTCTGCTGGCGACGAATGGCGGGCGGCCAGAGCGTGACCTCTTCCAGATTGATGGGTTTAAAGGGAATCCGCACGGCCGAATCCATCTATTCTTCGGCCTCCACGATCCCGTCGAGTCGTGCAATCTGGATTGGAACCTCCGAGTATTTGAAGGGCGCATTCCTGCGTGGCTCCTACCCATTGCGACAACAGAGGGAGCCGACAAGGTTTGCTTGGCGACTTCGGGCGGTGATGAAGGCGGCATCTACTACTGGGATGCCCATGCCCTCCCCGGTACGAACAGCACTTATCTTCTTGCTGAGAACTTCGGCTCCTTCGTGGTTGCACTTCAGTCTGACACGCTATCTCCCAGAGCCCTCAGGTCGTAAACATGGCCAGTTTGTTGATGGCCTCGAAAACACACAGTTCTCTCTGGCCGAGATTGTCGCAGCGCTGCCTCGAGAATTGGGGTGAACCCATTTCAGGATGCACAGCCCGTTTAAATGTTCTGCGCTAGCAGGCTGTTGAGAAACCCCTCCGAGAGATCGACGCCCCGCAGAGTAACGTGATGTCCCCGCGTCTCGGAGGGAGTGATGCGCGGTCAGGCACGCGGGCCTCGGGTGGAAAGCACGGCACCCCATTGTCACCCAGCCGTCGACGCGCTGCTATCCTCACCACCATGAAGCGCCCCCCGGAGCAGGACGCGCCCGCGATGCCGTCGCTGCTCGTCTTCACCATCGCTGTGCTGCTCTTTGGCTCGCCGCTGCGGCGGCTGTGGTTGGCGGAGGACGCACCCGGGTACATGCCCTTCATCGTGTGGCTGGGCGTCATCGCCCTCGGAGCCTGGGCCGCCTACCGGAGCGGTGGCCATGACGCTTGAGCTGGGCTCGCTCGTCGCCGCATCCGTTGCCTATCTGCTGGTGCTGTTCCTCGTCGCCTACGCGGCTGAGCGCGGCCTCATCTCCTCGCGCATCACCCAACACCCACTCGTCTACGCGCTCGCGCTCGGCGTCTACGCGACGTCGTGGTCCTACTTCGGCAGCGTGGGCTACGCGGCCCGGCACGGCTTCCGCTACCTGGGTATCTACCTGGGCGTCACCCTGGCGTGTCTGCTCGTGCCCGTGCTGTGGCGCCCGCTTCTGCGCCTCACCCGTGAACTCCAGCTCACCTCGCTGGCGGACCTGCTCGCCTTCCGCTACCCGGGCCAGAGCACCGGCACCGCGGTGACACTCTTCATGCTGGCCGGCAGCCTCCCCTACCTCGCGCTCCAGGTGCGCGCTGTCGTCGAGTCCGCGAAGGTGCTGAGTCCCTCGGCGTCGCCCACGCTCGTCGGCATGGGCTTCTGCGCGGTGCTCATCGTCTTCTCCGTCCTCTTCGGCGCGCGACACCTCACCCCGCGCGAGCGACACGAAGGGTTGATGCTGGCCATCGCCTTCGAGTCCGCCGTGAAGGTGGTGGCCCTCGTGGCAGTGGGTGCCTGGGCCGTGTCGTCCGTCTTCGGCGGCGTGGACGGACTGTGGAAGTGGCTGGAGGCAAACCCGGAGGCGGTGGAGCAACTGCGCCGTCCCGCCCGTGAAGCGTCCTGGGCTCCGCTGTTGGTGCTCTCCTGCGCGGCCGCCTTCCTCACTCCGCGCAGCTACCACGTCGCCTTCACCGAGGCCCCGGAGCGCGACGCCCTGTCCACCGCGACGTGGGCCTTCCCACTCGTCTTGCTGGTGATGAACCTGGCGGTGCCCGTGGTGCTGTGGAGCGGTGAAGCGCTCGCCCTGCCCTGGCCCGCGGACTTCCACCTGCTCGCGGTGCCCGCCTCGCGCGGCGCCACGGGGCTGGCGCTGGTGGCCTTCCTGGGCGGCGTGTCCGCGTCCAGCGCCATGGTCATCGTCACCACGCTGGCCCTGGCCCCCATGTGCCTCACGCACCTGGTGCTGCCCCTGGGGTACGCGCGCGGACAACCCCACCTGTACGGCTGGCTCCTGTGGGCACGCCGCCTGCTCATCGCGCTCATCATCCTCGCGGGCTACGGCTTCTACCGGCTGCTGGACACTCGCGGCCTCGGGCTCGTGGACCTGGGGCTCGTGTCCTTCGTGGCCGTGGCGCAGTTCGCTCCGGGCGTGCTGGGTCTCCTCTTCTGGAAGCGGGCCACTCGCGCGGGCCTGCTCACGGGCCTGGGCGCTGGGGCCACGATGTGGCTGCTCACGCTCGTGGTTCCGCTGTGGGCCTCGCCAGGCCTGGTCGCATGGACCCACCGCGTGGCGGTGCTGCTGGGCTTCCCTGGCGACGAACCCTGGGGCTTCTCCACCTTCGCGTCACTGACGCTCAACACGCTGGCCTTCGTCGCCGTGTCGCTGGCCACGCGACAGTCCGAATCGGAAGCCGAGGCGGCGCGAGCGTGTACGCGTGAAGCCCCGGGACTCGTCTCCGGCGGCGTGGAGGCAGGCTCGCCCCGTGAGTTCCGCGAGCGACTCGCGCCCCTGCTCGGCGCGGAGGCCGCATCAGCCGAGGTCGACCGCGCGCTGGCCGGCCTGGGAATGTCCCCCGACGAGCGTCGCCCCGCGGAGCTTCGCCGCCTGCGCGACGGCGTGGAGCGAAACCTGTCCGGACTCCTGGGCCCTGTGCTGGCGCGCCTGACGGTGGAGGAAGCGCTCCGACTGGGGCCCGGCACACGCGCGGCCCTGGCCGAGCAACTCCGCTTCGTGGAGGAACGCCTGCGCGATGCCCGGGGCATGCAGGGCCCGGTACACGCGGTGGAGGCCGTGCGGCGCTATCTGCGGCGCATCCTGGAAGACCTGCCGCTCGGCGTGTGCGCGGTGGGCCCGGACAGAGAAGTGGTCATCTGGAACGCGGCGCTGGAGCGACTGTCCGGCGTGGAGGAGCACGCGGCGCGCGGTCATCCCCTGGCCGCCCTGCCCTCTCCCTGGGGTCCGCTGTTGTCCGGCTTCGCGACCGGCGCCGAGGCGGACACCGAGACGCGCGTCACGGTGGGCGACGGTGAGCGAACGCTGCGCCTCCACCGCTCACGGCTCACGCCTGACGAGGAAGGTGGCAGCGCCTCGGAGGGGATGGCGCTGCTCGTGGAAGACCTCACGGCCCGCAAGGCCGTGGATGCTCGACTGGCGCACCAGGACCGGTTGGCCTCACTGGGGCGCGTGGCGGCGGGCGTGGCGCACGAGATTGGCAATCCACTGACGGCCATCGCCAGCCTGACGCAGAACCTCAAGTACGAGCTGGATGACGCGGACGCGGTGAAGGAACGCACCCTCCTCATCCTCCAGCAGTGCCGCCGCATCGACGCGATTGTGCGCGCGCTGGTGGGCTTCAGCCATGCGGGCACGGTGGGCGGGGAGGCTCGCCCGTTCGCGCGCGTGGAGGTCGGCCCCTTGCTGACAGAGGCCGTGCAGCTCGCTCGACTGGCGCGCGCGTCGACGAAGTCTCGCGGCGTGCGCTTCGAGCACCACAGCCCCGAAGGACTCGTCGTCCAAGGCGACTCGCAGCGCCTGGAGCAGGTGCTCGTGAACCTCCTGACCAACGCCGTGGACGCATCCCCAGAAGGCGCGAGCGTGGAGCTGGAAGCGGAGTCCGCGAACGGACGCATCCATCTGCGCGTGCTGGACCGGGGGCACGGCATCCCCTCTGAACTCTCGCAGCGGGTCTTCGAACCCTTCTTCACCACGAAGCAGCCAGGCGAGGGCACGGGCCTTGGGCTCGCGCTGGTGGCGGGCATCGTCCGGGAGCACGGCGGCACCATTCAGGTGGACAGTCGGACGGGTGGAGGGACTACCGTGACGGTGAGCCTGCCCGACGCGCGCGGCGTGGAGTCGAGCTCGCGTCCAGGTCCGGGAGCCACCGCATGAGTCGCATCCTGGTCATCGAGGACGAGCCCATCATCCGTACGGAGCTGCGGCGGTTGCTCGTGCGCGCGGGACACGACGTGTCGGAAGCGGGCGCGGTGCAGGAAGCCGCGAGCGACTACGCGCTCGACTCCTTCGACCTGGTGCTGTCGGACCTGCGCCTGCCGGGCGCGCCGGGCACGGACGTCATCGCCCTGTGTCCGGGCGTCCCCGTGCTCATCATGACGAGCTACGCCACGGTGAAGTCCGCCGTGGACGCGATGAAGCTGGGCGCCGTGGACTACATCGCCAAGCCCTTCGACCACGACGAGCTGCTGCTCCAGGTCGAGCGCGTGCTGCGCGAGGGGAAGCTCACCCGACAGAACGCCGCGCTCAAGCGCGAGGTGGAGCAGGCCTATCCCGTGAGCGGAATGGTGGGGAGCAGCCCCGCGATGCGCGACGTGTTCGAGCGCATCCGCAAGGTCGCGCCCTCCCCCGCCACCGTGCTGGTGCTCGGCGAGTCCGGCACGGGCAAGGAGCTGGTGGCCCGCGCTCTCCATGCGCAGAGCCCTCGCGCGGACGGACCGCTGGTGTCGGTGAACTGCGCGGCGATTCCAGAGGGCCTGCTGGAGAGCGAGCTGTTCGGCCACGAGAAGGGCGCCTTCACCGGCGCGCTCACCGCGCACGCGGGGCTCGTGGCAGCCTCGCACGGCGGCACCCTCTTCCTGGACGAAGTGGGCGAACTGCCCGCGGCCGCGCAGGCCCGGCTCCTGCGCATGCTCCAGGACGGCGAGGTGCGGCGCGTGGGCTCCACGCGGCCTCGCAAGGTGGACGTGCGCATCGTCGCCGCCACGCACCGGGACTTGCCGCGTCGCGTGCAAGAGGGCGTCTTCCGGCAGGACCTCTACTTCCGGCTGCGCGTGGTGGAGATCCGCACTCCGCCCCTGCGCGAGCGCGGCGAGGACCTGCCCGTGCTGGCGAAGTACCTGCTGGAGAAGGCCTGCCGGAAGCTCGGCCGCGCTCCCGCCACGCTGTCACCGGAAGCCCTGCTGGCGCTGACCGTCCATCCCTGGCCCGGCAACGTGCGCGAGCTGGAGAACGCCCTGGAGCGCGCGGTCATCCTCGCGGACAGCCCCGTCATCACCCCCGACCTGCTCGCGCTGGAGCTGCCCGGCGGCGAGGCGCGTCCTCCCACCACCGACGCACCCGCGCCCGTCGAGCCAGAAGCCGAGGAGGCGGGCGGCTCCATGGAGGAGTACTTCCGACGCTTCGTACTCGAGCACCAGGAGCACATGGGCGAGACGGAGCTGGCGAAGCGGTTGGGCATCAGCCGCAAGGCGCTGTGGGAAAAGCGCCAGAAACTCGGCCTCCCGCGCACTCGCGCATGACGCACCGCCCTCAGGGCAGGCGCGTTGTCACCGGCCAACGTCTTCCGTCGCGCGCGCTTCGTTACGACGCATTGCACGAATCGTTACCGAGGTAACGCCCACGTCACCTTCCGTAACATCCTGACGCGGCGAGCCAACCTGCAAGGTCTTGAATCTTCGCGCGGCGGCAATTGGCCGGAGTGTTGCTCTGGGCGACGGGCATGCCCCTCCCCCCCACGCGTCCGTTGCCGCTGCTGCTGACGCTCGCGGTCGCCCTGCTGCCCCTGGGCTCCGCGGTCGCCGGGAAGATCACCATCAACGACGAGGCGAACCTCAACATCAACCTGTTGCTGCAGCCCCAGGCCCAGTTCATCAAGGACGGGGCGCCCGTCGGACACGTGGGCACCGACTTCTTCCTGCGCCGCGTGCGGCTGCTCGTCTTCGGCAACGTCACGAAGCGGCTGTCCTTCTTCATGGAGACGGACCAGCCCAACTTCGGCAAGGACGGCAACTACAACGTCGACTTCTTCGTCCAGGATGCCTTCGCCTCCTACGAGTTCGTCGACAAGCTCTGGGTGGACGTGGGGTTCCTCATCGCCCCGCTGTCGCGCCACAACCTCCAGGGCGCCATCGCGCTCAACACCGTCGACTTCCACTCCAACCTCATCCGCTTCACGCCGGGCGTCGGAAAAATCTGGCGCGACATGGGCGTGCAGCTGCGCGGCTTCGTGGGTCCGCTCGGCTTCCGAGCCGCCATCCTCAACGGCGCGGAGGGCACCGTCCGGGAGGACGCGCCCGCCATCAACCCGGATGACATCCCCCGAGGCGTGGCGATGGTGCGGTGGAACTTCCTCACCCGCGAGGAGGACCTCTTCTTCCAGGGCATCTACTTCACCGAGAAGCCCCACCTCTCCGTGGGCGCGGGCGCGGACTATCAGCCCTCCGCCGTCGCGACGGCCAGCGGCGTGCACGACTCGGTGGCCTTCTCTGCGGACGTGTTCCTGGACTGGCCCATGGGCAATGACCAGGAGCTCGTATTCCAGACGGGCGTGTACACCTACCGCCAGGGGATGGACAGCCCGCAGAGCGGCACGGGCTTCCTGTCCGAGCTCGGCTATCGCATCGGCCACGTGGAGCCGCTGGTGTCCGTCGAGTACTTCAACTCGCGCGTCGTGGCGCAGGACGCATTCGTCCTGAGGCCCGGCTTCAACCTCTGGTTCCAGAAGCACACCTTCAACCTGAAGACGGAGGTCGCCATCTCCCGCCTGGGCGACATCTCCGAGGCGGACACCGGCATCACAGGCACCGCGCAGCTCCAGTTCTTCTACTGACGCCCCTGCTCTCCCCGAGGTCACCTCCGATGACTGCCGCGAAGGATTCGTTCGTCTCGCCCAAGGAGCACTTCTCCCGTCACGCCCACGTGAAGACGCTTGAGGACTACCGCGACCTCTATCAAAAGAGCCTGAATGAGCCCGACGCCTTCTGGGGTGAGCAGGCCCAGCGGCTCACCTGGTTCCATCCCCCGGAGGCCATCCGCGAGGTGGACGCGGAGCAGGTGGACTTCTCCTGGTTCAGCGGCGGCAAGCTCAATGCCGCCTACAACTGCGTGGACCGCCACGCGAGGGAGCGCCCCGGCAAGGCCGCCATCATCTGGGCGAAGAACGAGCCGGGCGAATACCAGACCATCACCTTCCGGGAGCTCCAGCACCACGTCGGCCGCGTGGCCAACGTGCTCAAGGCCCACGGCGTCCGCAAGGGCGACCGCGTCTGCATCTACCTGCCGATGATTCCGGAGCTGGCGTACACCATGCTCGCGTGCGCGCGGCTCGGCGCGGTGCACTCGGTGGTGTTCGCGGGCTTCTCCTCGGAGTCGCTGCGCGAGCGCATCCTCGACTGCGGCGCCAGGGTGCTCGTCACCGCGAACGAGGGTCCACGCGGGCCCAAGGGCGTGCCCACCAAGGCCATCGCTGACGAAGCGGTGGAGGGCCTCACCCAGGTGACGTCCGTGCTCGTGGTGCGGCGCACGTCGCGCGAAGTGCCCATGTCCGAGGGGCGCGACTTCTGGCTGGACGTGGAGATGGCGCGCCACCGCGGCGTCTGTCCCGCCGAGTGGATGGACGCGGAGGACCCGCTCTTCATCCTCTACACCTCCGGCTCCACCGGGAAGCCCAAGGGCGTGCTGCACACCACGGGCGGCTATCTCGTGTATGCGGCGACCACGCACCACTACGTCTTCGACGCGCGGCCGGACGACGTGCACTTCTGTACGGCGGACCTGGGCTGGGTGACGGGCCACAGCTACCTGCTCTACGGCCCGCTCATCAACGGCACCACCACCGTCCTGTTCGAGTCCACGCCGACGTACCCCGACGCGGGCCGGCTGTGGCAGGTGGTGGACGACGTGAAGGCCACCGTCATCTACACCGCGCCCACCGCGTTGCGCGCGCTCATCCGGGAGGGCGACGCGTGGGTGAAGAAGTCCTCGCGCAAGTCGCTGCGCCTGTTGGGCAGCGTGGGCGAGCCCATCAACCCGGAGGTCTGGCGCTGGTACCACGACGTGGTGGGCGAGGGCCGCAACCCCATCATCGACACGTGGTGGCAGACGGAGACGGGCGGCATCCTCATCTCCCCACTGCCGGGCGCGACGCCGTGCAAGCCGGGCTCCGCCACCCTGCCCTTCTTCGGCGTTGAGCCGGTGCTGCTCGACGATGAGGGCCGAGTCATCGAGGGCAACGGCGTCAGCGGCAACCTGTGTCTGGCGCGCTCCTGGCCCGGGCAGGCGCGCACGCTGTATGGCCACCACCAGCGTTTCGTGGAGACGTACTACTCGCGCTTCCCCAACCTGTACTTCACCGGTGATGGCTGCCGCCGCGACGAGGACGGCTACTACTGGATTACGGGCCGCGTGGATGACGTCCTCAACGTCTCCGGTCACCGCCTGGGCACCGCGGAGGTGGAGAGCGCGCTCGTCGCGCACGAAGCCGTGGCCGAGGCCGCCGTGGTGGGTTTCCCTCATGACATCAAGGGCACGGGCGTGTGCGCCTTCGTCACGGTGAAGCCGGACTGGCTGGAGACGTCCACGGAGCAGATGGTGGGCGCGCTCAAGGAACAGGTGCGCCACGTCATTGGCCCCATCGCCACGCCGGACCGTGTGGTCGTGGTCAATGGTCTGCCCAAGACGCGCTCCGGCAAGATTCTGCGCCGCATGCTGCGCAAGATTGCGTCCGGCGAGACGGAGAACCTGGGTGACGCCAGCACCCTGGCCGACCCCGCCGTGCTGGATGAACTGCTCACCAAGGGCACGCCCGTGCGGGCGAAGCCCTGATTCCCCCTCGGTCTTCCGACGTCACACTGGAGGCAAGAAATGTCCTCGAAATCCCAAGAAGACGCCCTGGAAGCACTCGCCGCGTCGCGCTGGCGGGTGGCCGCCGTCCTGACGGTGGCCACGCTGGTGGCGTACTTCGGCTTCATCCTGCTGGTGGCCTTCAACAAGCCGCTGATGGGCCACCAGATAGCCCCCGGCCTGTCGGTGGGAATCCTCCTGGGCGCCGTCGTCATCGTCACCGCCTGGGCGCTGACGGGCATCTACATGATCTGGGCGAACGGCAAGTACGACCGAGCCCTGAGCCAACTGCGTCGCTGAGAGCGAGCCTCGAATGAACCCCACATCGACACCGGGCACGCAGCTGGGCCAGCCCAACAGCACGGCCATCTTCTTCTTCCTCCTCTTCGTCGGTGTCACCCTGGGAATCACGTACTGGGCGGCGCGCAAGACGAAGACGACCTCGGAGTTCTTCGCGGCCGGCGGCGGGGTGAGCGCCCTGCAGAACGGCTTCGCCCTCGCGGGCGACTACATGAGCGCCGCCAGCTTCCTGGGCATCGCCGGCCTCGTCGCCATGTCCGGCTTCGACGGGCTCATCTACTCGGTGGGCTGGCTGGTGGGCTGGCCGGTGGTGACGTTCCTCATCGCCGAGCCGCTGCGCAACCTGGGCAAGTACACCTTCGCGGACGTGGTGGCGTATCGCCTCAAGCAGACGCCGGTGCGACTGGCCGCCGCGCTGGGCACGCTCACCGTGGTGAGCTTCTATCTGATTGCGCAGATGGTGGGCGCCGGCAACCTCATCCACCTGCTCTTCGGCCTGTCCTACGAGGTCGCCGTCGTCATCGTCGGCGCGGTGATGATTCTCTACGTGCTCTTCGGCGGAATGATTGCCACCACGTGGGTGCAAATCGTGAAGGCCGTGCTGCTGCTCGCGGGCGCGTCCGCGCTGGCCGGAGCGGTGCTGTACAAGTTCGGCTTCAACCCGCTGGCGCTCTTCAACGAGGCGGCCACGCAGTACGGCGCGCAGACGCTGGCGCCGGGCGCGCTGGTGAGCAACCCGCTGGAGACGATTTCACTGGGGCTGGCGCTGATGTTCGGCACGGCGGGCCTGCCGCACATCCTGATGCGCTTCTACACGGTGCCCAACGCGAAGGCGGCGCGCAGCAGCGTGTTCTACGCCACGGGCCTCATCGGCTACTTCTACCTGGTGACGTTCATCCTCGGCTTCGGCGCGTCGGTGCTGGTGGGCCGGCAGGCGATTACCAGCGTGGACAAGGGCGGCAACATGGCGGCGCCCATGCTGGCGGAAGTCGTCGGCGGCACGGGCTTCCTGGGCTTCATCTCCGCGGTGGCCTTCGCCACCATCCTCGCGGTGGTGGCCGGCCTGACGCTGTCCGGAGCGGCGGCGCTGTCCCATGACTTGTGGTCCAGCGTGGTGCGCAAGGGCGAGGCGCCCGAGCACGAGCAACTCAAGGTGGCGCGGCTCGCCAGCCTCTTCCTCGGCGTGCTGGCCGTGGTGCTGGGCGTGGCCTTCAAGGGACAGAACGTGGCCTTCATGGTGGGCCTGGCGTTCGCCATCGCCGCGAGCGCCAACTTCCCCGCACTGCTCCTGTCCATGGCGTGGAAGAAGTTCACCACGTATGGAGCGGTGTCCAGCATGCTGACGGGCTCGTTCAGCGCGGTGCTGCTCATCTTCCTGTCGCCCACCGTACAAGTGGACCTGCTGAAGAACACGAGCGCGCTGTTTCCGCTGAAGAACCCAGGCATCATCACCATGCCGTTGGCTTTCGTCGTGGGAGTCCTCGTGTCGCTGTTGTTCCCGGAGCGCGAGTCCAGCGAGCGCTTCGCGGAGGTGAAGCACCGGATGCACATGGGCGCCGTCCAGCCCCCCGTGCCCGTCGCGGCGAAGGTGGCCGCGGCGACCTCCAAGGCGACACCGCCTCCCACGCCCAGCAAGGCGTAAACGCCACCGAGTAGCCCTCCTCCGTCATTGCTCCTGGGGAGGAGGGCGGGGGTGGGGCCTGGGCCTCCAAGGAGCCTGGGTCCCGCCCCTCTTCAGGAGTCCCCGTCTCCTCGCGCCAGTCGCTCCCGCAGCCGCATGCGCGCGCGGTGAAGCCGGCTCTTGTGGGCGCGCACGTCGATGCCCGTCAGCCGCGCGGCCTCCTCGGCCGACAGGCCCTCCACGTCCCGGAGGAGCAGCGCCTCACGGTCCGACGCTGACAGTGCCGCGAGCGCGTCCCGGAGCATCGCCCCCATCTTCCGCGCGTGGGCCACTTCGTCGGGAGCACGCTCCAGGGAGGGCACGGCCCTCACGGCCTCGGCGTCGAAGGGAAGTCGCTCCCCGCCCCGCGCCTCCCGCCGCCGCTCCCGCGAGCAGTGGGAGCGGGCCACCTGGAAGAGCCACGTGGACAGGCGCGCCTGCTCCCGGAACGCATGGAGGCCGCGAAAGGCGGTCATCAGCGTCTCTTGAAGCACGTCGCGGGCCTCCTCCTCGGAGCCGCACAGCCGCAGCCCGAAGCGGTACACCGGCGAGGCGTACCGGGCGAGCAGCGCCTCCAGCGCCTCCCGGTCTCCCTCGCGCGCCGCCGCGACGAGCGTCGCGTCGCTCCGGATGCGCTTCGTTGCCCTGCTCGAAACAGCCACGCGCCTGCTCCCTCTTGTCCAGGGGTGATGAGCGGCCGGGCCCTCGCGCGCCACGAGCGTGGCCCACCGCATCCGACACGAACAACACCGGGCCCTGAATCCTTTTTCCGCCCACGCGACTCTCACCGACAGGACGTGGCGTGTCACCCTCGCTCCTCGGACTTCTCTCTTCTCGTCAGGTGCACTCACCATGAATACGGTCCTCCTTCCCCTCCTGGGGGGCGTCCTCATCGGACTCAGCGCGGCCCTCCTCCTGCTCTTCAACGGCCGCATCGCGGGCATCAGCGGAATCACCGGAGGACTCCTGTCCGCCGCGCCGGCCGACCGGGGCTGGCGCGCGTCCTTCCTCGGCGGGCTCGCGGTGGGGGGCGTGCTGCTGGCGACCTTCCGCCCGGAGTCGCTCGGTCCCCCGGTTCTCACCAGCGTGGGCGCGACGCTCGTCGCCGGGCTCCTGGTGGGCTTCGGCACCCAGCTGGGCGGCGGCTGCACCAGCGGCCACGGCGTCTGTGGCCTCGCCCGAGGCTCCAAGCGCTCACTCGTGGCCACCCTGACGTTCATGGCGACGGGCGCCATCGCCGTCTTCATCTCCCGACATGTACTGGGAGGTGTTTCGTGAAGGCCGCGCTCACGGCGGGACTGGCGGGGCTGCTCTTCGCGCTGGGGCTGGGGCTGGGCGGAATGACGGACCCGGCGAAGGTGGTGGGTTTCCTCGATGTGGCGGGGAGCTGGAATCCGAGCCTCGCCTTCGTCATGGCCGGTGCGCTGGGCACCTACGCGCTGCTCCGCAGGCTCATCCTCCGACGGGCGCGGCCCGTGCTCGCGGACCGCTTCCCTGCTCCGCCGCGAGCCGACGTGGACGGCCGCCTCGTCGCGGGCTCGGCGCTCTTTGGCATCGGGTGGGGCTTGTCAGGCTATTGCCCCGGCCCCGCCCTCGTGTCGCTCCCGGTGGGAGGCATGACGGTGCTGCTCTTCGTCGGGGCGATGCTGGTGGGAATGGGCGTGTTTCGCGGAATGTCGAGGCAACCTGGGTAGGCTGGCGACTTGCGCACAACCCGCCGCGAGGGCGGTGCGGGCTTGCGTCACGCATTGCGGGGCCGCGAATCTCAGACTTCCGGGCATGTGAATTGATTGGGACATCACATCGTGGGCTTTGAGTGCGTTTGCAAAGCTTTGGATGGATCACCCTCCGCGTCAGTGCTGGCTAGGATGAGTCCTCGATGCCACGCGCCGCGAACAGGATGCTGGACGTCGACGAAGAAAAGCTCGTCCACCAGTTCCCCGGGCTGGACCGCAAGGCGGTGGGGGCGTTCTTCACGCCCGCGCCCCTGGTGGAACGCACGCTATCGCTCGCGATGGCGCACCTGGGAGCTGGACCCCTCACGGTGGTGGACCCCGCCTGTGGGGCAGGAGCCTTCTTGTCGGCGGCCTCGAAGCTCTGGCCTGGAGCCCGGCTGTGCGGGCTGGAGTTGGACCCCGCCGTGGCCAGACTCTGTCAGGCCCGGGTCCCGGAAGCCGACGTGCGCGAAGGCGACACGCTGCGAGGTGGGATGGAGCCCATGCTCGCGACGACGCCTCCGGAGCATCGCGAGCTGTGGGTGGGCAACCCGCCCTACAACGGCACCTCGCCCGTCCTGAAGGACCCGACCGCCTACGCGAAGCTGCGCGCCCTGCTCCCCCTGGCGCTCCCACCGGGCACCAGCCTGCGGGACGACTTCGCCTTCTTCCTCCTGGTGGCCGCGCACCGGCTCTCCACGCGGCCCGGCGTGCTCGCCTTCATCACCCCGGCGAGCTTGCTGGACGCCTTCCTCTACGCGCCGCTGCGCCAGTCGCTGCTGCGCATGCTCACGCTGCGCGAGGTGGTGGACCTGGGCCCTGGTGCCTTCGCCGGCACGCAGGTGCGCACGTGCATCACCGTGTGGTCCTCGCTTCCGGGCCACGTGGACCCGCCGCGCTTCGAGCGCCGTGGCGAATGGCAGCACTTCACGCCGGAGGCGCCCGAGTGGCGCCTGGCACCTACCACGCCGGAGGCCAGCGCCTTGGATGCACGGTGGAGCGCGGAAGGCGAGGCCCTCACCACGTTGGTGCCGGTGAGCCTGCCCGGGGTGAAGACGCGCTTCGACGAACTGCTGGTGGACGCGGACCCGGAGCGCCTGCTGGCGCGCATCCGCGCCTTCGCCGCGTCGCCCCTGGAGGAGTTGCCGGAGTTCGCGCGGGTGCATGGGCTGTCGGAGGAGCTGCTGCCGAAGCTGCGCGCTCTCAAGGTGGGCACGCCGCTGGAGGTGGACGCGAAGCACCTGCGGCCCTTCTACCGGTACGGAGGGGCCCGGCACCGGGGCACGCTGCCGCCGGAGACTCGCGCGTTCTGCTACCTGGACCGGCGCCTGATTCCCCGGGGAGACCACCGGCTGCGCGGCCCGTATGACCCTCACGTGGGCGCGGTGAAGCTCCTCTTCAACGTGCGCGAGCTGCCCCTGTCCGCCGCGCTGCTGGAGGAAGAGGGCTGCGTCCATGACCACCGGCACGCGCGGTTCGCGCCCCTGTACGTCCCCAAGCGACTGAGGGACGAGGGGCTGCGCGTCACCCGCTCTTCCACATCCGCGGAGGAGCTGGGTCCCCTGGTGCCCAACCTGTCGCCCAGGGGGCTGGAGTGGGCGGAGACGTTGGGCGGTCCCCTGCCCGCCTTCCAGGCCATCGTGCGCTTCCTCAATGGACCCGACGTGCAGCGCGTCTGGGCTCCGGCCTTCGGGGCGTCGCGCGTGGTGCCGGTGCCGTTGCTGGTGCCGCCTCCGGGCCAGGAGTGAGCCTGTGCGTGGCGGGGCGTCTGCCCGCCCGCACGGTTTCCCAGCGGGGTGCGGAAACAACCGCTAGTGTCCACCTTCGCCGAGCTGATTTCCCCTCTGAAGGAAGGACCTACTTCATGAAGATTCGCGCGCTGCTCACCGCCACCGTTCTCACCGCCGCTGCTCCCGTGCTGGCCCAGGCCCCCGCGGCCCCGCCGCCCGCCGCGCCCGCGCAGGAGACTCCCGCTCCCGCACCCGCGAAGAAGGTGATTCCGCCGGGTGAGACGGCGAAGGCGCCGGTGAAGGACGCGCAGGGCAAGGACGTGGGTGAGGTCACCTTCGAGCAAACCAAGCAGGGCGTGGTCATCAAGGGCACGCTGCATGACCTGCCTCCGGGTCAGCATGCCTTCCACATCCACGAGACGGGCAAGTGCGAGGCGCCGGACTTCAAGACGGCGGGCGGCCACTTCAACCCGACGAAGAAGGCGCACGGGATGATGTCGCCGAAGGGCAAGCACGTGGGCGACCTGCCCAACCTCCACGTGGGCCAGGACGGCAAGGTGCAGTTCGACACGTTCTCCCAGAACGGGCTCACCGTGAAGTCGCTGTTCGACAAGGACGGCTCCGCGGTCGTCGTCCACACCAAGGAAGACGACTACCAGACGGACCCGACGGGTGACGCCGGCGGCCGCATCGCGTGCGGCGTGGTGGAGAAGCAGCAGCCGTAACGCGTCGTCCGCGAGGAGGCCCCGCCTGGCATCTCGGCCAGGCGGGCGGCTCCCGACCTCAGTGCACCGGCAGCGCGACGGCGCTCGGGGCCTCCTTCACGGGCGTGAAGAGCAGGTCCTGGAAGTCGAAGCTGAAGTCGGTGAGCGGCGAGACAGGCTGCATCCGCATCTCGCCCACCGTGCCATCCGGCTTCAGCGAGAAGGACACGAAGGCATCGGCGTTGAGCGAGCGGTCCTTCCAGCGCGCGACGAAGGTGTCGTATTGCCAGTGCTCCAGCTCGCCGACGAGGCCGGGCGTCCTGCTGAAGCGCAGCACCAGCTTCTGCGCCTCACGCGTCAGCGTCACGTCGCCGTACCACGCGTCGCGGAACTTCCCGGCGTAGGCCTCGAGTGGCAGCGACGGCTTGCTCTCGGTCTTCCTGCCCTCCTTCAGGCTGGCGACCTGTCCCTCCGCCTTCGCCTTCTTCGCGTCGTCATCCGCCTTGAACGCGGCGACCCAGTCCGTCGCGGGCGCGCCCATGAACGCATCCAGCACCGTCCACACCGGGACCTCAATCGTGCCGCGCTCCTCCTGGTTCGTCAGCACGGCGATGCCCAGCCCCAGCTCCGGCACCAGCATCACCCGTGAGTAGTAGCCCGGCAGCGCGCCGCCGTGGCCCACCAGCTTGTAGCCCCGGTAATCCCGCAGCGACCAACCCAGTCCATACGCGGCGAAGTTCGCGCGCAGCGCCGCCAGGGGCTTGGAGGGCTCGGTGACGGTCATCACCGTCTGCGCGGCCCACATCTCGCGGGACTGGCCCTCGCTGAACAGCCGCTTCTTGCCCTCGGTGCCGGGAATCACCCCCCGGGCCAGCTGCGTCAGCATCCACTTCGACAAGTCGTTGACGCTGGAGTTGATGGCCGCCGCGGGCGCGTTGTTGTCGAAGCCCATGGCGGGGATGGTCTTGAGCACGCCATCCGCCTTCGCGTGCGGCGTCGCGACGTTGCTGCCCACGCGCAGCGCCTTCGACAGCGTGCTGCTGTCACGCATGCCCACCGGCGTGAAGATGCGCTCGCGCACGAAGTCCCGCCAGTGCCGGCCGCTCACCTTCTCGATGACCTTGCCGGCCACGAGGTAGAGGATGTTGTCGTAGTTGTAGCGGCTGCGAAAACTCGTCGCCGGGCGGATGTGCCGCAGCTTGGAGACAATCTCGTCCTCCGTGAAGGTGGACTGCGGGAAGTACAGCAGGTCTCCCGCGCCGAGCCCCAGCCCGCTGCGGTGGACGAGCAAATCCCGCACCGTCAGCTCGCGGGTGACGTACGGGTCGAACATCTGGAACGACGGCAGGTGGTCGACGACGCGGTCGTCCCACTGGAGCTTGCCTTCGTCGACGAGCATCGCCAGCGCCGCCGCCGTGAAGGCCTTGCTGTTGGAGGCGATGCCGAACAGCGTGTCCGCCGTCACCGGCGCAGCGTCACCCAGCCTGCGCACGCCATAGCCCTTGGACAGCACCACCTTGCCGTCCTTCACCACGGCCAGGGCCACGCCCGGCACGTCGAAGGTCTTCATCGCCTTCTGAATCGTGGCGTCCAGGTCCGGGGGCAGCGACTGGGCGAACGTCGGGGACAGCGGAAGGAAGACGAGCAGGAGCGCGAGGACGTGACGCACGAGGACTCCGAGATGGGGTGCGGGTCGGAAAGCCCCTGTCTACCCCACCTCGTGGACGCGCCCCAGCGCCCCCTAGACGTAACCAAAGCGGCGCCGCGCGAACCACTCCGCGCCGAGCAGCCCGATGAGCGCGACGAGGTAGTACCAGCGGTCCCACAGCGGCTGGTCCTTCGCGCGCCCCACCTCCACCACGGGAGGGTCCAACAGCGGCATGTCCGGCAGCCCGTCCTGCGGCAGCTTGTACGCCTTGCCACCCGTCACCTTGGCGATCTGCTCCATCAACTCCGGCCGCACGGAGGCGTCCGACAGCTCCGGCCCCACGGCGCGCACCGCCACCGCGTCCTCGCCCTTGCCCAGGTCCGTCTCGCCCTTCTTCGCCGTCGCGAGCAGCTTGTACGGCCCCGGCTCCGGCGGCGCGAACTCCAGCCGCACCACGCCGTCCGGCCCCGTGGCGCCCGTCTGCACCGCCACCGGCTTCTGCGTCGCCACCGAGAACAGTTCCACGCGCACCTGCGCGTCCTGCGCGGGCTGGTAGTCGGAGCTGCGCGCCTGCACCACCACGGCCACCGGACGCCCCGGCTCCACCGACGGCGGGTCCGCTGTCACCTTCAGCGTCGTCAGGTCCGGGTCCCTCACCAGCCACCGCAGCGCGTTGCCCCAGAAGCGGTCATACGCGCGGCTGGGCGAGCCATCCCGGTGCGCCGCGAAGGCCCAGTACCACGACGCATCCGTGGCCATGACGAGCGCCCGGCCCCGGCCATAGTCCCAGACGGCGACAAGCGGCGCGTTCTTCCCATTCGCGGTGAGATGCGGATGCTCCAGCAACACGGTGGCGCCAGGGCGCGCGTACGTCAGGTTGGCGCCCGGAATCGGCGGCAGCTCTCCCCACGCGGCCTCGGTGCTGGACGCGCCCGTGCCAATGGCCGTCACCGGGTGGCGCAGGCCCTCCGGCGTCAGGCGCGCGGTGAAGGGCTCCACGTTGGCGGGGCCCGCGGCGGCCACGGGCAAGGCTTCCATCAGCGTGGGCATGGTGGCGCGGCCCTCGCCCAGCACACTGTCGCCGCCAATCATCACGAAGGCGCCGCCGTTGTGGATGTAGCGCTCCAGGTTGCGCTCGTACTCGGCGATGGAGAGCGTCGGGTCCGCGTGCCCGAAGTTCTGGAAGATGACGACGTCGAAGGTGTCCAGCTTCGTGTCGAAAATCTCCTCCATGGGGAACGGGATGAGGGACAGCTCGCGCTCGTTCGCCACGCCCGGGTCGTCCGACAGCGTGCGCAGGATGTAGAACGAGATGAGGTCCACATTGGCGTCCTGCTTCAACAGGCCGCGCAGGTAGCGCTCGTCCCAGGACGGGCGGCCCACCACCAGCAGCACGCGCACGCGGTCCCGGATGACCTTCAGCGTGAAGGAGCGGCTGTTGTTCTCCGTCACCGCCTCGTCCGGGAAGGTGGGCACCGTCACCGTGTAGACGAAGCGCCCCGTCTGGTCCGGCGTGAAGGTGAAGGACACCGGCTTCACGTCGTCGTTGGTTTCCAGGCGCACCGTCTTGGTCGCCACCGTCTTGCCCTCCTGGCTGAGGACAATGGGAATCTCCCGGCCCCGGAAGCCGCGGCCGTGAATCTCCGCCTCCACGGTGAGCGAGTTGCGCACGAAGGCGAAGTCATCCACCTTCAGGCCTTCAATCGACAAGTCCTTCAGCGCCTCCTGGCCCACGGTGAAGGTGGAGACCGGCACGCCCAGGTCCGCCAGCGCCGCGCGAGCCCGGCCCACCACGCCTGACTTCAACTCCGTGTTGTCCGCGCCGTCGCTGAACAGCAGCACGCCGGACAGCTTGCGCGCGCCCTGCCCCGCGCCCGCCGCCGCACGCAGCGCGGCCAGCAGGTCCGTGGTGCCCGCGCGAGGCGGCTCCTTGGCCAGCGACGCGGGCGTCACCGGCGCCAGCTCCGGGTCGAACCCGTACATCTCCACCGTGAAGCGGTCCTGGAGTCCCGCGAGCGCCGGCGAGGCCTTCTCCAGGAAGGTGGCCACCTCCGCGGCGCGCGTGGGACCTCCGGGCTCCGAGGGGAAACCCATGGACGCGGAGCGGTCCACCAGCACCGCGACGCGGTTCTTCATCCGCGCCACCTGCAAGTGCCGGATGCCGGGCTCCAGCAGGAAGAAGAGCGCGGCCACGCCCGCGCCCACGCGCAGCGCCCACAAGAGGACGCGACGTCCACGCGAGGGCTCGCGGCGCACGCCCCAGGCGGCCAGCGCGACTCCCAGGAGCAACCCGAGCGCGAGGAACACCAGCGCCCACGAAGGCAGGGGAGAGAGGCTGACGAGCTTCCAGGCGTTGAAGGTGGGGGAATTCATCCAGGCTCTTGGCGTAGGGCCGGTGCTTCAGCGCCGCTTGTTGAGGATGAGCTGCAGGTGGACGGCGTCGTCCTTGTAGTCCAGGCAGAGGGCGTACATGCAGACGTTGATGCCCAGCCTCACCGCCAGCTCCCGCTGCGGCTCGCCGCCGGGGCTCACGTCGAACTCGTAGTCCCCGGACTCGTTGCGGCTCCACGCCCCGGCCACGTCGTTCTGCGAGTAGAGCACCGCCGCGCGCTTGCCCAGGCTGGCCGCCATCATCTGCGGCTTGTTGAGCAGCCGGCCCGGCGCCACGTCCAGCAGGAAGAAGGACTTGAACACCACGTGCCCCGAGGGCACCTCCGCGAGCGGGTTCTGCGGCAGCACCCGCGCCATCTCCCGACGGAAGCTGGCGTCGAAGCCGTCCCCGTCGCTGCCGTCGTTGGCGTCCGCCAGCATGAAGCCGCCGTACGTCAGGTAGCGCCGCAGGTTGGAGACCTCCGCCTCGTTGAGTGGAGGGAAGGCCCCGTCACCGCCGAAGTAGAGGAAGGGGTACTCGAAGAGGTCCGGACTGCTCAGCGCGAAGGGGCGCGCGTCCGGCACCACCTCCACGGACGTGCGGCGCTGGAGTTCCCACGCGATTCGCCGCAGGCCGGACAGCCGCGCATCCCAGCGACCGCCGTGCTTCGCCACCGCGGGGATGAAGCGGTTCTTCTCGCCGAACGCGTGCGCACGCCCCGCCAGCAACGGAGCGAGCGCGGCGGAGCCGAGCAGGAGGTTTCGACGGGTCAGACGCCGCACGGACATAGAGCGCATCTATATACCGTCGACGGGTACTCGCATTCCCCGGTATAGAGCGGGCCCATGGCAAAAGGCGGACAGACGCCCGAGCAGCCCGGCTCTCCCGAGGTCCGGGCGGCCTGGGCTCGCAAGGAGGCAGGCGACGTCGCCGGCGCGCGACGCGAGGCCGAGCGTCTGCTGGCGGGCAGTCCCACCCCCGAGGACCGGGCCGAGGCGGAGGAACTGCTGCGCCGCACCTCCACCCCCAAGGCCCTCTTTGGCTTCGCCCTGCTCGCCGCCGCCGTCTTCGTCGTCCTGCTGCTATTGGCCTTGACCCGCTACGCTTAAGCTACATCGTCGGCGCCCTCGTGCCCCCTGGGGGCAAACGTCGGGTGCGCCGCAATGCAAGGAGTTGGAGCCATGGAAGGCCTCCTCCAGGCCCTCAAGGCCTATCAGGAGCTCAACCCGTCGGGCTGGGTCGGCATCTACCGCCTGCTCCCCATGTGGGCGGGCATCGTTTGCTGTGTCGCCGGGGTGACGCTGCTGCTGGTGGGCGGAGGCCCCCGGGTGTTCCGGGTGCTGGCCGGGCCCATCGGCGCGCTCCTGGGGCTGGTGTGGACGGGCGCCGTCACCGCGAAGCTGGGCCTGCCGGACCTGGACCCGCGGGCGCCCTCCATCGTCGCGGCCGTGCTCCTGGCGCTGGGCTTCCTCTTCCCGCCCGCCATCACCTTCGTGGGCCTGGGCGTGCCGCTGGGCCTGTTGGCCGGGCAGATCGCCGGGCCGCAGGACTTCCTGCTCGGCTTCGCGCCGGGGTTCATCATCGGCGGGCTCGTCGGCGCGCTGCTACACCGGGTGGTCAGCGCCCTGGTGGCCTCCGCGGTGGGCGGCTGGGTGCTCGTCATCGGCGCGCTGGCGGCGCTGCACCAGTTCGGCGGGCTGGTGGCCGCCGTGGCCAGCAGGCCCTGGGGCGTCATCATCGCCGCCGGCCTGTTCGCCGTGGCCGGCGCCGTGTACCAGCTCGCCATGCGCCCCTCCCCTGAAGAAGCCGACAAACAACGCGGGGAAAAGGAGCGCGCCAAGCTGCGGCAGGCGGAGCAGCGGGCGCTCGAGAAACGTTGGGGGGTCAAGTAGCCGACCTCCGACGGGCGCCGGCCGCGCTTTACCTCCAGCGTCGTGGCGCGTACATTCCGCCGCCTTTCCCCCCGGAAAACCCCCGAAGGATTGATGGGCCAGGTCAGGCGCAAGGAGTCGGAGAAGAAGCAGGAGTCCCCCTCGGAGCCCGCCCCCCGGCAGGAGCCCACCGCGAGCACCGCGTGGGTGAAGCCGGAAGGGATGTCGCGCCGGGGCTGGGCCGTGCTCGCCGCGCTGGTCCTCGTCATCCAGTTTCCCCTCATCCACTACGCCCTGTTCCGCGGAGACGCGGATGTGACGGCGACAGTGCCCTACACCCAGGACTTCGCGGACCCGGGCGTGGTGAAGCGGGACTTCTTCTCCGTGGGTGGCTACTGGCGGGTGATTCAGGGCGAGCTCCTGGCACCGGGCGTGAAGAACAACCCGCTGTGGCTCCAGGCGCCGCTGCCGGACGACGTGGCCATCGAGTTCGACGTGCGCTCGGAGCTGCCCGAGGGTGACATCCGGGTGGAGGTCTTCGGCAACGGCGTGGACCCCAGCTCCGGGTACGTCCTGGTGCAGGGCGGGTTCAACAACTCGATGTCCGTGCTGGCCCGGCTGGACATGGGCGCGCCCAACATCGACGCGCTCAAGCGCCGCGCGGCGCGCAAGGCCGGGGCCCAGGGTGACAAGGCGGACGACGGCGCGAAGACGGACGCCGCGGACATCGCCTCCGTGTTCAAGGACGACACCCGCGTCCGCGTGGAAGCGCGCGGCACGCCGGTGCAGGCCGGCCGCACGTACCACTGGCGCATCGAGCGCCGAGGCACGCTCCTCCGCTGGAGCATCGACGGAGAAGCCTTCCTGGAGTTCGACGACCCCCGTCCCCTCAAGGGCAAGGGCCATGACCGGCTGGGCCTGTCCGGCTTCGAGTCGCAGATTTTCTACGACAACCTGCGCGTGGACTCGCCGGACCGGCTGCCCGCCCGCGTCGCACCCCCCGCGCCCGTGATTCCTCCCGGCCCGTACGCGGACGACTTCAACCGCGACACGCTGGGAGAGGCGTGGAACGTCACCAACCCCTCCGCCACGAAGCTGGTGGACGGCGCGCTGGTGGTGGAGATGGTCCACAACCGCCCCGTGTGGCTCAAGCGGCCCATCCCCCGCGACGCGACGATTGAGTTCGACGCGTGGACGGACAGCCCGGACGGCGACATCAAGATCGAGGCGTGGGGTGACGGTCGCTCCTTCTACGCCGGAGACCTGCGCCTGCAGTACACGGCGACGGGCTACGTGTTCATCTTCGGCGGCTGGCGCAACACGCAGTCGGCCATCGCCCGACGCAGCGAGCACACGCCGGACCGGGTGACGCGCGACGGGGCCTCCGTGGTGCCCGGCAAGCGCCACCACTTCAAGCTGACCCGACGCGCAGGCACCCTCTCCTGGGAGCTGGACGGGCAGCCGTTCCTCACCCTCCAGGACCCCTCGCCCCTGGAAGGGACGCGCAATCAGTACTTCGGCTTCTCCGGCTGGAAGAGCCGGGTCCACTTCGACAATCTGAAGATCGAGCCGCTCGCCCCCTGAGTAGCGGCCAAGGAAAGTCACACCGTGCGCAGAGTTGGCATCTTCGGCTGGGGCGTCGTCGCCCCCCGGTCCAGGAACATCGAGGCGTTCGAGAGGAACCTCACGTCCTCCGAAAGCTGGCTGTCCCCTTTCAACGGCTTCGGGCCGGACAACTTCCTCGTCGGCACGCCGGAGTTCGAGCTGGCCGACTACAAGCCCTGGATTGACGAGCGCTTCCCGGCCAACCGCTTCTCGCAGCTGGAGCGGAAGATGGGGCAGCCGACGCAGTTCGCCATCGGCGCGTTCATCCAGTCGCTGTCGCAGAACCCCGGCCTGGAGCAGGAGCTGCAGGCCCTGGGGCCCCGCGCGCACGTCTACGTGGGCACGGGCCTGGGCGACCTGCCCACCATCCAGTCCATCTCGTTGGACTTGTACCGCGCCCAGCGCCGGTGGGACCGCTTCTGGTCCGCGCCGGAGCGCAACGCGGTGATGCGCAAGTGGCTGGAGACGCGCGAGCCTTTGGCGGGCCTGCCGCCGGAGCCGTCGTCGGTGGAAGAAGGCATCCGCGACGAGGCCGAGGACGCGTGGTGGCACTTCTGGACGGCCCAGTCCACGGAGCTGCGCGAGTACCTGGCGGAGCTGCGCGACATCGAGGCCATTGGCGTGCCGGACGGCGCCGACGTGGAGTCCGCGAAGCTGGCCGTCATCAAGGAGAAGCGCACCCGCAACGCCCGGCTGCAGAAGAAGTGGAGCGCGCCGGAGCCGCCCTGGAACGCCGTTTCCTCCAACGTGCTGTGGAACATCCACAACACGCCCGCCTCGCAGATTTCGATGCTGGGTCAAATCACCGGCATGACGTTCGCTCCCGTCGCCGCGTGCTCGTCCTTCGGCTATGGCCTGAAGCTGGCCATGAACTCGCTCCAGCTGGGCGAGGCGAAGGCCGTGGTCATGGGCATGACGGACGCGGCGCCCAACCCGCTCGTCGTGGGCGGCTTCTACAACGCCCGCGTCATCTCCGCCGACGCCGCCATCTCCAAGCCCCTCACCGCGCTGCGCGGCACGCACATCGCGGGAGGCGCGGTGGTCTGGGTGCTGGGCGACTACGACTACTTCACGTCCAAGGGCTTCAAGCCGCTGGGCATGGAGCCCGTCTCCGTGGGCGTCACCGCGGACGCGGACCACATCATCACCCCGTCCAAGGAAGGCCCCACCCTGGCCATCCGCGAGGCGCTGGCCGCCGCGGGCTGCTCGGCCGACGACGTGGGGAGCTGGGACTTGCACGCCACCGCCACCCCGGGTGACTACCTGGAGGTGCAGAACCTGCGGGACGTGCTGCCCGCGTCGGTGCTCATCACCGCGCGCAAGGGCACGTTCGGCCACGGCATGTCCGCGGGCGGCGGCTGGGAGCTGACGGCGCAGTACCTGGGCTACGGGCGCGGGCAGGTGTTCCCCACGCCGCTGAAGCCCAAGGAGCTCAACCAGCAGATTTCCCGCGTCCACGGCCGCTTCGTGTTCGACGAGGCCGTCGCGGCGCCCGCTGGCTGCGCGGGCAAGCTGTCCATGGGCGTGGGCGGCATCAACGCCTGCGTCATCTCCCGGCCCTGGAAGAAGTGACGCCGCGCCGCCGCGAGGCTCAGGGGTGGGCGCTCACCGCGTCCGCCTCCAGCTTCGCGGCCGACGCCGGGTCGATTCGCTGGAGCAACATCAGCTCCAGCTCCAAGTCGCGCGCGTAGTTCTGCTGGGTGGGCAGCACGCCGCTGGTGGTGGAGTCGAGGCGGGCCTGGGCCTGCTCCTCCTGGGCGCGCTGCGAGCCGCCGGTGGCGATTCGCTGGTCCACGTTGCCCACGCCAATGTTCTGGGCCACCCGGTTGCCCCGCATCACCCGGAGGATGGCGCCCCCGGAATTGAGCGTGAGGCCCTCGACGAGGAAGCGCGAGGAGGAGGTGGGCCCCAGGGTGCCGCCTCCGGAGTCGCGCCACTCCGTCTCCAGCACGAAGCGGCCCGGCATCTCCTTCCACGAGTAGCCCTGCTCCTTGAGCAGCGCCTTCACGTCGGGCCAGAAGTCCGGCAGCGGCCGTCGGTAGACATGGTCCGCCGCCTTGTCGCGCAGGTAGTTCTGCCGAAGCGAGCCAGCACAACCCACAAGCGTCAGCAACGCGGCGACGACGAGACACACGCCCGAGGCGCGGAAGATGCGGCCCATGGAGAACCCCCAGGAGGAAGCGGTGACGACAGCGGGCAGCATAGCGCTCCCCGCCCTCGCCGCGCGCTCCCGCCCCCTCAGGCCTTGGGCGACGCCACCAGGTCGAAGTCGGGGATGTGTTCACGCATGAACTCGCGCATCCGCTGGATGAGCGCCGCCTCTATCTGCCGCGCGCGCTCCCGGCTGACGCCGTACTTGTCGCCGATGTCCTGGAGCGTCAGCGGCTCGTCGGAGGTGAGGCGGTTCTCGAAGATGAAGCGCTCCTTGCCCTCCAGCGTGCGGGAGAACTCGGCGAGCTTCTCGCGGAAGAGGGCCTTGAGCTGCTCGGCGCCCAGTCGCTCGTCGGCGGGGATGGCGCCCGACGGCAGGTAGCGGTCCGCGCGGGTGCCTCGGGAGCCCTCGTCGTCCCCGCCCAGCGGCGCGTCGATGGACAGCTCGTCGTGGCCGAGCCGCTGGTCCATCTCCACCACGTCCTGCTCGGTGACGTTGAGCCGCTCCGCCAACAGCTTGGGGCTGGCCTCGAAGCCCTGGGCGACGAGCTTGTCCTGCTCCTGGCGCAGCTTGAAGAAGAGCTTCCGCTGGGCTTCCGTCGTCCCCAGCTTCACCATCTTCCAGTTGTCCATGATGTAGCGAAGGATGTACGCCCGAATCCACCAGGCCGCGTAGCTGCTCAGCTTCACGCCCCGCTCCGGGTCGTACTTCTTCACCGCCTGCATCAACCCGATGTTCCCCTCCTGGACCAGGTCCAACAGGGAAAGCGGGTTGCGGTGGTACTCGTGGGCCAGCTTCACCACGAGCCGCAGATTGGAGGCCACCAGCCGGTAGGCGGTGCGCACATCGCCCGTGTCGCGGTAGTGGCGCGACAGCTCCAGCTCCTCCTCGCGCGTCAGCAGGGGGTGGCGCTGCACCTCCGTCATGTAGGCCTGGAGGGGGTCCCGGTTGGAGAGCGCTGATTCGCTCGACTTGACGAGGGCCCGGGAGGGCACGGGCCTGACCACCTCCACCTCGGGCTCCGCGTCAACCAGCTCGGCCACGTCCGGCTCCAAGGAATCCGGGTCCGACGCTGTCTGGGCCCCTGGCTCCTCCACCTCCGCCTCGACGACCTCCGCCTGGGCGGGCGCGCTGCCCGCCGCCCGCTTCGCACGGGGCCGGGAAGTCGTTCCTTTGGTTCTTTTCCCTCCACTCGCCATGGGCGCTCCATACCCCAAAGTGCCGCGATTGTTGCCAGAGGGTAATGCAGGAGCTATGCCCCTGCTTGATGAGCGACATCCAAGAGCCCACCGCGCCGGGCAGCCCGGCCACCGAAGAAGCCCCGACCCGTCCCGCCGAATACATCGCGGACATCGGCTTCGACGAAATGAACCTGTCAGAGCCCCTCCGCCGCGCGCTGGCGGAGCGCGGCTACACCCATCCCACCCCTGTCCAGGCCCGGGCGTTCCGGCCGGTGATGGAGGGCAAGGACCTGATTGTCCGCAGCAAGACTGGCACCGGTAAGACGGCCGCGTTCGGCCTGCCGTTGCTGGAGAAGATTCCCGCGGACGAGAAGCGCGTGCGCGCCCTCATCCTCTGCCCCACGCGCGAGTTGGCGATGCAGGTGGCGGACGAGCTGCGGTCCCTGGGCAAGAACAAGGGCGTGAAGGTGGCGGCCATCTACGGCGGCGCCTCCATGAAGCAGCAGGAGGACGCGTTCGAGGAGGGCACGCCCATCATCGTCGGCACGCCGGGCCGGGTGTTCGACCACATCAACCGGGGCAACCTGAAGCTGGACGGTTGCGACCACGCGGTGCTGGACGAAGCCGACGAGATGCTCAACCAGGGCTTCTACGAGGAAGTCACCCGCATCCTCGACCGTCTTCCGAAGGCGCGTCAGGTGCTGCTCTTCAGCGCCACCGTCCCCACGGACATCCAGAACCTCATCGCCCGGTACACGACGAACGCGGAGACGCTGCTGTTGTCCGGCGACGTCTTCACGGTGGAGCACATCCACCACGTCCGCTACGACGTGTCGGACGCCTTCCCCAAGCCGCGCAACCTCATCTACATCCTGGAGAAGGAGGAGCCGCCCAACGCCATCATCTTCTGCAACACGCGGGATGACACGGCGCTGGTGACCGCGGTGCTCAACCGCAACGGCTTCGACGCGGAGCTGCTCAACGGAGACCTGCCGCAGAAGGAGCGCGAGCGGGTGATGGGCAAGGTGAAGCGCGGCGAGGTGGCCTTCATGGTCGCCACGGACATCGCGGCGCGCGGCATCGACATCTCCGGCCTCGAGTACGTCATCAACTACTCGCTGCCCGAGGACCCGGCCGTGTACCTGCACCGCGTCGGCCGCACCGGCCGCATCGGCAACAAGGGCACCGCCATCAACCTCTTCTCCGGGCGCGAGCTGGCGACGTACACCGTGCTGGAGAAGAAGTACGGCATCAAGTTCGAGCGGCAGGAGATGCCCGCGCCCGAGGAGGCGATGCGTCTGTGGACGGAGCGCCACGTGCGCGAAATCCAGGAGGCCTCCGGCTCCTCCATCTTCGAGGGCTTCCTGCCCCTGGCCGCGCAGCTGAAGAACAAGCCGAACGCGGACGACCTGGTCGCCTTCCTGCTCAAGTACTTCTTCAGCCACCTGCGCATGGAGAAGGCCCAGGCCGCCCAGGAGACCGAGCGCCGCGAGCCGGCCCCCGAGCGCAAGAGCGAGAGCCGGAGCGAGGGCCGAGGACGCGGCGGGCGCGACGACAAGCGCGAGCGCGGCGGTGAGCGTCGCGAGCGCGAGGAGCGGCGTGAGCGGGGCGAGAAGCCCATGGCCCGCCCGGAGCACCCGGACCGCGAGCGCCGTCCGCGTCGTGACGAACCCCGTCGGGAGAGAGACCCGGGCGCGAGCCGAGGCGCCGCGGCGCTGGAGGCGGGCCCTGGCGAGGTGAAGCTGTGGGTCAACCTGGGAACGGCGGACGGCCTGGGGCCGGGCAGCATCGCCACGGCCCTGGAAGACGCCGGCGCGCCGCTGGGGAAGATGGTGCGCGCGGAGCTGCGCCCCACCTTCGCGTACGTCTTCGTCGCGGAGGACGACTCCCCGGGGTTCGAGACGCTCAACGGCAAGCAGCACGGCACCAAGACGCTGCGCGTGGAGAAGAGCAAGCCGCGCACCGAGCGCGAGCCCGGCACCCGTCCGCCCCCGTCTCCTGACGCGGGCCCCGGCGAGGTGAAGCTGTGGACCAACCTGGGCATGGATGACGGCATGGACGAGGCGAAGCTGCCCGCCGCGCTGGAGGCCGCGGGCGCGCCCGCCGGCAAGGTGCTCAAGGCGCTCTTGCGCCCCACCTACGGCTACGCCTACGTGGCCGAGGCGGACGCTCCGGCCTTCGAGGCGCTCAACGGCAAGCTGCACGGCGACAAGCCGCTGAAGCTGGAGCGGCACCGCCCGCGCGGCTCGCGCGAGGAGCGTCGTCCGCGTCACGAGGCGCTGCCGGACCTGCCGGGCCAGGTGCGCCTGTGGGTGGGCCTGGGCAGGCAGGACGGGCTGGATGAGGCGGGCGTCACCGCCGCGCTCGAGGCCGCGGGCGCTCCGGCCGGCAAGGTCGCGCGGATGGACCTGCGCCCGACCTACGCGTACGTCTTCGTCGCGGATGAGGACGCCGCCGGGTTCGAGACCACGCACGGCAAGCAGCACGGTGAGCGCACGCTGAAGGTCGAGCGCGCTCGCAAGAAGTAATCCGGTGTTTTCCCCGGGAGGCACGTGCTTCCCGGGGCCGCCGCGAGCCAGGACTCGGAGCAGGCGTCTTGCTGGCCTGGGCGCTTCCGAGATGGCTCGGGGAGGCGCCCCCTCCCGGGTCAGGCGCCTTCCTGCTCCGCGGCCTTCCTGCGTCGGGCCCGGTGGTAGTGGGCGGTGCACAGGCCTCGGGCCAGCACGGGCCGCTCGCACTCGGGCTCCTCGCAGCGCGCGGGCTCGGGCCCGGTGGGCCGCGACGGCATGGGGCCCGCGCTGAACATCACCTCCGCCACTTCCAGCAGCCGGTCCACGTCCTGTCGCGACAGCCGGCGGACCCGGGCGAAGCCCTCCAACCGGTGGGCTCCCGCGTCGTCCACGTCATCCAGCCGGAGCAGCTCCCACAAGGGCAGCTCCAGCGCGACGGCCACCTGGAGGAGCGTCTCGTAGCTGGGGCCTCGCTCTCCGCGCTCCAGCAGTGACGCGAAGGACACGGAGATGCCACACCGGGCGGCGAAGTCTTCCTGGGTGAGGCCGCGTCGCTCTCGCAGCGCGCGAATCCGCCGGGCCAGGCCCTGCAGGTGTCCGTTCACCGCGGAAGCATCCGGAGGGCCGGGAGACATGGCAGTTTCCTATGGTAGCGCACCCCTTCTGTTAAGGTCTTTCGCGCGGGGCGGGACCGGTTGGACCCACCGCAGCCACCAGGAGCACTGCGAAACATGAGCGCCGTCGAGGGTACCAACTACTTCTTCCGCAAGGCCGCGCGGATCATGGACGTGGGCACCCCCATCGAAACGCTGCTCGCCACGCCGCTGCGCGAGGTGAAGGTCCAGGTCTCCATCGAGATGGACTCCGGCGAGATTCGCACCTTCCTGGGCTACCGGATTCAGCACGACAACAGCCGGGGCCCCATGAAGGGCGGCCTGCGCTACCACCCCGGCCTGGACCAGGACGAGTCCGCGTCGCTCGCGTCGCTGATGACGTGGAAGACGGCCGTCGTGAATGTGCCCTACGGCGGCGCCAAGGGCGGCATCGCCTGCGACCCCTCCCAGCTGAGCCTCAAGGAGCTGGAGCGGCTGACGCGCAAGTTCGTCGACCAGATTCAGGACGTCATCGGCCCCACGCGTGACATCCCCGCCCCCGACGTCAACACCAACCCCCAGGTGATGGCGTGGATCATGGACCAGTACTCGCGCTACCACGGCCACTCGCCCGCCGTCGTCACGGGCAAGCCGCTGGAGCTCTACGGCTCCAAGGGCCGCGAGGCGGCCACCGGGCGCGGCCTGCTGTACGTGTGCCGCGAAATCCTCAGGGATTTGGGCCTGCCGGTGAAGGGCACGCGCTTCGCGATTCAGGGCTTCGGCAACGTGGGCAGCCACACCGCGCAGTTGCTGTGGGAAGACGGCGGCGTGGTGGTCGCCGTGTCGGACGTGCTGGGCGGCGTGCGCAACCCGCAGGGCCTGGACGTCCCGTCCCTCTTCGAGCACGTCAAGCGCACCGGCACGGTGACGGGCTTCGGTGGCGGCACGGCGTGTAGCAATGAGGACGTGCTCGGGGCGGACTGCGAGGTCCTCATCCCCGCGGCGCTCGGCCACGTGCTCACCCGCGACAACGCGAACGCGGTGCGCGCGCGCCTCATCATCGAGGGCGCCAACGGCCCCACCCAGCCGGAAGCGGACGAAATCTTCGAGAAGCGCGGCATCTTCGTGGTGCCGGACGTGCTCGCCAGCTCCGGTGGCGTCACGGTGAGCTACTTCGAGTGGGTGCAGAACCTCCAGCACCTGTCCTGGGAAGAGGACCGCGTCAACGCGGAGCTGGAGAAGACGATGAAGGAGGCCTACGAGCGCGTGGCGCAGATTGCCCGCTCGCGAAAGGTCTCCATGCGGACGGCGGCCTACATCCTCGCCATCGGCCGGGTGGGCAAGGCCACCGTGCTGCGCGGCATCTGACGCGCGCGGGCGTGCCCGTCCGTCCTCCCGCCGGGCGAGCCTGCCGCATCGCGGCAACCCGGGAGGGCGGGCACTCCGGTGCCGACTGTCCCTTCCGCCCGGGGCGCGCTTCCGCTACACGCGCACGCTCATGGTCACCCTCCAGGACATCCTCGCCGCGCGGGAGCGTCTGCGCGACGCCATCCGCCCCACGCCCTGCCCCGCCTCGGACTACTTCACCGAGCGGACGGAGTGCGCGGCGGTGTACTTCAAGCTGGAGAACCTCCAGCGCACGGGCGCCTTCAAGGAGCGCGGCGCGCTCAACAAGCTGCTGACGCTGACGCCGGAGGAGAGAAAGCGCGGGGTCATCGCCGCGTCCGCCGGCAACCACGCGCAGGGGGTCGCCTACCACGCGCGTCGGCTGGGGGTGAAGGCCACCATCGTCATGCCGGAGCGCACGCCGCTCATCAAGGTGTCGCGCACGCGGGACGAGTACGGCGCGCGCGTGGTGCTCAAGGGCTCCAACTATGACGAGGCCTACGCGGAGGCGCTGCGAATCCAGCAGGAGGAAGGGCTCGTCTTCGTGCACCCGTTCAATGACGCGCATGTCATCGCGGGCCAGGGGACGCTGGGGCTGGAGCTCCTGGAGCAGTGGCCGGACGTGGAGGTGGTGCTGGTGCCCATTGGCGGAGGCGGGCTCATCTCCGGCGTGGCGTGCGCGCTGAAGGAGAGCAAGCCGGGCATCATTGTGGTGGGAGTGCAGACGTCCACCATCGACAGCATGAAGGCGTCGATTGAAGCCGGGAAGCTGGTGGAGCTGCCCGCCGCGGGGACCACCATCGCGGATGGCATCGCCGTGAAGAAGGTGGGGGAGCTCACCTTCCCCATGGTGCGCAAGTACGTGGACGCGGTGGTGTCGGTGGACGAGGAGGAGATCGCCGCCGCCATCCTCACGCTGCTGGAGCAGGAGAAGAGCGTGGTGGAGGGCGCGGGCGCGGTGGGCGTGGCGGCGGTGCTCAATGGCCGCGTCCCCCAGGCCAAGGGCAAGCGCACCGCCATCATCCTGAGCGGCGGCAACATCGACATGAACGTCATCAGCCGCATCATCGAGCGCGGACTGGTGAAGGCCGGACGCCTGGTCCAGCTCGAGGTGCGGCTGCCGGACAGGCCTGGGATGCTCGCGCGGCTGACCTCGCGCATCGCCGACCTGAGGGCCAACGTGGTGGACCTCCACCACGAGCGCGCCTTCTCGAAGGCGGGGCTGGGCGAGGCCATGGTGGAGGTGACGCTGGAGACGACGGGCCCGGCCCACATCCGCGAGCTGGAGCAAGCCCTGGAGGAGCTGGGCTGGCAGGTGGCCCGCAAGTAGCTGGGGTCTTGCGCGCACGCGGCGGGGCTCGGCCATACTGGGGACATGCGTTTCCTGTTCGTCGCGCTCCTGCTCGCCACCACGCCGCAAACGCCCGCCCAGAAGGCGAAAGAACTCTCCGGACAGAAGTCCTGGGAGGAGCTGTACCTGGCCTTCGCGTCAGGGGATGCGAAGGCGGTTCCGGCGGAGCAGCGGGCCACGGTCTCCGGCGCGCTGGTCAAGGGCTGCCAGGCGCTGATGAAGGACGACACGGTGATGGCGTACTCGATGGGAGAGCGCGCCATCCTGTACGAGGAGTCCGCGCCGGCCATCCGCTGCCTGGCGAGCGCCGCGCGCAAGACGGAGCAGCGGGCAGCGGCCGAGTCCGCCCTGGTGAAGGGCGTGACGCTCTTCCCCAAGGACGGGAGCTTCCCGCTGGAGCTCGGCAAGCTGCTGCTGGAGGAGCAGGACTTCGTGGGCGCCCAGGCGGCGTTCGAGAAGGTGCCTCCCCGCGCGAAGGAGTCGGCCGAGGCCAAACGACTGCTCCAGAAGGCCCGCCAGCAGACACTTCAGGAAGACGCGGCCCGGTCCGAGGCCACGCGCATCTCCCGGCGCCTTGGAAGTTCCGCCCCTCAGCCCGGGCAGACACGTCCCGCGAGCGCGATGGGGGGCGAGGAGGCCTCCGTCGTGTCACTGGAGACGCGGCCGGGGATGAGCATCCGGGGGCCCAAGCTCGGCTTCGAGTCCGGGGTGGACGCCAGGGGCATGCGGGTGCGTTCCAACAGCCGGTTCGTCATCAGCTACTTCAACAATGATCGCGACTTCGGCCAACGCGCTGACTACGAGGGGCACATCGTCGAGATTCTCAGCGATGCCTACCACTTCACCCGAGGCGTCCTGGGCGAGGCACGCGAGACCCCCGTGTCCGTCGTGCTCTACACCGGCCAGGAGTTCGCGACGGCCTTCGGTCCGCGCGTGGCGAGGGTCGTGGCTGGGAAGTATTTCGAGAACGCCATCGCCATCAACAACGCCAAGGAGCTGACGAAGGAGACCAAGGCCACCATCATCCACGAGTACGTCCATGCCACGGTCGCCGACATCTGCGGAGGGGGCGACGGCGACATGGTCCGCCTTCCCCTCTGGTACAACGAGGGGCTTTCCATGTTCGTGGAGTGGAAGTACCTGGACGTCCCGGGCCCCGACCTGGAGATGGTGGATCAGATGCGGACGGTGCTCGCCGACCCAGCCCTGTCCCTCATCAGCGTCAAGCAGATGATGAAGGTCTCCCCGATCAACACCCCCAGCGCGACCATGGCGTATGCCATCTCCGGAATGGCGGTCCAGGAGCTGATGCGCCGGGAGGGCGCCCACCGCCTGCTGACCCTCACCCGGGATGTGTGCAAGCGGCAGGTGCCCTTCGAGGCGGCGCTGAAGACCCACTACGGAATGACCCTGGAAGACCTCGATTCGGAGATCGAGAAGATCGTCCGGCAGAGGTAGCGGCCGGGCAAGCTTGGTCCATTTGGTTTACCCCTCCCCGGGAGTCTCCTACACTCGCAGCCCCCCCATTTGCGCTGCGACGGTAACCGGGCAGTCCGCCGTCCGCAGCAAGGTGACGGATGTCGGACACGCGTGCAGCAATGAGAGAATTTCGCTTCCTCGACGAGAAGCGGAAGCTGGGCAGCCTGTCTCCCGTGGAGGAGGCGCGCTGGGGAGAGCTGCGTGGCCTCCTCGGCATCCAGGACACCCCCGCGTCCGACGCCTCCACCTGGCAGCAGCAGGAGGCGGCGCCCCAGGGCTACTACGCCGCTGATGGCCAGTGGTACGCCTACCCCGCTGGCTACGAGCAGCAGCCCCAGGGCTACTACGGCGCCGACGGCCAGTGGTACGCCTACCCCGCTGGCTACGAGCAGCAGCCCCAGGGCTACTACGGCGCCGACGGCCAGTGGTACGCCTACCCCGCCCAGGGCTACGACCCGAACCAGGGTTACGATCCGAATCAGGGTTACGCGCAGCCGGGCTACGACCCGAATCAGGCCTACGACCCGAACCAGGCCTACGCGCAGCAGCAGGGTTACGACCCGAATCAGGCCTACGCGCAGCAGGGCTACGATCCGAATCAGGCCTACGCGCAGCAGCAAGGCTACGACCCGAACCAGGGTTACGCACAGCAGGGCTACGACCCGAACCAGGCCTACGCGCAGCAGCAGGGTTACGATCCGAATCAGGCCTACGCGCAGCAGCAGGGGCATGATCCGAACCAGGGCTGGCCCGCCGCCGAGTCTCAAGAGGCCCAGGCCACCGACCCCGCGCAGCAGTCCTACTACGCGGGCTACGAGCAGCCGGCCCAGGCCCCCTACACGCCTGCCGCCCCGGAGCCGGAGAACCTGGCCCTCAGCGCGGACGACATCGACATCCCCGCCCTGAGTGAGCCGGCCCCGTGGATGGCCCCGAGTCCCACGCCCCCTGCTGGCGCGCCGACCGTGGCCACGTCCGACGCCTCGTCGTTCGAGGACGTGCTGGAGGTCTCGGAAACGGATGTGCCCACCACGGACGCGTTCGAGGACGCCACCGACGACCTCGAGAGCGGACAGCCGCCGCTGAGCCACCAGGACGTCGCGCCGAGCGAGGCATCACAGCTGGCCGCGGAAGAGGACTTCGGAGAGCTCGACACGCAGGTGGAGCAGGCCGCTCCGCGACGTGAGCCGGAGACCTCGCTCGAGTCGTCCTTCGCCGACCTCTCCCTGGAGGTCGAATCGGCCGAGGAGCCCTCGACGTCCTCCCTCCTCGCGGCACAGCCTTCCGAGGAAACGACGCTCACCGCCTCCGAGTCCGAGGTGGAGGTTCCCTCCTCGGAGGTCGAACTGCTCGACGCGACAGCGGACAGCGAGCCGATGCTGGCCGAGGAACAGGCCCCTTCGTCCCTCGACGAAGCCTGGGCCTCCGCGCCCCTGGCCGTGGACCCGATGGAGTCGTCCGCGACGGACCTCGCCGACGCCAATGACGTCATCGACGTCGGGGCGATGGAGAACGCCGAGCCCATGTCGCTCGACTCGAGCGATGTGACGGAGGAGCTTTCGGCGAGCGACGCTGCCGCGCACGACGCGGGAGCGGACCTGGACTTCGCCGCCCAGGACACGGGCATCTTGAGCGACTCGGCCTACGAGTCGTCCGAGGACCCTGGCGTGGGCGAGTCCACCTTCGCGCCGCGGGATGCAGGCACCGAGGATTCCACGGCGGCGGCTCACGATGCCGCTGGCGCGGAGATTTCGCTCGATGCGTCCGACATGCTCGAGCCCGCTTCGGCGGAAGAGTTCGCGGCATCGGCTCCGGAGTCGCATGCCGGGGAGCTGTCTCTCGACGCGACTTCAAGCAGCTGGGACGCCTCGCCGTCGGTAGAGAGCGCACAGGGAGACTCCGACGTCGCCACTTCGCCCGCCGTCGAGGAGATTGCGCTCGATGGCGGTGATGTGAGCACCGAAGGAGCGTCCGAGGACTTCCTCTCCGCCGAGCCGGTGAGCACCGAGGAAGTGAGCGCCACACCCTTCGAGGAGACGGCGGCTCAGGGTGAGCCCCCTACCTTCGAGGTGGGGGACCTTGGCGTGGAGGCGGAAGCCTCGTCTGCCGTGGAGTCGCCCTTCAGCACGGACACGGTGCCTTCACTGGAGCTTCGCGCTGTGCAGGTCGGGCCCGATCTCCAGGCCGACACCATCGCGGTCGACACCGACGCGGCGACCGACTTCACGGGGACAGCGGCGTCGCTCAGTGCTGCGGCTTCGCAGGATGGATTCGACCTGAGCGGCAATCCCGAGGAGGCCGTGCCTCTCGCGAGCGCTGGCGAGTTCCTCGAGCCTGGGCAGTTCTCGACCTCGGATGAGCGAGGACTGGACCTTCCGGCCGACGCTTCCGGCGAGGGCGAATGGGGCACTCAGTCGGGTGACCTGGAGCCCCTGGCGAGCAGCGCGAGCCTCGCTTCGGAGCATGTCGGGGCGACGGAAGAGGGCGCGCCCATCGAGCTGCAACCCGAGTGGGTGTCCTCCGACGCGTCCACGGGGGACTCCGCCACGGCGAGTTCCGAGGGCATCGAGCTCCAATCCGAGTGGGCTGCCGCATCCACCGAGGCCGAGCAAGGCCATGCCGAGCAGGCCTGGGCAGCGCCGACGGAACTCGCGCCCGAGGCCGCTCAGTCGGAGTGGTCGACGACCGAGGCACAGCCCGAGTGGGCCGCGACGGAGGAACTCCCCGCCGACGCCGTCCAGACCGAGTGGTCCGCGGAGACCACGGGCGAGGCTACGTCCAACGCCACGCAGCAGTGGTCCGCGGAGTCCACGGGTGAGCCGGTTGCCACGGCCCAGCCTGATTGGGCGGCCACGACCGAAGAGCTTGCACCCGACGCCGTCCAGGCCGAATGGGCCACGACGGAGACTCCGGGAGAGCACGCCGCCTCGACGGAAGCACAGCCCGAGTGGGCCGCGACGGAGGAGCTCCCCGCCGACGCTGTCCAGACCGACTGGTCCACCACCACGGGCGAGGTAGCCACCGCCACCGCGCAGCCTGAGTGGGCCGCGACGGAGGAACTCCCCGCCGACGCGGTCCAGGCTGAGTGGGCCACCACGGACGCAGCCGGCACTCCCGCGTCGCAGTCCGAGTGGGCCTCCACGGAAGAACTCCCCGCCGACGCGGTCCAGACCGACTGGTCCGCCACCACGGGCGACGCAGCCACCGCCACCGCTCAGCCCGAGTGGGCCACCCCAGAGGAACTCCCCGCCGACGCGGTCCAGACCGAGTGGGCCACCTCCACTGGCGAAGCCGCCCCTGCGCAGCCCGAATGGGCCACGACGGAAGAACTCCCCGCCGACGCGGTCCAGACGGAGTGGGCCACCACGGACGCAACCGGCACTCCCGCGCCGCAGCCCGAGTGGGCCACGACGGAAGAGCTCCCCGCCGACGCAGTCCAGGCCGAGTGGTCCACCACGGACGCAACCGGCACTCCCGCGCCGCAGCCCGAGTGGGCCACGACGGAAGAGCTCCCCGCCGACGCAGTCCAGGCCGAGTGGTCCACCTCTCCTGGCGAAGCCACCCCTGCTCAGCCTGAGTGGGTCGCGACGGAGGAACTCCCCGCCGACGCAGTCCAGACAGAGTGGTCCGCAGCCACCGGCGACGCAGCAGTTGCCACCGCGCAGCCCGAGTGGGCCGCCACGACGGAAGAGATTGCGCCCGAAGCGGTGCAGACCGAGTGGACCACCTCCACGGGCGAAGCACCCACCGCCACCGCACAGCCCGAGTGGGCCGCCACGGAAGAGCTCCCCGCCGACGCGGTCCAGACCGAATGGTCCGCGTCCACGGGTGACACCGCCACCGCCACCGCGCAGCCTGAATGGGCCGCGATGGAGGAGCTAGCTCCCGACGCTGTTCAATCAGAGTGGTCCGCGGAGTCCACAGGCGAGCCGGTTGCCACGGCCCAGCCTGAGTGGGCGGCCACGACCGAAGAGCTCGCACCCGACGCCGTCCAGGCCGAATGGGCCACGACGGAGACTCCGGGAGAGCACGCCGCCTCGACGGAAGCACAAGCCGAGTGGGCCGCGACGGAGGAACTCCCCGCCGACGCCGTCCAGACCGACTGGTCTGCATCCACGGGCGAGGTAGCCACCGCCACCGCTCAGCCTGAGTGGGCCGCGACGGAGGAACTCCCCGCCGACGCCGTCCAGGCTGAGTGGGCCACCACGGACGCAGCCGGCACTCCCGCGTCGCAGTCCGAGTGGGCCTCCACGGAAGAACTCCCCGCCGACGCGGTCCAGGCCGAGTGGTCTGAAACCCCGGAGGAAGTGGCCCCCGCGCAGGCCGAGTGGTCCGCGCCCGGCACGCAACCCTCGTCCGCCTGGAACACGGCCGAAGCCGCTCCCGTCGAACTCCAACCCGAGTGGGTCTCAGCGGAGCCCGAGCCCACCGCCGAGTGGTCCGAGCAGCAGCCCGTCCCCCAGTCCGAGTGGAGCGGCTCTCCCGACTCCGGCACTCCGACCTCGACGTGGGACAGTGAGCAAACCGCCCACGAAGGCCACTACGCCGAGGCCGCCGCCCAACAGACCGAGTGGAGCAACGCGTCCGTCGACGTGGAGCCCATGGTCGAGCTGTCCTCCGAGGACGCGCTCCCCACCGAGCAGGTCCAAACCGAGGACGCCTCCTGGTCCGAGGAGTCCCCTCCCCCGGCCACCACGCCTTGGCAGGCCCAGGACGCGCATCCGTTCGGCGCCCCGGTGAACGACTTCTCCTCCTCCGAGTCCGGCCTCGACACGCCGCCCGCGCCCCTCGAAGAGGAGGAGGTCCCCGTCGAACTCGAGCAGGACCTCGCCGAAATCGAACTGGTGGAAGAGGCCGTCGAACCGCCCGAGGACACGCCTCCACTCGCCGCCACCGCCGTGGCCGCGGCGGCGCTGAGCTCCGCGCTCAGAAGCCCCGCACCGGCCCAGCCGAATCCCTACACGGCCAGCCCGCTCCCCGCCGCGAGGGCCTCCGCGTCCCTGGCCGAGCGCACGCAGACACTCGCCGCCTCACGGGAGCCGCTCTTCGCGGTCACCCCGCCGATGCACACCGAGCCCATCACCTCGTTCATCGAAGGTGAGCATCGCGTCATCATCCACACCGTCGAAGGACAGGTGAAGCGCGGCACCATCCGCGACGCGGACCTGCTCGATGAGGTCATCTCCCTGGAGCAGCAGAGCGGCTACGCGCCGGAGCAGATTCCCGGCAAGCGCGTGAAGGCCATCTTCTTCATGCTCGCCGCGGGCGCGCGTCAGCCCCAGGCCGAGGGCCAGAAGATTCGCGTCACCTTCAACGACGGACGCCAGGTCGCCGGCTTCTCGCAGGACTTCAAGGGAACGACACCCGGCTTCTTCGTCGTCCCCGCGGACCAGCGCACCAACACCGCCCGCATCTTCATCTACCGCTCCAGCGTGCAGGCCGTCGCCGAGGGCTGAGCGCCACTGCAGGCACGCGGCACATCCTGAAACGACAGAGGGGCCCCCACCACCGTGGGAGCCCCTCTTTCATTCAGCGTCGATGAACGAAGCGACGACTACTTCTTCGCCGGGGCAGGAGCCGCGGCGTCCGCCTTCTTCGTCAGGGCCAGGTCCAGGTTCACGGTGACTTCCTCACCGACCGCCACGCCGCCCGTCTCCAGCGCCTGGTTGTAGGTCAGGCCGAAGTCCTTGCGGTTCAGCTTCGTGGTGGCCTCCACGCCCGTGCGGGTGTTGCCCCAGGGGTCCTTCGACTCCTTCGTCGGGCCCGTGACGTCCAGGACGACGGGCTTGGTGACGCCGTGCATGGTCAGGTTGCCGGTGACCTTCAGCTTGCCCTCGCCCGCCTTCTCCACCTTCGTGGACTTGAAGGTGATGGTCGGGAACTTCGCCGTGTCGAAGAAGTCCGGCGCCTTCAGGTGCTCATCGCGCTTGGCGTTGTTCGTGTTGATGGTCGTCGCGTCGATGGTGGCCTCGACGGTGGACTTGGTGATGTCCTTGTCGTCCAGGTTGATGGTGCCCTTCACGTTGCCGAAGGAGCCCTTCACGTTCGTCACCATCATGTGCTTCACGGAGAACTCGGCGCCGGAGTGGGCCGTGTCAACGTCCCACGTGGAAGCCAGGGCGAGGGACGGCAGGGCCACCAGCAGGGCAATCGCGCTCTTCAGGGTCGTCTTCATAGGGGTGTGCTCCTCGATGAACTACGGGTTCAGGCGCGCAGCGCGAAGCTGCGCATGGACAAGGTTCCGTGATGGAAGCCCTCGAAAACTGAAGTGAGACGGTCTTCGGGGAGGGCCGCTCCGAGGACGAAGTACAGCGGCAACAAATGCTCGGCTCTCGGATGCGCGAGCCTCGCATTTGGTGCATCCAACCATGACTGGAGGCCCACGAAATCCCGCGCCTCCAGCTTCTGCGCCACCCAGGTGTCGAAGGACTGCGCCCACGGCTCCGGGGACGCATCCTTCTGATGGAAATTCACACGGCGCAGGTTGTGGACGATGCCACCACTTCCCATCAACAGCACGCCTTCGGCGCGCAGCGGGCGCAACGCCTCGCCCATCTTCGCCACGTCCGCCGCGCTCGCGCCCAGCGGCATCGACACCTGCACCACCGGCAACGTTGCTTGTGGAAACGTATGAAGCAGCGGTACCCACGCACCGTGGTCCAGGCCGCGCTCCATATCCGCGACGGCCTTCAGCCCCGCCGCGCCCAACCGGGCCACCACGTCGGAGGCCACGTCCGGCGCGCCCGGCGCCGCGTACCGCAGCCGGTACAGCGCCTCCGGAAAGCCAGAGAAGTCATAGACGAGCGGAGGCTTCGCGCTCGCGGTGACGCGCACCTCGCCCGGCGTCTCCCAGTGCGCGGACACCACGACGACGGCCCGCGCCGTCGCCACGCCGTCGCCAAAGGTCTTCAGCGCGCGCGGATACGCATCCGCGTCCAACGCCACCATGGGCGAGCCGTGCGACACGAAGAGCGCGGCAGCCCGTCCGCCCTTCGAGCCAGCGCCCAGGACGCCCGCCACGCCGGCCGCCGCCGCGCCCTGCAAGACCTCCCGCCTGTCCAGTCCGTCTCCCATGATGGGGGCCTTCTACTGCAACCCCAGGACCAGGGCCCAGCTCATTCCAACCCCTTGAAATAACGACCTCTCAACATCCTTGCGTGCGCGGAGCCTCTCAAAACGATAGAGAGAGACATCACTTTGGAAGGGAGCGGGACACCGTGGCGGGGCCATTCGACGCGTTGGAGCTGGGGGAGCTGCTGTCCTTCGAGCCGGGGGGCGGACTCATCCACTTCGCGGGGCAGCGGGTGCTCCTCATGGACCCGGTGGCGCTGGGGCTGTTGCGCAAGGAGCTGGTGGAGCTGATGGGGGTGACGGCCGCGCGCGGCATCTTCACGCGGCTGGGCTACGCGCACGGCTGGCGCACCGCGGAGGCGATGAAGGGCGCGGTGCCGTGGAAGGACGAGTCGCTGTGGCGCCGCGCGGGCGGACGGCTGCACACGCTGCAAGGGCAGGTGCGGGTGGAGCGCGTGGAGCGCAAGCCCGAGGAGGGCCCGGAGCCCTTCGCCGAGGCGCAGTGGCGCGACTCGTATGAAGCCGAGCAGCACCTGCTGCACCTGGGCCGCGCGGACCATCCAGTGTGCTGGAGCCTCACCGGCTTCGCGTCCGGCTACATGAGCTACGTCAACGGGCGGGAAATCTACTGCACGGAGGTGCGCTGCGTGGGCCAGGGGGACGCGGCGTGCCACATCGTCGGCCGTCCTTCCGAGGAGTGGAGCACCGAGTGCAAGGAGGTGCTGCGCTTCTATGAGACGCAGTGCATGGAGGGCGTGCTGGGCCAGGTGACGGACGCGCTGAAGCAGGCCGAGCGCAAGCTGCGCGCGAAGCGGCAGTCGCTGGCGCGCGCGGGCGTGACGGAGGACCCGGCGGGCATGGTGGCGCGCGCGGAGGCCATGCTGCGCGTCATCAACCTGGGGCGCCGCGCGGCGAAGGTGGACTCCACGGTGCTCGTCACCGGAGAGAGCGGCGTGGGCAAGGAGCGCATCGCCCGCCTCATCCACGACGAGTCCACGCGCGCGCACAAGGCCTTCATCGCCGTCAACTGCGCGGCCGTCACGGAGAGCCTGCTGGAGAGTGAGCTGTTCGGCCATGCGCGCGGCGCCTTCACCGGCGCGACGAACGACAGGCCCGGACTCTTCGAGGCCGCGCACGGCGGCACCCTCTTCCTGGACGAGGTGGGCGAGGTGCCGGCCTCCATGCAGGCCAAGCTTTTGCGCGCGCTCCAGGAGAAGGAAGTCCGGCGCGTGGGCGAGAACACCAGCCGCAAGGTGGACGTGCGCGTGGTGGCCGCCACCAACCGCGACTTGAGCGAGGAGGTGCGCACGGGCCGCTTCCGCCAGGACCTCTACTACCGCCTGCGCGTCATCGAGCTGCGCATCCCTCCGCTGCGCGAGCGGCGCGAGGACATCCTGCCCCTGGCCCGGCTGCTGCTCGCCGAGGCCGCGGAGCGACTGGGCCGCAAGGTGTCCGGACTCGCGCCCGACGCGGCGGACCAGCTCCTGCGCTACGACTGGCCGGGCAACGTGCGCGAGCTGGGCAACGCGCTGGAGCGCGCGGTGGCCCTGTGCGAGGGCAGCCGCGTGGAGCGCGATGACCTGCCCGAGGAAGTGCGCGCCGCGCCGCCCAGCCTCATCCCCGCCGGCAACCCGCGCCGGCTCGAGGACATGGAGAAGGACTACATCCTAGCGGTGCTGGCGCAGAACGCGGGCAACCGGGCGCGCACCGCCGAGCAGCTCGACATCGGCGTGGCCACGCTCTACCGGAAGCTGAAGCAGTACGGCCACCCGGAGGCGGCCCACTGAGGCACGGCACGACGGGGGTCAGTTGAGGAACTGATCCCGGTCCGGCCGGTCCTTGTCCTTGGGCACCACGTTCAGGTGCTTGGACCTGCCTCGCAGCTGACGCTGCAGGCGCCAGTGCTGGAAGTGCAGCATGAACCGCTTGGGGCTGGCGCCGCGCACGTAGGCGAACACCAGCACCATCGCGATGACGTGCGGCAGCTGGCTGGCCAGGCCCGCCGTGAGGATGCGCAGCACGACGAAGCCCGCGCCAATGCCGGCGAACGCGTTGCCCGACAGCGGGATGCCCCAGAAGTTCGTCTGCCCCCGGCCCATCGACAAGCCGTAGGCGACCCAGAGCACCGTGCCCATCACCCAGCCGCCCTGGTACCCCATGGGCAGCGGCATGAAGAGGCCCACCACGCCGAGCACGTAGCCCGCGAGCGCCGTGCAGCCCACCGCCACCATGAGCAGCCGCTTCGAGCCCCAGGAGCTCTCCAGCGAGCCGCCAATGCTCCACAGCAGCAGCGCTCCGAAGAGGATGCTGATGGGCTCGCTCTCGATGAAGCCGTAGGTGAGCGGCTGCCAGAGGAAGAGGTTGCCGAAGACGGTGTTGGGCGACAGCAGCAGCAACACGCCCTGCGTGGACCCCTGGTAGCGCAGCAGCAGGTACAGGACGGACCCCGCGACCAACCCCACCGCCAGCTTGGACGACATGGACTCCAGACCGGGCAGGCCCCAGCCTCCGCCACCCCTGCCGCCGAAGCTGCGCATCGGTCGCATTCAATCCTCCACTACGGGCTCAACAGCCGACCAAAGGTGGTGGAACCCTCTCCGCTTCGCAACCCCAAACGACGAAGGGCGCCCCACCCGGTCCCGGGAGAGCGCCCTCGCACATCGACTCCGCGCGTTGCTGGCCGACGAGTCAGGCCTTCGCGCGGTAGAAAATCGTGATGGTCAGACAGTGGAACTCCTTGTCCGAGGACTGGGTCACCACCTTGTCCACCACGTCGACGTTGTTCAAATTCTCCTTGAGCCACTTGGTGATGTTCTCACCCATGTTCTCGCGATCACGCGCGAGCGTGGTGGAGAACACCTTGACTCCCGTGAAGCTCGTAACGCCCATTCCGACCCTCGTCTCAAGTCTCAAGCTGAGATTCTGGACGTTTACCCCGAGACGATTCCGCTATCAAGAAACGGGCCCGATTTACCGGCCTCGGGCGAATTTGGGCCACCCAGGCCCGGCCCCACGTCCAGGGGCACATCTCCCACAGTCGCGCAGCCGACACCGGCGCTTTGCGGGCCAGGAGCCTCGCGCGTCCACTGACGCGAGGCCCCAGGAAGTTCACCGCCCCGCGGCGGCCCTGCGGCTCTGGCAGGAGACCTCGTCCTTGCAGGCCGGGCCAATGCCTTCCGGGTGGGCGGTGAGCGGCGTCTTGTCGCTCTCCTCCACGCCGCACACCACGCACTTGCGCTTGCGGTTGCGGCGCTCCGCGCGGCGCTGCTCGGCGATGGCCTTGGCCCGCTCACGGGCCGTCTTCGCGTCCACCTCGTTGCTCATCTCGCGTCCCGGTTGGAAGTCGTGTGCAGGCATCAGAGCGCCTCGACCAGCACCGCGATGCCCTGGCCGCCGCCAATGCAGGCGGAGCCGATACCATAGCGTCCACCACGGCGCTTGAGCTCATAGACGAGCGTGGTGGTGATGCGCGCGCCAGAAGCGCCCAGCGGGTGCCCCACGGCGATGGCGCCGCCATTGACGTTGGTCTGCTCGCGCGGCAGGCCCAGCTCCTTCTCCACCGCCAGGTACTGCGGCGCGAAGGCCTCGTTCACCTCGAACAGGTCCACGTCGGCGAGCTTCGCCTGCGCGCGCTCCAGCAACTGGCGGATGGCGGGCGCGGGACCGATACCCATCACCTTGGGGTCACACCCGGACACGCCCCAGTTCACCAGCCGGGCGATGGGCTTCAGGCCGTGCTTCTCCACGAAGCTCCGCGTGGCCATCACCATGCTGCCCGCGCCGTCGCAGATGCCGCTGGCGGCGCCCGCGTGCACCACGCCGTCCTTCTTGAAGACCTTGGGCAGCTTGCGCAGCCCCTCCACCGTCGTCTCCGGACGGTTGTGCTCGTCCCTGGCGAAGACGGTGTCGCCCTTCTTGCCCTTGAGCGTCACGGGCGCGATTTCGTCCTGGAAGCGGCCCGCCTCCTGGGCTGCGGCGAAGCGCTTCTGGGTGAGCACCGCGTACTCGTCCACCTGCTCCTGCGTGAGCGAGTAGTCCATCGCGAGCTGCTCGGCCGTCATGGCCATGGGCTGGCCGGTGTAGCTGTCCGTCAGCGCCGTCCAGAGCATGTCCTCCAGGTTGCCCTTGCCCAGGGGCAGGCCCCAGCGCGCGCCCCGGATGACGTGGGGCGCCTGGCTCATGGACTCGGTGCCACCGGCGAGCACGCAGCTCGCCTGCTCGGTGAGCATCAGCTCCGCGGCGGTGGTGAAGGCCTGGAAGCCGGAGCCACACAGCCGGTTGACGCCCAGCGCGGGCACGGCGATGGGCACGCCCGTGCGCAGGCCCACGTGGCGGGGCAGATAGATGGCATCCGCGCTCGTCTGCACCACGTTGCCGTACACGACGTGCTGCACGAGCTCCGGGGACACCTTCGCCTGGGCGAAGGCGGCCTTCGCCGATTCCACGGCGAGGTCGGTGGCGCTGAGGTCCTTCAGGCTGCCGCCATAGGTCCCGAACGGGGTGCGCTTGCCGGAAAGAAAGAAGATTTCCTCGGTCTTGGACACGCTCTTCATGGTGCTCGTCTACCTACTCTCAAGGGGCGCGCGGTGCACGCGCGCAGTGACGGGGTGGCGGGGATTCAGGACGCGCGCCGCCCCAGGAAGGCACTGGCGACGATGGCAAGCGCCATCACCGTCCACAACAGCCCTTGCAGGTTCTGCCGACGTATCTCCTTCCGGCCGAGCCCGCGGTACCAGGAACGCCCGGCCTCCACCCGACCTTCCCAGGAGAAGTCCCCGGTGGGCGTGACGCCCTCCATGCGGCGCAGGTGGGCGCGCAGCAGGCGCTCGGGCGAAGCGTCCGCCAGTGAACCGCTCCGGTACACCCCGGGGACGTCCAGGGCGGGGCGGCGATAACCGGCGGTGATGACGAAGCCTTCCGGCGCCAGGGGGGTGAGGAAGTAGAGCCGGGGCTCGCCGTCCGGGGTCTGGTAGATGGTGGCGAAGACCCGCTCGACGGGGTGTGCCCAGTCGTAGGAGAGCGTGGCCTTCCGCAGGCGGGGCTTCTCCTCGTGACTGCCGAGCGCCACGAAGCCCAGGCCCTGGAGCTGGATGGCCAGTTGGGCCAGCTCCAAGGGGATGTCCATCTGGTCGGCCGGGGCCTCCGGCTCCACGCGGACGCTGTGGGGGAACAGGAAGAGGATGGCGCGCCAGAAGTTGAGCGCCAGCAGGACGATGGCGAGCACGAGGCCAGCGACGACGATGCCCAGCTCGGCGAGAACGTTCATGCGGTGAGCACCTGGGAACGTGGCGGGCGACCAGCGGCCCATCCACCCGGGGCACCCTAGCGGAAACCGGCGCTCCCAGGGCCCCCCTTCAGCGTCGGGACGCGGTGGCCGGCAAATCCTTCCACCGGGCCAGGTCCACCGACGCCAGCGGGTCCTCGCCCCGGAGGAAGCGCTCCAGGTGGCCCAGCGAGTCCACGCCGAAGAACAGCTCCCCGTCCGCGAAGATGGTGGGCACGCCGAACGCGCCCGCGGCGATGGCCTCGTCCGTGTTCCGGCGCACGCGGTCCTTGATGTCCTGCCGCTGGGCGGCGGCGAGCAGCGTGGGGGCGTCCAGCCCGGCGGCCTGGATGGCCACCGCCACCTGCTCGGGCGACTCGGCGCCCTTCCCTCCGCCCCAGACCTCCGCGTAGAGGGCGGACACCAGCCGGCTCCGGGCCTCCAGGTCGTCCACCGCGGCCGTCACGCGTAGGGAGAGCAGCGGGACGAAGGGGTGCGTGGGGGGTGGGCCAAAGGGTACGCCCAGCTCGTGAGCGATGCGGAAGGTGTGCTTGAAGACGTAGCCACGCTTGGCGGGAACCTCCGCCGGGCCGATGTTGCCGGTGGCGTTGAGCACGGCGGCGAGCAGCACCGGCACGGGCTCCACCACGCGACCATGGCGGGCGGCGAGCGCGGGCATGCGCGTCCACGCGAGATAGGCGTAGGGAGACAGATAGTCGAAACAGAAGCGCAGGGGTGCGAGGGCCATGGGCGGAACTCTAACGCCCTCGCGCACCGCGTTCTCGGGGGAGCTTGGCGGAAAGAGCGACTGCTCGAGTGCGCCTCGGGGTCCCCGAACACCTCACGCATGGGGGAGGGCTCACGCACCAACGCGGGAGTTCCCTCAGGCACACCGTGTCGCCTCCGCGCTGAAGCGCGCTCGAAGGCGACGTCGCCTCGACCCGCGTTCAGGCGCTCTGCCGGGACTCCGCGCTCCGCTGGAGCGCCCCTCGCAGCGACGTCGCCTCGCACCACGTTCAGGCGCTCTGCCGGGACTCCGCGCTCCGCTGGAGCGCTCCTCGCAGCGGCGTCGCCTCGACCCGCGCTCAGGGCGCTCTGCCGGGACTCCGCGCTCCGCTGGAGCGCTCCTCGCAGCGACGTCGCCTCGACCCACGTTCAGGCGCTCTGCCGGGACTCCGCGCTTCGCTGGAGCGCCCCTCGCAGCGACGTCGCCTCGACCCGCGTTCAGGCGCTCTGCCGGGACTCCGCGCTCCGCTGGAGCGCTCCTCGCAGCGACGTCGCCTGCGCGAGCAGGTTGGACGCCCGCGCCTCCGTGAAGGCCGATTCCGCCGCCTCCAGCTCCACGACGGCCGCGTCCGCGGACACCGCACGCTCCGCGAGCGCCAGATGCACGAGCCCCACCTGCAGCACGTTGCCCGTCAGCTCCGCCAGCGCCAGCGCGCGACGCAGGTGCGTGAACCCTTCCTCGCCCGGCAGCAGCACGGCCATCGCGCGCCGCGCCAGCACTTCATCCCAGGGATTCGCCAGCACCGGGTCCACCGCGCGGGAGAGCGCCGTCTGTGCCGCCTCGCGCGCGGCCTCCAGGTTCCCCTGCTCCCGCTCGAAGCGGGACTGGTAGACGCGCAGCAGCGTCTCCATCCGGATGCCACCCTCGCGCGCCGAGCTCAGGGCCCGGGGCAACGACTGACGCACCGCCGCCGCGTCCTCGAAGAGCACGTCCCGACACGCCTGATACGTCTGCACGTGGCACTGCAACCACCGGTCCTCCGGGAGCACCCGCGCCAGCGACTCCGCGCGCGCCACCACGGCGGCCACATGCTCGTGCTCGCCGCGCTCCAGGTAGTAGGGCGGCGTGAAGATGGCCAGGTTGCGCTCCATCAACCGGGGGTTGCCCAGCCTGCGCACCAGGTCCGTCTTCTCGGTGAAGGCCGGGACGAAGGCCGCGCCGTCTCCCGTGAACGCCGCGCGAGTCACCACGGAGAACAGGTGGAACGCGCGCACGTCGGTGAAGCCGTGGGCCTCCGCCACCGCGTAGCCGTCCCGCGTCGCCTGGGCGTCCAGCGGCTCGCCACGCAACGCGAGGTTCATGTTCATCATGTAGCCGCCCATGCCCAGCGCCCACGCCAGGCGCCTCGGCAGCCGGCCCATCACCTCGCGCATCCCCCGCAGCCGGGCGAGCTGCTCGAACTGCGCCTCCACCACGCCCGCCGAGCGCCCCGTGTACGCGCTGAGCACCGCCGGCGCCAGCAACGCGCCCGCACGATACGGCGACACCTCGGGCTGCTCCGCCCGCACGCGCTCCAGCAGCACGTCCAGGTCCTTCGTGCGCCCGACGATGGCCAGCGCCATGGCCTGGAGGATGCGCAGCTCCGCCTGCTTCCAGAAGATGTCCTCGGGCGACGATTGTGCGTCCGCCGCGCGCTCACGGAACAACTCACGCAGTCGCGCGGGCCTTTCGTCCTCCGGCGCCGCGCACGCCGCGTCCAACTGCGCCAGCGCGAGCCTCCGGCCCTCCACCAGGTCCACCGTCGCCGCCCAGTGCGCGAAGAGCTTTTCCGAGAAGGCCAGGGAGCTGGGCGGGTCGCTCGCGTAGCCCACCTCCACCAGCGTCACCCAGATGCGCAACAGCAGCCGGTCGCGTCCAGGGAAGTCCGGCGCGGCCTCCAGCAGCGTGGACGCCTCCTTCAACAGCAGCGTCGCCTCCAGCAGCGCCTGCGCCTCCATGGCCGCGCGGCCCGCGTCCAGCAACGGACCAATGGCCAGCTCCGGCTCCGACGAGCGCAGGTAGTGCCAGCCCACCGTGCGGGACAGGTCCGGCCGCTGCGAGTAGAGCGTCTGGAGCGCCAGCGCCACCCGCGCATGCGCGGCCCGCCGCTCGTCGTCCTGGGTGCTGTCGTAGATGGCCTGGTGCACGGTGTCGTGCGTGAAGACGTACCGGCCCTCTTCCTCCTGGAGGAACTGCCGCTCGACGATGCCGTCCAGGACGGCGAACAGCTCCGACTCCGGCAGCTCCGCCAGCGCCCGCACCATGGGCAGCTCCAGGCTCCGTCCCGCCGGAGCCAACCTGCGCAACAGCGACACCTGCTCCACGGGCGCGGACGACAACCGCTCCAGCACCACGGCCTGGATGCTCTCCGGCAGGGGCCGGGTGTCCAGCCCCGCCTCCGCCGTCCACCGGCCGCCCACGCGCGTCAGCGCGCCCTCCTCCACCAGCGCGCGCAGACACTCGGTGGCGAAGAAGGCGTTGCCCCCCGTCGTCTCGTGCAGCCGCGCGACGAAGCCCGCGGGGACCTGCAGGCCCGGCAGCGCCAGGCCCACCAGCGTGCCCACGTGCTCGGCGGCCAGCGGCTCCAGGTCCATGCGCCAGGTGAGCTTCTCGTCCACCGTCTGGAACGCCAGGCTCAGCCGGCTCAGCTCTCCCGAGCGGAACGTGCCCACCACCATGCCGCGCGTGCCCTGCAGCGCGCGAATCAGCACGTTGAGCACCTCCAGCGAGGCGGTGTCCGCCCAGTGGAGGTCCTCGAAGCACAGCACGAACGTCATCCGCTTGCCGAGCGCCTGGACCCACTCCGCCAGCGCGCCGAAGAACCCCAGCTTCTCCTCGCCGGGCACCTGCGCCACGCCCGCGGACTCCGCCGACGACAGCGAGGGCAACAGCCGAGACAGGCGCGGGGACAGCCGCTCCATCACCTCCGTCGGCGTGTGTGGCATCAGCGCGCGCAGCGCCTGGGCAATCGGCGTCAGCGGCGCCTGCCCCTCCGCGCGACACTGTCCCCGGCCAAAGGGCAGCTCCGCGAGCTTCGCCTGCAGCTCGAACTCCTGGAGCAGCCGCGTCTTGCCCACGCCCGCGGGCGCGCCCAGGAGCACCGCGCGCGACTGTCCCCAGTCCGCCTCCGCCAGCCCGTTCATCAGCGCCTCCAGCTCCGCCGCGCGCCCGACGACCTCCGGCACGTGCAGGTAGCTGGAGCGCGCCGACAGGGGCTCCTCCGGCATCGGCTCACCGCTGGCGTGGCAGAGCGCCTCCATCAGCTCGCTCGCGTCCTGGAAGCGCTCGCGCGGGTCCTTCGCCAGCAACAGCAGGATGATTTCCTCCAGCTGCGGGTCCACCGGACACAGCGTGGAGGGACGGGGCGGCGGCCGCGTCAGGTGGTCCGCCAACAGCGCCGCCGGGGTGTTGCGCTTGAAGGGCAGCCGGCGCGTCACCAGGTAGTACGCCATGACGCCCAGCGAGTAGAGGTCCGCGCGCCCGTCGATGCTCGCGCCGCGCTGCCACTCGGGGGCCAGGTACTCGAGCGTGCCCTTGAGCTTGCCGGGGCTCGGGGTGCCCAACTGGTGCATCACCCCGAAGTCCATCAGCTTCACCGCGCCGGAGCGGGTGATGCGCACGTTGCTCGCCTTGATGTCGCAGTGCACGTACAGGCGCGAGTGGATGAACGCGAGCACCTGCGCCATCTGCAGCAGGACCCGGTACAGCGTGCGCGTGTCCAGCGGCGCCTCGCGCGCCAGCGTGCTCAGGTCCTGCCCGTCCACCACCTCCATCGTGATGAAGCGGTTGCCGGCCTCCGTCATGCCCCAGTCGAACACCTTCAACGTGCCCGGGTGCTGGAGCTTCTTCATCGCGAAGAACTCGTGCCGGAACATCAGCACCAGCTCCTCCGTCTTCCCCGCCGTCAGCCCCGCGGGGACCTGCATCTCCTTGAGCGCCACCCTGCGCTTCTCGTGCAGGTCCTCCGCCAGCCAGATGCGGCCCATGCCGCCTTCACCGAGCAGTCCCTCCACCCGGTAGCGCCCCGTCACCACCATCCCCACTTCCAGCGAGCGGCGCGCTCCGGCCGCGTCTCCTGGCAGGGTGACGGGCGTGCGGATGCGGTCCCCCCAGGAGCTCGGAGGAGGGCTGCGCTCGTCAAGGACGGTTGTCTTCTCTTCGTCGCTCACGAAGGCGGGACCGGAAGGTCGGCAGAATCCAGAAGTCGATGGAATATCACGTTTCCATGTATCGGACACACTCCGTTGGAACGGAGGAAACCCCTTTCCTCCGCCGTCCGAACCAGGCCGCCTGATATTCGCCAACACGAGTCCAGCGCACCGTCAGTTCCGCGCGCCCGTCGGACAGGCGACACCCACACGACGCGCGGGCATGAAGCATGGTGGCCACGCATCCAATCCCCGCGCCCTCCGGGCTACCCATGGGAACACGTGCGCGCGGAGCGGGGCGAGGCGTGCACGTCCGAGCAGGTCCCCGCGCGCGAGCGGTTCCCAGGCTCCGACCTGGAGGCATCCCGACGTGGACTGGTGAAGCTTCGCCACCCGGGGAGTTGCCCTCGACGCACCGCCCCGGGAGCACCCGTCGGCATCCACCTTGTACCTGGGTCTGGGGGTGAGGGAGGACCCCTTGCTACGGCGGGCGCCGAGCGGTGATGCTCCACCCGAGGCCGTCTCCCACGGGGCCCGATACCATCACCGGAGGAGCCCGAGCATCGTGAAGCCCAAGGTCCTCATCGTCGAAAACTCCTGGACGATGCGCGAGACGCTGCGCCTCCTGCTGTCCGGCGACTTCGACTGCGCCGTGGCGGCCAATGGCGAGGCCGGGCTGGCGTTGGCGTTGAGCCAGCCGCCGGACCTGCTCCTCTCGGATGTGAACATGGAGGGCATGGACGGCTACGAGCTGTGCCGCCGCTGCCGCCAGGAGCCCACGCTCCAGCACATCCCCGTCGTCTTCGTCAGTGGCTACGCGCCCCGCTCGGACAGCGACCCGAGCCTGCCCGTGCCCGACGCGTATCTCGTCAAGCCCGTGAAGCCGGCGCTGCTCATCGCCGAAATCCACGCCCTGCTGCGGCGCGGAAGCAGCCCCGTCCAGGCCGCTGCCTCCGCGCAGGCCGCCAACAAGGCCTGAAGCCCCTCAGCTCCCCCGGTACGTGGAGTAGCCGAAGGGGCTGAGCAGCAAGGGCACGTGGTAGTGCTCGTCGGGCGCGGCCAGCTCGAACACCACCGACACCGACGGGTAGAACCCCTTCACGCCGAGCAAGCGGAAGTACGTCCCGGTGTCGAACGACATCCGGTAGACGCCGGGCTCGACGCGCGCGCCGGCGGGCAGGAAGTCGCGCACGCGGCCATCGTCATTGGTGACGCCGCGAGCCAGCTCCTTCCACTCGCCGGAGGACACCTGGACTTCCAGGGCAATGGGGACACCAGCGGCCGGACGGCCGCGGTGCGTGTCGAGGACATGGGTGGAAAGTGTGCTCATGACGCCAGCAGCTTCTCCAATCGGATGCGGGTGATTTTCGCCTGCTCGCCAGCGGCGATGCGCAGCTCCTCGTCCGGAGGATTGCCCAGGCGCGCGCGCAAAAGCCCCAGCATCTCCTCCGCGCTCTTGCCCGTCGCGCAGACCAGGAAGATGAAGCCGAAGCGCTCCTCGTAGGCCTTGTTCCCGTCAGCCAGGCCCTGAATCACCGCCTCTGCGGCGCCGTTCACCCCGCCCTGCTCCTGCGAGGACCAGGTGGCGGTGGACGCGAACTTCGCGCGCAGCAAGGACACATCCCCGATGCGCGGGTGGTGCTTGAAGGCCTCCTGCCAGTCGTCGGGCCCCGTCTGCTCCCACAACCACCCGGCCTCCGACAACACGTGCTCCACGTCACGGAAGGGCCGCGCGCGCACCATGGCCTCCACCCAGCGCGAGGAGCCACAGCAGCGCAAGAGTTCCTCCCTGGCCGCCTCGGGGGCCAGCGTGTTGAGCCGGTGCAGCGCGCTCATGCCGGCCGCCCGTGGACGCGCAGCCGGCTGACACCACCGTCGGGGAAGATTTTCAGCCGCACGTGGGTGAAGGGCCCCTTCGCCTTCAGCTCGGACTCGAAGTCATGCCGGTGGTCCGCCTGCAGCTTCGTGCGCGGTAGCAGCTCCGTCCAGACGAGGTCATGCGCGTTGGCGAAGTCCACCACCGGCTCGCGCAGAGTGATGCCCTCCAGGGACGCGCTCTCCGGGAAGTTGCCCTTGTAGTGCGCGGTGTCCACCTCCACGCGCTCCACGGAGCCGGGCACGGCCAGCTTCACCACAATCCAGTCGAAGCCCGGCAGCAGGCGCTTGCGGCGCGTCTCCCAGCCCTCGCCCATGTTCGCGGCGCGGCCCGGCAGGATGAGGTTGTCCTTCGGCCCGAAGAAGGCGTCGTTGCACGCGGACACCGTGCCGCCGTTCTCCGCCGCCGCCAGGTCGACCGAGCCATTCGCATGCGTCAGCCGCGTCAGGTCCGGCCGCACCTCGCCATGGACGCGAAAACGCGCCACGCCGCCGTCCGGGTAGATGTTGAGGCGCAGGTGCGTCCAGCGCTGCTCGCTCAGGATGGGGAAGAGGTTGCGCGAGCCGCCCTGCAGCCGGAGCTGAGGAAGGATGCGCGTCCACTTCGCGTCCACCAGCGACTGCGCGGAGGGCGAGCCTTCGACCTCCAGCGCGTCCACGGAGGCGTACTCGGGGAAGTTGCCCACGAAGTGGTTGGTGTCGACGTCCACGCCGCGCAGCACGCCGGGCAGGCCGAGCTGGAGGATGCACCAGTCGTGGCCGGGCACGCGCTTGCGGCGCGACTCCCAGCCGTCCATCCACTTGCCCTGCTCGGTGTACTTGTCGGGGATGAAGACGCCCCGGCCGGGCTTGAGCAGGTTCTCCTTGCCGGCGAAGAACTCGTCACTGGCCAGCAGGGCCTTGCCGCCAACCTTCTCCGCGGCCAAATCGATGAGCTCGGTGAAGCCGACGCGCAGCTTCCCCTCTTCCGGTGCATGCATGGTGTGTACTCTCCAGAGGCTTCAAGCGGCGATGCGCGCCGAGGACGGGCGACGCACCCAGGTTCCACTCGGGCGAGGGAACGGCTGTCCTCGCTCGTAGATTTTCATCCCGCGCAGGAACGTCGTCTCCACCACGCCCGAGAGCGTGCGGCCCGCGTACGGCGTCAGGGGATGACGGTGCTGGAGCCGCGTGGGCTCCACGATGAAGGTGGCCTCGGGGTCGAACACCAGCAGGTCCGCGTCCGCGCCGGGCGCGAGCGTCCCCTTCGTGCCGTGCAGTCCCACAAGCTTCGCCGGGGCTTCACACATCCAGCGCGCCAGCGTCTCCAGGCCATGTCCTCGCTTGCGCGCCTCCGTCCACACGGCCGACAGGCTGAGCTGGAGCGACGCGATTCCGCCCCACGCCGCGCTGAAGTCGCCACGCTCCAGGAGCTTCAGCGCCGGCGTGCAGGGCGAGTGGTCCGACACGACCAGCTCGATGTCGCCCCGCGCCAGCCCGGCCCAGAGCCGCTCACGGTTCTCAGCCTCGCGGATGGGTGGCGCGCACTTGAAGTGCGTCGCCCCGTCTTCGATTTCCTCGGCGGTGAAGCTGAGGTAGTGCGGACACGTCTCCACCGAGACATCCAGACCCTCCCGGCGCGCGTCCGCCAGCAACGGCAGCGCATCCGCCGACGACAGATGGACGATGTGGACCCGGCAGCGGTGCTGACGCGCCAGCTCCACCATCATCCGGATGGCATCCTGCTCCCAGCGTCGAGGCCGGGACTCCAGATAGGCGCGGTACGTGCGAGGCCCCCCCGCGTCCGCCTCCGCCAGCGGAGACTCCAGCTCGGCGTGGACGATGAGCGGAATGCCCCGCCGCGCGAGAATCGGCATCGCCACGTCGAGCACCGCGCGGTCCGCCGGGGGAAACTCGTCCACGCCGGAGGGACACAGGAAGCACTTGAAGCCCGCGACCCCCGCGTCGATGAGCGCCTCCAGTTCGTTCGCGTTGCCCGGAATCACGCCGCCCCAGAAGCCGTGGTCCACCTGACTGGACTCACGCGCGGCGCTCGCCTTGAGCTTCAGCGCCTCCAGCGTGGTGGTGGGCGGCAGCGAGTTGAGTGGCATGTCCACGACGGTGGTGATGCCTCCGGCCGCCGCGGCGCGCGTGGCCGTCGCGAAGCCTTCCCACTCCGTGCGGCCGGGCTCGTTGATGTGCGCGTGGCAGTCCACCACGCCGGGCATCACCACGTGGTTGCCCACGTCCGTCACCGTCAGGGCCCCGAGGGCCTCTCCCGGCCCCGCCACCTTCTCCACCCGTCCGTCCTTCACCACCACCACGGCCTCGCGCATCCCTCCCGCCGCGAGGACGCGACGGCTGCGCAGCCCGAACTCACCACCGCTCATGGTTCGAATTCCTTCTCGTCGAAGCACTCCAGGGCGCTGAAGAACGCGTCCCGGTCATCCACGTAGAGCTGCCGCGTCACGCCCGCCGTCAGTCGAGGCAGGCTGTACTTCATGCCAGAGATGCTCGCGCCACCGAAGCCCAGCGAGAGCAGACACCCGAAGGTGTAGTTGAAGATGGACGCCAGATGCGGCGCGCGGCCCGGGTGCTTCTCCTGCAACTCGAAGCCGGGCCCCAGGTACGGATGACGCAGCAGGTCCGTGTGCGCCTGGCCCGAGGGCGGCGTGAAGCGGTCCTTCCAGAGCGCGATGTCCTGGTGCAGGTTCGCCAGCTCCGGCCGCAGCGAGAGGTCCGTCACGGTGCCGCTGCCGACGATGAGCTTGTCGAAGGTGTAGTGCCCCTGCGGCGTGGTGACGCGGACCTGTCCGTCCACTTCCTCGGCGCCCACCCACGGGCTCTCCGCGTGCAGGTGGAACTGGGGATACGCGCGGGCGCGGCGGTACGTGTCGGCGGGAGGCAGTTGCCCCATCTCGAAGATGCGGTGGATGAAGCGCCACTTGTCCGCGTCCGGCAGGTCCGCGTGGTGCTTGAGGAAGCCGACGAACTCCGCCCAGCGATACGGGTTGACGGTGGGCAGCGTCTTGCGCCGGTAGAAGAGGTGCACCTCGCCCGCGCCGTGCTCCAGCGCGACGGAGGCGTTGTCGAACGCGGAGGCCCCCGCGCCGAGCACGCCCAGCTTGCGCCCCCGGAGCGCCTCGAAGTCGATGTCCTCGCGCGTCTGCGCGTACAACTCGCGCGGCAGCCCCGCCACCACCGCCGGGACTTCCCAGCGTCCCGAGCCGTCGATGCCCGTGGCCAGCACGATTTTTCGCGCAGGGAGCACCTCGACCTGCCCGGTGCGCACGTCCTCCAGCGGCACCTGGAAGCAGTCGTCCTCCGCGCTCCACGTCAGCGCACCCGCGCGCGAGCGGCAGCGCACGGGGATGCCCAGCGTGCGCCGATACCACCCGAGGAAGTCCGCCCACAGCTCCTTCGGGATACGCTCCAGGGACGTCCAGGCGGCCTCGCCGTACTGGGCCTCGAACCAGGACTGGAAGCAGAGGTTGGGGAGGTTGTGGTCGGGGCCGGTGAGGTGCTTGGGCGTGCGCAGCGTGTGCATGCGCGCGAAGGTCTTCCACGGCCCGGCGAGGTCCTGCTCTCCGTCATCGACGACGAGCAGGTTCGTCACCTTCTCGCGCATCAACCCGAAGGCGGCGGTGAGGCCGCTCTGCCCTCCGCCGATGATGAGGACATCCAGCACGGCCTGCCCTGCGCGGGTGCGTCGGGGGAGCACCCAGGAGCGCCGGGGATACTCCAGCCGCTCGAGGTCCTTCCGGAGCGCCTCTTCCAGGGCGACGAGGCCAGGAACAGGCGGCATCACGGGGCTCGGGGGCGGGATGCGCATGCCCCATCGTAACCGCGCGCTGTGTCGCGCGGTCAATGTGCCCCCCTCGCGCGGTATGAGCCGCCAGGCGGGGTGGTGGGAAATACCCGGCCTGCCTGGGGGTTGACAGCGGGTGTCCGGGCGCTGACGACGGCCCGCTTCCACGCTTCCCCGGTGGAGCGGGTTGGTTAATGCTCGCCCGCCCTTTTTCTTCGCCCCGTCCCGAGGTCTTCCGCGTGATCAACGCCATCCCCCGCGTCCCGGCTCCCCGAAACGAGCCCATCCTGCCCTACGCGCCCGGTGCTCCCGAGCGCCGTGAACTCCAGGCCACGCTCAAGCGCATGGCCGGTGAGCAGATTGACATCCCGCTGCTCATCGGCGGCAAGCAGGTGCGCAGCGGCAAGACGGACACCGTCCGCATGCCGCACCGGCACTCGCATGTGCTGGCCACGCTGCACGAGGCGGACGCCAGCCACGTGGAGCAGGCCATCCAGGCCGCCCTGGCCGTGAAGGAGGACTGGGCGCGCATGTCGTTCACCTCGCGCGCCGCCATCTTCCTGCGCGCCGCGGAGCTGCTCGCCACGCGCTACCGCCCGCTCATCAACGCGTCCACCATGCTGGGTCAGTCCAAGACGGCCCACCAGGCGGAGATCGACGCGGCGTGCGAGGCCATCGACTTCCTGCGCTACAACGTCCACTTCGCCGAGCAGATTCTCGCCATCCAGCCGGAGTCCTCGCCGCAGACGTGGAACATGCTGGACTACCGTCCGCTGGACGGCTTCGTGTTCGCGGTGGCGCCGTTCAACTTCACGTCCATCGCGATGAACCTCTGCACCGCGCCCGCCATCATGGGCAACGTGGTGCTGTTCAAGCCGTCCTCCACGGCCGCGCTGAGCGCCTGGTACTTCATGGAGCTGCTGCGCGAGGCGGGCCTGCCCGACGGCGTCATCAACATGCTCAACGGCGACGGCCCCACGGTGGGCAATCCGACGTTGGCGAGCCCGCATCTGGGCGGCATCCACTTCACCGGCTCCACGCCGACGTTCAACTCCATGTGGAAGACGGTGGGAGAGAACATCGGCAGGTACAAGCAGTACCCGCGACTGGTGGGAGAGACGGGCGGCAAGGACTTCATCGTGGCGCACGCGTCGGCGGCGGACGACGTGGACGCGCTCGCGGTGGCCATCGTCCGGGGCGGCTTCGAGTACCAGGGGCAGAAGTGCTCGGCGGCCAGCCGCGTCTACGTGCCCGAGTCCCTGTGGCCCAAGCTCAAGTCCCGCCTCCAGGGGCTCATCGGCGACATCCGCATGGGCGACGTGACGGACTTCCGCAACTTCATGGGCGCCGTCATCGACGAGAAGTCCTTCAAGAAGGTCTCCTCGTACATCGACCTGGCGAAGCAGGACGGCGAGGCGAGCATCGTTGCGGGCGGCGAGGCGGACCGGAAGGAAGGCTGGTTCGTCAAGCCCACGCTGGTGCAGCTCACCAACCCGCGTCACCGCATCCTGCGCGAGGAAATCTTCGCGCCGCTGGTCGGCGTGTATGTGTATCCCGACGCGAAGTACGTGGAGACGCTGCGCGAGGTGGACCAGAGCGCGACGTACGCGCTGACGGGCGCCATCTTCGGCCGTGACAGGAAGGCCATCGACACGGCGATGAGCGAGCTGCGCCACGCCGCGGGCAACATCTACATCAACGACAAGCCCACGGGCGCGGTGGTGGGCCAGCAGCCCTTCGGCGGCTCGCGCGCGTCGGGCACCAACGACAAGGCGGGCTCGCTGCTCAACCTCATCCGGTGGACCAGCCCTCGCACGGTGAAGGAGAACTTCGCGCCGCCCGTGAAGGTGCCGTATCCCTTCATGGACAGCGACCCCCACGATGGGGGTATCTAGGCTCGTATGAGCCGAGTGTTCCCCGGCATCGCCGGGTTGGAGACGTACGCGTTGGTGGACGGTGGGTGCCGCGTGGAGGTGATTCCTTCACGCGGGGCCCTCGTCTCGAGGATGACGGTGGACGGCGACGAGGTGCTCTACCTCGACGAGGCCACCGTGGCGGACCCGGCGAAGAACGTGCGCGGTGGCATCCCCGTGCTGTTCCCCATCGCCGGGCCCCTTCCGGGTGACACGTACCCGGCGGACCGCAAGTCCTTCACGATGTCGCAGCACGGCTTCGCGCGCAGGCTGCCGTGGACCGTGCGCCAGGCGGAGGACTCGCTGCTGGTGCTGGGGCTGTCCTCCACCGAGGAGACGCTGCGCCAGTTCCCGTGGGCCTTCGACGCGCAGCTCACCTTCTCCCTGGTGGGCACGCGGCTCACGTTGGACTTCGACGTGGAGAACCGCGACACGCGTCCCCTGCCCCTGCACCTGGGCTTCCATCCGTACTTCCGGGTGCCGGACGCGGCGAAGGCCGTGGCCACGGTGGACACGGACGCGACACACGCGTGGGACAACCGGAACAAGCTCGAGGTGCCCTTCACCGGGTTCGACCTGACGCTGGACGAGGTGGACCTGCACCTGAGGGACCACTCGGGCCCGGGGACGATTCTGGGACGTGGACCGGGCTCGCGGCCCGTGCACCTGTCGTGGAGCCCGGAGTTCAAGATGCTGGTGGTGTGGACCCTGCGCGGCAAGGACTTCGTCTGTGTGGAGCCGTGGACGGCCGCCGCCGGAGCACTGGCCACCGGTGAGGGCCTGTTGCACGTGGAGCCCGGTGAGCGCGCGTCGCTCGCGTTCGACATCGAGGCGTGACGGACTGACCCTGGAGGCCATGGCCCCCCGGGCGCTCGACCCAGGGGGAATGTGCCGCGTGCATGGGACGAACCCGAGACCCGCGCTCACGAATCCAGACACCCGGAAGCACTATCTTCGCGAGGCGCCCATCAGTCCCTTCGCCAGGGATTGAAGCTCCGCTCGCAACCACTGACTGCGCGGTTCGCTGTCCTCGGAGCGGTGCCAGTACAGGTGCAGCTCCAGTCGGGGCAGCGCGAGCGGCATGGGCAACAGGTGGTTGTCCAACTCCGCGTTGATCTCCTCCGCGCGGCGCCGGGGCATCGTCAACATCAAGTCCGAGCCGGACACGATGCGGCAGGCCGTCTCGTAGTGCCGGCAGCGCACCGTCACCTCGCGCTGGTATCCCAGACGGCTGAGCACCAGGTCCTCCACCGCCAACCCCGTGCGCCGCGAGGACACCGTGACATGTCGCGCGCCCATGTACGCCGTCACGTCCAGCCGCCTGCGCTTGCGGCTCACCACGCAGAACGCGTCGTGGGTAAAGGCCGTGTGCCTCAACTGGGCGCTGGTGGGTTGCTCCACGTCGATGGCCAGGTCCAACTTGCCGGAGGCGAGGTCTCGCTCCAGCCGCGTCCGCTCCAACCGAACACTGCTGATGCGTGCCTTGGGACTGTGCTCCCGGAGCCGAGCCACGAGCCGGGGGACAATGGACGGCTCCAGCATGTCGCTCATCGCCAGCGTGAAGGTACCCACGTCCCGAGTGGGCTCGAAGCCCCGGGTGTGATGCACCGCCTGCTGCAGCAGGGCCAGCGCTTCGCGAATCTCCGGGGCCAGTCGCTCCGCCAGCGGCGTAGGCGCCACCCCGCGTCCCTCGCGGACAAACAAGGGCGCCCCCAGTTGCTCGCGCAGACGGGTCAGCGCATGGCTCACCGCGGACTGGCTGAGGAACAGCACCTCCGCCGCGCGCGTCAGGTTGCGCTCCCGGTAGACGACGTCGAACACCCTGAAGAGGTTGAGGTCGGGGGCCCCCTGCCGTCGCGCTGAATCCTGAACTGGGCTCATGACGACACATGACCAACATTCAGTGGATTCAACAAGAGACGGGTGCCAAGGATGGCCTCCTCTCGTGAGAGGAGGCTGCACCGTGAACTTCGAGCCGAGCGCCAAAGCCAAGGACTACCTGGAGCGCGTGAAGCAGTTCATGCGCGAGCACATCGAGCCCGCCGAGGAGCGCTACTACCAGGAGGTCATGGAGGCCTCTCGTGGCGGTGACTGGAAGACCTGGCCTGTGTCCTCCGTCATGGAAGACCTCAAGGCTCGCGCCAAGGCCAAGGGACTCTGGAACCTCTTCCTCCCGGACGAGAAGCTGGCCCCGGGCCTCACCACGCTCGAATACGCCCCCATCGCCGAGGAGACCGGGCGCAGCCTGATGGCCCCCGAGGTCTTCAACTGCAATGCCCCCGACACCGGCAACATGGAGGTGCTGTGGAAGTACGGCACCCCCGCCCAGCAGGAGCGCTGGCTCAAGCCGCTGCTCGCGGGTGAAATCCGCTCGGTGTTCTGCATGACGGAGCCGGGCGTGGCCTCCTCGGACGCCACCAACATGGAGGCCACCGCCGTCGTCGAAGGCGACGAGGTCATCCTCAATGGCACCAAGTGGTGGTCCACCGGCCTGGGGCACCCCAACGCCAAGGTCACCATCTTCATGGCGCGCACGCCCGACGCCGGGGGCGACCGTCACCACCAGCACTCCATGGTGCTCGTGCCCCTGGACGCGCCGGGCGTCACCATCAAGCGCATGCTGCCCGTCTTCGGCGAGTACGACGCGCCCCACGGCCACGGCGAGGTGCGCTTCGACAACGTGCGCGTGCCGCTCTCCAACATCATCGGCGGTCCGGGCATGGGCTTCGAGATTGCCCAGGGCCGACTGGGACCCGGCCGCATCCACCACTGCATGCGCTGTGTCGGCGCGGCGGAGAGGGCGCTCGAGTTGATGATTGACCGGGGCATGAACCGCACGGCCTTCGGCAAGCCCATCATGAACCTGGGTGGCAACCGCGAGCGCGTGGCCGAGGCCCGCATCGCCATCGACCAGGCCCGCCTGCTTACGCTCTACGCCGCGTGGAAGATGGACCAGGTGGGTCCCCTGGGCGCGATGACCGAGATTTCCGCCATCAAGGTCGTCGCCCCGAGCATGCTCCAGCGCATCGTCGACGACGCCATCCAGATTCACGGCGGCGCGGGCGTCTCCAACGACACGGCGCTCGCGGGCTTCTTCGGACAGGCGCGCACGCTGCGGCTCGCGGACGGGCCGGACGAGGTGCACAAGGGCGTCATCGCCCGCATCGAGCTGGCCAAGCGCGGCTTCTCCAGGAAGTGACCCACCATGGCAACCCACGCCACGCCTTCCACTTCGCTCGACGCACCCGGCTCCATCCGCGCCGGTGAGGAGCTGAACGTCGCCGCCGTCGATGCCTGGCTCAAGCAGCAGGTACCCACGCTCGAGGGCTCGCCCACGGTGACGCAGTTCTCGGGGGGCGCGTCCAACTGGACGTACCGCCTCAAGTATCCGAACCGCGACCTCATCCTTCGCCGGCCGCCCGCCGGAACGAAGGCGAAGTCCGCGCACGACATGTCACGCGAGTTCCGCGTGCAGAAGGCGCTCAAGCCCACCTACCCGTGGGTGCCGGAGATGGTGGGCCTGTGCCAGGACTCCGCCATCATCGGCGCGGACTTCTACGTCATGGAGCGCATCGAGGGCATCATCCCTCGCGCCAACATGCCCCGGGGCATGAACCTCAGCCCCGCGGAGACGCGCAAGCTCTGCCTCAACGTCGTTGACCGGCTGCTGGAGCTGCACGCCGTGGACGCCCAGGCCGTGGGCCTGTCGTCGCTCGGCAAGGGGGCCGGCTACCCGAGGCGCCAGGTGGAGGGTTGGTCGGACCGCTACGAGAAGGCCCGGACGTGGAACGTGCCGAGCTTCAAGTACGTGCGCGCCTGGCTCAAGGACCACATCCCCGACGACGTCGCCACCTGCGTCATCCACAATGACTGGCGCTTCGACAACGTGGTGTTGGACCCGGGAGACCCCACGCATGTCATCGGCGTGCTCGACTGGGAGATGGCTACGCTGGGCGACCCGCTGATGGACCTGGGCAGCGCGCTGGCCTACTGGGTCCAGGCCGATGACGACTTCTTCATGCGCGCCACGCGGCGCCAGCCCACGCACGTGCCCGGCATGCTGCGCCGCCAGGAGGTCGTCGACTACTACCTCCAGCGCTCCGGCCTGAAGCCCGCCAACTGGACGTTCTATGAGGTCTTCGGAATCTTCCGGCTCGCCGGCATCATCCAGCAAATCTATTACCGCTATCACCACAAGCAGACGCGCAATCCGGCGTTCAAGAACTTCTGGTCGCTGGTGACGTACTTCGACTGGCGCTGCAAGCGCCTCATCCGGAAGGGTGGCCGCTGATGGGCGTCGTGTATCTCATCCGTCATGGTCAGGCGTCCTTCGGCGCGGAGAACTATGACCAGCTCTCCGAGACGGGCTACATCCAGGCGCGAGTACTCGGTGAGGCGCTCAAGCCACGGCTGACCGTGGACGCGGTCGTCACCGGCACGCTCACCCGCCACCGGCAGACGGCGGAGACGTGCCTCACCGCGATGGGCACGAGCCTCCTGCCCACGCGCACGCCGGGATTCAACGAGTTCGACCACGATGAGCTCGTGGCCCGGCACACGCCGCGCTACGCGAATCACGCGGCCCTGGCGGAGGACCTCCTGGGAGCCGCGGACCCGCGCCGGGCGTTCCAGGAACTCTTCACCCAAGCCGTGGGGCGCTGGGTCGCCGGGAAACACGACGCGGAGTACACGGAGCCCTGGCCCAAGTTCCGGGAACGCTGTGTGCGGGCGCTGGACGCGCTCATCCAGGGTCTCGGGCCGTCGAAGACGGCGCTGGTGTTCACCTCGGGCGGCCCTGTCACCGCCATCTGCCAGCACCTGCTCCAGATTCCAGATGAGCACGCGTTCCGGTTGAACTGGACGCTCGCCAACTGTGGCATCACCAAGGTCATCTACAGTGACCGGGGCCGCTACATGTCGACGCTCAACGAGCACGCCCACTTCGAGGGCCCTCAGCGCGCCCTCATCACCTACCGCTGAGGAACACCGCCATGCGCAAGAACATCCTGATTACCGGCGCCAGCTCCGGACTGGGTGAGGGCATGGCCCGCGAGTTCGCGGCGCGGGGGCGCAACCTCGCGCTGTGTGCCCGGCGCACGGACCGGCTGGAGGCGCTGCGCTCGGAGCTGCTGGCGAAGCATCCGGACCTGCACATCTCCGTGCGCGCGCTGGATGTGAACGAGCACGAGCAGGTGTTCGAGGTCTTCGAGGCGTTCGCGAAAGACCTCGGCAGCCTGGACCGCATCATCATCAACGCGGGCATCGGCGTGGGGAAACGGATTGGCACCGGGAACTTCGCCACCAACGCGAAGACGGCGCAGACGAACTTCGTGGCCGCGGTCGCGCAGTGCGAGGCGGCTGTGGGCATCCTGCGCAAGCAGGGCCAGGGACATCTGGTCACCATCTCGTCCATGAGCGCGATGCGGGGGCTGCCTCGGCATCTCACCGTGTACGCGGCGACGAAGGCGGGCCTCGCGACGCTGACGGAGGGCATCCGCGCGGAGCTGATGAACACGCCCATCAAGGTGTCGACGATTTATCCCGGCTACATCCACACGGAGCTGAACGCGGGGGCGAAGAACCTGCCTTTCGCCGTGGACTCCGCGACGGGCTCTCGTGCGCTGGTGAAGGCGATTGAGCGCGAGCCGGTGAGTGCCTACGTCCCCGGCTGGCCGTGGACCCTGGTGGGGTTCTTCCTGCGCAACCTGCCGCTCAAGCTCGTCGCCCGGATGTCCTGAGCGGACCGAGTGGGAAGTCCTTCCAGCAAGCACCGACTGAATCGCGAAGCGAGCGCCCAGGGTCGGCGAAGCAATTCCTGCCGCCGGGCTCCTCGCTCCGTGAGCCGCTCATGGCCCCACGGCAGGACCTACCGTGGCGCGGGCTCGAAGACTTCGTCGAGGAAGGTCCGCATGGCGGCCCAGGAGCGCCTCGCCGCGGCCGGGTGGTACTGGAGCCCCGCCTGGGGGTTGTGCAACCCCGGATAGGTGAAGGCGTGCATGGCGTGGCCATGGGCATGAAGCTGCCAGTCGGCTCCGGCCTCGGTCAGCTCGCGTGCCACTGCCAGCACGTCGGGAGACGGTCCGGTCGGGTCTTCCCAGCCATGGAGGATGAGGACCTTGGCGGAGATGGGCTCCTGAGGCTCGAGCCGCGGTGGCTTGAGGACACCGTGGAAGCTCACCGCGGCCTTCAGGCCCGGCACGGCGCTCCTCGCGAGGTCCAGGGCGCACAGGCCACCGAAGCAGTAGCCGATGATAGCGACCCGGTCGGCATCCACGAGGGGATGACGGAGCGCCGCTTCGAATCCCGCCACCAGCCTCCTGCGCAAGAGCGCGCGGTCCGCCATGAACGGCGCCATCAGTCGGGAGTTGTCATCGGCCACGCCGCCCCTCACGCCCTTGCCATAGACGTCCAGGGCAAAGCCCACGTAGCCGAGCGTCGCGAGCTCCTCCGCCTTCTCTCGCATCGGGGCGTTCAGCCCATCCCACGCGTGTGCGAGCAGGACGCAAGGTCGACGGGCATCGCTTCGCGAGTCCCAGGTGACGTACGCCTCACAGTCAGTCCCGCCTTCTCGATACTCGACGAACGTCCCCTGCCCCATCGCGCTGGCTCCTCTCTCATCCAGAGGAAAGACAGTCTGGAGCGCCGTCCCACGAGCGTATTGAACGAATGCGACAAGCCCCCGGCACTCGCCACGGTGGAGCGAGAGAGCATCCGTCAGAAGAAGTGGGCCAGTCCTTCGGGCGCGGCATCCCGGGCCTGGGCGAAGTACTCGGCGAGAATCGACTTCGAAGCACGTGAGTACCTTCCTGGCGTCATCCCCAGGTGGCGACGCCACTGTCGAATCTGATGGGCCTGGTCGCTGAAGCCCTGGAGCGGGTCTCCCTTCCCCGTCTGGGCCGCGTGGAGACTGGATTGAATCCGGTCGAGCCCGAGCAGCTGCTTGGGCGTGTGCCCTGCGTACAGGCTGAACCAGCGCTCGAGCTGCCGTCTGGACACAGACACCTCTCTCGCGGCCTCGTCCACGCGCGAAGTCCGCAGCAGGGTCGTCCAGGCATGCCCCAACTGGCTCACACCGACGAAGGCACGGTTCACGGACAAGCGTCGCAGCAACCAGTCATCAAGGCGCGCGGCGACACGACGTGGAGCCCACGCGGCGGCGAGGTCATCGCAGAGCCGCCGCGCGGCGCCATCCCCCAGGACGCCACCGAGTTCCAACATGTCGTCGCGGCTGTCCTTCCCCAAGGCGGGAAAGAGACGCGCGAGCCCCGGTGGTCGCAGCATCACCATCACGAAGGAGCAGCCCTCTCCGGAGCTCCAGTTCCGGGGATGACTCTGGATGCCCAGCAGCGAGGCGCGGGGCGCTCCCGCGGCGAACTCACTCGCACAGGGCCGACCGAAGTTGAGCGTCAGCACGGCGCCCGCGTGAGGCGTCGTCCGGATGGGCTTGCCCTCGTACGAACCCTCCAGGTCCTCGATGAACCAGTACCCCATCACCAGGGGAGAGAGCGCGGCATGCGGAGGAAGGGCCAGGAACGCCATGACGAAGCCGTTCCATCCTGACACCTCATGGGGTCCGACTTCACCCAAGAACGCGCCCGTCGACGGACTCCAAATACAGACAAGCCCGCGAAAATCCCCACCCTCGGCTCAACGCCATGCGGGCCACCGGAAAGGTCTTTCGCGACCCGTGCGCTACAAGCCCCCTGAGTCCTCGCCTTGACGGCGCTGTTCGGAGTCGCTGTAGAATCCCAGCATCAGGCTCCGCGAGTCGACGCGAGCTTTATTGGGGGAAAACACATGGGACTCAGGCAAGCGCTCGAGAAGCTCAATGCGGCGGTCGATGACCTCGTGACGCTGGAGGTCATCACCTACACAGGCCAGGTCAAACACGTCATCCAGAACGACAACAAAGGCAATCCTGTCATCAATTGGGACAGCCTGACGCAGAGCGCGCTGCCCAAGACAGTCAACGGCGTGACGACAGAAGCAGTCATCAAGCTGGTCGCGGCGACTCAAATCAAGTTCGACGGAGACACGAAGCTCTTCCAGACGGATGAGCAGGACATTCCCCGGCTTCAGGAGCTGCTGGACGTGCACCGCAAGTCCGTGGAGACCAGCCTCGCTGCCCGGAAGGCCGTCGTGGACTTCTTCGCCGACACCCTCAAGGAGATTGTCTCCAAGACCTGAGCCCCCGGCCGAGCTCCCACATGCCGCCTCCATCGACGACACAGGGTCATGTCGCGGCCCTGTTCAATGGCCCCCGCAGACTCTCCGCGGCGCAGGGCGTGCCGCTGAGAGCCGGTGGGGAAGAGCCCCTCGCGAACGCATTGAACCTGGAAGAGAACCTCCAGATTCTGGAGCAGCGAACGGGGCTCGTCCCGCTCTCCGCCCTGACGCCCTCGTCGCAGGGAGCCAACTACGAGCGGTACCAGCTCGTGGTGCGCGCCGTCCGTCTGCGCCTGAGCCACCTCGGCTACGCCGTGGGAGACCCCACGAGCGACAAGATGAATGCGGAGCTCCTCAAGGGGCTCAACGTCTTTCGCAGGGAAATCGGGCTGGAGGCGAGTGGCGCCACCATCGAGCAGGCCACGTGGGATGCGCTCCAGGAGTTCGTCACGCTGGAGGACCCGCTCCAGATCGACAAGTGGTACCCCGTCGGTGGAACGGCGCGTCCCGTGCTCGTGCGCGCCGTCCAGCTCCGCCTGACGACGCTGGGCCTGCGCCCCAACGTCCCCGTCGACCCGAGCGACACGAACAACCTGCGCATCCAACTCGCCCGTTTCCGCGCCGTCGCCGCCGAGCTGGGACTCATCCCCTCCAGCAACATCTCCGAACGACAGGCCATGGAGCTGGTGCTGTCTCACGATGCCCTCGTGGACAAGGTGGCGAAGGCCGCCCCTCCCGTGCGTCAGGCGCTGGAGGGACTGGCACTGTCCGAACAGAACCTCTCCGCCGCACGGCGTTTTCTCCTGCGACTCGCGCGCAACGAGCTGTGGCTGAACGGCTATCCCCTGGGCGACATTCGAGAGCCCATCACCCAGCAGAAGATGCTCAAGGCGCTGGACCTCTACTGGCGAAACAATCCGAAGCGGCCCCTCACCGTGGCCGCCATGGAGAGCGCCACCCACCAGGTCACCCCGGAGCTGTTCGAGGACTTCGCACGCCAGCAGCGCGAAGAGGATGTCTCTCGCGACGACATCCTCGGCTTCGTCCGGGCCAACGAAGCCGAGCTCCAGGACTACTGGACGAGCGAGGTCGACAACTCGGACTTCTTTCTCTGGGACGGCATCAAGCGCACCTTCAAATGGCTGAAGCGGCAGGTCGTGCGACTCGGACAGTCCCTGTCGACCATCTTCGAGGCCGTCGGTGACTTCGTCAGGACCCTGGCGCGCAATGTCTTTCGCTCACTCTTCCGCGTCGCCAACGAGGTGCTCGGCGCGGTGAGCCGGGCCGCCACGGCCTTCGTGGACGGCATCGGCATCTTCCTGGGCGGAGAGCTGCTCCCCCCCGCCCCACGGCTGAACATGGGCTGCCGGCTCAACATGGACTGCGACACCGTCCTGCTCATCGACCAGGAGGCTCCGTTGGAGGAGGCGCGAAGCCTCTTGCGGCGCCTGGAGCGGGTGACGGCCGCGCTGGGGCTGGCGGGGGCTGTCCTGTCACTGGTCATCCGACTCGTCGCGAGCGCGGCCACGGGCGTCATCGGATGGCTCACATTGATTGCCAGCCTGGTGCATTCGGCGCCCGAAATCATCGCCAAGGTCTCGGCGCTCGCGGCGCTGGGCTGAGCCCTCTCGCTGAAACAACCCAGGAGGAAACATGGTGCGTTTTCAGGTCAAGCGGCAGGTGAACATCGACGCTTCTCGCGGAGCCAGACTGCGCGAGGCCCTCGACATCCTCGAGCGCATCGTGAACTCCCAGTCGTTCCGTATCCGGGTCCTGGAGCACTCCGCCTACACCTGGAACGAAGGACTCACGAACGAGCAGATTCTCAACCGGCTCATCTGGGGGCAACCCACGCCGCCGCTGGGTGCCCTCGCCGTGCCGCGACTCGTCTTCTTCGATTACGAGCTCGTGCAGCGGCCCATCTGGAAGAAGCTGTCATCCGTTCGCGGGTGGCGCATTCCGGAAACCAACGACGTCTATACCTACGTGGACGCCTTCGACTCGATGAGCCCTTCGGAGCTGGCCTCGCATCTCGGACATGAGGTCGTTGGCCATCTCGCCGGTGAGTTCGACCATCCCTCGCGGAAGGGCCCCGAACGAGACGCATCGGTGCCCTACGCCATCGACGACTTCATCGAGGAGCTCGCGGAGAAGCTGCCGCTCGACGAAGCCGCCTAGCGCCCCGTCGACTCAAGCCAGTTCGGACCGGGCGGCCTCGACGCGGAGCTCGCCGTCCTCGTTCTCCGCCCCGTACCGCAGCGACTCCCATGCGAGCATCACCTGCTTGCGCGCGGGTCCCCAGCGGTAGTCCCCGAAGACGCCCGTCTTGCGCAGCACGCGGTGGCAGGGAATCAGCAACGCCACGGAGTTGCCTCCCACCGCCGTGCCCACCGCGCGCACCGCCTTCGGCTTGCCGATGGCCCGGGCGAGGTCCTCGTACGTCGCCACCTCTCCCGGCGCCACGCGCAGCAGCGCCTGCCACACCTGCACCTGGAACGGCGTCCCCTTCACCAGCACCGACAGCGGCGTGCGCCCACTCGGCGGCGCCTCGGGGAAGATGCGCTCCACCCACGGCGCCGTCTCCCAAATGGACTCCACGAAGGTCGCCTTCGGCCACTGCGCTCGCAGCTCCGCCAGCGCCTGCGCTTCCGACGCCCCCGTGAGGAAGTGCAGGCCGCAGATGCCCCGCTCACACACGGCAATCAGGCACTCTCCGAAGGGCGACACATGCACCCCGTGGTGCACCGTGAGCCCCTCGCCCCCGAGCTTGAACTCCCCCGGCGTCATCGCCGTCAGCGTGACGAAGAGCTCGTGCAGTCGCCCGCCCCCCGACAGCCCCACGGCGAACGACGTGTCGAGCACGCTGCGCCGCTCGGCCAGCAGCCGACGCGCCGAGCTGAGGGTGTGCACCTGGAGGAAGCGCTTCGGGCTGATGCCCGCCCAGCGGGTGAAGAGGCGCTGGAAGTGGAAGGGGCTGAGCCCCACGTGCGCCGCGACGTCGTCCAGGGACGGCTGCTCGCGCGCATGCGCATCGAGATAGAGAATCGCCTGCTCGATTCGGGCGTAGTCGCTGGTCGCCATGTCCCGGCTCCTGGCTGGAAGGTGTGTCCTCCCCTCGGTATGGCCCCCGGACCCCGCCCCTTCAACCCGGTTCTTGCGCCCTCTCGGAACGCCACGGGCCGCGAAGACCGGGGCGCTCGCCCGGGCGCAGGAGCCTATGCTGCCACCCATCAGTCCCCACCTGGAGCCCCTCGTGCGCCTCTACGACTACGCGCCTTCCGCCAACGGCTACAAACTGCGCCTCCTGCTGTCCTGGCTCGACAGGCCCTACGAGCTCGTCCCCGTGGACATCTTCGCGGGCGAGAGCCGCACGGAGGACTTCCTCCGCCACAAGAACCCCGATGGCCGCATCCCCGTCCTGGAGCCCGAACCCGGGCGCTTCCTCGCCGAATCCAACGCCATCCTCCTCTTCCTCGCCGAGGGAACCCCACTGCTCCCTCAAGACGCCTTCGAGCGCGCGCAGGTCCACCAGTGGCTCTTCTTCGAGCAGAACGCCGTGGAACCCAACATCGGCACCGCCCGCTTCTGGAAGCTCACAGGCCGAGCCCCTCGTCACCCGGAGAGCTTCCTCCTGCGCGTCGAGGCGGGCCGCAACGCCCTCAAGTCCCTGGAGCGCCACCTCCAGCACCACACCTTCCTCGTGGGCGAGCGCCCCACCGTCGCCGACATCGGCCTGTATGCCTTTACCCACCTCGCCCCTGACATAGGCCTGGACCTGGGGGACTTCCCCGCGGTGTCCGCCTGGCTCGCGCGCGTGAAGGCCCGCCCCGGCCACATCGGCGCGCTCGCGCCGCTCCCCGCGAACGCCCACGTCACGAACCCGTGAGAGGGATTCCCGCGCCGTCGTGGAATCCCACGACACCGTGGCGCTGCGAGTGTCACACGCCTCTCACGCCGCGCCCTGGCGAGGCAGGCCCGCTTGACTCGCGTGGGGCGAGCGTTTATCCCTAGCGGCGATGATGTCCCTTCTCGCCATGCGTCGAATGTCGATGACAGGTGGGCTCCCGCCCGCCCGTGTCGGCTGACGTCCATCCGACCCTGGCGAGCCACCGAGCCCACCCACCCGCGAGGGTCGGTGGGCTTCGTCGTTTCTGGCCCTCCTTCAGCGCCCTCGCTCCACCCCGTAGGAGCCGAGCGAAGCCCGTCACGCCCGAGCTGAACCTCGTTCCCTCCCGGACGCCCCCGCGCGCCCGCGACGACACCCGCTTGTCCGGAGTCTCCCTTGGCCTCCCTCCCCTGCGCGCCCACGCCGCGCCTCTTTGAAGTGACCACGCCGGACCTGACGCTGGAAGCAGGCGCCCGCCTCACGCCCCACCTCGTGCGCGGCTGGTGGTGGGGCCCCGAGGACGACCTGCCGTGGCTCCACGCACGCGCCCGGCTCCTCCCGAACGAAGAAGCCCAGGCCACCTCGCCGCGCGTCGTCCGTCGCACCCTCGCCGAGCAACACCACGCCGTCGAGCGCGCCCGCCGTCGAAGCACCACCCGCCCCTCCGCGCGAGTGCCCACCGTGTTGCTCGTGCACGCGCTCACCGGAGACATGCGCGCGGGAGGCGAAGGCGGCTGGTGGGAGCCCGTCATCGGCCCCGGCCACGCGTTGGACCCGACGCGCGTGCGGCTGTTGTGCTTCAACAACCTCGGCTCCTGCTACGGCACCACGGGCCCCGCCGACGAAGGCTTCCCCCGCCGCGCGGACGACACGCGCTTCGGCCCCGCGCCCACGCTCGCCAAGGGGGACCTCCGACAAGACGAGCAACACCTCCCCGCCACCGTCACGCCGTGGGACCAGGCCCGAAGCATCCTCCTCGCGCTCGACGCGTTGGGCATCCAGGAGGTGGACCTCGTCACCGGCGGCTCGCTGGGCGGGATGATTGTCCTCTGCCTCGCGGCCCTCGCTCCCGAGCGCTTCGCGCGCATGGCCCCCATCGCCACCGCCGAAGCCGCGTCCTCATGGGTGGTGGGCCTCAACCACGTCGCGCGGCAGGCGCTGCTCCTGGACCCCGGCTTCCCCGAGGCCCCCCACCGCGGCCTCGAGCTGGCACGACAGCTCGCGATGCTCACCTACCGCGCCGAGCCCGGACTCGAAGCCAGTCAGCAGCGTCCACCCACGTGGTCCTCCCGCGCGCTCTACCCCGTGCAGAGCTACCTGGAGCACCAGGGGCGCAAGCTGGAGGCCCGCTTCGACGCGCGCGCCTACCTCGCGCAGCTGGGCGCCATGGACCACCACGACCTCGCTCGTGCGCCGCACGGTGGGCTGGAGCGCATCCGCGCGAGCGCCCTGTGCGTGGGCATCGACAGGGACCAGCTCTTCTTCCCCGAGCACATGGAGGCCCTGGCCCAGCGACTGCGCGCGCTCGGACGCCATGCGGAGCACGCGGAGCTGTCCAGCCTGTACGGCCACGACGGCTTCCTCGTCGAGTGGGAACCCCTCACGGCCCTGCTCACTCAAGCCCTCGCGCTTCCCTCGGCGCTGGAGCACGGCGGCGCCGCGCTCGCTTCCACCAGCGCCACCCGCCCCGCGACAGCGAGGACGGTGTGACGCCGGGACTCAGCCCACCTTGCGCTGCCCCGGGAGCGGCGGCGGGTCCTGGTGGGACCAGGTGGGCGGCTCCGCCTCGCACGCGAAGGCGCGCAGGCGGCGGTACTCCGGATACGACGCCTGGATGGCCAGGATGTCACCGGGGCGGATGACCTCCTCGCCCACCGGGTGCAGCCGCTCGTGGCTGCCGCGCAGCAGCGACAGCGCCAGCCCGCCGAACCTGTCCCGGATGTCGGAGATGGTCAGGCCGGGCAGGCCCTCGCGCGCCTCGAAGTTGGACACCACCATCAGGTGCTTGCCCAGGTGGAACGAGTGGATGATGCGCGGGTCCAGGGCCGCCAGCGCCATGGCGGGCGCGGCGAGCGACGAGCTGGAGAGCGCCTCCGCCTTGAAGGTGTCACGCACCTTGCCGCTCAGGTCCTCGTCGAACAGCCGGATGACGACGCGGATGTTCGGGTTCATCCTCCGTGCATCCAGCGCGATGTTGAGGTTGGCCAGGTCATCGTCCGTCGCGCAGACGATGGCGGACGCGTCCTTCACGTTGGTGCGCGGCAGGCACAGCGGGCTGCGCGTGTCGTCGATGAGCAGCGGCACGTTCTCGTCCCGCAGCGCGGAGACGAAGGCCGCGTCCTCGCGCTTCTCCACCACCACCACGTCCTTCTCCATCTCCCTCAACTGCGCCACCACGCGGTAGCCCACCCGCCCCGCCCCGCACACCACGACGTGGCCCTTCATCGTCTCGGTGACCACTTCAATCCACTCCTTGTCGTTCTTGTGCCGGGCGAAGAAGAGGTAGGCGAAGCGCACGACGCCGTCCGCCACCAGGGCGATTCCCGCCGGGGGAATCACGACGTTCAAAAGCTCGATGAGCCAGTCGTGCACGTAGGGCAGCGACGGCTGGCCATAGAGCAGGAAGTAGACGTGGTGCAGGGCCTCACCGAAGGAAATCGGGTCCCCGTCCGCTCCCCTGTAGCGCCAATGGAACATCAAGGGCCCCACCACGAACAGGGCCACGGCCAGCCCCATCGTGGTGCGGAAGCGGCGCAGCAGCGCGCGCAGATATCGGACGTTGGCCCGGAAGTGCCGGCGGGAGCCCACCATGGTCGCGGACCCTACTACGACGCCGGGGTGATGCCCGTCTCGGCCGCGTTCCGCGCCCGCCGCCGCTCCACCAACCACACCAGCAGGACGCCCAGCTCGTAGCAGAGCAACATGGGCCCCGCCATCAGCGACAGGTTCACCACGTCACCCGTCGGGGTGATGATGGCCGCCGCGATGAGGCACACCACGAAGGCGTGGCGCTGGTACTTGAACAGCCACTTCGACTGCACCACGCCCACCACGCCGAGCAGCGCCATCACCAGCGGCAGCTCGAAGATGATGCCGAAGGCGAGGATGAGCAGCAGCACCAGCGACAGCTGCTCGTGCATCGTCAGCATGGGCCGCGTCCACCGCGCCGCCTCGTGCCGCGCCTCGCCCGCGGACAGCTCCTTCTCCAGCTTCCACAGGCCGGACAGCTCCTCGGTGCGCGTGGGCGCCACGCCCGCCAGCAGGCTCGCCGCCTCGTCCATGGCCACCGACGCCGCCGCGTAGTCCTGCTTCGCGTAGGCCGTCACCGCCACCACCTTCTTCTCCACCGCCTGCCGCAACACGCCGCGCGACTGGACGCCGTAGCCGTCCGCCGCCGCGTCCACCAGCTTGCCCAGTCCGGCCAGCCGGGACTTCAGCTCCACGGACTGCGAGGGCGCCCGCTCGGGGGCCGGTGACTGACCTTCTCCATCCGCGCGCAGCGAAGCGCTGGTCTCCTTCGCCAGCGCGCCCGCCCGCTCCGCGTCGCCCACGCGCAGGAAGCGCAGGGCGTCATCCGCGCGCAGTCGGGCCGTGTCCAGCCGCTGCTCCAACGCGAGCGTCTCCTCCTCGTTGAGGAGGAACTTGAACATGGAGGGCAGCACCGCGAAGTAGCAGAAGCACGCGCCCGCGATGAAGGCGAGCGAGCCGAACATGACGAAGGGCGCCGCGTAGCGCCGCTCCTCCGGGAAGAGGCCGGGCGAGACGAAGCCCCAGATCTGCCAGAGGATGACGGGCGTGGTGAGGAAGATGCCGCAGTACACGCCCACCTTCATCAGGACGTTCAGCTCCTCGATGCCGGACGTGTAGATGAGGGCGCGGTTGCCCTCCGGGAGCGCGTCCAGCACCGGCCGCATCAGCACGCCGAAGATGGGCTTGGCGAACAACAGCGACACCGTCCCCAGGATGAAGACGGCCAGGGTGCACTTGAAGAGGCGCCCGCGGAGCTCCGACAGGTGCTCCATCAAGCTCATCCGCAGGTCGGAGTCAGCGGCAGTCTGGGAACTCAGGGGTCAGCTCCGTTTCGGCGCGTTGCGCGCCACGGTTCCAGGCAGCGGCGCGAGGCGGGGCAGGCCATCCGCGCCCACGCTCTCGGCGGCGTCGGAAGAAGGGGTGGAGGAAGGCGTCTCGGTGGGCGCGACGGGCTCGGAGACGGCCGTGGGCGCCCCAGGCTCGGACACGGGCGAGGGCGCGGGCTCGGGGAGGTCCACGCCATCCAGGCCCAGCGGCGCGCGCGGATGCCGCGCTTCCGGCGTGGGCTCCGTGGACTCGGAGACAGAGTCGGCGGGCGGCGCGAGGTGCGTGTCCGGCGGCAGCGCCTGGGGGGCGGGCGAGTGCGCGAAGGCCGTCCCGGGGCGGATGGGCGGGGTGGGGTCGCGGTTCAGCTCGTGGTCCATGGTGTAGAACTCGCGCTCCACCACGTTGCGGACCTCGTCCGTCTGGCGACGGAACTCCCGCATGAACTTGCCGATGGCACGCGCCAGCTCGGGCAGCCGCTGCGGCCCGAGGATGAGCAGCGCGGCCACCGCGATGAGCACCATTTCGCCTGCGCCGATGTTGAACATGTCCTGACGGGCTCCCCGAAGCAGCCCGGTTTATCGCGCCCCGGGCCCCCTGGCGCAACCGCTCGACGCTTCCGGACGTCCGCCCGTCACCGTGGGCGGGGGGCAACCGGGCCCACCACCGAGCCCACACACTACTGGTGTGGGTGTGCCTGGGGCGACAAGGGGACGGCCAGGCCCTGCTCGGCAGGCACCGCCAGCGCCCGGGCCTGCTCCTTCGAGCGGACCTGACGCTCCACCACCCACAACACCGGCGGCAGCAAGAGCGACATGCCCATGGACACCCCGGCCACGAGCCCCATTCCGCCCAGCGTGCCGTCCGGCAGGTCCGTCAGGAGCTGCGCGCTGAGGAAGGCGCCCAGGGCCGCGGCCATGTGCTGGACGGCGGACTGCAACGACATGAAGCGCGCGCGCACCGGGTTGTCCGGCACGCGCGAGGTGAGCGTGTTGTAGGACACGTTGCGCACGCCCATCGCCGTCATGAAGAGCACGAAGAGCAGCGGAATCGGCAGCCACTGGGGGTAGCGCACGAAGCCCACATAGGTGGCGACCAGCACCAGCAGCGAGCCGGCCGTGCCGACCTTGAAGGCCCCGAGCCTGTCCACCAGCGGCCCCGCCAGTCGCAGGGTGATGAAGCTCACGATGCCGCCGACGAAGTACGGCAGCCACAGCAGGTCGCGCGGGTAGCCCAGGTTCTGCTGGAGGTAGGCGGAGATGTTGGGGATGAGGACGAAGCCCGCCATCATCACCACCGCCGTCATGAGGTAGGACAGCTGCACCTCGCGGCGACCGAGCAGCTCCAGCACGCCCACCGTCTGCACCGGCCCGCGACCGTTCACCAGGTGTCCTCGCACCGGTGGCAGGAAGAAGATGGCGCCCAGCGCCACCAGCAGGCCCAGTCCCGCCACCACGAAGAAGGGCAGACGCCAGCCTCCGTGCTCGGCCAGCTTCAGCGCCATGGGCACCCCCGCCACCGAGGCGATGGAGAAGGCCCCCATCACCGCGCCCAGCGCCCTGCCCCGCCGCTCCACCGGAATCAGGTCCGCGATGATGGACAGGGACAGCGACGTGGCGGGCCCACCGAAGATGCCAGCGACGACGCGCGCCATGAGCAGCGTGGACATGCCCGTGGCCAGCCCTCCGGCCGCCGTGGCGAGGACCAGGCCCAGCATGGACACCGCCAGCGCCTTGCGCCGGTCGAACCTGTCCAGGAAGTAGCCGCCCGCGAGCCCCGCCACGCTGGCCGCCGCGGTGTACGCGCCGCCGATGGTGCCGATGTGAGAGGAGGCGATGCCCAGCCCCTTCGCGAAGTCCGGGCCCAGCGGCATCACCATCACGAAGTCCAGGATGTTGACGAACTGGACCGCGCCAATCAGGAAGACCACCCAGCGCTCGGAAACCTGTCGCTCTGTCGGCATGCCGACCCAGTCCTAAGCCATTCGCGGGCGCAGCGCACGACTCCTACACGCGGAAGCGACGCACCTCGCCCCGGAGGATCTCCGCCTGCCGCTGGAGGTTGTCGATGGCCTCCTCCAGTTGCTTGACGGAGCGTGTCTGGTGCTCGGACACGCCCTTGATGGTCTCCACGGCCTTGAGCACCTGCTCGCTGCCCTTGGTCTGCTCCTTCTGGGCGCGGTTCAGGTGCGTCACCATCTCGTTGATGCTCTCGATGGAGCGGGTGATCTGCTTGCTGCCGTGCGCCTGCTCCTGGCTGCTGCGCTGCACGTGGGCGGTGAGCGCCTTCATCTTCTCCGCGCTCTTCATGATCTGCTCGCCGCCCTTGGCCTGCTCGTTGGAGGCCTTGGAAATCTGCTGCACCGTCTCGCTGATGCGGTGGATGGAGGCCGTCACCTGCTTGCTGCCGCGCGCCTGCTCCACGGTGGCGCGAGCAATGGCCTTCACCATCTGCGTGGACTTCTGGGTGCTGTCGTTGATTTTGCGCAGCGCCCCTTCGGCCTCGCGGCCCAGTTGCACGCCCTCGTCCACGTTGCGCGCGCCCTGGTTCATCACCACCACGGCGTTGCGGCTCTCCTCCTGGATGCTGCGGATGAGCTCGGCGATTTCCTTGGTGGACGCACCGGTGCGCTCGGCCAGGTCCTTGATTTCCTCGGCCACCACCGCGAAGCCCTTGCCGTGGTCTCCCGCCTGCGCGGCGATGATGGCGGCGTTGAGGGCCAACAGGTTGGTCTGCTCGGCCACGTCGTCGATGACGTTCAGGATGTTGCCAATCTCGGAGATGCGCCGGCCCAGGCTGTCGATGACGTCCGCCGTCGCCCGGCTGGTGTCCTTGATGCGGTCGATGCCAGTGAGCGTCTTGCGCAGCGCCTCCACGCCCGTCTGGGCGTCGTCGAAGACCTGCTCGGACAGGCGCGCCGTCTCCTTCGCGTTCGCCTCCACCTGACCGATGGCCGCATCCATCTGGCTGATGGCCGAAGACGTCTCCTCCGTGGAGGACGACAGCTCCTGGATGTTCTTGGCCACTTCCTTGATGGAGAACGTCATCTCCTCAATCGCGCTGGTGGTCTCCTCCACGCTGGCGGCCATCGCCGTGACGTTCTCCGCCACCTCGTCATTGGTGGCGGCCATCTCCATGATGGAGGAGCTGCTCTCCTCCGCGCTCTGGTAGAGGACCTCCACGTTCTCCGCGATTCCGCGCAGCGAGGCCATCATCTCCACCATGGAGGAGGACGTCTCCTCCACGCGGGCCTGGACGGTGCTCGCGCCAGAGGACACGGTGGTGCCGGTGCGGTGGATCTGCTCGATGACCCCGGCCACCACGTCCGACACGCCACGCACCCGGCCCAGCGTGTCGCGCCAGCTCTGGGCGATGCGGTTGAGCGCCTCCGCCAGCAGGCCCAGCTCGTCTCGCGAGCTGATGTCCACGCGGCCGGTGAGGTCCGCCTCCGCGAGCCTCCGCGCCATGGTCATCATCGCGTCCAGCGGCACGAGGATGAACGCGCGGGAGATGAAGAAGGCCACGACGAGGAAGAGCGCCAGGCCGATGCCGAACGCCAGCAGCACCACCTGGCGCAGCGAGGTGACGACCTCGTCCAGCGACGAGAAGTTCACCGCGACCAGCACCTGGCCTGGGCCCTCGCGCAGCACCACCGGGCGCACAATCGCCCGGTTGCCATTGTCGAACAGGGCGCCATCCAGGGGCGCGCCGGGACTGCCCTCCAGCCGCTGCCTCAGGTTCTTCAGCAGCCACGCCTCCGCGCCAGGGGGATGGACGGCCTGCATCCGGCCGTCGGCGCCGAGGACGGCGATGAGCGCGAAGTCGTCGTCTCCTCCGTGCAGGGCCTCCAGCAGCGGAGGGAGCACGGAGACGGAGGTGTTGGCCAGATCTCGCGCTGCCTGGAGGGCCTTGTCGTCGCCGTGCTTCGTCAGGCGCGTCTCCAGGAAGTCCTCCACCCGGGCGGGGACGACGAAGAAGAGCGTCCCGAGGATGATAGCGAGCACCACGGCGAAGGAGCCGAGCAGGATGCTGCGCAGGCCGGGTTTCTTGAAGCGCGGAGCCAAGGCGAGGCACTGTAGGAATGGAAACACCGACAGGGCAAGAACCGGGGTGGAGCCCTCGTCCGCCCCTCCGCCCGGCGGGAGCCTGACTTCCCCCCGTCTGGATGCGTAAGGTCATACCCGATGAAGCCCACCCTGCTGCTGACCGACCCCCTCTTCCTCCAGCACGACCCGGGAGAGGGACACCCGGAATCCCCCGCGCGCCTGCAGCGCATCCTCGGGGTGCTCGCGCGCGCGCCGGTGCGGGGCACGGTGATGGCGTCCCCCCGCTCCGCGACGGACGCGGAGCTGATGGCGGTCCACACCCCGGAGCTGCTCACGCGCCTGCGCAAGCTCAGCGGACACCAGGCCCAGATTGACGCGGACACCCACGTTTCTCCGGACAGCGTGGATGCGGCACGGCTGGCCGCGGGCGCCTCGGTGCAGGCCGTGGAGGCCGTCATGGCGGGACAGGCGCGCAACGCCTTCGCGCTGGTGCGTCCTCCCGGACATCATGCGGAGCCGGACCGCGCCATGGGCTTCTGCCTGCTGAACAACGCGGCCATCGCGGCGGAGGCGGGGCGACGGCTGGGCGCCGAGCGCGTCCTCGTGCTCGACTGGGACGTCCACCACGGCAACGGCACGCAGGCGGCCTTCTGGGGGCGCCGCGACGTGATGTACCAGTCGGTGCACCAGTTCCCCTACTACCCGGGCACCGGCGCCACGCCCGAAGTGGGCCGGGGCGCGGGTGAGGGCTACACCGTGAACGTGGGCCTGCCGGGCGGCAACTCGGACGCGGACTACGGGATGCTCTTCGAGGAGCTGCTCCTGCCGGTGGCCGAGGCCTACCGTCCCCAGTTGGTGCTGGTGTCGGCGGGCTTCGACCCGCATCAGCACGACCCGATTGGCGGCATGGACGTCACGGAGCGGGGCTTCGCCGCCATGTGCTCCGCGATGCGCGCGCTCGCCGAGCGCGTCTGTGACGGCAAGCTGGTGCTGCTGCTCGAAGGGGGCTACTCGCTGGAGGGCCTGTCGCAGTCCGTGCATGCCTGCATCGAGGTGCTCGCCGGACGCACCGACAGCTTCCCCACGGGAGACGTCCACACGGACGCGAAGGACGCGCTGGCCGCGAGCCGTCAGGTGATGAAGCCGTACTGGAGCGCGCTGTCGTAGCACCGGCCCTTCGCCTCCGGGGGCCGGGGCTTCGTCGGATGTCGACGTGACGCTGCCCCCGGGTGCGATGCCTGGATGCCCGCGCGTGGCTACCTCCTGACGGACCCGCCGTGCCCGGGAGGGCTTCATGTCCGTCGAAGCGCCCCGGGCGTCGCGCGCCCCGCCCTGGTTTCGCGCGCGGCGAGGCCGGTGGCGCCTCCTCCTGGGCTGGGGGCTCGTGTTGGTGCTGGCCCTCGAAGGGCTGTTGAACCTGGTGCTCAATGTCGGGCTGGTGCCCGCGCAGTTCGCCAGGGCCACGCCGAGGACGCGGGTGGAGTGGCGCGGAGGCTGGTGGTTGTGGCCCGGGCCCGTGCACCTCCGAGGCTTCTCCGTGTGGCAGCGGGATGCTCGCGCGGAGTGGCGCATCGACGCGGAGACCGTGGAAGCCCACGCGTCCCTCTTCGCGCTCCTGTCCCGGCGGGTCCACGCGCAAGGGGTGCGTGCCCGAGGTGTGAGCGTGCACGCGGAGCCCATGCCCGCGCTGGAGACCGCGCCCACGAGACGCTGGCACGCGCATCCGTGGGAAATCGAGCTGCGGGACATCGAGTTGGAGGACCTGCGCGAGCTGACGTTGAAGCCGGTGCGCTACGTGGGCCCGGGTCAGGCGAAGGGCTCGGTGCGGCTGGTCACGGGCCAACGACTCACCGTGACGCTCGACACGCTCCACCTGGAGGACGGCGCGCTGGAGCAGGAGGGACGGACCGTGGCGCGTGTGCGGGAGGTGTCGGGCATGCTGGACCTCGATGCCATCCGAGCCGCTCCGGAGGAGCCGCGCCGGGTGGCGAAGTTCGACGGACGGCTGGGCGTGCGCCTGGAGATCCTCGACCTCGCGTGGCTCGGGGCGCTGGTGTCCCGGGAGCATCCTGACCTGCTGCGTGAGGGCGCCGGACAGCTCGACGCGGAGGTGCGCATCCAGGGAGGACACCTGGCCGCGGGCAGTCGCGTGGATGCGAGCGGTGCTCCGCTGGAGCTGCGGGTGGGCCCCGTGCGCGCGCGTGCCCCCTGGAGTGTTCACGGCGAGGTGACGGAGGCCGGAGGCACCGGGGCTCACAGCGTGATGAAGATGCGTTTCACCCCTGTCCACGTGGAGGGCAAGGCGGGACGCGTGCTCGAGATACCGGAGGTCTCGCTCACGCTGCGGGCGAAGACGGATGCCCCCGACGCGAAGCCCCAGGTGAAGCACGAACTGCACGTGATGCGCAGTCGGCCCGTGGACCTGCGGATGCTCAACGCGTGGATGGGGAAGACCTTCCACGTGGAGTCGGGTCACGCCACGCTGGAGGCGTCGGACAGCACGAGCGGACACGAGGACTCACAGCGATTGCAGCTGAACCTCTCTTCGAACCTCGTGGAAGGACGGTGGGCGGGGATCCTCATGCTCGGCAAGGCCTCCGCCGAAATCGACGCGCGGCGGCTGCGCCTGCACGGTAAGAGCCTGGGCCTGGATGGCTCGGCGATTCACCTGAACCACGTTTCAGCGGACGTACCGCACATCACGATTCGCGGATGGAGTGGGCGCTTCGACCTGCCCCACGCGCGGTTGAGCCTTGAGCCCGTCGAGTTGGAGGCACACTTCTCCGCGCACTTCTCCAACGCGGACCCGTTCGTCGCGCTGCTCACGGCCGAGAAGAAGCTCCCGGGGTTCCTGTCGCCCTTGCTGGAGGCACGGGACTTGAGGGTCACCGGGCAGGCGCGGATGAGTGACGCGGGATTGCAGGTACGCGCGCTGCATGCGAAGGCGGACGGGCTCGAACTGGAGGGCCGCATGGATACGGCGCGAGGCAGCACGCACGCGCTCATCTACGCGAAGGTGGGAATCCTCTCAGGGGCCATCGAAGTGAAGCCCGGTGACACCCATGTGCAGCTCAAGGATGCACGGCGCTGGTACGAGGAGCGGCTCCCGACACCCTCTCACTGAGGCAGCACGTGAAGCCGTCACACGTGCCGGGACGACTCGGCCGGCTTCGCGCGCCTGGTGTCTTCCGTGCGCGTCCGGGCGTCATGCGACAGCCCGAGCATGAAGGCGAACATCAGGCCCATCACCAGTTGCAGCGCCACGAGGAGCATCTGGAACACGCGGGCGTCGTCACCCTGCCCCGGCACACCGAGCAGTGCCAGGATGGCCCGCGTGCCGACGAAGCCCGGCGCGAGCTGGAGCAGACCGGGCATGATGATGGTCGACGGGAGTCGCTCCGGCAGTCGACTGTAGAGCTGGCCCGCCACGCCCAGCACGAAGGCGGAGATGAGCGGGCTGCCCTTGTCGCCGAACACGCCCTTGGTGAGTTCCTGAACGCCCCAGGCCAGCAGCACCGCGCCGACAATCCACGGCGTATCGCGCCGCCTCGCGGACATGCAGAGCGTCAGCGCCAGGCCCCCCACGGCGATGATGACCAGCACCACGGCATCAGGGAGCGCGTTCGCATGCATCTGCACCGGAAGCGGCCCGAACAATCTCCAGAGCGTTCCCGCGGCGCCAATGCCCACGGCCAGCATGAGGAAGCGCAGCAGTCCATAGGTGAGCCGTGAAATCCCCGCCTCCACCGACTCGCCCACCAGTTCCGCCGAGCCCAGCGTCACCACCATCGCCGGCACGAGCAGCGTCACGCCCCCGAAGAGGGCGCGCGCCGCATCGAACCTTGGCAGCACGAAGGTCAGACCGAACGCGAGCAGTGTCCCTAGAAACGCGGCGAGGAAGCTCTTCTGCAGGTCCAGTCGCTCGGACTTGAGCGTGCCGAAGTGAATGCCTCCCGCGAGCACCCCCACCACGAGCGCCGCCACCAGCTCCCACCAGCCGCCGCCGACACGGGCGGCGACCGCCGCGCCGTACACGCCATATGCGAGGTAGACGAGCCACTCGGGGTGCAGCTGATGGGACGCCATGATGCGGTCCAGCTCGGCGCGGGCCTCGGCCACCGTGCGCTTCCCTCGTGCGATGGACTCCGACAGAAGGAGCAGCGAGGCGGCACGCGTCAGGTTCCAATGCGGATTGAAGGGCAGCCGGTGGAAGTCGACGCGGCGACTCGCGCCCGAGCGCACCTCCGTCAGCGCGAGCGTCTGGAGGGTGAAGACCTCCACCTCCAGCCCCCAGGCCCGCGCCGCCTTCTTCACGCGATTCTCCACGCCGAAGGAAGGCACGTAGGACAGGTGCAGCGCCCGCGCGAGGTCGAGCAGCAAGGCCACGGTCGCGTCCTCGTCGAGCAGCGCCCCGGACTCTGGTGCCTCGCTCATGCGCGCCGCCCTCCTGGCGACCTGCCCTTCCGACGGAAGCCCGTCTCCCTTCGACGAACCCGAACCGCCCGCACCTGGAGGTGGGGACCCGTCAGGCACGCGGAAAGCAGCCCTCCGGGGCGACGCCGTGTCGCGCTCCATGCGAAGCCGCGTCACCGCATCGACGGGGCCTCGTCATCGGCGTCCTCGTCGGGACTCTCGTCCTTCTGCGCCAGCGCGAAGCTCGCGCCGATGATGACGCTGAGCTGGAGGAAGCGGACCTTCTGGCTCGGGGACAGGGGCTGGAGGCCTGCTCGCTGGAGAGCGTCTGCCAGGCGCTCGGTGACCTCCTGGCCCCAGGCCACATTACCGCCCACCGTGAAGCGGGCGCGGCCCGCCGTGAAGTGCAGTCCGGTGGCGACATGGTAGAGGTCCCAGCCCGCCAGCAGCGCGTTCATGCGAGGTGTCGCTGTCACGGCGCTGAAGTCCGTGTGCGCGCTCACGTAGGCGCGCAGCCGGGACCCCAGCCGCTGCTCCACGCCCAGCGCCACGTTGACCAGCGGCGCGAGCGCGACGTCGACGTCCGGGTCGATGACCTCCTGGGAGTCTCGGGGAGAGAACGACGCGGCATCGACCAGCGTGAAGGGCTTCACCCGGGCGAAGCCTTCCGCCGCCAGATACACGGACGTGCCCCCCAGCGTCCCACTCACGCCGAGCGCCACCGCCCAGCTCGACTGGAACCTCGCGGCGAGCCCCTCCTGGAAGTCGAAGGCGGACGCGGGCGTCGACGACAGCCCGAAGCCCCGCTCCAGCACCGCGCGCTCGAAGCTCGATTCACCCTCCCCCCACAGCGCCACGCTCGGCGTCGTCACGGTGAGGCCCGCGGACATGGACTCCCGCTGGTAGCTCACCCCCAGCTTCGCGAGCAGCCGCACGTGGCGCAGGTGGAAGTCGCGGCCGAGCGTGGACAGCAGCGCGCTGCCTCCGGGGCCCGAGCCCTGCGCCAGCACCTGGATGTTCGTCTCCTGGTCCCTCACCGCCACGAAGGGGCTGACGCCCACGCCCACGTGTCGTCCCAGGGGAAAGGACCACGTGAGCCCCGCCCAGTACTCCCCCACGTCCTGGTCCAACCGAACGTCCGCCGCGAGCTGGTCCATGCCTGGCACCCCGCCCAGGTCCACCCCCGTGCCCTGCTCGCGAGACTCCAGCGACGCGGTGAACCCCTGCCGCGTCAGCAGCGAATAGGCGAGCCGGGACCTGCCCAGAAAGCCCCAGCGCAGCGAGCCCGCGATAAGGGAGGGCAGCACATCGACCCTCGACTCGGTGAGGCCCTCACCGTTGCCCAGGCCGTTCTGGACGGAGAGGCGCATGGACTCGAAGACGGTCCCCGTCAGCTCCAGCTCCGGCGTGTGCAGGAGCGCGAGCGCCCCCGGGTTGTAATAGACGGCGCTGATGTCACCCGGGTTCGCGATGAACGCGCCGCCGAGCAGCCATGCCCGGTTGCCGAACTGTCGCGTCCAGTAGTGAGCGTCCTGCGCCCGGGCCAGGGGCGACATCAGGAGAAACAGCAACAGCCCCCACGACCTGACGCCTGGCATCCATCCACCCGGGACTCGCGGAACGTCGCAAGGTGACCACGGGCCCGCGCCCGTGCCATCGCCCTCCGAACGCAGTCCGGTGTCCACGAGCCACGAAGTCGGGCCGGGCCGTCGCACCGTCGGCCTGTTCCCCCGTCCGCCCCGTCTTGTTCCCCGGGGCCGCCACGCTCACTCCTATTCCACATTCACGTCCGGGGGATTCGATGGCGGCCCAGAAGAAGAAGGAAACGAAGAAGCAACCCAACATCCTCGTCATCTTCGGTGACGATATCGGCTACTGGAACGTCAGTGCCTACAACCTCGGGGTGATGGGGTACCGCACGCCGAACATCGACCGGCTGGCGAAGCAAGGCGCGCTCCTCACCGACTACTACGCGCAGCAGAGCTGCACGGCGGGTCGCGCGGCCTTCATCACCGGCCAGTGTCCGTTCCGCACGGGGCTCACCAAGGTCGGCATGCCGGGCGCCAAGGTCGGCCTGCAGGCCGAGGACCCGACCATCGCGGACCTGCTCAAGGCCCAGGGCTACCGGACCGCGCAGTTCGGCAAGAACCACCTGGGAGACCGCGACGAGTTCCTGCCCACCGTCCACGGCTTCGACCAGTTCTTCGGCAACCTCTACCATCTCAACGCGGAAGAGGAGCCAGAGAACCCCGACTACCCGAAGGACCCGGCCTTCAGGAAGCGCTTCGGTCCGCGCGGCGTGCTGCGGTGCAAGTCGGATGGCAAGGGCGGCCAGAAGGTGGAGGACACCGGCCCGCTCACGAAGAAGCGGATGGAGACGGTGGACGAGGAGTTCCTCTCCGCCGCCATGAACTACCTGGACGACGCGAAGAAGTCCGACCAGCCCTTCTTCATGTGGTTCAACACCACGCGCATGCACGTCCACACGCACCTGAAGCCGGAGTCGCGCGGAAAGACGGGGCTCGGCCTCTACCCGGACGGCATGGTGGAGCATGACGGCATGGTCGGGCAGCTCCTCGACAAGCTCGACTCAGTAGGCCTGTCGGAGGACACCATCGTCGTCTACACCACGGACAACGGCGCGATGACGTGCATGTGGCCCGACGGCGGCATGACGCCCTTCCGCGGCGAGAAGGACACCAACTGGGAGGGCGCCTTCCGCGCGCCGTGTGTCGTGCGCTGGCCCGGCGTGATTGAGCCCGGCACGCAAATCAACGAGCTGTTCTCTTCCGAGGACTGGCTGCCCACGTTCCTCGCGGCCGCGGGCGACCCGGACATCGTGGACAAGCTCAAGAGCGGCCATGAGGCCAACGACAAGAGCTTCAAGGTCCACCTGGATGGCTACGACCAGCGGGAGCTGCTGTCCGGCAAGGGGCCCTCCGCGCGCACGGAGTTCTTCTACTTCGGTGACGACGGAGAGCTGGTCGCCGTGCGCCACGGGCGCATGAAGCTCGTCTTCGCGGAGCAGAACGCCAAGGGCATCGAGGCCTGGGGTGAGCCCTTCACCATCCGCCGCGCGCCGCTCGCCTTCGACCTGCGCGCCGACCCGCTGGAGCGCTCGCAGGACGCCGTCGGCTACCAGTCCTGGCTCATCGACCACGCCTTCTACTTCGTGCCCGCGCAGCAGGCCGTGGCCCGGTTCCTCTCGAGCTTCCGAGAGTTCCCGCCGCGTCAGCGTCCGTCGAGCTTCTCCGTGGATCAGGTCGTCGCGAAGCTGGAGAGCGCGCCCTCCGGCATGCACTGAGCGCATGAGCCAGGCCCGCGTCGTCCAGTGCGACGGCGCGCGCCTCCGGCTCACACGGGCTGGGGGTGCTCCTGCTCGGCGAGCACGTAGCGCGAGATGGCGCCGAGCAGCTGCTCCACGTCCACGGGCTTGCGCAGGTAGTCCTCCACGCCGAGCGCGGCCACCTCGCGCGCGCTCACGCCCTGTCCGGAGATGACGACTACCGGGATGGGCGCCAGCGAGGCGTCGGCGAGCTGCCTGTCGCGAAACTCCCAGCCATTGACGTCCGGCATCATCAAGTCCAACAGAATCACGGAGGGGCGCGCGCCATGGCGCAGCAACTCCAAGGCCTCGCGCCCTCCTCGCGCCAGCAGCACGCGATGCCCCTCCAGCTCCAGCACGTCCTTGAAGGCCAGCAGGATGTCGGGGTCGTCGTCTACCGCGAGCACGTAATTCGAGGGCGTCATGTCCGAGTCTCTCCTCGTGTAGACAAGGTGCGGACGAACAGGCCCCGCGTCATCGCCCTGCTGCCTGGCGAGGCACGCCCGGCGGGGCCAGTGCGTGCACGCTCGTCAACAACGCGGCGCCCCGGTTCCAACCGGACAGACGAGGCCCCGCCCCATCGCCGGGGCCGCCGCGCGGCATGGATTTGTGTCCCAATTCCGCCGCCAACCGTGCGAGAAGCAGCCACGCAGCCAGGAGGAGACACCATGGCGGAGATGAGCTACCGGACGGCGCTGGTGACGGGCGCCTCGAGCGGGCTGGGACGGGGCCTGGCGCTGTGGCTGGCCAAGCGAGGCCTGCGCGTCTTCGCCGCCGGGCGCCGGCTGCCGCAGCTGCAAGCCCTCGCCGCCGAGGCCCAGGCCGCTGGCGCGACGGTGGAGCCGCTGGAGCTGGATGTCACGCGCACGGAGGCCCATCTGGAGCGCCTGCGCGAGCTCGACTCGGAGTGTGGCGGCCTGGACCTGGTCGTGGCCAACGCCGGCGTCGGCGGAGTCACGCACGGCAAGCGCCTGGACTGGGACAAGGTGCGCGCCATCATCGACACCAACGTCACGGGCGCCGCCGCCACGCTGACGGCCGTGCTGCCGCGCATGGTGGAGCGCCGCCGCGGACACGTGGTGGGCATCTCCAGCCTCGCGGCCCACCGGGGGCTGGCGGGCCACGCCGCGTACTCCGCCTCGAAGGCGTTCCTCGCCACGTTCATGGAGAGCCTGCGCGTGGACCTGAGCAGCACCGGCGTGCGCGTCACCTGCATCTACCCGGGCTTCGTGAAGAGCGAGATGACCGCGGACAACCACTTCCCCATGCCCTTCCTGATGGAGACGGACGCGGCCGTGGAGCTGATGGGCACGGCCATCCTGCGCGGCGAGACGGAGCTGTCCTTCCCGTGGCAGCTGGCCCTTCCCTCGCGGCTGGCGAAGGTGCTGCCCAATCCCCTCTTCGACGCCGCCGCCCGTCGGCTGCGCTGACCCTTCCTCTTAGCCAGGAGCTGGAACGATGACGTCCCCTCAATCCTTCGCCCAGCGCTTCGCCCGCCTCGCCGACGAGCGCTCCCCGTTCTGCCTCGGCGTCGACCCGTCGAAGGACCTGCTCGCGCGCTGGGGGCTGCCCGACACCGCGAAGGGCCTCTCCGACTTCTGCGAGCGCATCTTGGAGGCGGCCGGTGACAGCGTCGCGGTGGTGAAGCCGCAGAGCGCGTTCTTCGAGCGCCACGGCCCCTCGGGACTCCTGGTGCTCCAGTCGCTGATGTATCGCTTCAAGGATGCGGGGACGCTCACGCTGCTCGACGTGAAGCGCGGTGATATCGGCACCACCATGGACGCCTACGCGGAGACCGTCTTCGGCGCGGGCAGCCCGTACGAGGCGGACGCCGCCACCTTCACCGCGTACCTGGGCCTGGGCGCGCTGGTGAAGACGATTGAGCGGGCGCGGGCGTCCGGTGCCTGTGCGTTCCTCGTCGTGCGCTCCTCCAACCCGGAGGGCACGTCGCTCCAGACGTCCATGGGGGCCGATGGTCGCACCGTGGCGGAGGTGCTCGCGGATGGCCTGCGCGAGCTGAACGAGAAGGCGGGGCCAGGCGAACTGCCCGCTGGCGCGGTGATGGGCGCCACCCTGCCCGCTTCGGACCGGGGCGTCGTGAAGAGGCTGGGCGGCGCGCTGATGCTGACGCCTGGAATCGGCGCGCAGGGCGCGGGCTTCGACGACCTCAAGAGCCTGTTCGCCGGTCGCGAGGCGCAGGTCATCCCCACCGCCACGCGCTCCGTGCTGGAAGCGGGGCCCGATATCGCCTCCCTCCGAGCGGCCATCCAGCGCCACGTGGAGCCCGCACGCCGCTTCCGCATGGGCGCCTGAAACGACTCGGGCCCCGCGTCCTCCCGAGGGAGGCGCACGGGGCCCGGAGGTCCACGGCGGTGAGCGCTACTGCGCGCCCATCATGAACTGGTCCACGTCGACAGTGTTCTTGTCGGGCACGGCGTCCTTCGGCTCGGTGCCCTTCTTGAAGAACATCAGCTCGGAGCCCTTCGCGCCGGGGCTCGCGATCTTGCCCGTCTTCTTGTCGATGTGGAGCCGCACCAGGTCCATCGACTGCCACGGGTAGAACTCCGACTGCGGCCGGCCCTCCAGCGCGCGCTTCATGTAGTTGAGCCAGATGGGCAACGCCGCGCGGCCACCCGTCTCGTAGCGACCGAGCGGATGCGGGTTCAAGTCGTAACCCACCCACGCCACCGTCACGAGGTCCCGCGTGTACGCCGCGAACCACGCGTCGAAGGAGTCGTTCGTCGTCCCCGTCTTGCCGGCGGCGGGCTTGCCCAGGCGCGTGGCCGGGCCACCCGTTCCCTGGAGCACCACGCCACGAAGCAGGTGCGTGAGGATGAAGCCGACCTCCGCGCTCATCACCTGCTCACCAGGCTCGAAGAGGCGCGCGTAGCCGGCGGCCACGCGGTCCTGCAGCGGAGCCCACGCGTCGTCGAACGCGGTGTGGTCCTCCAGCGTGCGGCCAAAGCGGTCCTCCACCTTGCGCACGAAGTACGTGGGCTTCTTGCGGCCGTAACGGTTGAACGTCGCGTAGGCGTTGGCCAGGTCCACCGGGTACACGCACGAGGAGCCGAGCGCCGCGGAGAAGTCCATGTTCATGGGCGTGGTGATGCCCAGCTTCGTGCTCCACGCCGCCATGTTCTTCACGCCCACCGCGCCGAACGTCTTCACCGCGGGGATGTTCATCGAGTTGACGAGCGCGGTGCGCAAGAGCACGTCGCCCACGAACTCCTCGCTGTAGTTCGCCGGCTTCCAGGACACCTTGTTGTCCGGGTCGTGCTCGACAATCGGCGAGTCGACGATGACGGAGGCCTCCGTCCAGTTCAGCTGCTCCAGCGCCGCCGAGTACACAAAGGGCTTGAACGAGCTGCCCGGCTGACGGCACGCCTGGAAGGCGCGGTTGAACTCGTTGTCGTCGAAGTCGTACCCGCCCACCATGGCCGTGAGGTACTGGCGGTGCGGGTCCACGGAGACGAGCGCGCTCTGGGCCTCGGGCGTCTGCTCCAGCCGGAAGAGCTTCACGCCCTCCTCGGGGATGTCCTCGGCCAGCTTCTTGTCCCACTGCTCCTTGTCGTCCGTGAGGTCCTTCTTCGTCACGTGACGCACGACGACGAGGTCGCCCACGGCGATGGCCTTCTTCACCGACGAAATCATCATCGCCGGGTAGTAGCCCTCCGGGTTCACCTTGCGCGCCCAGCGCATGCCGAGCAGCGGCAGCCGCCCCGCATGCGGGCCCACCTGGATGTCCGCGCCCCTGCCGTCCGAGTCAAGCTGCGTGACGGCGGCAACGTAGAGCCGGCCCTCGGTGAGGTCCTCCTTGCCCATGTACCTCTTCGCGCGCTCGATGAAGGCCTTGAGCGCCTCCGGCGTGAGCTGCTGCACCGGCCCGCGCCAGCCCTGACGCTTGTCCACGGAGAGCAGGCCATCCATCACCGCGTCCTGCGCGGCGCGCTGGCGCTCGCTGTCCATGGTGGTGAAAATCTTGAGGCCGTCCTTGAGCAGCACGGGGTTGCCGTACCGTTCCACCACGTCCTTGCGCACCTGCTCCACGAAGTACGGGGCGAACTCGTGGAAGACGTCCTCCACGGGGAACACGTTCACCACCTCCGCATTGGCCGTGTCGTGCTCGGCCTGCGAAATCATCCCCTCCACCAGCATGCGGCGCAGCACGTAGGCGCGGCGCTTGCGAGCGGCGTCCGGACGCAGGAAGGGTGAGTAGCGGCTGGGCGCCTGGGGAAGACCCGCGATGAGCGTCATCTCCCCGAGCGTCAAATCGCGCACGTCCTTGCGGTAGTAGTTCTCCGCCGCGCTCTGCACGCCGTAGCTGTGGTGCCCGAGGAAGACGTTGTTCAGGTAGAGGTAGAGAATCTCTTCCTTGGTGAGCGACTGCTCCAGCCGCAGGGCGAGGATGGCCTCGCGAATCTTGCGGGTGAGCGTCTTCGCCGTGGCGGACTTGTAGCCCTCGGCGGAGATGAGCACCGCCTTCGCGGTCTGCTGCGTCAGGGTGGAGCCACCCTGGATGCCGCCGGAGCGCAGGCCCAGCTTCGAGCCAATCGTCTTGAAGGCCGCGCGCGAGGTGCCCAGGATGTCCACGCCGAAGTGGTCGAAGAAGCTGGAGTCCTCGCTGGCGATGAACGCCTGCACCAGCCGCTTCGGAATCCGCTCGTAGGGGACGACCTTGCGCCGCTCGTTGTAGAACTCGCCCGCGAGCACCGCGTCGTCCGTGTAGACCTCGGTGACGATGGGCGGCCAGTACTCGTCCACCTTGGGGATGGCCGGCAGTCCGTCCGAGTACACGTAGTAGATGGCCACCAGGCCCACCGCGCCCGCCGTGGCGCCCGTGAGGGCCAGCCACCCACCCAGCTTCAGCAGCACCTTCCACCAGCGCCCGGGGGGAACCCCCTTGAGCACCAGCTTCGAGCGGCTTCGGTCAGTCGTCTTGGAGTCGGACATACGTGTATCGGAACCTCGCGGGCGTCACGGCCTCAGGGCAGCAATGCGGCCCGCTTGAGCACGTCTCGGAGCTCGGGGGGGATGGGGGCTTCCACGGCCACCTTCGCCCCGCCTTCGGGGTGGGGAAATTCGATGCGCTCGGCGTGCAGGAACAACCGCTTGAGCCCCCAGCGCGCCTGCACGTCGCGATTGAAGGCGAAGTCACCGTATTTCTTGTCCCCGACCACGGGGTGGCCAATGGAGGCCAGGTGCCTTCTTATCTGATGGGTGCGCCCGGTCTCGATGGAGCAGGACAGGAGCGCCACCTCGCCCGACTGCTTGACGACCTTCCATCGGGTGAGGGCCTCCTGCATGTTCACCCCGCGACGGGCCTTGGACTCGGCCGTCTGCTGGTGCTCCGACAGGGGCAGGTCGATGACCCCGGACTCCTTGGGCATCTTCCCCTTCACCAGGGTGATGTAGCGCTTCTTGGAGAGGCCATGGGTGAAGACCTCCGTGAAGTGCACCATCGCCGGGCGCCGTTTGGCGACCAGGATGACGCCGGAGGTCTCCCGGTCCAGGCGGTGGGCGGGTGAGGCCGTGAAGTCGTTTCGGACGGCCTTGGGTCCCAGATAGGCGCGCACGTAGTCCACCAGCGTGCCGCCGGTGATGCCGCTTCCGGTATGGACGGCCATCCCGCTGGGCTTGTCCACGGCCATCAACCAGTCGTCCTCTCTCAGAATGACCAGCCGGCTGGGGTCCACCGGCGGGGGTGGACGGTCCACTTTCGGACGGTCCTCTCCCCTGAGCGTCTGCTCGTCTCCACGGATGGTGAGCACGTCTCCGTCCGCGAGCAACTGCTCGGGCTGGGCACGTTTCCCGTTCACCCGCACCTTCTTGGTGCGAATCATCTTGAACAGGTGGCTCACGGGGACAGTGGGGAGCCGTTTGCGCAGGAGCTTGTCCAGGCGCATCCCGGCGGTGTCGGTCTCGATTCGGTACTCGATCATTTGTGCTGGCGCGCGGACCAGACCATACGAATAATCCCCGGTCCATGCCGAAAGCCCCCAGTATCGAGAAGCTCCTCCAGAACGGGTCGGCCGAGTGGAACCGACTGCGCAAGGGCGGTCAGGTCCCGACCGAGCACACTGGCGCCACCTTCACGCAACTTTTCTCCGCCAACGCGGACTTGTCGGGCCTCGGGCTCGTCGGCTCCGAGTGGGAGCGGTGCGATCTGTCGAAAATCAACTTCCGGGACACGGACCTGTCGAACGCCTATTTCCACGGCGGACGGCTCCAGGACTGTGACTTCCGGGGGGCCAACCTCGAAGGGGCGACCTTCGAGAAGCTGAAGCTGCTCCGCTGTGACTTCACGGGCGCCAAGGGCCTGGACGACGTGGAGATGGACGATGTGGACATGGACCGGGTGGTCGGTCTGGACGGAGAGGAAGCGCCTCCGCCGCCTCCGCCTCCGGCCCAGGGCATCACCGCGTTCACCCGCGAACAGCGGGAGAAGGCGCTGGGCGTGCAGGCCGCGGCGCTCATGATGGGAGAGCCGGCGGAGGAGCTGCCGCCGTTCAAGCCGCAGGACCCGCCCGGCTCGCTTTTCTTCCGGGGCCTGAAGCGCCTGGCGATGCCGCCGTTGTGGGTGCTGGATGTGCCGGGGTTGCGGCCGCTGGTGCCGCAGCGGATGCCTCCGGGCAGCTCGCTGGAGACGCTCTACCGCGAGGCGGTGAAGACGCGGCTGGAGAACAAGAAGCCGTCGGCGGACCCGGGCGTGGTGGAGAAGGCGCAGAAGGCGCTGCGGATGGGTGCCAAGGACGCGGCCGTGTCGGCCATGTACCTGCGCGAAGTGGGCGTGTTGCCGCTGTTCCGCTTCTCCGCGGCGCAGGTGTTGAAGGCGGCGCTGCGCGAGGAAGTGGACGTGGATGACCTGACGGGGTCCATCGACCCTCGGACGACGGGCGCGCTGTTGGAGCTGCGGCTGACGCACGAGGTGGTGGAGCACCTGCAGGAGGCTCGGCGGCGACTGGCGGCGACGCAGTTGTACACGTCGCTGTTGGAGGCGGGCTTCAACCCGGACAACAACTGGGACGAGGCGTTGGAGTCGAGCGAGGCGGCGCTGGAGCTGGCGCATCTGGCCACGGGCGACAACCGCGACACGCTGTTCGAGGGCTTCCAGGTCTTCTCGGCGCTGCCCGAGGAGGCGCGGTTGCGCCGGCTGGCGTATCTGGCCGAGTCGGTGTCCAACCTGGAGCTGGTCAGCCGGCTGCCGGAGGGGATGGAGCCGGCGTGGTTGCACGGGCCGGAGACGCGCGAGTGCCACGAGCGGGAGATGACCTACGTCCAGTCGCTGAAGGCCGAGGACATCCCGACGAAGGTGGCGGCGCTGGCGAAGGCGGAGCTCGGCGTTCCCGAGGGCTCGGTGCCCGAGGAGAGCGACGGGGATTTGTTCATCCACCTGCGCTGTGACGTGTGTGGCAAGGAGAAGCTCATCGTTCAGTCGCCCGACGCGGAGTGACGGCGAGTTGAACGGTGGGGCCCTCGGGGCCGCTGGAGTCCTCTTCGGGACTCGGCGGCCCCGAGGTGTTTCTGGAGTCCAGGCGCCGACGCACGGGGGCGCGCGTTGACGTCGAAGCGGGCGTGAGTCCACGCTAGGTCATGGTCGACCACACGCGAGTGACGGCGGCACCGCTGGAGCGGAGTGCTTCGTGGGCCCTCATGGCGCAGGTGCTGCTGACTGGCGCCCTGTTCGCCGCGGTGCCGTATGCGGCGTCGATGGTGCCGTTCGAGCGCATCTACATCGACGGTCCCTACAATGCCCCGCATGAGCAGGACCCGCTGTATCCGGTCCGCACGGCGCTGATTGTCGCCGGGCTCGTGATTCCGGTCCTCGCGCTGCCCTTCGCCTTCATCGGCTGGAGGCGGAGGCAGACCCATCCGGGGCCCGCGATGCTTCAGATGAGCCTGCTACTCAGCGCCTTCGTCATCGGGTGGCGGAACTATCCCTACTATGCGCTGGGCATCTACCGGGCCTATGTCGGCGAAGCGCGGGTCCACGATTTCGACCCGGTCGGGCTCTATCCATTCCGCGATGCCCGCTGCCTGCCATTCGAAGTGGGCGTTCTTCTCCTCTACCCCATCGCGGCAGTGGCGGTGCCTCGCATCGGTTATCGGCTCTTCCATGAGAAGAAGCGGATGACGCGTGCGTTCGCCATCGGCGTGCTGCTCAGCCTCGCCACGACGGTGCTCGCGTTCGCCAGCACACCGAAATACATGTTCTGGTTCATGGACTGAGCAACCACGCTCGGAGGCCGTTCCGCGAAGGCACGCGGGGGCCTTGGGGTGAGCCTGGAAGACAGCGGCCTCGCGCCAGCCTGGATGGTCTGGAGGCGTCCCTGCGATGAGGCGCGACGGGTGCTCTCCCGGCGGCTCGTGGATGCGCAGCTTGGCTGAGGACAACAGGCCCTCGCGTCCCGACTTCCGCGTTCACGACGCGAGGGCTCGTACGAGGAGGTGTGCTCATGCCAGGGGTCCATCACAGGACGGTGAAGGTGGACGGCATCGACATCTTCTATCGCGAGGCCGGCCCCGAGGACGCCCCCGTGGTGCTGCTGCCGCATGGCTATCCGTGCTCGTCGTTCCAGTTCCGGAACCTGTTGCCGGCGCTGGGGGATTCGTGGCGGTTGATTGCGCCGGACCATCCGGGCTTCGGGTACAGCGAGACTCCGGACGCGAGTCGGTTCGACTACTCGTTCGACGGTTACGCGCGGTACCTGGAGCGGTTCGTGGAGACGCTGGGGCTCACGCGCTACGCGCTGTACCTGCATGACTACGGCTCGCAGTTCGGGTTCCGGCTCGCGTTGAAGGCGCCGGAGCGCGTGGCGGCGCTCGTCATCCAGAACGGCGACATCTACGAGGACGCGTTCGGACCGAAGTACCAACCGCTTCGGGAGTACTGGGAGAATCCGACGGCGAAGGGGCGAGAGAAGCTCGCCGCGGCGGTGAGCGAGGAGGGCTTCCGGGGCGAGTTCATCGGAGAGATTCCGGAGCATCTGGTCGACCGCGTGAGCCCGGACCTGTGGACGCTGTCCTGGCTGCTGGTGCAGCGGGAGCGGCGGAAGGAACACTGGGTCCAGCTGCTCGCGGATCAGCGCACGACGCTGGCGTGGATGCCGAGGTTCCAGGCGTACCTGCGTGAGTTCCATCCGCCGACGTTGATTGTGTGGGGGCCGCACGACGGGTACATGCCCGAGGAGTCAGCGCGGGCGTACTTGCGAGACTTGCCAGATGCGGAGCTGCATCTGCTCGACGCGGGACACTGGGCGCTGGAGACGCACCTGGATGAAATCGCGTTCCTCATGCGGCGCTTCCTTCAGCGTGTGCATGCGTCGCGGGCAGAGGGCGCGGACTACGTCACATGATGCGTCGGCGGGCCTCGCTGACCTGGTGGGCCCAGGTGCGGGCGTCGTGGCCCGCCTGGGGGAAGTCGAAGCGCCCTTCCTCGATGAGCTGGACGAGGCGATCATCTCGCGCGACCAGGTGCGGAACCTTCCAGGGAAAGCCGAGCGCCGCCGAACCCCGCTCCGCGTAGTCCTCGTGGGCGACGAGCGCTTCCAGATAGCGCGCGTACAGGTCGAAGAAGCGGTCCACATTCGAGGCGAGCGGCATCACGACCGGCCCGTCGAGCTCGTAGGTGTCCACTTCAACGACGGGCTGACATCCTTGCGCATCCGCCAGGCCAGGGACCGTGGCGAAGTAGTAGGCAAGATTGGCTTCCCCGCCGAAGACGCAGACCGTCAAGCCCAGGCTCTTCTGCCAACTCTCGCGCCACCAGTGGTTCTTCTCCTCGAGCTGGTTCTCGTCGTCATTGACGCGGAGGAGATAAGCGTTATCCGCGAACCTCGCGCTGCCCGACCTCGAATAGAAGGCCGCCAACATCGGGTCCAGAAGGTGCCCACCCACGCTCTGCCCTGCCTCGAGAGGACGCTGGGCGGCAGAGGTCAGGCGCATCTCAATGGACTCCCGCTCGCACACGGAGAGCAATCGGTCGAACCCAGGCAGTGGCAGATGCTCCATCGTCGAACTCCGCTCAGTTCACCTTCGGGAAACGTGCCCTCAACGCCTCAAGCGCGGCCTGCTCGGCCCGCTCGATGAAAGCCTGCTCACCCCGTGGAACTTCGACACGGTGGTACCAGGACTCGAAATGCGAGTCGATGATTCGCGTCGCGGCATCAACCTCGTCACGCGTCGCGGTTCGCTGGGCAGTCCGAAATTTCGTCCAGACACGACTCACTCGCTCGTGAATGAAGTCCTGGACCACGGCGAGCCTGCTCGAAGCATTGACGTCCTGCTCGGGGAACAGGTGTGCATATTCCAGGGGACGTCGATGGTGGACCGGGTACCGCTCCGGAAATGCGTCCATGGTGCGGGCCAGGTCCGAATGGACATTCTTGTAAGCGGCTCGCGCGGCCTTCCGCAGCCCATGCTTCTCCCCAAAATCGAGCGGCGTTGACGCCAATTTCTCGATGCGAGCCATGAGCGCACGCAACTCGCTCCGTTCGCTGGTGGTGAGCGCTCGCTCTCCTTCGAGCTGAACCTTCGCCCACAGACGCTCGAAGGCACGGCCCTCGCTCTGGGACACACGGGACAGCATGGTCCGCAACCAGCCGCTCGCAGCCTCTTTGCCCTGACGCAGCGCCTTCCGAACGATGCCACCACCTCGAACCGCGAGGAAGCCCGCGCCCCTGATGGCGACAGCGCCCACGTACCAGAGCGCCAGCTCCTGCGCGCCGCGCTGAGCCAGCCAGGTGAAGCCCTCCACGACACCTTCGCGCCAGCGCCGCACGATGTCCTCGTGCATCGCGCGGTACTCAGCGGCGACCTCCGGTTCGAGCCCCGCCGGCGTCTCGAAACCGACGACTCGCACGGACTCCACCCAACCGTCACCTTCACCCCGACCGTGGGTCAGCCGGATTCCGAACCGAACCGTGCGCGGCCCCATGCCGTCCTGGAAGGCGCGTGTGAGCCGAACCACCTCACGCCCAGCGCGCGACGCCGGGGCTAACGGAGAACCACCTGCTCCACTCCGAATCACCTGGAAGCGGTGCAGTTCCCACCCGACCACGCGACCGTCATCCAGCACCACGTCGGCCTCCAGCCAGGCCTCGCCCCCGTCGGGGACACCTACCCCAGCCAGGAGACGTGCCAGCCCCGATGGAACCTCGTCGGGCCCAGTGCCATCAGCCCACTGCACCGGAAGCGTCCTGGCCTCGGGCGGGCGCTCCGCGTGGCGATGGAACGCATAGTCCACCGACCACTTCGTCTCGGCCCGGCGCAGCGACAACACCACCTGCCCCGTACGCGCCAATCCGTAGCCAGCGAGCACCTCTCTCAGCGCGTCCCGAGTATCCGCCGCTCCTGCCAGACCTCCTCGATGGCCCACGCGCCCATGCGACTCGTAGCCAGTCCAGGTGAGCGCACCTCGCTCCGACCAGTACGTCAGCGTCAGGCGAGCCCCTACCGAGTCGATGTCGCGAACAATCGCGCCTACCTGCTCGACGACGCGTGCGACCTCTGCTTCGGCGGCCCGCTGCATCTCGGACTCGCTCTGCGCCGGAACCGCGCCATGACCCAGCCAGACATTGCCACCTGAACCTTCGGAGGTCGTCGCGCAGCCCGACACCGCGAGCAGGATGGACAGCATCATCAACCAGCCCATCGGGTCAGCCGAAACACCGAGCCGTCCAGCCCCTCTGACAGGACTCTCGTTGGTACGCTCACCATCTCCACGACACCGCATGACAGGCAGCCGCATTCAGTCGCCCTCGGCATGACCTCTAGGGAACTTCATGGCCTCCATCTTCGACATGCTTCGACTCGTCGAAAAATCCCCCGAGATTTACCTCACCTATCTCGAAGAGGAGCGTGGCCTGCAGCTCCGCAGCCTCATGGTCCTCATCACCGGATATACAGAGGCAGTCAGGGCCCATGGCATCAAAGAGCCGTTAATCGACTTCAATGGCGAGTTCGCCCGATATCTTCGAACTCGATTCGGATGGAGCACATCGGGCGGAGCCATCGGGGCCATCATCGGGGAAAGCCCCACTGCGGACGCAGCCTGGGAACGGTTCTGGCCCCTCCTCTGGGAATATGAAAAGTCCCTGAACCTTCCCGCCGACTAGGGCAGCACGTACGACACCGGCTTCGGCAACATCACGCGGACGTCATCTCCCGCGCGGATGACACCGGGCCGGTCCACCCAGGCCACCAGGCCCCGGCGCTCCCACGCGGCCTTCACGAAGCGACTCGCCAGCTTCACCCGGTCCGGATGGTGCTCCTCGATGACCTTCCCCGGTCCGATGCACGGCTCGTTCTCCCCTTCCACCGCGAGCACCGCGTCGTCGGGAAAGAACAGCCGCGTCCCTGGCGGCACGTGCGTCAGCCTTGGCACCCCCGTCAGCTCCAGGTTCGCACCCAGCCACGACGCGAGCACCTTCGGCACTCCGAGCGTCTCCGCCACCAACGCCAGCTCCTCCGTCGACACCAGTGAGAGCTGCCGCGTGTTCCGGATGGGTGTCCCCTTCGGGTACCACGGCGTGCGCACGTCCGCCGGCCTCGTGTGCCCCGCGTGCCGGTCCCCTTCGATTCCCTCGAAAGTCACCCGCACCTCGGGCAACTCCCGAGTCACGAAGGTCTTCTTCTCGGTGCACACCAGGACGCGGACCGCACGGCCCACGAGCTGCGGAGAACGGGAAGGCATGGCCCCGTTCTACTCCAGTCCACGCCCTCGCCGCCTCACAGCAGCGACAACTGCTGCGGCTTGCCTCCCAGCGGCCGGGCATCCACGCCCGCGTCCCGCAGCGCCTGCGCCAGCTCCTCCGCGAAGCCGTGACACGTAATCACCTCGCTCGCCCCCGTCGCCTTCACGTAGGCCATCAGCGATGGGAAGTCCGCGTGGTCCGACACCGGAAACGCCACGTCCGCGCCGTACCGCCGCGCCGCGCCCGGGTCCATCGCCCATCCCGTCAGCACCGCCGTGCCTCGTGGCCACAGATGCGCCAGCGCTCCGCCCCGCGCCTGGTGCGGCGGGAAGAACAGCACCTCGCCCGGCTCCACCTTCCCGTGGAAGCACCGCAAGTTTTCAATCGGCACGCCCAGCTCCGCGTAGAGCTGCGCCACCTCGAAAATCGACGAGTGCGCCACCAGCGAGAAGCCCTTGCCCGCCAGAAACTTCATCGCCTCCTGGCTCTTGCCCAGCGGATAGCCCAGCACCACCGGCACCGCGTCCCGCTCGAGCTGCCGCCGAATCCACGCCTCCACCTGCCCCCACACCTCGTCGCGCGGCGGGAAGCGGTAGCGCGGATGACCGAAGGTCGACTCGATGACGAGCGTGTCGCACTCCGCCACCTCCGTCGCCTCCGCCGTCAGCGACGGCACCACGTTCAAATCCCCCGTGTAGACGACACGCCGCCCATCCGCGCGGATGACGCGAAGCTGCGCGCTGCCCAGGATGTGCCCCGCCGGCAACAGCTCCAGCACCAACGGCCCCAACTCGAACGGACGGCGATAAGGCGCGGCCAGCGGCGCACTCACCGGCCCCAGCCGGTGCTCCATGAAGCGCAGCGTCGCCGTCGTGGCGATGGTGCGCTCATGCCTGGCGATGTGGTCCGAATGTCCGTGGCTCACGAAGCTCAGCGGCGACTTGCGCTTCGCATCCAGGGACAGGAGGGTGCCCGTCAGGTGCAACCCGTTTCGACGCAGCTCCACGCTCATGAGAAGGGTCCCGGATATAGCGCGTCCACCCACCCGTGGGCCGCTTCTCTCGCGACCTCCGCCTGTCCGCCCGGGGAGCAGCCCCCGGCGTCAGCCCATCCCCTGCACTCCCCGTCGCCTTGACTTCCACCACATCCAGGCCGGCGACCCCAGCTCCGCCACCAGCACCCCCGTCAGGATGAGCCCACCGCCCATCGCCTCCGGCGCGCCCAGCACCTCGTAGCCCAGCACCACCGAGTACATCGACGCGAACACCGGCTCCAACGCGTAGATGACCGCCGCGCGCACCGCCGACGTCCGCGCCTGTGCCCACGTCTGGATGCTGATGGCCAGCGCGCTCGGCAACAGCCCGCACACCAGCACCGCCGTCACCAGCGACGGAGTCCACTCCACCTTGCGCGTCACGAAGGGCAGGCACGCCGCCGACAACAGCGCCACGCCCCACATCTGCACCGCCACCATCCCCAGCACGCCCTCCTTCGACGCGTAGCGCTCCGTGAGGGTGATGTGCCCCGCGTACGCCACCGCACAACCCAACGACAGCAGCTCTCCCACGCTCAGCCAGCCGCCCCCCTCGCCCGGCGCGGGCCGCGTGAGCAGGTAGAGCCCCACCGCCGACAACGCCACGCCCATCAGCGCCGCGGGCTTCGGCATCCGCCGGAACACCAGCAGCGACAACAGCGGGACGAACAGCACCGCCATCCCGGTGATGAACGCCGAACGCGACGGCGTGGTGAGCGTCAGCCCCCACGTCTGGAGCGCGAAGCCCAGGAACAGGAAGGTGGCCAGCACCGAACCATGGCGCAGGTTCGTCGGGGAGAACACCTGTCGCCCCGCCAACGCGCTCAACACCACCGCGCCCACCCCGAAGCGAAGCGCGAGGAAGGTGAAAGGGTCCGCGAAGCTCAGGGCGTCCTTCACCACCACGAAGGTGACGCCCCAGATGAGGGTGATGAAGAGCAGCGCGCCGTCCGCCTGGAGGCCCTTGAGTCGCTCCAGGCGAGTCGGCCCGCGCCCCATGCTGTCGGGAGTGGAGATGCTCACGGAAGTCCTCACGACGCGAAGGCGCGGCGCGGGTGCTTTTGACTCACCGCGAGCCCTCACGCAACCCCGGCGACTTCAGCGCCCGGAGTCTCGCTCCAGGACCACCAGTCGCTTGGACCGCCCCGCGGCGTCCCAGGCCTCGTTCGTCCGCCGGGTCAGCGCGTCCGATGACCGACGAAAGCCCACCCTCTCGAACGTTCGCAGCGACGCGGCGTTGTCTTCGTCCACATCCGCCTGGACGCTCGGCTCCCCTTGTCGGTGCGCCTCCGCCAGCAGACAGGCCAGCAGCTGCGTGGCCACGCCCATCCGCCGGGCCTGAGGCGCCACCACCAACGAACGCACCCAGACGCCCTCCAGCGGCAATCCCTCCTGCCGATACGAGTCCACCCAGGCGAAGCCGTGAAGCCTCCCCTTCGCGTCCAGCGCACCCGCCGCCGCGCCCCGGCGCTCGGAGTCCTCCAGCCCCCAACGCTCGCGAAGCTGCCGGCGCAGGAAGCTGGCGGACACCACCAGTCGCTCGCTCGCGAAGAGGAGCAGGGCGTCCTGGTCCTCCGCCCGCAGCAGTCGGACCGCCAGCGGCCCCACCAGGTGGCGCCGCAGCGGTTTCGACCAGCCGGAGAAGAAGAAGTCCCTCACACCCCGATAGACTAGCCGGGTCTCGGGCCTCGCCCACGCCGTCGCCAGGGTCCGCTGGGCCACCCAGAGCGCCGGCCGGAAGGGCCTGGGCAACGGCACCCGCCACCGGCCGCGCCGCAGCGCCACCACCCGGCCGAGCACTTCCCCACCCGAGCGCTCCTCCGCGCCCAGCAGCGTGGCCGTCCTCCAGGGACGGGTGGACACCACCACCCGCGCCGTCAGCATCCGCGCCTGACGCACCAGCACCACGTCCCCGCGCGACGTCGCGCCTGGCCCACAGCGCAGCACCCTCACCGCGTCACCGACGCGCAGCAGGGGATACAGGTCCTGGCTTACACCTCGCACCCAGAGCTTCTGGCCCGGAGGCAGCGCCTCCAGCACGTCCAGCAGCACCTCGGTGGACGGCGTCTTCCGCGGCGGCACGCGCCACCTCCAGGGAAGTCCGGCCCCACACGAGCCTTCCCCTGTCGCTCGTCCGCCGGAATCTATCCGCTCCCCTCTCCCACACCAACCGACGCGAGGCGACTGGAACCCGGGGCCCTATCCCGCGCGCTCCGGGCTCGCTAAGAGAGGAGCGCCGCCCCGCCGGGAGGTGGCTCAAGGAGGAGTGAGGTCATGGACGCGACGCCCGAGGGCTCGCTGGCGCCACAGCAGGGGTGGTGGAGCCGCAACTGGAAGTGGTTCGTGCCGGTGGGCTGCCTGGGCGTGCTGGCCTCGTGCGGCTGCCTGGGCTTCGCGCTCGTGGGGCTCGGCTACTCGTCGTTGAAGAACATGGACGCCTTCACGGAGGCGGTGGCCATTGCCCGCTCCGACGCGGAGGTGCGCACCGCGCTGGGCTCGCCCATCGACAACGGACTGCCCAAGCAGACGTCGGTGCGGACCGTCAACGGCGTGACGCACGCGCGGCTGGCCATTCCCCTCGACGGACCCCAGGCGGACGGCATGCTGCACGTCGACGCCAAGAAGCAGGGCGAGGGCGAGTGGCGGTACGACACCCTCGCGGTGGAGCTGGAGGACGGCACGCGCATCGACCTGCGCGACGACGCGCCCCAAGCGCCCGACGCGTTCCCCGAGGACGAAGGCGCGGAAGAAGCGCCCCTGCCACCTCCAACGGAGCCGCCCGGTGGAGACGAAGACGCCCCGGAGCGCGGACGCGACAGCGACATCGAGCTGTAGGCGCGAACACCGGAAACGACGAAGGGGCGGCGCGGGGACACTGCCCCACGTCGCCCCTCGTCTTGAGCCCCTTGCGGGCCGGAGTGCTACTTCAGCTTGTGCAGCTCCGTGCGCAGCTCGGGGAGGACCTTGAAGAGGTCCGCGACGATGCCGTAGTCGGCCACCTGGAAGATGGGCGCCTCGGCGTCCTTGTTGATGGCGACGATGGTCTTCGAGCTCTTCATGCCCGCCAGGTGCTGGATGGCGCCGCTGATGCCCGCGGCGATATACAGCGACGGAGCGACCACCTTGCCCGTCTGGCCGACCTGCAGGTCGTTGGGAACCCAACCCGCGTCACACACCGCGCGGGACGCGCCCACCGCGGCGCCCAGTTCGTCCGCCAGCGCCTCAATCTCCTTGAAGTCGCCCTTGGTGCCACGGCCACCGGAGATGACGACGCGCGCCTCGGTCAGCTCCGGGCGAGCGCTCTTCACTTCCTTGAACTCGACGAACTTGGTCTTCGACGCCTCGACCTTCGGCGCGAAGGCCTTCACCTCGGCGGCGCCCTCGCCCGTACCGGCGGCGGCGAACTCCGTGGCGCGCACGGTGAACACCTTCACCGGCGTGGTGAGCTTCACCTCGGCGAACACGTTGCCGGCCCACATGGGACGGTTGAAGGTGATGTCCGCGCCCGAGCCGTTCAGGCCAGTGATATCCGTGGCCATGGCGGCCTTCAGACGCGCGGCGAGGCGGGGCAGCAGGTCCTTGCCCTGGGCGGTGGACGCCATGCCCACGTAGTCCGCCTTCAGCTCGGTGGCGAGCGTGGCGAGAACGGGGGCGTACGTCTCCGCGAGGTAGTGCTCCAGCTCCGCGGCGGCGCCCACGTGGACGGCCTTGGCGCCGGTGCCCTTGAGTTCGTCGGCGACCTTCGCGGGGTCCTTGCCGATGAGGGCGATGTGCAGCTCCGCGCCGGCCTTGTCGGCCAGCTGCTTGCCCGCGGTGATGGCGTTGAGAGAGGCCTTGCGAAGGTGCCCGTCCGGCTGCTGCTCGGCGACGATGAGAACGATTGGCATGGGAGTGTCTCCGTATCTTCCGAGAGGGTTAGACGACCTTCGCCTCGTTGCGCAGCTTGTCCACCAGCGTGGCCACGTCCGGCACCTTGATGCCGGCCTTGCGCGCGGGCGGGGACGAAAGCTTCACGATCTGGATCTTCGGGGCGACATCCACGCCCAGCTTCTCCGGCGTCAGCTCCTCGATGGGCTTGCTCTTCGCCTTCATGATGCCCGGGAGGCTGGCGTAGCGCGGCGTGTTGAGGCGCAGGTCCGTCGTCACGACGGCGGGAAGCTGGCACTCCAGCGTCGCAAGCCCGTTGTCGACCTCGCGAATCACGCGCACGGCCTTGCCGTCCGCGGTCAGCGTCACGGCGGGGACCTTGTTCTTCTCCTGCTCGCTCTCCATCGACTCCACCTTGGAGGCGAACGTGGCCTGACCCCAGCCCAGGAACTCGGCCAGGTACTGGCCCACCTGGTTCTGGTCGTCGTCGATGGACTGCTTGCCCAGGATGACGAGGTCCGGCTTCTCCTTCTCCGTCACCTTCTGGAGCAGGGCGGCGATGCCGAACTGGTCCAACGGGCCGGTGTGGTTCACCCACACGGCGCGGTGAGCCCCCATGGCCAGGGCGTGCCGGAGCTGCTCCTGCACTTCCTTGCCACCGATGGACACCACCACCACTTCACCCTGGTGCTTGGCGACGAGCCGGAGACCTTCCTCCACGCCAATCTCGTCGAAGGGGTTGATCTTGTACTTGAGCCCCTCCTGCACGATGCCCGAGCCGTCGGGCTTCACCTTGATTTTGGACTCGGGGTCTTCCACGCGCTTGGCGGTGACGAGGATCTTCACGGCTGGGCTTCTCCTTGCGGGAGGCGTTTATGAAGGCTGGAAAACAGTCCGTGCGGTCCGCATTGACGCGACGCGCGAACGGTCTGGGTTAATAGGCATCCGGGTGTCACGGCGGCAATGGGAAACGGCCGCCGGACACAGTTCTGCTTTTCTACCTGAACAGTTCCTTCGCGATGACGAGCCGCTGGACCTGACTGGTGCCCTCGTAGACCTGGATGAGCTTGGCGTCTCTCATCAGCTTCTCGACGGGGTACTCCTTGATGTAGCCGTAGCCGCCGTAGACCTGGACCGCGTCGGTGGCGACCTTCATGGCCATGTCCGCGGCGAAGGACTTGGCGTAGCTGGACTGCAGGGTGTTGCGCTGCCCCTGGTCCAACAGCCACGCGCTCTCGTAGGTGAGCATGCGGGCCGCGTGGGTGTTCATGGCCATGTCGGCGATCATGAACTGGATGGCCTGGTGCTCGATGATGGGCTTGCCGAACGTCTTGCGCTGCGAGGCGTACTCCATGGAGTGCTCGAGCGCGGCGCGGGCGATGCCCACGGAGAACATGGCGGTGAGCGGGCGGCTGTTGTCCAGGGTCGCCATGGCGATGGCGAAGCCCTGGCCCTCTTCACCGATGCGGTTCTTCACCGGGACGCGCACGTCCTCGAACGTCAGCGACACGGTGTCGCTGGCGCGCTGGCCCATCTTGTTCTCGTGCTTGCTGACGGTCAGCCCCGCGGGGCGACCTTCCACGACGAAGCAGGTGATGCCCTTGTGCTTCTTCGTCTTGTCCAGCGTGGCGAACACCGTGTACTGCTCGGCGTGGCCACCGTTGGTGATGAAGCACTTGGCGCCGTTGATGACGTACTCGTCACCCTCGCGGCGCGCCGTCGTCTGCATGTTGGCGACGTCGCTGCCGGCCTCCGGCTCGGTGAGACAGAAGGAGGAGAACTTCAGCCGCTCGGCGAAGTGGCTCAAGAGGCGCTTCTTCTGGTCCTCGGAGCCGTGGAGGATGATGGGGAGGTTGGCCAGGTCGTTGGCGATGATGGACGTGGCCACGCCCGCACAGCCCCAGCTCAGCTCCTCCGCGACAATCGTCTGGTCCAGGTGCGACAGGCCCACGCCGCCGTACTCCGCGGGGGCCGCCATGTTGAGCAGGCCCAGCTCGAACGCCGTGGCGAGCAGGTCCCGGGGGAAGGTGGCCGTCTCGTCGTAGTGCGCCGCCTTGGGGCGAACCACCTCGCGGGCATACTTGCGCGCCGCCTGCTGGAGCGCGCGCTGGTCCTCGGTGAGCTGGAATTCCATGAGATTCCTCGGGGTGCGTCGACGTGTTGATTCGGAAGTCAACGAATACATGCCGCGCCGCGAAATCTCCAGCCCAACCCGCCTGGGAAAGTGGAGCCCAGGGGGGCGAGCGACACCCCGGGGGCCACGAAGGCCCTCCGGGGACCCAGGGTGCGTCTACTTCTTCGCCTTGGGGACCTTTTCCCAATCCGCGAGGAACTTCTTGATGCCCGCGTCGGTGAGCGGGTGGTTCGCCAGCTGGGTGATGACGCTGTAGGGCAGCGTGGCGACATGAGCGCCCATGCGGGCGGACTGGAGCACGTGCACGGGGTTGCGCACGCTGGCGACCAGCACCTGCGTGTCGAAATCGTAGTTCTGGTAGATCTCCAGGATGTTGGAGATGAGCTCCATGCCGTCCTGGGAGATGTCGTCCAGCCGTCCGACGAAGGGCGACACGTAGGTGGCGCCGGCCTTGGCGCACAACAGGGCCTGGTTGGCGGAGAAGATGAGGGTGACGTTGGTGCGGATGCCCTCGGCGGTCAGCGCCTTGACGGCCTTCACGCCCTCGACGCCCATGGGAATCTTCACGACGACGTTGTCGTGAATCTTCGCCAGCACGCGGCCCTCGGCGATGAGCCCGTCGGCGTCCAGGGACACGGCCTCCGCGCTGATGGGGCCGTCGACGATGGAGCAGATCTCCCGGATGGTCTCTTCCAGCCCGCGGCCGACCTTGGCCAGCAGGGACGGGTTCGTGGTGACGCCGTCCACGCAGCCCATGGCGTGGGCCTTGCGGATTTCCTCGACGTCCGCGCTGTCGATGAAGAACTTCATCTCGTCACTCTCCTGGGTGGCCCGGTGAAGGGCTGGAAAAGGAATCGGCCTGGGGGGCCGGGCGAGCAGGCGCGTAACCGATGCCCCCCCACGCGTCAAGGGTGGCCACGGTGGTGTCCGGCAGGTACAAGGCGAAGCCGACGCCATGGCCCGCTCCCCTCGCTCCGCCGTCAAGAAGCCCCGTCTGCGCGCCCTCCCCGGCCGCTCCACGCCAGCCCCTTCGCCCGAGCCCGAGCCGGACGACGAGGCACTGCTCGCATGCGCACGCGATGTGCTGGAGGCGGAGGCGAACGCCATCCTTGGCGTGACGACGCGGCTGGGCGCGCCCTTCCTCAAGGCCGTGCGGCTGGTGCGCGCGTGCGCGGGCCAGGTGATTGTCACGGGCATGGGCAAGGCGGGCCACATCGGCCAGAAGCTCTCCGCCACGCTGGCCTCCACCGGCATCCGCTCCGTCTTCCTGCACCCCGCCGAGGCCGTGCATGGAGACCTGGGCCGCGTGGCGCGCGGAGACGTCATCCTCGCCCTGTCCAACAGCGGCTCCACCGAGGAACTGCTGCGCCTGATGCCCGCTTTCAAGCGCATGGCCACGCCGGTCATCGCGCTGACGGGGGATGCTCAGAGTCCGCTGGCGAAGGGCTCGGACGTGGTGCTGGACATCGGCCGCATCGCGGAAGCGTGCCCCATGGGCATGGTGCCCACCGCGTCCACCGCCGCGCTGCACGCCTTGGGCGACGCGCTCACCATGGCGGTGATGCGCTCGCGCCCCTTCGGCACGGATGAATATGCGCTCCTGCATCCCGGTGGGAAGCTGGGCCGCTCCGTGCAGCGCGTCTTCGAGCTGATGCGCACAGGCCCGGCCAACCCACTGGTGCGCGACATCGCGCCGCTGTCGGAGGTCGTCGGGGTGATGACGAAGACGCCGGGACGTCCGGGCGCCGCGTGCGTGGTGGACCGACGGGGACGGCTGGTGGGCATCTTCACGGACGGCGACTTGCGCCGCCGCGTGGAGCAGGGCCTCACCGACTTCGCCATCCCCGTGCGCGACATCATGGGGAAGCAGCCGCGGTGCGTGACGCCGGACACCCTGGTCATCGCCGCCACCGCGCAGATGCGCGAGCTGCGCGTGGACCAGCTCCCCGTGGTCGACGTCGAGGGCCGCGCCGTGGGCCTGCTCGACGTGCAGGACCTGCTCGCCGCGAAGTTCGTCTGAGCACTCGGGCGTCGCGTGGCTGCTTCCGGGTGGCTCACTCCGACGGAAGCGGAGGCTCCCAGCGCGCCGGACTCGATGGCGTGCCACGGAGCAGACGAGCGACTCCGTGCATCGGGCGGCTGCTTCCCGGTGGCTCACTCCGGCGGAGGCTCCCAGCGCTCCGGACTCGATGGCGTGCCACGGAGCAGACGAGCGACTCGGAGCATCGGGCGTCGCGTGGCTGCTTCCGGGTGGCTCACTCCGACGGAGGCGCCCAGCGCGCCGAGCTCGACGGCGTGCCACGGAGCAGACGGCGCCTCCGAGCCTCGGGCGTCGCGTGACGCCCGTGCTCGATGTGGCGCCTACTGCGTGAGCTTCGCCTGGAGCCCCGCCTTGTTGGCGTAGTCCGGCGCGTCCGTGGCCAGCTTCTCCCACAGGGCCTTGGCGCCCTTGTCGTCGCCCTTGGCCTTGAGGGTGTCGCCCAGCTTCTCCACCGACGCCGGGTCCGTCTGCACCGCCACGCCCCACACACGCGCGGCCATGGGACGTCCCAGGCCCGTCAGCGCCCAGGCCATGCCCGCCTTCGCGCGGCCATTCTCCGGCTGGAAGGGCACCACGCGCGTGTAGTTGCCGAGCGCTTCCTGGAAGCGCCCCTTCGACAGGTGCTCCTCGCCCTCGTCCACCAGCTTCGCCAGGCCCTGCTCCAGCTCCGGCGTGCGCTCGGTGTTCTGCACCGCGTCCACCATCTCCCGCGTCAGCGGGCGCGGCGCGTCCGGCCCCTGCGCCGCCGGCGCCTGCGCCAGCCGGATGCGACGGTCCTCGGCACGCGACGCGAGCAGCTTCGCCCGGCCCCCCGCCTTCACCGTCTCATCCACCAGCGTCACCAGCCGCTTCGCCGCCGCCGCGCGGGATGAGGCCGGATTCATCGCCTGCACCGCCTCGAAGCCCTCACGCGCCTGCTTCAGCGCCGTCAGGTCCTCGCCCTTCGTCTCGAACAACACCGCCGAGCGCCCGTAGAGCGCCTCCTCGTGCCGGGGCTCCACCTCCAGCACCGCGCCGTACGCCACCAGCGCGCCCGCCGCGTTGCCCGACAGGAAGAGCGCATTGGCGCGCATCACGCCCGTCTCCAGCGCGGGCTCCAGCGCCGCGCGAGCACACGCCGCCGCGCCCGCCACGTCGCCCTTCTTCGCGCGCTCCTGCGCCACCGCGCCCATCGCCTCCAGCGCCTGCCCGGGCGTGAAGCCGCAGCCCGCCGCCTCCGCCGTGGCGAGCGCCGCCTTGCCCAGCTTCTTGCGCTGCGCGAGGAACACGTCGCGCACCGGCTTCGCGCGCTCGTCCGCCTGGAGCAGGTACGTGCCCGCCTCCGCGTTGCGGCCGTTCAGGTAGTACAGGCGCCCCAGCGACGCCGCGATTTCAAAGGTCTTCTCCCGCCCCTGCAGCCCCTCCGTCGAGTCGAGCTGTCGCAGCAGCTCCTCCGCGGACGGCGGCGCCTTGCCGGTGCCGGACAACGGAGGATGACCCGAGGGCAGCTCCCCCGTGGGCGCCGCGGTGGGCGATGCGCCACCTTCCACGGCGGGATGGCCTTCGGGAAGCGCGCCTCCCGAGGGAGCGGACGGCTTCGCGGGCGACACCTGGGTCCCCGGAGGGACGGGCGGGTGACCAGGGGGCAACGGGGAAGGCTCGGCGGCGAGCAGCGCCGCGGTGGCCAGGGCCAGGGAAAGGTTCATGTCTCGTTGCTCGGCAGGCTCGCTTCGGGCCACGCGGTGGCCTCACTCCTGCGGACATCCTGCGGGGCGAGTTTCCCGAGGAGCTCCTTCACCGTCATTCCCAGCACGGGGTGCTGCAAGGCAGGCGACAGCTCCGCCAACGGCTCCAGGGCGAAGCGACGCTTGTGCAATTCCAGATGGGGAACCTGAAGGTGAGGGTCGGCCACCACCTGGCCCTCGCAGAAGAGGATGTCCAGGTCGATGGTGCGCGGGCCCCAACGCTGCTCGCGCCGCCGCCCCAGGTCCTTTTCAATCTGCTGAAGGATGACCAGCAGCCGCTGCGGCGACAAATCGCAGTCCAACGCCACCACCGCGTTCAGATAGCGCGGCTGCGGCGGCCCCACCGGGGCGCTGTCGAAGAGTGAGGAACAACGAAGCACGGCCACCGCATCGATGCGGGACAGCGCGGTGAGAGCGGCGACGAGGTGGGATTCGCGGTCCCCCTCGTTCGAGCCCAACCCGACATAGATGATGGTGCTCACGGCTCCATCTCAACTGGATTGAGCAGCGTCCCGATTCCCTCGATTTCGACCTCGACCGAGTCGCCGGCCGACAGCTTCCCTACACCCGACGGCGTGCCGGTGCTGATGAGGTCCCCCGGCAGCAGCGTCATGATGTGGGAGATGAACGCCACCAGGCGAGCGGGGCTGAACACCATGTCCGACGTGCGGCTGTCCTGGCGCACCTGCCCGTTCACCCGGCAGGAAATCTGGAGGTCCGACGGGGACAGCCCCGTCACCGCCCACGGGCCCGCGCACGCGAAGGTGTCGTAGCCCTTGGCGCGGGTGTGCTGCGTCTCGCGCTTCTGGATGTCGCGCGCGGTGACGTCGTTGAAGCACGTCAGGCCCCAGATGGCGCGCGCGGCCGTCGTCTCGTCCGCGTTCTTCAGCCGCTCGCCGATGACGAGCGCCAGCTCCGCCTCGTAGTGCACTTCCTGGCTCGCCTTGGGGATGCGGATGGGCGAGCCCGGGCCGTTGAGCGCCGTGGAGGGCTTGGTGAAGATGAGCGGCTCGGTGGGGACGGGCTTGCCCATCTCCTCCGCGTGCTTGCGGTAGTTCTGACCGATGCAGACGACCTTCGACGCGTCCGAGGGAACCAGCAGCGTCACCGCCGACAGCGAACGGCGGATGCCCGTGTCCTTGACCCCGCCCACCCAGGGGGCCGAGGAGAGCACCACCACCTCGGAGCCCTCGACGCGGCCATGGTTCGCACGGCCTTCGTGGAGGAAGCGGCAGTAGCGGGCGGTCGTCATGAAGTCCTCTGGAAGCCGAGTACGTCGGCCATGTCATACAGCCCCGGAGGGCGGCCCACCACCCAGCGCGCCGCGCGCAGCGCTCCCAGGCCGAACTGGTCTCGACTGGTGGCCCGATGCGTCAGCTCGATGCGCTCGCCCTCACCGAAGAAGTACACGGTGTGCTCGCCCACCACATCCCCGCCCCGCAACGTCTGCACGCCAATCTCGTCGGGGGGCCGAGCCCCAATCTGTCCGTGACGGGCGAACGCCAGGTCGTCCTGCGTGCGCCCCAGCGCGGAGGCGAGCACTTCCGCCAGCCGCAGCGCGGTGCCGCTGGGCGCGTCCTTCTTCATCCGGTGGTGCGCCTCCAGGACCTCCACGTCGAAGCCAGGCCCCAGCACCCGCGCCAGCTCCGCGGCCACGCGGATGACCACGTTGACGCCCACGGACATGTTCGGCGCCGCGACGATGGGAATCACCTTCGCGCTCTCCACCAAGAGCGCCGTGGCCTCCGGCGAGAAGCCCGTGGAGCCACACACGAAGGCCACGCCGCGCGCCGCGCACGCCTTCGCGTGGGCCACGCTCACCTCGGCGCTGGTGAAGTCGATGACGACGTCCGCCGTCGCCGTGTCGAGCGCGCGGGCCAGGTCATCCACCACCTGCACCTCCAGCGCGCCCAGCCGGGCGGCCAGGCCCGCGTCCAGGCCCACCGCGGCGCTGCCCGGCCGCTCCGTGGCGCCCACCACCTGGAGGTCCTCCGCGTCACGCGTCAGACGCAGCAACGTGCTGCCCATGCGACCGGTGATGCCGGTGATGACGATGCGAATCATGTGGCCGCGCTCCTCGGTGTCGTGTCGTGGCGCTCAGTGCTTCAGCAGGCCCAGCAGTCGCAGCTCGTCGCCGAGCTTCTCCGCGTTGGGCGCGGTCATCGGCACCAGCGGCAGGCGGACTTCCGGCCCGAAGAGGCCCAACAGGTGCAGCCCCCACTTCACGGGGATGGGGCTGGACTCCACGAAGAGCAGCCGGTGCAGGTTGTTCATCTTCACCTGCAGCTCACGCGCCTTGGCGAAGTCACCCGTGCGACCCGCGGCCACCAGGTCCGCCATCAGCCGGGGCGCGACGTTGGAGGACACGGAGATGACGCCCTTGCCACCGCACGCGATGAAGGGCAGCACGGTGAAGTCGTCGCCGGACAGGAGCGTCAGCCGGTCTCCGCACTTCTCCAGGATGTCCACCGCCCGGGCCATGTTGCCGGTGGCCTCCTTGATGGCGACCACTTCCGGGAAGTCGCACAGCCGCTGCACCGTCTCCGGCAGCAGGTCCACGCCCGTGCGGCCCGGGACGTTGTAGGCGACAATCGGGAAGCCCGGGTGCGCGCGCGCCACCGCGCGGAAGTGCTCCACCAGCCCCGCCTGAGTGGGCCTGTTGTAGTACGGCGTGACGATGAGCGAGCCATCCGCTCCCGCGTCGCGCACGCGCCCAACGCTCGCAATCACCTCCGCGGTGTTGTTGGAGCCGGCGCCGCCCAGCACCTGCACGCGGCCTTTCGCCTCCTCCACCACCACGCGCACCGCGCGGGCCTGCTCATCGGCCGACATGGTGACGGATTCGCCCGTGGTGCCCATGGGCACGAGCACGCTGGTGCCGCCTTCAATCTGCTGGCGCACCAGCGCCCGGTAAGCCGACTCGTCGAGCGCGCCGTTCCGGAACGGAGTCGCGAGCGCCGTCATGGAACCTTCGAAGGTCTTCATTCCGGCGCTTATATGTTCAGGCCCGCTCGCCGCGCCAGAGATCCTCGGTGCGCTCGCGCTCCCTCACCACCCGCCACGCCTCTGCGTCCACCAGCACCTCGGCCGGGCGGGGACGGGAATTGTAGTTAGAAGCCATGCTCATCCCGTAAGCCCCGGCGCTGAGGAAGGCATACAGCTCGCCCGGCTGGGGGAGGACCAGGGGACGGGCCCTGGCCAGCACGTCGGTGGACTCACACACCGGCCCCACGACGTCCACCTCCACCGCCTTGCCCCGCCGCTTCAGGAGCGGAATGAAGGCGTGGTGGGCTTCGTAGAGCGCCGGACGGAGCAAATCGTTCATGCCCGCGTCCACCACGGCGAAGCGTTTGGCGGGCGTCTGTTTGCGGTAGAGCACGCGCGTGAGCAGCACCCCCGCGTTGCCCACCAGCGAACGTCCCGGCTCCAGCACCAGCCGCGCGCCGGTGTCCTTGGTCGCGTCCAGCACGACGCGCGCGTACTCCGCCGCCGAGGGAGGCGTCTCGTCCGAGTAGGTGATTCCCAGGCCCCCGCCCACGTCCAGGTACTCCAGCGTGTGCTTCTGGGCCTTCAGCGCCTGGTACAGCCCCGCCACCTTGGTGAGCGCCGCGCGCAGGGGCGAGCTCTGGGTGAGCTGCGAGCCGATGTGACAGTCCAGGCCCGCGGCCCGCACGCCCTTCATCTTCTTCGAGCGCGCGTAGAGGTCCACCGCCTCCTCGAAGGGGACGCCGAACTTGGACGTCTTCAACCCGGTGGCGATGTAGCGGTGCGTGCGCGGGTCCACCTCCGGGTTGACGCGCAACGCGAACGGCGCGCGGCGTCCCAGGCGACGGCCCACGGCGTCCAGCCCCTCCAACTCCTCGGCGCTCTCCACGTTGAAGAGGAGGATTCCCGCGGCGAGCGCGGCCTCCATCTCCTCCGGCGTCTTGCCCACGCCCGCGAACACCGTCTTCGCCGCCTCGCCGCCGGCGTGCCGCACCCGGGCCAGCTCGCCGCCGGAGACGATGTCGAAGCCCCCGCCCAGCCCCGCGAACAGCCGGAGGATGGCGAGGTTGGAGTTGGCCTTCACCGAGTAGCAGACCAGGGGCCGAGCGTCGGCGAACGCGTCCGTCACCGCGCGGAAGTGCTGGGTCAGCGCGGCGGTGGAATAGACATAGGTGGGCGTGCCCACCGCGTCGGCGATGGCGGGCAGCGGCACCGCCTCCGCGTGCAGTACGCCCTTGCGATACGGAAAGGAGCTCACGGTGTCCCAGCGTCGACGATGGTGGTGGGGGTCAGGACCCCGCCGTCCGTCGTCGGAGTAATCGACGGCCCTGAGGACTCCACGCTTACGGGCGCGGTGTCCGACGGCGGCGGAGGGGTCTCCGTCGCCGGCACCGGCGCCGCCAGAGGCGGTTTGGCCGGACCCTTGATGCCGCACGCCACCATCCCCAACACCAGGACGGTGGCGACCCCGAGCGACGTGAGGGCGCGCTTCATGGCTAGAACTTCACGCCCAGCCAGCCGCGGATGCTGTGCGGCGTCTCAAGATCCGCCTTCAGGGCATCCGTGTAGGCCTGCAGACCGCCCATGGGGAAGAGGATGCCGTAGGCGATACCCGCGAGGAAGCCGTCCTCGGTGGTGTAGTCCACGCCTGCGTTCACTTCCACGCCCAGCGACTTACTGGTGAAGGACGGCGTCGACTCCGCGTAGAGCGCCTGCGAGTAGATGAGGCGGCCATACAGGTCGATGCCCGGCGCCACGGCGTACTTCACGGACGGGCGCACGTAGAACGCGTCGGTGACGCCGCCAATCAGCTCACGCCAGAGGATGAGGTCGATGCGGTAGTCGCGGTTGAAGCGGAAGTTGCGGATGGCGGAGTCGGAGCAGCCGCCGCCGTCGCAGCGGTACTGAGGACCTTCCACGTCACCCGGGTTGGTGTAGTCGTTGGTGCCCGAGCCTTTACGCCCCGGGTAGTTGCCGAAGCCCGGCGCCTTGTCACCGGAGGCGAAGCCCAGCTCCAGCCCCAGCGTCAGCTTGTTGTCCGCGACCTTCACTTCGCCCTGGGCCACGCCGCCGAACTGCGCGACGCTCAGGCTCTGGTCGAACGTCGTCTGATTCGCCGCGAGCGCGCGGTTGCCGATGTTGCCGAGCACCGCCGCCAGCTCGAACTCCAGGCGCCAGTTGCGCTCCTCGTAGCGCAGCCACAGGTCCGGGATGTACAGCGAGGCGTCGCGGGGGATGAAGGCGCCCGTGGGCTGGTTGTTGGCGTCCTTCACGTTGTCGTAGTTCTGCGTGCGCCACGTGAAGTGCAGGCCGTACTGGAGCACGCCCTGGTTGTTGTCCAGCTTGGAGCGGATCTGCGCATCCGTGTCCCGGCGGGCGATGGCCAGCACCCAGCTGTGGGCGTCATCGGCCTGCGTCAGGTCCACCGGCTCACCCTGGGCGCCGCCCCGGTACTGCGAGCCCTCGGAGTTGAAGTCCAGCATGGGCGTCACGTACCAGCCCGCGAAGGGCTCGGTGACGAACTGGATGCGGTCCACCGTGTCGCCGTAGTCGCAGTCGAAGCAGTTGCCGTCGTTGCGCAGCATGCCCAGACCCCAGTGGCTGCCCATGCGACCGAAGCGCAGGATGCCCACCGGCGTGTTCACCTCGCCATAGGCGCGGCGCAGCTTGATGGAGTCCGACAGCGTGTCGCCCAGCGACTCCTGGTCCTCGGAGAAGATGGTGAACACGTTGCGCTGGTCGCCCGGGTAGAGCGAGTCCGGCGTGGAGCCCATCACCACGTTGTCCAGGCCGTCCACCTGGAGCTTGATCTTCACCTGCTCGGACACGTTGAACGTGGGGTCCAGGCGCAGGCGCATGGTCGCGAAGGACTGGGTGTTCTCCCCCCGGCGGCCCGACACGGCGGGGAAGATATCCTGGTTGGGGACGGGGACCCTGCCCAGGTCGAACTTGTAGAAGAGCGTGGGGCGCAGGCGGAAGTAGCCGTCGAGGGTGAAGACCTCCAGCTTGCGCTTCTCCTCCGGGTACTCCTCGCTCCACTCCTCGCCGTTGAGGGACTGCTTGGCGGCCTCCGCGCGAATCTCTCCGCGCAGCTCCTGCTTGGTGGCCTCCAGGTCGTCACGGGTAACGGACTCGCCCTCGGCGGCGGGGGGCTGCACGGCGGCGGGCGCCGCGGGAGCGACAACCGGCGGCTCGGCGGGGGCGGGGGCGGGCGCGGCCTCCGCGGGCGCGGGCGGAGGCGTGCCCCCAGCCGGCACCTGGGCGGTGGCCGTGGAGGAAGCGACGAGCAGCGCCGCCAGCAGGACGTGAGACATGGGCAACGATCTCCAGGGCCGCTCGGGGCGGCCGGGTCGGAAAGGCGGGCGATTCAAGCCACGGGACAGGGGGGTGTCAACGCCAACCGGGACGCGAGTTCGCGCCGTCAACGACAGGACGTCCAGGGTCATTTCCCTGTCCTCCCCCGGGGTTGGCACTTCGGACAGGCATAAGTGGTGCGTCCGGCCTGGGTGAAGGACTCCACCGGCGAGGCGCACTTGGAGCACGGGCCGCCACCGCGCCCATACACCAGGAACGGGTTCTCGGAGCCTCCATCCTCGAGGTACACGGGCTCCTCGCCCTGCTGCTCCTCGAGGCCGAAGTCGATGCTGGCCCGGATGGCATGGACCAGCCGCTTCCAGTCGTCCGGGGTGAGGGTGGAGGGCTTCCGGGCGGGGTGGAGGCCCGCGCGAAACAGGGCCTCCGCGGCGTGGATGTTGCCCAGGCCGGCGATGCGCGCCTGGTCCATCAAGGCGATCTTCAGGTCCTGTTTCGAGGACGCCACGGCCTGTTCGAGCTGGCCGGAGGTGAGGCCATCCGCCAGCGGGTCGCGGCCCAGGGCCTTCACGACGTCCAGGGAGCGCAGGCCCGCGGAGGGCGTCGGCTCCATGCGGCCGAACATGCGCGCGTCGGCGAAATGGAGCACCTGCCCGTTGTCCAGGTGGAAGCGGGCGCGGCTGTAGGGGACGACATCGCCTTCGGAGCGCCGGACGAACTTGCCCGTCATGCCCAGGTGGCCGAGGAGTCCTCGGCCTTCCTCGAAGGCGAAGAGGAGGTACTTGCCCCGCCGGACGAGGGACTCCAGCCGGCCGTGAAGCAACGCGAAGTGGCCGCGCTCGGCGCCGCGAAAGACGCGGGTGTCATCCGCATCCGCGCGCACGAGGCGTCGTCCATCGAACCAGCGCACCAGATTGCGCCGGGCGATTTCCACTTCGGGTAACTCAGGCATCCGCTCGGGCACATAGCACCGGCGCCCTCCCAGCCCACGCATTTCTTGCGCCTGTCGTCTCGCGCACATGCCCCGGGGCGCCGGCGGCGGTGCCCCGAGCACCCCCACCCCAGGCCCCGGCGACAGGTTCTCGGACGGGCCTGGGAGCGGAACGACCCCGGTGGGCCCGGGCAAGAAGAGGGACGCATCCCGGCGGCGATCAGCGGTCCTGGGTTCCCGGGGCGCCGCGCGAAACAAGAGGAGCCCGTCGAGCCAGTGCTTCAGGGCAAGACGAGGGACGCACTGCGGCGGCGATCAACGGTGCTGGGTTCCCGGGGCGCCACTCGAAACGGCATGGACCCATCGGGTCAGGATGAGGAACTCACCCCGGCGGTGATCGGTTCCCGGGGCGCCACTCGAAACGGCATGGACCCATCAGGTCAGGATGAGGAACTCACCCCGGCGGTGATCGGCTCCCAGGGCGCCGCTCGAAACGGCATGGACCCATCGGGTCAGTCCGTCAGGGTGGGTGGCTCTCGGCGGCGAGCATCACCACCGGTCCCCCGGAGGACCGTGCGACGCGGCGCGCATCCATCGAGCCATCTCCTCAGGGCGAGGGCTCACCGCCCTCGTCATCCACCCCGCCTGGGGTCGACTCCCGTTCGGGGGTCGGGGTGTCTCCTCCCCGTTCCCGGACCTCGCGGGCCGCAACCCGGGGGCGCAGCCTCAGCGCCCCTTCCACTGGCGGCAGCGGCTGTCCCGCCCGAAGCGCGGCCACCCCGCGCTCCAGCGCGCCCAACAATGCCCCCGTCTCGGCTTCGCGCGGAGTCACCTCGGGAGCGGGCCGAGGCCCACGTCGCGTCCGAGCCTGCGCACGAGCCCGGCGCTCCAGGAACGCCAGCACCCGCTCGCGGTGGACATCCGGGTAGCGCCCGGGCTCGAAGTCGGCGGAGCGCGCCTCGATGAGCCGCAGCGTTGCCTCCAGTTCCCCGGGTTCGACGGCGTCCCCCGCCATCCCCTGCTCGGAGAGCTGCTCCCGCGACACCACTTCGTCCACGGCGTGCAGCGTGGACAACACGAGCCCCCGCGCATGTGGCCGCACGAGACACAGGTGCCCCTTCTGGTACAGCACCCACCGCCCGACGCCCACGCGGCCCGACTCCCGCAGCGCCGCCGCCAGCAGCGCGTGCGCGTGCTCCGCGCCCTTCGCGGGCATCAGATGAAACGACGTATCCACCAACAGCGAGTCCACCCGCGCGGGGTCCACGAACTCCTCCAGCGCGATGACCCGGCTGGCCATGGGGTCCAGCGCCTCCAGCTCCCCGCTCGTCACGGTGACCTGCCGGCCGTCCGCCAGCGTGTAGCCCCGCACCACGTGCTCCAGCGGCACCTCCTCACCGTCCGCGGAGCACACCCGTTTGTTCTGGATGCGCGCGCCGTCCGCGTCGTGCCGCAGATGGAACTGGACCTGCCGGGACACGACGGCGCCGTGCACCCTCACCGGGAGCGTCACGGGGCCGAAGCTCAGCGAGCCCACCCAGACCGGACGCGACATCATTACCTCCTCGGGTGCCCATTCCTTTCGACACCCGCCACCCCGAAATCTCCGGCTGCTCGCATGACACGACAAGGCTCGGCGGGTGTACCGCGAGGCGCACGAGCCCTCCCGCACCCGTGAGCCAGGAGTCCCGAGCCTCACTCATTCCGCCGGAACCCACACGAGGGACTTGCCGTGGAGGTGGACGCTGCCCAAGAGTCCGGGCAGTCGCTCTCTCAACGCATCAACCGGCAAAGAAAGGCGTCCTCGGTCATGCAGCGGATTCTCTCGGCGGTATGGAGCCTCGCCCTCCTCATGGGAGTGACGACGGGCTGCACCACGCAGCGCGTCCAGGCGGAGAAGGCTCTGGCGAAGACCTTCGTCTCCGATGAGCAGGAAGAGGAGATCGGCCAGCAGGTGAAGAAGGAGCTCGAGCAGAAGGAGAAGATCAAGTACGTGCAGGACCCGACCATCGTCGAGTACGTGCGCAACCTCTCCGCGCCCATCATCAAGCAGGCCACCAAGGACCGGCCGGGCGTGAAGTGGAAGATCAACGTCATCGACGACCCGAAGACGGTGAACGCGTTCGCCACGCCGGGCGGCTACCTCTACGTCTACACGGGCCTCATCCTCGCCGCCGACACGGAGGCGGAGCTTGCGGGCGTCATGGCGCACGAGGCGGGCCACGTCGTCGGCCGTCACTCGGCGCGGGCCATGGTGAACCAGATGGGTCTGCAGACCGTCACCCAGCTCGCGCTGGGACAGAACCCGGGCGCGGCCGCGCAGGTCGCCGCGCAGCTCGTCGGTGGTGGCGCCATGCTGGCCCACAGCCGCAGCGAGGAACTGGAGGCCGACGAGTACGGCGCGCGCTACTCCTCCGGCGCCGGCTTCGACCCGAAGGGACTCATCAGCTTCTTCCAGAAGCTCCAGGCCCAGGAAGGCAACACGCCGGGCGTCATGAAGTGGCTGAGCACCCACCCCACCAACAAGCAGCGCATCTCCGACCTTCAGGAGTTCATCGCCAAGAAGAACCTGCGCGGCAGCAACAACAGCCCGGGCCAGCTGCCCGCCATCAAGCAGAAGCTGGGCGGGAAGTAACCTCCCCGCCCGGGCTCAGTGCAGCGTGGACGGAGGCCCGCGCTCCAACTCCGCCGCGGAGGGCTCGGGGGACTTCCCCCGGGCCACGCGCCGCCGCCAGCGCCAGAAGGCCAGCCGGGAGCGCTTCGCGCTGGCCGCGCTCTTGGCGGCCCCCGGCGTCTTGAGGGGAGGCTCTGCTGGAGCGGGCTCGCCGAACTGGCGCGCGCCCTTCTCCTTCCCCTCCGCCGAGGCGTGCTCGAGGATGGCGTTGAGTTCGCCGCCGAGGATGAACACCAGCCCGGAGATGTAGAGCCACAACAGCAGCACCACCACGCCGCCGATGGAGCCATAGGTGACGTTGTACTTGCCGAAGTGCTCCACGTACTGCGTGAAGCCCCACGTGCTCGCCATCCACACCAGCGTGCCGAAGATGGAGCCGGGGGTGATGTACTTGAAGCGCTGCTTCACGTCCGGCAGCAGGTAGTAACAGAGCGACAGCACCAGCATCACCAGCCCCGCGGTGAACGGCCAGCGCACCCAGGACCAGAGGACGTAGAAGGCCTCCTGCACGTGCAGCCGCGTCGCGAGCCACGCCCCCAGCTTGCCGCCCAGGAGGAACACGGCGAAGGACAGCGGGATGAGCAGGGTGCCGATGAGCGTCATCACCATGGCCAGCCCTTGCGTCTTCCACACGGGGCGCGACTCGGGCACGTCGTAGGCCAGGTTGAGCGCCTTGCGCAGGGCGTCCACGCCCCGCGAGGCCGACCACAGGGCCACGAGCAGACCCACCGTGAGCAGCTTGGGCCGCGGCTGGTGCACCAGCGACGTCAGGTGCCCGGTCACCAGACCCAGCGCATCCCCGGGCACCAGCGGACGGACGCGGTCCAACATCGCGTCCACCGCGCCCGGCGCGAAGGGCAGGTACGCCACCAGCGTGACGAGGAAGAAGAGGAAGGGGAACAGCGAGAACAGCAGGTAGTAGGAGAGCTGCGCCGCGATGTCCGTGACGGTGTCTTCCTGGAACTCCTTCACGAAGCGCCGGGTGAACTCGCGCCAGGTCAGGTACTTGAGCCGCGGCAGCCGCATCCTTCCCTCCTCGCTCCCGACTCTCGGGTAACGGAAGGTGGGGTTCGCGACGCCTATCGGCAGCAGGCGGCCGAGCAGGCTCTCGCCCGGCTAGACGACGTTCGGCGGAAGATATCTGCCCAGCAGTGGACGAAGCCGGGAGCGCACCTCATCCGGGATGCGGGAGCGCTCGGTCCACAGGGCCAGCGCCAGCGCGGAGTCACAGCGGCAGGCGGAGGGAGCCTCGGCGATACGGGGCAGCGCGCGGCGGATGAGCGCGGCGCCCTTGGCGGTGACGGCCTGCACGTTGTGGGACAGGCGCGCCAGGAGGGCTTCGTGCTCCTGGCCTGGAGGCAGGGGCTGCCACGAGTCGTAGTCCGTGGGCAGCGCCACCAGCGCGTAGTGGAGCTCCGCCTCCCGGGCGAGCCGCGCCTCGGGCATGGCCGTCATCCCCACCAGGTCCGCGCCCAGTTGCCGGTACAGCAGGCTCTCCGCGCGCGTGCTGAGCGAGGGGCCCTCGACGCAGACATACGTCGCCTCGGTAGCCACCACGGCACCGCTGCTGGCCGCCGCGTTGGAGAGGACCTGACGGAGCGTGCCGCAGAAGGGGGACCCCAGCTCCACGTGGACCGCGAGGTCGTCGTAGAACGTGCAGGGTCGGCGGTAGGTGCGGTCGATGACCTGGTCCGGGACGACCAGTTGGAGCGGCGGCAGGTGCTCCTGGAGACTGCCCACCGTGCCCGTGGCCAGGACGTGGGTGACGCCCAGCTGCTTCATCGCGAAGAGGTTGGCGCGGTAGGGGGCCCGGGTGGCGTTGAAGACGTGGCCCGCGCCGTGGCGGGGTACGTAGACGACGGAGACGCCGTCCAATTCGCCCGAAATGAGGGGGCCCGCATGGGGACCAAAGGGGGTTTCGAGGGTGTGGGTCTCCAACCGACCAGAGAGCCCCAACAGTTGCTCCAGACCATGGCTCCCGATGATGCCCACCCTGACAGCCATGTTCCTCCTCTTGGCGCTCCGGCCGCGCCCCTGAACCATAGCGCGCCCCCCTGGCGCCGGGAGGCACGAAGACTGGTAGTTTTCGAAATTGCCATGCGTCTCCTGCCCTTCCTGCTTCTGGCGCTCGCCGCCACCCCCGCCAGCGCCCAGCGCGGCGCCGTCCCCTCCGGCTGTCAGGAGGACTACGCCACCTGCAAGGAGGACTGCTCCATCGAGTACGGAGGCAGCGGGCGCACGGTGAAGAAGCTCACCCAGTGCCTGGGCATCTGCACGGAGAACCGCGGTGAGTGCAGCGACCGGCACTCGTCGCTGCGCGGCCTGCCCGACAGCGTGGTGGCGGACGAGCCTCGTCGCAGGCGTCCCTCCTCGAAGCAACCCGTGAGTCGGGAAGAGGACCCGTTCGGCGACTCGACGGACTCGGAGCCCCGGCGCACGACGAACCGTGAGGAGGACCCGTTCGGCGACGCGCGTCCGGACAGGGACTCGGTCCGGGGGCGTCGCGACGGCTACCGCGCGGACAGCATCCCCGCCGAGGACACCCGTCCCCCCCCGGAGGAAGTACAACCGGCGGCGCCGGTCGACACCACGCCCGTGCCCCCGGTGTCGCGACAGGGTGTCTACCGCGCCGCGGACTCCGAGCCGAAGCCCGCACCCGCCAAGCCCGCGCCCGAGGCCGAGCCCGACTTCAGTGACTTGGAGCCGCTGGATGCGCCGCCCGCGCCCACGGCTTCCGCGAAACCGACGCCCCGGATGGAGCCCGTGAAGCCCGCGCCCGCGAAGCCCGCGCCCACCATCGCCGCCAGCGACGACGAGAAGAAGGACCCGCTGCTCGACGACGAGCCGGCGCCCGCGCCCGTCGCCGCCACGAAGAAGCCCGCGCCCCCGCCGTCCAACCCGCTGCGCCCGTCGGTTCCACCAGAGCCCAAGACCGATATCTCCGAGTGGGACCCCAACGGGGACTGAGTTCCGCTCCGGTCAGCGCGCGCTCCAGCTCGTGGTACCCCAACGGGACTGAGCTCCGCCCCGGTCAGCGCGCGCGCTCCAGCTCCAGGATGTTCCGCCACAACGCGAAGGGTGAGACGCCCGCGTAACCGCTCTCCTGGCCGTCGTTGCACTCGATGACAATCCAGCGGCCGGAGACCTCCTGCGCCACGTCCACCACCAGGAACGGGACGTCCACTCGGCGCGCCACCTCGCGCCCCAAGGCGAGCGCCTCGCGCTGCTCAAGCTCGTTCATCGTGTACGGCGCCCCCTGCCACCAGTAGGGCCCCCACCCCACCAGCTCGCCGCGCCACCAGAAGGTGCGGAACTCGAACGAGCTGGGGATGCGGTCCGGCGCGCCCTCTTCCACCCGGCGCAGCGGTCGCAGCTCGCGACACACCACGCGCTGCCAGTGGAGGATGGGGTCCTTCGCATAGGCCGCCATCGCGAGCTCGAACTGCTCGGGCCCCTCGATGATGGAGAGTGACTTGCGGTGGCGGCTCGTCTGTCGCTCACCCTTCACGAAGACGGGCCAGCCGAGCGCGTCCTCCACCGTCTTGGCGTCTGGCCGCTCGTCGTACCAGACGCTGCGCGGCGTGAGGTCCGTGAGCCTCGGGTACCAGTGCGGCAGCTCCGTGGCCAACAGGTGCTGTTCCGGCGAATGAACCAGTCGCACGCCCTCCTCGGCCAGCTCGCGGTGGCGCTCGGCGTAGTCGTTCCACACGCCCACGCGCGCCACCACCTCCAGCGATTCGGGAAGTTGATACGGGCGACGGCAGGGGAAGAACCGGTCGAAGCCGAAGTCGTAGATGCCCTGGCCCGTGGGCGCCGTCAGCACCCACAGCCGCTCCTCCACCTGGAACAGGTCCTCACCCGCACGAAGCATCACACGAGTGTACGCAGACCGAGGCCGTCCGCCACCGCACCACGGAGCATCGCTCCGTCCATGCACCACCCCTCCCACGGATGCGAGCCGTCCAGGCGGAAACGAATGTTCCAGCGAGGGAGCGCGGGCCTTGCGTATCGTGCGTGCTCGCATCCACTTCGCCTTGCTGGTGCCACGCGCACGACGTTAATGCCCGCCGCGTTCCCACACCCCTAGGAGACGTTGCATGCGAGTCGTCGTGAATTGGTTGATGTGGCCCTGTCTTGTCCTGCTGACCGCCTGTGGAGGAAGCAACACGCGTGACACGCTCGATGACGAGCGCGGCGCGATTCTCCCCAATGCGCAGACCCTCACCTGCTCCACCCTCCAGCTCGCGCGCGGCTCCATCGGCTCGGGCCAGGGCGTGCAGGGCCTGCACACCCAGACGCTGTCGGGCACGCAGGACCGCTGGGCGGAGTACGTCGAGTTCGCTCCCAACAGCTCCGCCACGTGTACCTACCCGCTGCCCACGGGCGTGAGCGCCGACACCGTCGTCGCGGCCGAGGTGGGCGTGAACTTCCGGGGCCCCCTGAAGTCGGAGATGCGCTGGCTGTTCGAGGCGTGGGACTACACGACGAGCACCTGGGTCATCGTGGGTGACAACGCCTTCGCCCTGTCGTGGAAGTGGTCCGCCACGTCACTGGCCCTCCCCTCCCCCGCGCGGTTCCTCTCCGGCGGCCCCGTGAAGCTGCGCTACCGCACGGAGTCCTCGGCGGATGCGTCGCTGCTGGACCTGCTCGTGGTGCGAGTGCAGGTGGCGGCGTCGGACGCCGGGACTCCGACGGACGCGGGCACGCCCACCGATGCGGGAGTCCCCACGGACGCGGGCACCCCGACGGACGCGGGCACGCCCACCGACGCGGGCACTCCCGTCCCCTGGGAGGGCGTCAGCAGCTTCACGTACCAGCTCACGAACTATCCCCAGGGCAAGCTCGACGCCATCGCGGCCTCGAAGTTCGACCTCGCCATCGTCGAGCTGGTGCGGGATGGCTCGAGCGGCTACTTCACCGCCGCCGAGATTTCCGCGCTCAAGTCCGGCGGCAAGCAGGTGCTCGCCTACTTCGAGATTGGCGCCATCGAGGAGTACCGTCCCGAGTGGAGTCAGGTGCCCGCGGACCTGAAGCTCGGCCCCGTGGATGGTTGGCCCGATGAGCAGTACGTGAAGTACTGGGACGAGCGCTGGTGGCCCATCGTCCAGGGCCGCATCGACCGCGCGCTCGCCGCGGGCTTCACCGGTTGCTACCTGGACATGGTGGTGACGTACGAGGAGATTCCCGCCAACTCCGCGGGGACCAACCGCGCCGACCTCGCGCGGAAGATGGTGGCCCTCATCGCCCGCATCAGCCAGTACGCGAAGGCACGCAACCCGTCCTTCAAGGTAGTGCCGCAGAACTCCCCGGAGCTCATCGACGACACGGCGTACCTGCCTGTCATCGACGGCCTGGGCATGGAGGACATGTACTGGTCCGACGACGTCGCCTGTAACGCGTCCTGGTGCGCGGAGAACCGCGCCAACGCCGCCCGGGTTCGCGCCGCGGGCAAGTTGGTGCTGTCCACCGACTACGCCACCCAGTCCGCCCATGTCGCGGATGCGTACACGCGCTCGCGTGCCGCGGGCTTCGTCCCCTACGTCACGGTGCGGGCACTGGACCGGGTGACGGTGAACGCGGGCTGGGACCCTCAGTAGCCGTTCAGGTTGCCGGGCGCCCCGCCACGGGAGGCAGGGGCGCCGTCGGCGGAGCACGGGCCATCACCGTCTGGGTGAGCCGCACGCCCGCCAGGACGAGCAACCCACCCACCACGATTTCCCAGTGCAGGGCCTCGTCCAACAGCGCCCAGGCCGCGAGCGCCGTCGCCGCGGGCTGGAGGTTGGAGAAGATGGCCACCTTCGACGCCGACACCTTCGACAGCGCGTAGTACCAGAGCACGTACGCCACCACCGACGTGAGCAGCCCCAGGTAGACGATGCAGCCCTTGGCCGCCAGGCTCGCGGCCATCAACGCCTCGGGCTTCGCCACGAACGGAGCGAAGGGCAGCATCAACACCGTGGCCATCGTCATGCACCACGCCGTCGCGCGCAGCGGACCGTGGACGGCGACGAAGGGCTTCCCCTCCGTCGTGTAGGCCACCCAGGCCAGCACCGCGCCGAGGATGAGCACATCCCCCAACAGGGAGCCGCGTGCATCCGCCAGCCCTCGCCCCAGCAGCAGCACCACGACGCCCGCGAAGGCGGTGGCGATGCCCAGCAGCGTCCGCGTGGAGGCCCGCTCCTGTCCTCGCACCAGGCTCAAGAGATACACGCCCAGCGGCGTGAGCGCATAGAGGAGCGCGCCATGGGCGGCGGTGGAGCGTGACAGGCCGGTGAAGAAGAACACCTGGTTCACCGGGCCCGCCAGGAGCCCCAGGACGAAGATGCGGCGCCAGGCATCGCGCGGCGGCAGCTTGGGCCCGGGCAGCACCAGGAGCAGCGCGACGAACACCAACCCGCTCAGACAGAAGCGCCACAAAACCACGGTGAGCGGCGGCAGCTCCGTCATGGCCCGCTTCGCGGCCAGGTACGTCCCCGCGCTGATGACGACCTGGATGAGCAACGCGGCGTACACCCCGCGAAGCGAAGACTCGGAGGAGTTCAGGGGTCGAGCTTGCAGAGCGCCCATTGAGCCGCGGTACGTACCAATTCGCTCGAATCGCCGCAGAGCTTTTCGAGCAGGTATCGCGAGTCCGCCTGCCTGGCCACGCCCAGCGCGTACACAGCGTTGCGGCGAAGCACATCGTACCGTGCACGTGCCAGCGCTGTACCGGGGATGAGCTGCTCGTACTGTGTCGGTGTCAGCCCCGCCAGCTCCAGCGTCCCCAGCTCCGCCACCGCGCGCGGCGCGAAGCGCGGGTGCTCGGCGAACACCGGCCGCCGGTTGAGCGGACACACCTGCTGGCAGATGTCGCACCCGAAGATGAGGTTGTCGAACTTGAGCCGGAAGGCCTCCGGCACCTGCTGCTCGCGGTTCTCGATGGTCTGGTAGGACAGGCACGCCCGCGCGTCCACACGGCCGTTGCCCACCAGCGCGCCCGTGGGACAGGACATGAGACAGCGGCGACACGCGCCACACCGGTCCGCCGCGGGGCCCGTCCCATAGTCGTCGACCTCTGCATCGAGGATGAGCGTGGCCAGCAGCACCCACGAGCCATACGGCTCGGTGATGAAGCAGCCATTCTTCCCCACGTAGCCGAGCCCCGCGCGCGCCGCCCACACCTTCTCCATCAGCGGGCCGCTGTCCACGCTCCCGTACGTCCCCAGGCCGGGGAACATCACGGTGACGGCCTTGCGGAAGGACTTCATCCTGTCGCGCAGCGTGGAGTGGTAGTCGCGTCCCCGCGCATACCGGGCGATGGGCGAGCCCACCGACTCCTCGTCATCACGCCAGTAGTTGTTGATGAAGGAGATGACCGTCCTGGCGCCCGGAAGCAGCCTGTCCACGTCCAGCCGCTCGGCGGCTCGCTCGCCCATCCAGTCCATGTCCGCCGCGAAGCCCGCCTCCAGCCACTCCATGAGAAAGGTGGGAGGAATGGGCTCCGCGCGAGCGAAGCCCACGAGGTCGAAGCCAACGGACCGGGCGAGGTCGCGAAGATGGGCGGTGGGCAGCACGACGGCGAACCTGGGAGCGCTACGACGCGGAGGGCTTCTCCGGAATCCACTTCACGTCCTGCACATTGGCGCGGTGGTTGGCCACGCGCGCCATGACGAAGAGCAGGTCGGAGAGCCTGTTGAGGAAAACCACCACGTCCTTCGGAATCGTCCCGTCGCGCAGCAGCGGGACGGCGCGGCGCTCGGCACGACGGCACACGGTGCGCGCCAGGTGCAGCGCGGCGGCGCCCTGCGTGCCTCCGGGCAGGATGAAGTGGGTCATCTTCGGCAGCTCGCTCTCGAAGCGGTCGATGGCGTGCTCCATGTCCTCCGCCCAGTCCGCCTTGAGCGCCGGGATGTGCGCGGACGCCTTCGTGCCCGCCGGCGTCGCCATCACCGCACCCACGGTGAAGAGCTGGTCCTGGAGCCGGTGCAGCATCGCGTCCAGCTCCTGCGGCAGCGTGAAGCCCCTCGCGAGCCCGAGCGTCGCGTTGAGTTCATCCACCTCGCCGTACGCATCCACGCGGGCGTCGTCCTTCGCGACGCGACCGCCCCCGAACAGGCCGGTCTCTCCCGCGTCACCCGTCTTGGTATAAATCTTCATGTTTCCGGCTTGTACCGGTGGTGCGCGCCACACGTCCAATGAGAAGGCGCGTCGGTGCATGCGCGGAGACATGCGACATTCTGCGGGGTAGCTGGCAGTTCGCGCGACACGGGGCTTGATCCGCGAGGCAGCGGCGCCTAGACGGCATGGCCCCATGCAGCCCTATCTGAACCTGCTCGACCACGTCCTCAAGCACGGAACGAAGAAGGGCGACCGCACCGGCACGGGCACGCTCAGTGTCTTCGGCCCACAACTGCGGTTCGACCTGACGCGCGGCTTCCCGCTGGTCACTACGAAGAAGCTGCACGTGAAGTCCATCTTCCACGAGCTGCTGTGGATGCTCGCGGGCGACACCAACGTGCGCACGCTCCAGGCCAACGGCGTCACCATCTGGGACGAGTGGGCCAATGCACACGGCGAGCTGGGGCCCGTCTATGGCCACCAGTGGCGCTCCTGGAACGCGCCGGACGGCGCTCACATCGACCAGATGAAGGCCCTGGTGGACGGGCTGAAGAAGAACCCCGACTCGCGCCGGCACCTCGTCAGCGCGTGGAACGTGGCGGACCTGCCGGACATGAAGCTGCCGCCGTGCCACGTCCTCTTCCAGTTCTATGTGGCCAACGGACGCCTGTCCTGCCAGCTCTACCAGCGCAGCGCGGACATCTTCCTGGGGCTGCCCTTCAACATCGCCTCGTACGCGCTGCTGACGATGATGGTCGCGCAGGTGACGGGCCTGGAGGCGCACGAGTTCATCCACACGATGGGCGACGCGCACCTGTACCTCAACCACGTCGAGCAGGCCCGTGAGCAGCTCTCGCGCGAGCCTCGACCGTTGCCCCGCCTGCGTCTCAACCCGGACGTGAAGGACCTGTTCGCCTTCAAGTACGAGGACCTCCAGCTCGAAGGCTACGAGCCGCACCCCGCCATCAAGGCCCCGGTCGCCGTATGAAGCTGTCGGCCATCGTCGCCCTGGCATCCAACCGCGTCATCGGCGCCCACAACCAACTGCCGTGGCGACTGCCCGCGGACCTCGCGCGCTTCAAGCGACTCACCATGGGCCACACGCTCATCATGGGCCGCAAGACGTATGACTCCATTGGCCGTCCGCTGCCGGGCCGCGCCTTCATCGTCGTCACGCGCCAGCAGGACTTCGCGCCCGATGGTGTGACGGTGGCCCACTCCGTGGAGCAGGCGCTCCAACAGGCGCGGGCCCGAGGCGATGACGAGGTCTTCATCGCGGGCGGCGCGGACCTCTACGCCCAGACGATGGACCGCGTGCAGCGCCTCTACCTCACGCGCATCGCTCGCGATTACCCGGGCGACATCTTGTTCCCAGAGGTCGACCTGTCCGGCTGGCGACTCGTCGAGGAAGAGCAGCACCCGGAGTCAGAGCCTCCGTACGCGTTCCTCACCTACGAGCGCTGAGGGGCACATCCCTCCTTCCGTCGCTCGTCCGCCAGGCAGCGCACCGGGCGCCGACGAGTGGCTCCCACGCGAGGCCGTGTCCACCTCCAACGGCATGTGGACCACCCTCACCTTCCCGCTGCCGCAGCACCTCATGAGCCGCACCCTGCGCACGGCGTCGCTGGCCGGTGCCACCGGGCTCGCGCTCGCCAACACCGCCACGCTTGCTCGCCTCTCCCGGCAGCTCGACGCCCAGCGAATCCGCAGACCCCTGCGAGCCCGAGCCTTCCGCGCACTCGCCGTCGGAGCCAGCGCCCTGGGCGCCACCGCGCTCGGCGCGCTCGCCGTCGGAGCCGTCGCCATCGGCGCGCTCTCCATCGGCTCCTTCGCCATCGGCCGCCTGCGGGGCGGTGACTGGCGCCTCGCTCGCCTGCGCATCCATTCCCTGGAAGTCGAGCAGTGGACAGGCCCTGGCAACTTCACTGCCGGCACCACCGCCCCTTCGCGCGCTTGAAACGCCCGTTTTGATATTGATTCGCAAAATTGAAACCCTCATCCCCCGCTGGTAGACGAGGACCATGAATCGTGTGGTCTCCGTCGCCTTGTGCCTCGTGCTCGCGGTGCCTCTTTCGGCCGTGGCGGGCGAGGCCGGCGCGGATGAGCGGACGTGGCACCGATTGGTGGGCATCCTCCAGTACCTGGAGGCGGACTATCCGGCCGCCATCGAGTCCCAGTCTGCGTTCGAGCTGGCGGAGCAGAAGAGCTTCGCGGCCGAGGCGGTGGACGCGGCCCAGGGCCTGGGCGCGGCGGCGGCGGTCTTCGTCCCGCGCGTGAAGGCCATCCAGGCGCGCGTGGACCAGTCGCGCGACGCGGAGGGTGTGAGCCGGGACTGCGGTGCGCTGGTGGAGGACCTGGTGCTCGCCGGGGGCCTTGCTCGCAGCCCGCGTCACCCGCCGGACCTGAAGCTCGGCGAGAAGCTCTTCCAGACGAACTGCGCGGCCTGTCACGGCGCGGACGGCAGCGCCAACCTGCCCATCGCCGCCACCATGGAGCCCCAGCCCGCCAACTTCCGCGACGCGGAATTGATGGGCGGCCTCACGCCCTACAAGGCCTTCAACACCACCAGCTTCGGCGTGCCGGGCACCGCGATGCCGGCCTATCCCACGCTGAGCGAGGACGAGCGCTGGTCGCTGGCCTTCTTCGTCTTCACCCTGCGCCAGCCGCCGTGCGAGAGCCCTCCGCCGCGCGCGTCGCTGGAGCGGCTGGCGAACACCACGGATGACGAGCTGGTGAAGTCGTTCGGCGCGGAGCACCTCGCGTGCCTGCGCCGCGAGCTGCCGCAAGTGGACGAGGAGCGCTCGCTGATGATTGCTCGCGACGGCGTGCAGGAGGCGCTGCGGCAGGGCGCGGCGGGCAACGCGGCCGGGGCGAAGGCGGCCTTGTTGGATGCGTACCTCAATGGCCTGGAGCCGGTGGAGCCCAAGCTCAGCTCACGGGACTCGGCGCTGGTGCTCAAGCTGGAGCAGGGTTTCCTGAACGCGCGGCTCGCGGCGGAGAACGGCAGTCCGCGCCTCCAGGACGAGGGCCGTGAGCTGGTGTCGCTCCTGGACCAGGCGCGCCGGGGCAGCGGCACCGCGGCGGACCTGGTGTCCACGCTGTGGCTCACCGTGTTCATCCTGCTGCGCGAGGGCTTCGAGGCCACCATCATCGTCGCGGCGCTGCTGGCGGCCCTGAAGAAGATGAAGGCCACCGAGCACGTGCGCGTGGTGCATGCCGGCTGGACGTCAGCGCTGGTGGTGGGCGCCGGGGCCTACCTGCTTGGCCGACACCTGCTGGCCGGCGCTCAGCGCGAGTGGCTGGAGGGCGTGGCCGCGCTCGTGGCGGTGGGCATGCTGGTGTACGCCGCGATGTGGCTCAACGCGCGCTCCAACATGAGCCAGTTCATGGGCGAGCTGCGCCAGAAGATGCAGGGCGCGCTCGGCCGAGGCAGCATGGTGGGCCTGTTCCTCATCGCCTTCACCGCCGTGCTGCGCGAGAGCTTCGAGACGGCCATCTTCCTCCAGGGCCTGGCGCTGGACTCGCCCGAGGGCGTGGCCTGGGGCACGCTGGTGGGAGTGGTGGCGCTCGCCATCCTCGTCCTCTTCATCAACCGGCTGGGCTTCCGGCTGCCCATGAAGACGCTGTTCAACGTGTCCACGGTGGTCCTCGTCGTCACGGCGGTGATGCTGCTGGGCAAGGGCCTGCACTCGCTCCAGGAAGTGGGGGCGCTGCCGCTGGTGCCCGTGCGCTTCTTCACCCTGGACCTGCTGGGCATCTACCCGGACCTCGTGTCCCTGCTGCCTCAGGCCCTGCTGGCCGCCGCGCCGGTGGCCCTGGTGCTGCTGCGGCGCCGGGCTCGCGCCGACCGTGTCACCGAGGTGTCCGCCAGTTGACGCGACGACACCCCCGGGCTTGCGGTAGTTTGTACGGGTGAGTTTTTCGCGCGCGCTCTCCGCCTGGCTGGTCGTCCTGCTCCTGTCGAGCACGGGCTCCGCCCGGGGTCAGCCCGTCCCCCAGGAGGACGAGCCGGCCCAGCGCCCCGCCCCGGAGCTGTCTCCGCCCCCGCTCGTCCCCGTCTCGCCCGGAGACAGCACGTCGCGGGACGACCAGGACGACGACGACACCCAGGCCACCCCCACCCCGCCCGCCGGCACCGAGGTGACGGAAGAGGCTCGGCCCAGCCGAAAGGCCGCCGTGGAGGACCCGGTGCCCCGCGTCGCGGTGGAGTTCGTGGGAGGAACCGCGGGCGGAATCGCGGGCGGCGCCGTGGGCTTGGTGGTGGGCTATCTGCTCGGCGCGCCCACGGTGGGCTGCGACGAGTGTCAGGTCGTCTCGCTGGTGGGCGGCCTCACCGGCGTCGTCATCGGCATCCCCGCGGGCACCTGGGCGGGCGGCCGGCTCATGGACGGCAAGGGCACGCTGCTCGCCACCGTCGGAGGAAGCCTGGTGGGCTGGGGCGGCGCGCTCCTGGGCTCGCTCATCCTCGGCGCCAACGATGACGACAAGGCGCTCGCCGCGCTCTTGTTGCTGCTCCCCGTCGCCGGAGCCACCACGGGCTACGAGCTGTCCCATCAGTCGCAGCGCCCCGTGACGACGCCCGCGCAGACGCGGCATGACTCCGGCGTGCGGCTGCTGCCCGTCGCGGGGATGACCGAGCACGGTCCACGACTGGGGCTGATGGGGCGGTTCTGAAGGCCGCCCCTCGGGCTCACGCGCCGATGCGGAAGTACTGCAGCGACTCCTCGCGCACGCGGCCTTCGGCCACCAGCTTCTCCAGCGTGGCCAGCGCGCTGCGCTCCGCCACCGGATGCAACAACGGCGGCGTGTCCGCGTAGGCCCGCTCCACCACCTGCGCCAGCGTGACACCCTCGGGCGGTACCGCCTGGAGGATGAGCGCCTCGCGCTGGGCGCGGTGATTCAGATACTCCTGGAGCTTCGCGGGCCCATCCGGCAACGGCTGGCCATGCGCGGGATACAGCGTGCCGACGGGCCAGTCGCGCAGCCGGGCGAGCTGCGTCAGGTAGTCGCGCATGTTGCCCTCGGGCGGGTCGATGACGATGGAGCCCACGCCGGCCACCATGTCTCCCACCACCGCCGCGCGGCTGCGCTCATCCACGAGGCAGATGTGGCCCCGCGCGTGCCCGGGCGTGTGCAGCACCCGCCAGCGCTGGGGCACCTCCCCCGCCAGCTCCAGCACCTCGCCGTCCTCCAGCAACCGCTCCACGGGGAAGTCGAGCCACTCCGCCGTCTTCGCATGGCACCACAGCGGAATGCCCAGCCGCTCCTTCACCGCGCGCGCGCCGCCGACGTGGTCGCCATGATGATGCGTCAGCACCACCGCCACCGGCTTGAGCCCGTCCGCCTTCAAGCCCGCGACCAGCGACAGCAGCTTCGCGTACTGCTTCACGTCTCCGGAGCCCGGGTCCACCAGCAGCAGCTCGCCGTTGCCCAGCACGTACGCGTTGGTGTGCGTGGCGGGCGGCAGCGTGGGCGTCTCCAGCGCCACCACGCGCACGCCTTGCTGGAACTCGATGCGCTGCGCGATGTAGCCCGGGCAGTACGGCGGCGTCGCCAGCCGCGCCCTCGCGTCCGCCTCGTCCGTGAAGGTTCCGAGCACCTGGAGCGCATGCACCGCGGGCGGATGAAGCAACGCGGAGCCGTCACCCCAGCGCGCCAACGCCAGCGCGGGCGACACCCATGCGCCCTCCGACAGCTCTCCAGGCCACAGCTCCGTGCGGGCGTGCGGCGGCAACTCCACCAGATAGAAGTGCGTGTCGAAGCGCACCGGCACCGCGTGCGGAGTAATCCACCGCCCCGCGACACGGAAGTCCTCGGCGCGCAGCGCCAGGCCCTCGCTCTGGAGCAGCTCGCCCCAGCCGCGCTGTCCCGCCAGCAGCGCCTTTCGCAGCGCGTCCTGCTTCTCCTGGGAGAGCGCCTCGGCGCCCTCGGCCATCAGCACGCCGGCTTCCTCGAAGAGCTCGCGCGCGGCGGCCGAGCGCAACGCGGCCTCCTCTCCACTGACGCCCCGCACGGGGACGTCCGCGTCGGCCTTGTCCAGCTTGCCTCCGGGGAACGCGTAGAAGCCGCCAGCGAAGGTCAGCGCCTTGCCGCGCTTCACCCAGTAGACCTCCACACCCGGGCCCACGCGCCGGTACAGGAGCGCCACGGCGGAGGCGCGGGGCTCGGCGGGGACATGGCTCAGGTCCAGACCGAGGCCCAGACCGGGAAGACGCTCACTCATGATTGCACCGCCTGACCGAGGAGCTGGCCCATCAGCTCGTGCGCTGCTTCCGACTGGTCCGGCCGCACGAACAGCCGCGTGAGGCGGACGGCCCCACTGTAGCGCTGGTACAGCGCCGTGTAGCGCGCCACTTCCGTCAGCCGTCCGGTGGACGCGTCGATGATGAACAGGCTCGGCCCCGGGCTCGCGGGCCCGGAGGCGTACTTGCTCAGGACGTTCACCGACTCGACGACGTAGTGCTCGAAGCCCGACGAGACGAGTGCGCTGCGCAGCACGTCCAAATCGTACCCGGCGTCCCGCTCCGTGTACTGCGCCAGCAGCTTGAAGCCCTGACGGGTGATGATGCGCTGAGCCCACTTGTTGCGTGAGCGGCGCAGCGTGTACCAGAGCGCGGAGTCGTCACAGAGCAGGAAGGCCTCCGGGTCCGACGGAATCTCGAACTCGCCGGGCGACTCCTCGTAGTAGCGCCGCAGCATGTAGTCGAAGCTGACCGACGTGTGGTGCAGGTACACCGAGACGAACATGTGGTACCGGCTGAGGAGGAAGTCCTCGAAGGCGAACGCCGCCGCCCGGCTCAGCGCGAGGTAGGCCCGCCCGTCCTTCACCGCCGGGTTCAGGTTGCCGATGATCCAATCCATGTCGTACCGGCCGTAGTTGACCCCCGTGTAGAAGGAGTCGCGCAGCAGGTAGTCCATGCGGTCCGCGTCCAGCTCGCCGGAGACGATGGCGCGCAGCAGCGGCGTCCAGTCCACGCCATCCCACGTGAAGCCCGGGTCCTTGGGCGGCTTTGCCCCCGTAATCAGCGCCACCGCGCCCATGGGGGTGATGCCCTGGGCGCCGAACTCGCGCTCGATGATGGGCGTCAGGGAGCTGTCGAGCAGGATTTTCGCCGTGTAGTCCTCGTGGGTGGCCTGCTCGCCTTCCGCCACCGAGTCCAGCCAGCCGGGCAGGCGCAGCAGTGAGCGCTTCGGGGCGATGCGCTCGGAGGCATGCGACAGCGGCATGTGGCCCAGGTCATGACAGAGAACGGCCAGGCGGACGGCGGTGCAGAAGCGCTCGCGCACGTCCTCGGGGAGCGACGAGCGGGCGGCCACCGCCCCGAACACCCTCGAGGCGACGTGCATGGCGCCCAGGGAGTGGATGTGCCGGGTGTGCGTGGCCCCCGGGAAGGCCAGGTCCCCGAAGCCGAGCTGTCGCACGTAGCGGAGCCGCTGATAGTGGCGGCTGTCGATGACGGCCTTCTCCGACTCGCTCACCGGGATGGTGCCGTGGATGGGGTCGCGGATGCGCATGGTGCCCTTTCCATACTCCTGGATACCCCTATCGGAGGTAGTCCACCGTACTGCAAGCCCTTCCGGGAGGTAGCCCAGGAGGTAACCAACCGTCACCAGTGGACTGGGCTCGGAACGGGGGACGTGGTAACCCTCCCGGCACCTCCGAATGCACATCATTCTGCTGCACAACCGCGACCACGAGCTCCTCCAGGATGACCCGGGACGGGAGGCCCGAGAGGACGTGGTGCGAGTCGCCGCCGCGCTCTCCGAAGCGCTCACCCAGGGAGACACCGTCGCCGAGCCGCTCGCCATCGAGGGTGACCGGCTGGACTTCGTGGACATCCTGCGGCGCCGGCAGCCGGACCTCGTCGTCAACCTCTGCGAGTCGCTCGCCGCGGACAGCCGGGGAGAGATGGCGGTCCCCTGCCTGCTGGATGCGCTGGGGCTGGCCTACACCGGCTCGTCCGCCCTGTCGCTGGGGCTCGCGCTGCACAAGCCCAAGGCGAAGGAGCTGCTCAGCGCGCGCGGCGTGTCCACGCCCGCCTTCCGCGTGGTGGAGCGACTGGAGGACGCGCTGGCGGTGGACCTGCCCTGGCCCCTCATCGTCAAGCCCGCGCGCGAGGACGCCAGCATGGGCGTGACGGGAGACTCCGTCGTGTACGAGCGCTCCGCGTTGGTGCGCGCCTGCGAGGCGGTGTTGCGCACCTTCCACCAGCCCGCGCTGGTGGAGCAGTTCATCCCCGGCCGCGAAATCTACGTGCCGCTGTTGGGAAACCAGCCGCGCCGTGCGCTGCCGTTGACTGAAATCCACTTCGGTCGGACCTTCGAGGACCGGCCGAACATCGTGTCGTACAGCGCCAAGTGGGAGGAGGGCTCTCCCGAGTACCGGGATACGCCCGCCGGGCCGTGCCAGGTGGATGCGGCGCTGGAAGCTCGTTGTGTGCAGGTCGCGCTGGAAGCCTTTGCAGCGCTCGACTGTCAGGACTATGGACGGGTCGACCTTCGGGTGTCTCCGGAGGGTGTGCCCTACGTCATCGATATCAACCCCAACTGCGACCTTCATCCGGGTGCGGGGTTCGCCAGGGCCGCTGCCGCCGCGGGCCTGGACTACCCAGCCCTCGCCGCCCGACTGGTGGAGGTCGCTTCCGAAAGAGCCCATGGACATCCGTCCCATCGAAGGAAAGGACCGGGAGCCCCTCGCCGCGCTGATTCGAAAGATCGAAACCTTCTCGCCGCAGGAGGTTGAGGTCGCCATCGAGCTGGTCGGCATCGCGCTTACGCCGGGCAACACGGACTACGCCATCATCGTCGCGGACCGGGACGGCCAGCTGGTTGGCTACGTCTGTTACGGCCCCACGCCGATGACGGAGGATTGCTACGACCTGTACTGGATTGCGTCCTCTCCGGAGGTGCGCGGTCAGGGTGTGGGCGCGGCGCTGGTGTCCGCGATGGAGGGAGACCTGCGTCGGCGCAACGGCCGGCTCATCCGCGTGGAGACGAGCGCGACGGAGGCCTACGGCCCGACGCGCGGCTTCTACGCGTCCATGAAGTACGGCGAGGAAGCGCGCATCCGCGACTTCTACAAGGTGGGGGACGACCTCATCATCCTCACCAAGCGGCTGTAGGCCACCGCACGGGGTGTGGGGCGGTTGAAGACTTTGACCGCCTCCCCCGTTAGAAGGGGCGTGATGACTCGCACGCTCCGACCGATGTCCCTGGCCCTCGTGTCCCTGTGCGCCCTGCTGACGGGCGCCTCCGCCGCCTGGGCCCAGGCCCCCGCTCCCACCGCGCCCGCCGCGTTGTCCGACGTGGTGAAGGCTCCCCGCCCCCAGGGTGGCGAGTTCTTCGGTCTGTACCTCATGGACAAGAAGGTGGGCTGGCTCTTCACGGACCTGGTGGTGATGCCCGGTGAGCCGGCGCGAGTGAAGAGCATCAACCAGCTCGTGTTCAAGGCCCTCGTCGGTACGCGCCTGTCGGAGCGCAACCACCGCGAGGAGCGCGTCTACGAGGCGAAGCCCGGCGGACGCCTGCTGTCCTTCAGCGTGGTGCAGCGAGGCGACGGCGGGGACCAGACGCTGGAGGGCACGGCCACGCCCGAGGGCGGCATGCGCGTGGTGCGCAAGCGCCTGGGCCACGCGGACGAGGTGCTGCCGGTGGCCGCGACGAAGGAGCGCGTCGAGGACGCGGACCAGGCGCGCGTGGCGTTGGCTCGCAAGGCGAAGGTGGACGGCTTCGTGCTGGATGGGATGGACCTGGAGACCTACGGCCTCACCACCACCATGGAGCCCGCCGAGCAGCGGACGGTGAACGGCGTGAAGGTGAAGCTGGGCAAGGCCAGCAGCATTTCGCAGAAGGAGAAGGTGCCGGTGGTCTCCTACGTCACCCAGCGCGGGGAGATGGTGCTGGTGGACTTTGGCCAGACGATGCAGGCGCGCAAGGAGACGGAGGCCGTCGCCAAGCGCATGGATTTGGTGGAGGTGTTTGGCCTCACCCGCGTGGTGCTGCCCAAGCCGCTGCCGGAGTCCGCGCGGGCGGTGCCTGGCAACGTGAAGCTGGTGGTGACGGGCCTGCCGGAGAAGTTCCGCGTGGGGACATACCGGCAGAAGTTCGCCGCGCGGCCGGATGGGAGCGTGGAGGTGACGTTGCAGGCCGCGGCGCCCTCGACGGCGGCGCGCAAGCCGCGACCGTTGGCGGACCCGGATGGGGGGGAGAACCTCAAGTCCAACCTCATCGTGGAGAGCGATGCCCCGGCCATCCGCGAGCAGTCGAAGAAGATTATCGGTGACGAGAAGGACGCGTACCGCGCGGCGCAGAAGGTGAACACGTGGGTGGCCACCCATCTGGAGAAGGACTACGGGGCCAGCGCGGACCGGGCCACGGATGTGCTGCGCCAGAAGCGTGGGGACTGCACGGAGCACTCGCTGTTGTCCGTGGCGCTGCTGCGCGCGGCGGGCATCCCCGCTCGGCGCGTGGATGGGGTCATCTACATGGTGAACCAGGACGGCGTGCCCGCGCTCTACTGGCACGAGTGGGTGGAGGCGTTCGTGGGTGAGTGGACTCAGTTGGACCCGACGTTCAACCAGCCCGTCGCGGACGCCACGCACTTCGCCTTCGGCTACGAGGGGAACGCCGAAATCACACCCCTCATCGGCACGCTGAAGGTGACCGAGGTCAAGTAGTCCTGGCTCGCGGAAGCACGCGGGCCTCACCGGCCCGCGCCCGCCGAGGCATGGCGGATTGCCTCACAAGGTGAAGCACCGGGCCACCACGCAGGAACCTCACCGGTCCGCGCCCGCCGAGACCAATCGGGCCACCTTACGAGATGAAGCGCCGGGCCCGCCCATTCAGAGCGCGGGCCTCAAGTTCCGCGCTCGCCGTCTACGTACCCTTGGGAGTCTCCGTCAGGCGCTCGGCCAGTTCCTTCGCGTCCGTGCGAGGCCGCTCGCAAGCAAAGCCCCGGCACAAGTACGCGGCGCCCTGCCCGCCCACCGGCTCGCGCCCCTCGAACAACTCCTTGAGCAGCGAGGGCGCGGGCTTGCCCGCCTCCTTCCAGCCGAAGGCGAACGTTGGCGCATAGACGTGGTTCGCCGCGCTCAAGAGCGGCGCCACCGCGCCGCGTGAACCTGCGAACGTCACCCCCGCCGCGCCGTCCAGGAGCGAGTCCGCCGCGAGCCCCAGGTAGCCGTAGCCCATCGCATTGGCCACCAGGCCCTCGCGCATCTTCCCCACGTACTTCGCCGGAAGCTCCAGGTGCCGCTCGTTGCCCGTGAGCGCGGCCAGCGCCACCTGTGCCTCCGTCAGCGTGGACGCCCCGGACGGAAACGCGTTGTCGAACAGGCCATAGGTCGCCACCACCAGGTCCTTCTGTCCGCGTGGCGCGGTGAAGTACGCCCGCTTCTCCTCATCCCAGAACAGCTCCACCGCGCGCTTCACCAGCGCCTCGGCCGCCTCCAGGTACTTCACGTCGAACGTGGCCTGATAGAGCGCAGTGAGCCCCGAGGCCAGGTCCCCATAGTCCTCGAGGAAGCCATCGATGCGCGCCTGCCCCTCCTGGTACGAGCGTGCCAGCCGCGTCCCGTCCCACATCTTCGCCAGCACGAAGTCCGCGGCGGACACCGCGAGCTTCGTCCAGTCCGGACGCTCGAAGACACGCGCGGCCAGCGCCAGCCCGCGAATCATCAACCCGTTCCAGCCCGCCAGCAGCTTGTCATCCCGGCCCGGCTTCACGCGCTTCTCGCGCGCCTCGAACAACACCCGACGCGCCTCCGACAGCTCGCGCGCGACCTCCTCCACCGGCAGGCTCCGCTCGCGCGCCAGCAACTCCGCTGGCACCACGACCTCCAGCACCGTGGCCCCGTGCTCGAAGTTGCCCTGGGACGTGACGCGGAAGTGACGCGTCACCAGCTCCGCGCGCGCCGGAGGCAGCACCGCCTGAAGCTCCTCCGGACGCCACACGAAGAACTTCCCCTCCTCGCCCTCGCTGTCCGCGTCCTGCGCCGCGTAGAAGGCCCCGCCCGCGTCGGTCATCTCGCGGCGCACGTACTCCACCGTCTCCTCCACCACCTTGCGCCACAGCGGCCGAGGCTCCACCTGCTGCGCCTCCGCGTACAGGTGCACGAGCTGCGCGTTGTCGTAGAGCATCTTCTCGAAGTGCGGCACCAACCACCGCGCATCCACCGAGTAGCGATGGAAGCCGCCACCGAGCTGGTCATAGATGCCCCCCAGCGCCATGCGCTCCAGCGTGAGGAACACCGCGTCCCGCAGCGGCGCGCCGCCCCCACGCCTCCAGGCGCGCAGCAGCAGGGAGAAGTTCATCGGGTTGGGGAACTTGGGCGCGCCGCCGAAGCCGCCATGCACCAGGTCCACCTGCTGCACCATGCGCTTGCCCATCGCCACCACGTCCGCCGCCGTCAACACTCCGGGCGCCGCATCAAGTCCGTACGCGGCCAGCTCGCCCAACCCCTCCTCGAACTGCTCCGCCTGCCGCTTCACTTCCTCGCGCTTGTTCTCCCACGTGTCCCGCAGCGCCATCAGCAGCCGGGGGAAGCCGGGGCGCCCGTAGCGGTCCTCGGGCGGGAAGTAGGTGCCGCCGTAGAAGGGCTTCAGGTCCGGCGTGAGGAACACCGTCAGCGGCCAGCCCCCACCCTGCCCCAACAGCTGCACCACGCCCTGGTAGATCTGGTCCAGGTCCGGCCGCTCCTCCCGGTCCACCTTGATGTTGATGAAGCCCTCGTTCATCAGCCGCGCCGTCTCGGGCGACTCGAAGGACTCGTGCGCCATCACGTGACACCAATGGCACGCGGAGTAGCCCACGGAGAGCAGGATGGGCTTGTCCTCCGCCCGCGCTCGCGCGAGCGCCTCGTCCCCCCAGGCAAACCAGTCCACGGGATTGCCGGCATGCTGGCGCAGGTACGGCGACGGCTCCTGGGCCAGACGGTTGGAGGAACCTGACGACGGAGGGTGGGAGGACATGCGGACTCCAAGCAAGGGACGGCCACGGCACGGCATACGGAGCCCGGGAAAACACGGCAAGCCCCAAGGGCACAACCCTCCACTGGAGAACGGGAGCGAGGTACGCTGGGCCCAAGACGTGAGCATGGTTTCCCCCGCCCCCGCCCCGCCCACCCCCGTCGGCCTCGGCCTCAAGACGTGTCTCACCCTGCTGGGCGTCGCCCTCGCGGTGAGAGTCGTGTTGGCGCTCGGCACCGACGTCTACTTCGACACCGCCTACTACTGGCAATGGGCCCAGCGGCTCGACTGGGGCTACTACGACCATCCGCCGCTCATCGCCTGGCTCATCGCCGCGCTCGGCATCCACGGCACCGCGTTCCTCTGCGGCACCGGCACCGTGGTCGCCGTGTGGGGACTGGCCCGGGACGTGTACCAGAGCCGTGAAGCCGCCTGGCGCGCGGCGGCCCTGTGGAGCGTGGTGCCCGGAGGCATGGTGGCCGGCGTCTGGGCCACACCGGACACCGCCCTGCTGCTGCTCTGGACGCTCGCGCTGTGGGCGCTGTGGCGCGAGCGCTGGCTCTGGGCGGGGCTCGCCTCGGGCCTCGCGGTGCTGGCCAAGTTCCCCGCGGTGCTGCTGGGCGTGGCCTTCCTCGTCACCGCGCTGAAGCACCGACGCCTGCCCCGAGGCGCCTGGGGCACCGGCGCGCTGGCCGCGCTGTTCCTCGTGCCAGTGTTGCTGTGGAACGCACGGCACGACTGGGTGGGCATCGCCTTCCAGCTCCGCCATGGCCTGGAGGGACAGGGCGGGTGGAAGACGCTGGGCGAGTTCCTCGGAGGCCAGTTCGCCTTCGGCGGTCCGGTCATCTTCCCGCTCGCGCTGGTGTACGCGCTGCGAGGGCCTCGCGAGCAGTTCCTGCTGCGCATGGCGGCCCTGGTGCCCCTGTTGTTCTTCGGCTACGCGGCGTCGCGCGCGCGAGGCGAGGTCAACTGGACGACCATGGCCTACCTCTCCGTGTGCGTGGGCGTCGCGGGCATGCGGCGCCCCTGGCAGCTCGCGGCGGCGTTCTCCGGCCTCGCGGTGGTGCTCGCCGTGACGCTGCACCTGTTCTTCCCCATGCTGCGCTTCAAGCGCGATACGGCCCTGTGGCGCACGCACGGCTGGGAGGTGCTGCGCGCGCTGTCCGCACCCGAGAAGCTCTTCCCCGAAATGAAGCCAGGCGACGTCGTCGCCGTGTACGCCGGCAACTACCAGCTCGCGTCAATGATTGCCCACTACTCGGGCATCCCCGTGGGGACCGCGGGCCTGGTGCGCTTCAGCCAGTACGACGTGTGGCCCGAACCCCTCGTCCCTCCGGGAAAAGATGTGCTCTGGGTGGAAGAGGATGGGCCCCTCCCGCCGCCCGCGTTGACCAGTCATTACGAGTCAATGGAAGACCCAGCCGAGCTGGTTGGAACTTTCCAGGGCCGCCGTCTGCATTTCTTTCGGGTGTGGTGGGTGCGGGGCAAGAAGCCCTGACCCTCCCCGGAGGGCATGACAACTTCCAATCGCAGTCATCGATAACCAGGGAAACCGTCTTTACTCATTAAGCGGGGTCCCCCTCATGTCGACTGTGTCCAGTGCGGGTTCGCGCCGAGTCGCCACCGCCACCACCGCCGCGGCAGCCACGCCTCCCACCGTGCGTCAGGGCTCCAAGGGCGCGACGGTGACAACGCTTCAGAAGAAGCTGGCCGCCGCGGGCTTCAACCCGGGCCCCATCGACGGGGACTTCGGGCCGAAGACGCGCGCCGCGGTGCTTTCCTTCCAGAAGGCGAAGGGCCTGAAACAGGACGGAATCGTCGGCCCGAAGACCTGGGGCGCGCTGAACGCGGGGGGCGTGAAGCCTCCACCCAAGCCGCAGCCAGGGACGAAGGGCACCGCGGAGGCGTTCGTCCAGAAGGCGCTCGCGCAGAAGGGAGACCGGTATGTCTTCGGCGCGGAGACGAACCTGAACGACCCCAACCCGTCCAAGTTCGACTGCTCGGAGCTGGTGCAATGGGCCGCGCACCAGGCGGGCGTCTCCGTCCCCGACGGCACGATGAACCAGGTGCCGTACTTCAAGCAGAAGGGCACCACCATCTCCGTCGACGAGGCCCTGCGCACGCGCGGCGCGCTGCTGTACCGGCCCGGCCACGTGGCCATCAGCCTGGGCGACGGGCGCACTATTGAAGCGCGAGGCTCCGCGTACGGCGTGGGCATCTTCAACGCCAATGGCCGAGGCTGGACGTCCGGCGCGCTCATCCCCGGCCTCAAGTACGGGTGAGCCGGGGACGACGGGTGTAGAGTGCGGCCACCGGCGCTCCCATGGCGCCGGAAGTGCTCCGCATGGACCTCGCCCTCTTCCTCGTCGGTCTCGTCAAAGTCGTACTGGGCGGCCTCGTCGCCGCGCTGGGCATCTGGCTCGCGCTGCGCGGCCTGAGCCGCATCCTCGGCACCAATCCGGTGGAGGAGCTGCGCCAGGGCAACACCGCCGCCGGCATCGTCCACGCCACCAGCCTCGTGTCGCTGGGCATGCTCGTGCAACACGCGGTGCAGGCCACCTCGGACGCGGTGGACCTCACCGTGCGCACCCAGCCCTTCCATCCGATGATGGCGGGCAAGCTGCTCGCGGTGGCCGCGTTGCACGTGGGCCTGTCGCTGGGAGTCGGCGTCGCGGTGCTCGCGCTGGGCATCCTCCTGTTTGACAGGATGACACCCGGCATCGATGAGCTGGCGGAGGTGCGCAAGGGAAACATCGCCGCCGCGCTCATCCTCTCCGCCATCCTCCTCGTCCTCGCGCTGCTGACGGCGCCAGGGCTCCAGGCGGCCCTCAACGGGCTCATCCCCTTCCCCCAGCTTCCCGAGGGGACGATGGTCGCTCCCGGATAGCGGGAGGGCGTTCGTCGAGCCCATGTCCACCAGCTCCGGCATGAAGATGGCCTTCAAGCTGCTCCTCGCCCTGCTCGGCGTGGGGAGCTGCCTGTGCTGCTGTGGCCTGGGGATGATGGGCCAATTGGCGGACATGAACGTGCGCTCGAACGTGCCTGTCCCGCCCGTGGGCGAGGGCGCGGTGGAGCTGGGCACCGTGCTGATTCCCGCCGACACGTCGCTGTCGCGCGCGCGCACGTATGACTGGAACGCGGAGAGCATCCATCCCCCGGGGAACCGGCTGACGTACGGCCTGGGCGACACGCTGGACGCGTGGCTGGAGGACCAGCACAAGGTCTTCGGGCGCAGGCTTCGCTACCGCTCCCTCGGCGGTGAGCGCTTCACGTATCAGCCTCCGCGCGGCTGCTCGGCCGACATGCGGTGCATCTACGAGGAGCTGATCCGCAGCAACGAGGGGCCGGTGAAGGCGCTGGGCGAGCGCTTCGTTACGTCCGTGCGCGAGCGGAACCTGGACTCCGCGCAGGCCGCGCAGCTCATCCTCAACTTCGTGCAGCGCATCCAGTACGAGCTGCCCCTGGACGAGCCCTTCGGCATCATCCCCCCCGCGCTGGTGCCCGCGCGCAACAAGGGCGACTGCGACTCCAAGGCGGTGCTCGCGGTGATGCTGCTGCGGCAGGTGGGCATCGACGCGGTGATTCTCTACTCGGACCCGCTGGCCCACGCGGCGGTGGGCGTGGGCCTGCCGGGCACGGGCACCCGCATGCGTCACGGTGGGCGCACCTACCAGTACGCGGAAGTCACGGCCGAGGGCTGGCCGGTGGGCATGATTCCGCCCAAGTACGACAAGCCCCGGCTGTGGCGGGTGATGGCGCTGGAGTCCAGCACCTCCGGCTAGCGCGCCTCCACGGGGGGCGCGGCGAGCACCTCGCGCAGATACCGCTCGTACGCCTCCTTCATCGGAAGCTCCGAGTCCACCCCGAGCCGGCGGCGCGTCGTCAGGTGGCGTGAGCCATCGCGAGGGTCCACGCCTTCCTTCGTGTAGTGCTCCCAGCGGATGGCCGAGCCCCGGCGCTGCCAGAGCGCCAGCTCGTTGAAGTTGATGCCCCGCTGGAAGAGCAGCTCGTGCTTGAAGGACACCGGACGCCCGTCCAGCTCGCGCGTGGCCTGCGCCGCGCTCAGCCCCTCCTTGCGCAGCGTCCAGTAACACCAGCCGTGCAGCGAGCACCGCGTGCCATCCGCCTGGCGCCACGCGAAGTAGTCCAGCACCGAGCGCTCATCCGCGCCCAGCCACACGCGCCCGTCGAACACGGCCGGAACGCCCAGCGCGTGCGTGAAGGTGGCACTCGCGAGGCCCGCGGACAGCGACACCAGCTTCTCCACCTCGCGGTCGTACAGCGACCAGTCCGGCCGGAAGAGCACGGAGATTTCGTCGCTCTGCGTGTACGCGTACGCGCCCTGGAGCTCCTCCAGCAACGCGCTGGCCGTGCGGACCATCAGCCGGTGGAAGAGCGGGTCGAAGGGCTTCTCGAAGCGCTCCTGCGTGAAGCGGGAGAAACCGCGTCCATCCACGCGCACCACCGCCCACGCTCCAGGCAGGAGGCGCAAGTCGTGGAACATCTCGCCTCGTCGCATCCTCTGGGCCAACTCATCCGGGTCCCACATCTCGCTCCTCCTTCCAGTCCTCGACGATGAAGCCGCCGTCGGCGGCCCACTTCACGTGGGACAGCGAATCGAAACCTTCCTCGATGCTTGGCCGCCGCAGGCACTTCACCGTGGCGTACAGCGCCACCTCCGGCACCCTGGCACGGCCCTCTCGTTTCGCGTTCCGTGCCAGGCAGTCCGCGAGCCGCGACTCGAAATAGAAGCCGAGAACTCGCGCACCCTGCTCGTGCCCCAGGGCGATGAGCGGCGCGCGCTGCTCCAACGTGGGGTGCGTATTGTCCACCACGACGGAGCGCCCCGCGCTCAGCGCCTCGACGATGAGCCCGCGCTGCCGGGCCTCCTTGCGCCGCGCATGCGGCCACAGGTCCTTGCTCACCAGCACGTGCGTGTCCGCGAAGCGGCGCTGGAAGAAGCGGCTCTTGCCGGAGGCCTGTAACCCGATGAAGAGGATGAGTTCCATGATGGAGCCCCTCCCGACGCGACGCCCGAGCCTCGGCTGACGCTCGGCACGAGCGCTCCGGTGAGGGCGACCTCAGAGAGCACGGCACCTCTAGCGCGCACGTCTACCCGACGCTCCGCGCGCTGTGTGGCTTTGCACAGCCCACACGCCCGCCACCCCGATTGTGTTGATTTGGCTCGATTATCTGGATTAACAATTAAGTCTCGAATTACACAAATTCAAGAGCTGTCGTAATCCGCCGCTCGGACTGGAGCAGCAGGCGGCGGGAGCAGCACGAAGCGCAACCCGAACAGGAGACACCGAATGGAAACCCCCTTCTCGTCGTATGCGGGACGCTGGCGTCGGCTCTCTGTCATGGCCCTGGGCTGGGGCCTCCTCGCACCGCTGCCGGTGCTCGCGGCGTCGAAGCAGCCGTCACGCGCGGGAGTCGAGCGCGGCGCGGCGCTTCCCGCGCGCATCGTCGACACGCTGGCTGCGAGCGCGGCGCGGCCCGCCACGGGCCTCGCGGCCTCGGTGAGCGGACGTCACGCGCTCGTCACGGGAACAGGCCGCGTCTTCCACCGCACGGACAACATCATCCATGCGCTGAGGACGCTGGCGGTCCCCAAGACGCAGTTGCAGTTGCACGTCTGGGAGGAGGAAGGCGCGGACGGACAGCGCCAGGACTTCTTCGCCTACAGCCGGGGCGGCACGGAATTGGTGGGCCGCGCGCAGCCCACGACGTACCAGGTCCGCCTGGAGCATGCGCGCTTCGACCCGCTGCGCGAGGCGGTGCCGCTGGTGGCGGGCCTGCTGGCCGCGGACGCGGAGAACACGCTGTCGCTCGTGCAGCTCCAGGCGACGCCACTGCCGGAGCTGCGTGAGGCCCTGGAGCGAGAGGGCGGCAAGGTGCTGCGCTTCCTCACGGACCACACGTTCCTGGTGGAGATGAGCGCGGACACCCGCAAGCGCGTGACGGAGCTGCCCTTCGTGCGCTGGGTGGGGCCGTACCATCCCGAGTACCGCGTGGAAGGCGTGCTGCGCGATGCCCTGACGGGGCGCGCGGCGCGACTGGAGCCGCAGCGCTACTCCATCATGGTGGGCGAGCGCGGCGCGGAGCGACAGGGAGAGGTCGCCGAAGCGGTGCGCAAGCTGGGCGGCACGGTGGAGCTCATCGAGGCGGGAGGCCTGCGCCTGGAGGCCACGCTCACCCAACCCCAGCTCGAGCGGCTGGTGCGCTCCAATGCGGTGCAATACATCGACCGCTGGGGTGGGCCGGGTGAAGTGGACATGAACAACGTGCGCGAGGTGGGCGGCGCCAACCACATCGAGAAGTACGAGGCCTGGACGGGCCAGGGCGTGCGCGGGGAAATCTTCGACACCGAGCTGCGCACGACCCACCAGGAGTGGGCCACTCCTCCCCTCATCCACAGCACGTCCGCCGCTGGCAGCGCGCACGGGACGAGCTGCTACAGCATCAACTTCGCCAGGGGCGTGGACCTCAACGCGCGTGGCCTGTTGCCCGACGGCCAGGGCATCTTCTTCCTCTACAGCCAGTCCAGTCAGTTCGGCGGCCCCAAGTCCCGCTACGACATCAACCGCGAGCTGACGGACCCGGCGGGCCCGTACCGCGCCGTGTTCCAGACGTCGAGCGTGGGCAGCGCGCTGGGCACCGCGTACACCACCATCTCCGCCGAGGTGGACGACTACCTGTTCAAGCACCCCATCCTGAGCACGCAGTCGCAGAGCAACTCCGGCACGCGCAACTCGCGGCCCCAGGCGTGGGCGAAGAACATCGTCTCCGTGGGTGGCTTCTACCACTACGACAACGCCACCCCCGGGGATGACCGGTGGAACGGTGGCGCCAGCATCGGCCCCGCGGCCGACGGCCGCATCAAGCCGGACCTCTCGTTCTTCTATGACGCGGTCCGCTCGGCCAACAACTCGAGCAACACGTCGTACTACAACTTCAGCGGCACCAGCGCGGCCACCCCGCAGACGGCGGGCCACTTCGGCCTCATGTTCCAGATGTGGCACGAGGGCGTGTGGGCCGGCTTCGGTGGCGGGACGGATGTCTTCGACAGCCGCCCGAAGATGGCCACCGCCAAGGCGCTGATGATCAACCTGGCGTCCCGCTACGAGTGGCTCCTGGGTGGCAACAACGGCGACCTGACGCGCGTGCGCCAGGGTTGGGGCCATGCGGACCTGGAGCGCCTGTACACGCGCGCCGCGCAGACGAGCATCATCAACGAGACGGACAACCTCCTGCCCCTGGGCATCAACACCTATTCGGTCGCCGTGCCCCAGGGTGAGAAGGAGTTCAACGTCACCCTCGTCTACACGGACCCGGCGGGCACCGTGGGCGCCGCGCAGGCACGCATCAATGACCTGTCGGTGCGCGTGACGTCGCCGTCGGGCGTCATCTACTGGGGCAACAACGGGCTGTCCGCGGGCAACGTCTCCACGCCCGGCGGTGTGTCCAACACGGTGGACACCGTGGAGAACGTCTTCGTCCGTGAGCCCGAGGCGGGCAAGTGGACGGTGGAAGTGCTGGGCGACCAGATTGTCCAGGACACGAACCTGTCGACGCGCGCCATCGACGCCTTGTACGCGCTCGTGGTGAGCGGCGGCCTCATCCAGCCGTAGTCGTCCCCCGACGTCGGGTGGGCCGGTGTTCCCTCGCGGGGCACCGGCCCGCCCACCGCGCGACACGGCGCCATCCGAGACACTGGCCGTCGTCGCGCCCGGGTGGCATGACAGGGCCCCATGGCCCGTGACGTCTCCTTCTTCGACCAGCTCGGCTCACTGCTCGCCCGCGAGCGCGAGGCCGAGAAAGCCCGCCTGGCCACCCTCGCCGAGGGCCTGTCCCTCCATGAGCGCGAGGAGCAGGGCCTGTCCGTCCTGGACCTGGAGACCGTCGAGGAGGAGGTCGGCCTGGGTGGCCGCGTCCTGCTCACGCTGGCCCGGGCCGACCGCGCGCGCCTGCCCTCCCGGCTCCACAACGGCGACCTCGTGGCCGTGTTCCCCCGCCGAGCCGAGGTGAGCGAGCCCGCGAAGGCCCTCATCTCACGCGCCAGCGCCACGCGCCTCCAGCTCGCCTTCGACCGCTCGCCTCCGCCGTATGTCCACGAGGGCCTGCTGCGGCTGGACGTCGTCCCCAACGACATCACCTACGAGCGGATGCGCAACGGCCTCCAGCGCGTGAAGGCGATGGACAAGGGCCTGGAGCGCCGCAAGCGCGAGGTCCTCCTGGGCAACGAGCCCCCGCGCAGCGACACGCCCCGCCCCTTCGAGGCCGGCCGGCCCCTCAACCCGGAGCAACTGGACGCGGTGGGCCGCGCGCTCGCCGCCGAGGACTTCTTCCTGGTTCACGGCCCGCCGGGCACCGGCAAGTCCACCGTGCTGGCGGAGGTCGCCGCGCAAGCCGTGGCCCGGGGCCAGCGCCTCTTGTGCACCGCCGCCAGCAACGCCGCCGTGGACCACCTCTTGGACCTGTGCCTGGCCCAGGGCCTGCGAGCGATTCGCGTGGGCCACCCCGCCCGCGTCGCCGCCCGGCTCCAGGAACACACGCTGGACATCGTCGTGGAGGAGCACCCGGACCGCATCATCTCCAGGGACCTCTTCGACGAGGCGTTCTCCCTGCTGGGCTACGCGCGGCGCCAGCGCACCCAGGGCCGCAGCCGCGAGCGCTTCTCCAACGCGCGCTCGTCCACGACGGAGGCCAAGGCGATGCTCGACGAGGCCCGCGCGCTGGAGCGCAAGGCGGTGCGCTCCGTGCTGGCCAACGCGGACGTCGTCTGCGTCACGCTCGCGAGCCTCGAGTCGAGCGTGCTCTCCGGCGAGAAGTTCGACCTGGCGTTGCTCGACGAGGCCACCCAGGCCACCGAGCCGCTCGCGCTCCTGGGCTTCCTGCGCGCGCCCATCGTCATCCTCGCCGGAGACCCGCAGCAGCTTCCCCCCACCGTGCTCTCCCAGGAGGCCGCCCGCGCGGGCCTCGCGGTGAGCCTCTTCGAGCGGCTGCTCGCGGACCACGGCGACGGCGTCAAGCGCATGCTCCGCGAGCAGTACCGGATGAACACGCGCATCATGGACTTCCCCTCCCGCGAGATGTACGGCGGCGAGCTGCGCGCCCACCCGTCCGTCGCGGACCGCACGCTCGCGGACGTCCTGCCTCCCGACACGCAACTGGACGCCCCGCCCGTCCTCTTCCTCGACACCGCGGGCAAGGGCTTCGATGAAGAGGTGGAGCCCACCACCCGCAGCCTCTTCAACACCGGCGAGGCGGACCTGGTGGAGGCTCGCGCCCGCGCGCTGCTCGCGGCCGGCCTGTCCCAACGGGAGCTCGCGGTGATTACCCCCTACAGCGCCCAGGCCCACCGCCTGCGCGAGCGCCTGGAGTCCTTCGCCCCCGACGTCGAGGTGGACACGGTGGACGCGTTCCAGGGCCGGGAGAAGGACGCCATCCTCGTCTCCCTCACCCGCTCCAACAGCGAGGGACAGGTGGGCTTCCTCAACGACCTGCGCCGGATGAACGTCGCCCTCACCCGCGCCCGCCGACACCTCTTCGTCGTGGGCGACTCCGCCACCCTCAGCGCGCATCCCTTCTACGCACGCTTTATCGAAGGGACTCAAACGACCGAGGACTACCGCTCCGCCTGGGAGTGGCCGGACGCCCTCTGAAACATCCAATCCCTCTCAGTGATACAGGTCTCGCCTGACCCAGCCCTGGGGTACTACGCAAGGACTGTCAGGGTCATGATCCAAAATTTGTCGCCTGGGCGAACCAAATTTGTCACCTGACCCTCTCCATGCGGGGTGCAGTGCCCGGATATCGAGCATTTGGCTCCAAACCCGCTGTCGGGCACGAGACGTGCTTGTGCCCCAGGGTGGGGAGGAACCGCCACATGTCTCAGCGGCCGAATGTCACGAAGGAAAACGACGTCTGGGTACTCCGTATCGAGAAGGAGAACGGGAGGGTCCAGGAGTATCGCTGTGCGACGGAGAATCAGGCGCGGCAGCTCGCGCTGGTGATGTCCAAGCCCGATACCGGGGCGCCGCCACGGCCTCCCTCGCCGCCGCGCTAGAGACAGGACACGCGCTGGGGTAAGCCACGGGGAGGAGCCGCCCGTGTCCACCTCGCTCGAATCCCGCTTCGTCGACGCCCAGGGTCTGCGCCTTCACGTGCGCTGGCGCCCGGGCGCCGACACCGCGCCCGCCGTGCTGTTCCTCCACGGCTGGCTGGACCACTCCCACAGCTTCGATGGCGTCATCGAGCATGTGCCCGCCCATTGGCGACTGGCGCTGCTCGACTTCCGGGGCATGGGCCAGAGCGCGCACGCGCCGCCCGAGGCCCACTACCAGTCCGGTGACCACCTCCTGGACATGGAGGCCGCGCTGGATGGGCTGGGGCTGGGCAAGGCGCACCTGGTGGGCCATTCGCTGGGCGGCATCGTCGCGCTGACGTACGCGGCCGTGCGGCCGGAGCGGGTGCTTGGCCTGTCGCTCATCGAAAGCATGGGTCCCACCGGCGGCCCGCCCGAAGTCGCGGTGGCGCGGCTGCGAGGTTTCCTGAATGACTCGCGCCGGCCCCCGAATCGCAAGCGCTACCCGGATGTGGCGTCCGCGGCTGCTCGCCTGCGCGAGAACAACCCTTCCTTGCCGGAGGCCGCCGCCTTGCATCTGGCCGAGCACGGCACCGAGCCGTACGAAGGGGGGGTGGCCTTCACGTTCGATTCACGACACCGTCGCCGCTTCGCGCAAGGGTACGACGAAGCACAGTGGCTCGCGCTCCAGGCCGCGCTCACCTGCCCGGTGCAGCTCATCCGGGGCCAGGAGGGCCTGTGGCCCGACGCTCCGAAGTTGGATCGCCGGGTTCTGGCCCTGCGCACCCTCGTGGCGCCCCCTCAAATGATTCCGGGGGGACATCACGTGCATATGGAGCAGCCCGCCGAAGTCGCCCGCGCACTGGCCGACTTCATCCGCTGAAGAGGCCCGCACCGGTCAGAACCCCTGGAAAACTCTTTCACCTTCCAGGGTAACTCCGTTCCCTCCGCGGCCCTCTCCGGCGACTGCGCATCTCAACCCCTTGAATTCAGGACACCACCCTAGGTCCCACGGGTTGGTATGCGAATTGGAGAGAGGGAAGTCGGCGGATCACGCACCGGACCCAGACGGGTGCGTGTGGGGAGAAGGGTGAGGAGCGGACAATGGGGATGGGGTTGAGGGGGCGAGTCCTCGCGTTGGCGGTGCTCGTCGCCACCGGACTGGTCGGCTGCCACGAGGGTGATGAGACCCGCGCGGTGCATGCGACAGCGGTGGTGGACATGGACGTGCTCGACTTCGGGGAGGTGCCGGTGGGCGAGTGGCGGGAGCGCGAGGTGCGCATCCGCAATGTCGGCTATGTGCCCTTCTTCGCCATCGAGGCACTGGCCATTGTCGGCAACCCCTCCTACGAGGTGGAGCTGGCGGAAGGTGGCGGCCGGGTGATGCCGGGCGAATCCCATCTGGTGCGCGTGCGCTTCCATCCGCTCGGCGAGGGCGTGACGGAAGAGACGGTGTACGTCTCCACCGACGCCAACCAGGGCGCGCAGGCGCAGGTGCGCGTCACGGGTCTGGGCACGCCCACGCAGATTGTCATCGACCCGCCGGTGCTCGACTACGAGACGCTGGAGGTGGACAGCGAGCGCAACCTGGAGGTCACCATCACCAACCCGGTGGACCTGCCGCTGACGCTGGCGGTGCGCGGCGACTGGCCGGACCCCTTCACGCCGGACACCATCACCATTCCTCCCCTGTCCTCGCGCAAGGTGAGCACGCAGTACCTGCCGCGAGCGCTGGGCGCCATGGACGCGCGACTGGAGGTGCGCTCGTGCGAGACGTGTACCGCGTCGGTGGTGGACCTCAAGGGGCACTCGGTGGCCACGGCCTTCGTGTTCGACCCGGCGCCGGTGCCGTTCGACCTGATTCCGGTGCATGAGCGCACGCAGTCCTTCACGCGGGCGCGCAACATCACCTGGCGGCCAGTGACCATCGCCCAGCTCGTCACCAGCGACCACGCCTTCGTGCCGCTCTCCAAGCCGGAGGGCTCCACGGTGGCGCCGGGCGAGGTGGTGGAGCTGAAGATGGAGTTCGCCGCGCGCTTCTCCGGCCCCAACGTGGGCGACCTCAAGGTGCACTACGCCTCCGACAAGCCTCGGCGGTCGGAGGTCATCCTGGACGCGCGAGGCGGCCGCCCCACCCTGGCGGTGACGCCGGTGGCGCTGGACTTCGGAGAGCTGCCGGTGGGCGGCAAGGTGGAGCGGGTCATCCGCATCTCCAACGCGGGCACCAACGGCTCGCTGCGCTTCGTGGGCGTGACGGCGGACGGCGCCAGCACCCAGTTCAGCGTGGACGTGCCCACGCGCGGCACGCAGCGCTATCCGTGGACGGCGGGCGCGTGGCCCGCGTTCGAGTCCGGCGGTCTGGAAATCGCGCCGGGCAACGACGCGCTGGAGCTGAAGGTCTACTTCGAGCCGACGTCGGAAGGCAGCTTCCAGGCGCGGCTGCGCGTGCGCTCCGACGACGTGTTCAACCCGGAGCGAGAGGTCATCCTGACGGGTCGGGCACGCACCAGCGGACCGTGCGTGTACGAGCTGCTGCCCCAGCCGGTGATGGACTTCGGCAACGTGGTGCCGGGCCGAGGCGCGGTGCTGGGCTTCTACTTCCGCAACCCGGGCCGCGCGGAGTGCGCGGTGAAGGACGTGCACCTCTCCAACGACGCGAATGGCGCCTTCTTCATGCCGGGCGGCAAGCTCACCGGTGGCGTCGTGCTCTACGACACGGCCTTCAGCGCCATGGTGGCCTTCCGGCCCTCGGCCGAGGGTGAGTACACGGGCGAACTGAAGCTGACGGTGAACAACCCGGCGGCGCCCACCGTGACGCTGCCCCTCAAGGGCGTGTCGAAGGCGAGCTGCCTCGTCGCCACGCCCGCCTACGTGGACTTCGGCCCCATCCGCTACGACTGCGCCGCGGCGCCGCGCAAGACGTACATCGCCAACCGGTGCAGCGAGCCCATCACCGTCACGGGCGCCGACATCGGCAATGGCACCAGCACCCAGTTCTCCCTGCTGACGCCCATCACCCAGCCGCGCACGCTGCTGGCCGGCGAGGGCTTCGAGCTGGAGGTGGACTACGCGCGCAACGTGCTGGGTCAGCACTACACGCCCATGTACCTGCGCGCCGCGAACGAGGCCGCGCCCTTCCTGGTGCCGCTGATTGGCGAGACGAACCACGAGGGCATCCAGGTGGACCGCTACACGCAGGGCACCGACAGCCAGCTCGACGTGCTCTTCGTGGTCTCCAACACGACGACCATGGACCCGTACCAGGAGCGCCTGAAGTCGGCGATTCCCGGCTGGCTGGACTACGCGCGGCAGCAGAACGTGGACGTGCGCGTGGGTGTCACCAGCACGGGCCTCGTGCAGCGCGGGCCCCAGTGTGGGGGTGGCGCCAACGGCGGCGAGGCGGGCCGACTGTTCCCGGTGGACGGCAACCGCGCGCGGGTGCTCTCCAGCAACAGCCCCAACGCGGCGGCGGGGCTCCAGTCCAACATCGACGTGGGCCTGTGCCACAACCTGGTGCAGGGCCTGGAGACGATGCGCCAGGCGCTCTCCGCGCCCCTGTCCGAGCAGACGGACGACCCGCGCACCGCGCAGCCCAACGACGGCAACTGGGGCTTCACGCGGCCAGCGGCGAGAATGGCGGTGGTGGTGCTGGCGGACGAGGACGACAACTCGGGCTTCGTGCCGGACAGCTACATCCAGTTCCTCCAGACGCTGAAGGGCACGGGCATGTCACACCGCAGCCAGCTCTACGCGCTGGTGCCCACCGACAGCCGCTGCACCACGGCGGGCAGTGACGCGGACCGCTTCGTGGCGGTGGCGCGTGGCACGGGCGGCCGGGCGGAGTCCATCTGCGAGGGCGACTACCGGCCCCTGCTGGACTCGGTCATCCAGCGCGCGGGGGACCTGCAGGCGGACTTCCCGCTGACGGCGGAGCCCGCGGGCGCCGCGGAGATGACGGTGCGCGTGCAGGGCCAGTCGGTGCCGGAGGCCCAGTGGTCGTATGACGAGGATGCGAACGCCATCGTCTTCGGAGGCGCGGCGGTGCCGAGGCCCGGACAGACGGTGGAGGTGCGCTACCGCAGCGTGTGCAAGGTACCGCCCGCCGCTCCCTGAGGTATGGCGCCCCGCATCCGTCTGGATGCGGGGCGCTGTCGTCGCGGGGAAATGACGCGGCGCGGGCTTCCGCACGTGGCCCCGGCACGGCTATCCTGGCGCGGACGTGGAGACATTCGGCCGCTACGAGCTGTTGCGGAAAATCGCCATCGGCGGGATGGGCGCCGTCTATCTCGCGCGGCAGAAGGGGCCGGTGGGCTTCCAGAAGCTGCTGGTGGTGAAGCGGCTGTTGCCCCACCTGTCCGAGGACGACGAGTTCATCGAGATGTTCCTCGACGAGGGGCGCATCGCCGCGCACCTCAACCACCCGAACATCGCCCAGATTTACGACCTGGGTGACGTGGACGGGCAGTACTTCATCGCCATGGAGTACGTGCATGGCGAAGCGGTGGGGCCCCTGGGACTCAGGGCCCAGCAGCGCAAGCTGTCGATTCCGCTGGCGCTCAAGTGCCGCATCATCGCGGACGCGGCGGCGGGGTTGGATGCGGCGCACAACGCGCGCAGCCCGTCGGGCCGCAAGCTGGCGTTGATCCACCGGGACGTGTCTCCGCAGAACGTGCTCGTCGGCTACAACGGCGGCGTCAAGATCATCGACTTCGGGGTGGCGAAGGCGTCCGGGAAGTTCTCCCAGACGGTGGTCGGCACCATCAAGGGCAAGCACGCGTACATGTCCCCGGAGCAGGCGCGGGGCGAGCCGCTGGACCATCGCTCCGACATCTTCGGGCTGGGGACGGTGTTCTACGAGCTGTTGACGCACCAGCGGCTGTTCAAGCGCGACACGGAGATCGCCACACTCAAGGCGGTGGTGGGGACGAAGATTGTTCCCCCGTCGGAGCTGTCGTCGGACATCCCCAAGGAGCTGGACGCGATTGTGCTCAAGGCGCTGGCGCGCAAGCGCGACGAGCGCTTCGCGTCGGCCGGCGAGGTCCAGCTCGCGTTGGATGAGTTCCTCGTGCAGCACAAGCTGCACGCGACGCCGGCGCACCTCGCGGCCTTCATGCAGGACACGTATTCGGAGGAGCTGGAGGAGGAGCGGCTCGCCGCCGAGCCCACCGTCATCCACTACGACCCGCGCATCGCCGCACGCCAGCAGGCCGCGGCAGCGGCAGCGGCGGCGGGTGACACGGGCAACCATGCGCAGAAGGCCGCGCCGCGTGCGGCGCAAGTGCCTCCGCGCAAGCCGGGGAGCTCATCGCCCTCCGCGCCGGCCTTGCCGTCGAAGCCTCAGGGGAGCGTGTCCTCGTCGTCGACCTCGCCCATGGGGCCTCGACGCGCGGGGGCGGTTTCCTCGACGACCGCCGCGCCTGTTCCGCGAAGCCAGGGCACCAGTGGCGGCTCGCCGGCTCCGGTTGCTCCGGCCAGGGGCGGCACGGGCTCCGGCAAGGCGCCCTCGCCTCCTCCCGGCCGAACGGGTTCCGCGCCCAAGCGCGTGCCGACCCGCCCAGGCCCTCAGGGTGAGCCCGAAGACTCGTAGCCAGGTGCGGGTGAGTCCGGGCCCGGGTTGAACGCCGGCCCCGTCTGAGACACCCACTTGCCCGGGACACGGGAAGCCCGTGCCCGAGGGTTCCACTCACCCGCTCAGCGGTTCTTGCCGTCGAACTGCATCGTCTTCACGTCGCCCAGGTCGACGCCGTCCAGGCAACGCACGTTGATGGCCGCCATCTCCGAGCCGTCCGGGCCCACGCCACGCGCGAAGGAGCGCACGCCACACTTCGAGCAGAAGACGTGGTGGATGACCTTCTTGTTGAACTGGTAGTCCGTGAGGGCCGCATCCCCGGAGCGCAGCGTGAACTGCGCAATCGGGGTGAAGCTCAGCATGGAGCCCGTCTTCTGACAGATGGAACAGTTACACGTCACCGCGGGCTGGGAGAGGTCCAGCTTCACCTCGTACCGAACCTGCCCACAGTGACAGCCGCCTTCGTAGCTCTTGAGGTCGCTCATGCGCGGCATCCTGCACCGCCTCCCCGGAGCCACCCACGCGAAATCGCGCGCCGCGCCGCGCCAAACGCGAGCCGCGAAACGACTCCGTCACGTGCCGTGCGGCCGTCCGTGAAACGGCCTGCTACAGGCTCGCGAGCGCCACGCGATACAGCGCGCGGTAGCCCATGCGCGGCGCGGGCTCGAAGCGCTCCGCGTTGAAGATGTCCTTCAACAGCGACACCCCGTCCGGCGAGGACTGCAAGGCCAGGAGCGACGACTCCAGCGCCGTCACCACCTGAGGCTGAAGCCCCATGGCCACCGGCACCCCGTCATTGGGCGCCTCGTCCGTGTAGGCGATGAGCTCGAAGCGGCGCCCCGCGCCCGCCCCCAGCACATCCTCCACGCCCGTGCCGTACGTCAGCCCCGTGGAAGACGGCGGGCAGAAGACGCTCGTCACGTCCGCCTTGCCCTCCAGCACCGACTCCAGCGCGCCCCGGTAGGAGCCCGTGAAGTGCTGCGCGAAGAAGGCCCGCGCGGGCTCCAACCCCTGCGCCTTCAGGTAGGCCGTGGGCAGCAGGTAGCCCGCCACCGAATCCCGGTCCACCCACGCCGCCGTGGTGCCCTTGAGCCGCTCCACCGTCAGCCCCGCCCCCGCCCGGCACACCAGCGCCGAACGGTAGGAGGACATGCCCCGGCGCACCCCGCGCACCACCACCCGCACCCCCATGGCCTCCATCCGCGCGCACACGAACGGAGGCGCCCAGGCCGCGTCCGCGCGCCCGGAGAGCAAATCCTTGGCGAGCGTCTCGTAGCTGGACGCGACGCTCACCTCCACCAGCTTGCCCAGCGCCCTCTGGAGAAAGGCCGCCAGCCGGTCCGCGCGCTCTCGCGCCGTCTCGTTGCCCAGGGACGGCGGCAGACCGAAACGGAAGGAGTGCCTGGAGGTGGAAGGGACTTGAAGGGTCATTCTGCCCCCTGATTACCCCTCCCTGCCCAGTCGCGCCACTTCGTCGTCAGCAAGACCGAACGTCGCCTGGAGCATGTCCAGGATGCGCTGCTCCGGCAGGCTGGGCTCGCCCCCCGCGTGGGCGATTTTCGTGGCCAGCCGGAACGCCTTCACCCGCTGGGTGTGCGTCGTCAGGCCGTGCGCCAGGACGTGGAGTCGCTGGGGCAGCCCCTCGGCGGACAGCGCCGCCACCGACTCGCTCACGAAGTTCTGCGCGCGCTCCGGGCTGACGTTCTCGAAGAGGGGGTCCGCCGCGAAGCTCTCCACCAGCGCCCGGGCCTCGGCCTCCTTCAGCCGCCCGTCCGCCGCGCTCACCAGCACCATGACCTCCGCGTACAGCCGCTCCAGCGGCTCTCCCAGGGCCTCCGCCAGGCTGCCGCCGTTCTCGATGACGTCGATGATTTGGGCGACCTCGTCCTCGGAGATGCCCAACGCGGCCTGGAACGTCTTGAGCAGCCCCAGCTCCGTGCGGGTCGCCCGCTGGTCCGCCAGCGCCACCGCCGCCGCCAGTCCGAAGGCCAGCATCCGGTTCTTGTGGTCCGGCAGCCTGCGCCTGAGCGACGCGAGCACGTCCTCCAGGTTGCGCGCCTCGGACAGCCGCGCGGCGCTGGTCTCCACCAGCGCGTTGAGCTCCTCGGGACGCGTGCCCTCGAACTCCGGCCGCTCCAGCACGCGGCTGAGCAACGTCTGCATCTCCCGCTGAGACACACGGCCGTCGGCCATCGCCGCCAGCAACATCGCCTCCACCAGCGCGGCGTTACGTTCCTTGCGCGCGCTCACTGCCTGCTCTCGAGCCATGGACTGGCTCCCCCTTGCGTGTCCTGCGTGTCTTGAGTGGGCGCCGCCGCGACTTCCGCCTCGCTCGCGTTCAGCGGGTCGGGGTTGAGCGCCCGGTCCAGCAGGTGCGACGGCCGCACGTTGGCCATCGCGTTGAGAAGGCTCTGCCGGACGTTGGGAATCTCCTTGCCCAGGTCCTCCACCAGCCGCTGCATCCGCTTGCGCTGGAGGTTCTCCTGCGTGCCGCACAAATCGCAGGGGATGATGGGGAAGGCCTTCAGCTCCGCGAACTTCGCGATGTCCTTCTCCGGCGCGTAGCACAGCGGCCGGATGACCACGTTGCGCCCATCATCGCTCTTGAGCAAGGGCGGCATCGCCTTGATGGAGCCGGCGAAGAACATGTTGAGCAACAGCGTGTGGATGAGGTCGTCGCGGTGGTGGCCCAGGGCAATCTTGGTGCAGCCCAGCTCCACCGCCGCCGTGTAGAGGATGCCCCGCCGCATGCGCGAGCAGACCGAGCACTGCGTCTTGCCGGGGGGCGTCTTCTCCAGGACGATGCTGTACGTGTCCTCCTTGAGGAGCTTGTACGCGTAGCCCTCTCGCTGGAAGTACTCCTCCAGGATGTGCCCCGGAAAACCGGGATGTCCCTGGTCCAGGTTCACCGCGAGCAGGTCGAACTTCACCGGCGCGCGGCGCTGCAGCTCCCGGAGCAGGTAGAGCATGGTGTAGGAGTCCTTGCCTCCGGACACACCCACCATGATGCGGTCCCCGTCCTCGATGAGGCGGTGGTCCGCGATGGCCCGGCCCATGTGGCCAAGCAGACTCTTTTCCAGGCGCTGGACGTCATTCATCGGCGTGGCCATCCTAGCGGCGGCCCGGGAAAAAACACGTCATTCAGGCGGTCCGGTCCGCTAGCCTGCTCAGCTCGATGCCTACCTACCCGCAGGGTGACGTGGACGTGGTGGATTCCGCCGGGGCCCAGAGCGCCCTCCAGAAGCTGGGGGCGGCCCGCGAGCTGGCCGTGGACCTGGAGGCCGACTCCATGCACGCCTTCCGCGCCCGGCTGTGCTTCCTCCAGGTCGCAACCGACGACGACGTCTTCCTCTTCGACACGCTCCAGCCCGGCGTGGAGGCCCGGCTGCTCGCCCCGCTGCTGGCCGACCCGGAACGCACCAAGTACTTCCATGCCGCCCAGGGCGACCTGCAGTTCCTGGCCGAGGGCGGGGTGCGGGTGCGGGGCCTGTTCGACACGCACCGGGCCGCCACCCTGCTGGGCTGGCCCAAGGTGGGACTGGCGGACGTGGCCCGGGAGAAGCTGGGCGTGGAGCTGCCGAAGGAGCATCAGCAGTCCGACTTCTCGCTGCGCCCCCTGCCCCCGGGCATGCACACCTACATCGCCAACGACGTGCGCTACCTGTGCGAGCTGGGCCGGCAGGTGCGCGAGTCATGCCGCGAGGCGGGCATCCTGGAAGAAGTGGTGCTGGACTGCGACAGGCTCTGTGACGAGGCCGTGGCCCGGCCCGACGTGGGCGCGGACTTCAAGCCCAAGCTGCCGCGCTCCGGGCTGTCCCCCACGCAGCTGACGCTGGCGAACGCGATTGCCCATGCGCTGCACCGCAAGCGGCTGGAGTGGGCGGAGCAGGAGAACGTCCCCATGGGGCGCATGCTCTCCAACATGGCGCTGGCGGATATCGCCACGCGGCTGCCCTCCACGCCCAAGGACCTGGCGCGCGCGGCGGGCGTGCGAGGCGCCTTCGTGCGCGCCCATGGCGACGAGGTGCTCGCCATCGTCCGCGCGCAGTTGGAGAAGTCGCGCAACGGGGAGCTGCCCCAGGAGCGCGAGAACAAGGGCCCCAAGGACACCAACCGCCGCAAGCGCGAGGACGCGCTCAAGGCGTTCCGCGTGGAGAAGGCCACCGAGCGCAAGGTGACGCCCAGCGTGGTGCTCACCAACCCGCTGATGGACGCGCTGCTCGCGCAGCCGCCCCGGAGCCTGGAGGAGCTCGGACAGGTGCCCTACTTCGGTGACAAGCGGCTGCAGTTGTACGGCCCCGCCCTCATCGAGCTGCTGGCCGCCTTCCCCGTCGTCGGCTGAGGGCCCCACCGCGCCACCGCGTCACATCTGACACCGCGTCTAAGCGCTACCGTCGCGGCGGAGGCGGTGATGGAATGACCTCCGTCACGAGTCGCCCTTGGTCTGGCGGACGGAGCTTCCCGATGCGGTTCGGACACCCTGGCGCGGTCATCGCCCTGTTGCTGGCGCTCCTCCTCGCGGGCTGCGCGGGCGGCGCCCGTGAAGCCGCGGCGCTGACGCCCCCACCCATGCCTCGCCCGCGCGTCGTGCCTCCGCCCGTGGAAGACGCCCGCGTCCTCACGCCGCCGGGCCTGCGGCTGGACTGGCACGCGCGGCCCACGCGGCAGACGGTGACGCTGGAGCTGGACCCTCGCCAGGAGACCTTCCGAGGCATCGTGGACGTGGAGCTGTCGCTGTCCGAGCCCACGCGCGCGCTGTGGCTCCACGCCTCGGAGCTGACCGTGAGCCAGAGCCACTTCCGCGTAGGGGACACGCGGGTGTCCGCGGAGGCGCTGCCCGTCGGGGAGGACCTGCTCGCCTTCATCCCGCGCGAGCCGCTCCAGCCCGGCCCCGTCACGCTGCACGTCGAGTACACGGGCCGCGCGTACGACAAGGAAGACAGCGGCGTCTTCCGCGAGCAGGACAACGGCCACTGGTACGCGATGACGCAGTTCCAGCCGCTGTACGCGCGGCGCGCGTTTCCCTGCTTCGATGAGCCCGCGTTCAAGATTCCCTGGGTCCTGACGTTGCGCGTGCGTGCGGAGGACTCCGCCTTCGCCAACACGCCCGTGCGCGCCGAGGAGGCGGGGACGGACGGCTGGAAGACGGTGCGCTTCCAGACGACTCCGCCGTTGCCCACGTACCTGGTGGCCTTCGCGGTGGGCCCCTTCGAGGCGGTGGACGCGGGGCGGGCCGGACAGAACGGCGTGCCGGTGCGCATCGTGGTGCCCAAGGGCCGCGCGGCCGAGACGACCTGGGCCGCGTCCGTCACCCCGCCCCTGCTCGCGGAGCTGGAGACGTGGTTCGGCACGCCCTACCCCTACCCGAAGCTGGACGTGCTCGCGGTGCCGGGGCTTCTGGGGGGCGCGATGGAACATCCGGGCCTCGTCACCTTCGGCGCGCCGCTGGTGCTCGCGGAGCCGGGCAAGGACACCGTGTGGCGCCAGCGCGGCTTCGCGGAGACGCAGGCGCATGAGCTCGCGCACCAGTGGTTCGGCAACCTCGTCACCCCCGCGTGGTGGGACGACCTGTGGCTCAACGAGTCCTTCGCGGACTGGCTCGCCTTCAAGGTGGTGAAGCGCTGGCGTCCGGAGTGGCGTGGAGACATCCGCCGCGTGGAGGCCCGAGGCCACGCCATGCGCGAGGACTGGCTCGTCACCGCGCGCAGCATCCGCCAGCCCATCGAAGCGCCCGGTGATATCCACAGCGCCTTCGACGGAATCACCTATGGCAAGGGCGCCGCCGTGCTCGCCATGTTCGAGTCCTGGGTGGGAGCCGACACATTCCAGCGCGGCGTTCGCCACTACCTGCAGGCCCACGCGCGCGGCACCGCCACCACCGAGGACTTCTTCCAGGCGCTGTCACTCGCGGCCGGGCGGGACGTCGCGCCCGTGTTCTCGTCGTTCCTGGACCAGCCCGGCGTGCCGCTCGTGGCGATGACGCTCCAGTGCCCCAAGGAGGGAGCGCCGCGCCTCGCGCTGGAGCAGCGGCGCTACCTGCCGCTCGGGGCCCGGGACGCGGCGGGCTCACGGCCCTGGCAGGTGCCGCTGTGCGTGCGCTACGCCGTCGGCGCGAAGGAAGGCCGCGTCTGCACGGTGCTCACCGAGCCCACGGGCACACTCGAGTTAACCGAGGCGAAGGGGTGTCCCGACTGGGTCCACCCGAACGCGGACGCGCGCGGCTACTACCATGCGCTGCTGCGCGGAGACGGGCTGGAGCGCCTCACGCGCCAGGGCGGACGGCAGCTCACCATCCCCGAGCGACTGGTGCTGATGGCGGACGCGCAGGCGCTGCTCTCCAGCGGCGAGCTGGACGTCAGCCAGGCGCTCACGCTGGTGGCTCGGCTGGGCGAAGGGGGCTCGGACCTGGTGAACAGCGCCGCGGGCGTGGTGGGCAGCGTGCACACGGACCTGGTTCCGGATGCACTCCGTCCGCACCGGGCGCGCTTCGTGCGCGGACTCTTCGGAAACCGCGCGCGTTCGGTGGGCTTCGTCTCCCGTCCCGGCGAGAGCGAGGACCTGCGACTGATGCGCCCCACCCTGATGTGGATGGCGGCCACCGAGGGCGAAGACCCGAAGCTGCGCGCGGAGGCTCGCCGCCTCACGCTGCGCTGGCTCGAGGACCGGACCGCGCTGCCACCCGAGGACGCCGCCACGGTGCTTCAGTCCGCCGCGGTGGCGGGAGACGCCGCCCTGCACCAACGCCTGCGAGACGCCGCGCGCACCGCCGCCACGGAGCAGGAGCGCGGATTGCTCTTCGGTGCCCTGGGCAGCTTTCGCGATGCAGCGCTGGCGCGCGCCAGCCTGGAGCTGCTGCTGGACGCGAAGGTGGACACGCGCGAGGCGCTGGCCATCCTCTTCGGTCAGCTCTCGGAGGCGCACACGCGCGAGGTGGCCTTCGGCTTCCTGCGCGAGCACTTCGACACCCTGCGCGAGCGACTGCCCAGGGACCTCTCCACGTGGCTGCTCTCGGGTGGCGGCTTCTTCTGCGACGCCGAACACCGTGAAGAGGTGGCGCGCTTCTTCGGTCCGCGCGCGCGGGACTTCGAGGGCGGCGAGCGTGCGCTGGCACAGTCCCTGGAGCGCGTGGACCAGTGCATCGCCCAGCGCGAGGCCCTGCGGCCCGGGCTGACTCGCTTCCTCGCGCGCTACTGAGTCACCCGCTTGCGCGCGAGCATCATCCCGTCGCGCACCGTCAGCAGCACGGGCTCCACGCGCGCATCCGCGACGACCTTCGCGTTGAAGTCCACCACCGCGTGGTCCTGCGCGGACTCGGGACTCAGCACGCGCCCGGACCACAACACGTTGTCCGCGACGAGCAGCCCTCCGGGACGCACCAGCGGCACCACCGCGTCCCAGTACGCGCTGTAGCCCCCCTTGTCCGCGTCGATGAAGACCAGGTCGAACGGACCCCGCAACGTCTTCAGGGTTTCCAGGGCAGGCCCGAGTCGGAGCTGGATTTTCCGGCCATGCGGACTGCGCGCGAAGAAGGCGCGGGCAATCTCAGCCGTCTCCGGGTTGATGTCACAGGTGATGAGCTCTCCGTCGTCGGAAAGCCCCTCCGCCATCATCAACGCCGAGTATCCCGTGAAGGTCCCGATTTCCAGGACGCGCCTCGCACTCGTGAGCGAGACGAGCATTCTCAGGAAGGCGCCTTCGACGGGTCCGACCTGCATACCCGGAGAGGACGTGCGTGCGTGGGTGATGTCCTTGAGTTCCTCGAAGAGTGGCGCGGGTGCCGCGGTGTGCGCGCGGGCTTACTCTTCGATTTCGTCAGGGACGAGCGTGAGCTTGGGCATGGTGACCGTTTAACATCGGGCATCTCATGCCTCACTTCCAGTTGCCCCCCTGCTCGGCGTGCATACCCTGGTTAGCGGTTCGGAGGTGCGAGCGATGACTGGAGCGAGACTGGGCGGTGCTCGCGCGGACGTGTCGCGCTGCATTGATGCGAGCCTCCAGTGCCAGGCGGCCTGCGAAGCAGGCATGGCGCGGATGGTGGCGCAGGGACAGACGCTGAGCAGCGCCTCGGTGCGCGTGCTGCGGCAGTGCGCGGAGCTGTGCGAACTCAACGTGCGCGCGCTGCGCAAGGAGAGCCGGCTGGCGCGGCGCACCACCAGCCTGTGCTTCGAGCTGAGCAGCCTCGTCGCGCGCACGGCCTGGCTGGACGCGGATGACCCCGGCTCATACACGCTCGCGAAGGACGCGCTGCGGCTGGCCCGTTCGTGTCATCCGCTCCTGTTCTCGTTCTGAGTCCGCGCGTCTTTTGACAGGGGTCAGAGCGAGATGCCGTAGAGCGCGCCGTACTTCGCGCGCAGATACCCCAGGAAGTCCGCGTCGGTGAGGCCCTGTCCCGTCACCTCGCGCACCCGCTCCTCGGCGGGCAGGCGGAAGCCCTGACGGTGGATGCGCTCACGCAGCCAGTCGCGCAGCGGCAGCATCTGCCCCCGGCGCAGTTGCCCTTCGAGGTCCGGCAGCTCCCGCCCGGCGGCGCGGTACAGCGAGGCCGAGTAGAGATTGCCCAACGAGTACGTGGGGAAGTAGCCCAGCTCGCCCCAGGCCCAGTGGATGTCCTGGAGCACGCCCTGCGTGTCATCGGGCGGAGTGACGCCGAGGTAGCGCTCCATGCGCGCGTTCCACGCGGCGGGCAGCTCCTCCAGCGGAAGCTCGTCGCGGATGAGCAGCAGCTCCAGTTCGTAGCGCACGGCGATGTGGAGGTTGTACGTCACCTCGTCGGACTCGGTGCGGATGAGCGACGGGCGCACGTCGTTGACGACGGTGTGGAACGCCTCCAGGTCCACCTGGGCCAGCGCGTCGGGGAAGCTCTCGCGCAGCAGCGGGAAGTAGTGCTCCCAGAAGGGGCGACCCCGGCCCACGAGGTTCTCCCAGAGCCGCGACTGTGACTCGTGCAGCCCCATGGACGGCGAGGCCGCCAGCGGCGTGCGGTAGTGCTCGGGCGAGAAGCCCTGCTCGAACAGGCCGTGCCCCGCTTCGTGGATGGTGCTGAAGATGGCGGACAACGGGTTCGACTCGTCCACGTGCGTGGTGAGCCTCACGTCGAGCGCGTGCGTGCCTCCGGTGAACGGATGGATGCTCACGTCCTGTCGGCCCGCCTCCAGGTCGAACCCCAGGTCCCCGAGCAACCGCAGCGTGAAGCGCCACTGCGCGTCCTTGTCGTAGCGACGCCCGTCGAAGAGGGCCGGCACCTGTCGCTTCGCGCCCGAGAGCTTGCCCACCATGGGGATGAGCTGCTCGCGCAACGTGGTCAGCACCGGGGTGAGCCGGGAGACACGCATGCCGGGCTCGTAGCCCTCCAGCAGGCCGTCATAGCGCTCGCCATCATGGCCGTACGCATCCGCCTGCTCGCGACGCAGCTCCAGCAGGCGTTGGAGGGCGGGCTGGAAGCGGGCGAAGCGGCGCTCCTTGCGGGCCTCGCGCCAGGCATGGAGGCCGTGACTCTGGGCCTCGGCCAGGGCGCGGACCAGGGCGGCGGGCACGCGCACCTCGCGCTCCCGCTCGCGCTGGAGCACGGTCACCATGGCGCGCTCGTCGTCGGACAGGCCCGCCTCGGTGGCCGCCCTGGCGAGCGCATCCCCCAGCCGAGGGTCCACGAGGCGCTCGTGGTGGATGCCCTGCAGGGTGGACAGCTGGTGGGCTCGCGCGGGGCCCGCCTTGGCGGGCAGGTACGTCTCCTGGTCCCACGTGGCGAGGCCAATGAGCCCCTGGAGGTCCTTCAGCTCCTGCATCCGGGAAAGCAGCCAGGTATCCATGAACTCTCTATAACCCGCCGCACCCCGGGCTTTCGCGGGGAGGAACACAAGGGTATGAGGGCCGGGCAATGGCCAATGTCCTTCAGTTCTTCATGATTCCCGACGACGAGCTCGCCTTCTTCCGCTTCCTGGAGCGCTTCGTGCTGGAGGTGTACCCCCGGCGCGTTCCAGCGGACTGGACGACGTTCCGCGCCCATCAGGACAACATGGCGCGACTGCCCGAGGACGAGCTGTACCTGGTGGCCAGCGACCTGGGCCCCGCCATCGTCGACAAGATGAAGCGCGGCCCGGACAAGGGCTACTGGCGCGTGGACGAGGTGCGCTCCCCCGTCATCTTCCTGGAGCGCTGCCGCACCAACGAGGAGGGCGAACTGCTCAGCGGCAAGCTCTGGGCGGAGCTGGACATCACCGCGCAGACGGGCCGGAAGAACGCGGCGCCGGACCGCTTCCGGCGCCTGTTCATGGACATCGAGGAGCACGTGAAGAAGACGTTCCGCCGGGGCCAGCCGAAGGACTTCTTCGTCGGCCCCAAGACGGCCCGCCTCTACAAGGAAGGCCTCGTCCTGCGCGACTCCGCCTTCCGGGGCGGCACCGTGAACGTCTACAAGTAGCGCTCAGCTCCCCGAGGCGACCGCCGTCAGCTTGCGCAGCATGGGCGCCTCGTTGAGGAACTTCAGGTCCGGGTGCTTGTCCTCGGCGTGCTGGAGCGCCCAGTCGTCGCGGAAGAGGACCAGCGGCAGACCGTCGCGGTCCTGCACCGTCTGACGGTTGCCTTCCCAGTCGAAGGACTTGGGGTCGAAGTTCGGCCCCACCACCCAGCGCGCGTGGCTGAAGGGCAGCCGGTCCAGGGCAATCTTCGCCCCGTACTCGTGCTCGAGCCGGTACTGGAGGACCTCGAACTGGAGGGCGCCCACCACGCCGACAATCGGGTCCTTCATGCCCATGCTGAGCTGCTGGAAGATCTGCACGGTGCCCTCTTCCGAGAGCTGCTCCAGGCCCTTCTCCATCTGCTTGCGGCGCAAGGGGTCCTTGGAGCGCACCACCGCGAAGTATTCGGGGCTGAAGCGCGGCACGCCCTCGAACTCCACGTCGGTGCCCTCCGCCAGCGTGTCGCCGATGCGGTACTGCCCCGGGTCGAACAGGCCGATGACGTCTCCGGGCCAGGCGTCTTCAATCGCGGTGCGCTCGGCGGCCATGAACTGGCTCGGCTTGGCCAGACGCACTTCCTTGCCCAGGCGTGAGTGGAACGCGTTCATGCCCTTCACGTACCGGCCACTCACCACGCGCATGAAGGCGATGCGGTCTCGGTGGGCGGGGTCCATGTTCGCCTGAATCTTGAACACGAAGCCGGCGAACTTGGGGTTGTTGGGCTCGCGCGGGCCCAGCGTCGTCAGGCGCGAGGTGGGCGCGGGGGCCAGGTCCAGGAAGGCATCGAGGAACGGGCGCACGCCGAAGTTCGTCATCGCGCTGCCGAAGAACATGGGCGTCAGCTGGCCCGAGTCGCTCTTCTCGCGGGTGAATTCGTCACCTCCGATGTCGAGCAGCTCGATGTCCTCGTGGAGCTTGGCCAGCTCCGACTCGGTGAGCACCGACTTGATGTCCTCCGAGTCGATGGAGACCGAGCGCTCGCCAACCTCCGACTCGCCGTGGGTGCCCTCGGCGGAGAAGACGTGGACGACGCGGGCCTGCCGGTCGTAGACGCCGCGGAACTCCGGCCCCATGCCAATGGGCCAGTTCATCGGATAGGAGCGGATGCCGAGCACCTGCTCCAGCTCGTTCATGAGTTCGAGCGGCTCGCGGCCGTAGCGGTCCAGCTTGTTGACGAAGGTGAAGATGGGGATGCCGCGCAGGCGGCACACCTTGAAGAGCTTCTTCGTCTGGGGCTCGACGCCCTTGGCGGCGTCGATGAGCATCACCGCCGCGTCGGCCGCGGCCAGGGTGCGGTAGGTGTCCTCGGAGAAGTCCTGGTGGCCCGGGGTGTCCAGCAGGTTGACGGCGTGGTCCCGGTACACGAACTGGAGGACGGACGAGGTGACGGAGATGCCGCGCTCCTTCTCCAGCTCCATCCAGTCGCTGGTGGCGTGGCGCCGCGCGCGCTTGGCCTTGACGCTGCCGGCCAGATGGATGGCGCCGCCGTACAGCAGCAGCTTCTCCGTCAGCGTCGTCTTGCCCGCGTCGGGGTGGGAGATGATCGCGAAGGTGCGCCGCCGGGCGACCTCCCTGTCGAGCTCGTTCGTCATGACCCGGGGCCAACTACCACGGGCCGTGTTTCCTTGCAGCCAACAAGGAGCCCCTGGCGGTCCGCCCGAGGCCCGTGGGAGGGTCTGCCCACACTTTCTCGCCTTCGGAGGCAGCCATGCAGCGGACCCATCACTCCACGGGTACCCCCTGGGAGCCCGTCGTGGGCTACTCGCGCGCGGTGAGGGTGGGGCCCTTCGTCTCCATCTCGGGCACCACGGCCACCGACGCGGCGGGGCAGATTGTCGGGGTCGGGGATGCCTACCTGCAGGCCGTCCAGGCGCTCCGGAACATCGAATCCGCGCTCCTGGCCGTGGGCGCGGGCCTGAAGGACGTGGTGCGCACGCGGATGTACGTCACGGACATCTCCCGCTGGGAGCAGGTGGGCCGGGCGCATGGGGAGTTCTTCGCCAGCATCCGTCCGGTGACGTCGATGGTGGAGGTGAGCAAGCTCATCTCCCCGGAGATTCTGGTGGAAATCGAGGCGGACGCCATCGTCGCGGACGCGCTCGACAAGGCACCCTGAGGAACGAGGGCTCCCCTGCCCGCTTGGATTGCATCGCCGGGGGTGGTCGCCTCGCGCCCGACGCTCCAAGTTCGAGGGAGCCATGGGCGTCGAATGGAAGGACAACATTGGCATCGCGGATGCGCTGGAGCGGGTGGCGGACCTGCTCGAGGAGCAGGACGCGATGCCCTTCCGGGTGACGGCCTACCGCAAGGCGGCGGGGTCGATTGGCCAATGGCCGGAGTCCGTGGCGGAGCTGCTGGCGTCGAAGGGCGAGGCGGGGCTGCGGGAGCTGCCCGGGGTGGGCAAGAGCATCGCCGCGGCGGTGGCGGAGCTGGTGCGCACGGGGCAGCTCGGGTTGTTGCAGCGGCTGGAGGACGAGTCCTCGCCCGAGCAGTTGCTCGCCAGTGTGCCGGGCATTGGTCCGGAGCTGGCGCGGCGGATTCATGAAGAGCTGGGTGTGCGCTCGCTGGAGGAGTTGGAGCAGGCGGCTCATGACGGCAGGCTCGAAGCGGTGGAGGGCTTTGGACCGCGACGCGGGCAGCAGGTGCGGGACCTGCTCGAGGCGCGGCTGGGCCGGAACCGGCGAGGAGCGGCGCGCAAGCGCGAGAGCCAGGATGAAGGGCCTCGGCCCGACGTGGGGTTGTTGCTCCAGGTGGATGAGGAGTACCGCCGGAAGGCGGACGCGGGAGAGCTGCGGACCATCGCGCCCCGGCGGTTCAATCCATCGGGGGAGGCGTGGTTGCCGGTGATGCGGCGCAAGCTGGACGGGTGGAACGTGCGGGCGCTGTTCTCCAACACAGCGATGGCACATCAGCAGAAAGCGACGCACGACTGGGTGGTGCTGTACTTCGACCAGGAAGGCGACGAGGGACAGTGCACCATCGTCACCGCGCACGGTGGACCGCTGGACGGTCGGCGCGTCGTGAGAGGTCGCGAGGTGGAGTGCCTGGCCTATTACGGCGTGGAGTCCGAGGAGGCGGAGGCGCCTCAGCCCGGGGCGTGAACCCAGGAAGTCGGCGTGGACAGGCGCGCCTGGGCAATCCTGCCAGCGCGACGTCCAAGCCCCTCCCGCCCGCGTCCACACCGGGACGCGGGCGACAGGAGCCCCATCGTCAGAGCGCTGGCGTGTACAGCTCCGCCGAGGACAGCGCTCCGCTGGTCCCCAATCCTCCCGCGACGAGCAGTCGCCCGGAGATGGCCAGCCGAGTCACCGTGCCGCTCGACAGCGCGTTGGACATGGTGCCCGCGGACGTCCACTGACCGAGCGCCGGGTCGAACACCTCCGTCGTGGACAACAGGCCCGTTCCCGCCCCGGCGTCCCCGCCCAGCACCAGCACGCGGCCCGAGGACAACACCGACGCCAGCGCGCCGTAGCGGCTGCTCGTCATGGGCGCCACCGTCGTCCAGCCGCCCTGCGCCGGGTCATAGATCTCCGCCGTGGCCAGCGCGCCGCCCAGGCCCCAGCCGCCCGCCACCAGCACCTTGCCTCCGGGGAGCGCCACCGCGATGTGTCCATAACGCGTGCCCGACATGGAGCCCGTCTGCGTCCACTGGCCCGTGTGCATGTTGTAGAGCTCGGCGGTGGCCGTGTCGCCCGTGGGCGTCGTGCCGCCCACCACCAGAACCTGCCCGGACAACAGCATCGTCGCGGTGTGGTTGACGCGACGCACGTTCATCGGACCCGTCGTGCGCCAGGTGCCGGAAGGCGGGTCATACAACTCCGCCGTGGCGAGGATGCTGCTGAAGCTGGAGGACATCCGCCCTCCCGTCACCAACACCTGCCCCGACTCCAGCAACGTGGTGGTGTGCCGCGAACGGGCCCCCGCCAGCGCGCCGGTGCTGCTCCACTGTCCCGTGGCCAGGTCATACACCTCCGCGGACGACAGATAGGACGAGGAACTGGCCTGCCCGCCAGCGACCAGCACGTTGCCCGATGGAAGCTCGGCCGCCCCATGCAGGAAGCGCGGCGCGACCAGGCTCCCCGTCTGCGTCCACGTCACCAGGTGCTCGTCGTACAGCTCCGCGCCCGAAAGCCCGCTGCCGCCGGTGCTCGTGCCTCCCGCCACCAGCACCTTGCCGGAGTCGAGCAACGTCACCGAGTGGTGATACCGCGCCGACGACATGACGGCCGTCGGGCGCCAGGGCGGCGTGGGCACCGAGAAGCGCTCGGCCGACGAGGCCCCCTGCGTTCCCTCCGCGCTTCCTCCCGCGACGAACACGTCGCCCTGGGGCAACAGTGTGGCCGTGTGCCCCAGCCGACTCGTGCTCATCGAAGACGTCACGCTCCAGCGCACCAGCGCCGGGTCGAAGATGGCCGCGCTCTGCAGATACGGGCTGTTGCCATCCGTGCCACCACTGACGAGCACCTCGCCCGAGTGCAGCAGCGTGGCCGTGTGCCGCGCCCGCTCTCCTGGCAGTCCCTGCGCCACCGAAGTCCAGGTGCCCGTCCCCGGGTCGAACAGCTCCGAGGTCCGCGAGGCCGTGAGCTCATCGATGAAGCCTCCCGCCACCAGCACCTTGCCGGACAGCAGTCGCGTCGCGCTGTGCCCCGAGCGCACTCCGAGCATCCCCGCGGCGAGGGTCCAGAGCCCCGTGCTCGGCTCATACAGCTCCACGTCATTCACGAACGAGCCTCGCGGTCCGACTCGCCCCCCGGTGACCATCACCCGTCCATTGCCCAGGAGCGTCGCCGTGTGTCCCACGCGCGCCCTGCGCAGCGCACCCGTGGCGGACCACGTCCCCGTGGCCGGGTCATAGAGCTGGGCTGTGGCCAGTCCCGCGCTCGCGCCGTTCTCTCCGCCCACCACCAGCACCTTCCCGCTCGACAGCAACGTCGCCGTGTGGCCGGAGCGCAGCGAGTCCAGGTTCCCCGTCGCGACCCAGGTCCCCGCGGTGGGGTCATACAGCTCCGCGGTGCCCGTGGACGACGCGCCGGAGTCACCGCCAGCGACGAGCACCTTGCCGTTGTTCAGGAGTGTCGCGCTGTGTCGACGCCGCGCGGCGCCCAGCGAGCCCCCGGGCAGCCAACGCACGCCCTTCGGGTCGTACAGCTCCGCGCTCGACGAGGACTGCCCGCCCACCACCAACACCTGCCCGGTGCGCAGCAACGTCGCCGTGTGGTCCATCCGCTGGAGCAACATGCTCGGCGTGGGCGTCCAACCCTGGCTCACGTCCAAGCCCGCAGTCGCCTGTGCTTCCGACGTTTCTGCAAATTCCTCGTGTGAGCATCCCGCTAGGACAAGCGCCGACACAAGCGCGGCCAGTCGGCCGAGCCCGATACATCGATTCATGGGTGGGGGTCCTTTCCTTGGGGTGTGCGCCCGACGAGCCGCACGCGGCGGCCCTTACCCCAGTCCCGAGGAAGGAGGCCAATTCCGCCCTTGAAAAGATGTGTCGACACCAGATGAGACAGGTGGGGTTGATACACCCCACCACCGAGTCAGCGAGCGCTCGCCGGCTCGAAAGACTCGGTCGAGATGAAAGGGATTAGCTGCTGGCGGAGGTGTAGTGGCCGATGGAGCGAATCCAGACGCGCCGCGCCACCCACGCGAAGATGGCCGAGCCCACCACCGCCCCCACCAGGGACTGCGCTGGCAGCCGGCCCAGCATGGCCTCCGCCGGGAAGGTGGTCATCAAGGCGAGGGGAATCACGTAGGTGAAGACCAGGGTCAACGCCCCCTTCGCCACGCCCTTGAACACGGATGACGGCCAACGCGCGAAGTCAAAGATGGACGTGAAGAGGTAGGTGAGGTTGTCCACCCGGACGACGAAGAACGCGGCGCTCACCGTCAATATCCACAGCGAATACAAGAGCAGCGTGCTGGTGCCCAGGAGCAGCACGGACGTCAGGAGCCCCAAGGGAGATGGCCCGCGTCCCAGCAGCATGAAGGCGTAGAGGAAGAGCCCCAGGCCGGTGAGCACGTTGAACGCGCGCCACGGCAGGAAGCGCTGCGTCGACACGAGGAACTGCGCATCCGCGGGCTTGAGCAGCACGAAGTCCAGCGTGCCCTTGCGGATGTGCTCCACCACGCCGGTGAGGCTGGGGTTGATGGCGCCCTCGAGGATGCCTTGCAACAGGGTGAACCAGCCCACCACGAGCAGCGCCTCGCCGAAGCTCCAGCCCTCGACTTCCGGCCGGCTGCCGTAGACGACGAACAGCGGCGCCAGCGCGGTGAAGACCCAGCACAGCGACGTGAAGCCGTCGGTGAAGAAGTCCGCCCGGTACTGGAGCGCCTGGAGGCCGGACGCCTTGAGCTGCACTGTCAGCAGTCGCAGATATCGCCGCACCATGCCCCTACCCTCCGAACGCCGCGAAGCGCTTCACGCCCTGCTTCCAGAGCCCCACCGCGAGCGCGCCCATGCCCAGCACCCACGCCCACTGCCTTGCCAGGAGCCCCAGCGCGGTGGGCAGGTCATGCGCGTTCGTCATCAACTCCACTGGCAGCCCCATCTGGTAGCGGAAGGGCAGCCAGTCGATGACGGTGCGCAGGCCCTCGGGCAGGAACTCCACCGGGTACATGTAGCCGGAGCAGACGAAGAAGAGGACCATCCACACCTCCATCATCTTCTGGCTGCTGTCGAGGAAGAGGCTCAGCGCGCCGATGGCCACATTGGCCAGGAAGGTGATGGCCCAGCCGCCCAGCACCGCGAGGATGAACAGCGCCCACTGCCACGCATGCTGCGGCACCGCCTTGTCCGCGCCCACCAGGGCGATGCTCAGGAGCACCACGGGCAGGGCCACCACGACGCGCATGGGGAAGCCCGCCACGTTGTCGGACGCGTAGCCCCACAAGGGAGAGATGGGACGCAGGAGGCGCATCGCCAGCGTGCCCTGCTTCACCTCCCAGTTGATGAGCCACGCGGCCCATGCGCTGGTGAGCTGACGCACGGCGAAGGTGGCCAGGAAGTAGCCCACGAAGTCCGCCTGGCCGAAGTTGCCCACCGGGGCGCTCTTGGCCACCGCCATCCACAGCACCATGTTGACCAGCGGCATGGTGGTGGACAGCACCCAGACGAACATCTCCGCCCGGTAGGCCACCGACTCCGCGAAGCTCACGCGCAGCATGGTGGGCAGGGCCCGCAGCAGACCTCGGGCATTCATGCCGTCACCGACTCGGCGGCCTGCAGCCTGCGGGCCTTGTTCTCCGCGAACAGCTCGCTCATGACCTCTTCCAGCGGCGCGTTCTCCACGGTGAGGTCTGTCACCGGCAGTCCGGACAGGGCGCGGGAGATGGTGGCGTTGACCGCGTCCTGCTTCACCTGGAGCACCGCGGTGCCCGCCTCGTGCGTCACCAGCTTGCCCAGGGGCTCCAGGCGCGAGGCGTCAACCTGCTCGGACAGCCGCAGCACCACGCGCTTCTCCGGGCGCACGCGCTGCACCAGCGCCTCCAGGCTTCCGTCGTAGGACAACAGGCCCTTGTCGATGACGATGACGCGCGGGCAGAGCGCCGCCACGTCGTCCATGTAGTGGCTGGTGAGGATGAGCGTGGCGCCGTACTTCTCGTTGTAGTCCTTGATGAACGTGCGCATGGTGGCCTGCATGGACACGTCCAGGCCGATGGTGGGCTCGTCCAGGAACAGCACGCGGGGCCGGTGGATGAGGGCCGCCGCCAGCTCGCACTTCATCCGCTCGCCCAGGGAAAGCTGGCGCGTCGGCTTGCCGATGAGGTCGCCAATCTCCAGGAGCCCCACCAGCTCGTCCAACGTCTGCTTGTATTGCAACGTCGGCACGTCGTAGATGGCGCGGTTGAGCTCGAAGGTCTCCGCCGGAGGCAAGTCCCACAGGAGCTGCTGCTTCTGCCCCATGACGAGCATGATTTTCTTGAGGAACGCCTCCTCGCGCAGGCGCGGCACGTGCCCGTCGACGCGGACCTCGCCCTCGGAGGGGTGCAGGAGGCCGGAGAGGACCTTGAGCGTCGTCGTCTTGCCGGCGCCATTGGGGCCCAGGAAGCCCACGCGCTCTCCCGGACGGATGTCGAAGGAGATGCCGTCCACCGCCTTCACGGAGGTGTAGGTGCGATGGAAGAGCGAGCGGAGGGCCGCCTTGAGGCCTGGCGGGCGCTTGTGGACTTTGTAGTGCTTGCGCAGCCCGTGGACGGAGATCATGTGCGACAAGGGTTTAACGCGGACGCCCCCGGGTGGCGACCGTGGAGTTGAGCAAGTGGCGGGGTGACAACGGGTTGACATGGGCGGCTTCCGGGAGCGGCCCCTCGGTCGAAGGCTTGGCGGGATGAGCAACGGATACAGCAAGGACCTGGAGCGGTGGATGCCGCGGCTCATCGCCGTGTGGCGCGCGTCACGCGGCAAGGGTGACGGGCCGGAGGGGCGGCTGACGCCCCAGGAAGTGAAGGAAGTGGGCGCCGGCGTGCGCCAGCTCTCGCTGGGCCTGACGCGGGAGCGTCAGCTCGCGGGGGCGCGCTACATGGACGACCCGAAGCTTTTGGGCGCCTACCTCCTCTTCTACTGGCCGGTCTCGTATGCGCAGGCCCGGCAGGTGCTGGGGGAGCTGCCAAACCGTCCCCGACAGGTGCTGGATTTGGGCAGCGGCCCGGGTCCGGTGGCCTTCGCGGCGATGGACGCGGGCGGGAAGGAAGTGACGGCGGCGGACCGCAGCAAGGCCGCGCTGAACCTCGCGCGCGCACTGGCGACGGAGGCCGGCGAGGCGCTGGCCACCCGGGAGTGGGACCCGACGAAGAAGGCCGCCGTGCTGCCGGAGGGGCAGTACGACCTGATTACGATGGGCCACGTCATCAACGAGCTGTACGGCACGGGGGACAGCGCGACGACGCCTCGGGCGGCGCTGCTCGAGGCGGCGCTGGCGAAGGTGAAGCGCGGCGGCAGCCTGCTGGTGATGGAGCCCGCGCTGCGGGAGACGAGCCGCGGCCTGCTGCACGTGCGCGATGCGATGGTGGCGCGCGGCTATGCGGTGCGTGCGCCGTGCATGTACCGGGGTGCGTGTCCGGCGTTGGTGAAGGAGACGGACTGGTGCCACGCGGAGCGGCCCTGGCCGATGCCTCGCGTCGTGGAGGAGCTGGCGCGCGCGGCGAGCCTGCACAAGGAAGCGTTGAAGATGAGCTACCTGCTGCTGGCGCCCAAGGGCGAGGAGTGGCCGGAGCTTCCGCCGGGTCGGCTGTTCCGCATCGTCTCCGAGCCGCTGGAGGGCAAGGGACGGCACCGCTACATCGGCTGCGGGCCGGAAGGCCGCGTGGGACTGGCGATGCAGGAGCGTCACCGCACGGAGAAGAACGAGCGTTTCCTCCAGTTGCACCGAGGTGACGTCATCGCGGTGACGGAGACGGAGCCCAAGGGCGACGGTCTGGCGATGAGCGATGCCTCCGAGGTGCGGATGGTGGCGCCCGCGGGCAAGGGCGTGCCACCGCCTCCTCCGAAGGAGGACGCGCCCGTGAACCCGGGAACCAGCCCGAACCCTGGCGCGCCCTCCTGACACACGGAGAGGTCGCGGGCTCCGACACGGCCCGCGACACGGTGCCCCGCGTGAACTCCGAGTCACGCGGGCCTTGGCATGGCCCGCGAGATGCGGCCTCCTAGCGAACCATGAGGTGCGCGGTGGCTCACGCCGGCGAGCGAAGGCTTGTGAGCGCCCCAGTGAGGCCCGCTCCACGGGTCCTCGCGTCGCTCAAGCGCGAGCTTGCGAGTAGGCCCCCGTGAGCACGTCGCGCATGTGGCGGAAGGACTTCACGCTGTCCTGCGCCGCGCTCACCGCGCCTTGAAGCAGGACGGTGGCCTGGATGCGAACCAGCTGGAGGCGACGGGGCGCGGCGTGGTCTTCGTTCTTCCGAGGGGGCGTCATCAGGGAAGCGAGATTCATGGAACGCTCCGGGGTGTGAGGAGACGGGAAGCAGCATCCACCGCTCCCGCAACCTCCACGTCGCGCGCGGGCAACATCGTCGTCACATCGCGTTCAGGGCGCGGCCGTGGCGTGCGGCATGTGCCCTGCCCGACAGTCCCCACCCCAGGCAAGAGGACACGCGAACACCTCCGGACGGTGACACACGGGCCGGCCGGCGATGAAGAACCGGTCTGCTAGCGTGAGAGACTCTCTCGTTGTCCTGGAAGGCGCATGTCCGTTCAGTCCCCGCCGTCGCGGATGCTGTACCCCCCGCTGGAGCCCTATCGCATGGGCCGCTTGCGGGTCTCCTCGCTCCACGAGCTGTACTTCGAGGAGTGTGGCAACCCGAAGGGCAAGCCCGTGGTCTTCGTCCATGGTGGCCCAGGGGGAGGTACGGACGCGAAGCAGCGGCGGTTCTTCGACCCGACGGCCTATCGCATCGTCCTCTTCGACCAACGCGGCTGCGGCCGGAGCACTCCGCACGCGAGCCTGGAGGAGAACACCACCTGGGACCTGGTGGCCGACATGGAGCGTCTGCGCGAGCACCTGGGCATCGAGCGCTGGCAGCTCTTTGGCGGCTCCTGGGGCAGCACGCTGTCACTGGCCTACGCGCAGACCCATCCGGAGCGCGTCACGGAGCTGGTGCTGCGCGGCATCTTCCTCTTGCGCAAACAGGAGCTGGACTGGTTCTACCAGCGCGGCGCCAGCGCCCTGTTCCCCGACGCGTGGGAGCACTACCTGGCGCCAATCCCCCTGGAGGAGCAACGGGACTTGCTCGGCGCGTATCACCGGCGCCTGACGAGCGCGGACGCGGCGACGCGACAGGAGGCCGCGCGGGCCTGGAGCGTGTGGGAGGCGCGAACCAGCTATCTGCATCCGAACCTGGAGCTGGTGGCACGCAACAGCGCGGACGACTTCGCCCTCGCCTTCGCGCGCATCGAGTGCCACTACTTCTTCAACCGTGGGTTCCTGCGCTCGGACACGCAGCTCCTCGATGACGTGCCGCGCATCCGTCATCTCCCCGCGGTCATCGTCCAGGGGCGCTATGACGTGGTGTGCCCACCGGAGAGCGCGTGGGCGCTGCATCAAGCGTGGCCGGAGGCGGAGCTGGTCATCGTTCCGGATGCGGGGCATTCGGCGAACGAGCCAGGCACCACGTCCGCGCTCGTGGAGGCCACGGACCGGTTCCGTCCGCGGTGAGCCAGGGCGTCGTCCTCAGGCTCCCTGGCCTTGTGCGCCTGTCAGCGGGGTGGGCGCCTCGCTCTGTCGCGTTCCCTTCCAGCGCGACAGGGCGAGGATGAACAGGCACAGCACCACGAGGGTGACGACGGAGGCCTCCAGCCCGTAACGGCCTCCGGTGAGCCACTCGGGCTGGCCGTGGAAGACAGGCATCCACATCCCCTTGAACTCCTCGCCGCTCACGCCGAAGCCCAGCAGGCCCAGCAACCCGTTCCAGCCCACGTGCACACCCACGGGAAGCGCGAGTCCTCCCGTGCGCAGGTAGCAGAGCCCCAGCATCCATCCGGCCAGGAAGGTGGCGGTCAAAGCCACCGTGCGCGCCCCTCCGTCCATGCCGGGATTGAAGGCATGGGCCAGACTGAAGACGGCCGCGAACACGAGCTGCGTCCACATCGGCCCCATCCCTCGGATGGCGCGCTGGAAGGCATAGCCGTGGAACAGCGTCTCCTCGAACAGGGCCACTCCGAGCATGAACCAGGAGACCTTGAAGATGGCGGCGGCTCCGTTGCTCGCCGCTCGCTCCAGATGGAACCCGTCCAGCGAGAAGACGACCGCGGCCACCGCCCCCACCAATGCCGCGCCACCCAAGATCCCGAGCCCGAAGTCACGGGCCGAGCGCCGCACCGGGAGGATTCCGAGCGAGGACAGGGGCTCACGCTCGAGTCGAAGGCACAGCCAGCTCGAGAGGAGGACGCCGAAGAAGGCGCAGAGCGGCCCCGAGACGATTCGCCGCAGCTCGACAGGCAGCTGTTTCTGGAGGAGGACGAGGCCCAGTATCAGGGCCACGCTCAACGCGACGGAGCCCAGCACCTTCCAGCCATTGCGGAGACGCCGCTCACTGTTGATGAAGATGGATTTCATGGGTCTGCTTCTCTCGGTTGGAGATGGCTCTTCCGCGCTGCACGGGGACATCATACCTACGCGCCACGGCGCTTCGATTGCCGTCCCCGCGCACTGGCGATTCGCTCGTCGAAGGACTTCGTTTCGAGGGCTTGGATGGCGCGCTCGAGCACCTCGGAGAGCGGCACGGGAAGCTCAGCATCCAGGCTGGCCGCGGCGCTCGAGGTGGCCTTCCAACGCGACTGGAGTCGCGGGAGCAGCGCCCGTCCCGACGGACTGAGGCGAATCCACCGCTGACGCCCATCCACTGGCCCTGGCTCCGAGAGCACAAGCCCGTCCTTCACCATCAACGCCAGCGTCTGCGTGGTGGCGGGCTGGGTGGTGTCGGACGCCTCGGCGAGCTGACCGATGGTCATCGGCTCGTCTTGCATCAGCGCCCGCACCAACGGCGTGTAGCGAGGACGGTAGGCGAAGCCCTCTTCCTCGTAGACCCGGCCGACCGCTCCGTCGAGAAGCTCGAGCAGGTGTCGCAACTGCGTTCCAAGACCCCGGTGGTGCGCCCTCTTTCGAACCCTGGTCGGAGTCCTTAAGGTGGGAACGAACGACTGATTGGGAGAACATCCATGTCCGCAGAGAAGGCCGCGCGAAGCTGGGTCGAGGAGAGCGCCCTGCGCGCCGCGGGTGCCGCCGCGATTCCCATCCCGGTGCCGGGTGCGCACACTGCGCTCACGTCCGCCATCGAGGCGTACATGATCTACCACGTGGCGGGCATCTACGGAGAGAAGCTCAGCCTCGGTGAGGCGCTCGGCCTGGTGCCCACGCTGGGCGCGGGCATCGTCGCGCGCAAGGCGGCCAGCAGCATCGTCGGAGAGACGGTGGGATGGATTCCCATCGCGGGCTGGCTGCTCAAGGGCGCCGCCAGCGGTGGCACCGCGTTCGCCATGGGCGTGGCGGCGGTGACGTACTTCGAGAAGAAGTACCCGGGCCGCGATGCGATTCCGTTCGACACCATGTCCATCAAGGACTGGGTGAAGGCCGCGCTCGCGCAGCTCGGCGTCAAGAAGTAGCCGAGGCGGAAGGCACGGGTCCACGACACGCGGGCGTCCTCGTAGACGCCTTCGGCGTTGGAAACGGCATCTCCTGTCGTTGAGTCTGGTGATGAAGCCTCTCAAGCGGCCTCTGGCAAAGGCAGACAAGGGACTCCATTGGGGCGCGTCTGGCTGAGGCGCCGGCGCCCCCCGACCGGGGCAAGGCCGGCTCCCGTCACAGTGCTCCCGCGCGCTCCGGCGGCCAGAAGCGCAACCAGGCCTTGCCAGTGACGGAGCGTCGCGGCAGGGGACCCCAGACATGTGAGTCGCTGCTGGCGTTCCGGTTGTCACCCAGGACGAAGAGCCTGTCCTCGGGCACGCGCGCGGGGCCCCACTGGTAGGTGGGCGCCGCCGCGACGTAGGGCTCCTGGAGGAGCCGTCCATCCACGAACACCTGCCCGTCGCGCACCCGCACCTCCTGACCCGGCAGGGCAATCACCCGCTTGATGGCGATGTGCTGGCGCAGGTCACCGGAGCGCACGAGCTCGGGAGGCGGCTCGAAGACGACGACGTCCCCGGCCTGGGGCGGATGGACGCGGTAGGACAGGGTATCCACCACCAGCCGGTCACCCACTGCCAGCGTCGGCTCCATCGAGCCCGAGACGATGAGCCTCGGGTGCACGACGAAGCCGCGAAGGAGCCCCGCCAGCAGCACCAGCGCGCCCACCCCGATGACCATCCTCCACGGAATCTTCCACTTTTTTTGTGTGTGAGCAGGCGCGTCCTGGCAATGATTGCTCATTCGTCTGGGTCTACCCTTTCAAGGGCCTCTCGAACTCTATACACTATCGGATGGGACGGGCTTCGGCCCGCCCCATGTCAAACAACCGCACAACACAGGAGGCCGGATGAAGAAGACCTTGAAGATGGGGCTCATCGGATTCGTGCTGGGAGCTGCTGTTGCCGTGGGTTCCGCGACGTTGGGAAGCGAGGAGACGGTCGCCGCTCCGTGCTGCTCGAGCTGTGATGATAATGACCTCCGCTGCTGGCGGATTTGTAGCCCGAGCTGCTGAGCGCCGAGGCCCTGAGGGGCACCTGAAGCGACGACGGGCTGGGGACGGCAAGGTCCCCGGCTCGTTGTCATTGGAAGATGCCCCCCCCGGGACGCATGAGGAAAGTGGCGCTGGAGGTGGGCCCTGCGTACGCATGCCGTGCTGTTGAGTCTGGTGATGCTGGTGACGGGCTGTGCCTCCCAGTCGCCCGCCTCCGGAGCGGGCAGGCCCCGGCGCTATTCGCAGCGGGACGGCCTGGCTGACGACTCCAGTCCGCGCCACTCCGGCACACGGGAACGACGCGACCGCCCTCGCGAGAATGAGGCAGTGGCCATCGCGGACAGCCAGCAGCGAGTCATATTGACTCGGCAAGCAGTCGTGGCGGCGGTGGACAAAGTGAAGGGCTCCACGGAGGAACTCTCCAGTGCCATCCCCAGGCTCGCGGCTCACACGCGGGGCCTTGGTGGAAACGCCGACCTCTTCACGCGTTACTTCGCCTACGGCTCGACCCAGGTACCCTGGCTTCGTGACGCACTCCGAGGAACGGCCACGCTCGTGGAGGTCTCCGAGTCGGTGGACGACCCGGACATGGCGGTGGGCCTTCTCAAGATGGCAGGGCCTCGCCTCCAGGCGGCCATGGCTGGCGCCATGTTGTTGGCGACCTGGTTCGACGTCCTCCAACTCGCCGACGCCGTGCTCCAGCAGTGCCCTTACTACAGCGTGGAGCAACTGCTCACGGACATGGACCGCGTACAGAAGCGCCTGGAGCCGGCGATGACGGCTCTCTCCTCCCTGGAGCCAGAACGCGTGGAGGCCACGGCGGCTGCGATGCCTGAGCTGATGGGGAAACTGACCCAGGAGTTCAGCACCATTCGCGAGGGTGCGCGCGTGGCAATGGAGCGTACAGGGCAAGTCATCGCGGCGGCGCAGTTCATCGAAATGGTGGCCCTGGTTTCGACGCTGCGCGTGTCACTCCCCCGGCTGCCTCCCTCGGGGCCCGTCCTCGTGGGCGCGCGCCTCTCTGTGGGCCCAGGTGGAGTGATGGCGGGTTCGTCCCTGGTCGTCTCCGCGGAGTGGGTGGAGATGATGCGACGGCTCGTACAGGCTGGAGTCATCTCCATGCCAGTCGCCAGCGCGGCCGTCCGCATCCACGCCGGACAGGTGCTGATGGCTCAATCGCACCGGGACTTGCCCAAGGGCGTGCGTGAAGCCCTGGGCGACAGCCCCGAGGTTCGCGGCATGCACGAGACGGGCAAAGCCGGGGCAGGCATGGCGGACGCTCCGAAGCACCATGTCCTGCCACGAGAGCACCGTGAATGGTTCGAGCAGCGCGGCTTCAAGGGCCCCATGGACATCGACCAATTCTGTGTCCGGCTGGAGAAATCGCACCACGAAGCCGTTCACGGCGGAGGCGACTGGCGACTCGGGCGAACCTGGCCCAAGGAATGGAATCAGATGATTATTCGAGCGCTACGTGACGCTGAGTTCGAAGCTGGCCAGAAGTTGACTCGGGACGAGATACTGAAGCTTCTCGCGCGGTACCTGCGGGACTACGACATCCCGATGAACTTCACTCCAGGACGAAAGCGATGACAGACGGACGCTCCTGGCAAGGCAACTGGAAGGCACGGCTCTATGAGCGCGTCCGCGCGCGCGGCTACGACTCCCTGACCACTTTTGCCGAGGCACGTCCGACCGCCTCATTGGTGGAGCTGGCCGAAGAGCTGGGAAAAGATGACGTCGCGGGTGTGCAGGTCTTCACAGGGCTGGTCGCCGAAGCGGAGCGAAGCAACAAGGTCACCCGGCTGGTGCGCGGGCAGTTCGTGCGTGAATTGTCCCAGCACCTTCCCAATGGGTGGCCGGCCGCACAGGACGAGACCCATCGTTTCGATGTCGCCTCCGCCCTTGCCCGCTGGAGCAGCTACACCCCCGAAACACATGAGGAGAGAGTAAGGCAGGCTCGGCAAGCCCTCCGCGCCACGCCACCACCCCCCGGATGGCGCCCGCTCGGTCCCGACGACGACCTGCTCCGCACGCTCTTGCCCGACGACGAAGCCTGACCCACCCAACGCCCCGGAGCCAAAGGCCCACGCTCACCGCGCGGTGAGCGCGCTCGCCAGCTCCTCGTACAAATGGATGGCGCTGCGGATGGACTTCTCCCAGTCCCCCACGTGCAGGCTCTCGTTCTCCGAGTGGGCGTACGTGTACGGGTCCTCCACGCCGATGAGCAGCGCGGGCACTCCGCCCAGCTCCTTCGCGAAGGGCTCCACGAAGGGAATGGACGCGCCGCAGCCGATGGCCACCGCCTTCGTCCCATAGCCCTTCTCCAGCGCACGGAAGGCCGCCTGGAACGCCGGATGCGACGGGTCCGTGTACCACCAACCCGAGGCCCCCTCCGTGTGGAAGCTCACCTCCAGCCCCCACGGACACACCTTGCTCAGGTGCTCCTTCAGCCGCTGCTCGACATCCCGCGCCTCCAGGTCCGGGACGATGCGGATGCCCACGCGCGCCCATGCCGCGTCGCAGATGATGTTGCGCGCGTCCTTGCGAGTGCTCGCCTGGATGGCGTTGATGGCGATGCTCGGCTGCCGCCAGTTCATCTCAAACGGGTGCCGTCCTCCCAACACCTGGACGCCCGGCAACAGCCCCACCTGCTCGCGGAAGGACGCCTCGTTCCCTGGCAGGGACTGGATGCTCTCGCGCTCGCCCGGCGTGAGCGGCTTCACCTGCTCTCGCAGCCCTTCAATCGCGATGGAGCCGTCCGCGTGGGTCAACGTCGCCAGCATCCTGCACAGCGCCATCACCGGGTCCGGCACCGGTCCACCCCACATGCCGGAGTGCACCGCCTGCTTCAACGCGCGCACCTCCACGTCCACCGTGACGAGCCCCCGCAGCGCGGTGGTGATGGACGGCAGCCCCGTGTCGAAGTTCGCCGTGTCCGTCAGGACGATGGCGTCCGCCTTCAACAGCGCCGAGTGCTTCTGCAGGAATGCGGACAGATGCCCGCTGCCAATCTCCTCCTCACCCTCGATGATGACCTTCACGTTGAGCGGCAGCCGACCGGAGCCCTTCAGCCACGCGTCCACCGCCGACGTGTGCACCACGATGCCCGCCTTGTCGTCCGCCGTGCCACGCCCGTACAGCCGGCCCTCGCGCAGTTGCGGCTCGAACGGAGGGCTCTTCCACAGCGACTCGTCGCCCGCTGGCTGCACATCGTGATGGGCATACAACAGCAACGTGGGTGCGCCTGGAGCCCGCAACACCTCGCCATAGACGTAGGGGTGGGCGCCCTCGATTTCGAGTAGCTGGATGTTTTCAAACCCACGGTCTCCCAAGAGTCGAGAAGTCGCCTCAGCGCTCTGACGCACCCGGGCGGAGTCGAAGCCAGGAAACGAGACGCTGGGTATGCGCACGAGGGCCATGAGGTCCTCGAGGTAGGCGGTCTTCTGGGACTCGAAGTGAGAGAGAGCCTGGGCGATGGGCATGCTCACCCCTTAACCTAAAAAGGCAGGCAGGCGCTCCAGGTCCTCGCGCGGATGTTGCGCGGTCCAAGTATCATGCGGCGCCATGTCCGACACCCCGACACTGCTGCTCGTCGACGACGACAGCTTCGTGCGCCGCATCCTCAAGGACGTCATCGCCGACACGGGCATCGAGCTGCGGTTGCTCGAAGCCGCGGACGGAGAGGAAGGCCTCGCGGTGGCAGCGCGCGAGCAGCCCGCGGTGATGTTCCTGGACCTCTTCATGCCGAAGAAGAGTGGGCTGGAAGTCCTCGGCGCCATCAAGCAGGTGTCGCCCAACACGCGGGTGCTCGTCATCAGCAGCATGGATGCGGAGCCCGTCGTGGAGCAGGCCATGGCCGCGGGCGCGGTGGGCTTCGTGGGAAAGCCCTTCCATCCGCTGGAAATCGCCTCGGCCGTGCGCCAGGCGCTCGCTCACTGACTTCAGAGGTGTCTGCGTGTCGTCTCCTGCTGTCGGTTACTGGGTAGCGGACAACCTGGGCCGCGTGTTGGGCCCCCTCGCCCTCCAGGCCCTTCGAGAGCTGATCTCCTCCGGGAGGCTGAAGGCCGCCGTGCGCGCCTCCCGCGACGGCACCCAATGGGTGGCCGTCCAGGAGCTGCCCGAGCTGCGTGACTTGTTCGCGGCCACCCGGCCCTCGCCCTCGGTGGAGCAGCAGCAGGCCGAGCGCCTGCGCACCCAGCTCCGGGGTCTTCAGAACCTGCCGCCCCACGAGGTGTTCGGAGCCAAGCCGAACGCGAGCCTGGACGAAGTGCGCCTGGCCTTCTTCCGCATGGCCAAGCGCTTCTCGCCCGAACACCTGTCACCGGAGACGCATCCGGAGCTGCGCAAGGTGTCGGCGGAGATCTTCGACTTCCTGTCGCGCTGCATGCGCGAGGTGGAGGTGTTGTACGCGCAGGGCGCCTACCAACAGGCCCGGCCGCTGCCTCCCCGGCTGGACATGGACGGGCCGCTGCCGCCCCCGCCTCCTCCGCCAGTGGCCTCGGTGGCGCCCGCCGTGGTGCCGCCCGTGGCCACTCGCGTTCCCGCCGTCGCGCCGCCGCCCGTGGCCGTCATCGCGCCGCCCGTCGCGCCACCGCCGCAGCCGGTGATGCCCGCCCGGCCTCCGCCGCCGGTGATGCATGCGACGTCCGCGCCCGTCGCCGCGCGCGCGCCAGTCTCGCCGCCGGTGCAGCGCACGCACACGCTGCCGCCGCCCGCCCCACCACCGCCGGCGGTGCCGCTGCGCAAGGCCGTCGCCGCGCCCACCTATTCCAGCGCGGAGTTCGTGGGACTGGAGCGCCGCGCGGATGATCGCATCCACGCGGACGTGAAGGTGTCGATGCAGAACACCGGCATCTTCACGGACCACCGCATCATCAACCTCTCCTCCGGCGGCCTCTTCATCGCCACGGACAAGCCGCTGCGGCTGGGCACCCTGGTGGAGCTGACGTTGCGGTTCGATGACCCTTCGCGCGTGATGACGCTGCGAAGCTCCGTCATCTGGGAGAACTCGCTGGAGGACGGCAAGAACCCGCGAGGTTATGGGTTGCGGCTCAGCAGCCTCCGCAAGGAGGAGCGGGAGTTCATCCAGCAGTTCGTGAGCCGCAAGCCTCCGAAGAAGCCCTGAGCGGGTGAGCCCGCTCGGGGTGGCTTGCTACAGCAGCTGACCGAGGAACACGGCCCCGGTCATGACGAAGGCCGCCATCACCGCCATCACCGCCTTGAGCTCCAGGTCATCGCGGCCCATCACGTTCATGAAGTTCATGGTGTCCATCCTTCGTTGTGTCCCCTCCCCCTTTCCTACGGGACACCCCGAAATCGATTGCATCCCCCTCCCGGCCCCCTCGCGCCGTCCGCCAGGATGACTTCCGTGCCTCCCGACGCCTCCGCCGCCCCTTCTGACTACTGGTTGCTTGCCGGGCTGCCCACTCCCGCGGCGGTCACCCGAGGCGATCAGGTGGTGGTCGCCAACGCGGCCCTGGCTTCGCTGCTGGGAATTCCCCTCGACGAGCTGAAGGCCACGCCCGTCACCGCGCTCATCGCCCGCTTCATCCCCGCCGAGCGCGGCTGGGTGGAGGCGTTCCACGAGGCCCTCACCCGGGACGGCACCCGGCCGGAGCACCCGCTGTGGCTGCGCATCCGGAGAGCCGACGGGAAGGAGCGCACGGTGGCGGCGACCTATGCACCGGGCGCCACGCAGGAAGAGACGGTGGTGCTGCTGCACGACGCCGAGGGCGTGGACACCACCCGCCGGCTCACCGAGGCGCTGGGCGCGGCCGCCGCGGACATGCTGCGCGCGCGCGACGAGCAGGAGGTCCTCGAGACGGCCATCGACGCCGTCCACCGGCAGGGCTTCTATTCGGCCATCCTCCTGGTCGAAGGAGACACGTTCCGGCACGGCCCCATGCGGCAGGAGCCCGCCATCGTCGCGCTGGCCGAGCGCAAGTACGGCATGCCCATCTCCGAGGTCCGCCTTCCCCTCGGCACCCTGCCCCACCTGGCGGAGGTGCTCGCGCGGCGCAAGGCGGCCTTCCATCAGGACGCGCTCGGCGCGGCCCATCGCGTCCACACAAGCGAGGTCTTCGAGGACATCCAGCGCGCCTACCCTCCCGGCATCCGCGCCCTGGATGCGCCCATCTTCGTGGAGGGCCAGCCCTTCGGCATCCTCTCCGCGCAGGGCCTGGACCTCACGCCGGCCGCCGCGGGCACGTTGGAGCTCTTCGCGCAGCTGCTCGGCGGCGCGCTGGAGAACGTGCGTCACCACCGCGTGGCGGCGGAGCGACTGGTCGAAGTGACGCGGCTCCAGGAGGAGCTGGTCGCGCACGAGCGGCTGACGGTGCTGGGCGAGGCGGCGGGAGTGGTGGCCCACGAGGTGCGCAATCCGTTGGGCGCCATCCTCAACGCGGTGGCGGTGCTGCGCCGCGAGGCGCACCTGGGCCCCACGGGACAGGCCGCGGTGGGCATGCTGGAGGAAGAGGCCATCCGGCTGGAGGACATCGTCAGGGATTTGCTGGACGTGGTGCGTCCGCTGGAGCCGCGCCCGCGGCTGGTGCACCTGGGTGAGCTGGTGCGGCGCGCGCTGGGCCAGCTGCATGGTCCACCGGATGCGCCCACGCTGCGCTTCACCGTGGACGAGGCGCCGGACGTGCCCGAAATCATGGGCGATGAGACGCTGCTCCAGCTCGCGGCGACGCACCTGGTGCGCAACGCGGTGCAGGCCTCACCGCCGGGCGGGCGCGTGCGGCTGAACGTGGAGCGCGTGGAGGGCGGCGTGCGGCTGGTGGTGGAGGACGAGGGCCCGGGCATTCCCGACGTGGACCCGCGCCGCGTCTTCGAGCCCTTCTTCCTCACGCGCGCCAACGGACGGGGCCTGGGGCTGGCCATCGTCAAGCGCGTGGTGCTCGCGCACGGAGGACAGGTGCGCGCGAGCGGCCGGCCCAAGCGGGGCGCTCGCTTCGAGGTGGTGCTCCCGCTGGGGCCTACCCGTACGTTTCCCGCCTGATGCGCTTGTCGTCGATGCCGAGCGCGTGCAGGTGTCCGAGCACCGTCTCCATGAAGCGCGGCGTGGCCGGAGTGCGCGTCTCCAGCGCCTTGCGGCGGTCCCACGGCGTAATCGCGGGGCCACACGCGTAGACCAGGCACGTGGCCCGGTCCGGGATGAGCTCTTCCAGCAGGGCCTGGTGGACGCGGCCCTTGCGCACGTTGGCGCCGAAGCGCGACTCGTCCAGCTCACGGGTGAGGGTGTGCACCAGCCGGACGCGGTCCGGGTGCTGGCGCTCCAGCGCCTCCAGTTCGTCCCGGTAGAGCACATCGCTCCACGTCTTGTTGGACATGAGCAAGGTGTGGCGCACCTTGAGATTCCGGTGGAGCGCATCCTTGATGATGCCGAAGTTGGGCACCGCGCCGGAGCCGGCCACCATGTGGACGACGTGGTCCGTGCGCTGGTCCACGTCGTCCAGCAGCACATAGGGGCCCATGAAGCCGAGCACCTTGAGTCGCGCGCCGGTGAGCCGCCCGTGGACGAGGAACGGGGACAGGAGCGGCGGGTAGCGGGTGAGGCCGGGGATGAACTCCTCGTCCTTCACGGTGATGGCCACATGGGGCTCATGGGGCGCGGAGGCCAGCGAGTACGAGCGCTGGGGCTCCTTGCGCCCCTTTTGTTCCTGCAAGTAGGCGGACAGGCGCCCGAGCGCGTGGAACTGGTGCGGGTCGATGTTGATGAACTGGCCGGCCTTGTAGTCCGGACGGGGCTCGCCGAAGTCGAGGAAGAGTGTCGCGGTGTCGTGCGTGTCCATCCGCACGTGGGCGACGGTGACCTCGTACTCCACGGGCTTCCTGCTGCGCGAGAGGGTGGATTCGGCGGCGCTCATGGCTCCCTCCCTTAGCGCAAACCCGGGGTGCTCGCCGATGGGTTCGCGCACGCCCAGGGGGTCACGGGTGGGTGACATGGACGGTTTTGCCCCGTCCCGGAGTCGGTCCGGAGCGTTGGCTGCACGACGGGACGGCTTGCGGGCAGGAGGCGGACTCCTCGCGAGCACTGACCTGGAGCCCCCGCAGGACTACATCTTCTGGTGGCCAGTGGCGGTGCTGAAGCCCTGGCGGTAACGGTCGGACGCGTGGGCTCCGACCGGACCATGCTCTCGGGCCGTCCCGAGGTGGAGGCGACCGACGCGTGCTCCGCATTCTCTTTTCCCTGATGGCCCGACTGCCGGAAGGTGTCCGGCGACATGTGGTCCGCACCCTGATGGACGGCGTGTGGGATGCGCTGGCCGACGAAGTCGTGGAGGGCCGGGGCAACATCCCCGACGAGCCCTGTCTCTACATCTGCAACCACCTGTCCAATGCGGACGGCTTCACGCTGTTCCGCGCGTTCCGTCCCCGGCGGCTGTACTTCCTGGCGGGCGTGAAGCTGCAAAGCACGGTGATGACGCGGCTGGCCTCGGAGGTGATGGACACCATCGCCATCAAGCCCAACTCGCCGGACATCGAGGCGGTGCGCCGGGCGGTGGAGACGCTCAAGGGCGGCGACTCGGTGCTCATCTTCCCGGAGGGCGCGCGCAGTCGGGATGGGGCGCTGCACCAGGCGAAGAAGGGCGTGGCGCTCATCGCCAAACGCGGAGGTGCGCCGGTGGTACCGGTGGCGTTGATGGGGACGGAGAAGCTGATGCCCATCAACGACTCGGACATGGGCGGCGAGCGGCTGTACCACGCCCACGTCCGCGTGCGGGTGGGCCCCGCGTTCCGGATGGAGGACCTGGAGCCGGAGGTCGCTGGCGCGGAGGACACGCGGCAGGCGCTGGTGGACGCGATGATGCGCCGGGTGGCGAAGCTGCTGCCTCCCGAGTATCGGGGCGTCTACGCGGACGACCCGCCCCGGGTGCCCAGGCCGTTGGAGTCCGAGTCGCCGGCCGCATCACCGCCGTGATTCCGCAATGAAGCGTTGCGGTCGCCGCAGGAGCACGGACAATGGGGCTTCCCGTGACGACCGCCCGCGCCGAAGAACAAGTCTACGTGTCCACCCTTCCCGGACTGGAGACCGCGCTGGAGGCGGAGTGCTCCGCGCTGGGCTGGAAGCCCTCCCTCGTCGAAGGCGGGGTGGAACTCCAGGGGCCCACGGGGCTGCATCAGGAAGCCAACCTGCGCTTGCGCACCGCGAGCCGGGTGCTGTTGCGGCTGGGCTCCTTCCACGCGAGTGACGAGGGCGCGCTGATTCGCGGGCTGCGCGCGTTGGATTTGTCACGCACGTGGGACAGGGGCGCGCCGCCCCGGCTCTCGGTGACGCTGCACCGCGCGGGTGTCCCGAGCCAGGGCGTTGTTTTCTCGGCGGCATCGAAGGCGTGGGGACTGGCCGAGGTGGGCCGGGCCGGGCCGCTCGACGACGAAGGCGGTCCGGGGCTCACCTTGCTGGTCCGAGTGGAGGGCAATGACTTCACCGTGAGCGCGGACACCAGCGGGGAGCCGCTGCATCGCCGGGGTTATCGACAAGAGGTGAGCCGCGCGCCCCTGCGGGAGACGCTCGCGGCGGGCATCCTGATGCTGGCCGGGTATGACGGCACGGAGCCCCTGGTGGACCCGATGTGCGGCTCGGGCACCTTCCTGGTGGAAGGCGCGTGGATGTCCATGCGCCGCGCGCCGGGGTTGCTGCATGGCTTCGCCTTCGAGTCCTTCCCGGGCTTCGACGCGGGCGCCTGGGCCACTCGCAAGGCGCGCGCGGAGGCGGAGACGCTGACGGCACCGCGCGCGGCCGTGTATGGCTATGACATCAACGCGGGTTCGCTGGGCACGGCGCGCAGGAACGCTCGGCGCGCGGGCATGACGCTCGCGCTGGAGCGCAAGGACCTGCGCACGTTGACCGCGCCCCCGGGTGGGCCCGGGTTGCTGGTCGCGAATCCGCCCTATGGCAAGCGCCTGGGCGAAGGGGAGGACCTGCCCGGCCTCTACCGCGCGCTCGGCACCCTGGTTCGCAAGGGCTTCGCGGGCTGGCGCGCGGCGCTGCTGGTTCCGGAGGACTCCGCCCTGGTGAAGGCGCTGGAGCTGCCCGGCGCGCGCAGTCTTCCCGTGCGCAATGGCGGGCTGCGGTGTCGGCTGCTGCTGACGGCGTGAGTCGTATTTGAAGGGGTGAGGTTCGCGCGCCGGAGTCACGGCTCGCGTGGGGCTCGGGAGTCCCTGAATTCGCGGTTTCTCCCCGTATATGCTCCAGTGGTCCTCCCTGTCAGGTCCACCCCGGCCTCCCCCACCCCACCATGACGACTGGTAGCGATTCGACTCCCCAAGACCTTGGAATGAAGCGCGCTGTCTCCCGCTGGGAGCTGGTGGGCTTCTCCATCAACGACGTCATTGGCAGCGGGGTGTATCTCCTGCCCGCCGCCGCCGCGGCCAACCTCGGCTCCGCCAGCACGGGCGCGGTGGTGGTGGCCGGACTGGCCGTGCTGCTGCTCGTGCTGTGTTTCGCGGAAGCCGCCAGCTACTTCGACAAGCCCGGCAGCGCGTACCTCTACACGCGCGAGGCCTTCGGTGAGCTGGTGGGCTTCCAGGTAGGGTGGATGACGTGGCTCGCCCGAGTCTCCTCGGTGGCCTCGCTGTCCGTCGGCTTCTCCCGCGCGCTCGGCTACCTGTGGCCTGGAGCCAACGAGGGTGTGGGGCAGGGCCTGGCCATCGCGATTCCCCTGCTCGCGCTCACCGCCATCAACGTCGTCGGCGTGAAGGGCGGCGCGCGCACCGCCGTCTTCCTGGCCATCACCAAGACGGTGCCGCTGCTCGTCTTCATCACCGTGGGCATCTTCTTCGTGTCGGCGCCGCTGGCCACCTCGGTGGTGGCGAAGAGTGACGGCGACCTGGGCGCCGCCGTGTTGCTGCTCCTGTTCGCCTACGCGGGCTTCGAGAACACCGCGGCGCCTGCCGGTGAGTTCAAGAATCCGCGCCGGGACGTGCCCTTCGCGCTCATCGTCCAGATTGGCGTCGTCACACTCATCTACACGGCGGTGCAGTGGGTCGCCCTGGGGACGCTGCCGGGCGTCGTGGACTCGAAGACGCCGCTGGCGGACGCCGCCGCGCGCTTCCTGGGCAACGGAGGCGGGCTCCTGATGACGGTGGGTGGAGTGCTGTCCATCCTCGGCACCAACAGCAACACGGTGCTCGCGGGGCCTCGCTATCTCTACGCGCTGGCGCAGGATGGCTTCGGTCCGGCGGCGCTCGCCACGCTGCACCCGCGCTACCGCACGCCGATGGTCGCCATCGTGACCCAGACCGCCATCGCGCTCCCACTGGCCTTCACCGGTTCGTTCGAGTTCCTCGCCACGCTCTCCGTGGTGGCCCGGCTGGCGACGTACTTCGGCACCGCGGTGGCCGTGCCCGTGCTGCGGCGCAAGCTCCAGCAGCCGGCCAATGCGTTCCGCATCCCGGGAGGACCGGTGATTCCCATCGCCGCCGCCTCGCTGTGTGTCGTGTTCGCGCTGAGCGCCCAGCGGAAGAACCTCATCGCGGGTGCCATCGCGCTCGCTGTCGGCTTCGTGCTGTATCGCTTCCAGCGCAAGCCGGATGGGAAGGTCGCGCTCCAGTAACGCAGGGAGCGCTCGGCTCCCGGGCCCGTTCGCAGTGGGCCCGGGTTTCATGTTAGCGGTGGACACGTGGACCCGCGTGTCACTCTCTTCGAGCCCCGGACGAAGCTTCCCGATGAACCGGGAAGTTTCCCGAGCCCCTTCGATGAGCTGGGGCCCTCGGCGCTCGCGCGGCAGGCCGCGGAGGTCCTCCAGGTGGAGCTCCGCTCGGGACACCTGACAGCGGACGTACCGCTGTCCCTGCTGGAGAGTCCCGAAGGCGGGAAGATGTTCGGCGTGCTGGTGGTGCGCCAGCCCGATGGACGCGTCGGGTTCCTGAGAGCCTTCTCGGGGATGCTCGCCGGACGTTGGGATATCGAGGGCTTCGTCCCACCGCTGTTCGACCGTGAGGCACGAGCACGCCTGGAGCCCGAGGGCGAGGCGACGGTGAAGGCGCTGCTGGCTCGCTCCGAAGCCCTGGGGTCCGAGCCCGAGCTCATCGCGCTTCGGGCCGCCCATGAGGCCCAGTCGGCTCGACACGCGGCGGAGCTCTCGGCGCTGCGTGAGCGACACGAGGCGCGTCGAAAGCAGCGTCATGCACGTCGGGCGGAGCTCACGAGGACGCGGCCATCTCCGGAGCATCCAGGAGTTCCCATGGACTCCCATCCCCCTGGGGAGCGAGGAGGCCCGGCCGATTCAGTGCGGCCTCTCGCGTGGCCCGCTCGGGATGAGACGGCCGCGCGGGAGCGGCGGGGTTCAGCCGATTCGATGGACACCACCGCACCGGATACGCGGGACGAGGCCGCGCAACGCGCCGCGCTCCATGCGCTCGACCAGGAGAGTCGAGGGGACAAAGCCGAGCGACGCCGTCTGGAAGCCACCCACGCGGAGGAGCGACAGCGAATCGAGCCGCAGCTCGCGCGACGGGAACGACGACTCCGCGCCCTGGAGCGCCTGCGCCACATGGTGAGTCGCGCGCTCATGCGGCGCATCCACGACACCTACGCCATCACCAGCGCGCGCGGTGAGCGTCGCCTCCTGAGAGCCCTCTACGAGCGCGGCCAGCCGCCTTCCGGTGCCGCCGACTGCGCCGCCCCCAAGTTGCTCGCATACGCGCATGCTCACGGGCTGCGCCCCATCGCGCTCGCGGAGTTCTGGTGGGGCGCACCGCCTCCAGCGGGAGGACGTGTCTCCGGCGCGTACTACGCCGCCTGTCGCGACAAGTGCGGTCCCCTGCTCCCCTTCATGCTGGAAGGACTTCAGGTCTCCCCGCCACGAACCTTCGTGCCGCCACCCGCGGCCCCTGGCGCGCTGACCGTCCTGTTCGAGGACCCGTGGCTCGTCGTCATCGACAAGCCCCACGGGCTGCTGTCCGTGCCTGGGCGCGAAGAGTCGCTCACGGACTCCGTGCTCACGCGGCTTCGAGCGCGTCATCCCGAGGCCACCGGCCCGCTCCTGGTACACCGACTGGACCTGGACACGTCGGGCCTGCTCGTCGCGGCGCGCGACTCACGCACGCATGCGGCACTGCAGAGCCAGTTCGTGCACCGTGAAGTGCGCAAGCGCTACGTCGCGTGGGTAGAGGGGCTCATCCAGGAGGACCAGGGCCGCATCGACTTCCCGATGCGCGTCGACCTGAATGACCGCCCTCGACAGATTCACGACACCGTCCACGGCAAGCCCGCCGTGACGGAGTGGCGAGTCCTCGAACGGCGCGACGGGCGAACCCGCGTGGCCTTCTTTCCGCTCACGGGAAGGACTCATCAGCTCCGGGTCCATGCCTCGCACCCGCTCGGGCTCGGTGCGCCCATCGTCGGCGACCGGCTCTACGGACGCGGGGGAGCGCGACTCATGCTCCACGCGGAGTCGCTTACCCTCCAGCATCCTGGAACAGGGGCAGGCATCACCTTCGACTGCCCCGCGCCCTTCTGACTCATTCGCGAGGCGATTCGGGCGGTGACTCCATCGCCTTGTCAGCACGGGGGCTCGGTGTGGAGAAGCGCCGGAGCATTCGCTCCAGCAGCATGGGTGCTCCGCCTCGCAAGGACGACACGGCGACGACACCCGCGAACCCAGCGAACGCCACCCCCATGGCGGCAGGCGCGGAGAGGCGGTTGCCGTATCCAGCGAGGGCGAGCCCCACCAGCAGCAGCACATGGCCCAGATACCAGGTCAACGCCAGACGCCCCGTGGACACCAGCGCCTCCTGAAGGCGTCGCGGGAGGTGGTCCCCCAGCACGAAGCCGCCACCCAGGACCAGGCAGGCGATGCCCAGCGCGGAGAGCATGAACAACGGCATGGGCGGAATGGAGTGCGTACCGAGGAGCGCCGTCACGATTTGTGCCCCCAACCGCTCACCCATCGCGCATTGAATCGCGAGCCGCACCAGCCCCGCCGAGGCGAGCTCCGCCAGGACAAACAGCCAGATGCCCGCCCACAGCATTCGCCGCTGCGTGGCCCTGTCGCGCCAGTCGAGCCGGGCCAGCCGCAGGCCCAGGACGAAGAACGCCAACCAGGGGAGCAAGGGACGAAAGCCATCGACCCCCAGGTTGAGGACAAAGCCGGAGGGAGTCCAAAGGCCCCGGTAGGTGAGCGTGGCCCAGTCCCAACGGGCATCCCAGTCCACGAGGACGGCCGCGAGCGGAAAGGTGAGGATGAGCGCGGCCACGAGCCCCGAGAGGGCCTTGGATGACCAGCGGTGCAACCACGGCGCGGCGAAGAGCGCGACGCCGTAGAGCCGCAAGATGTCGCCGGGCCACACGATGAGGTTGAGCACTCCCAGCCCCCCCAGGAAGAGGGCTCGACGCCACAGCACGCGACGTGAGTCGGTGGTTTCCCGTCGCGAGAGCAGCTGCCCCACCCCCAGGCCCGCCAGGAGGACGAAGGTGGCGGCGGCGCGCCCTTCGGTCAGGTTGAACACGATGCGCTCCCAGCCCGAAAGGCCAGAACTGGGAGGCCCGAGAACGAGGAACGCATGCACCACGAACATCCCGCAGATGGCGCAGGCTCGAGCGATATCGATGCCGCGAAGCCGCTCCGTGGGCTTCGGAGTCATCGTGGGCGCGCCTTCTTGGAGCCAGCGGGGCGCCCGGTGCCATGGCCGTGGAGCAGCGTCTCGTGAAGTGTTCGAGCGGCATCGTTCGCGGCGAGGTCACCCTGGGCGACCGACGTCCAGGCCGCATACAGAAGCGCCTCGAAGGTGGCGAACAACCACGCGCTCGGCAGGTCCTGGCGCAGCACGCCTTCGTCCCTGGCGCGAAGCAGGATGCGCATGAGTTGTTCATCCACCCGGGCTTCAGCGGCCTTGAGCGAAGGCTCCTGACTCAGCTCGGAGACGACCAGGAGGAACCGGAGCCTGTCGCCCCAGGGGGTCAGCGCGCCCACCAGGGACTCCAGGGCCACATCGGGAGCCAGCCGCTCGAACCGGTGCGCCTTCAACGCCTGTTCGAGCTGCACCAGGGAGTCCAACCCCGCCTCGCGGATGAGCTCCTCGCGGGAGCTGAAGTACCGGTGAAGCGTCGCCCGTCCGACTCCCGCGGACCGGGCCACATCGACGAGTGACGCGGAGGGGTCCACCGCGAACGCACGAGCCGCCGCGCTCAAGATGCTCGCTCGAGTATCCGAGCCAGACGCTACGGGGGAAGGAGCGGCGGCTCTTGTCCGTCTCATATGAGACAACTTAGTCTCACATGAGGCACGAGGCAAACCTCGGGTCCGCGCACGCTCTACACCCGTGCGCGGCGGCCACGTGCCACGAGGAGGCCCTTCACGAGCCTCCTCGTCACACGCTCAGCTCTCAGCGGTCTGTGCGGCTTCCTCGGAGGACGCCGCCTGCGGCGCCTCGGGCAGCGGTTCGGCGGGCAACGGCACGCCCACCGACGCGGCGGGCTTCACGCCCAGCTCCCGCGTCAGCTTCGGATTCACGCCCGTCTCCGCCAGCAGTCGCTCGAGCTGGATGCGCGCTCGCCGGTTGTCCCGGTGCACACGCCTGGCGAGGATCAGCTCGTTCTTCAACGAGTGCTCCCAGCCCGTCAGCTCCGTCACCGTCACCTGATAACCGAACGACTCCAGCGTCAGCGCGCGGATGACGTTCGTCAGGTGCGAGCCGAACTCGCGCCGGTGCCACGCATGCGCGTACAGGAGGCCCATGCTCCCGTGCGCCGCCTGCCGGTGCTCCTTCAGCTGCGCGGCGACCTCCGCCTGACAGCACGGCACCACCGCGACGTGGTCCGCGCCATGACGGACGGCCGCGATGAGCGCGTCGTCGGTGGCCGTGTCACACGCATGCAGCGCCATCACCAGATGGACGCGCTCCGGATACGCCGCCTGGTCGATGTGCGCCGTCTGGAACTGCATCCGTGAGAAGCCCAGCCGCTCGGCGCGCCCCTTCGCGCGCTCGGTCAGCTCCGGCCGCCCCTCCACCGACAGCAACGTGCCCGTGGCCGCGTCCTTCAGGAACAGCTCGTAGAGCACGAACCCCAGGTACGCATTGCCGCTGCCCGCGTCCACGAACACGGAGGACTCGGGATGACGCGCCTTCACGTCCTCCACCGCCGGACGCAACAAGCCCATCAGGTGGTTGACCTGCTTGAGCTTGCGCAGCGCATCCGCGTTGAGGTGACCCTCGCGCGTGAGCAGGTGCAGCTCACGCAGGAGCGCCTGCGACTGGTCCGGCAGGAGCTCCCGCCGGACCTGTGAAGCCTTGACGTTGCGCCTCAGATGGACACCACCTCGAGGACCTCGGGAATGATTTCCCGAAGGCGCCCCTCGATGCCCATCTTCAGCGTCGCCGTCGACGACGGACAGCCCGCGCACGAGCCCTTCATGTGCAGGTAGACGATGCCGTCCTCGAAGCGGTCCAACGTGATGTCGCCACCATCCATCGCGACCGCCGGACGGATCTCCGCGTCCAGGATGTCCCGGATGCGGGCCTCCACCGAACCGCCACCGTCGCTCGCGGTCGCCTGACGCGCCGCCGCGATGGCCTCCTCGTCCACCACCGGCTCGTTCGCCGTGAGGTGCGTATCCAGCGTCTCCATCACCTGGTCATTCAGCTCGTCCCACTCACCCTCGTCACCCTTCGTCACCGTCACGAAGTTGGTGCCAATCATCACCGCCGTGACGCCGCGCACGTCCATGAGCTTGCGCGCCAGGGGCGACTTCGCCTGGGCATCCTGGGGATTCGTGATACTCACCGCGCCGCCCGCCAACAGTCGCCGATCCACCACGTACTTCAGCGTGCTCGGGTTGGGGGTCCATTCCAGCTGGATGTTCACCGACATGCAGTTCTCCTCGGTCCTCTCCTCTAAGGCGCTCGCGGCCCCATAGCAACCCGACCCTCGGGGAATCAAACCGCCGCCCCCCTCCCCGCCACGTCCGCTTCCCGTGACTCATCGGGAAATAAAAGAACAGCCCGAATTCGCGGCAGAAACGGAACTCCACTATGGTGGACGGACCTCTGCTCCCCTGGGAGCTTCACATGGCCATCAGTCCGCTGCGCCGACCCGTCGAGCAGGTCCAGCCTCCGCCGCCCCGCATCCCTGGAAGCGTGCTGGAGGGCCTGTTCGTGCGGGGCCTGAAGGCGTCGGGCCGGCTGGTGGAGGAGCTGGCCGCGCTGGGCTACGACATCAAGCGGCCGGAGATGGACTACCCCGTCCAGGTCTGGCAGCGCGCGGCGGCCCTCGCCCGGCAGGAGGCCTTCGGAGAGCTGAATGACGAGGAGGGCTACCGGCAGGTCGGCCGCACGCTCGTCAACGGTTTCGCGGAGACGCTGGTGGGACGCGTGGCGGCGGTGGCCCTGCCCATGATTGGCCCCGCCCGCGCCGCGGAGCGCATCCCCCGCTACCTGGCGATGATGGGCCGCGCGGACATCGAAATCACCATGTCCCAGGTGGGTGAGCGAGGCCGGCGGCTGCACATCACCGACCGCTACAACAGACCGGACCTGATGGCCGGTGGCCTGGAACGGATGTTGGAGTTGGCCAACGCCCAGCCGCGAATCACGGTAGAGGAGCGCAGCGCGGACGGTTACCGTCTGCTGGTCCGCTGGTAACTCGCGCCCGGGTCGTCGACGGCGCCCACTGGAGCGCCCATGTCCTACCCTCCCCGACTTGCCCATCTCGCCACCCGTGCGGTGGTGATCGCCAAGCTGGCCCCCACCTACGCCCAGGCGCATCAAATCGACGAGGAGGAGGCCGGACAGCGGCTCTCCGCCGCCCTCGCCGGGAGGATGCTGCCCGCGCTGCTGGAGTCCGCGTGGGCCTCCATGAAGGGCACCGCGAAGCGGCTCAATGACGACGGGCTCCTGGAGAAGGTCGCCACCACCCTGTCGGATCGCCCCACCCGCCCGGGCCGCGTGGCGCCCGCGTCACCCGCATGGAGCGCGTTCCTCGTCCTGGCGGACCTGGAGGCAGGCACCGCCAGCGACGCGGCCCGCCGGGTCATGGAGTCCGAGGAGGGACGTCGACGAGGTGACGCTGGCCTGGCCGAAGCAGGCCGCTTCCTTGCCGCCGAATTGACACGCGGGAAGTAGGGGCCGGCCGGCCGTGGCAAGGGGGGCCCGCCGTCGTTATAGGCTGACCCCACGAACCCACCGTGCGCCGACGCCGATGTCCACCCCGCTGCCCACCACCCTGCGCATCCTGCCCTCCATCCACGAGGTGCCCGCGTCCCTGTGGAACGGGCTCGTGGACGAGGCGGCCCTGCCCTTCCTGGAGTGGGCCTTCCTGGCCGCGCTCGAGGACAGCGGCAGCGCGGTGCCGGAGCGAGGCTGGCACCCCCGGCACCTGACGCTGTGGAGGGGGTCGCGCCTCGTCGCCGCCGCGCCCGCGTATCTCAAGGACGACAGCCAGGGAGAGTTCATCTTCGACGCGCCCTGGGCCACCGCCGCCGAGCGCGCGGGCCTGCGCTACTACCCGAAGCTCGTCTTCACCGTCCCCTTCACTCCCGCCACCGGCCGGCGCGTGCTGGTGGCGCCCGGCGAGGACCGCGCGGCCCGCGAGGCGGAGCTGTATGCCGGCGCCCTGGAGTTCGCCCGCGCCGAGCACCTCTCCGGCATCCACGTCCTCTTTCCCACCGAGGAGGAGCTGCCCACGCTGGAGGCCCAGGGCTTCGCCCTGCGGCTGGGCGTCCAGTACCAGTGGCGCAACGCCGGCTACCAGTCGATGGAGGACTTCCTCGCCCGCTTCCACTCCAAGCGGCGCAACCAGCTGCGGCGGGAGATGCGCGCCCCCGCCGAACAGGGCCTGACGCTGCGCACCCTGCGAGGCGAGGCCCTCCAGTCGGTGGACGTGGACACGCTGTACCGCCTCTACGTCTCCACGGTGGACAAGTACCCGTGGGGCGCGCGCTTCCTCACGCGCGACTTCTTCGCGCGGATGCTCTCCAACTTCCAGCACCGCTGCGAGCTGGTGGAGGTCCGGAGGGAAGGGGCGCTGGTGGCCGGCGCGTTCAACTTCAGGGCGCCACAGGTCCTCTACGGCCGTTATTGGGGCTGCTTCGAGGAGCATCCGTTCCTGCACTTCAACGTCTGCCTCTACCACCCCGTGACGGAGGCGATTGAGCAGGGGCTGACGCGTTTCGAACCTGGCGCGGGGGGTGAGCACAAGCTCACCCGGGGTTTCGAGCCTCGCCTCACGTACAGTGCCCACCTGCTCCTCCACCCCGGGCTGGAGCGGGCGGTGCGTGGCTTCCTGGAGCACGAGCGGGCAGCCGTCCGGGGAGGGCTGCCTCAGTGGCGGGCGGAGACAGGTTTCAAGGGAGAGGCCTGAAACGGCCCGCTTCCGCGGTCATCAAAGGGAGTCCGAAGAACCTATGGCGCAGAAGGACGAGCACGATAGCTCCGTCGTCACGGAGACCGTACCCAAGCAGAAGCTCAAGAAACCGACGCTCTACAAAGTGCTTCTGCACAACGACAATTACACGACGCGTGAGTTCGTGGTGGCCGTCCTGAGGGAGGTCTTCCACAAGTCGGAGTCGGATGCCGTGCAGATCATGCTGCACGTTCATTACAACGGAGTCGGAGTGGCCGGCGTCTATACGTTCGAGGTCGCCGAGACGAAGCTCAAGACGGTGGAGGCCGCGGCTCGGGACAATGGGTTCCCGCTGCGGCTCTCCATGGAACCCGAGGAAGGTTGAACCGTGGCAGGACCGCTGATTGCCAAAGAGTTGCAGGCCAGCTTCCGCACCGCCCTGGAAGAGGCGCGGAAGATGAGCCACGAGTACCTGACGCTGGAACACCTGCTCCTCGCGCTCACCAAGGACTCGCGCACGCGCGAGGTCCTGAAGGCGTGTGGGGCCAACGTGAAGCGCCTCCAGGAGCGGCTCGTCTCCTTCCTGGAGGAGACGGTCGAACGCCTGCCGGACGGGGTGGAGGCCGAGCCGCAGCAGACGATTGGCGTGGAGCGCGTGCTCCACCGCGCCGCCATGCACGCCCTGTCCGCCGAGCAGAAGCTCATCGACGGGGGCGACGTGCTGGTGGCCCTCTTCCGTGAGGAGGAGAGCCAGGCCCTCTACCTGCTCCAGCAGGAGGGAGTCACCCGGCTGGATTTGCTCAACTACATCTCCCACGGCATCTCCAAGGACGAGGAGGCCGGCGACGACGACGCGTCCGAGGCCGCCCCGGGTGGCAACGCGCCCGCGGGTGACGATGACGAGGGAGAGGCTCCGCGCAAGAACCCGCTGGAGGTGTACACCACCCAGCTCAACATCGAGGCCAAGGAGGGGCGAATCGACCCGCTCATCGGCCGCGACAAGGAGCTGGAGCGCACCATCCAGGTGCTCAGCCGCCGCCGGAAGAACAACCCGCTCTACGTGGGCGAGGCGGGCGTGGGCAAGACGGCCATCGCGGAGGGGCTTGCGCTCTACATCCACGAGGGCCGCGTCCCGGAGCCGCTGAAGAACGCCGTCGTCTACTCGCTGGACATGGGCTCGCTGCTCGCGGGCACCAAGTTCCGCGGCCAGTTCGAGGAGCGGCTCAAGGGCGTGCTCAAGGCGCTCCAGGAGCAGAAGGACGCCATCCTCTTCATCGACGAAATCCACACGATTGTCGGCGCGGGCGCCACCAGTGGCGGCTCCATGGATGCGTCCAACATCCTCAAGCCGGCGCTGGCGAGCGGGAAGCTGCGCTGCATCGGCTCGACGACGTACCAGGAGTTCAAGTCGTCCTTCGAGAAGGACCGCGCGCTGTCGCGGCGCTTCCAGAAGATTGAGGTCGCCGAGCCCTCCGTCGAGGACACCGTCCTCATCCTGGAGGGGCTGAAGAGCCGCTACGAGGAGCACCACGGCGTGAAGTACACGCCGGAGGCGATTCGCGCGGCGGCGGAGCTGGCGGCCAAGCACATCAATGACCGGTTCCTGCCGGACAAGGCCATCGACGTCATCGACGAGACGGGCGCGGCGGAGAAGCTCAAGCCGGAGGGCGTGCGCACCAACACCGTCACCGGCGCGGACGTGGAGGCCGTCGTCGCGAAGATGGCGAAGATTCCCGCCAAGAGCGTGTCCGCGAGCGAAGGCGTCCAGCTCCAGAATCTGGAGAAGGAGCTGCAGGCGGTCATCTTCGGGCAGGACAGCGCCATCAAGGACCTGGTCGGCGCCATCAAACTGGCGCGCTCGGGTCTGCGTGCGCCGGAGAAGCCCATCGGCTCGTTCCTCTTCTCGGGCCCCACGGGCGTGGGCAAGACGGAACTGGCCAAGCAGCTCGCGCAGACGTTGGGCGTGGAGTTCCTGCGCTACGACATGAGCGAGTACTCGGAGAAGCACACGGTGAGCCGGCTCATCGGCGCCCCTCCGGGCTACGTCGGGTTCGACCAGGGTGGCCTGCTCACGGACGCGGTGCGCAAGCATCCGTACGCCGTGGTGGTGCTGGATGAAATCGAGAAGGCCCACCCGGACCTCTTCAACATCCTGCTCCAGGTGATGGACCACGCGACGCTGACGGACAACAACGGCCGCAAGGCCGACTTCCGCAACATCGTCCTCATCCTCACCACCAACGCGGGTGCCCAGGAGATGAGCACCAAGTCCATCGGCTTCGGCGATTTGACGAAGCCGGCCGATGCGATGCGCGCGAAGAAGGCGATTGAGCGCACCTTCACGCCGGAGTTCCGCAACCGGCTGGACGGGTGGATTCTCTTCTCCGGTCTGCCGCCTGAAATCATCCTCAAGGTGGTCGACAAGGAAGTCCGCCTTCTCCAGAAGATGCTGGACGAGAAGAAGGTGAAGCTGGAGCTGACGCCGGCCGCCCGCGCGTGGCTGGCCGAGCATGGCTATGACCCGGCCTTCGGTGCCCGGCCCATGGCGCGCCTCGTGGACAACGCGCTGAAGAAGCTCCTCGCGGAGGCGCTGCTCTTCGGTGACCTGAAGAACGGCGGCACCGCCCGCTACGACGTGGACCCGGGTGGCGAGGGGCTCAAGCTCCAGGCCATTGCGGTGCAGCCCGAGCCCGCGCTGGCGTAGCAGCCCGCGCGCGGACGTCCGGAAATGACGAGGCCCCGATTCCCAGGTGAGGGAGTCGGGGCCTCTTCGCATCCAGGGTGCCGCTGGGCGGCGCTACTCGACGCGGTAGATTTTCACGGCGCTGGAGAGCTGCTCGGAGATGATTTGCAGCGTGGTGGCCGCCTCACCCGTGGAGCCGATGCGGGCCACCGTCTCATCCATCATCTTGGAGAGGTCATTCACGGCCAGGGTGATTTGATTGATGCCCACGTTCTGCTGGCTCACGGCGGCGGCAATCTGACGGACGGCGGCGGCGTTGTCCTGGACGATGGACGACAGCTCGCGCAGGTTCTGCCCACTGGTGCGCACCTGGGCCAGGCCCGCCTCCATGCGCTCGGCGCCGCGCTCGGTGATTCGCACCGCGGCCGTCACCGAGTTGGCGATGTCGTCCAGGAGCTCGCGCACCCGCGTGGTCGCCTGGATGGACTGGTCCGCCAGCGCGCGGATTTCTCGCGCCACCACGCCGAAGCCCTTGCCGTGTTCACCCGAGCGCACCGACTCAATCGCCGCGTTGAGCGCGAGCATGTTGGACTGGTCCGCCAGGTCCTTCACCGTCTGGGTGATGCCGCCAATCTGCTGCGTGCGCTCGCCCAGCTCGAGAATCTTCTGGGCAATCTCGCCCACCTGGACGCGGATGTCGTTGAGGCCCGCCATCGTCTGCTCAATCGCGGCCTCGCCCGAGCGGGCCAGCGCATCCGCGCGCTCCGCCACCGACAGCACGCTCTCCGCCTTCTGCGCGGCCAGCATGGAGGTCTGCTTGATTTCCTGCGCCGTGACTTGCGTCTCCTGGAGCGCGGCGGCCTGACGGGAGATGGTCTGCGCCTGGTCCGTGGAGGAGGTGTTGAGGTGCTCGGTGGACTGCGTGAGCGCCTGCGCGGCCTGCTGAAGGTTGAGCGTCACCTCGCGCAGCCGGGCCACCATCTGCGCGAAGGAGTTGGCCAGCCGGCCCACCTCGTCGCCGCTCTTCACCTGGATGGGACGGGTGAGGTCTCCGGACTCGACGATGTGGCCGGCGACCTCCGTCAGCTCGCGCATGGGCCGGACGATGCTGCGCCCGAAGGCCGCCGCCACCGCCACGCCCAGAGCGACCAGGAGGAGCGCGAAGCCCATCATCCGCCAGCGCAGCGCGGACACCAGGTCGTCGATGTGGTCCCGGGAGATGCCCACGTGCACCGCGCCCAGCCGGCCACCGGCCACTGGCGCCGACACGTTCATCGCGTGGAGCGTCTTCCCCTCGGATTCGACCTCCAGCACGGCGCCCCAGCCCGTCTCCGCGCTCACCTCGCCCTGCGCCGCCGTCGCCTCCTTCAGCGATTGCGGAAAGGCGCCAGGGAGGCTGTGCGCCAGGACGTTGCCGGTGGCGTCCGTCAGGAAGACGTACGTGATGTCCTCGCTGGTGCGCGACACGTCCAGCATGGGCTGGAGCGCGGCGATACCCGCCGTCACACCCTGCTCGGCGGCCACCGCCAGGCTGCGGGACAAGAGCTGCCCCTCGCCCATGTGGCTGTCGATGAGGTCGCTCTCCAGCCGCCGCGTGGCGATGCCGGTGAGGATGGCGGCCACCGTGGCGCTGACGAGCGTGGTGACGAGGACGAGCTTCGGCGCCAGTCCGAGCGACTGACGGAACTGCTGGCCAAGCTGCGTGGTGAACGAGGTCTGTTCGGTGCTCACGGCATCACCACCCGGAAAACTTCGGGACGACGCCCGCGCGAGCGCGGGGCGAATGCGAACGACTCGGGGCTAACATGCACGGGCGAGGTCATCGGCCCACTCCGCCCTCTCCGCGTCCACCGGAGCGGAAGTTGGGAGGGATGCAGCTCTGGAGGATGAGGTCCGGCACGGAGGCCAGCGGCACGCCCTGGTCCGTGGCGCGCAGCTCCAGCGCCGCGCGCGGCATGCCATAGACGACGGACGTGGCCTCGTCCTGGGAGAAGGTGACACCCCCGGCGTTGCGGATGGCCAACAGGCCCCGCGCGCCGTCCTCGCCCATGCCGGTGAGCACCACGCCACCGCTGCGCCGGCCGAACGCCGAGGCCAGCGACGACAGCAGCACATCTCCGTTGGGGCAGGGCCCTCCCCGGCTGCGCTGCATGCGCGCGAGGCCCGCGGAGTCCACCAGCAAGTCCTGTCCGTCCTGGGGGAAGTACACCCGGCCCGGCTCCAGCCGCTCGCCGTCCCGGGCCACGTCCACCGTCAGCGGTGTCACCTGGGACAGCCAGCGCACCATGCCCTGGGTGAAGCCCACGGTGATGTGCTGGGCGATGAGCAGCGGCACCGGCAGGTCGCGGGGCAGCTTGGACAACAGCTCCGCGAGCGCGGGCGGGCCTCCCGTGGAGGCCACCACGCCGAAGACGTCCACCCTCGCGCCGATGGGCGGCGGCGTGACGGAGTTGGTGCGCTGGCGGCGGGAGATGACGGGCACCTCCGCCATGAGGCACACAGAGTGGGCCAGGTCGCGCCCCCACCGGCGCAGCTCCTCCACGTTGGTGACGTTGGGCTTGCCGATGAGCTCCAGCGCGCCGGCGCTCATCGCCTGGAAGCCCAGGTCCACGCCCCGCTGCTCCGCCACGGCGCTCACCACCAGCACCCGCGCGGGGGACTGGGACATGATGGCCGCGATGGCCGCCGGCCCGTCCAGGCCCGGCAACAGCAGGTCCATGGTGATGACGTCTGGACGGAGCAGGCGCGCGAGCTGCACGGCCCGGTTGCCATCCCCAGCCCGACCGACGACCTCGATGCGCGAGTCCTCGGTGAGCAGGGCCGTGAGCGTATTGGCCATGGTGGGCGAGTCGTCCACCACCAGCACGCGAATCGGGCGACGGGTGTTCATGCGCGCCCTCCCCTGCGACTCATCACGTCGAGCACCTCGGCGAGGAGCCGACCCGCGGCACACTCGCGCTTGCTGAGATAGCCATCCGCGCCCGCCGCCATGCCCCGCTCCCGCGCGGAGGCACTGTCATGCGCGGAGACGAGGATGACGGGCAAGGACGACGTCTCCTTCTTCTCGCGCAGGCGGGCGATGAGCTGCGTTCCGTCCATCTCCTCCATGTCCAGGTCGCAGATGACGACGTCGTACGTGTCCGTCGCCAGCCGGTCCAGGGCGCGTGCGCCACTGGCCGCCAGGTGCACACTGAAGCCACCCGCCTCCAGCATCGCCCGGTGCAGCGCGCGCGCGCGGTGAGCGAGTCGTCCACCACCAGCGCCCGGCGCTGCGCGGCCACCGCGGCCTGCCCCGACTCCGTCACCAGCCAGTCCGGCCGGCAGATGAGCAACAGCTCACCCCGGCTCAGCGTCGCCGCGCCCTGCCATGCGGGCACGTCCCGCACCTCGGACGGCAGCGGGCGGATGACCAGGTCCCGGTCCCCCACCACGGCGTCCACGCCCAGCGCCACGCGCTTGCCACCACTCTGGACGATGAGCAGCGGCTGTCCCTCCACCGGAGGCGCCAGGGCCCGCAGGCCCAGCCGCGCGCCCAGGTCCACCACCGGCAACAACTGCCCCTGGTATTCCAGGTGCGCCTTGCGCTTGCCGATGCGCAGCGAGTCCGCGCGCGCCAGCTGCGTGGCCTCCACCGCCAGCATCGGCAGGCCCACCAGTTGCTCCAGCGCGCGCACCACCAGCACCGGCGAGCTGCCCAGGTCCACCGGCAGCGTCATCACGAAGCGCGTGCCCTGGCCCGGCGTGCTGTTCACCTCGATGCGGCCCTGCAGCCCCTCCACCGACGCGCGCACCGCATCCAGGCCCACGCCGCGGCCGGAGGTGTCCGTCACGTCGGAGCGGGTGCTGAAGCCGGGGCGGAAGATGAGGTCGCGCACCTGGTTCTCGTTGAGCCGCTCCGCCTCGTCGGAGGTGACGACCCCGCGCGACTCGGCCACCTTGCGCACGCGAATCACGTCGATGCCCGCGCCGTCATCCGAGCACTCCAGGAAGAGCAGGTTGCCCTGCTGCTCGATGCGCAGCGTGAGCGCGCCCTCGTGGTGCTTGCCCGCCTTCTCGCGTTGGGACGGCATCTCCAGGCCGTGGTCCACCGCGTTTCGCAGCAGGTGCACCAGCGCGCCCTGGAGCTTCTCCAACAGGCGCCTGTCCAGCGACAGCTCCGAGCCCACGACGGACAGCCGGGCCTCCTTGCCGAGCTGGCGCGAGAGGTCTCGCACCATGCGCTGGAGCGGGTCCAGAATCGTGCGCACCGGGCGCGTGGTGATGGCCTTCAGGCCGTCCTCCAGCGCGTCGACGATGTCGCTCGTCTCCTCGCCATCGGTGCGCAGCGAGCGCGACGTGCCGGACAGCAGCGTGCGCGCCTCGGCCGTCTCCGCCAGCAGCCCCTGCTTGGCAAGCACCGTCACCACGCGGTCCAGCTCGCGGCCGCGCTCCTCCACCCGCAGGCGCACCTCGCGCAGGCGCTCCACCTCGCGCATCAGCGACGTCACCTGCCGCACACTGACCCGCCAGCCCGTGTCCGCCGACTCTGGCACCGCGTCCTGCGGATTGAGCGCCGACGCGGCCTCCACCAGCGCGTTCTCCTCGGGCGTCGCGGAGGGCTCGACGGGGGCCGACGAGGTGGCCGCGCCCGCCAGCAGCGCTCCCACCGTCTCGGGCGGGGGCCCTTCGGCCACCAACTGCGCCAGCGCGGCGGCCGGGTCCGGCAGCGCGTCACCCCGCCCATCCGCGTGGGCCTGGGCGCGCAGCATGAAGAGGTCCAGGCCGTGCAGCAGCACGTCCACCACGGACCGGGGCATCTTGCGCGTGCTCGCCTTCAGCGGAGCCAGCGCGTCCTCCAGCTTGTGGGCGATGTCGCCCAAGTCCTGAAGGCCCAGGCTGGAGGCACTGCCCTTCAGGGTGTGCAGGTGCCGGCCCAGCCGGACATAGAGCCTGGCGAGCGCGCCCGCATCCAGGCCCTCTCGCTCCAGCTCCAGCAGGTCCATGGTGACCTTCTGGATGACTTCCTGGGCCTCCACGGCGAAGCCCGTGACGAGCCCCTGCAGCATCGGGTCAACGGGCATTGCGTCCTCCCGTCGAGCGCGTGGTGAACAGGCGCTTGAGGTCGATGAGGTGGATGAGCTGGCGGTCCTGGGTGAAGACCTCCATCACCGGCCCCTCGGCGCGCACGCGCGCGGCCTCCACCACGCTCATGGGCAGGGTGGTGGGCCGGGGAATGGCCTCACAGTCCAGCGCGCACAGCTCGCCGTCGCCTCGGTCCACCACCAGCAGCACGGCCGGGTCCTGCCGCCAGCCATGGCCTCCCAGCATGGACGCGAGGCTGAGCGCGGAGAGCACCTGGCCCTGGAAGCGCAGCACCCCGACGACATGGGGCGCGGACAGCGGCACCGGCGTCACCATGCGCAGCGGCAGCGCCGCGCGGAGCATCTCCAGGGAGAGCGCGTAGCGCTCCTCGCCCAGGGGGAACTCGGCGATCCAATGCACCGCCTCCTCGACGGTCGTCTCCGCCTGCTCACGCAGCCGGGACGCGCGCCTCTCCAGGAGTTCCACCGCCTCCTGCTCCTGAGCCTCCTCCATGCTCCGAGGAAGGATTTTCATTCGAGCGCCCCCAGGTTGAGGTAGGCGTCAGCGGACGCCTGATAGAACCGCGCCGGAAGGGCTTCGGGCCCGTCCACGAGCTGGTCCGGAGGAAGTCTCTCCGCGCGCATGCGCAAAGCCCGCATCAGAGGCACCGCCGCCTCGCGAGCCCCGGAGCGCTCGCGCAGGAGCGCCAGCTCCAGCAGGCCCGGCAGATAGTCGGGCGCCTGACGCACCAGCGACTCCAGCACCGCCGACGCACCGTCCACGTCGCCCCCTTCGATTCGCTCCAGCGCCTCCAGGTGGAGTCGCGCGGGCGGCGGCGGCGGCGTCACCTGCGCGCGCACGGGCACGGGCGTGGCCATGGGACGACGGATGAGGGGCGCGGGCGGCGCGGCGCGCTCCACGAAGCGGGGCACGGGCGTGGGCGAGGCGGACTCGCCCGGCCCCAGCAGACGGAACGTCTGGAGCTCTGGCGTGCCCTCGCGAACCATGCCCGCGGGCACCCGGTCCGCTTCCACGGCGCCTAGGAAGAGCAACCCGCCGGGATTGAGCGCCCGGGCCAGCAGGGCGATGGCCGCTTCCCGCGCGGACAGGGAGAAGTAGGTGAGCACGTTGCGGCAGAAGATGAAGTCGAAGCGGCCAAAGCGCTCGGGCAGCGGCGCCAGCAGGTTGGACTGCGCGAAGGAGGTGATGCGCCGGACGACGGGGAGGATGGTGACCTGTCGGTCCACGCCGTCCAGATAGAGCGGGAAGAGGCGGGGCGCCGACTCGCGCCGGGACCAGGTGCCGTACGAGGCACGCCGCGCCGTCTCCAGGCTGGCCTCGTGCAGGTCCGTGCCCAGCACCTCCACCGGGAAGCCGTGGGGCACGGAGGCTTGCAGCGCGGCGGCCAGCGAGTACGCCTCCTCGCCCGTGGCGCAGCCCGCGCTCCAGCCGCGCAGCGCCAGCGAGCCCCGGCGCAGGGCCGCGGGCACGCCGACCTGGGAGAGGTAGCGGAAGTGCTCGGGCTGGCGGAAGAAGTACGTCTCCCCCACCAGGGCCGCGCGCACCAACGTGCCGGACAGGGTCGACTGGGGAAAGAGCATCTCCCCCAGCAGGTCCGCCGACGAGCGTCCGCGCGCCAGCTCTCCACGCACGACGCGCTCCATCGCCTCGTTGGCGATGGCGTCGTCGCGGAAGCCGGTGATGGATGACACCACCTCCCGCGCTCGGGTCAAAAGCCGCGGGTCGAGCTCTGCGCTCATGCGCTCCGCCTGGCCTCCGCGGCCTCGACCATCCGAGGCAGCTCCCGCAGCAGGCCGCGCGCGACGAACACCCGCGGGTCCAGGATGGGCAGCAGGTGGCCGCCCGAGCGCAACATGCCGATGAGCCCCTCGCGCAGCGGGCCGTGGTCCGCGCCCCCCACGCGCTCGCGCCGGTCGATGTCCGCCGCCGCGTACTCCTCCGGGTCCTTCACCGTGTCCACCGCGAGCGCCAGCGCCACCCCGTCCACCTGGATGACCACCAGCATGCGCTCCACGCGCGGCATCGAGTGCTCCACGCTCAGCCGCCGCGCCACGTCCAGCACGCACAGCGCCTCGCCCCGCACCTCCACGTATTCACGCAGGTACGAAGGCGCCGTGGGCAACGGCCGCGTCGCCGGGTGCAGCAGCACCTCGCGCACCGAGTCCAGGGGAATGGCGAACTCCAGCGTGCCCACCGTCACCCGCAGCACCAGCAGCGAGCCGGTGCGCGCGCGCCGCCGCGAGTTGGCCAGCGCCTCTCCCACCGCGAGCAGGAGCTCGTCGGCGCGGAAGGGCTTGGCCAGGAACGTCTCCGCCCCCAACCCGATGCACGCCTCCGCGCGAGACTTCTCCGAGGAGATGATGATGACGGGGATGTCCACCGTGGCGGAGTCGGACTTCATCCGCTGGAGGACCTCGTCACCGTCCATCTCCGGCATGGACAGGTCCAGCAACACCGCGGCGGGCCGCAGGCGGGAGACCTTCTCCAGCGCCTCGCGGCCGTTGCTCGCGGTGTGGATGGTGTAGTGGCCGGAGAGGATGGCGCGCTCGAGCGCCAGGATGGCGTCGCTGTCGTCGACGAGCAGCAGGGACGGCAGGCTCACGGCATCAGGCCTTGGACAGGAACTGACGGACGGTCTCCGTCAGCTCGTGGTGGGACACCGGCTTCTGGATGAAGGCGTTGGCGCCCGCCTCCGTGCCGCGCTGGCGCAGGTCCACGCTCTTCTCCGCCGTCAACAGCAGGATGGGCACCGTGCGCAGCTGCGCGTTGCGGCTGGCCCTCACCTCCTTGACGAAGGTGATGCCATCCATCCCCGGCATGTTGATGTCCGCGATGACCAGATTCACCGGGACGAGCTGGAGGATTTTCAGTGCGCGTGTCGCATCGTCCGCCTCCAGCGCCTCCACCCGGAGGTTCATGAGGTAGATCTTGACGATGTTCCGAACGGTCGGGCTGTCGTCCACCAGCAAGACCTTGGTGCTGTTGGTGCTCACGGTGCCACGGCTCCTGCGCAAAGGCTCGCCCACGCGGCGGGATACCCCTGCGAAACGTTGGAGACTCTACCGTGAGGCCTCACACGGTAGATAGCGGGGGGGTCCGCCCGCCGTGACAGCGGGCGGGCAGGTGTCGGATGACCTCGGGGTTCGCCCCCTCCGGCCTACTCGCTCGCCGGCTTGGACGCTGCGGGCTGTGCCCCCTCGTCCGTCTTGAGGTCCACCGGCGGTGCGCCAATCGCGTGGTAGCCACCGTCCACGTGGATCATTTCGCCCGTGGTGGAGGGCAGCCAGTCGGACAACAAGGCACACGCGGTCTTGGAGACCATGTCGTGGCTGTCCTTGGAGTTCCAGCCCAGGGGGGCCTGCTTGCCCCAGCCCTGCTCCAGCGCCTTGAAGCCGGGGATGCCCTTCGCCGCCATGGTGGCCAGCGGCCCCGCGGCCAGGATGTTCACCCGGATGCCCTTGGGGCCCAAATCGCGCGCCAGGTAGCGCGCGGTGGACTCCAGCGCCGCCTTGCACACGCCCATCCAGTCGTAGATGGGCCACGCCACGTTCTGGTTGTCGAAGTCCAGCGCGACGATGGAGCCGCCCGGGGGCATCAGCGGCATGCACGCCACGGCGAGCTCCTTCAGGGAGAACGCGGAGATGCGGAACGCCGTCTGGACACTCTCCCAGGGCGTGTTGAGGAAGTTGCCGCCCAGCGCGTCGTCCGGGGCATAGCCGATGCTGTGCAGCACCCCGTCCACCCGGCCCCAGCGCTGCTTGAGCGACTCCGTGAGCGCCGTGAAGTGGGCGGGGTTCGTCACGTCCAGCTCCAACACCTCGGTGCCCGCCTTGAGGCGCTTGGCGCTGCGCTCGGTGAGCGACTTGGCCCGGCCAAAGCCGGTCAGGACGATGTCCGCGCCCTGCGCGAGCGCGTGCTCGGCGATGCCGAAGGCGAGGGACTGGGGAGTGAGGACCCCGGTGATGAGCAGCTTCTTACCCTGGAGCAGCATGTGCGGCGGCCTCGTGGGAGAGGAAGGGGTGGGGAGCGGGCTGTCTAGCACTCCTTTCGCCCGAAACGGGACGAAACGGGCGATGGGAGTCCCCGGGTGTCCGGGTCTTCCCATCCCGGGGAGGAAGCAGGGTTTCGGTCCGTGGGAATTCCAAGGGTGAAGCTGCGCTCAACAGGGGCATGAATCCTCCTGCTCCCCTGAAGCGGCCATACCCCTGGGGTGCCCCCCGAGGCTCAACAAAGATGCCGCGAAAAACCCCCAACGGGGCGCCCTTCCAGTAAAAGACGACACCGCCATGGCGAACTTCCAGGACACGTTCCTTTCCGGCGCCAACATCGACTTCATCGAGGGGCTCTACGCCCGCTATCTCGAGGACCCCGCCAGCGTGGATTCAAGCTGGCGCGAGGTGTTCGAGCGAAACGATGGTGCCGGCCGTCCCATCTTCAACGCGAAGCTGCTGGAGGCCCCCACGCCGGCCGCACCCGCGGCCAAGGCCAATGGCAAGGCTCCGGCCGCGGCCCAGACGCCCGCGCCCGCCGCCGCTGCCCCCGTGGCTCCCGCCAGCACGGCCCAGGCCCAGGCGCTGGAGCTGCAGTCGAAGGTGGACCAGGCGCTGTTCGCCTTCCGCCTGCGCGGCCACCTGCGCGCGAACCTGGATCCGCTCGGCCGCCCGCGCCCCGCGCTGGAGCACGTCGCGGACGTGGGCATGGTGGACGACAGCCACTTCTCCGCGCGCGAGCGTGAGCAGGAGGTGGAGAGCAGCAACACCTTCCCGCAGCAGCGCGTGAAGCTTGGCGACCTCCTGACGCGCCTGCACAGGACCTACACCGGCAGCATCGGCGTGGAGGTGATGCAGATCCTCGACAGCCAGCGCCGCCGCTGGCTGATGCAGCGGATGGAGCACAGCGAGAACCGCACGGACTTCACCGTGGAGGATCAACGCCACCTGCTCACCAAGCTCTCCTACGCGGAGGGCTTCGAGAACTTCCTCCACACCAAGTACGTGGGCGCCAAGCGCTTCAGCCTGGACGGTGGCGAGGCGCTCATCCCCATGCTGGATGCCATCGCCGAGGTCGGCTCGGGCATGGGCCTGAAGGAGATCGTCATCGGCATGGCCCACCGCGGCCGCCTCAACGTGCTGACGAACATCCTGGGCAAGCAGCCCAGCCAGATCTTCAGCGAGTTCGACGGCCCCAAGGACCCCAAGGCGTACCTGGGCCGCGGCGACGTGAAGTACCACATGGGCTTCTCGTCGGACCACACCACGCGCCAGGGCAAGAACGTGCACCTGTCGCTGGCCTTCAATCCCAGCCATCTGGAGGCCGTCAATCCAGTGGTGGAGGGCCGCGTGCGCGCCAAGCAGGAGCGCGGCGGGGACACCGAGCGCGTGGGCGTCATGCCCCTGCTCATCCACGGCGACGCGGCCTTCATGGGCCAGGGCGTCGTCGCGGAGACGCTCAACCTGTCCGGCCTCAAGGGCTACGCGACGGGCGGCACCATCCACGTCGTCATCAACAACCAGGTCGGCTTCACCACCGACCCGCATGACTCCCGCTCCTCCATCTACGCGACGGCCATCGCGCAGATGCTGGACATCCCCATCTTCCATGTGAACGGGGATGACCCGGAGGCGTGCGTCCATGTGGCGCGGCTGGCGGCCGAGTACCGGCAGACGTTCCACAGCGACGTGGTCATCGACCTCATCTGCTACCGGCGCTACGGCCACAACGAGGGTGACGACCCGTCCTTCACCCAGCCGGCGATGTACGAGCTCATCCGCAAGCACCCGACGGTGCGCACGCTCTACGCGAAGGCGCTGGCGGAGCAGTCGCGCATCTCCGCGGAGGACTCGGAGGCCATCAAGCAGCGCTGCCTCCAGGAGTTCGACGCGGCGCTCGTCCGCGCGCGCCAGGAGAGCCAGTTCAAGGAGCCCAGCGCGCTGGAGGGCCTGTGGAAGCCCTACCAGGGCGGCTCGGTGAAGAACGCGCCCCAGGTCGCCACCCGCGTGGACAAGGCGAAGCTGCGCGGCGCGCTCCAGCAACTGAGCACGGTGCCCGAGGGCTTCCATGTCCACCGCGACGTGGAGCGCACCGTCATCAAGAAGCGCCTGGGCATGCTGGACAGCGAGGAGCTGCAGTGGAGCGAGGGCGAGACGCTCGCCTACGCCACCCTGCTCTCCGAGGGCCACCCGGTGCGCCTGTCGGGTCAGGACTGCGAGCGCGGCACGTTCAGCCACCGCCACGCGGTGCTGCACGACGTGCAGACGGGCGAGGAGTACACGCCGCTCAAGCAGTTCGCCACCGGCCGCGCCAGCTTCCAGGTCGTCAACAGCGCCCTGTCGGAGATGGGCGTGTTGGGCTTCGAGTACGGCTACAGCCTGGACGTGCCGGACGGCCTCACCATCTGGGAAGCCCAGTTCGGTGACTTCGCCAACGGCGCGCAAATCATCATCGACCAGTTCATCGCGGCGGCGGAGAGCAAGTGGCGCCGGCTCAGCGGCATCACCCTGCTCTTGCCGCACAGCTACGAGGGCCAGGGCCCCGAGCACTCCAGCGCGCGCCTGGAGCGCTTCCTGGATTTGTCCGCCGAGGACAACATCCAGGTCTGCTACCCCACCACGCCCGCGCAGATCTTCCACCTCTTGCGCCGTCAGGTGCTGCGCCCGGTGCGCAAGCCCCTGGTCATCATGTCGCCCAAGAGCCTGCTGCGCCGGCCGGAGGCCACCAGCAAGCTGGACGAGCTGGCCACGGGCTCCTTCCAGGAGGTCATCCTGGACAAGGTCGCCCCGGAAGGCGTGACGCGGCTGCTGCTCTGCAGCGGCAAGGTCTATTACGACCTGGTGAAGGCGCGCGACGAGCGCAAGGACGACAGCATCGCCATCGTCCGGCTGGAGCAGCTCTACCCGTTCCCCTTCGACGAGCTGGCCAACCTGGTCGGCAAGCTGCCGAAGCTCGCGGAGGTCTTCTGGGTGCAGGAGGAGCCCCGGAACGCCGGCGCGTGGCACTTCATGTTCCCGCGACTGCACGACCTGGCTTCGTCGCGCTCGCAGCAGCAGGTGAAGTTGGGCTACATCGGCCGCGCGGAGGCCGCCAGCCCCGCAACCGGCTTCCCCAAGACTCACGAAATCGAGCAACAGCTCATCATCGAGGAAGCCATCTTCCGAGGGACCAAGAATGGCCGTTGAACTGAAAGTGCCCCCGCTGGGCGAGTCCATCACCGAAGCGGTCGTCGGCAAGTGGAACAAGAAGCAGGGTGACGCGGTGTCCGCGGACGAGCCGCTCGTCGTCCTGGAGACCGACAAGGTCACCATCGACGTGCCCTCGCCCTCGGCCGGCTCCCTGGCCAGCGTCGCCTTCAAGGAGGGCGACAAGGTGCGCGTGGGTGACGTGCTCGGCCTCATCGAGGCCGGTGCCGGCGCTCCCGCCGCGAAGCCCGCCGCTGCTCCGGCTCCCGCCGCCGCTGCTGCCCCGGCCCCTGTCGCCGCCGCTCCCGCCGACGCTGGCGCGGACGCGCGGATGACGCCCACCGCCCGGAAGATGGCGGAGGACAACAAGCTGGACGTCACCCAGCTCAAGGGCAGCGGCACCGCCGGCCGCATCACCAAGGAGGACGTGCTCGGTCAGCTCAACCGCCCGGCCACGCCTTCCCAGCCCGCCGCCCCCGCCCAGCCCTCGGGCCCCCGCCCCAACGCCGCCCGCGAGGAGCGCGTCCGCATGACGCCCCTGCGCAAGCGCGTGGCGGAGCGCCTCATCCAGGCCCAGTCCAACGCCGCCCTGCTCACCACCTTCAATGAGGTGGACATGGGCGAGGTGATGGCGCTGCGCAAGAAGTACAACGAGAAGTTCCAGGCGAAGCACGGCGTGAAGCTGGGCTTCATGAGCTTCTTCGTCCGCGCCTCGATTGAAGCCCTCAAGGCCTTCCCGCAGGTCAACGCGGAGATTGACGGCGAAGACGTCATCTTCAAGCACTACTACGACATTGGCGTGGCGGTGAGCGGCAGCCGCGGCCTCGTCGTCCCCGTCCTGCGCAACGCGGACAAGCTGTCCCTGGCGGAGCTGGAGAAGGGCGTCGCGGACCTGGGCACCCGGGCTCGCAACGACAAGCTGGGCCTGGCCGACCTCCAGGGCGGCACCTTCACCATCACCAACGGCGGCATCTTCGGTTCCATGCTGTCCACGCCCATCATCAACCCGCCGCAGACGGGCATCCTGGGCATGCACAACATCGTGGACCGCGCCGTCGTCCGCGACGGGCAGATTGTCATCCGCCCCATCATGTATGTCGCACTCACCTACGACCACCGGCTCATCGATGGCCGCGAGGCCGTCCAGTTCCTCGTGCGCGTGAAGGAGTGCATCGAGGACCCGGAGCGCCTTCTCCTCGACGTCTGAGTTGTAGGTGACGCGCCGCGCCGCGACTTACCAGGGAGGCCCGAGCTCAGTGCAACTCGGGCATTCCAGGCCGCTGGCTGGACTTCCAGGCAGGCGTTTCACTACAACTGGACATTGTCTCCCGGTCGTCGGGGGGCGGGAAGAACGGGCGGCTCTCACACGTCGCCCCGCGAGACTGAAGGAAGTGCAATGGCAACCGGTACCGTGAAGTGGTTCAACGACGCGAAGGGCTTCGGCTTCATCACCCAGGACGGCGGAGGTGAGGACGTTTTCTGCCACCACACCGCCATCAACATGGATGGCTTCCGCACCCTCGCCGAGGGTCAGAAGGTGGAGTTCGAGGTGACGCGCGGCCCCAAGGGCCTGCAGGCGCAGAACGTTCGCGCGGGCTGAAACGTCGTCGTAGGTCCTGGCCCTTCCGCGCGGAGGGCCGATGAACGGAGGCCCGCCCCTGGAGTTGAGGGAACCGGGCCTCTTGCTTTTGCGGGGTACGGCGACAGGCCCCGGGCGCGAACGCCCGGAGCCCGGAATCACATCACAGGTTCTTCTTGAAGTGCTCCATGACGCGCTCCCACTGGCGCTCCTTCACCAGCGGGTCCGGCACCATGTGCGTCAGGCCGCTGAGCGGCAGGAGCTCATGGGGCTTGCCGGCGCGGAAGAGCGCATCGCTGAGCTTGAGCGTGTGGAAGAAGTACACGTTGTCATCCGCGGTGCCGTGGATGAGCAGCAGCTTGCCAATGGGCTTGTCCGTCTTCGCGTAGGTGAGCAGCGAGCTCTTCTCGTACGCCTCCGGGTGCTCCTGGGGCAGGCCCAGGTAGCGCTCGGTGTAGTGGGTGTCGTAGTCGAGCCAGTCCACCACCGGGGCGCCGGCCACCGCGGCCTTGAAGACGTCCGGGCGCTTGAGGGCGGCGAGCGCGGCCATGTAGCCGCCGAAGCTCCAGCCTTCGATGCCCACGCGGTTGATGTCGATTTCCGGCAGCACCTTGGCCAGCTCCTGGATGGCGGCGGCCTGGTCTTCAATCGTGATGGTGGCGAAGTCGTACTTCACCTCGCGCTCCCACGCGGCGCCGCGCAGCGGGGTGCCGCGCCCGTCGAACTTCACGACGATGAAGCCGTGGTCCGCCATCCACTGCGGCATCAGGTGCGCCGCCATGCTGTGGTGGACGACGGTGGTGGTGGGGCCGCCGTAGACCTCCACGATGACGGGCAGCTTCTTGCCCGGCTTGAAGTCACGCGGGCGGGTGATGGAGGCCCAGAAGCCCTTGGGGCCCACCTGCCGCACCTCGGTGTTGGGGATGAAGGGCGGCTCCTGCGCGACTTCGGGCAGCTCGCCCAGCTTCGTCCCATCCGCGCGCAGCACCTGGGTGCGGCTCATGCTCTTCAGGCTGGAGCCGTTGACGACGAGCACGTTGCCGTCGCGTGAGGCGGAGCCGCCTTCGACGCCGTCCTTGTTGCCCGTCACGCGCTCCGGCGCGCCGCCCGCCTTCACGCGCCACAGCGCGCTCTGCGTGGGGTTGGGGCCGCCGTTGAAGTACAGGGTGTGGTCCTTCTGGACGAAGCGCGTCATGCCGCGGAAGCCCGCGTCCGGCTTCACCACGGTGCGCTCCAGCGAGCCGTCCGCCTTGCGCTGCTCCACCTCGGGGCCGCCGTTGCGCTCGGTGTACCAGAGGAAGCCACTGCCATCCTCGAGCCACAGCGGGAAGTCCTGCTCCAGGTTGAGCCAGGCGGAATCCTTCTCCACCAGCAGCTCGCGCGTCTTGCCCGTGGCGGGGTCCACCGCGAGCAGCTGCTGCTCGGTCTGCACCCGGTTCTGCACGAGGATGGTGAGCGGGGCGCCCTTCGCCCACGTCACGGTGGCCAGGTACGGGTACTTCGCCGAATCCCACTGGACCCAGGTCGTCTTGCCACCGGTGACGGGGGTGACACCCAGGCGCACCTTGGCGTTGGGCTTGCCGGGGCGCGGGTACGCGAAGATTTCGCCGCCGCGCTCGGGGTGCATCACGTCGACGATGGTGAGCTTCTCCACCTCGGCGGTGTCGGACTCGGTGTAGGCCACCGACTTCGCGTCCGGGCTCCACCAGTAACCGGAGAAGCGGCTCATCTCCTCCTGGGCGACGAACTCGGCCACGCCGTGCGACTTCGCGTCGGAGCCGCCCTTGGTGACCCGCTGTTCCTTGTTCGCGGCGACGTCGATTCGGTAGACGTCATTGTCCCGGACATAGGCCACCTGCTTGCCGTCCAGGGAGAAGCGCGGGTCCAGCACGCCGGGGCCCGTCTTGAGCTCCGTCACCTTGCCGCTGGCGCGCTCCACCACGTAGAGGCGGCCGGACAAGGGGACGAGCAGGCGCGTGCCGTCATCCGAAACCTGGTACGAGGTGAAGCCTCGGGCGCTGACGCGCATGCGCTCGCGGCGGGCCTTCTCCTCGGGGGTGAGCGTCTCGTCGGAGCCCTTGAGAATCGCCTCGGGAGTGAGGACCTCCTTCGTCTGCCCGGACGCCACGTCGAACGCGTAGAGCGTCTGCACGTTGGAGGTGGGCTGGGTGCGAAGGAAGAGGACCTGCTTCTCGTCGGGGGTGATTTTGATGCTCACCGGACGACCGCTCGAGAAGTTGCGGGTCTCCGTGAGCTGTCGCAGGAAGGTGTCTTGCTTCCGCTCCGTCTGGGACATGGGTAGGGGCTTCATCTCCTGGGCGAGTGCGGACGTGCTCACGAAGAGGAGCGCGGCGGTAAGTACCTGGCGCATGGGTCGTCGAAATCCCGCCGGTGGCGGGGCTCCTTTCACGGAAAGGTGCGGGGGAGCCTACACTCGGCCGCCGCGCAAGCTGAGCAAACGCACAACAGATGTGAGGATTCCCGAGGGATGCAGACCGAAGACGACGCCCCGCGGCACCTGAGGCTGGCGGGCATCATCCGACTGGGGCTGGGAGGCGGGCGAGGGCCCTCGGACGCCTATGTCTTCGACCCCCATCGGCTGGCCCTCCCTTCGTGGGCGTGCGCGCTCGGGGAGTCGGGCTCCCCTGCCCTCCTGGTGACGCTCGACAGGCACCTGGACGTGGTGGTGCCGCGAGAGCCCGGGAAGGTGCCCGACCGCTCGGCGGGACTGCGCGCGCTGGACGAGCACGCCCGGTGGTCGCTGGATGTGCGCAACTATGACCACATCCTCGCGGCGATGGAGGCGGGGCTGGTGGGGGATGCCTTGCTGGTGGCCAGGACTCGGCCCCGGGGCTCCTTCGCGGGCGAGACCTACGTGGACACGAAGGGTCGCTCGCACCGACTGGTGGTGGTGCCCACCGTGGACCGCGCGTCCGAGGCGTGGAATCACCCCGCCCCCGGTGACGCGGTGCGAGATGTCCTGGAGCGCGCGGACCAGGTGTTGCTCGACATCGACCTGGACTGCTTCACGTCGCTGAGCGACGCGGACCCGACGACGGTGATTCCGTGGCCTCGCGCCATCATCCGCGAGTTCCTCCTGCCCGAGGGCTCCGAGGATTTCTGGGACGCGGTGCTGAAGCGCACGGTGGCCATGACGCTGGCGCGCGAGCCGCATCACTGCGGCGGGCTGCTCGCCTCCGGTGAGTTGTTCCGCGATGCGGCGGAGGTGCTGTTCCGCGAGCTGCTGCGCGTCGAGCCGCCGTGAGGCACGGCGGCGCCGGTTCGAGATGACTCCGTGCGAACGTGGCGAGCTGAACGAGCCACTGCGAGCGAGCCGGCACCCGTTCGTGGCGACTCAGCGCTACCACGACAAGCTGAACGAGCCGCCGTGAGCGAGCCGGCACCCGTTCGTGGCGACTCAGCGCTACCACGACAAGCTGAACGAGCCGCCGTGAGCGAGCCGGCACCCGTTCGTGGCGACTCAGCGCTACCACGACAAGCTGAGCGAGCCGCCGTGAGCGAGCCGGCACCCGTTCGTGGCGACCCAGCGCTACAACGACAAGCTGAGCGAGCCGCTGTGAGCGGGAGCAGCACAGTTGGACGCGCTACAGCGGCGAGTCGAGGAAGCTCGGCCGCAGGTCCGTGACCTGACCGCCCGCGAGCGAGAAGCGACTCCCGATGGGAGGACGGTCTCCGTTGAGCACGTAGCCGAAGTCGAGGCGGAACGGCACGACGTTGAACTGGGGGAACAGCACGCGCAGGCCCACGCCCACCGACGTCACCATGTCCGGCCTGTCGTTGAACGCGCTGCCCGAGTCCAGGAAGAGCACCCCGCCCACGTGCACCGTTTTGATGACGACGGGCGCGGTGCGGTACTCCACGTTCACCAGCAGCATCCGCTTGCCGGAGTACTCATCCGCCGGCGCGCCGCGAAGCCCGTTGCCACCGCCCAGCAGCGTGATTCGGTCGAACAGGTCATCGATGTTCACATCCAGCAGGCCGCGCGCGACGAAGCGTCCCCCGAGAATCTTGGGCGACACCTGCGCCAGCTCCGCGGCCCAGTGGCGATTGTTCCACGTCGCGCCCTCACCGAGCTGCCGACGGATGGCGCCTGACGCGGACACGGTGGTGAGCGCCTCGCCCCAGCGAAGGCGGTAGCGCGCCGCGAGCCCCGCCTCCGTGAAGTGGTTGTCGTCCCCGAAGACAGGAGGCGCGTAGCGCACCGTCGCGGAGACCCAGTGCCCCATCTGGTAGTCCTCCGAGAGCACGTACGAGTCCACGTCGCGCAGCACCTCGTACCGCGCCTCGAAGGCACGCAGGGACACCGAGGCGTAGCCCGCGTCCTCCGCGCGCGGCAGGTAGTTGCGGCGGAACCAGTCGGACTGTCCCTCCGTCAGCATCGACGAGGAAGGCGGGTCGTAGGAGTAGTGGTACGCGCCCAGCGAGCCACTCACGTTCCACTTGTAGCGCAGGCCATACGAGCGCGTGTACGAGGCCGCGCCCGCGACCTCCTCCGTGCGGTACACGTAGGGCACCGTCGGGCCGTCGGGATACGGGAGCTGCCATATCTCCGCGCCCCGGTAGATGCGATTGGTCTCCACGTTCCACGCGACGGACGTGCTCACGCTCCACGGCGTGGACAACGAATAGAGCGGACGGCTGACGGAGAGACTTCCCCGCGAGCCCTCGGCCTTGCCGCTCTCGCGTCCGATGATGAGGGCGGCGGACTCACTCAAGGACCAGCGACTGCCCAGCACGCGCGGGTCGGTGTAGCTCTGTCCGAAGCTCAGCGTGTCCAGGCGAAGGGTGAAGTCCAGCGCCAGCTTCTTGCCTCGGCCCAGGAAGTTCTGCTCCGTGCCCTGGAGCCGCAGGTACTGCAGCAGAGAGCCCACCGCGGAGAAGTCACTGTTGAGGCGCAGCGACCAGATGTCCTTGGTGACGACGAGCAGCGCCACCGTCCCGGGCACCTTCCCTTTCACCGGGACGACTCGCACCACGGAGAACAACCGCAGCCCGCGCAGGTTGCGCGCCGTCTCGTCCGCGAGCCGCGTGGAATACGGCTGCCCCGGTGGGAGCAACACCTCGCGTCGGACGACCTCCTCGCGGGTACGGATGTGGAAGATGTTGAGGAAGTTCGGATACGGGTCGCTCTCCGCGACCACTTCCTCGGTGTCGACGAGCACCTCGGCCAGCGGCATGCCCTCGGGTGACGACTCCAGTTGACGGCCGTGACGCGTCAGCGCCTCGACGATGAGGGCTTCCTCGTAGTTCTCCTGGGAGAGGCCCTGGGGACGCGCTGGCGCGGGCTCCACGGAGGTCCCCGCCGGAGCCTTCTCCCCTTCTTCCGTCGCACGGGCCTCGCCTGGCGATGGAGCAGGAGACGCGACGGCGGGAGCCGGCGTCTCGGGAACGGGCTCCGCCTGGAACGAGGACAGGGTGAGAGGAACGACGATGAGCACGAGCAGCGGGAGCGCCACGCCGCCATCCTGGCATGCGCGGCCTTCCGCGTGAGCATCTTCATCGCACGGCCCTCCGGATTGCGGCGTGGAGCGCCGACTGTCATCCTCGCCAGATGGACGCGGATGCCCGCGAGTACCGCGCGATTCAGACGTTCTACGGACAGCGCCGCGCTCGACGCTCCGGCATCCCATACCTGCACCACATCGACGAGGGCCTGTGGGTCCTCCGAGCCCTGGGCGCGAGCGACCACGCCCAACGCGCGTACTGCCTGCACCCGCTGGTTCAGGAGGATGACGCACGAGCCGCCGCCTGGGCCTACGCTCTCGCCACCGGGGCGGACCTCTCCGGGCCTCCCGTCGACGGAGTGAGCGATGAGCCGCGCGTCCTCGCGCTCGCGCTGGACTATCGGGAGACCGCCAATGCCGCGCTGTCCCATCGACCGGACTTGAAGGGGCCCGACGACATCGCGCTCAGCGCCGAGCCCGAGGTCAACGACATGCTCCGCGCCGACAAGGTCCAGAACTACAAGGACTTCATCCGCCATCACCGAGGCAGCCACCCCAGGTCCGCCGAGCTGGAGCGCTATTTCCAGGCGTGGCTCGCGCGACTCGATGTGTCCCCGGAACAGCTCACACGCTGGCACGCGGCGCTCGAACACCTCCAGGACAACATCCCCCGCACCTGACTCTGTCCCGGGCCGTGCGCCCTCCCATGAGGCTCCTCGACGGCCCGAGGCTCCGTCATGGCGCCTCAGTGAACCTCGCGCGTCCTCTTTGTCCACGCAGAGCTCGAGCCACGGCCCACGGCTCCGTCATGGCGCCTCAGTGAACCTCTCGTGCGTCCTGTCCACGAGGAAGCCGAGCCACGGGCCGGCTCGGCCCTCGGTCGCTCGTCGGGTCGCTCGGAGTGACAGTCCCTGGAGTGCGGCGTCGCCTCTTCCGAGGCGGAAGGTCCCCACCGAAAAACCCGGGTGTAATCCCGACCAGGAGCGGGCGTCTTCCTGGGTGAAGGCGGACAGCCCCTCTCATCACGAAGGGCGGGCCCGCCACGAGCACTCAGCCTTGGAGGCGTCGTCGCCCATGTCCGGCTCCCACCAACACACTCCTTCGACACATGGCCGGGCCTTCGCGCTGGGCATCGGCCTCAACCTGGCCTTCGTCGCCGTCGAGGCCACCTTCGGTTTCATCTCGGGCTCGCTTGCGTTGCTCGCCGACGCCGGACACAACCTGAGCGATGTGCTCGGGCTGGTGCTCGCCTGGGGCGCCAGTGTGCTGGCCCGTCGCAAGCCCACGGAGCGTTACACCTATGGACTGCGCGGCGCGTCCATCCTGGCCGCGCTCCTCAATGCGCTGCTCCTGCTCGTCGCGGTGGGCGCCATCGGCTGGGAAGCGGTGCAACGATTGGGGCAACCCGCTCCCGTCGCCACGGGTACCGTCATGCTCGTGGCGGGAGTGGGTACGCTCATCAACACCGCCACCGCGCTGCTGTTCTGGAAGGGGCGCCAGAGCGACCTCAACATCCGAGGCGCCTTCCTGCACATGGCCGCCGACGCGGGCGTGTCGCTCGGCGTCGTCCTGGCCGGCGCCCTCATCTCCTTCACCGGCTGGATGTGGTTGGACTCCGGGGTGACGCTCGGCATCGCGCTCCTCATCCTCGTGGGGACCTGGGGGCTGCTCCGGGACTCCGTCAACCTGGCCCTGCATGCCGTTCCGGCGAACATCGACATGCCTTCCGTGCGGCTGCAGCTGACCCAGTCACCCGGCGTCGCCGAGGTGCATGACCTCCACGTCTGGGCCATGAGCACCACCGAAGCGGCACTCACGGCGCATCTCGTCGTGAGCGAGCAACCGCTGGACGACTCGCGCCTGAGCCACCTCAAGCGCCTGCTCCATGACCGGTTCGGCATCGAGCACGTCACCCTGCAGCTCGAATCGGACACGGCCCGGAATTGTCGCCCGCTCGCATCCAACGACGCTGTCTCCCCCTGCCTGTGAACGACGCCAGCTCCCCATGCACCCCACCCTCCGAGCCCATTTCGACCACGAACTCCAAAGCGCCTCCGAGTCCCAGACCCGGGGCGACTTCCAGGCGGCGTGGCACTTCCTGGAACGTGCCCATGTCCTGAGCCAGGCCCATGCATGGCCTCACCTCCAGGTGCATGGCGCCATGTTCGTCTGGGCCTGGCGGCACGGTGACGTCCGGGAGCTGTTCGGACAACTCCCCCGCTTGTTGCTCGCCGCGCCCGGGTCCTGGCTCGGACGCGCGCCGCTGGGAAACACCGGGGGCTCGAACGTGGGCATCTTCACGCCCCTGCCCATTCAGGAGGACCTCCAAGTCATGCTGCGTCACGAAGCGCCTCCCGCCCCGTGAGGTGAACGTGCCCCGCGAACGAACCATCGGCCTCCACCGCGAGGTGACAGACGCGGGACGCCCCAGGCGCGGGGCACCGGTTCAGCGAGCAGGCTCCTTCGCCCTGAAGCGTGTGAGCCCCCAGAACAGCAGGGCCACGGCGGCGATGGCCGCGCCCTGGACGCACACGCCGCTCCAACCCGCGTGCGCGAACACCAGGGTCGAGGTGATGGACCCGGCGCCACTGCCGATGGAATAGAAGACCATGTAGCCGGCCACCAGCCGACTGCGCGCCTCCGGACGTACGGCGTACAGCTCGCTCTGGTTGGTGACATGCAAGGCCTGGATGGCGAGGTCCAGGGCGACGATGCCCACGCCCAGCGCCCACAGTGACTTCGGCGCCAGCGAGACGGGCCACCACGAGACCAGCAAGACGACGAGTCCGACGCTGGTGGTCCAGTTCCCCCAGCCCCGGTCGGCCAGCCGCCCCGCCCGTGACGCCCCCAGCGCGCCCGCCACGCCCACGAGGCCGAACAGGCCGACCTGCGAATGCGAGAGCGAGAACGGAGGCGCTCCGAGCAGCAACACCATCGGCGTCCACAAGGTGCTGAACGAGGCGAACATCAACAGCGCGAGCACCGCCCGCGCGCGCAAGACGGGCTCCTCCACGAACAACGTGAACACCGAGCGCAGCAGCGCCGAATAGGACAGGTGCGTGCTCACGCGCTCGCGCGGCAGGACACGGACCAGCGCGACGACGAGCAACAGCGTGGCCCCCGCCGAGACCAGATAGACCGAACGCCAGCCCGCGAGGTCCGACAGGAACCCCGCCACGGTGCGCGCCATGAGGATGCCAATCACCACACCGCTCGTCACCAGCCCGACGACGCGGCCTCGCTCGGCGGGGGCGGCCAGCGTCGCGGCGAAGGCCACCAGCACCTGGATGACGACCGCGAGCAGGCCCACCACCGCCAGCCCCGTGAGCAACACCGCCCCCGTGGGCGCGAGTCCCACGACGACGAGCGCCAACACGGACAAGGACATCTGCACCGCGACGAGCCGGCGACGCTCCACCAGGTCTCCCAGCGGCACCACCAGCAACAACCCCAGGCCGTACCCCACCTGCGTGACAGTCACCACGATGCCCACCAGGGCCGGACGCAACCCCAGGTCCCGCGCCATCGAATCCAACAACGGCTGGGCGAAATAGACGTTGGCGACCGCCAACCCGCATGCCACCGCGAACAACGCCATCACGGCACGCGACAACGGCGGCGCGGCGTCACCCTCCGACCGAGCAGCCACCTCCTCCACCGGGCGCACGTCTCCACCCTCGGCGCTCCGCGCCTCCGCCCCACTCCGCATGAACCACCCGCCGCAATATGGTTTCAAAATGAAACCACCCGGAATTAGCGACGGGGTTTTGATATTTCAACCCGACATGGCGAAGAAGAAGCCTCCCAGTCGGGCGGAGTGCCCTGTCGAGCGGTCCGTGGACATCATCGGCGACGAGTGGTCGCTGCTGGTCATCCGCGACGCGTTCGACGGCGTGCGCCGGTTCGGCGAGTTCCAGAAGAGCCTGGGCATGGCGAAGAACATCCTCTCCACCCGGCTGCGCCACCTCGTCACGCACGGCATCCTGGAGGTCGTTCCCGCCTCGGATGGCAGCGCGTTCCACGAGTACGTCCTGACGCGGAAGGGGCGGGACCTGTTCCAGGTGCTCGTCGGACTGAGGCAGTGGGGTGAACACCACTGCTTCCAGCCGGACGAGGCCCACTCCGTCCTGGTGGACACGGAGCAGGGGCGACCGGTGCGCGCCTTGGAAGTTCGCTCGGAGAGTGGCCGCCCCGTGACGTCGACCGAGACCGTCGTGAAGAAGGTCGCGGAGAAGAAGCCTCGCGCGAAGCGGTGAGCCGTGGCCCTTTCGGAGCCACGGCCCGCGACACGCCCTACCCCTCCGACTGCACTTCGATGGTCGGCTCCATCACCACCTCGGCGGTGATGCTCTGCCCGATGAAGCAGTACTTGTGCGCCTTCACGAACATCTCACGCACCTTCTCCACGTCCGTGCCGGGCGCCACGCGGATGAGCGGCGCGAGCCGCACCTTGTTCACGCGCTTCACCTTCTCCACCGTGTCCAGGAACACCGTCACCTGGTCCTCGTAGGAGCGCACGTCCAGCCGCAGCTTCTTCGCCAGCGCGAGGAACGTGAGCAGGTGGCACTGCGCCACCGACGCGCCCAACAGGTCCTCCGGATTCCAGCGCGCGTCATTGCCTCCGTAATTCGTACCCGAGCTCACGAGCAGGTCCGGCTTGCCGTCCGTGCCAGCCACCGCATCGCGGCTGTACTCGCCCGCGGTTGAACCCTGCCACTTGAGCCGCAGCGGAAACCCTTCCACGTCACACCTCCGAGTCGCGTGTCCTGTGGCATCCAGCATAGGCGCTCGACGTCGGCGCGAAGGCGCCTTCCGCGTGTCACTCCCTCCATCGAGGGAGCGCTTCGTCACGACAGGTCCGAGCCCGCGACTCACGCTCCGCGCAGGTCCGCGCCCTTCGGCACGGGCAGCTTCTCGCCCCGGGCCACGGCCGCGACGATGCGCGCCAGACGCTCCACGCCGTCCGACAGCGCCGCCGGCCCCGGCTGGAGGATGAGGCTGCTCTTCACCTCGTAGAGCTGGTCATCCAGCACCGCGCGCACCTGGGACCAGCCCGGCCGCGCGGCGATCTTGTCCCGCTTCGCCTTGCGTCCACACCAGCTCGCGATGACGCCGTCCGGGTTGCGCCGCGCCACCTCTTCCGGCTCGAAGATGCGGCCCTTCGCGCCTTGCGACGCCCGCGACTCGCGGCAGATGTCCTCGCCGCCCACCAGCTCCACCAGTTCCGAGCACCAGCGGATGCCGGAGATGAGCGGCTCGTGCCACTCCTCGAAGAAGATGCGCGGCCGTCGAGGCAGCTTCTGCGCCGCCTCCGCGTGTCGCGTGAGGTTCGCCGTCAGCTCGGCGGCCAGCTTCTCCGCCGCCTCCGCGCGCCCCACCAGCGCCCCCGTCACCCGCACCGTCTGCAGTATCTCCGCGAGCGAGCGCTGGTTGAACAGGTACACGGGCACGCCGCGCTTGCACAGCTCACGGCCCAGGTCCGCCTGCAGGTCGGAGAACCCCAGCACCAGATCCGGCTTCAGCTCGAGAATCCGCTCGAAGTTCGCGTCCAGGAACGACGACACCCGGGGCTTCTTGCGCGCCTCGGGCGGGCGCACCGTGAAGCCCGACACGCCCACCACCAGCTCCCCCGCGCCAATCCGGTAGAGCACCTCCGTCGTCTCCTCCGTCATGCACACCACCCGCCTCGGGTAGGGCGGCGCGGAAGAAAGCAACTCGGTCAGGTGGACGCTCATGACGCCACCCTAACGCGCTCCACCTCGCTCGGCCGCTCCCTTGAGACGCCCCCACGCCTGCTCGGATTCGTGGCCCTCGCACTCCCAGTCGCTCGCCGTGCCAGTCCAGCCGTCCCAGCTGACACACGCCTCGTATCAAACGATGTCCGGTGCTGGACTTTGGCGCGCCCAGGCCGGTTTCTCGGCGTTTGATGCACTGCGCCAACCTGGCAGGTCGCTTGGGGAGTGGACGATTGCGGTGTTAGCATTCCAGCGCATGTTCGACCGGAGCGTCGTGTGCCTTCCCGGTCGGTGGGGGCAGACATGATCGAAAGCAACGCCCCGACGAATGGCGCCCCACCCGAGCTGGTGGACCCGCTTCTTGGACGGGTCCTCAATGAGCGCTTCCGCATCCTGGAGACCCTGGGTGCCGGTGGCATGGGCCGCGTCTACAAGGCCATGCAGGCGCCACTGGACCGACTGGTCGCGCTGAAGGTCCTCAACCCTCACTACAACGACGAGGGCAAGGACCCGGGCTTCCAGAAGCGCTTCTTCCTGGAGGCCAGCGTCACCGCGAAGCTGCGCCATCCGAACACCGTCACCGTCATCGACTACGGCAAGACGGACGACGGCATCTACTACATCGCGATGGAGTACCTGGATGGGCTCACGCTCAGCCAGTTGCTCACGCAGATGGGACCGATTCCGTGGGCGCGCGCGCTCAACATCACGCAGCAGATCGCCCGCTCGCTGCGCGAGGCGCACAAGGTCGGCCTCATCCACCGCGACCTCAAGCCCGCCAACGTCATGGTCCTCAACCAGGAGACGGACCACGACATCGTCAAGGTGCTCGACTTCGGCCTGGTGAAGTCCTTCATCGGCGAGAGTGAGGCGCAGCAGGACACGTCGCTCACGCAGGCGGGCATCATCCTCGGCTCGCCGCAGTACATGGCGCCGGAGCAGGCGCGCAACATCGCCGACCCGCGCAGCGACGTGTACAGCATGGGCGTGGTGCTCTATCAGATGCTGATGGGCCAGCCGCCCTTCCTCGCCGCGCAGAGCATCGACGTCATCGTCAAGCACATCAACGAGCCGCCGCCGCCCTTCGGCGCCATCTGGCCCGGCCACGCCGTGCCCGCCGAGGTCGAGGCGCTGGTGATGAAGTGCCTGGCCAAGCTCCCCGTGGAGCGCTACCAGTCCATGGACGAGGTGCTGGAGGCCATGCGCCGAGTCGCGCACGCCGTCGGCGTCAGCGGCGTCTTCAGCGGCCCCCGCCTGACGGGCGTCGGCAGCGGACCTCGCAGCGGCCCCATCAGCGCGCCTGGCGCCGGCTCCGGCCCCAGCACCATGGCGCTGGACATCGCCGTCGAGGAGCCACCCGCGAAGCCCGGCAAGAGCATGGTGCCGCTCGCCATCTTCGGCGGCTCGCTGCTGCTGGGCGGCGCCGTCGCGCTGGCGTTCGCGCTGCGCCCCTCCACGCCGATGCCCAAGCCCCTGGCCTCGCCCCCCATCACCGCGACGGCGCCCGCCAACCCGACGCAGCCCCCGGCCGTCCCCACCCAGCCGGCCGCCGCCGCGAACTCCCCGGCGACGGCCGCCCTGGGCGCCGCGGATGATGAGCTGGCGCTGGCGCCGCTCGTGCCCGGCAACGGCCCCACGGTGCGCTTCGAAATCACCAGCGAGCCCAGCGGCGCCCGCGTGCGCTACCGCGGCAAGGACCATGGCGAAACGCCCCTGAACCTCAAGGTGCCCCTGGACGATGATGGCAGCGCCAGCGCGGTGCTGACCTTCACGATGGACGGCTATCAGCCCGTCACCATCACCGCCACGGGCTCCGGTACCAAGCAGCTCGTCACCCAAAAGCTCAAGAAGAAGTCGAGTCCTCCCCGTCCCCCGCGGGCTTCTGACTCGAACGACAAATTCAAGGACAACCCGTACTAGTGAGACACTACAAAGCCCTTCAACGAGTGGGCCTGCTCGCGCTGTGTCTGTGCGCGACGCAGGTCCTGGCGGACGCACGTCTCGAAGCGCGTCGCCACTTCCGCAGCGGCATGAGCCTCATCGGCAAGAAGGAATACGACGAGGGCATCGCCGAGCTGGAGCAGGCCTACGCCATCAAGCCGCACCCCAACGTCCTCTACAACATCGCCCGCGCGTACCAGGACGCGGGCCGGACGGCGGAGGCGCTCGACGCCTACAAGCGCTACGTCACCAGCAGTCCGGCGGACGCGGCCTCCGTGGAGGCCACCATCGCCGCGCTCGAGGAGAAGCAGCGCGCGAGCCAGGCCGCGGCGCAGCCGGAGGACAACTCCGCGCTGCCCATGCCGCCCCCGCCCGCCAGCATCCAGTCGCAGCAGCAGTTGGGCGCGCTCCTGGAGCGGCTGGAGAAGGCGATTGAGCGCGCGGAGACCATGCCCACGACGGGCCCGGGCACCGCGACGCCGTCCACATATGTCCCGTCCGCGCTGCCCGGCCTCACGGAGGCGGCGAGCGGCGATGACGGCGCGGTGCCCTACGAGGAGCGCGTGGTGACGGCGAGCCGCCGCGCCCAGTCCTCGCTGGAGGCGCCCAACGCCACGACGGTCATCACCGCCGAGGACATCCGCCTGTCCGGCGCCACCAGCCTGCCGGAGCTGTTGCGGCGGGTGCCTGGCGCGGACGTGATGTCGCTGGGCATCGGCAGCGCCAACGTGTCGCTGCGCGGCTTCAACCAGCGCATCGCCAACAAGGTGCTCGTGCTGGTGGACGGCCGCACCGAGTACCAGGACTTCCTCGGCCTGACGCTCTGGTCCACCATCCCCATCGGCCTGGACGAAATCGAGCGCATCGAGGTCATCCGCGGCCCGGGCAGCGCGCTGTACGGCGCCAACGCCATGTTGGGCGTCATCAACATCATCACCCAGCCCCCGGGCTCCGGCCCCCGCGCGCGCTTCAACGTCACGGCCGGCACCGGCAACAGCGTGGCGGGCTCGTTCCTCAGCCACGGCAACACGGGCGCGCTGCGCTACCGCACGTCGGTGGCGTACTCGCAGGCGGACAAGTGGAGCCGCGACTACGCCAGCAACCGTCCGGACATCGTGCTCAGGGACCCGGACCCGGACATCGGCATGCGCGGCGCGCGCGCCACCCTGTCCGCCGTCTACACCTTCGCGGACGACAAGCAGGTGGGCCTGTCCGGCGGCGTGCACCGCTACACCACGGAAATCTATCCGCTGGGCCTCTTGCGCAACTACTTCATGGACGGCCTGGGCGCCTACGCCAAGGGCGACGTGGAGCTGGGGCCCCTCAAGCTCAAGACGTTCTGGAACCACATCTCCGGCAGCGCAGGCCCCCAGTACGAGCCCATTGGACAGCGCTCGCTGGGCACGGACATCAGCTCCAACCTCTTCAACGCCGAGCTGCTCTTCGCGCGCGCCTTCTATCTGGGCGGCGAGCATCAGCTCAACGTGGGCGTCGAGGGGCGCCTCAAGCGCGTGGGCTGGGACTACCTGGGCCCGCTGCGCGAGGAGATTCACGCCGCGGCCTTCGTGCAGGACGAGTGGCGGCTGGCCGAGCCCCTGCGCCTGGTCGCAAGCTACCGCGTGGACCGGCACCCGCTGCTGGACGCGGGGACGCCGGGCCTCGCGCACTCGCCGCGCATCTCCGCGCTGTTCATCCCGATTGAAGGCCACGCGTTCCGCATCAGCGCGGCCTCCGCCTTCCGTGAGCCGACGTTCCTGGAGAGCTACACGCGCCTCCTCGTTCCCGTGCAGGGCGTCAACGGCGCCAGCGCGCTCACCACCGGCAACACCGCGCTGCGCCCCGAGCGCCTCACCGCCTTCGAGCTGGGCTGGCGCGGCGAGTCCGCGGAGCTGGGCATGGACTGGGATGTGGCCCTCTACCAGAACCGGGTGAAGGACCTCATCGGCCTGTCCGCCTTCGAGCGGCTGCCCGCCGGCGAGTCGTATGACGCGGCCTCGGGCAACTACCTCATCGGCCGCTCGCGCTTCGTCAACGAGGACTCCATCTACACCGCGCGCGGCGTGGAAGCGGGCCTCACCCTGGCCCCCGTGGACGGCCTGGGCATCAAGGCGAGCGCCGCCTTCCAGAACGTGACGTCGGACCTGGAGGAGAAGGAGGCGTGTGGGCCGTGCAGCCAGGCGCCGCAGCTCAAGCTGTACGGTGGCGTCACCTACCGCACCAAGGCGGACCTGGAGTTCGGCGTGGACGTGGCCTACACCTCGTCCACCACGTGGATTGAGCGCGAGCCCGCCGCGTCGGACCCCACCCGCATCGAGCTCTTGTCCAACCCGCTGGGCGCCTACGCCGTCATCAACGCGCGCGTCGGCTACGCGGCGGTGAAGAACACGGTGGATGTCGCGCTGGTGGGCAGCCAGCTCGGCTCCGCTCACTCCCAACATCCTTTCGGCAACCGCATCGAGCGGCGCGTCTACGCGACGCTGACGGTGACTCCATGAGCCGCACCCTCCCTTCCTGGAAGCAGTCGCTGGGAGGCGTCCTCGCCGCGTCCCTGCTCGTCGCGGGCTGCGAGTCCCCCACGGTGGTCCCCACCGCGGACGGACGGCAGAACATCCACACCGCCCGCATCGAGGGCAGCCTCGTCGTGCAGTCGCGCTCGCGGGGCAACGCGGTGGTGTTCATCTACGACGCGGACCGGCCACCGCCGCCGCAGGGCACCGGCCGCCCCATCGCCTTCACCGTCGTTCCGGCCGAGCAGCTCTTCGGCCCGGCGCTCGGCACCGACGCGCCCGGCCCCTTCACCGCGCCGTTCTCGCTCAGCCTCGTCGCGGCGGGGCGCTACACGCTGCGCGGCTTCATCGACGTGGACTCCTGCCGCTCCGGCGCGGCGCCCTGCCACCGCTCCGATTTCAATCCCTGGTACGGCGTCACCAGCGAGCCCAACCAGGGTGACGTCGGCGGCGCCGCCGTGGACCCCACCACTGGCATCCCCCTGACGCTGGAGGTCGCCGTGGACCAGGAGGGCCATCCCCTGCCCCTCACCAACGTCACGGTGAGCTTCTCCCAGGCGAGCGCGCAGGTGCCGGTGGACCGGCCCGCGTTCCAGGCCAGCGTCATCGTCGGCGGAGACGCCGTGCTCACCGCGGGCGGGCCGCCCAAGGTGCTGCGCCTGGTGCCCCAGAACATCGAGGGCGGCGCGGTGGAGCAGCGCCCCAAGGCGTTCCTCGTCAGCTACGTGGACGCCAACCGCGACGGCGTCCCGGATGACGCCAACCGCGACGGATTCGGCGACCTCTGGCCGCGCGTCGTCGTGCGCAAGCTGGCGGACTCCCCCGGGTTGCTCGAGGACAACGACCTGGACCGCAACGGCATCCTCGATGCGAATGGCACCGACTATCCGCACGCCGACGGCACCCGCGATGGTCAGCCGGACCTGGTGGTGCTGGCGGCGGCGCTCGTGCCGGACGCGCTCTACCCGGCGCTCACGGATGAGGCTGGAAACCCGCGCATGACGCCCGTCCCCGTGGCGGAGCTGCACATCGGCGTGCAGGCGGTCGCCCTGGATGCTCGGGACCCGGCCGCTCCCGCGCGGTTGGAGGGACTGCCGAAGGGGCGTTACTCAGTGGTGCTGATCCAATCCACCGGGCAGACGTGGCGCGTGCCCAACGAGCTGGCGCCCGCGATTGCCACGGGCATCGGGTTGACCGGGGTGGAGAGCCAGGCGTTCGTGCTCGAGGCCCCCTGATTCCCGCTTCGTCAAGTGGGGTATGGGACGCCCCACGCTCGAAAAACGAGAGGAAGGACGGTGCTTTGACTTCGGCATGTCCTTCCGTCAACATGATTGGGTCTCCAGGGGGACAGCCCCACCAGAGGTTGATGATCCGATGAAGGCCGGCACCCTCCCCTCCCCAGAGCCCGTACCCAACCGCACCACGACGGACCCGGCGCGCCCTCTGGGAGGCCGGACCACCGCGGGCGCGGTGCCCCAGCGTGTCCTGCTGGTGGATGACAGCCGCTCCATCCGGACGCTGCTGAAAATCTACCTGATGGCCCGCAACTTCGAGTTCCTGGAGGCGGAGTCCGCCGAAGAGGGACTGAAGGTCGCCGAGGCGGAGACCATCGACCTCATCCTGACCGACTTCCACATGGACGGGATGAACGGCGCCGACTTCGCGGCGCAGATTCGCGCCAACGCCAACCCCAAGCTGGCCAAGGTCCCCATCCTGATGATGACGGGAGACCCGAACGTGGCGGAGGTCCGCGCCCTGGGTCAGAAGGCCGGCATCAGCGCCTTCGTCCGCAAGCCGGTGAGCTGCGCACAGCTCATGACGCTGGTGGACACCATCCTCCCGCTGCCGCGCAAGTAGTCCCCCAAGCGGCTCGCGCCGTCACTCACGCCGGGTTCCGGGCCGCCGAAGCGGTGCGGGCCCGGCGTTTTCGCATCGCCTCTCCCACGCGCACCGCGAACAGCAGCGCCAGCACCGCGCCGTAGACGAGCGGCTCGGTGACGTCCTGCTTCACCCGCCACACGAAGTGCACCACGCCCAACACCGCGGCCACGTAGGCCAGCCGGTGAAGCCGCTGCCACCGGGGAAAGCCCAGCCGGCGCACCCAACGGTTCGTGGAGGTGACGGCCAGCGGCACCAGCAACACCAGCGCGGTGAAGCCCACGGTGATGAAGGGGCGCTTCACCAGGTCCTCCAGCAGCGCCTTCAGTGACAGGCCCTGGTCCAGCACCAGGTACGTGAGGAAGTGCGCGCACGCATACGTGAAGGCCAACAGGCCCAGCGTGCGGCGGATGCGCGCGGGCCACGTCCACCCGGTGACGATTCGCACGGGCGTGCATGAAAGCGACGCCAGCAGCAGCACCAGCGCGAGCAGCCCCGTCTGGTTGAGCGCCGTCTCCACCGCGTTGGGCCCCAGCGCGCCTTGAGGCCCCTGCACGGCGAGGAGCGCCAGGGGCGCGAGGCCGCCCACGGCGAGCGCGGGGTTGAGCCACGGATGCGGAGGCGAGGCCATGGCTCAGTAGTTCTTCCGCAGGTCCAACCCCGTGTAGAGGTGGGCCACCTGCTCGGCGTAGCCGTTGAAGGGCAGCGTGGGGCGGCGCTCGAAGCCCTCGCCGATGCGCCGCTCGGTGGCCTGACTCCAGCGCGGGTGCGCCACGGCGGGGTTCACGTTGGCGTAGAAGCCGTACTCCTCCGGCCCCGCGAGGTTCCACGTGGTGAAGGGCTGCTCGCGCGTGAGGCTGATGCGGACGATGGACTTGATGCCCTTGAAGCCATACTTCCACGGGACGACGAGCCGCAGCGGCGCGCCGTTCTGCGCGGGGAGCTGCCGGCCGTACAGGCCCATGGCCATGAAGGTGAGCGGGTGCAGGGCCTCGTCCAGCCGCAGCCCTTCCACGTAGGGCCAGTCCAGCACCGGGCGCGTCTGGCCGGGGAGCTGCTCCGGGTCCATCAGCGTGGTGAAGGACACGTAGCGCGCGTGACTGGTGGGCTTCACCCGGGCGAGCAGCGCGGCCAGCGGGAAGCCCAGCCACGGAATCACCATGGACCAGGCCTCCACGCAGCGCATCCGGTAGACGCGCTCCTCCATGGAGAACCAGGAGAGCAGCTGGTCGATGTCCACCGTCTGGGGCTCGTGCACCTCGCCGTCGAGCGTGACGGTCCACGGCCGGGGCTTGAGCAGGTGCGCGAGCCGGGCCGGGTCGTTCTTGTCGAGCCCCAGCTCGTAGAAGTTGTTGTACGTGGTGACGTCCTCGTACGGCGTGCGCGGCTCGTCCGTGTCGAAGACGCCCGTCGCCTTCGCCACGGGCCCCGTCACCTGCCCCGCGTCCGGGACATAGGCGTCCATGGCGCGGCGCTGCTTGCCGCTCAGGAGGTACAGGCCCCCCGCGACGGCGGCGGCGGTGCCGGCGAACAGGCCCGCGTTCTTCAGGAGCTCGCGGCGGCGGAGGTAGAGCGGTTCAGGGGTGACTTCGGAGCCGGGCGGCTCCACGGGCGGCTTGTCGCTCATGCCCCTTTATAACGGGCCCACCCGTCCGGCGGTTACATCGCGGGCGGCGGAGGCGGCGCGCGACGCGTCGGCGCGGGCGTCCTTGACCCGCCACAGTCGCCACCAGGGCGTGCCAGGGGACTGGTGGTGCTCCCAGTGGTAGCCGAAGAAGAAGCAGGACAGCATGGCCCACAGGTGGTTGCGCGGCAGGGTGCGCGCGTGATGGGGCGCCATGTCCGGCGTCTCCGGGCGCCGGTGCGGCTGGTAGGTGCCGAAGTAGAAGAGCTGCAGCGTGCCCAGCACGGCGGGCAGCACCCAGAACGCGAGGATGCGCGGCTGGGAGACTCCCATGAAGACGAAGATGTTGAACTTGGCCGCCATCACCCCCAGCTGCGGGAGCGTGGTGTAGCGGGCCATGAACGTCCCCAGCCACGGCCAGAAGGACTGGGTGCGGGTGGAGAAGTCCGGGTCCGCGTCGCCCGTGGGCTGCTCGTGGTGGGCGTGGTGGTTGAGCACCAGTCGGCGGTACGACAGGCCGGCGAAGAGGAAGCAGGCGACGGTGCCCACCGTCTCGTTCACCCAGGACTGTCGGGCCACCGTGCCGTGCATGGCGTCATGGCCGGTGATGAACAGGCCGGTGCACAGCCATGCCTGCAAGGCGACATGCAGCCAGGTGAGCGGGGAGTCCCAGGGCAGCTCGGGCGACAACAGCATCCACGACAGATGCGTTCCCCACGCGCCCAGGATGACGAGCGCGACGAGGACGCCCCAGGGGCCAAGCGGGGCCGAGCGATAGCGGGCCGAGTTCTCCATCTCTCCTGACTCATGGGGCCGGTCCGCCCGCCGCGCACGGGAAACGCACCGCGCGTGGGGGCGAACCAGCGACCGTGGCTACTTCCGCACGCCGGCGTCGGCCGCGGGTGCGGTGGCCTCGCGAACGAGTTCGTCCGCCGTGACGTAGTGGGGCGCGATGTCCACCGGAACGTCCTTCAGGCGCTCCAGCACCTTGCGCACCGGAGGCCGCACCACGCCCATCTTCGCCAGCAGGGCCTCGGCGGCCTTCCGGTCACCCCTGCCCTGGATTTCCATCAGCTGCTTCGTCAGGGAGGCGACGGACTGCCGCATCTTCTCCGGCACCACGGAGAAGGTTCCATCCGCGTTGACCTTCACCGCGCCGGTGTCGAGGAAGTGATTGAGCTGGAGGGCCACGCCCTTGCCGTGCGCCTCGTCCGTGCCGAAGCGGATGGAGCGGAACGCGGAGGCCAGGAACGTCGTGTACATGGTGCGGCCCATCGACTTGTCGATGACCCCCGTGTCCATCAGTCGCTGGAGCGCCCACAGGCCGGAGATGTCCGCCTTGGCCTCCTCGAGCGCGCTGGAGGCCACCTGGAGCGCCTGCCGCACCGTCGTCGCCTTGCCGCCCACGGTGATGTTGTGCGGCCCCAGGCCGTGCATCAGCTCGTGCATCAGGATGTGCGTGAAGAAGGCATCGAAGGCCACGTCCTTCTGGTCCTTCGCGGACAGCGCCACCTTGGAGATGGGCACCAGGACGCGCTCGAACTTGGCCTCCTGCACGTTCTTCAGCATGACGCGCTTGGAGCCCATGGCCTCCGTGACGCGCTCGTCGTTGGGCAGGTTGTACGCCGCCGTCTGCACGCCGCGGTTGGCGTCACCCGAGGAGAAGAGGCTGTTGACGACGCGGATGGGGGCCAGCGCGCCCAGCTTCGGGTTGCGCAGCTTCGGGTCGATGGGGAGGTTGCTCTCCAATTCCTGGAGGTGGTCGCTGAACTTGGACAGCTTGCCCGTCTCCGCTTCGTCGCGCAGGCCGACGAACGCCTCGAAGGCGGCCTTGTAGTTGAACCAGCCATCCTCGTAGACCTCGTAGGGTCCGACGGTGGGCTCGATGCTCGCGTCCAGCTTCATCCACGCGACTTCGCTGGCGTAGTAGTCGTTGGACAGGAACGCGTCCGCGCGCGAGGTGAGGAACGCCTTGAGCGTGGGCTGCTTCGTCAGCGCGGCGGCCTCGCGGAACAGGGAAGCGGCCAGCGCCAGCTCGCCCTGGTACTCCACGCTGTACGGCACGGTGATGAACTTGCCGTCGGTGCCCTTGCGGATGGTGGTGTAGAAGCCGGTGGCCTCCTTCTGCTGCGCCTCGGGCAGCGCCTTTATCCAGGCCTCGACTTCCGCCTTGGTGGAGCCGGCCGGGTAGAAGTTGCCGGCCTCCGGCTTCGGGGGCACACCGGGCAGGAAGGGCCGCCCCTCGTCGAGGCTGTTCCACGGGCCCTTGTCCAACAGGAACGCGTGCAGGCGCGCGCGGCCCAGGGGCGACTCATCCCTCAAGAGATTCAGCAGCACCGTCTCGCTGCCCGCCCAGCGCTGGCGCAGGAACAGCGCGTCCATCAACTGCGAGGCCTGGACGATGCGGCCCAGCGCGCGGCGCTCGTTGTCGGGCAGGGCCTTCAGGTCCACCCGCAGCTCCACCGGAGCGAAGCGCGCGGTGAGCCGCTGCAGCTCCGCGGCGTCGGGGAACGAGGTGGGGGCTTTCTCCTCGGCGACAGCGGAGCCGGACAGCAGCACCGCCCCGAGCAGGGACAGGAGGGTTCGGTTCATGGCTCTTCCCTACTCCAACCCCGCCCGCCCTCCCAACAATGCGTCGCCCCCGTGTACGTCAGAACATTTCAACCAGACGGTCCCATGACGCGTGACGCGACGCGCGTCGGGGCCTGCTGCCAACATGGGAGAGCCCTGGATTCCCCAGGTTCCTGGAGCCGGCCGAGGGGCTGGCTCATGAAGAGGTTTTCATGACGACGAACCGACTCTCTCTCCTCTCCCGGTGGCGCGCGGCGCTGTGCGTGCTGGCCGGGCTCACCGTGGGCCTCTCGTCGGCCTCCGCGCTCGCGGCGGACGAGGTGAAGCTGCTCAAGGCGGTGAGCACCGTGGGCACCCGCTACGGGCAGACGTGGCAGGACGTCACGTACTTCGTGGTGGTGAAGAACCTGGCCTACGAGAAGCAGGTGGCCATCCACGACAAGCAGCCCGACGGCACCTGGACGGACCTGGCCGCCTCGTACGCGGGCGACGCGGGCGCGGGGCTGGAGCTGTGGAAGGTGACGCGGCAGTACCAGAGCTGGGGGACGACGCCCCAGCCGACGCGCGACCTGGAGTTCGTGGCGAAGTTCACCGTGAATGGCCAGACGTACTGGGACAACAACGGCGGGGCCAACTACCACCTGGGCCGCGCGGACGGGCCGCTGTTGCCGCGCGCCAACGTGCTGGTGGGCACGAGCTACTGGCAGCCTACCGGCGACGTGGACATCGGCATCGACGTGAAGAACCTCGCCTACTCGAAGAACGTCACCGTGGTGTACTCCACGGACGGGTGGGCCACCTCGCACCAGGTCGCCGCCACCTTCACCACCGGGTACTCCGTGGGCTACTCCTACGTCTCCAGCCCCAACGCCCAGGGCGTGGAGCGTTGGCAGGCCCGGATTCCCGCCGGGACGGGCACCCCGGCCTACTACGTCCGCTACGAGGTGAACGGACAGACGTACTGGGACAGCAACTTCGGCTACAACTACCCGCCCATCTACCCTCCCCTGTAACCCACCCGAGGGGGGACCCGGGTGCCAGGCCTTCACGGGCCCGGCCCGACGGCAGGCTCCCGGGCGCCCTCCCCTCGACAAGCTGTTTTCCATGGTTATGGGGAGACGACGCTTGCCGCCCACCCGGGCGCCCGGAGGCCCTGTACCCATGACCGTCGAAGCTGCCCCCCAGCGGGAAACCCACGCCTTCCAGGCGGAGATCAACCAGCTCCTCAGCCTGGTCATCAACTCGCTCTACAGCCACAAGGAGATCTTCCTGCGTGAGCTGGTGTCGAACGCCTCGGACGCGCTCGACAAGCTGCGCTTCCGCGCGATTACGGAGCCGGAGCTCCTGTCGGATGCGCCGGAGCTGGAGCTGCGCATCACCCCCGACGCGGAGAAGAACACGCTCACCATCGAGGACACCGGCATCGGCATGTCCCATGACGAGCTGGTGAAGAACCTGGGCACCATCGCCCACTCCGGCTCGCGCGAGTTCCTCCAGATGGCGACCCAGCGCGGGCAGAAGGACGTGCAGCTCATCGGCCAGTTCGGCGTGGGCTTCTACAGCGCCTACCTCGTCGCGGACCGGGTGGAAGTCGTCAGCCGCGCGGCGGGCAAGGACTCGCAGGCGTGGAAGTGGTCCTCGGAGGCCCACGGCTCCTTCACCGTGGAGCCCGCCGAGCGCGCCGCCCGGGGCACCGCCGTCATCCTCCACCTGAAGGAGGACCAGAAGGAGTTCCTGGACGAGTGGCGGGTGCGCTCGCTGATTACGCAGTACTCCGACTACGTGGGCCACCCCATCAAGCTCCAGGTGAAGAAGACCACCGGGACGGGGGACGACGCGAAGACGGAGGTCGCGCTGGAGGTGGTGAACAAGGCGAGCGCGCTGTGGCAGCGCTCGAAGAGCGAAATCACCGACGAGCAGTACCAGGAGTTCTACAAGCACCTGACCCATGACTGGGACGTGCCGCTGGCGTGGACGCACTTCAGGGCGGACGGCAACCAGCAGTTCACCGGCCTGCTCTTCGTGCCGAAGAACCCGCCGTTCGACTTGAACGCGCAGCAGCAGCGCGGGGTGCGGCTGTTCGTCAAGCGCGTGTTCATCATGGACCGCTGCGAGGAGCTGGTGCCGCAGTGGCTGCGCTTCGTGCGCGGCGTCATCGACTCGGATGACCTGCCGTTGAACGTGTCGCGCGAGCTGCTCCAGGACTCGCAGGTGGTGCGCGCCATCCGCAAGCACGTGGTGAAGAAGTCGCTGGACCTCCTGGAGAAGCTGGCCAAGGACAAGCCCGAGGACTACACGGCGTTCTGGAAGTCCTTCGGCACGGTGCTCAAGGAGGGCCTGGCCACCGAGGCCGAGCACAAGGACAAGCTGGGCGGCCTCCTGCGCTACGAGAGCTCGCGCGAGGAGGGGCTGACGTCGCTTTCGGACTACGTGTCGCGCATGAAGGAGGGCCAGGAGGCGCTCTATTACATGTACGGCGAGTCCCGGAAGGCGGTGGAGGACAGCCCGCACCTGGAGGCGCTGAAGCAGCGCGGCTACGAGGTCCTCTTCATGACGGACCCGGTGGACGAGTGGGCCGCGCAGGGGCTGCGCGAGTTCCAGGGCAAGCCGCTGGTGTCCGCGCTCCAGGCGGACCTGAAGCTGCAGTCCACCGACGAGCAGAAGAAGGAGCACGAGCAGAACTCGGAGGGGCTGAAGGGACTCACCGCGAAGATGAAGGACGTGCTGCAGGACTCGGTGCGCGAGGTGCGCGTGTCGGACCGGCTCACGGACTCGCCGGTGTGCCTCGTGGTGCCGGAGGGCGGCTCGCCGGCGTACCTGGAGCGGCTGCTCCAGCAGCGGGGCAAGGGGATGCCGCGCGTGAAGCGCATCCTGGAGGTCAATCCCAAGCACCCCGTCATCGAGCACCTGAAGGCCGTGCACGAGAAGGACCCCGCGCAGGCGCAGGTGTCCGAGTGGATTGAACTCTTGCATGACCAGGCGCTGCTCACCGAGGGCAGCACCATCTCCGACCCGAACCGCTTCGCGCGTCGGCTGACGTCGCTGCTGACGCAGGTGGCGGGGCAGGCCGCGAAGGCGCCGGTGCCCGAGGTTCCGGCCCCGGCGGTGCCCACGCAGGCCGCGAGCTGACGGCGGCGGCCATGGACCTCCGCCCTGCTTATCCGGGGCTGGAGGTCCGTGGCGGGACTGTTCCGCCGACGTCTGGTGGACAGCGCTGGCGGCCTTTCGCGCAAATCGAGGCCGCGGCATTAGACAGCCTTGTGAGTGATAGGGAATGATGGCCGGATGTCCCAGACCTCCTTCGCCGTCTTCACTTGCGACATCCTTCCGACGGCGGCCCCCTCGGCGCGCGCCGCCATCCAGGGAGTGGTCCGAGCCGAGCTCAGCAAGCCCCGCCGGCGCGTGCGTCAGCCGCTCGGCAACCAGTGGCTGGTGCGCTTCGATGACGGGGGCTTCAACGCCTTCGTCCTGGTGATGAGCACGCTGCGCGCGCGCCACCCGGATGCCTTCCGCTATCTGGTGGTGGGCTGGAATGACATGGGCTCGGTGGCGCTCTATCCGCTGGGTGGAGCGGCGCCCACGACGCTCAGCCTCGTGACGGCGATGGCGGCCGTGGCCTCTGGCGCGGATGAGCTGGCGGCGCCGTTGCTCCTGGCTTCGGGTCCGCTGACCGCGGAGTCGTTCCCCTTGCAGTGGACGGAGGAGGCCGGCGCCGCGGAGGACCTGCTGGGTGCGCCGCCGCCCCGGGCGAAGCGAGCTGCCGCGACGGGCCCCCGGCGAACGGTGACCCGAGCCAGGACGGCGCCCGTGGCTCCGGCGGCGAGCGTCGCCGTGCCGGTCACCGCCAGCGTGGCGGTGGTGCGGGAAGTGGCGCCCGTCGCGAAGGCCCCCGTGGCGCCCACCGTGAGCGCGGCTCCGGCGAGTGTGGGCGAGGAGACGAAGGGCCGTGCGCGCAAGAATGCCCGTCGCAAGGTGGGAAGCGGCAAGGCGCGTGGGAAGCAGGCCGCGAAGCGCGCGGGTGGCAAGAGCGCCGCGAAGGCACCTCGTGCGGAGCGCGCGGCCGAGGCCGCGAAGCGGCGGCGTCCTACCGCGACCAGCAAGCGGTCCGGGGGAGCCCTCAGCCGCAAGCGGCGCGGTGCGACGGTGAGCGCCAAGCGCTCCACGTCCGTCAAGGCGACGCGAGGTGCCGCGGCGAAGGCCAAGGCGCCCAAGGCCCCTCGCGGGGCGACGAAGCGCAAGGGCAAGAACCGCGCTCGCTGAGCCGAAGCCTGAACGCCGCGCTCGTCGATTCGAGATGGAGCGCGGCGCTCGCTGGGCCGCGGCATGAGCCCACGCGCGCGGAGATGTGGCTCGAACACGGTGCTCGCCTCGCAAACGCGGTGCCCACCGTGCGCGCTGCCCTCGCTACGAGTACAGCCCCAGGTCCGTGAGCACGGCCTCGGCCGCGCGTCGCCCCGAGCCCAGCGCACCATGGATGGACGCGCTGTCCCGATGGTCACCGCACACGTAGAGCCCGGGTGACAGTCGAACCGGACGGTGTGGAGGCTCCAGCGCCTCCACCGTCTGCGCGGGCAACGCGAACGGCAGCGAGTACGTCCGCAAATGCCGCCACTCCGCCACGCCCGCGCCAAACCACTCCTTCAATTCCTCGCACACCCGCGCGCGCAGCGCCTCCCCATCCGAGGACACGCCCAGCACCGACACGGACACGAGGGACTGTCCGCGCGGCGCATACGCCGGAGAGACCTCGCTCATCATCGCCACGTTGTTCACCACGCCTCGCCCCTCGCCATTGAGCACCAACCAGGGCCCCTCCACCGGAGGCGCGGGCGCGGCGAAGTAAAGACACGTCACCGCGTTCATCATCGGCACCGGCATGCCGGGCAGCAGCCGTGCCGCGGCCGGCGGGTCCGCGGCCACCACCACCGCCTGCGCACCCACCATCTCCCCGTCCGCCAACCGCGCACGGTGGCCCCACACCTCCGCCACGGGGGCGTGTCCGCGCAGGCACCCGGGAGGCAGCTTCGCGGCGAGCTGCTCGGGAATCGCGCCCATCCCCTGCTCCGGCACGCCCGCGTCCCCCGAGGAGAACATGCGGAAGACGAACTCGAGGAACCTGCTGGACGTCATCAGCGAACGGTCCAGGAAGACGCCCGCCAGGAAGGGCCTGAGGAAGCCCTCCACCATCTCCTCCGTGAAGCCCAGCTCCTCCAGATAGCGCCGCGACGTGCGCTGGGGACGCAGCCACACGTCCACCTCCTCGCCCGAGCGCGCCAACTGCCGCAGCTCCAACACCCGCAACTTGTCCCAGAACGTGCCGACCGAACCGAACAGATGGGCGAGCGCCGTCACGGGCTGACGCAGCGGGTCCACCACCGTGTGCAGCCGCCCGCCCCTCCACACTTTTGCTCCGGGCATGAAGCAATGGAGCTTCAGCGCCTCGACATCCAGTATCCGCTGAGCTTCCGGATAGGCCGTGAGGTACACCTGGAATCCCCGGTCGAGCAGGAAACCCTCGTGCACGTCGGTGCGCACGCGGCCACCCGGCTCCGCTCCGGCCTCCAGGAGCATCACTTTCAAGCGGGATTGGACGAGCGCTCGCGCGCACGCCAGCCCCGATAGTCCCGCGCCCACGACGATGACGTCCGGGTTCGACACGTGCTCTCCCACATCCGCGCTGCCCCCCCTCCATGCTGGGTCGCCTGGAGCGCGAGCCGCAAGTGGCACTGTCGTCCGGGTTGCTCGCGAGCGAACACTGTGCGGAACTGGCAGGCGAGGTTTCGAAACCTCGAGGCCTCACAACGCCGGCTTCCCGGCGTCAATTAGCGGAGAGAAAGCGGGTATCCCCATGTTGATCGTGATGCGACCAGACGCGACGGCCCAGGACATCGAGCGTGTGAACGACGAGATCCGCCGTCGTGGCTGGCAACCGCACGCGATTCCAGGGGGCACTCGCACGGCCATCGGCATCACCGGCAACCCCGGTGCGGTGGAACCCGAACCCTTCCGAGTGCTGCCCGGCGTCGCGGACGCGGTCTCCATCTCCCAGCCCTTCAAGCTCGTCAGCCGCGAGGTGAAGCCGGAGGACACGCAGCTGCGCGTGGGTGACCTCACCATCGGCGGCGCGTCGTTCCACGTCATCGCCGGCCCGTGCTCGGTGGAGTCGCGTGAGCAGATTCTCTCCACCGCGCACGCGGTGAAGAAGGCGGGCGCCACCATGCTGCGCGGTGGAGCGTTCAAGCCTCGCACCAGCCCCTATGAGTTCCAGGGCCTCAAGGGTGACGGCCTGGCGCTGCTCATGGAGGCGCGCAAGGAGACGGGCCTGCTCGTCACCACCGAGGTGAAGGACACCGCGACGCTGGACGCGGTCGACGAAGCCACGGACATCCTGCAGATTGGCGCGCGCAACATGCAGAACTTCAGCCTGCTGGAGGCGGTGGGCGAGCGCCGCAAGCCAGTGCTGCTCAAGCGCGGCATGTCCGCCACCATCAAGGAGCTGTTGATGGCGGCCGAGTACATCGTCGCCCGAGGCAACACCCAGGTCATCCTCTGCGAGCGCGGCATCCGCACGTTCGAGACGATGACGCGCAACACGTTGGACTTGAACGCCGTGCCCATGCTCAAGCAGCTCTCGCACCTGCCCGTCTTCGTGGACCCCTCGCACGGCATCGGCGTGCGCAAGGCGGTGCCGGCGATGATGCGGGCGGCGGTGGCGGTGGGGGCGGACGGCATCATCGTCGAAGTGCACCCGGACCCGCCGCGCGCGAAGTCGGATGGAGCCCAGTCGTTGGACTTCCCCGAGTTCGAGAAATCCATGCACGAAGTGCGAGCGATTGCGCGGGCGATGGGCCGCGAAGTCGTGTCGCTGGGATAGGCGATGACACTCAAGGAAGCGCTGGGCAAGGTGGTGGGCCGGCGCGACCTCACCCGCGAGGAGATGGCCCGGGTCATGGGCCTGATGCTCGCGGGAGAGGCATCGCCTGCTCAAGTGGGGGCGCTGGCGACGGCGCTCAAGATGAAGGGGGAGACGGAGGACGAAATCCTCGGCGCGGCGGAGGCGATGCGAGCCTGCGCGGCGAAGCTGTCTCCCCGGGCGGAAGTGGTGCTCGACACCTGCGGTACCGGGGGTGATGGGGCGCACACCTTCAACATCTCCACCGCGGTGGCCTTCGTGGCCGCCGGGGCGGGGGTGACGGTGGCCAAGCATGGCAACCGCGCCGTCTCCAGTCGGTGTGGCAGCGCGGACGTGCTGGCCGCGCTGGGGGTCTCCATGGAGCGCCCTCATGAGCGCGTGGCGCTCGACATCGACGAGCACGGGGTGGGCTTCCTCTTCGCGCCCTCGCATCACAGCGCGCTGAGGCACGTGGCCCAGGCGCGGCGGGACATGGGCTTTCACAGCATGTTCAACCTGCTGGGCCCGCTGACCAATCCGGCCGGCGCGCGCTATCAGTTGCTGGGCACCTTCGACGGCAAGCGCGTGGAGCAGACCGCGCGCGTGCTGGGACGACTGGGCAGCCGGCGCGCGTGGGTGGTGCACGGCCACGACGGGCTGGACGAAATCTCGCCCTGCTCCCCCACTGAGGTGGCGGAGCTGCGAGAGGACGGCACGGTGCGAGTGTTCACCGTGAGGCCCGAGGACGCGGGGCTGGACCTGGTGCCTCGCGAGGCCATCGCCGGCGGCGACGCGGACGAGAACGCGCAGCGGCTGCGCGCGCTTTTGGCCGGCGAGCGCTCCGGGCTGCGCACGGCGGTGCTGCTCAACGCCGCGGCGGCGCTGGTGGTGGTGGGCATGGTGTCGGACCTGCGCGAGGGCGTTCGGAAGGCGGAGCACGCCATCGACTCAGGGGCGGCGGCGCGCAAGCTGGCTTCGCTCATCCACGGGGCCGTGTCGTGAGCGGGGCACATTCAGGAAGTGCGTCTCCGGCCGCGCCGGGGACGCTGGACCTCATCATGGCGCGCAAGCGACGGGAGCTGGCCCAGCGGCCTCCCCTGTCGCCGCGCGCGCGTCCCGAGCCACGTGACTTCGCGGACGCGCTTCTGCGACGAGCACCGGGGCGCCTGGTGAGTGTCATCGCGGAGGTGAAGCGCAAGAGCCCCTCGGGCGGCGCGTTTCCCCACGCGGACGTGGTGGCGGTGGCCCGGGCCTACGAGGCCGCGGGGGCCAGTGCCATCAGCGTGCTGACGGACGGGCCGGACTTCGGTGGCGCGCTGGAGGACCTCGTCGCCGTGCGAGCGGCGGTGTCGGTGCCGGTGCTGCGCAAGGACTTCCTCGTCGCGGCGCGCGAGGTGGAGGAGAGCGCGCTGTGGGGCGCGGACGCGGTGCTGCTCATCGCGGATGCGCTGGAGGATGGCGAGCTGCGGGAGATGCTCGCCACGGCGCGCGCGGTGAAGGTGGCCGCGCTGGTGGAGGCTCATACGGAGGCGCACGCCGAGCGAGCCCTGGCGGCGGGCGCGGAGCTGGTGGGCATCAACAACCGGGACCTGGCCACGTTGAAGACGGACGTGGGCACGGCGTTGCGGGTGATGCCTCGGCTTCGGACTCGCGCTCGGGTCCTGGTGGCCGAAAGCGGGCTCAAGTCCGTAACGGAGCTGGTGTCGGCGCGTGAGGCCGGAGCTGACGCGGTGCTGGTGGGTGAGTCGCTCTTGCGCGACGCGGACCCTGGACGGGCGCTGCGGCGGCTGCTCGGCGAGGAAGGCCTGTCACCGTGAGCGTTCGGGTGAAGGTCTGTGGTGTCACCCGGCTGGAGGATGCTCGAGGCGCGTGGGAGGCGGGCGCGGATGCGCTCGGGCTCAACTTCTACGCGCGCTCTCCCCGGTGCGTGGACGTGGCCACGGCGGCGGCGCTGGCGCGGACCCGGCCGCCGCTGGGCGCGGTGGTGGGCGTGTTCGTCAACGCCTCGCCGGACGACATCCGGGCGAAGGTGCGGGAGTGCGGCCTCACGGCGGTGCAGCTCCATGGGGACGAGCCTCCGGAGGCCTGCTCGGGGTACGGAGTGCCGGTCATCAAGGCGCTGCGCGTGCAGGGTCCGGATGATGTGGCGCGGGCGCGGACGTATCTGGGAGTGGGAGACGTGGCCGGGCTGCTGTTGGACGGGGCGGCGCCGGGGTATGGCGGGGGCGGCGTGGGCTTCGACTGGTCGCTGGTGGCGGGGCTGTCGGGGCATGGCGTGCCGGTGTTGGTGGCGGGTGGATTGAAGCCCTCCAACGTGGCGGAGGCGGTGCGCGCGACGCGGCCGTACGGAGTGGACGTGGCCAGCGGGGTGGAGTCGGCCCCGGGCATCAAGGACATGGACGCGGTGCGCGCCTTCGTGCGGGCCGCGAAGTCCATCAACCTCTGGGAGTGACAGGGATGAACACGGAGACTGCCGCCGGTCGCTTCGGGCGCTTCGGCGGGCGCTACGTGCCGGAGACGCTCGTCCCGGCGCTGATGGAACTGGAAGAGGCGTACGCGGCGGCTCGCGCGGACCCGACGTTCGACGCGGAAGTGGCGCGGGTGCTGCGCGAGTTCGTGGGCAGGCCCACGACGCTGACGCCCGCGCGCCGGCTGACCGAGGCGTGGGGGGGCGCGCACGTCTGGCTCAAGCGCGAGGACCTGGCGCACACGGGCGCGCACAAAATCAACAACACCGTGGGGCAGGTGTTGCTCGCGTTGCGCATGGGCAAGAAGCGCATCATCGCGGAGACGGGCGCGGGCCAGCACGGCGTCGCGACGGCCACCGCGTGCGCGCTCTTTGGCCTGCCGTGCGAGGTGTACATGGGCGCGCTGGACGTGGAGCGGCAGGCGCTCAACGTCTTCCGGATGCGCGCGCTGGGCGCGGTGGTGCGCCCCGTGGAGTCGGGCTCGCGGACGCTGAAGGACGCGATGAACGAGGCCATGCGCACCTGGGTGTCGCAGGTATCGGACACGCACTACGTCATCGGCAGCGCGGCGGGGCCGCATCCGTATCCGACGGTGGTGCGCGACTTCCAGGCCATCATCGGCAAGGAGCTGCGCACGCAGGCGCAGGCCGCCTTCGGGAAGCTGCCGGATGCGATTGTGGCGTGCGTGGGTGGCGGTTCGAATGCGATTGGCGTGCTGCATCCGTTCATCGGCGACGCGAGCGTCCGGCTCATCGGCGTGGAGGCGGGAGGCCATGGGCTGGACTCGGGTCAGCATGGTGCGTCGCTGACGCTGGGCTCGGAGGGCGTGTTGCACGGCTCGCGCTCGCTGGTGTTGCAGGACGGGGACGGACAGATTCAGGAGGCGCACAGCATCTCGGCGGGCCTGGACTATCCGGGCGTGGGGCCGGAGCTGGCGCATCTGGCGAAGACGGGGCGCATGGAAGTGCGCACGGCCACGGACGACGAGGCGCTGGCGGCGTTCTACGAGGTGGCCCGGATGGAGGGCATCCTCCCCGCGCTGGAGACGTCGCATGCGTTCGCGCGAGGCAGGGAGCTGGCGCGGGAGCTGGGCGTGGGTAGGTACCTGGTCATCAACTGCTCGGGCCGAGGGGACAAGGACGTCGCGACGATTTCCGCGCGAGGCGTCCCGCCCGCGGTGGGGGTGAAGGCGTGAGCGGCGATATCGCGAAGGCGTTCGCACGGGCGAAGGCGCGGGGTGAAGGCGCGCTGGTGGCGTACGCCATGGCGGGAGACCCGGACCTGCCGCGCTCGGTGGACGTGTTCACCGCGCTGGTGGAGGGTGGCGCGGACATCGTCGAGGTGGGCGTGGCGTTCAGCGACCCCATCGCCGACGGGCCCGTCATCCAGGGCGCCGCGGAGCGCGCGCTGAAGGCGGGCTCCACGTTGAAGCGCGTGCTGGAGGAGGTGGTGCCGGAGGTTCGTCGGCGCTGCCCGGAGACGCCACTGGTCATCATGACGTACGTCAACGTCATCATGGCGATGGGTGAGGAGCGCTTCGCGAAGCTGGCGCGTGAGCGCGGCGTGTCGGGAGCCATCCTTCCGGACCTGCCGCCCGAGGAGAGCGGGAGCCTGCGCGCCACGTTCGACGCGGCAGGCGTGGACCTGATTCCGCTGTGCGCGCCGACGACGCCGCGAGCGCGAGCGGAGGCCATCGCGAAGGACGCGCGCGGCTTCGTGTACTGCGTGTCGGTGGCGGGCGTGACGGGCATGCGCGCCGAGCTGCCGCCGGACCTGTCGCAGCGGTTGGACCTGGTGCGCAACGCCTCGCCGGTGCCGGTCGTCGCGGGCTTCGGCATCTCCAGCGCGGACCAGGCGCGGACATTGTCGGCGCATGCGGACGGCGTGGTGGTGGGCAGCGCCATCGTCCGGGCCGCGCACGCCGACGGGCCTCAGGCCGCCAAGGCGCTCTGCGCTGAAATCAAGCGCGGCCTGAAGCGCTGAGCGAAGAGGCTCGGATACGAGGGAGAACGGTGCGAGGAACCCGTCCTCGCGCATCGCCTCTCTCGTACCGCACGCGAAACTATCGGGACGCGTCACCCTGGACCATCTGCATGGCGAAGGGTGCGCACCTGCCATGTAGGAATCGTGATGAGACCGTGAGGAACCCCAAGCCCTCGCCATGTCTCATGACGGCCTTTCCGACGGAGTTGGAGAGGAGTCCTTCATGAGATGTGACAGCTGGGCCGGAGTGATGGCGACGGCACTGCTCGCGGCGAGCCCCACGCACGCGCAGATGGAACCACAAGCAGTCTCCCCACTGGCGTGCCTGCTCACGGCATCGCATGGGGCGCTCCGAATCCACTTCGAAATCAATCGCTGTTACTTCAGCGAGTCGGGGACGGTGAACCTCGTCCTGACGCCCTTCGTGGCGAAGATTGAAGGAGGATACGACTCAGGGCTCTACTTCAGCCTCCGAGTGTCACAGCGGACGCTCTCACCCATCGCCGGATACCAGATGGTCCGCGAGCTGGTGGATGCAGCCACCCAGCAAGAGACAGCGCCCGATTGCGGAGACAATGGGAGCTATCGGGCGGCCCTTGAGTGGAGCTGCGATACCCGGAGCGCCGCCGGCTGGCAGACCACTGTGCTTAGCGCCCCCACCTGCTACGCGGACGTCTTTCCCGATCTTCCCTATGGGACCGCTACGCACAAGGGGACCGCCGTGGACACGAAAGCGGAGGAGCCGTTCTACCTGCGCGCCTACGGCATCCATCGCGTTGCGAACCGGATGCTCCGAGAGGGCCTGCGCTGACCCGCCAGCAAGGCGCGAGCACGCGGCGGAAATCCAGGGGTGTCCCACCCGAATCGCCTCACGCGGACCGCGCTCGTCGCCCGCGAGCCACAACCATTCCAAGCAGCCCCAGGAACGTCAGCGCGGAGACGCCCAGGCCCCACCGCGCGGGCAGGTCTCGATAGACCATCGTCACCTGATGGCGGCCCGCCTTCACCGGCACGGCACGCACCGCGACGTTGGCTGGAAGAATCGGAGCCTCCACGCCATCCACCGACGCGGTCCACCCCGGGAACCACGCGTCATTCACGACGAGCACCGCGTCGCGAGCGCTCTCCACCTCAAACACCAGGGACTCCGCCTCGTACCGCTCCACCCTCACCTGCCCTCCCACGGCGGACGTGTCCCCCGTGGCCAGGCCGGGCCCGGCCGCACCACACTCGACGAGCGCCACCCGACCGGAGCGAACGAGCGTGTCCTCCAACAGCGGCATCGCGGTCTCATACGAGTCGACACAGCGGGCATTCGCCAGGAACACACGCGGCAGGACTCCCGGGTGCTCCACCATCACCGCCCCCAGCGAAGCGTCCGCTCCCACGAGCTTCCTTCCCGCGGCCTCGAGTGGCTTCCACTCCATGACCGGGTGGACTGAATAGGCCACCGAGAACAGGGGGGCTCGTACGAGGAACCACGGCGTCACTTCCTTGACGATAGCGCGCACCCGCCGGCTCCCGCCGGGCAGGTGCACCTCCGCGCTCTCCAGTCCCCACAGGCCCGGCGTGTCCGGCATGAGCGTCTGCACCGAGCCGAGCGAGCGCCGCTGCAGCGGATCAAGCCCCTCTATCTTCGACGTGAGCCCAGCCACGTCATAGTGGGAGGCCACCCGAACGGGCACCCGCTCCTCCACGCGAGGGCGCGCGAGGATTTCCTCGACGAACGGAGGCGGCGTGGACAGCACCTCGGGCGTAAGCAATTCATAGAGCCCCTCACTCGCCACGGCGCTCGACACGAACTGCGTCACCAGCAACACCCCAGCGCTCCAGCGAGGCTGGAGCATCCCGCCCCCGCAGAGCGCCGCGCCCGCCGAGGCCACGAGACAGACGACGACGAACCGCGACGAGAGCAACTCGCGAAGGTCCTCCGGCATCTCCGGCCAGCGAGGCACCAACAATCCCGAGGTGAAGGCCTGACCCCACCGCTCGGCCGCGGCGAGCACGAGACACCCCACCACCACCGTCACCGCCAGCCGGAGAAAGGCCCGTCGAGCCTCGCCCTGGAACACGCCCTTCCATCCCAATGCCGCCAGGAAACAAACACCCAGCCCCAGGAAGGGAACGAGCTTGGAGGGGTAGCGGAACACGCGCCATGGAGGGACCCACGCATAGGCGGCCCCGTAGAGCGGCAGCGCATCCCCCAGCGAAAGCCCCAGGGCGAGCAGCCACACGCTCCCCCACAGCCACAGCGTCCGTGAACGACGATGTCGCCACGCGCCCGCCCCCGCGAGGAGGAGCACGGGCACCCCCAGGTGGATGGAGCTCACCCAGAAGCTCGCGAAGCCCGAGGGAGCCAGCTTGATGACGACGGCCGTCGACGCCTCTGGTACCTGCTCGGGAAACACCAGATACGGCCCCAGCAACGGTTCGAGCAGCCGCAGTGGATGGAGCGAGAACTCCTGCGCGATGTCGAGCGTCCGGCCCCCCGCTTCAGCCGTTCCCATCAAGGCCACGGACGAGAACAACTGCGGCGCGGCCAGCAGAGTCCCCACCCCGAGCACCCCCAACATGGCCAACAGCCGGGAGCGCTGAGCGACAGCGGGCCCGGAGAGCGCGAGCAACACCACCAGCCCATACGTCACACAGAAGGCCTGCACGTCCCCCGCGAACAACACGAGCGCGAGCAACGCTCCCGCGAGCAACAACCGCCGCGGCCCCGGCGCGCGAAGCTGTCGCTCCGACGCCCACAGCGCCCATGGAACCGTGGCCGCGGCCATCAGGTAGCAGAGGTTGTTGGTGATGCAGACCAGGTAGCCGCTGAAGGCATACGCCATCCCCGCCAGGAACGCGCCCGGCCGAGGCACCTCCCACAGTCGAGTCAGCGCATATCCCCCCAGCAGCGCGACCGGGAAACACAGCAGGATGTTCGCGTTGAAGGCCTGGTCCAGCGAGAGCAACAGGTACAGCAACTTGCTCGGATGAAAAGGCGCGACGACCAGCGTGCCCGCGTAGGGCTGACCGAACCCATCCAGCGTCAGCCACTCCGGAAACCGGCCCGCCAGCACCGCCTCGCGCCAGTAGTGGAACACCGGCAGGTAGACGTGCAGCGAATCGCGCTCGCTGAACATCTCCCCCGTGAGCGGCACCCGGTGGAAGTAGAGCGCCGTCAGGCCCAGGGCACAGGCCACCAGCAACAGCCACTCGGACCGCGCGGAATGTACGCGCGCGCGCTGCGAAGGCTCACTCGAAGGAAGGGCGGGGGAAGTGGATTCTGGAGAGGACACGCGAGCAGCCCTGGGCGAGGCATCGCCCGGCGCGAGCATAGTTCAGGACGCGTGCCCGGCACGGCAGAAGCACCGCACCTCGCCACCTCAAGGAGAGGCCGAGCGAGCCTTCTCCCAGATGGCCCGGTAGTCATACGTCGGGTAGAACTCCGTGCGGAACGCGCCCCACGCGCCCTTCTCGAACGCGAGGTTCACCTCGCGCAGTTTCTCGGGAGGAAGCCGCACGGTGACGACCTGTCCCACGCCCATCATCACGTACCAGGACACCACCTCCACGCCGGGCGGCGGGAAGCTCTTGCGAAAGCCCGTGCGGTCCAGGTGCGCGTTGATCTCCTCCAGCGTCTTGCCCTGGTCGTGCTTCATGAAGATGGTCAGCAACATCGTGCCGTCCGTGCTGGCCCCCTTCCCCGCGGGAGCCTGCGCATGTCCCGGCAAGGCCAGCGTCGAGGCCAGGAGCAACGCGAGGACGGTGGAAGCCTGGGGCAAGGGGCGGAGGTGACGCATGCGTGACTCCTCGGGAGCAACGTGAATCACCCCAGGGTGCGGTGGACGACGCACGGGTTCAAGCCACGCGCGTCCGTCGTTGGACAGCGGACCAGATGAAGCGCGCGCCTGGCACGGCGTGGATGGCACAATCCGACCAATGAAAACGCGGGGTCCGCAGGTGGTGCTCGTCCGTCACGGAGAGACGGCATGGAGCCGCAGTGGCCAGCACACGGGGCGCACGGACGTCCCGCTGCTGGAGGAGGGTCGGAAGATGGCGGCGCTGCTCGGCGCCCCCCTGCGCGCCTGGACCTTCTCCCAGGTGTGGAGCAGCCCCCTGAGCCGGGCCTTCGAGACCTGCGCGCTGGCCGGCTACGGCGACGCGGCCCAGCGGCGTGATGACCTCATGGAGTGGGACTACGGCGACCACGAGGGCCGCACCGGCGCGGAGATTCGCGTGGAGCACCCCGGCTGGACGGTGTGGAAGGACGGAGTGCCCCACGGCGAGACAGTGCAACAGGTGGGCGCTCGCGCGGACCAGGTCATCGCCGATGCCCGCGAGGAGAAGGGAGACATCCTCATCTTCTCCCACGGCCACTTCCTGCGCGTGCTCGCCTCGCGGTGGCTGGGCCTCCCGCCGGATGATGGCCGACTGTTCCTCTTGAGCACCGGCTCCATCAGCGTGCTCGGCTCCGACGGAGATGCCGCCCAGCCGGCACTCGCCGGCTGGAACGACACCACCCACCTCAAGGGGTGAGCCACGCCACGCGGCGCGGGCTCAGCACTCTCCGCAGCTCAGCACGGAACCACTGCTCGTCTGCTCGTAGTCAGTGCACGAGGCGCCCGCCGGATTGAAGCACACGCGATAGCGCTCCTGCGCGCCCATGAGCGCGGGGTTGGGCTCGCGGTAGAGGATGCCGCAACACGGGGGCAGCAACTCCGCGCCGTCCTTCGCGGGAGGCGCCTCGGCGGCGACGCCGTTCGGACAGCCCCAGGGGTCCTCCTCGCAGACCCAGCGCGTGCCACAGGCGGAATTGATGCCGCAGTAGCTCCCACCCACGGAGTACCAGGGAGACCAGTTCGCGCAGGAGTCGTAGCCCGGGCACATGCCCAACGCCGAGTCCACGCTGGTCAGCTCCATCTCCTCCACCGGTACGCCCTGTCCACCTTCCGCGGACGACGCGCCTCCGCACGCGCCCAGCATCAGCGCGCCGAACACCACGGCAAGACCGCGCAACACCACGCTTCGGTTTCTCATCGAGGCTCCCTTCCGGCGCCGACCCCGGGAGGGGGCCTCGGTCGCCGGAAGGGCGATGCTACGCATGCGGGTTTCCACGCCCTGGAGCCCTGCTTCGTCGCAATCCAGACAGAGTCAGTCGAGCGACAATGACCCAGCCCCACAGGGCGATTCCCTTCTCTACAGGCGCCCCTCCAGGAAGTTCTTCACCAGGGTGGGTCCCTCGGGAGTCAGCACGCTCTCCGGATGGAACTGGAAGCCCACCACGGGCTTCTCGCGGTGGCGCAGCGCCATGACGAGCCCGTCCTGGCTCCACGCGATGGGCTCCAGTTCGGACGGCAGCGAGGACGCCTCCACGATGAGCGAGTGGTAGCGCGCGGCCTGGAACCCCTGGCTCGCGCCGGTGAAGACACCCGAGCCTCCGTGCTGGATGCGCGCGGACTTGCCGTGCACCGGCTCCGGTGCGCGTATCACCTTGCCGCCAAAGGCCGCGCCAATGGACTGATGTCCCAGGCACACGCCCAGCACCGGCACGCGGGACTGGGCAATCGCGGCCACACTGATTCCGGCCTCATGCGGCGTACAGGGGCCCGGGGAAATCACCAGGTGCGAGGCCCCCTGGGCCGCGACACCCGCGATATCGAGCGTGTCATTGCGCACCACCTTCACCTCGGCGCCCAGCGTGTAGAGGAGCTGGACGAGGTTGAAGGTGAATGAGTCGTAGTTGTCGATGACGAGAATCATCGGCCACCTCCCTCACGAGCCAGCCGGAGCGCGGCGGCCATGGCGCCCGCCTTGGCCTCCGTCTCATCGGCTTCCTTCGACGGCACCGAGTCCGCCACCAGTCCCGCGCCCGCGGTCCACATGGTCCGGTCTCCATCCACGAAGAAGGTGCGCAAGGCGATGGCCACATCCAGCGTGCCGCAGAAGGACAGGTAGCCCACCGCGCCCGAGTAGGGCCCGCGCCGCTGCACCTCCAGCTCGTCGATGATCTGCATCGCGCGAATCTTCGGCGCCCCGGACACGGTGCCAGCGGGGAAGGTGCTGGCCAGCGCATCGAGCGCGTCGAACTTCGAGTCCAGCTTCCCGCGCACCTGCGAGACGATGTGCATCACGTGGCTGTAGCGCTCGATGACCATCAGGTCCTCGACGCGCACCGAGCCCGGCGCCGCCACGCGACCCACGTCATTGCGGCCCAGGTCCACCAGCATGATGTGCTCGGCGCGTTCCTTCTCGTCCGCGAGCAGCTCCTTCTCCAACGCCAGGTCCTCCGCCTCGGAGGCTCCGCGCCGCCGCGTGCCGGCGATGGGGCGCACCACCACGTCCCCGTCGCGCACCTGCACGAGCAGCTCCGGCGATGCACCCACCAGCGCGCGCGCCTCGCCCAGCTCCACCAGGAACAGGTACGGCGAGGGGTTCACGCGCCGCAACGCGCGATAGAGCGACAAGGGAGGAGGCGCGCCTCGCGACTCGAAGCGTCGCGCGAGCACCACCTGGAAGATGTCGCCCGCGCGGATGTATTCCTTGGAGCGCTCCACCGCGGCCTCGTAGCTGGCGCGGTCCCAGCAGGCCACGGGCTCCCCATCGCCCTTCATGCGAGGCGAAGGTGCATAGGCCTCCGGAGGCAGCGGCTTGAGGAGTCGCTCGGCCATGGACTGCGCGCGGTCCTCCGCGTCCTTCAGCGCGACGGCCACGCTGGCATGCAGCGAGGGCCGGGCGATGGCGGTGACCTTGAGCGTCCCCGTGCGCGAGTCGTGGGTGACGAAGTCCTCGGAGATGAGCCACTCGGAGTCCGGAAAGGACGTGTCGCGAGGGTGCCGGTCCGGAACGGTAGGCTCCATCCACGAGACGCAGTTGTAGTCCATGTACCCCACGAGCCCGCCGAGGAACGGGGCCTCACCGGGGAGCCGGGCCACCGAGAGCTCACGCCACAAGGAGCGCAGCACGTCCATCGGCTTGCCGTCGCGCCGCTCCTCGCGCGAGCCACGCCACACGGTGGCGCCGTGCGCGTCCAGGCGCACGCGACCCGCGGCGTGGGTGCCCACGTGGCTGTAGCGCCCGAAGCGCTCGCCGCCGTAGCACGACTCGAGGATGAAACCGCGCGAGCCTCCGCCCAGCTTCAGATACGCCGACAGCGGCGTGTCGAGGTCCGCCGGCAACTCCACCGAGACCGGCACTGCCTCGCCCTGCTCCGCGCGCTGGCGGTAGGCCGCCTTCCGCTCCTGTGCATCCATGGTCATGACCTCTCCCCCGCTACCGCATTGTCTCCGTCCTCCAGACGACCGAGGACTTCGCTCCGGGTGGAGACTCCCGCGCGACCTTCAAGCGCACGCAAGCCGCGCTCCCGTAGCGCGGTCCTCGGTGTAGCGCGGCGGACGTGTCCCGGCGAGGACCATCGGCGAGCCCCTGGGCCGCCATTCCCGGTGAAGCCGTCAAGGCGGGGAGTGATGACCGGGCGGCTGGCGACCATCCCAGGAACCAGGGCGGGTAAGAGGCCTGCGCACCCCGGTAGTCGCGCTCGGAAGCCCTCGTTATTTCTGAAGGACCGTGGACGCCTCCGTCTCCTTCCAGGCCCGAAGGCCGCTCGTCACAGTGACGCCCCACGGGCTCTATTGTGAGCCTGGAGGTTTCCACATCGACCCCTGGCGTCCGGTGGAACGGGCGCTCATCACCCATGCGCATGGGGACCACGCGCGCTCGGGCCACCAGCGATACCTGGGCACCCGAGCGGGCGAGGCCCTGCTGCGACGTCGAGTGGGCGCCGACTCACACATCGACACCCTGGAGTATGGCGAGTCGCTGAAGCTCGGCGACGTCACCGTGAGCTTCCACCCCGCGGGCCACGTGTTGGGGAGCGCGCAGGTTCGCCTTGAGCACCAGGGCGAGGTGTGGGTCGTCTCTGGCGACTACAAGCGGGCGGCGGACCCGACGTGCGCGCCCTTCGAGGTGGTGCGCTGCCACACCTTCATCACCGAGGCGACGTTCGGCCTGCCCATCTTCCGCTGGGACGATGCGCGCGAAGTGGCGGAGGACATGCTGCGGTGGTGGGACGCGAATCGCGCGGTGGGACGCTCGGCGGTGCTGTTCTGCTACGCCCTGGGCAAGGCCCAGCGAATCCTCGCGGAGCTGGCGCGACTGACGGACCGCTCCGCCTTCATCCACGGCGCGCTGCACGGGTTGGTGGAGGCCTACCGGGACGCGGGCGTGAAGATGCTGCCCACGCAGCTCGTATCGGAGGTGGAGAAGGGCACGTCCTTCGCGGGCGCGCTGGTGCTGGCGCCTCCGAGCGCGGGCGGCTCCACCTGGATGCGGCGGTTCGGCGAGGCGGAGACAGGCTTCGCTTCGGGCTGGATGCGCGTGCGCGGCAACAGGCGGCGACGAGGCTTCGACCGGGGCTTCGTGCTGTCGGACCATGCGGACTGGCCCGCGCTGCTGCGCACGGTGGCGGACACAGGCGCGGAGCGGGTGCTGACGACACACGGCTCCGCCGAGCCCCTGGCGCGCTACCTCCGCGAGCAAGGCGTGGACGCATCCCCACTGGCGACCCCGTTCGAGGGCGAGGCGGAGGACTGACCCATGCGACGACTCGCGGACCTGTACGAACGCCTGGACCAGACCACCTCCACGAACGCGAAGGTGGAGGCCCTCACGCGCTACTTCCAGGAAGCGCCCCCCGAAGACGCCGCGTGGGCGCTGTACTTCCTCACGGGACAGAAGCTGAAGCGACTGCTCACCACGAAGCTGCTGGTGGGATGGACCCAGGAGCTGACGGGCATTCCCGACTGGCTGTTCGCGGAGGTGTACGCGTCCGTCGGGGACCTGGCGGAAGTCATCGCCCTGCTGCTGGACAACCTGGAGCGACCGAGCGCACCGGAAGAACTCCCGCTGTCGCTGTGGCTCACCCAGCGACTCGTGCCCTTGCGTGAGCTGGAGGTATCAGCGCAGCGCGAGCAGGTGGTGTCCTGGTGGCTGTCGATGCCCCGGCGCGAAGTCTTCCTGTTGAACAAGATGCTCACCGGGGAGCTGCGCGTGGGCGTCTCATCCACCCTGGTGGTTCGCGCACTCGCGAAGGTGGCGGGGCTTCCCGCGCCGGACGTCGCGCACCGGTTGATGGGGACCTGGACGCCCTCGAAGGAGTTCTTCCAGCAGCTCGTCTCGCCGGACGTCTCGGATGGGCACCATTCGCGCCCGTATCCGTTCTATCTGGCGTCTCCCCTGGAGCAACCGCCGGAGTCCCTGGGCGACCTCTCCGAGTGGCTGGTCGAATGGAAGTGGGATGGCATTCGAGGCCAGCTCATCCATCGGCGGGGCGACGTCTATCTCTGGAGTCGGGGAGAGGAGCTCATCACCGACCGCTTCCCCGAAATCACCGACGCGGCGAAGGCCCTCCCCGAAGGCACGGTGCTGGACGGCGAGGTGTTGGCGTACGAGGACGGCAAGCCCCTGCCCTTCGCGCGGCTCCAGCGTCGAATCGGTCGGCAGAAGCTGACGCCCCGGGTGCTCGCGGAGGCTCCCGCCGCGTTCATCGCCTACGATTTGCTGGAACAGGACGGACAGGACCTGCGGGCGCTGCCGCTGCGCGAGCGTCGCGAGCGACTGGCCGCGCTGCTCAAGCACCATCCCGCCTTCCCGCTGTCCCCCGCCGTGGAGGCGTCCTCGTGGGAGGCCCTGGCGCACACTCGAAGCGAGGCACGTGAGCGGAACGTCGAGGGCTTCATGCTCAAGCGTTCGAGCTCCGCGTACCTCACGGGGCGCAAGCGTGGCGATTGGTGGAAGTGGAAGATCGACCCGTTCACCGTGGACGCGGTGCTGCTCTACGCGCATCCGGGACACGGCCGACGATCTTCGCTGTACACCGATTACACCTTCGCCGTGTGGAACGGCACGGACCTGCTGCCGGTGACGAAGGCGTATTCGGGCCTCACGGACGAAGAGATTGGCCGACTGGACCGGTGGATTCGCGCGCACACGCGCGAGAAGTTTGGACCGGTGCGCTCGGTGGAGCCCGAGCAGGTCTTCGAGCTGCACTTCGAGGGCATCCAGAAGTCACCCCGCCACAAGTCGGGCGTCGCGCTGCGCTTCCCTCGCATCGCCCGCTGGCGCACGGACAAGAAACCAGGGGACGCCGACTCGCTGGACTCGCTCAAGGAGCTGCTCCATGCCGGCGCGTAGGTCGCCCTCGCTCCGAGCCCAACTCCAGGCCAGGAGAAAGGCACGCCATGGCGACACGGCATCGACTCCCGCGCCCCCGCGGAGGAAGAAACCTCGCCCAGGAGCGCGCTCACCTCCGGCCGTGAGAAGCCCTCCCATGGAGCGACTTCGCGGCTGGTTCACGTCGAAGGGTTGGACGCCCTACGCCTTCCAGGAGGAAGCCTGGGCCGCGTATGCGCGCGGGGACAGTGGGCTCATCCATGTCCCCACGGGCGCGGGAAAGACGTACGCCGCCTATCTCGCGCCGCTGGCGGAGGTGGCCGAGCACGGAGAAAAGGGGCTCCAGATTCTCTACGTGACGCCGCTTCGCGCGGTGTCACGCGACGTGGAGCAGGCCCTTCGCGAGCCGCTGAGCGTGCTGGATGCGGACCTCGAAGTGGAGAGCCGCACCGGAGACACCTCCTCCTCGGTGCGACAGCGACAACGGCAGCGCCTTCCCGAAGTGCTCATCACCACACCGGAGTCGCTCTCGGTGATGTTGTCGAACGAGCGCGCACCGGAGCTGTTCTCCTCGCTGCGCGCCGTCATCGTGGACGAGTGGCACGAGCTGCTTGGCTCCAAGCGAGGCACGCAGACGGAGCTCGCCCTGGCGCGATTGCGAGGCTTCGCGCCACGCATGCGCACCTGGGCGCTGTCCGCCACGCTGGCCAACCTGGAGCAAGCCGCCCGACACGCGGTCGGCACCCGCGTCCGCCCCACCCTCGTCAGCGCGGACCTGGAGCGCCCGGTGGACGTGGAGACATTGCTGCCGGACGAGGTGGACACCTTTCCATGGGCGGGACATCTGGGCTTCACCATGCTGGCCCGCGTCGCCGCGCGATTGGACCCGGCGCAATCCACGCTCATCTTCACCAACACGCGCTCCCAGGCGGAGCGTTGGTTCGAGGGCCTGCGCTTCGCGCGTCCCGAGTGGGAACACCTGCTCGCGCTGCACCATGGGTCCATCGACCGTGACGAGCGGGAGCGCGTGGAGCGCGGACTCAAGGACGGCTCCCTGCGCATCGTCGTGTGCACCTCGTCGCTGGACCTGGGCGTGGACTTCGGCCCCGTCGAGCGGGTGGTGCAGGTGGGCAGCCCCAAGGGCATCGGTCGAACGCTCCAGCGCGCGGGACGTGGAGACCACCGCCCCGAGGCCACATGCAACATCCTCTTCGTTCCCACGCACGCACTCGAACTGGTGGAGATGGCCGCCGCCCGGGAGGCCCTCGCACGCAAGGAAGTCGAGCCGCGCGAGCCTCCCACCAAGCCCTTGGACGTGCTGGCCCAGCATCTGGTGACATGCGCGCTCGGAGGCGGCTTCACCCGAGAAGCCCTGCGCCATGAGGTGCGCGGCGCCGCGGCCTACGCGGACCTCACCGATGAGGAGTTCGACTGGACGCTCACGCTGGTCCGTGAAGGCGGCCCCACGCTGACCGCCTACCCGGAGTTCCGCCGAGTCGAGGAGCACGAGGGACGCTTCGTCGTGAAGGACGCCCGCGTCGCCCGGCTGCACCGCCTCAACATCGGCACCATCAGCTCCGACGCCGTGGTGGAGCTGCGCTACTGGAGCGGGGGACGGTTGGGCAGCGTGGAGGAGTCCTATGTCAGCCGGCTGCGCCCGGGAGACACCTTCCAGTTCGCCGGCAAGAAGCTGGAGCTCGGCCGACTCCAGGGTCTCACCGCGTATGTGCGGCCCGCGAAATCGAAGGTGACGCGAACCCCGCGCTGGGGCGGCAGTCGCCTTCCACTGTCCACCTCACTGGCCGCCGCCGTCCGCCGCACCCTCGACTCCGCGCGCCACGGCGACGTCACCTCCGACGAGCTCGCCGCCGCGTGGCCCATCCTGGAGGCCCAGGAGCGACTGTCGCGCATCCCCGCTGCGGGCTCGCTGCTGGCGGAGATGTGTCAGACGCGCGACGGGCACCACCTCTTCCTCTATCCCTTCGAGGGACGACGGGTGCACGAAGGACTCGCGGCCCTGCTCGCACTGCGGCTGACGCGACTCCAGAAGGCCACCTTCAGTGTATCCGTGAATGACTACGGCCTGGAGCTGCTCAGCCCCGCACCCTTTCCCTTCGAAGAAGCCCTGCACCCCCGCCTCTTCACGCGCGAGCGCCTGGTGGAAGATGTCCTCGAGAGCGTCAACGTGGGCGAGCTGACGAAGCGTCAGTTCCGGGACATCGCCCGCGTTGCGGGCCTGGTGCTGCCCGGGCTCCCCGGAGCGCGCAAATCCACGCGGCAGGTACAGACGAGCGCCGCCCTCCTCCATGATGTCTTCGCCCGCTATGACCCGGGGCACCTGCTGCTCACCCAGGCCCGCCGCGAGGTGCTGGAGCAGCAGTTCGAGCAGGGCCGCCTGGAGCGCGCGCTGGAACGCCTGGAGTCGAGCCCCCTGGAGCTGCTCCATGTCCGGAGGCCCACGCCCCTGGCCTTTCCGCTCGTCGTCGAGCGCATCAGCGCGAGCCTCTCCAGCGAGTCCCTGCTGGAGCGGGTGGAGCGAATGAAGGAGCGATGGACGCGAGACGATGCCAGGTCCGCGTAGGCGGCACCCCGCTGGAGCTTCTTCCAGAACGAGCCCTGCACTGGCCCGAAGCCCGCACGCTCGCGGTGGCCGACCTGCACTGGGGCAAGACGGAGAGCTTCCAACAACACGGCATCCCCCTTCCCCTGGGGGTGCTCGAGGACGACCTGGCCCGCCTGTCCTCGGCGCTCACCACCACGGGCGCCCGTCGGCTGCTCGTCCTGGGAGACCTCGTCCACTCCAGGGAAGGCCTCACCCCCGCGCTCATCCGAAGGCTCGCGGACTGGCGCGCCTCCCACGCCGACGTGGAGCTGGTGCTGGTCCGGGGCAACCATGACCTCCGCGCGGGACCCCTGCCAGCGGAGTGGCACCTGGACGTCCACGAGTCCCACCTGGATGAGGGCCCCTTCCGCTTCGCCCACCACCCCACCCCCTCAGCGGGCCGGTACGTGTGGGCCGGTCATCTCCACCCCACCGTGAGGCTGGCGGCTGGCGCGGACCGCCTCCGTCTCCCATGCTTCCATCTGGGGCGAGAGGTGGGCGTGCTCCCCGCCTTCAGCGCGTTCACCGGCGGGCTCGACCTGAAGCGCCGGCCCGGGGAGCGTGTCTTCGCCCTCGCCGGCCCCTCCGTGGTCGAGGTGTAGGATGAGCGACTCCAAGCGCCGCAGGATTCTGGGCATCATCGCCACGGACACCACCTTCGAGCGCACCGAGCACCGGGGCCGAGAGGCCTGGCTGGGCAAGTGCCTGCACTGCAACGCGCATCTCGTGGTGGGGCTGGATGGCGAGCCCATCAGCCGGGCCACCATCGAGCACATCCTCCCTCGGACGGCCGGAGGGACGGACGCGCCGGAGAACCTGGGCCTGGCCTGCGCCCGCTGCAACCAGGGCAAGGGCCGCCGGCATGACCCGAACTACCACCGGGACGCGCGCGCCCGGGAGCTGGTGGAGAAGCTGCTCACCCGCCGAAAACAGCGCTGGCGGGAGCCCGACGGCGCGGACTCCGAGTAAGCCTGTCGCAAGTCTCGGTCGACGACATGTCTCTGTCCGAAGCTGAACCCGCGCGCAGGTCTGCCCATACGTCGCGTGAGCATCACGCCGAGCCATCCGAGGGCGCGCGATGATCCACCGTGGAGGGGCAAAGGCTCAACGTCGCTTCCTCCCGCCAGAAGAGAGATTCATCACCTCCGGACCGCGATTTCCCGCCTCCGCGCGAGGAAGTGGTATCCCACGGCCACAACATCAGAATGGTTGACACTGCGGTGTCGATGGTCGATGGTCCCGCGCCGCGTTGGGTTGGGCCTGGAGGAGGGACCTGCCCGCGGCAACATCCATAGAGGTTTCGTTGGACGTGACTGCTTCGCCTTCCGCGTGCCAGGAGCCGCCCCCCCGCCCCGACGGGGCCGGGATCGCCCCGCCGCTTCTCGCGTTCGGCCACATCCGCGCCTCTTCCTCTTCTTCTGTCACCGCAGTTGTAGAAGCCCCCTTGCCCATGGTCCTGGTATGAGCGGCCCTCTGTTTCCACGCTGGACGAACACGGTGTCTCGGCTGTCCGCCGCGGCGCTTCTTGCCGTGCCCGCCATCGGTATCGGCGGCCTCATGGCTTACGTACGGTCTCCGTACGTCACCAACCAGCAGATGCCCATCGAGCAGCCCATCGAATTCGACCACCGGCACCACGCGGGGGACGAGAAGATCGACTGCCAGTATTGCCACTGGAGTGTGGACAAGGCGCCCTCCGCGGGCATCCCGTCCACCACCGTGTGCATGTCCTGCCACGCCCAGGTGTGGAACAAGAGCCCGTACCTCACCGAGGTGCGCAAGGCCTTCTTCGCCGACTCACCCATCCAGTGGGTCCGCGTCCACAACCTGCCGGACTTCGTCTACTTCAACCACGCCATCCACGTGAACAAGGGCGTGGGATGCGCCAGCTGTCACGGCCGCATCGACCAGATGGGCGCGGTGGAGCAGTTCGCTCCGCTCACCATGGCCTGGTGTCTGGAGTGTCACCGCAATCCCGAGCCGCACCTGCGGCCCTCGGAGTTCATCACGTCGATGACGTGGACTCCGCCGTCGGACAAGGCCGAGGCCATCGCGCTCGGCGAGAAGCTGAAGGATGAGTACGACGTCCACTCGCGCACGAGCTGCTCCACATGCCACCGATGAACACGAAGCGCGACGGCGCGCCGTCGCAGGAATCCTCTTCCTTCGCGCTCCCGGTCGTGTCGGACCGGCCCGCCGCGGCGCCTGACGCCGTCGGTGAGGCACTGGAGCACGCCGCAGCGAACGCCGACTCCGCCGAGCACGGCTACGGCCAGTCGTACTGGCGCAGCCTCGAGGAGAAGCTGGGCACCTCCGAGTACATGGAGGAGTCCCGCCCGGAGTTCCCCGTGGGCGCGGACCTGCCCCCCACGGGCTTCATCCGCCGCGAGTTCATGCAGCTGCTCGGCGCGTCGCTGGCCCTGGCCGGCGCCACGGCCTGCAGCACCCGTCCCGCGGACGAGAAGCTGCTGCCGTACACGAAGACGCCGCCGGAAGTGACTCCCGGCAACCCCCTGCACTACGCGTCCGCGATGACGCTGTCCGGTCACACCTCCGGCCTGCTCATCACCGCCCGCGAGGGTCGCCCGGTGAAGGTCGAGGGCAACCCGGACCACCCGGTCAACCAGGGCGCCGCCTGCACCTTCGAGCAGGCGTGGCTGCTGTCGCTCTATGACCCGAGCCGCGCGCGTGTGCTGCGCCAGGGCAAGACGCCCCGCGCCCAGCGCGTGCTCAACGAGACCATCGCGTCCCTGGTCGGCAAGTCCGCCTCGGAGAACGGTGGCTCGCGCGTTCGCTTCCTCACGGAGGCGGTGGGTTCGCCGCTGACCAGCGACCTGCGCAACCACATCATCAAGAAGCTGCCCAACGCGCGCTTCCACAGCGCCTCGTCCAACCAGGACACGCAGGCGGAGACGCTGCGCACCCTGTTCGGCGGGCAGCACGTGGCCGCGCTGTACGACTTCTCCCAGGCAGACATCGTCCTGTCGCTGGACGCGGACTTCCTGGAGAGCTGCCCGGGCAACCTGCGCAACATCCGCGAGTTCGCGGACCGTCGCGACCCGCGCAAGGGCAAGCTCAACCGCCTCTACATGGCGGAGGCCCGCTTCTCCATCACCGGCGGCATGGCGGACCACCGCCTGCGCCTGAAGTCGCAGGAAGTCCTCGGCCTCGCCGCCGCGGTGGCCCAGGCCATCGGTGGCAGCGCCGCTTCCCTGGCGGGCGCCGCGGCCGCGAAGTCGCCGCTGCGCGGTGAGCTGGGCAACTGGGTGCAGGCGGTCGCCTCCGACCTGCGCGCCGCCGGTCCCGGCCGGTCGCTGGTCATCGCGGGTGAGCGTCAGCCCGCCGCGGTCCACGCGCTGGCCCACGCCATCAACAACGCGCTCGGCAACGGCGACAAGACGGTCCGCTACATCCAGGCCCCCATCGCGGAAGCGACGGGCATGTCCGAGGTCCGCACCCTGGTGCAGGACATCGAGGCCGGCCGCGTCGACACGCTGGTCATCACCGCCTACAACCCCGTCTTCACGCTGCCGGACGACGTGGGCCTGGGCAAGGTGCTCAGCAAGGACCACCCCGCTCGCGCCAGGCTCAACGTCCTCTACACGGCGCTCTACGAGGACGAGACCAGCGCGCACGTCGACTGGTTCATCCCCGCGGCGCACCCGCTGGAGACGTGGGGCGACGGCCGCTCGGTGGAGGGCACCGTCTCCATCGCCCAGCCGCTCATCCAGCCGCTCTTCAACGGCATGCCGGAGTCGGAGCTGCTCGCCATGTTCCTGGACGAGCCCTTCCGCCCCGCCTACCAGCTCCTGCGCGACTACTGGCGCGGGCAGACGGCGAACGCGGCGGACTTCGAGGCCCGCTGGGAGTCCTGGGTCGCCCAGGGCTTCATCGAGAACACCGCGTCCAACCCCGTCGCGGGCTCGCCGGACTTCGGCGCCGCCGCCTCGCTGGTCGCGGGCTACACGCCCCCGGCCTCGGGTGACCTCGAGCTGAACTTCGTCAACGACTACAAGGTCTACGACGGCCGCTTCGCCAACAACTCCTGGCTGCAGGAGCTGCCCGAGCCCATCACCAAGATGGTCTGGGACAACGCCGCCCTGCTGGGTCCGGACACGGCGAAGGCGCTCAACCTCGCCCCCGGCGACATGGCGGAGCTGACCTACAACGGCCAGAAGCTGACGGTGCCGGTGTGGGTGGTTCCGGGCCACGCCGACAACACGGTGACCATCGCCCTGGGCTACGGCCGCAACGGGCTGCATGAGCAGGTCGCCAAGGGCGTGGGCTTCAACGTCAACCCGATTCGCACCAGCAAGAACCCCTGGTTCGACGGCGGCGCCACGCTCACCAAGGTGCGCGGCAGCTACAAGTTCAGCCTGACGCAGACGCACTGGCGCATGGAGAACCGCCCCATCGCGCTGGACATGCCCATCTCCGAGCTGGAGCACCCGTCCACGGAGACGCAGCACACCCTGCACCGCGTGAAGGGCGAGCTGAAGCCGGGCATCCAGGACAACCTCGTCGATTTCGACTACTCCAAGGGCTACAAGTGGGGCATGGCCATCGACCTGTCCCGCTGCACGGGCTGCAGCGCGTGCGTGGTGGCCTGCCAGGCGGAGAACAACATCCCCGTCGTGGGCAAGGAGCAGGTGGGCCGCAGCCGTGAGATGAACTGGCTGCGCATCGACCGGTACTTCGAGGGTCCCGAGAACGACCCGAAGATGGTCATGCAGCCCGTGATGTGCGTGCACTGCGAGAAGGCCCCCTGCGAGTACGTGTGCCCGGTGAACGCCACCGTGCACTCGGACGAGGGCCTGAACGACATGGTGTACAACCGCTGCGTCGGCACGCGGTACTGCTCCAACAACTGCCCGTACAAGGTCCGCCGCTTCAACTACCTGCACTACACCGCGGGCAAGACGGCCACCGAGAAGATGCTGATGAACCCGGACGTCACGGTGCGCAACCGCGGCGTCATGGAGAAGTGCACGTACTGCGTGCAGCGCATCGAGCGCGCCCGCATCGACGCGCGCGTCAACAAGCACCTCATCAAGGAAGCGGACCTCAAGACGGCGTGCCAGCAGACGTGCGCCGCCCAGGCCATCGTCTTCGGCTCGCTGAATGACGAGAACCAGCTCGTCACCCAGCTCACCGAGGACGTCCGGGCCTACAAGCTCCTGCACGAGCTGGGCACCCGTCCGCGCACCTCGCACCTCATCCGCGTGCGCAACCCGAATACCGCCCTCGAGCCGGCCAAGGCCGCGACGAAGGAAGGGAGCCACTAATCATGGCCGAGACCGCCGCCACCCCGCTCGATCCGCTTGAGCCCCGGGACCTCATCCCGCCGCACCACGACGACAAGTCCCTCAACGAGACGCTGCTGGACCATGTCTGGCGCAAGCCGGGCAAGGGCTGGTTCATGCTCTTCGGCCTGACGCTCAGCGCGTTGGGTCTGCTCGTCGTCGGCGTCACCTACACGCTCGCCCGAGGCATCGGCGTGTGGGGCAACAACCAGCCGGTCGGCTGGGCGTTCGACATCATCAACTTCGTCTGGTGGGTCGGTATCGGCCACGCCGGTACGCTCATCTCCGCCATCCTCCTGCTCTTCCAGCAGAAGTGGCGCACGAGCATCAACCGCTTCGCGGAAGCCATGACGCTGTTCGCCGTCATGTGCGCCGGTCTGTTCCCGCTGCTGCACACCGGCCGTCCCTGGTTCGCCTTCTGGCTGTTCCCCTACCCCAGCACCCTGGGCGCGTGGCCGCAGTTCCGCTCCCCGCTGGTGTGGGACGTGTTCGCCATCTCCACGTACCTCACGGTGTCCGCGCTGTTCTGGTTCGTGGGCCTCATCCCGGACCTGGCCGCGCTGCGTGACTCGTCCAAGACGAAGCTCCAGCGCACCATCTACGGCCTGTTCGCGCTCGGCTGGCGCGGCTCCGGTCGGCACTGGCACAACTACAAGATCGCCTACCTGCTCCTGGCCGGCCTCTCCACGCCGCTCGTCGTCTCGGTGCACACCATCGTTTCGTTCGACTTCGCGGTGTCCCTGCTGCCCGGCTGGCACGCGACCATCTTCCCGCCCTACTTCGTGGCCGGCGCCGTGTTCAGCGGCTTCGCGATGGTGATTACGCTCATCGTCCCGGCGCGAAAGTACCTGGGTCTGCGGGACGTGATTACGGACCGCCACCTGGAGAACATGAACAAGGTCATCCTCGCGACGGGCCTCATCGTGTCCTACGGGTACATGATGGAGCACTTCATCGCCTGGTACTCGCAGAACCAGTTCGAGTTCTGGACCTTCTACGTGAACCGCGCCACGGGCCCCTACGCCGGCGTGTACTGGCTGATGATTGCCTGCAACGTCATCACCCCGAACATCTTCTGGTTCAAGAAGTGCCGCACCAGCGTGCCCATCATGTGGGTGGCCTCCATCGCGGTGAACATCGGCATGTGGTGCGAGCGCTTCATCATCATCGTGACGTCGCTGAGCCAGGACTTCCTGCCATCCTCGTGGGGCATCTACACCCCGACCTGGGTGGACTGGTGCATCTACATCGGCACGCTGGGCCTGTTCGGCACCCTGTTCCTCCTGTTCCTGAAGTTCGTGCCCGCGGTGGCCATCAGCGAAGTGAAGGAGCTGCAGTTGGAGCTCAAGCACGCCGCCCACCAGAAATCCCACGGAGCGCACTAGAGTCATGGAAGCCACTGTCCTCGATTCCTGGGTGCTGGCCGAGTTCGAGACGCCAGATGTCCTCGTGGATGCCACCCGTCAGATGCGGGAGAAGGGCTTCCAGGGGATGGACACCTACTCTCCGTACCCGCTGCACGGCGGCTCGGAGGCCCTGGGCCTGCCCCCCTCGAAGGTCCCCTTCATCGCGCTGTGCGGTGGGCTCACGGGCCTGACCACGGCGCTCGCCATGCAGACCTGGATGAACACGTACGACTACCCGCTGAACATCGGTGGTCGTCCGCTCCTGTCCCTGCCGGCGTGGGTGCCGATTACGTTCGAGCTGAGCGTGCTGTTCGCCGCGTTCGGCATCTTCTTCGGCCTCTTGGGGCTGAGCCGGCTGCCGCAGCCGTACCACCCCGTCTTCGAGTCCGACGCCTTCCGCACCGCGTCCACGCACGGCTTCTGGCTGAGCGTGCCGCATGCGACGGGCCAGGACGCCGCGGCCGTCATTGACCAGCTCAAGGCCCTGGGTGCCACCCAGGTGACCGTCGTCACGGGAGAGAAGGAATGAGGTGGCTCATCCCCGCCGCCGGACTCGTCGCCCTGTCGGGCTGCGACGTCCCCTCGGAGTTCCTCCAGCGCATGGAGCACCAGGCCAAGTACGAGTACTACGAGGCCTCTGATTTCTGGGCGGACGGCCGTGCCATGCGCACGCCCCCGGCCGGAACGGTGCCCCGCGAGCGCTTCGACAAGCTCCCGGAGCTCAAGGACCCCGTCGCCCGGCAGACGGCCCTCAGCGGCCGCGCCAACGGCCAACCCGTGGCCACCATCCCCGTGACGGTGGACCAGGGCCTGCTGAGCTTGGGTCAGAAGAAGTACAACATCGTCTGCTCGCAGTGCCATGGCGTGCTCGGCGACGGCAACAGCGTGGTGGCGGAGAACATGGCCCTGCGCCTGCCGCCGTCCCTGCTGGAGCTGGAGAGCAAGGCAGCGGGCCACTTCTACACGGCCATCAACGAGGGCTACGGCGTGATGCCGTCCTTCTCTGGTGAGCTCGACGTGCGCGAGCGCTGGGCCGTGGTCGCCTACGTGCGAGCCCTTCAGGAAGCCCGCAACACCCGTACGGGCGGGCAGCAGCCCGTTCCGCAGGAGAACCGATGACCCCCGCAGCCGAAGCCTCAGCCCCCCTGGAGCGCTACACCGGCACGCCGAAGTTGATGGTGCCGGCGTTCGGCCTGGGCGCCCTGGGCCTCTTGGCCACCCTGGCCGGCTTCTTCGCCTCGAGCGATGCCTATGCCAAGGGTGCGGCCGCCCACAGCTACCTGCTCGCCTTCGTCTACTGGGTGGGCATCAGCGTGGCCTTCCTCATCATGGTGGCCATCTTCCACACGGCGAAGGCCAAGTGGCTCATCGTCCTGCGGCGCACCATGGAGACGGGCGCGTCCGCGGTCCCCGTCTTCATCCTGCTCATCATCCCCGTGATTCTCATGGCGGGCTACCTGTACCCCTGGTGGCCGGGCTCGCCGCTGCGCGCCGCCATCACCGGCCTGGAGTCCGAGCACCTGTCGCACAAGGAGCACGGCTACCTGAACTGGAAGTTCACGCTCGTGCGCCATGTCATCTACTTCGTGGTGTGGGCCTTCGCGGCGTGGAAGCTGCGCGGGCTGAGCCTGAAGCAGGACGCGGAAGGCGGGCTGGACCTCACGGTGCGCATGCGCCGCTTCTCCCCCGGAATCCTCCCCTTCCTGGCGCTGACCATCACCTTCGCGTCGTTTGACTGGCTGATGAGCCTCACGCCGCTGTGGCAGTCCACCATCTTCGGCGTCTACTACTTCGCGGGCAGCTTCCTCGCCGCCTTCTGCATCCTGACCATCGCCACCACCAACGCCCGGGGCAAGGACCTCTACGGCAACGTGGTGACGCCCGCCCACTTCCACAACCTGGGCAAGCTGATGCTGGCCTTCACGGCATTCTGGGCCTACATCGCCTTCTCCCAGTTCATGCTGGTGTGGATCGCCAACATCCCGGAAGAGGCGCCCTGGTACGGCCTGCGCATCTTCGGCGCGTGGAAGCCGATGTCCATCGCCCTGTTCTTCGGCCACTTCGTGCTGCCGTTCTTCGTGCTGCTGTCACGGAATCTGAAGCTGCAGCCCCGCAAGCTGTCGGTGGTGGCCGTCTACCTGCTGGCCATTCACGCGGTGGACCTGTACTGGCTCATCTGGCCGGCGCTGACGGGGACCAACGGCCCCACCTTCCACTGGACGCTCATCACCGCGTTCCTGGGTGTGGGTGGCATCGCGGTGGGCTTCGCGCTGATGAACGCGCGCAACAACTACACGATGCCGGTGAAGGACCCCTACATCGCGGAGTCCCTGAGGTACGTGCAGCCATGAAGAAGACCCAGGTTGAGCTCGAGTCGCGTGTCATCGTCGGCGCCCACGGTGTGGCCGCCGAGGAAGACCACATCGTGATGAGCAAGGTGGTGGGCATTGGCGCCGGCTCGCTCGTCATCTTCGCGGTGGGAATCGTCTGGGCGTACGCCATCCAGGTCCGCACCATGAAGGAGGCCCAGCCGGACGGTCCTCCTCCGCGTCCGGCGGCCATGGGGCAGTACGAGGTGGGTATCGTCAACCAGCGCCTGTTCGAGCAGGACTGGCACGCCGAGGAGAAGATTGGCGGCCAGCAGCAGGCCCTGCAGGCCGGCTGGGGCGACCAGCCGGGCGTCAAGGCGCACCCCAACCTGGACGAGGCGATGAAGTCCGTCATCGCCAAGAGCCGCAACCCGCCCCCGGCGCCTCCCGCGCCCGCCCCGCCGCCGGCTCCGGAGCCCACTCCGGCGCCGCGGCAGTAGCTTCCCTCACCTGCCTCGCGTAAGAGCCGTCCGCGATGATGTCCATCCTCTCCTACATCTCCCCGTGTGCCCCGCGCCGGGGGATGCTCGCCGTCGTGGCGCTGCTCGTCGCCACGGCGCTCCCGGCCTCCGCGATGCCGGGTGGGGGCAAGACGCCCCGCGCCATCGTTGAAGCACAGCAGGACGCGCCCCCGCAGCTCAAGGGTGTGGACGTGGAGGAGCACCTGGGTGAACCGGTGCCCCTGACGACCCGCTTCATCGACGTGAACGGCCAGGACGTGACGCTGGGCTCGGTGTTGCCCAAGACACTCCCCACCCTGTTGACGCTCGTCTATTACAACTGCCCCATGCTCTGTAACCTGGTGCTCAACGCCCAGGTGAAGTCCATGCGGGAGCTGGGGCTGGAGCTGGGCCGCGACTACGAAGCGGTCACCATCAGCGTCGACCCCGAAGACACCCCGGCGATGAGCAACGAGCGCCGGCGCAAGCACCTTCAGTCCATGGGGAAGCCGGAGAGCGCGCCCTGGCACTTCCTCACGGGCACCGACGAGCAGATCCACCGCATCGCCGACGCGGTGGGCTTCAAGTACACGTATGACGCGAGCACGAAGCAGTACGCCCACCCCGCGGTGGTGATGGTGCTCACGCCGGAGGGGAGCATCTCCCGGTATCTGTACGGGACGGACTTCCCCGCCAAGGACATGAAGCTGGCGTTGCTGGAGGCGGCCGGTGGCCGCGTCGGAACCAGCTTCGACCGCGTGGTGATGTCCTGCTTCAAGTATGACACCGCGACCCGGCGGTATGGCTTCTACATCTTCGGGTTCATCCGCCTGGGCGGCATGGCTGTCTTCCTCGCCCTGGCGACGATGCTGATCTATTTCTGGAGGCGCGAGCTGAAGAAAGGCGCGGCGGCATGAGCGAGCTTCTCAACAACCTTCTGTTCCTCCCGGAGAGCGCGTCCACGTTCGCGGAACGGGTCGACCTGCTGCACCACTTCGTCGTGGGAACGACGATGGTGATGTCGGCTGGCGTTGGCCTCGCGGCGCTGTTCATGTTCTTCCGGTACCGCCGGCGGATTCCCGACCAGGCAACCGAGTACGTCGTCCCCACGCTGAAGACGGAGTTCCTCTTCGTCTCCGTGCCGCTGGTGTTCTTCCTGGCCTGGTTCGGTATTGGCTTCAGGGACTTCACCTGGGTCACCACGCCGCCCAAGGACGCGATGGACGTCTACGTCATGGGCAAGCAGTGGATGTGGAAGTTCGCCTACCCGGAGGGCCCCAACGGCGTGAACGTCCTTCACGTCCCGGCCAACCGTCCGGTGCGACTGCTCATCACTTCCCGGGACGTGCTGCACTCGTTCTACGTGCCGGCCTTCCGCATCAAGATGGATGCGCTGCCGGGTCGCTACACGCAGATCTGGTTCGAGGCGACCAAGCCCGGCACGTACCAGGTGCTCTGCACCGAGTACTGCGGCCTGTCGCACTCGAAGATGCTCGCGGAGGTCGTGGTCCTCCCCCAGGAGGAGTACGACGTCTGGATCAAGGACCAGCGCCGCGGCCGGTTGCAGGACCGCCAGGACGCGCTCGCGGACACCTCGCTGGTGCCGCCGGTGGCGCGCATGGTGGACCAGGGCCAGGTGCTGGCCGGGACGCAGGGTTGCCTGAAGTGCCACTCGGTGGATGGCTCGGCGCACATCGGCCCCACCTTCGTTGGCATGTATGACCGCGTGGAGAAGCTGGATGACGGACAGACCATCCGCGTGGACGAGGCCTACATCACCCAGTCGATGATGGACCCTGGAGCCCACCTGGTGTCGGGCTACCAGAATGTGATGCCGACGTATCAGGGCAAGCTGCAGGGCCCCGAGACGGCCGCCATCGTCGAGTACATCAAGTCGCTTCGCACTCCGAACGTCCGCGAGGGCGCCTCCGAGGGACCCGCCTATGACCCCATCCAGTAGCCTCGATACGGCGGGGGCCGCCCCGCACGACGAGCACCACGACGACCACCCGAGCTATCTGGTGGATGGCACCACCATCAAGAGCTGGCTCTTGACGGTGGACCACAAGCGCATCGGCGTGATGTTCCTGTTCTTCATCCTGCTGTTCTTCCTCGTGGGCGGCATCTTCGCGATGCTCCTCCGGGTGGAGCTGCTGACGCCGGGTCCGACCATCATGGACGCGATGACGTACAACCGTACGTTCACGCTCCATGGCCTGGTGATGATCTTCCTGTTCATGATTCCGGCGATTCCGGCCGTCTTCGGCAACTTCATGTTGCCGCTGATGCTGGGCGCCAAGGACGTGGCCTTCCCCCGGCTGAACCTCGCCTCGTTCTACATCTACCTGACGGGCGCCGTGTTCATGCTCTGGGGCATGCTCAACGGCGGCCTGGACACGGGCTGGACGTTCTACACCCCGTACAGCACGCACACGACGACGACGGTGGCGCCGGTGATGTTCGGCGCGTTCATCATCGGCTTCAGCTCCATCGCCACGGGCATCAACTTCATCGTCACCTGCCACACGATGCGCGCGCCCGGCATCACCTGGTTCAAGATGCCCCTGTTCGTCTGGGCCATCTACGCCACCAGCTGCATCCAGGTGCTCGCGACGCCGGTCATCGGTCTGTTGACGGTGCTGGTCGCGGTGGAGAACCTGTTCAGCTTCGGCATGTTCGACCCGGCGCGCGGCGGCGACCCGGTGCTCTTCCAGCACCTGTTCTGGTTCTACAGCCACCCGGCCGTGTACATCATGGTGCTGCCCGCCTTCGGCGTGATGAGCGAGATTGTCAGCACGTACAGCCGCAAGAACATCTTCGGCTACCGCGCGGTGGCGTACTCCAGCCTCGGCATCGCCTTCGTCGGCTTCTTCGCCTGGGGCCACCACATGTTCGTGTCCGGTCAGTCGACCTTCGACGCGGGCGTGTTCGGCGTGCTCACCATGCTGGTGGGTGTGTTCACCGCCATCAAGGTCTTCAACTGGGTGGGCACCGTCTATAAGGGCGCCGTCGACTTCAAGACGCCGTTCGCCTACTTCTGCGGCTTCCTGTTCTTCACCGTGTTCGGTGGCATGACGGGCATCGCGCTGGGCACGGTGTCGCTGGACGTCCCGTGGCACGACACCTACTTCGTCGTCGCCCACTTCCACTTCATCATGGTGGGAGCGACCATCATGGCCTTCCTGGCCTCCCTCCACTACTGGTTCCCGAAGATGTTCGGGAAGACGTACCACGAGGGATGGGGCCTGGTGTCCGCGGCGCTCATCATCCTGGGCTTCAACGCGACGTTCATCCCCCAGTTCCTGGTGGGCAACAACGGCATGCCGCGCCGGTACTATGACTACCCGGAGCGCTTCCAGGCCCTGAACGTGGCCTCCACCGCGGGCGCGTCGCTGCTCGCCTTCGGCTTCATCATCATCGCGTGCTACCTGACGTACGCGCTGGTGTTCGGCGAGGCCTCTGGCAAGAACCCGTGGCGCAGCAAGGGCTACGAGTGGGTGAGCGAGTCGCCTCCGCCGACGCACAACTTCGTGGGCCCGCAGGTGACCTTCCCCGAGGAGCCCCACTTCTACGTCGACCCGAAGAAGGCCGAGGTTCCCGATGCAGTCTAGCGCCCACACCGCCGACGGCACGGCCAACGTGCCGCGCCTGGCGGAACACTTCGCGTCGCTCGAGGTGCAGAACCATGCCGCCCGTCTGGGCATGTGGCTGTTCCTGGCGACGGAAATCCTGCTCTTCGCCGGCCTGTTCGTCTGCTACGGCTGCTACCGCTTCCTCTTCCCGGAAGCGTGGGCGGCGGGCAGCCGCAGCCTGGACCTGACGATGGGCACGGTGAACACCATCGTCCTCATCACCTCCTCGCTGACCGCGGCGCTCGCGGTGCACTACGCGAAGGAGGGGAAGAACAAGATGGTGGGCGTGATGTTCGCGCTGACCCTCGTGATGGCGGTGGGCTTCCTCGTCATCAAGTACTTCGAGTACGCGCACAAGTTCCACATCGGGACGCTGCCGGGCCGGTACTACTTCTACGAGGGGATGCAGATGCCCGGCATCACCCTCTACTTCACGGTCTACTTCTGCTCGACGGCGCTGCACGCGCTGCACGTCATCATCGGCATGACGGTGCTGGCGGTGGCGATGGTCCGGGCGTTCAAGAAGAAGGACTTCGGCCCCAACAACTACACGATGGTCGAGCTGGGCAGCATGTACTGGCACCTCGTCGACCTGGTGTGGATCTTCCTGTTCCCCATGCTGTACCTGGTCTGAGGGCGACACCACCATGGCCATCGCCAACGAATCCCATCAGGAAGAGAAGAACATGCACGCGCACCACGGAGCGGGCCGCTACTGGCTCATCTGGGGTGTCCTGCTGGTGTTGACCGTCGTCACCGTCGTCACCGGCCGCATGCACCTGCCGTCTTTCGGCCTGCTGCTCGCGCTCGTCATCGCCACGGTGAAGGGCACGCTCGTCACGCTGTACTTCATGCACCTGGCCGAGCACCGGGGCGCCAACCGCATCGTCTTTGGCGTCTCCATCGTCTTCGTGGTGCTGATGCTCATCATCCCGCTCGCGGACTTCGGCACCCGCTTCCGTGGCGCCAACCCGCCCGGCTCGCAGTACAGCGACCTGCAGCCCCCCGATATCGGCACGGGCGCGCAGCGCGGCCGGTTCGGCGGTGGGCTGAGGCCGCACCAGACGAAGGACACCCCCGAGACTCCGGAACCCGGGCACCACTGACATCCCGGGGCCTTTCATAAGGCCCCTGCTTCAACCGCGCGGCGCCGAGGGAGACTTCCCCGGCGCCGCGTTGCTTTTGTCCGGTTACAGCGCCACTTCCAGGTTGAAGGCCAGCGCGGTGTCCGTGGACACCTTGCCTTCGGGCGGCTTGCTGTCGTGCTTCACCAGGAAGCTGACGCCCAGGGACAGCGACTCGGTCAGGCCCACGGAGAGCTGCGTCTGGCTGTTGGCCAGCACGCGGGAGTCACCGATGACGCTCAGCAGCACCTCGGCGTCCTCCTTCAGGAGGACTTCCTTGGTGATGCCGTAGCGGAAGGCCACGCCGAAGCGCGGGCCGCCCAGGTCCACGTCCGGCAGGTCCATCCGCGACGGGTAGTACTGGAAGCGCGTCTCGCGCGCGTAGCGGAAGGCGAGGTCCGTGCGCAGGTAGGACTCACGCTCGTCCTTCGACTTCTCGTCCCACCAGAGGACGCCAAGACCGCCTTCGCCGGAGGTCCGCGACTCGACGCTGCCCACGTGGTCCGTCAGCGCGCCCGCCAGCAGGTAGCCGCTGAGCATCTTCGTGAAGCGCCGGTCCCCGCGCAGCTCCACGCCCGCGTTGAGGGCCACCAGCTGCGACTCCGCCTCCTCCCCCGACACCTCCGGCGGACGGCTGCGGCCGTAGTTGCCGAAGGCCTTCACGCCATAAATCCAGTGCTCGGTGGTGCGCGACGCGCTGGCCAGACCGCTGAACGTCAGGGTGGAGGCGTTGCCCGTCAGGGAGATGAGGCCCAGGCCCACGACGATGTCCCACTCCTCCTTCTTCTTCGCGGCGGCCGCGGCCGCGGCGGCTGCGTCAGCATCAGCCGGCTTCGCGGGCGTGGCGCCGGCGGCGATGCCAGCGGCGCGCTCGGCGGCCTCGGCGGCGCGGGCACTGGCCTCGGCGGCGCGCTCGGCGGCGGCGGCCGCGCGCTCGGCGGCGGCGGCGATGCGCTCCTCCGGCGTGGCGGCGACCGGAGCGGCCTGCGGGGCGGGCTCCTGGGCGGGAGCAGTCGGCGCGGGCGTCTGGGCCTGCAGGGACGTGGCAATCAAGAGGGCTGCGGAAAGCATCGGTTCTCCAAGGTCTTCGCGGTGCCGGCGGACAGAGTCCCGGAGAGCACCATGCGTCCTTTGCCGCCCCCGGGGCCGGCGCGGCTCCCTTCCTGCTTCAAACACGCAGCGTGCGGCAATGGTTGATTGTCGTGGTTGTGCTTAATTCCAGGGGGGGCCCGCTACACCCAGGAGATTCGCATTTCATGAGCACCGCCCGAGTCGCGCTGCTGTGCACGCTGCTTCTGCCCGCATTGGCCGCCGCCCAGCGCGTCACCGTCCCCGTGGACGTGGGCGTGGGGCCCGCCGCGTACATGTTCTTCGGGCCCGTCTTCGACGACCAGCCCATCCACACCGGCGTGAAGCTCTCCGTGGAGGCGGTGCTGGACAAGGACTGGCTGAAGAAGAACCAGCGCGCCATTCCCACGCGCTATCGCAAGTACGCGAAGAGCGTGGACGAGGTCCGCATCTCCCCGTCCATCTTCATCCCCGACTCGTTCATCATCTCCCCCAAGCTGAAGAACACCGGCATGTATGGCGTCACCTGGAAGCCCCTGGGACTGGGCCTGCCATTGAGCTCGGGGCCGGTGCGGTTCTCCGTGGGAGGCGGCCTCCTGCTGACGTATGCCTATCTGTACTCGGACACGCTGGCGAATACGCACTTCCTGCGGCCGGGCGCCGAGCTGGGCGTGGACCTGGAGCTGCAATTCTCCAAGAACTTCCTCGTCAGCCTGGGCTGGGAGTCCGCGCTCTACGTTCCCCAGTCGCTGGGGAGCCTGGGCCTGCCGGACCGGGTGCGCGATGGCATCTTCCATGTGGGCCAGGCGTACCTCCAGCTCCACGTCCGATTCCCATACACCACGCACCTGTAAGCCTTCCGGGTGGATGCGCCGGACGCCTGGGTGGCGCTACGTTGGCGTGACATGCACCTGGCCCTCGCCACCGATGCGCAGAAAGCCGAACGGGACCGCGTCACCCACGCCGCCTGGGGCTCGCCGCTCTCCGTGGAGCAGTTCCACCAGCGAGAGCTGCGACTGCGCGCCCACCCCTGGTGTCGGGAGGGGATGCGCACCTGGCTGTGGCTCGACGACGCGGGCCAGGTGTTGGCCTCGTGCGAGACGTTCCACACGGACAGCTACCTGCGAGGCCCCGACGGCGTGGCCACGCGCGGCGTCAGCCAGGCCATCGCCAGCGTCTTCACCGAGTCCGCGCTGCGGGGCCACGGGTATGCGACGCGGTTGATGGACGAGGTCGCCGCCCGACTGGAGCACGAGTCTCCCAACCACCACGCCGCCCTCCTCTTCTCCGACGTGGGCCCGGCGCTCTACCGCCGCTCCGGCTATCACGAGGCACCCGCGTGGGACTGGCAGCTGTCCGCTGTCGGCGGCCTGTCCACGCACGCGGTGGACGCGCTCCTATGTGACGGCGACGTGCCCGGAGTCGTGGCGAGGACGCAGCGTCCGGACGTGCCCTTCCTCCTCTGGCCGAGCGCCGCGCAGATGGACTGGCATCTGGAGCGGGAGCGCATCTACTCGGAGCTCCTGCACCGGCCCCGCCCGGAGGCGTGCGGCGCGACGGTGGGCAACTCCTCCGCGCTGTGGGCGATGATGGCCCGGTATGGCGAGCTGGTGGTGCTGCTGCTCGACGCGGAGTCGGTGGAGGACGCCGTCGCCCTGCTGGAAGCCGCGCGAGGCGTGGCCCACCGGGCGGGACTGGCTCGCGTGGTCATCTGGGAGGAGCCCGCCACCCTGCCCTGGGTGGCGCGGGTGCCCGGCGCCCTCCGCGTGGCGCGAGATGGCTCGCTCCCCATGATGCGGCCCCTGCGTCCTGACCTGCCACCCGCCGAGCGTGTGGCGTTCTCCCGCGCGCTCTGGGTGTGACGCCCGGATAGGATGCGCGCATGGCCAAGCGCACGCGCATCATCGAGGGCACCTGGAACTGCACGTCGTGCGACGCCAAGGATATCCTGGCCCGACACAAGCGCTGCCCGACCTGCAACAACCCCCGCGAGCTGTCAGGCGACGAGTCGGACTTCGACTTCGGCGACGTGGACGCGCAGAGCGGCAAGTCCCTTCGCGAAGGGGTGACGGACGACAAGGCGCTGGAGCTGGCGGGCGCGGGCGAGGACTGGTTCTGCGCCTTCTGTGGCGCCGCGAATCGAGGGGACCAGCCCCGGTGCAAGCACTGCGGCGCGGAGCGCTCGGTGGACGCGAAGGCCGCGCCGCTCCAGGCGTTCGAGACGCCCGAGAGGAAGCCTCCCGCCGCGCCACCGCCGGAGACGAAGCCGCGCTTCACGAAGAAGTGGCTGTGGCTGGGCGTGCTGTTCTCGTGCTGCTTCAGCTCGGGCCTGTACGCCATGTGGGCCCGGACCCCGCACGACTTCCCCGGGGAAATCACCGGCACGTCGTGGAAGGTCGCCGTGACGCAGGAGCGCTTCACCGCCGTGCAGAAGACGGGCTGGGCGGATGAGCTGCGGCGGAGCAGCGCGCGGATGCCCGTCAACGGCGCGGGTGAGGTGGCGGGCGTGGACAACGTGCGGGACTGCGTGGAGCGCCAGCGAGGCACTCGAAAGGTGGCGGACGGAACAGAGCGGGTGTGCCGCTCCAAGACGCGCCGGGTGGCGTGTGGTACCGAGGAGAAGTGCCGCCGGCGGGACAAGGGCAACGGCTTCGTCGAAGAGGTCTGCGAGGACATCACGAAGTACTGCAACGAGCGCTACGAGGACTGTCAGAACGAGACGCGCTACCGCAACGAGCCCGTCTACGCGCGCCAGTGCGCGTATGACACGTATGAGTGGAAGCCCGTGGACCGCCGCGAGGCGACGGGGCTGGACGGCCAGCCCGCGTGGCCCACGCTCCAGCCAGGCGCCACGGACCGGCAGCACCGCTCGGAGGAGTACACCGTGCACATCCGCTACGAGGATGACGGCGTAAAGGAGACCGTGCTCATGCCGAAGACGGAGCGGGACTTCCTGAGGTGGAAGAAGGGCCAGGGTGTCGTCGTCACGGTGACGAACTCGGGGGATTTGAAGCAGGTCGTCCCACGCTGAGTCACGGAAGGACCTCTCTCATGGAATGCACCCGTTGTGGCGCCTGCTGCGTGGCTCCGGACATCGCCGCGCTCGACAAGCCGCTGGGACTGCGCTGTCCGCACCTCACCCAGGACAACCTCTGCTCCATGTACGAGAACCGGCCGAGCATCTGCCGCGACTACCAGGCGGATGAGGTCTGCAAGCTCATCGAGGCCCCCACGCTGGAGGAGCGCGTGGGCAAGTACCTGGCCCTCTTCGACCTCACGGACGAGGCGAAGGCCGTGAAGGCGCGGGGCTGTGCGTCCATGAAGCGGGCCCGACTCCAGTCGCCGCCAGCGGGGCCCGAGTCACCCACCCAAGCGCCCGGTGGAGAACGACCCCGCTGACGGGCCGACACGGGCCCTTGTCCCCGTCCCCTCAGGGGGCTATCCCGGAGTCGTGAACTTCCAGCCGACCGAGCCCTTCGTCGCCGCACCGGGCCTGACGAACGAGCATGCGCAGACCATCTACGCGAACCTCGTGCGTCCCCGTCATGTCCCTCCGCTGAGGCGGGAGCGGCGCGAACTGCCCGACGGGGACTTCGTCGACCTGGACACCTTCGACGGCCCCGCCGGCGCGCCGCACGTGGTGGCGCTGCACGGCCTGGAGAGCTCGTCCCGGGCCGGCTACATCACCGCCATCCTCCGGGGCGCCGCGGAGCGAGGCTGGGGCGCCACCGCGCTCAACTTCCGCTCGTGCAGCGGTGAGCCCAATCGGCTCGCGCGCACGTACCACTCGGGCCACATCGACGACGCGCTCGGCCTTTTGCGCGACTTGCGCGAGCGCGCCACCGGGCCGCTGTTCGCCGTGGGCTTCTCCCTGGGCGCCAACGTGCTGTGCCGGCTCCTGGAGGACCAGGGCGAGGACGCACCCGTGAAGGCCGCGGCTTCCGTCAGCGCGCCGTATGATTTGGACGCCTGCTGCAAGAAGCTGGATGGCCCCGGGCCCATCCACCTGGTGTACCGGGAGCGCTTCTTGCGGACGTTGAAGGGCAAGGCGCGCGCGAAGCTCAAGCGCTTCCCCAAGGCCTTCGACGGCCGCGCCATGGAAGCGGCGCGCACGGTGCGGGCGTTCGACCATGCCGTCACCGCGCCGCTGCACGGCTTTGACAGCGCCGAGCACTACTACGCCGAGTCCTCCGCGGGCCCGAAGCTGCACGCCATCCGCAAGCCCACGCTGCTCATCAGCGCCGCGGATGACCCGATGCTGGAGGCCCCCGTCATCCCGCCCAACGCGAAGGACAATCCGCGCTTGAGCGTGGTGTTGACCGAGCACGGCGGACACGTGGGCTTCGTCGCCGGCCGCGCGCACCGCCCCCGCTTCTGGGCCGAGGATCAGGTGCTGGAGTACTTCGCGACGTTCCGCTGAGCGCGTGCCGCCCTCTCGCGGCGTGACAGGGCGGGGGCGAGAAGAAGCGGGACGTCGGACAGACCTTCGCGCACGCTGACCTTCAGCCCACGCTACGTCCCGGCAGGACGCGGCTGCGTCCCGACGGGACACGCGGCTCGCACGCCGGCAGCGGCCCACGCCCGCCTCTCATCCTCCGACGCGTGGGCGCCCTGGTATGGGCCTTGCTGTTCGCAAGCCCCATGAGCCATCAAGCACTCGCCCACCGCATCGCGGAGCTGACCGGAATGGCTCGCTTCGCGTTTTGCGTCATCGACGGCCCTTTGACATACAAGTCGAAGAGGTATGGCGCCCTGGTCTGCTACTCCACTGGGCTCGATGGCCGCCTGCCCATCCCTCCCATCGTCGCCCTGCAGATGGCCTTTCGAGGCAAGGGGCTCAACCGCATCCACGTGCCAGCAGGTTACACGCCGACGCACTGGGAGAAGGGGACCCGGACGTTCCTCCGGTACACGGTCGAGGAAGTCGCGCTCATCGAGGGAGATGTGACCCCCTATCTGTTCGTTTCCTACCCCACGGCCGGGGCCGACTGGAACCTCATCCCGTTCCTGAAAGCGGAGCCGCGCGGGCTGTTCACGATGGAAAGGGCCGGCATCACGAACTACCAGCCCCTGGCGCGCTTCAGAGCTCCGGCTCCAGACAGCATCGTGGGCCCCTCGCTCAACCTTCGAAAGCCGGGCGCATGGGATGCGACCGCGATCCGCGCGCATCGCTTCTACATGATGCTGGCGTTCAGCCTCCTCCATCACCGCGGGGAGCTCCTCCAGGGACTGGTCGTCTTCGCGCAAGAGGGCAAGGGCCAGAGCGTGGGCGCGGTCCTGGTGGATGGCACGGGAAAGATTCTCTCGTGGTCCGTCAACACCGCCTACGACAACGCCTGCTTTCATGCCGAGGTCAATCTGTTGCACGCCTACCTCGGGCGACACCAGCAACTCCCGGACGGGTTCGCGATCCTCTACACCACGCTCCAGCCCTGCCACATGTGTGCGGGGCTCATCGCGGGGTTGATTGAGCAGGGACATGAACTCCAGGTCGTCTATGGCGAACACGACACCCATTACTCGGGGGGGCGGACGGTGCTCGACGAGAAGAACGCCCAGCTCTATCTGAACTCGACAGAGAAGTATTCGGGTGGGAAACCCAAGGCCGTTCGACTGCCCAAATCACTCGCCCCGACTTCATCGCGCTACATGCCCGACGAGTTGGAGAAGAGCTTCCGCAAGGCCGGCGAGCAGGAGGTCCACTCACGGCTCGTCTATCTTTTGGGAAGAAAAGGCCAGGATAAGATTGTCTTCGACGAGGAAGGGTACTACCCGGGCCCCGTTCTCATCGAGCAGGCCTGGGAGGCATTGAAGCTCAAGCTGCGCAAGTACCTCGACCGGGAGTTCGACGACACCGATCTCTTCGAAGTCCGCCAGAACCTGAGTCAGTTGTCCCGGTATCTGTCTCAATGGCTGACCCATATGGGCCTTCGTGAGCCTCAGCCCCAGCGCACGGTGACTTCGACCCGAAGCACGTCGAACTGGGACGAAGGCAAACTCCAACACTTCACTGCGCCCGCATTCCTACACGCGACCAACCTGCGTGAGGACGACGCTGAAATGCTCCCGTTCGAGTTCCCGTCGCCCCCACCTCAGCCGAGCATCATCCCTTCACCGAGCGACCTCAACAACGGGCCCTTCTCCTTCCTCTCGGTCTTCCCCCAGCCTGCGCCGAGCCAGGGCATTCCGCGCTTCAGCTCCCGGCCGGAGCAAGAGGAGAAGAAAAAGGCCTCGGCCATCTTCCTCGACGTCACCGCGGATGATGAGGAGGCCTTCCCGCTTCGGAAGGGGAACACTCCTCAGCCTCGAGCCGCGAGCCTCTTCCTCGACATCACCAGTGACGATGAGGCGGGCTTCCCGCCTCCAAGGAAGGACCCACCTCGGCAGCGGGCCTCGACCCTCATCCTCGACATCGCCGGGGACGATGAAGAGGTCGCCCCCCCCGCGTCGGGTTTGACGAAGCCCTCGAAGTTGAAGCGGTCCCTGGAGGAGATGAACGGCCCACCCAACATCTTCGGGCAGCAACCTTCCAGGCAACACACGACGAATCCGGTGGAGAAGAAGAGAAGGGTGGAGCACCCGGCGCCGCGGGCGCAGACAAACACTCAGCCCTCGTTTCCGCTCATGGATGGCGGGCAGCCCTACACCACCGTGGAGATGATGAGGGTGCATCTGACGCGCACCAAGCAGCGCACCGTGCGGCCTCCGGGCAAGGTTCCCAAGGCGCTCGTCTACCACGTTGGTAACTGCCCGAAGATGAGCCTGGTCCGCTACACCTTCCAGAGTGAAGAGGGCCTCATGGCCCTGCAGTATGGAGATGCCAGGGGCTTCAATGCCTGCCCCCACTGCCATCGGCAGTGAAGCAAGCCCCCGAGAACCGAAGCGCGGTTCAGCCGAAGGACAACAGGAAGCCCAGCTTCGCCGTGGGCCGCACGGTGCGCAGCATCCACGAGCGCTCTTCCCCAGGCCCCACCGAGCCGCGAAGCGACTCGTCCAGGTCCTTCATGCTGGGGCCGTACAGCTCCATGAAGCTGACGCCGCCGCGCAGGAAGAAGGTGATGCGCCCGGGCATGTTCAGCTCCAGCCCCACGAGCGCGCTGGCGTAGCTGTAGCCCACGCGCTCCATCGACGGCAGGGGCGGCAGGGACAGGTCCGCGAGCCTGCGCTCCAGACCCTGCACGTCCGCGGGCTGCGCATGACCGACGTCCAGCGTGAAGGCCGGCGAAAGCCTGCCGCGCATGGGAAGCAGCGTGAGCCCCGCGCGCGCGCCAGCACGGACGCCATTGTGCGTGGCCCCCAGGTGCAGCCGCACCGCGTGCGTGGGACGGAACGAGATGGACAGGCCCGCGCCCTCCGTCACACCCGCATCCAGCATCAAACCAAAAGGCGCCAGCCGCTCGGGGTCCTGTGCCGCCCTCCGGCGCACCTCCACCCCATCCGCCGCCAGCGCCACGCGCGCCACGAGCACGAACAACAGCGCGGTCAACGTGGACAGCATCCCCATGCGTCGAGTCCCCACCCCAGCCCGCCGCGACGCTCCGCGGTCCCCGTCATCGCCAACCAACACCCACCGGACAGCTCCGGCGGCCCCTTGCCCTCCCAGGTGACGTCCCCCTGGCACCACCCTGCCCCGCCCTCCACCGCGCGACGACGCCTTCGCGCGTGCCACCCCGTCGTGGCCCCCATCCCCGAGGTGAATCAGGCTCCGGTGGAAACCCCCGCTTCCACCAGAGCCCGGCTCGCCCTTCCCGCCGCCCGTCCCCCATCCACCTGCGCCACCGCTCGCGAGTCCCGAAGCCCCGCCGCGCCTGTCGCAACCACGCCCCCTCACCGGCCCCCGTCCTGCTCCAACCCACCGACGAGCCCTGCCTCCCCACTCCAGGCACCGACTTGTCCCCACCCGACCCCTTGCACGACGCGTCCCCGCCCCCATCGCCCCCCACCGGACCGCGTCATCCCCCGCTGCCTGAACCCATAGCATTCGCCGTGCCGACGCCTGCGGGGCGCTCGAAGCCAGTGAGTACGCGCAGTTGCGGGGAGGCCATCGGCCTTGGGGATGAGGCCACCGGTGGGAACCGGAAAAATCTCCGGGCCTCCAGGGTGGGCGGCCTAACGTGCGTGCCCGTTGTTTGCCGAAGGGGAGGAATCGCTTTGCGCCTGCAAGTCGTCACCACGGCCCTGCTCGCCCTCAGCGCGTGCTCACGCACGACGGAGGGGCCCTCGCCCGCGGTGGAGCGCATCGTCAACCCCCGCGCCCGCGTCAGTGAGCTTCCCCAGCTCTGCAACGCGCAGGGCGGGCAGACAGGCTGGAGCCTGGAAGTGGTGGGCAAGCGCTTCACGCCCGTCCCCGGCGAGGCGCTCACGGACACGCCGACGGTGGAGCTGCCCGTGGTGACGCTGCGAGGGCCGTCCACGTACACGCTGACGCGGAGCCAGGTCTTCTACGTGCGTCCGGAGCTGCTCGTGCTCAACGTGCCCACGCGCGACAGCACACCTCCGGTGGAGCTCGCCCCGGGCACCTATGAAGTGGAGGTCGCCAATCCCCTGGGTGGCACCGGCTCACTGCCGGACGCTGTGAGGGTGGTGCCGCCGCCCACGGTGACTCGCGTGGTGCCTCCGGTGGATGGGTACACGGCCACGGGCACCAATCCCATCGTCATCGAGGGCAGCGACTTCCAGCCAGGCTCGTCCCCCATCATCGTCCTGCGCCGCGAGGGCGAGACCGACCTGCCGCTCTTCTTCGTCACCGTCGTTTCGACGACGCGCATCGAGTCGGAGATTCCGCCGGGCACTCCCGAGGGCCTCTATGACCTGGTGGTCACCCAGCCTGAGGGCTGCGCGGACATCGCTCCTGGCGCGGTCGACCTCCGCTATCCCCACCTGGGGGCACTCACGCTGACGCCCAGGTCCGGCGGCGAGCTGAGCAACACCTCCATCCGCCTCTTCAATGCCCCCACGGGCGACCAGCGCGGCTTCACGGACGCGCCGGAGCTCTTCGTGCTGGCGCCCTTGAAGACAGCCCCCTCCGTGTTGCAGCGCATTCCGCTGCGCGCAGTGAGGCGGGTGTCGGCCAACGAGGTCACCGCGGAGCTGCCCACGTGCTCGGGCTTCGAGGAGCCTGTCAGCGACCCCAAGTGTCCCAATGGCCTCGCCCCTGGCGGGCCCTATGCGCTCGAGGTCATCGACCCGAGCGGCGCGGTGGGAGCGGTGCCCGCGTCGGAGGGCTTCACCGTGGTGGCCGAGCCGACCGCGACGCGCACCTCCGACGACGGGGCCCCGCCCCTGCCTGGAGCCCTCCTGCCATGAACGCACTCGTGCTCGTCGCGCTCACCGCGCTCGCCGCTTCCGGCTCGAAGTCCGCCGCCTCGACGGAAGGTGTCGGAGGAGGCCGCGTGCTGCTGGCGCCGAAGGTGGGCTTCTTCAAGTCCACCGCGCCGCTGGGGGGAGACCTCTACCTGGGCCTGGAGCTGGGCTACGTCACGCCGCTCTTGAAGCGACGGCTCGCGGTGGTGCTGGAGGTGAACTACCACCGGCCGCAGGCCTCCGGTGCGCTCACGGACTCACAGCTGGGGGGCTTCGGCGCGCCGCCTCCGGATGGCCGCTACACGCTCGCGGTGCGCGAGGTGGCCTTCCTGCTGTCGGCGGTCTTCCGCTTCGAACGGGCCCTGGGTCCGTTGACGCCGTACGTGGGAGGTGGCCCCGGGCTGTACCTGCACCGCGCCACGTCCGACCTCTTCGGCGCCACCGCGTCGGAGAGCGGTGGCGGCCTGGGCCTGCAAGCGCTCGCGGGGCTGGAGCTTCCACTGGGCCCCGGCGGCCTCTTCTTCGAAACGCACTACCACCTGGCCCCGCTGGACTTCGTCACCACGGGCGATGTGAATGTCGGAGGCTTCCTCGCCGGAGGCCTGGGCTACCGCCTGCGCCTGTGAGGCTTCAGGCCCGTCCCACCGGCGGGCGCAGCACCCTCAACACTTCCTGGGCGACCAGGTCCCGGACCGCGGTCCTCAGCGCATCGAGGAGGTGATGAAGGGATTCGGTGGTGTCACCCGGGGCGTCGATGACGCGCTCGTGGCTGCCGTCGAAGACGCGCATGCGGCCCGGCACCAGCGCGATGACCGGCTGCGTCGGGTAGCGCTTGCGCAAGAGCCCGAGGAAGAGCGGGTGGTCCTCGTCCTGCCTGCGCAGGTCCACCACCACGAGCGCGGGCGGTGATGAGGTGATGGACGCGAGCGCGTCGTCGGTGTCGCCGGTGGCGGAGATGGCCAGGCTCTCATCGTCGACCGCGAGGACGCGGCGCAGCAGCTCGCGGGAAGCGACATGGGGGCTGGCGATGAGGACGCGACGCATCAGACTGGAAACCTAACCCTTCCAGACCGCGATGGCCGCACCCGAGAAGGCGACCGCAGACCCCAGCACCCGGGCGAGCGTGGCGGGACGGTTCTCCACCATCGCATCCCAGACAAGGCTGGTGGCGAGCTGCGCGGCGATGAGCAGGAGGACGGAATGCACGGCGCCCACGCGGCCAATGGCCCAGGGCATGCCGACCACGATGACGACGCCGCACAACCCGGGCAGCAGGTGCCAGAAGGTGAAGCCGGAGAAGCGCCCCTGCGCGGCGGCCTCGGGCCACAAGCCGGGCACGGAGCGCGCCACCGCGTACACTGCGAAGGTGGCCACCGTCGCAACCACCATGTTCATCAACACCGCGCCCAGCAGGCCCCACTGGCCGGCGAAGCGCTTGTTGAGACCACCCTGGGCGACGACTGCCAGCCCACACAGCAAGGGAACGAGCGAGACAAAACGCATGGGCGCGGGTGGGTATCCCGAACGCGGGGCCTCCTGCAAGGAGACATGCGCGGCCACGACTTCCCTCTCGCCTTCGCGATGTGGCTGGCGGAACGTGGATTGACCGGCTAGGTCCCATCGGCGCCCATGGACGGCTCCTGCGAGCTCCACTTCGACTGCGGCACGCTGGTGGCTCCCACGCTGCCGGATGACGCGCGGCTGCTCGCCCTGTTCCAGAAGGATGGTCGCACGGGTGTGTACCGCGCGCCGGCGTGGCACTACCGCGACGTGGTCCTGCGGCTGCGGGAGCTGGGCGTGGGGTACGAGGACCGGGCGAAGCGCTTCGAGCCACTCGAGGTGGCGCTGACCGTTCCCATCCAGCCGTTTCCCCACCAGAGCGCGGCGTTGGAGGCGTGGACGAAGGCAGGGGGACGGGGACTGGTGGAGCTGCCAACGGGCGCGGGCAAGACGCTGCTGGCGGTGCTGGCCATCGCCCACGTGAAGCGGCCCACCCTGGTGGTGGTGCCGACGCTGGATTTGATGACGCAGTGGCAGGGCGTGCTCGCGCGCCACTTCTCCGTGCCGGTGGGGATGCTGGGCGGAGGGGTGACTGACCGACAGCCGCTGACGGTGACGACGTACGACTCGGCGGCGATGCAGACGGAGTTCCACGGCAACCGCTTCGGCCTGCTGGTCTGCGACGAGTGTCACCATCTGCCGGCACCGAGCTACCGCTTCATCGCGGAGGGCTCGCTGGCGCCCTACCGGCTGGGCCTCACCGCGACGCTGGAGCGCACGGACGGTGGGGAGCGGGTGTGCGAGGAGCTGCTGGGCCCGCGCGTACACCGCACCGACATCCGCGAGCTTCAGGGCGAGTACCTGGCGCCCTACGAGGTGAAGCAGGTGGCGGTGCCGCTGACGGCGGACGAGAAGGCTCGCTACGACGAGGCACGGGCGCTCTATCTCAACTTCGTGCGCAAGCTGGGCGTGCGGCTGTCCGCGCCGGACGGGTGGGCGCGCTTCCTTGCGCAGAGCCAGCGCAGCGACGAGGGCCGGGCCGCGTATCGCGCCTACCGCGAGCAGCGTCGCATCGCCCTCACCTCCAGCGGCAAACAGGAGGTGCTGTGGCGCATCCTCCTGGAGCACCGCGAGGACCGCGTGCTTGTCTTCACCGACGACAACGAGACGGTGTACACGCTGGCGCGAAGGCTGCTGCTTCCCGCCCTCACGCATCACACGCCCGTGCCGGAGCGCAAGGCACTGCTGGCGGCCTTCTCCTCCGGAGAACTGCCCGTGCTGCTCACCTCGCGTGTGCTGAACGAGGGGGTCGACGTGCCCGAGGCGCGCGTGGGCGTGGTGCTCAGCGGCAGCGGCAGCGTGCGCGAACATGTACAGCGGCTGGGACGCATCCTGCGCAAGCGCCCCGGAAAGCGTGCGCTCTTGTACGAGGTGTGCTCCGCGCAGACGGCGGAGAGCGGCATCAGCGAGCGGCGACGTCAGCACGACGCGTATCAGGAGGAACCCTGAGGTGCTGATGCCCGCGCGACTCACCGTCGGGGAGACATTGGCGCGCCGCGTCCTCGCGCGGCGGCGGTACGAAGCGTATCGGGAGGAACCAGCGGTGCTGACACCCGCGCGACTCACCGTCGGGGATGCATTGGCGCGCCGCTTCCTCGCGCGGCGGCGGTACGAAGCGTATCGGGAGGAACCAGCGGTGCTGACACCCGCGCGACTCACCGTCGGGGATGGACTGCCTCGCTACTTCCTCGCGCGGCTGCGATGGCTCGACGCCTATCGGGAGGAACGTGCGGTGCTGACACCCGCATGCTCCAGCATCGGGGACGCAATGGCGTACCACCATCTCAAGCGGGGGACCGGCACGAAGCTTATCGGGAGGAGCACTGAGGTGCTGGCACTCGCACGCTCTGTCATCGGGGATGAACTGGCTCGCCGCGTCCTGCCACGAGGCTGCAGATGCTGACGCGTGAGCTGCTCGCCTTCCGCGTGAGCAAGGGCGTGCTGCGCCCCGCCTTCGTGAAGCGCGACGACGAGGCACTGCTGTCCCTGGCTTCGGAGCTGCTGGCCACCGTGGAGTCATCCCGGGGCGAGACGAGTGACGACGTGGAGGAAACCCTGGGCCTGTCGGCCGGGGCCTTCACCCGCCCTAAAATCGCGCGCGGACTGGTGAAGCTCGTCCTGGACCGGCTCGTCTTCGAAGAGCCCGCGCCCGGCGCCTCCGAAGCCCGCTGGGAGCGATTCACGACGGCCGCCCGAACCCTGCGCACGCTGCCCCCCGACACCTCCGTGGAGGGTTACGAGGCACGGCTGGAGCAAACCCTCGGAGTGCCCCTGACGGACGCACGGGCCGCGCTCTACGCGGACCTGCCTGGGAATCGAAAGCTCCTCGGCTGGGATGGCGAAGCCCCCACGGCGCAAGTGCTCGTGGACCGCTACAACCTGGCGCTGGCCCAGGGGCCGCTGCTGTCGGCAAGGCGCCTGACGCTGCGGGCTCGCTCACCGGAGCTGCTGCGCGTGCGCAAGGTGCTGCGATGGCTGAAGTTCTGCCGCCTCGTCGCGGAGGTGCGCCGCGATGGTCCGGACTGGGAGCTGGAGGTGGAAGGGCCCGGCGCCATGCTGGCGATGCAGAAGAAGTACGGCCTGCAGCTCGCCTCGTTCCTGTCGGTCGTCCCGGTGCTGGAGCGCTGGGAGCTGAAGGCCACCGTGGAGCCTTCGCGCCGGCAGGCCACGCTGACCCTGAGCGACAAGGACCCGCTCGTCTCGCCCCTACCCGCCGCGTTGGGCCATGTGCCGGAGGAAGTCATGTCGCTGTCCGCGAGCTTCGCGGATGACGCGTGGGAGCTGGACCTGACGCCCCTGCCCCGACACGTGGGCGCCGCGAGCCTGTGCGTGCCGGACCTGACCTTCCGTCACCGCGCGTCGCGCCAGGAAGTCGCGCTGGAGCTCTTTCATCCCTGGCACGCGAGCGCCCTGACACGCAGGCTCGCGGAGCTGCGCACGCGACCGGACACAGGACTCCTGCTCGGAGTCGACCGCGCGCTCCTGTCGAAGGAGCCCACCGAACGCGAGACGCTGGAGGCCCACCCCCAGGTGGTGCTCTTCCACGGGTTCCCCTCCGCGAAGAAGCTCCGGGAGCGACTGGGGAAGCTGGAGGCCGCGCGCGCCAGCACGTAGCGCACGGCCGGGCGTCAGCCGTTGCCCTTGGGCCGGAACTGCGCGGCCAGGACACTCAGCAGGCGGATGGCGCTGCGGTCCAACTGCTTGGCCCGACGCAGCAGGCGGCGCAGCTCACCGGACTCGCCATACTCACTGGGAGGCTCCGCGGCCCACTTCACGTCCTGGGTCGGCTTGAGGCCCAGCGCTTCGTCCGCGGAGATGGAGAGCACCACGCACAGCCGGCGGAAGGTCTGGATGCTCGGCAACATGTGGCCGCGCTCCAGTCGCCCGTAGACTTCACTCGCGATACCGATGCGCTCCGCGACGTCGGCCTGCGTCAGATTCAGGCGAGTCCGTGCGAGGCGCGCAGCTCCTCCGAGGCGGGATGCGAGGGTCTTTTCCATGTTCGTTAACCTACCGGGTCCGCCCATGTCGATATGACTTGAGAGGTTGGCATCCAAGAACTTCCCAGGTAGTCTTATGGGAACCTGACCTGAGGCGTTCCCCTCACCGTGACGGCGTCGAAACCGATGACCGCGAAGCCCGTACTCACCTTCTTGTTCGTGGACGAAGACCCGCTCGCGCTCGCGGCGCTGCGGCGACTCGCGAGGGACCTGCCAGGTGACAAGCGCTTCGCGCGCGACATGACGGAAGCGCTCGCGCTCGTGCAGGAGGAACCGCCGCGCGTGGTGGTGAGCGGAGACCTGCTGCCGGATGGGGATGGACTGGGCCTGCTGGAGCAGGTGCGCGCGCGCCACCCGTGTACGGCCTGCGCGCTCCACGCGGTGCGCCCTCCGGCCAGGCCGTGTCTCCGGGGCATCACCTGGATGGACCGCGCCGCGCCGCCCTCGGAGGTGCATGCGCTGCTGCGGGCCCTGGGCGCGCGCCCCTGGACGTGCTCGGCCTGAGACAGGGACACCTCACGGTGCGGCGCGCCTCCGCCACCCGCGTTAAGGTGGCCCCCGCTCCGCCATGAAGCTCTACGCCATCAGCGACTTGCATCTGCGCCACGCCGACAACCGGCTGGCCCTGCAGACCCTCCCCTTCTTCCCGGACGACTGGCTCATCGTCGCCGGCGACGTGGGCGAAACCCTGTCCGAGATGGACTTCATGCTGCGCACCCTGACGGCGCGCTTCCGACAGGTCATCTGGGTGCCGGGCAACCACGAGCTGTGGACCCTGCCCTCCGAGCAGCCCCCGCTGAAAGGCGACGCGCGCTACCAGCGACTGGTGGCGCTGTGCCGCAGCCACGGCGCGCTCACCCCCGAGGACCCCTACCCGCGCTGGCCCGGCGAGGGCCCGCACCGCGTCATCGTCCCCATGTTCCTGGGCTACGACTACTCGTTCCGCCCGGACCACGTGCCGGAGGACAAGGCGCTGGAGTGGGCCTGGGAGGATGACCTGCTGTGCACCGACGAGGTGCTGCTGCACCCCGAGCCCTATCCCACCCGCTCCGCGTGGTGCGCCGCGCGCGTCGAGGCGACCCAGGCGCGGCTCGACGCCCTGCCCGCGGGCTGCACCACCGTGCTCGTCAATCACTACCCGCTGCGCCACGAGCACGTGCGCCTGCCGCGCATCCCCCGCTTCTCCATCTGGTGCGGCACCAAGCGCACCGAGGACTGGCACGCGCGCTACCGGGCGGAAGTCGTCGTCACCGGCCACCTCCACATCCCGCTGACGCAGTGGCGGGATGGAGTGCGCTTCGAGGAGGTGTCGCTCGGCTACCCCCAGCAATGGAAGCACCGGGGCGGAATCGAGCGGTGCCTGCGCGAAATCCTGCCGGGCCCCGCCGTCCGCCCGCTCTGACGAACCCCGCACATGACAAAGCCCCGGACGTCCGTGAGGAAACGGACGACCGGGGCCTGGTCCGGCGCGACCCGAAGGCCGCGCCGGTTACGTCAGGTGCTTACTTGTGCGACGCGATGAACGCGATGCCTTCGTAGCCACCCTTGGCGCCGAAGACCTCGATGTAGTACTTGCCGGCCGGCACGTTGATGAGGTTGCACACCTCGGACTGGTGCTCCTTGACGCTGCGGCAGTCGTAGTCGAACTTCGACGGCGCCGACGCGAGCTTCACGTAGATGTCCGGGTTGCCCTCACCCTCGCCCGTCTGGATGTACAGGCTGTTGGTGCCGGTGCCGGGCTTGCGCTCCGGAACCTGGATGGTGAACACCCGCGACGAACCCGCCGCGCCAGAGAGGTTCTTCACGGCCACGCCGCTCTGCACGGGCACGTAGCCACCCTTCCAGGTGACGGTCAGCGTCACGCCCGTGTAGGGGCTGAAGCCGTTGAGCATCACGTACCACTTGCCGTGGTTCGGCGTGGGGAAGGGGCAGCTCTCCGCGTTGCCCGAGCGGTACGGACGGCAGTCGTACAGGCTCGTCGTGGGAGCATTGCCGTACCGGACGTACATGTCCGCGTCGCCCGTGCCACCGGAGATGGTGAACGTCAGGTCATACGCGCCTTCCGGCACCGTGACATCCCAGTACTTCTTCTCGCCGCGGCCACCGGAGATGTTCGAGATGGGGACGTCCTTCTCGATGGGGTCCGAGACGACGATGATGGGCACGCCGACGCCCGTCGCCTTCCAGGCGTTGCTCACCGACTCGATTTCAGCGGCGGTGTAGCCCAGCTGCGCCGCGGCCTGCTCGGTGGCGAGCTTGGCCGCATCGAAGTTGGAGCCGGCCAGGAGGATGTCCCGGTTGGCGCGGTAGAAGATCTGCCCGGCCTTCTCGATGCCGATGCCCGCAACCACCGTCGTCGTCTTGGCGCGCGGGTGCGTGCCACCCTGCGAGAGCAGGTAGAACGCCAGGTTGGAGATACCGGAGCTGTAGTGCACGTCCACGCCGGAGGAGTAGTCCGGGTAGTAGTCGAGCGAGTCACCGTCCTGCGTGGGGTTCGCCATGTAGCGCAGGGCGTCGTTCGGGATGGACGGGGTCCAGATGTCGTCGCCCACCAGCCACGTACGGTTGCTGACGACCTTGCCGTCGCCGAACCACTCGCACACCGCGCCGAAGATGTCCGACATGGACTCGTTCAGGCCGCCGGACTCACCGGAGTAGGTGAGGTTGGACTCGTGCTCCGTCACGGCGTGGGTCAGCTCGTGCGCCGTCACGTCCAGCGAGTTCGCCAGGTTGCTGGCGTTCACGCCGTCGCCATCGCCGTACACCATCTGGGTACCGTCCCAGAAGGCGTTCACGTAGGCGACGCGGTGGTGCACGGTGCTGATGAGGACGCCACCGGTGTTGTCGATGGAGTCACGGCCGTACAGCTCCTGGTAGCAGTCGTAGACCGTGCCCAGGTGGTCGTAGTTGGTGTTGACGACCTCGTCGGCGTGCTCGGGCTGCCCCTCGGAACGAGCCAGCGCACCCGGCAGGGTGGTGGTGTTGTTGCCGTTGTGCAGGCGGCGGTTGAGCGCCGTGTGGACGCGCGGCAGGCGGGCAATCACATCGCCATTCTTCGCGTTCACGAGCACGTCGTCGCGAACCGGCGTGCCGTCGCGCTTCTCACCCGTCTGGGTGAGCTTGTACGCGAGGATGAGCTGGTCGGAGTCGCGCCAGTAGACGAGCTCGCTCTCCTCCTGGATGACCAGACCCTCGTGCGTCTCGCGGTCGGCCTGGAGGGACGCCTTCGCCACCGACACATCGACGCCGGCCTTGGTCTCGGCCTTCAGGTCGCTGCGGGTGTTGGTGTTCGCCGCGTAGACCTCGCCATTGCGGGCGTGGATGCGCAGCTCGCCGCCCAGCACGGGGATGTTGTTGACCCGGATGCCATAGCGGAAGTGGCTGTCACCCTGAAGGTCCGTGTAGGCCTTCTTCAGGAACAGGTCGCCCGTGTTCAGGTGGAACAGGGGAGCCACGGCGGCTACCGCGGGGGCCAGCTCGGCCTCACGCATGGACGCCGCGCCCGCGGGCGCAATCGCGATGGGGCTCAGCTTGCCCGTGATGAACGTCGGGACGTCGGAAGCATCCCGCGCGAGAATCTTCGTCCCGGACTCCAGGGCCGCGGTCTTGCTTGCGGTTTCCTGGGGCTTGGCCTCGGGAGCAGGGGTGGACTCATTGCAACCAACAAGGAAGGACAGCGCCGCAACACCAAGTGCACCGCGCACTCGCTGATTCACCATTGTAATCCTCCTAAGCGGAAAGATTAGGAAGCACAGTGCCACGGGATGGTTACGTATTTCAAGGTTGCGCGATAATTTCACTAAGTAGCCTATTCTTAAATTACGAGTTTCGGGAATAATACCCATGTATTTCAAAGACTTATGAGTGCCCTACCCACTGCTTTCACGGATTCATGCGACGTAGTGGGTAACCCTAGCCCCCTCAGAATTTCCCGGAAAAAGCGTGACCGAAGACAGTCAGCCAGGGTCCGCGCGCGAGGCCCCGGGCAATTTCGGCGGCAATTTCGACAGGAATTGAGGGTGGGAGGGATTCCGGCGTCCGAGTGGTGCGGCCATGCGTTTTAGGCTCGCGCTCTACCACTGAGCTATCTCCCGGAAGACAGTCGGGAGAGCTGGGTTCGAACCAGCGACTTCAAGCCTCCTGGGCGTGGCGTGTAGGGCTGTACCGGCCGGACGCCGGAAATCCTCTCGGGAGACGCGCGCCGCGCGCCGCGCCTGACGGGGAGTTCCACGGGGCAGCCACCGTGTGTCCCTTTGCGGATGCGCTGGGGTGCGCGAGGCTCCCGCGCTGGGAGGAAGGGACATGCGCGCACTTCAGTTGCAGCGACTGGAAGGACCCGAGGGCCTCACGCTGGTGGAGGTGCCGGAGCCCGACGCGGCGGATGCGGTGCTCATCGACGTGGTGGCCGCGGGGGTGAGTTTTCCGGACCTGCTGCTGACACGGGGGCAGTACCAGATGAAGCCGCCCGTGCCCTTCGTGCCGGGCGTGGAGGTGGCGGGCGTGGTGCGCTCCGCGCCCGCGAGCGCGACGGTGAAGCCGGGCGACCGGGTGATGGCGTTCAGCTTCGGCCTGGGAGGCTTCGCGGAGGTGGCGGCGATTTCGCCGGACATGGTGTTCCGCATCCCCGCGCGGTGGAGCTTCGAGGCGGCGGCGGGCGTGGTGATGAACTACCACACGGCGCACTTCGCGCTGCACCGGCGCGGGCGCTTGAAGGCCGGCGAGACGGTGCTGGTGCATGGCGCCGCGGGCGGTGTGGGAACAGCGTCCGTGCAGGTGGCGCGCGGCGCGGGGGCGCGGGTGCTCGCGGTGGTGAGTGACGAGCGCAAGGCGGAGGTGGCGCGCAAGGCCGGGGCGCACGAGGCGCTGCTGTCGAGCGGGGACTGGCTCTCGCAGGTGAAGGAGAAGACGGGCGGCCTGGGCGCCAACGTGGTGGTGGACCCGGTGGGCGGCGACATCTTCGACAAGAGCCTCAAGGCGCTGGCGCCGGAGGGACGGCTGCTGGTGGTGGGCTTCGCGGGAGGCCGCATTCCCGAGGTGGCGGTGAACCGGCTGCTCTTGCGCAACATCGACGTCGTGGGCGTGGCCTGGGGCGGCTTCCTCCTCCATGAGCCGTCGGTGACGGCGACCATCGCCAAGGACCTGGAGGCGATGGCGGACCAGGGCATCCTCGAGCCGGTGGTGGGCAGCGTCTTCCCGCTGGAACAAGGAGCGCAGGCCCTGCGCGAACTGGAGAGTCGGCGCGCGACGGGCAAGGTCGTCCTGCGCATGCGGCCGGGCTGAGCAACGCGGGGGCGAGCGGGGGAATACCGCTCGCCCACCGAGCATGCGTCCCTTCGGCCCCGTGCACCGCTTCGCTGTCGTCTTCGGGCGTCGTCCGCAGGTTGCTGACAGGAGGTGTCAGCGCCATGGCGGACGACCCCATCATCGACCGGCAGCACCAGCGCGAACGCGAGCAGGAGCGACAGCGGCTGCGCGAGCAGGAGCAGAAGGACCTGGAGGTGGAGGCGCGACGAGGCGCTCGGCCCCTGGAGGGCTACGCCGGAGGGCACACCACCTGGGCGAGCGCGCAAGATGACGCGGAGGCCTCCGTCGTCCACGCCCACGACGCGGAGGAGTCCTGGGAGGCCAGTCAGCGGCAAGCCCGCCTGGAGCCCGAGCCCTCGGGCCGCGCCGTCGAGGAAGAGGAAGAAGACGCACCTCCAGAGCGCGACTGAGCCAGGGGGCAGCGACTAACGTCCGCGCCGTGCCCTCGACTTCGCTTCCCGTTCCCACCGTGCTGCAGCCCGACGAGGCGCGGCGCTACCTCGTCGGACAACTGGGACTCGCGCGCCCCCTGTTTCCTCCCGGGGCGCGCGGAGTTCGCGCGCTCCTCAAGTCGCTGCGCTGCATCCAGTTGGACCCGCTGGATGTCATCGGCACCAACGCGGACCTGGTGGCGCTGGCGCGCGTGGAGGGCATCGCTCGCGGCGACGTGTACCGCCACCTGCTGCCGGGCCACGCCTTCGAGCACTTCGCCAAGGAGCGCTGCCTGCTGCCCGCGAGCGCCTTCCCGTACTACCGCGAGCGCGCGGCCCAGGCGCCCTGGTGGCGACTGGAGGAGCGGCTCAAGCGCATCCCCGAGCCAGTGTTGCACGCCGTGCTGGACGAGGTGACGCAGCGAGGCCCGTCCTCCTCTCGCGAATTGAAGGACCACGGCGCGGTGGTGCCCATCGACTGGAGCGGCTGGAAGGGCACCGCGCGCGCCACCGCCATGGCGCTGGAGGTGCTCTGGACGCGCTGCCAGGTGGTGGTGTGCGGACGCGGCCCCGGCGGCAAGGTGTACGACGTGCCTGGACGCGCCCTGCCCCGGATGGCCGACGCCCGGGTGAAACACACGTTCGAGCGCTGGGCCCTGAGCGAACGAGTGGAGGCCGCTGGCCTCTTGAGCCGCGCCAGCGGACCGCACTGGTCCATGCTGTCCGACGTGCGCACCTCGGCGCTGCCCGACACGCTCGTCGCCGAAGGGCTCCTCGAGGAAGTCACCGTGCCGGGCTCGCCCCGACGGTACCTGGCGCCTTTGGGCTTTCGGGAGCGCGAGTTCCCGGAGCCCGACGCTCGGATGCGAATCCTGGGACCGCTGGACCCGGTGCTCTGGGACCGGGGGCTGGTGAGCGTGGCGTTCGGCTTCGACTACATCTGGGAGGTCTACAAGCCCGCCGCGCAGCGACAGTGGGGCTGGTACGTGTGTCCGCTGCTGCACCGGGGACAGCTCGTGGGGCGACTGGAAGCCCGCGTGCGCGAGGGCGTGCTCCAGGTGGACAATCTCTGGCGCGAGAAGGGCGTGAAGCTGGACGACGCGGCGCTGGACGAAGCCCTCGCGCGCCACGCGGTGGCCTGTGGCGCGGAGGTCGCTCGCAGGCCCCGCGCCCGCGCCGCGTCCTGAGCCCTCAAGGCCGCTCAGGTCGGCGGCTTGGGCAGCTCGCGCTCCAGGGCATCCGCCGCGCCCGCGTCCCGCAGGACGCCGAAGCGCTGACGGGAGCACGCGAGGAGCTGCCCCGCGTAGACGGTGTCCGACAGCGCCCCCACGAAGTCGCCATGCTCCGCGAGGGTGCGGGCCCGCTCGTCCATCAAGTGGGCGAGGATGCGCGCCTGCTCCGCGTGCGCGAACAACCGCACGACGGAGCGCGCGTCGAACAGCGTCAGCGTATCCAGCTCCATGCCGAGCGTCGTGAGGCTGGCCTCTCGCAGACTCTGGAGGCTGGCCTCCAGTGAGCGCTCCGCCCGATTGCGAGCGAGGTCCGGGGCCAGGCGACCGAGCTCGCGGAGGGACTGGAGGACGATGACCTGACGCAGAAGGGGCATGCGGGGGAGAACTACACTCCGGGCCGGAGGAATCATCCAGTCCCCCTGTCCTCCTTTCCCACGAGGCGGCCCCGCGTCGCCCGCCCCGCCACGACGCCCGGTGGACCGCCCCACCGGAGCCGCGTCACACTCCGTGAAATGCACCGCTTCCGATGGGTCTTCTTCGTCCTGCTTCAGTCGCTCGTCGCCCAGGCCGCCGAGTACCGCGTGGGCCCGGGCCAGCCTCTCGCCAGCATTGGCGCCGTGCCCTGGGAGTCGCTCCAGCCCGGTGACACGGTGTTCATCCATGCCCGCCCGACGCCCTATGCGGAGAAGTGGGTGCTGGGAGTGCGAGGCACGGCCTCCGCGCCCATCACCGTGCGCGGGGTGCGCGACGCGGCGGGCAACCTGCCGGTCATCGTCGGGGAGAACGCGACGACGCGCTCGCAGCTCAACTTCTGGAGCGAGCAGCGCGGCATCTTGAAGATTGGTGGATCCAACACGCCCGCTGACACGATGCCCGCCTATCTCGTGGTGGAGGACCTGCACCTGCGCCGCGCACGAGGTGCGTTCACCGGTCGCAGCGGGGCCTCCACCTACAGCGACAACGCGGCCGCCATCTTCATCGAGAAGGGCGAGCACCTCACGATTCGCGGCTGCGTCCTGGAGGACAGCGGCAATGGCCTGTTCGTCGCCAACGAGACGTCGGACCTGCTCGTCGAGCGCAATCACATCCTCGGCAATGGCAACGTCGACAGCATCTACGAGCACAATGCATATACCGAGGCGCTCGGCATCACCTACCAGTTCAACCGCTTCGGGCCCCTGTGCTCGGGGTGTCTGGGAAACAACCTGAAGGACCGGTCCGCCGGCACCGTCATCCGGTACAACTGGATTGAGGGCGGTAACCGGCAACTCGACCTGGTGGAGTCCGACAGCGTGGCCGTTCGCGCGTCGTCGTCCTATGCGCGGACGTTCGTCTACGGCAACGTGCTGCTGGAGCCCGCGGGCGCCGGTAACCGGCAAATCATCCACTTCGGCGGAGACAACGGGACGACGGCGGACTACCGCTCCCAGCTCTACCTCTTCCACAACACCATCGTCTCCTCGCGCACGGACCGCACCACGCTGCTGCGGCTGTCGACGAATGCCCAGACGGCGCACGTCACGAGCAATGTCGTCCTGGTGGCCGCGGTGGGAGGCAACACGCTGTCGCTCACGGACGAGGCTGGCACGCTGCGGCATGGCGGTAACTGGTACAAGCCGGGTTACGTCTCCACCTTCGGCACGCTCACGGGCTCCGTCGTGGACACTGGCGGTAACCTCACTGGCACCACGCCCGGCTTCGGCAACCTGGATGGCCAGGATTTCCACCTCGCCTCGGGCTCGCCGCTGCGCGGGGCCGCGGTGGCGCCTCCCTCCGAGGCCGCGTCCCTCACAGTGGACTGGCAGTACGTGAAGCATGTCGCGGCGGAGGCACGCACCGTGACGAGTCCGGGGCACATCGGTGCCTACGGGGATTCTTCGGGACCGGTGACCGGGACGCCGGATGCGGGCCCAGGCACTCCAGACTCCGGGACACCTGACTCGGGGCCGGGGACTCCCGATGCTGGGGCGCCTGACTCGGGGACGGATTCACCGGAGAAGTCCGACGATGACGGGGGCTGCGGAGCAACGGGCAGTGGCTTCGCGGGTCCTCTCGGACTGCTGGCCCTGGCGGCCCTCGCGCTTCGCCGGAAGTGGGTGCGGGAGTAGGCCCCGACCTCCACATGAGGCCACGTGCCGCGCTCTTCACGGGCACGGCACGCCTGTGTGCCCGGGGGCTGCGCGACTCCGGCGCCGAACTCGAGCACGCCCATTCGCGCGACTCCGGGGGCCTTGGAGCCAGGCGAGTGAGGCCCCCTGTACGAGATGCCGGAGAGGCTGCGAGACTCCTCGGCGGTGGTTGACTCCTCTGCCGTCCCCTCGGCCCCTCCCGTGAAGCCCGTCCGCCGTGTCGCCAGCCGACGCGAGCAGGGCGTCGTCTTCTCCGTGTCCTTCCTGTTCCTGCTCGTCCTGGAGGCGCTGTTCCGCCGATTCACGACGGACGGGCTGCGCTTCCAGGCGTGGAACTCCGAGCGGATGATGCAGACGCTGTCGCTCCGGGAACTGCGCGACGAGCCGGTGCGCTCCCTCTGGTATCTGCACATCCAGCCTCCCCTGCTGGACGTGTTGCGCGCGGTGCTCGGAGGGCTTCACGGCTCGCTCGACAGCGCTGCCCTGGTGGACGCCGTGGACCGGTGGACCTACGTCGCCTGGGCACTGGTGTTCGCGGCGACCGTGACGCTCGTCTTCGCCTGGGTGTATCGAGTGGCGGGGAGGGCCGCCGCCATCGTCGGCGCGGTGGTGACGGCGCTGCATCCGGGCGCCCTCGCCTTCGCCACCTTGCTGGACAGCACCGCCGCGAGCGCCCTCGCCTTCCTGTGGTTCTGCTTCGAGCTGTGGCGACTTCAGCGAGAGGGAGGCTCCATCGCCCGGCTCGCCACCGCGTCACTGGTCCTCTTCTTCCTGCGCTCCATCTTCCAGTGGCCCTTCTTCCTGCTCGTGGCCCTGTGCCTCGCGCTGAGGAACGTTCCCCTCCGGCGCGTGGGACGGTACGTCGCGCTGGTGGCGCTGTTCGCGGGGCCCTACGTCGCCAAGCAGCTCGCGCTCTTCGGCACGTCCATGACGTCCACCTTCGACGGACTCAACTTCTGTCGAGCCATTGGCCTGGGCGAGCCGGACCTCGGCGCGATGCGCCTGCCCTCGAACGTGCTGCCCACGGGGCTGCCCTCCCCTTCGAGCGCCGCCGTGCTGCGCCAGGACGAGAAGCTGGGGGGTTACTACAACTACAACCACCTGGATGCCCTGCGCTACTCGGTGGGGCTGAAGTACGTGTGCCGCCGGGCGCTGCTCGAACAACCCCTCTCCACGACACTGGCCTCCTTCGCGGAGAACGCCTCGCTGTATGGCGAGCCCTCCAGTCGCTACCAGCCCAATGTCCTGGTGGACCGGCTGCCGTGGCGCGAGCCGCTCGACTTCTTCTTCTCTTCACCCGTGCTCTGGCTGCTGCTGCTCCTCACGGGGGGAATGGCCGCGAGGCGACTCGAGGGCCGAGCGGCCTGGCTCCGCGTGGCTGGACTCCTGCTGCCCGTGTTGTACGTCGCCACGGTGAGCATCCTGTTCGAGAAGGGCGAGAACATGCGGTTCAAGTACTTCATCGAGCCGGTGCTCCTCGTGTTCCTCTGTGTGGAAGGCTCACGACTCGCCGCGCGGGTCATCGCCCGGTTCACGACACACACCGTGCCAGTGAAGACACACGAAGGCTCCGGAGTCGGTTGACGCCCGCGCCTCTGCTAGGCTGCGCGGCGGAACATGAAGGACCTGGACGCCATCCTCCGCGCCCGCGCGCACTCGCGGGGCCCCTGGGTACTGGCCACGGTGGTCGCCGTGTCCGGCTCGTCATACCGCAAGCCCGGCGCCCGGATGTTGATGGGCGAGGATGGCTGGCTCGCGGGTGGAGTGAGCGGCGGCTGCCTGGAGGCCGACATCGTCCGCAAGGCGTTCTTCTGGACGAGCACCGGCCCGCGCGTGCTGCGCTACGACTCCACGGGAGAAGGCGCCGAGGACGAAGGGGGCCTGTCCTTCGCGCTCGGCTGCAATGGCGTCGTGGATGTCCTGCTGGAGCGCTGCGAGCCGGGCCCCGTGGATGCGCTCGCCTTCGCGGCCGAGGCACGAAACCTGGGACGGCGAGCCGTCGTCGCCACCGTGTACCAGGGGCCCACGCACGCCGTCGGGGCGCGGCTGATGTTGCGCGATGACGGACTGGAGGCCGGTCACATCGCGGGCCCCCTGGGGGACGCCGTTCGCGAGGCGGCTCGCGAGGCGCTGGAGGTGGGGCGCACCTGGAGCGGCCCGTGTGGCGGTGCGGACGTGCTGGTGGAGGTGGTGGAGCCTCCGCATGCGCTGGTGCTCTTTGGCAGCGGCTTCGATGTGGCGCCCGTCGTGGTGCAGGCGGCGGGGCTGGGATGGCAGGTGACCGTGGTCGCGGATCGCCCCACGGAGACCTTGCGGCGCCGCTTTCCCCTCGCGCACGCGGTGGTGTCCGCGAAGGCGCGCGAGGCCGCCGCGACGGTGCCCCTGTCTTCACGCACGCTGGCGGTGTTGATGACGCACAGCCTGCCCCAGGACCAGGAGCTGCTGGCGGGCCTGCTGCCTCGGGCCCTGCGCTACCTGGGCGTGCTGGGGCCTCGCTCTCGCACGGACAGGCTGCTCGCGGCGCTCTCTCCGGCGCCCAGCGCGGCGATGCTGGAGAAGCTGCACGCGCCCGTGGGGCTGGACCTGGGCGCTGAGGGCGCGGAGGAGATTGCCCTGTCCATCGTCGCCGAGCTTCAGGCCGTCGTCGCGGACCGAGAGGGCGGGAAGCTGCGCGAGCGACAGGCGCCCATCCACACGGCGGCGACGCCTCCCGTGCGGAAGCTCGCGTGACCGCCGAGCGCACAACGGTGGGCGTGGTGTTGCTGGCGGCGGGAGGTTCTTCTCGCCTCGGACATCCCAAGCAGCTCGTCGTCCATCAAGGCCAGACGCTGGTTCGTCGCGCCGCCGAAGCGGCCCTCTGCCTGGGCGGGCCCGTCGTCGTCGTCCTGGGCGCTCACAAAGAAGCCATTGCATCGGAGCTCACCGGGCTGCCCGTTCGAACCGTGGCGCATTCCGACTGGGCACTCGGCCCGGGTGGCTCGCTGACGGCGGGACTCGCGGCGATGCTCGCGACAACCGACGCGCCTGCCGTGGAGGCCGTGCTCGTCATGCTGTGCGATCAGCTTCGCGTCGATGCCGCGCATCTGGCGGCGCTCGTGGCCGCCTGGCGAAGCACCGGTGCCCCCGTCGTGGCCTCCGAGTACGACGGGACTCGCGGCGTGCCCGCCCTGTTCGCCCGCTCGGTGTTCGCGGAGCTGGAGTCGCTCTCCCCGGAGCAAGGTGCGCGCAAGGTGATTGCCCGTGAGCCCTCGCGTGTCGCCACCGTCCCTCTCCCGGGCGGCTCCGAGGACGTGGACACTCCCTTGGACCTGGCCCGGCTGAAGTAACCAGCGAGCCCTCCTGGCCCAGCTCCTGCTGGAACTTCCGGAAGCGATGGCCGTCGTGAAGATAAAGCCCCTCGCGCGTTCCCACCCACAGGAGCCCCACCCGGTCTCGCAGCACCTCCGTGACGACTTTCACGGGGAAGACACGCGAGACTCCCGCCTCCTCCGGCGCGCCCTCGGAGGCGCCAGCCAGGAGCAGCCACAACAGGAGGACGAGCGGTCTTGGCACGCGAGGCGCTGACAGAGGCAGGGGCCCCGGACGGCAGCAAGGTCGCGACCTCGCGTCCGTCCGCCCTTACAGTCGCCCGCTGTTCAACTTATGCTGTCCGCAGGGTGGCACGCGGAGGGCACCTCATGGCTCACGCCCGCGGCCACCGCCCAGGGGGGAATACTTCATGGAGAAGAAGGACCAGCAGACACTCATCAAGGTCGGCCTGGGCGTACTCGCCTTCAAGTGGTTGTCGGGAGAGTTCATCTTCCTGTTCTCCATCGGCATCCTGCTCGCCATTGCCTCCATCGGCATCGTCATCGGGCTGGCCGAGTGGTTCCTCAAGTACGGCCTCATCGCCCTCGGCATCTACGTCATCTTCGTGCTGACGCTGCGCTGGCTGCACGGCGGCAAGAAGCAGCGCGACCTGTCCGACCTCCCCGACTTCGAGCAGCTCACGGCGTCCTCGCGCGCGAAGGCCGAGCGGCTCGAGGAGATCGACCCGGACGAGGCCCTGGCCCGCTTCAAGGCGGAGCACCTTGCGGAGCTCCAGCAGCCCACCCCGCCGCCTCGCAAGCCGTGAGCGTGAGCGCCTCGACAGCGCGGACGTGTGGCCCCTGTCGCCCAGGTGTGGCGACGTGAGGCACCTGGCCCGGCGCCCCCTGGGATGGATGCTGTTCCTCCTCGCGCTGTCGATGCTCCTGTTCTTTCCCCGCCTCATCGACGCGCTCAAGGCGCTGGAGCACGAGCCCGTGGAGCTCAAGCCGGGCTCGCTCCTCGTCGCCAGACCCGGCCGCGTGTCTGGCGCCTTCGACGAGACGGTGGTGTTGCTGCTGGACGCGGGCGAGGCGCGGAGCACCTGGGGGCTGGTGCTCAATCGCGTGCGCACCCGGGAGGACCAACCGCTGCCCGTGGGCGTGGACCGCTGGGGCGGGCCGGTCCGCGCGGAGCACCACATCACCCTCACGCTGCGAAGCCCGCCACCCGAGGGAGCGCATCCCCTGCCAGGCGGCCTCTCCTGGTACGAGGGGAGCCGGGAGCCTCACCTGCCCGTCGGCTCCTCGCTCACCTTCGAGGGCCTGGCCGCCTGGGCCCCCGGACAGCTCGAGGATGAGCTCGCCCGAGGAGGCTGGTGGGTGATGGAGGGCCGCGCGACGGATGTGTTCACCGCGCCGGGCTCGCTGTGGGTGGAGCACGCCGCTCGACACCTGTGAGGGCGTGACGCACTCCCTCCTTCCTCGTGCAGCCCTGCTCATGGGACGCATGGGAATCCCACGGCCTGGATTCGTCGACCTCCGGACACTGCTGCAATGCGGCGAGGCCGGTACGGCTTGGGAAGGTCCTGGCCCGTGACTACCTCCCCAGGGCCCCGCCACTCCGAGACGGTCTCCCCATGCGACAGCTCCGCTCCCCTGCCCCGCTCCACCTCTTCTCCGTCCTGGCGCTGGCCACCGCGCTGACCTCCACGTCCGCCCTGGCCCAGCCGGCGGCGACGCCGCTGGAGGACAATCGCCGCATCACCCTGGGCTACATCGCCATCGCCTATGAGCTGGGCGCGGTGTTGGACCCGACGCTCGAACCCGGCGGCGCCAGCGCCGTGCGGCCCAACTGGTTCACCTTCGCGCCCCACGCCTCGCAGACCGGAGGTGAGGGCATGTTGGGCACGGCCATCGCGAAGCGCATCATCGCCGCGGCGCGTGGGCAGCCCTCGCTGTCGGTGCTCCATGCGCTCCAGCGCGTGGGACTCAACGCCCAGCTGCGCGTCTCGCCCGAGCAGTTGGGGCTGGAGCTGGTGCTGCGCGGACTTCCCATCGACGCGGCCTCCTCGCTCGCCGCGCTCATCACGTCGCTCAACGGCGCGGCGCTGCTGGACGTGCGCACGCTGGCCGCCACGGCCGCGCGCTTCGCCGCGCTCTACTGGAGCGCTCCGGGCTTCTGGCCGCTCGACAAGGCAGAGAGCATCGTCATGACGCTGGAGCGCACGCTCCACGAGGGCAACCTCGCCATCTTCACGGACATCGGCGGCTCGGGGCAGCTGTACCTGGACTGGCGCCGGGGCGCGGGCGCGGTGACGCCGGAGCGCGTGCTGACGGAGTTCACGCTGGTGGACTCGGTGCCCGCGCAGGCCTCGCAGGCGTATGCCTACGCGCTGGCGCACGCATACGACGTCCCGCGTCCCTACCTGTTCGAGCAGGTCTTCCCGGGGATGCACTACAAGAGCCTGCTGGTGGCCGCCTTCGCGCTCTACGAGAAGGCCCGCGTGGCGCCGACACCCGCCGAGCGCGACGCGCTGGTGGCCATGGGCAACAACTACATCGCCTGGCGCGAGCAACATGACATGGCGCAGCCCGTCTTCTCGCCCCCGGTGCCGCGACCGGACGAGGTGTCGCGCGTCGCGCTGCTCCAGATTCTCACCCCGCTGTTGCGCACGGAGTTCGGCACGGTGGTCTGGAACTACGCCGACTATGCGTACAGCCAGCCGGACCGCGATGGGAATCCCCTGACGTCTCCGCCCACCGAGTACAACTGGGCCGTCTTCATGGACCGGTGGACGGGCATCCTCTACGCCTTCGACCAGGCGTACCTCCAGCCCACGGGGCTGTGGGTCATGCCGACACCCATCGAGGACCCGACCGCGCTTTCAGGCGGGTCCTGAGCCGCATGCCGCGTCCGCCTCGCGGAGTCAGCCGGAAGAGGGGTCGAAGCAAGCTCCGGTGGATGGCCCGGCGTGCGGACGCAGGCCCGCGTCACGATTCTCCGAACAAAGGAGGCGACTTGACGCATTTGGAGCGCCAGGGGACGGTTCAGTTCTACATGAACCCCGCGCCGTCCCCCGTGTCCGGCTCCTCGAAAGACACCTCCCACGACCCGCGAGTGTTGCCCGCCGCCGCCGCTGACGAGGCGGGACTCTCCGCCGACGCGCGCCTGAGTGTGCTGCGGGAGATGATGAGCGAGGCGTTCCTCTGCCTGGACGCCCATGGGCGGATTCGAGAGGTGAACGGCCGCGCCGCCGCGCTCCTCGGCCTCCCCGCCGACCAGCTCCGGGGACAGGAGCCGTGGGTGGCGGAGCCCGCGCTCGCGGGCACGTCCCTGCACGAGCGGTTGATGGCCGCGCTCGCCACCCGCGAAGGCGGACGCTTCCTGGCGGAGCTGCCCTCGCGCACCTGGCTGGACGTGAATGTCCAGGTCGTCGGCGAGGAGACGTGGGTGCTCGCGGCCGACATCACCCGCCGGCAGCGCGCGGAGAACGAGGTGGCGCGGACCGAGGAGCGCTTCCGTCAGCTCGGCGAGCGCTTCCAGGTGGCGCTGGACTCGGCGCAGATGGCCGTCTGGGAGACGAACCTCGCCACCGGCCAGGTGTTCCGCTCGGAGGGACATGACCGCCTCTACGGCTATCCGCATCCGCTGTCGGAGTGGACCCACGAGCGGTTCATCGAATCGCTGCATCCGGACGACCGGCTGGGCGTCCAGTCGCAACTGGATGACATCTTCGCGGGCAAGACGGATTCGTACATCTCCACCTTCCGGACGTACTGGCCGGACGGCTCGTGGCACTGGCTCACCAGCCGGGCCCGGGTGCTGCGCGACGCGACGGGCAAGGTGGTGGTCATCCGGGGCGCCATCCTGGACATCACCGCGCTGAAGGAGACGGAGTTCGCGCTGCAGGAAGCGGTGCGCACGCGCGACGACTTCCTCTCGCTGGCCAGCCACGAGCTGCGCACGCCGCTGACGTCCCTGCGGCTCCAGGCCCAGTTGCTGCGGCGCATGAGCGAAAGCGCGCCCACGGAGACGCTCGGCTCGGTCAAGGTGCAGGCGAAGCTGGAGGCCACCGAGCGACAACTGCGCAGGCTGAGCGCGCTGGTGGACAACCTGCTGGATGTCAGCCGCATCCGGACGGGCAAGCTGGACTTCCACTTCACCGAGGGCGACCTCGCGGCCGTCGTCTCCGACCTCGTCGCGCGCTTCGGAGACGAGGCCCGTCAGACAGGGGTGCAGCTCAATGCGTCGGTGGAGGGGCCGATGATGGGCCGCTTCGACCGGCTGCGGATGGAGCAGGTGGTGAGCAACCTGCTGTCCAATGCCCTGCGCTACGGCTCGGGCAACCCCGTGTTCCTCTCGCTCGCGCGCTACGGCGGCACCCTCCGCTTGATGGTGCGGGACAACGGGCAGGGCGTCCCGGAGAAGGACCGCGAGCGCATCTTCGAGCGCTTCACCCAGGGCGACAACGCGCAGCGGCGCGGAGGCATGGGGCTGGGGCTCTACATCGTCCAGCAGATTGTCGAGGCCCACGGCGGCCACATCCGCGTGGAGGACTCGCCCGGCGGTGGCGCGACGTTCGTGGTGGACCTGCCGCTCTAGGACGCGCCGGGCTCGTCGCGGACGAAGGCGAAGCCCCGAGGCACCTCCAGGCGATAGCCCGGGTCCTCGAACAGAAGGCGCGCGCCGGTGCCTTCCAGCACCTCCCGCAGGTGGCGCACGTGGACGCGCAGCGCGTTGTCGTGCAGGCGGGGGTCATAGTCCGCCTCCCACATGGCCCGCACACACGCCTCCTTCGACAGCGTGCGCCCGGGTTGGCGAGCCAGGGCGTACAGCAGGCGGCGGGGAAGCACGCGCGTGGCCAGCGAGACGGTGTGGCCTCCCGCGCGCAGGGCATGGTCCCTGGCGTCCAGCACCACCGCGTCCGACGCGGCGACGGGCGCCTCGACGGCGAGCCGGGAGCCGTCGGACGTCACCACCCGAAGCGAGGCGAGCGTGCGCGCCAGCTCCGGAATCAGCTCCGGGTCCGCCGCGCCTTCCGACGCGGAGCGCGCCGCCGCCTCCATCGAACCCCGGACCTCCGTCGCGCGCTCGGAGAGCCGGTGCAGCATGGCCCGGGACAGGTGGGCCAACGCGCGCTCCATCGCGAAGTCCTCGCCTCGCGCGAGGGGCTCCAGCGACGCCAGCAGTCCCTCCGCGCGCACGCTGTCGCCCGCCGTCGCCGCGGCCAGCGCCGCCAGCGCCCGCTGTCGCGCCGCCACGCCCGGACGCACCTCGCGAGGCTCCACGGCGCCAGGGCGCTCCACCTGTCGCAGCACGTCCGAGGCGCGGGCCGTCTCGGCGGCGCGAACCAGGCCCTCGGCGCCGCGCGCGCGTGCATCCGCCGCCGCGTCGTCCAGCAGCGCCAGCCCCTCCGCGCGCCGCCCCAGCTCCAACAGCATGCGGCCCGCGCCAACGCGGGAGAGGTGGTGGACGAAGAGATAACCGCCCTGCTCCGCGCGCACGGCCACCTCTCGCAGACCGGCCAGCGCGGCGCGCCGCTCGCCCCGCTCTCCGAGCACCAGCGCGGCGATGCAGTCCAGCTCCAGCGCGAGCCTCGGCGCGCCCAGTTGTCCCAGCCGCTCCCGCACGCCATCCAGCGCGGCCTGCGCCTGCGTGAAGCGCCCCAGCCGACTGAGGATGCCCGCGGACATCGCGGCCACCAGCGGCCCGCGCGAGTCGAGCGGCGCGCCCTCCAGCAAGGACAGACACTGGCTCAGGGGCTCCTCGAGCCCCTCGTCCCGGCCTTCAATCCAGCACATCAGCGCGCGGGCATAGGCGCACCAGCCGAGCACGCGCTTGTCGTCGGATGCGGCGCACGCGGCGTCTAGCATCTCCAGGGACTCATCCAACCGGCCCTGGAAGAAGCGCAGCGCGGCCCAGGCGAGCAGTTGCTGGAGGAAGACCTCCGCGTCGCGCGGCATGGGCATGGACCCGAGCGTCCGCTCACACGCGGGCAGCTCCAGCGAGAAGAGGGCCACCCGGACCAGCACCGTGCCCACCTGCTCGCGCAGCCCCGCGCTCCGCGCATCCTCCGCGTCCCCCAGTGAAGCCAGCAGCGCCACGAGCTCCGCGTACGCGCGGCGCAAGTCCAGCAGCCGCACCTGGGCACGGGCGCGCGCAAGCCCCACGTCCGGCGTGCACAGCGCGGGCGGCAGCGAGCCCAGCAGCGCCAGCAGCTCCCCCGCGGCGCCCTGCCGCACGAGGGCCTCAGCCTGCTCGACGACGAAGGAACGGCGCTGCTCATGGCGCCCCAGTGCCTGGAGATGGCGGCACATCGCGCGCACCCGCACCACCTCCGGCAGGGGCTCGCGCGCGAGCAACCCCAGGAGCGCTTCGTGCGCGGCGCGTGCCTCGTCGGCGTCGAGCAACGTCTGGAAGGCCTCGCGCACCAGGTCGTGGACGCCGTGGCGGCCCCGCGCGTCCGTCTCGACGAGGAGCCGGGCGGAGAGCCGCCGCAGCGCCTCGCCCGCCGCCTCTTTTGGCAGCACGTCGCGAAGGGCCGAGGCGGGCAGTGGCAGCTCCGACAGGGCCAGCACGGCGGCCACATGCCGCTCGTCCGGAGGCAGCGCGGCGAGGGCGGCGCGCACCGGCTCCTCCACGTCCGCGTCATTCGCATGCGCGCGCCTGAGGAGGAAGGGCACGCCCCGCGAGCGGGCCCACGCCGCGGCGAAGCCCTCCCGCGCGCCATAGAGCGTGTCCAGTTGCCGCCACAGCAGCTTCGCCGCGGCCTCCGGCAGCCCATCCAGCCGCAGCTCGAAGCGGTCCGGACTGGTGGCCTGGCGCGGCACCTCCTCGCGCGAGGTGGCCAGCAACGCGCCCTGGCGCAGCCGCCCGCCGAGCCCCTCCACCAACGCGAGCCGCTCCTCGGGCCGCAGCACGTGCAGGTCGTCCAGGACGAACAAGGCCCCGCGCGCTTCCAGCTCCCGCGCCAGATCCTCCAGTCGCGAGTCATCCGACAAGGCCTGGGCCACGGGCGCCTCGCGCAAGAGGCGGCGCGCGTCGTCGACCACGGCGTCCAACGTGTCTCCAGGAGCGATGCGGCGGTGGACCACCGGCCCCCGGTGGCGCGACGCGACGGCGGCCACCAGCGCGGACTTGCCCACCCCTGGCAGCCCATAGACAACGCCCGTGCGCACGCGCTTCAGCAACGTGCCCAGCCGCTGGAGCTCCTGCTTGCGCCCCACGAAGACGGCGGGCGGCCCCAACCCTCTCGGCGTTCCGGCCCGCGAAGCCTCCTCTCGCGACGCACGGGCAGCGCGCGAGACGGTGCCTTCAGTGCGCCTGCGTCGACTGCGTGGAGAGGGCGTTCCGGTGGGCATGATCGACCTCGGACCGACTCAGGAACCGCCCTCGCCACGCGGCGCTCGCTCGCCCTCACTCGGGGTGAGAAGCGACAGGGACAGCGTCTCGGGCGTCACCGCGCGGCCAGGTCTCATGTGCCCCAGCCTGACACACCCTCCGGCCGTATCCCTATGTCCAGCCGTCAACGACCGAGGGTTCGCCACTACGCGGAATCCGCCCACCCTGTGGGCCAACCCCAGACATCGTGTGTTTCAGGGTCACTCCGATTTTTCACAATTTGTCGCCCTCCGAGAAGGAATTGGCGCGCGAAGCGAAACAACTCGAAGTGAAATCGCGCATCATTCCCCAGCGTCCCAATGGCCAGGGAGCAAGCAGCCTCACCTGGTCAGCGCGCCATTGGGATTTCCGTCCGGAGGGCGCTCCGATGTGGATTGAAACCATCATCATGCCCCGGGAAGAGCGTGGGCCTCGACAGCCCCCGCCGCCCCCGCGAGACAGGCGTGCAGTCCTGCTCGCGGCGGGAGAGGAGAGCCGCGCCTTGCGAGACCAGGTGATGGGGTTCCTGAGCGCGCATCACCTGCTGGGAGCGGTGAAGTGGATGAGTGAGCCGGGCTTCCTTCCCCTCGTCACCCTGCACTGCACGGAGCGCGCCCTGGAGAAACTCCGCGAGGCCGCTGAGTTCGTCGTCGGTTGCGCGGCGCCCGTGGATGCCTACCAGCCGCTGACCACCACGGAGCCGGAGCTCTCTTCTTCGGAGCCGGTGTCCATGGCGGTGCCCGTCTTCGCTCGCTATCCCTGATGCATGGGCGCCCTCTTTGGCGCCACGCCTCACACCTGGGCCGCCGCCTCTGACTCCAGCAGGAACGCGCCCAGCTCCAGCACACGCTCCGCCACGCGGGCCGCATCGCTCGCGGAGGTGCAGAGCCGGGTGATGGCCTCTTCCGCGGACTCCGCGCTGGCCAGCCCGCGCACCCACTCCGGGGTGCCATCCTCGCCGGCGGGGTGTCCCTCCTCGGCGGCCAGCATCCAGTCCCGCGCGCCCTGACGCAGCCGCTCGGCCTCGTCCGCCGTGAAGACGAGCACCGCCGTGTCGTCATGCGTCGCGGTCCTCGGGTGGACCCGGCGCAGCGCCTGCACGAGCTGGTGGGCCACCCCCGTCAGCGTGACCTCGTGGACGTGGCTGTGCGCATCGCCCACCTCGCCCCGGCTGCGCAGGATGAGATTCCCCAGGAGCGCCGTGTACTGGAAGTCCTCGCGCCCGGTGCGCTCGTCGGTGGTGAAGACACTGGCCTCGCGACCGAGCCACGACTCCGAGCCCACGAAGCGGGCCTCCCCCACCGCGACTCGCACCGTCGCCGTGGAGACGCCGCGCGCCTCGCACACCTCGTCGGAGAGCGCTCCAGCGGAGAGCAGCTGGTGGTACGCCGCCAGCCCCTCGTCCAGGGTGACGTCGAAGTCCACCTGCCACCCCGTGAAGCAGAGGTCGTCCCCCGCGATGCCCGGACCCGCGGCGGCGCCCCCCACGCCGCGCGCGAAGTCCTGGAGCACCGACAACATCCCCGTGGGGCCGACGAGGACGCGGACGGTGCGAGCATCCCGCGCCGGCAGGAGCCATGAAGTCCCGCTCGCGAGCACGGCGAGCTCCGCCGTCCGCCCCCCAGCCATCGGCGATTCCCCCGGACCGCCCCAATCCCCTGTCATCGACTTCCCCCTGAAGTGAATGCTTGGGGAGTTGTCGTCCAAACCGGGGCGGAGGTGGAATTAAACCGAGTTAAATCCGCCGCCCCGCCCCCGACGCCACGTCACGCGAAGTGCTCGCGGAAGGCGCGCGGGTTGGGCCCGTCACCGCTCCGCTCGTACACCGCGAACACCACGCGCCTGAAGGCGCCGGGCAGGGCCGCCAGGGCGAGCGAGAAGGCGTTGGCGACCTCCACCGGCTCGTTGCGGAAGACGCCGCAGCCCCATGCTCCCAGGACGAGGACCTCATGGCCCTGGTGCGCCGCCACCTGGAGCACCTTCAGCGCCCGCGCGCGCAGCACCTCGTGGATTTGAGGCCGCAGGCCCACGTCCACCCGGAGCGCCTCGCCGGCATTGGGCGCGGGCGCGGTGAGCACGGAGAGGCAGAAGGGCCGCTCCAGCAGCTCCAGCGAGTCGCCCCGGAAGAACGGCACGTCCGGCGAGTAGATGAGGTGGTCGGTGTACAGCATCGAGCGCTCGGCGCGATTCGCGTCGTAGTAGCCCCGCTGCGAGAGCAGGCACGGATAGAGCGCCGAGCAGCGCGCCAGGTCCTCCTCCTGCGCCTTCGCGCCGCCCAGGAAGCCGCCGCCCGGGTTCTTCGCGGAGGCGAAGTTGAGCGCGGCGACCCGCGTCTCTCCTTCCTCCTCCACCAACCGCCGAGCGGCCTGCCCCGTCTTCTCGCCCGTGACTTCGATGTGGAGGTCCGGACGCTCCAGTCCCGGCTCGAAGGGAGGGAGCCGCCCGAAGTCGTCGGGCCGGTACAGCAACGTCCCGCTCACGGCGCGCGCCACCAGGTTCCCCAGCGAGACGCTCCGCCCCGAGGGCGCCTCATACGTCCCCAGCTCCGCGATTCGCACCGTTTGCCGCGCAAGCTCCTTCAACGACATGACCCGCTCCTGACAGACCTCCGCCGCGAAAAGGCGGCGAGACTTCGTGTTAATTACACACGAACTCTATCAACCCGTCCTGACAGGTGTCGCGCGACGGGGGGAACGAGCCGCCGGCCCCGGGGTGCGCCAGGGCCGGCGGTGAGGCGGGGTGCTACTCGCAGCCGACGCGCTGGGTGCGGCTGACCACCAGGTTGTCGACCCACGTCTCGGAGGCCGACGGCCCCTGGGGATGCACGAAGCCGTAGCCCACCCAGAAGTTGTTGAAGGAGCGCATGCCGATGTCGGTGAAATCGTGGGCCAGCGCGCCGTCCACGTAGACTCGCGCGTTGCCGTGGGTGCTCGACGCGGTGGGGCGGCGCACCTCCCACTCCAGGCAGACCCAGCGGCCGGTGGACATGCCCAGGTTGACGGGCGGGCCCTGACGATTCCAGCCCTGCCCCGTCCTCGCGGACCAGTCATCGAGCGCGAACCCCGTGTCCCGGATGACCTGCAGCTCGATGCCGCCGAAGTCCGAGTTCGTGTCGGAGAAGAGGACGAAGTAGGTGCCCATCTGCCCCTGGTCGCCGGGGAAGGCGTTCATGAACACGTGCGCGCGCACGAAGAGCTGCGTGTCGAACGGGGGGATGCTCTTCATCCACCGCGCAATCGCCTGGCCCTCGTTCTGCTTCTCGTCGATGCCGTCCTCCGTCACGATGTGCAGCGAGCGCGCGCCGGTGTGAGGCTTCGTGCCGTCCGCCTCGATGGTGGAGTGCTCGCGGCCGACATCCCAACCCGCGGAGCCGTTCTCGAACGTCTCGCAGAGGATGGCGCCGGTGGGGCAGGACGCGTTGCCCGTGCCGCCGTCGCCCGGGGGGCTGCCGGCGTCGGTGCCCGAGTCGGTGGGATTGGAGCCACCATCGCCGGGCTTGTCATCGTCATCACCGGAGCACGCCGGCATCACGCCCCACGCCAGCAACGCGATGGGCAGCAACAGAGTGACTTTGAAACGCATAGGGTCCTTCCAGGTTCGGGCGCGAGGCCCGGCCATGTCTGACGGAGCGCCCCGCGGGGCCGGGCTCGCTCTGGGGGTAAGGAGGCGTGGCGGGCTCCCCGGGCCGGCGCCAACCTCCGAGCGAAACAACTACCACTCCGAGCGCGCCCCCGGCAGCGGGGCCCGGCGGACCCAGGAGCGCGGCCGGCGCCACGTGCCGTCCACCCGCCCGCCTGCCCGGCACCACCCGGTGCCCCGCATCGAAACGGTGGCATCCCCTCCCGGGAAGGTGCAGAACTGCGCGCCTCGAACCCCCCACGTGAGGAATGCGCTCCCATGAAGCTCTACTACTCGTCCGGTGCCTGCTCCCTGTCCCCGCACATCGCCCTGCGTGAGGCGGGCCTGAAGTTCGACATCGAGAGGGTCGACTTGCGCGGCAAGAAGACGGAGACCGGCGCGGACTACTTCGCCGTCAACACCAAGGGCTATGTCCCCGCGCTCCAGCTCGACAACGGCACGGTGCTGACGGAGGGGCCCGCCATCGTCCAGTACATCGCGGACCAGGCGCCCGAGGCGAAGCTGGCCCCCGCCAACGGCTCGCTCGAGCGCTACAAGCTCCAGGAGCTGCTCAACTTCATCTCCACCGAGATTCACAAGGGCTTCAGCCCCCTCTTCAACCCGGCGTTTCCCGACGAGGGGAAGAAGATCTACAAGGACCGGCTCGCGGTGCGCTTCAAGACGCTGGACGAGGTCCTGTCGAAGAACACGTTCCTCATGGGTGAGCAGTTCACCGTCGCGGATGCGTACCTCTTCACCGTGCTGAACTGGGCGAAGCCCGTGCAGGTGGACCTGGAGGCGTTCCCCGCGGTGAAGGCCTACCACGCGCGCATCGCCGAGCGTCCCCACGTGCAGGCGGCGCTGGCCGCCGAAGGCCTCAAGAAGTGATTCCGGCCTTCGTCAAGCTGCTCGTCTCGGACCTGACGCGCTCCCTCGCGTTCTACGAGGCGCTCGGCTTCGAGCGCACCCAAGCAGAGCCGCCCTTCGTCCGCCTTCAGTGGGCGGGCGCGGTGGACGTCTACCTCGTCGCGCCTCCAACGCAGTTGCAGTTGGAAGGCCGGCGGGGACTGGGTGTGCTCGTGGGCTTCCGCGTCGAGGGCACCAGCGGCCTGGACGAGCTGCTCCTGCGGGCGCAGGCGCAGGGGGCCGCGGTGGAGGGCCCCGCCATCCAGCCGTGGCACACCCGGGAGGTCATCGTCACCGACCCGGACGGCTACCGGCTCAACTTCATCGAGCCCGCGTAGCGCCGCCTGACCTGGAGGGTTTGCAGAGGCCCTCCAGGAGCAGGTCCATCATCAGGGTCGCGGTGCGCATCAGTGGACGCATGTCGATCCACTTGTCCTCGGGCCCCATCACCAGGTGCAGCGCGACGAGGCCATGCAGGCCGCCCCAGAGCGCCTGGCTCACCAGCTCCACGTCCTGGTGCTCGGGCCTGAAGCAGTCCGCGTCCTTCGCCTCCTGCACGGACTGGCGCAGGAAGGCATAGGCATCCTGCTCGGGGTTGCCCTGCTCCGGGCCGTCCGGGCCCGTGGTCCCCACTTCGGCCGGGCGGCGCTCCATGAAGAGCAGGCGGTAGGTGGTGGGGTACTCCTGGGCGAAGTCGATGTACGCCCGCCCCATCTTCCGCAGGCGCTCCACCGGGTCCTTCACCTTGGCGACCTTGTTGAGCACCTCCGCGAAGCGCAGGAAGTCATGGGCGCACAGCTCCTGGATGAGCGCGGCCTTGTCCTTGAAGTGCACGTAGATGGCGGTGGCGCTGTACTCGATTTTCTCGGCGACGCGCCGCATCGTCATCGCCTCGTAGCCCTCCTGGACATAGAGCTCGCGGGCCGCATCCAGGATGCGCTGCCGCGTCGCCTGCTTCTCCCGCTCTCGTCGCTCCTTGATGCCCATGGTGCCTCTCGAGTGCCGCTATGCCGCGCCACCGGCCGATGCGACGGAGCCGGGCAGCGGGGACGCAGGCCCCTCGCTGGCCGGTGCCTCGCCCTCCCGCTCCACCTCCGGGGCCAGCAACTTGTACACCACCGGCGTCACCACCCGGGTGAGGACGGTGGAGGAAATCAGCCCACCGATGATGACCCACGCCAGGGGTGAGTAGAGGCTGCTGTGCTCCAGCGCCAGGGGCAGCAGGCCCCCCAGGGCCGTCAGCGTGGTGAGCAGGATGGGCAGGAAGCGCGTCTCGCCCGCCTGCTCGATGGCCTCGTCCACGGACAGGCCCCGCGCGCGCAACTGGTTGGTGAAGTCCACCAGGAGGATGCTGTTCTTCACCTCGATGCCCACCAGGGCGATGAAGCCGATGGAGGCGGTGAACGACAGCGTGTTGCCGGTGAGGAACAGCGCGAGGATGCCGCCCACCAGTCCCAGCGGAATCACCGACGCGACGATGAGCGTGCTGCGGAACGTGCGGAACTCCAGCACCAGCACCGCCAGCACGCCGAAGGCCGCGATGATGCCGGCCGCGGACACGCCGTCGAAGCTCTCCTGGCGGCTCTCCAGCTCTCCGGCCGCTTCCAGACGGTAGCCCGGCGGCGGCTTCACCTCCGCGTCCAGCCGGCGCAGCACGTCCTGGATGACGTTGTCGTTGATGTAGCCGGTGGCCACGCTGGCGGAGACGGTGACGGAGCGCTCGCCGTCGTGGTGGGTGACGCGGTTGGGGCTGGCCTCCAGGCGCACCTGGGACACCTGCATGAGCGGCACCTGCGCGCCGGTGACACTGGCCACATGCAGGCGCTCCAGCGCGCCCAATGCCGGCCAGGCGCCGGACTCCAGCGGCATCCGGACGAGGATGGGATGGTCCTCGCCCGCCTCGTCGCGGAAGGTGCCCGCCGGCAGCCCCGCGAGCCCGAAGCGCACCGCGCGCGCCACCTCCGCCGCGGGCACACCCAGTTGCCCCGCCTTCTCCCGGTCCACCTCCACCTGGAGGTCCGTGCGACGCGTCTGCACCGGATTCTTCACGTAGAGGGTGCCCGGCGTCGTCTCCAGCACCTGCTGGGTCCGCGCGGCCAGCGTGCGCAGCGTCTCCAACTCCGGCCCCACCAGTCGCACCGCCACGGGCGCTTCGATGGGAGGCCCCTGCTCGAACTCGCGCACCTCGATGCGCGCGCCGGGGTACGCGGACAGCTCCGCGCGCAGGCCGTCGAGCAGCGCGGGCGTCGTCTCCGAGTCGTAGTCCTGGAGCTGGACGAAGAGCTCGCCCACGTTGGGTCGCTCCGCGCTCGGCTGGACGTTGTAGTAGACGGACGGGTGGCCCCGCCCCGCGTTGGCGGAGACGGAGACGACCTCCGGCCGGCGGCGCAGGGCGTCCTCCACGAAGCGCACGGCCCGGTCGGTCTCCGGGAGGCTGGCGCCCTCGGGCGTCTCCACCTTCACGTAGAACATGGGCGTGCCGGCCTTCGGAAAGAGGCTGAAGCCCACCACCGGCACCAGCGCCAGGCTGCCCACGAAGAGCGCCGCGGCCACCACCACCGTCACCACCGGCCGCGCCAGCGCGCGGTGCAGCAGCGGGCGGTAGCTGCGCTCGATGAAGTGGTGGAAGAAGCGCAGCACGCGGTTGCCCTCCGGGTGCTCGCCCTCCGAGAGGAAGAGGCTGGCCAGGAGCGGAATCACCGTGAGCGACACCAGCAGCGAGGCGAGGATGGTGAACACCACCGCCATGGGCAGGCTGCGGATGAACTGACCGGACGTGCCGGGCAGGAACAGCAGCGGAACGAAGGACAACACCAGCGTGGCGGTGCAGCCCAGCACGGCGAGGCCAATCTGCGACGTGCCCTCGATGGCCGCCCGCACCCGGCTGCGCCCCATGCGCAGGAAGCGGGCGATGTTCTCCACCACCACGATGCTGTCATCCACCAGGAGCCCCAGGGCGATGACGAAGCCGACGATGGAGAGCTGGTTGAGCGTGAAGCCCGCATGGTGCAGCGCCGCGAGCCCCAGGGCCAGGGACAGGGGAATGGACACCATGACGATGAGGCTGGCCCGGAAGCCCAGGGGCAGGAGCGTCACCAGCACCAGGGCCAGCGCCAGCGCGAAGTCCATCGCGAAGCCGCCCAGCCGCCGCTCCACCTGGAGCGACTGGTCGAACCCCGTCTCCAGGCGGACACCCTTCGGCAGCTCCCGGGCCCACTCGCGGGCGACCTCCAGCGACGCGTCCCTCACCGCGAAGACGTTGCCGCCTTCCTTCTGCGTGACGCCGACGAAGACAGCGCGCTCGCCGTTGAAGCGTCCCAGGTGCACCGCGTCCTGGTCCCGAAACGAAACCTCCGCCACGTCCTGCAAGCGCACCACGCCCGCCTCGCCACCGGACACCACGGTGGCGCGCACCTGTTCGAGCGACGTGTACTCGCTGCTCGTCTTCACGTTGAAGCGCCGCGCGCCCAGGTCCACGCTGCCCGCGGGGACATTGAGGTTGGCGCCGCCGAGCGCTTGCAGCACCCGCTCCAGCGACACGCCCACGCGCGCCAGCCGCTCCGGGTCCACCGACACGCGCACCTCCTGCTTCGTCGCCGCGAAGACCTCCGCCTTCTTCACGCCGGACACATGCGTCAACCGGTCCGCCAGGGCGTCCGCGTGCCGCTCCAGCTCCCGCGCGGAGACATGAGGCCCCACCAGGGCGAACTGCACCACGCTCACGTTCGCCGCGCTGTGACGGAGGACCTCCAGGCGCACCAGTCCCGAGGGAAGCTGAGGCCGCGTGGCGGTGACCTGCCGCAACACCTCCGCGTGTTTGTCATCCGGGTCCGTGGAGGACTCGAACTCGATTTCCAGCTGCGCCAGCCCGTCCTCCATCTGGCTGCGCACCTCCTTCACGTCATCGAGTTCCTCGAAGGCCTCCTCGAGCGGGTCCACCACGAGCTGCTCGAGGTCCGACGGGCTCGCTCCGGGGTACACGGCGATGAGCGTGAAGCCCGGCATCGGGAAGACAGGGTCCTCCGCGCGGGGAATGGACAGCGCGCTGGAGACGCCCAGCGCGACCAGCATGGCGAACACCACCAGGGTGAGCTGCGGGTTCTTCACGGCCGCGGTGGAGAGCTTCATCGCGCCTCCACCACCGCCACCGCCTGGCCGTCGCGGAGGAAGGCCACGCCATCCGTGACGACGTGGGCGCCCACGTCGGGCCCCTCGGACAGGGCCGCGCGGCCGTCCTCGTTGGAGAGGAAGGCCACCCTCACGCGCTGGCGCCGCGCGCTCCGACCATCCGGGTTCACGATGAAGACGCTGGCCACGTCACCGTCCCCTTCCAGCAGGGCCTCCACCGGAATGAAGCGCACCGTCTGCCGCTCGGACGGAAGGACCCGTGCCTTGGCGGAGAGGCCCGACAGCAGTCGAGGGGAGGGCTCCGCGCCACCTCGCTCGTCGGCGCCGGCCACGCGTGCGGGAACCTCCTTGGGGAGTCGCAGCTCGAGCTCCACCTCCGCCGTGCCCAGGCCCGGCGTGGCGGCGCTGGCAATCTCGCTGACGCGCGCCTGGAACGTCCGGCCGGGGTAGGCGTCGAGCGATACTTCCGCCGCGTCCCCTTCCCGCACGCGCACGACGTCGCGGTCCGTCAGGCCCACGCGGACGACCCAGCCGCCGTCCGCGCTCGCGAACTGGAAGAGGGCCTGGCCGGGGGACACCACCTCACCGGGCTCCACCAGCCTCCGGAGGATGCGTCCGTTCGAGGGCGCTACGAGGGTGGCCTGTCGCTGGTTGAAGGCCGCGGCGCTCCAGGCGGCGTCGGCGACCTCGAAGGCCGTGGTGGCGTCTTGCAGCTGCGCGCGCGTGGCCACCTGGGCCTCGTGAAGTTGCTTCGCGCGCTCCAAATCCCGGGCCGCCTTGTCCCTCCCCTCGCGAGCCTGGGCCACCTGAGGGCCAATCTCCGACGGGTCCAACGCGGCCAACACCTGCCCTCGCGTCACCGACCGACCCTCGTCCACGGCGACCTGCCTGACGATGCCACCCAGCTTGAAGGACAACCGCAGCTCCTGCTTCGCGGCGAGCACCCCGCTGGCGCGCACCGGACGGGTGACCTCCTCCGCCACGACGGGCACGGAGCGCACCTGGGCGGGCGCTTCAGCGGAGGAAGCAGGCCCCGGAGCGGCGGTTGCCGGGCGCGAGCACCCCACCAGGGACAACAGCCCCACGACGAGGATGGCGAAGCCGCTCATCCACGCGGCGGACAGGGTCAACGACGGGGCACGCACCATGACGGCGACTCCCTCCCGCCTTCATCGAGGCAGGCAGACACCCCGCCTCATCGCGAGGCCGGGTTTACACAGGACCATCACTTAACGCCGTTAACTCAACGAGACAAGGTGGTTCACATAACTTCATAAACCTCCATCGAAGTCTGGACGTGGACGGGTGCCCTCATGGCGAGCGGCGGCCTCGCATGTGGCGCGTCGCGGGCGCGACCAACCCCCTCCTCACCTGCTCGCCTTCGCATGCGACCAGGCCGTCCGCCCCACGGACAAGCACGCTGGAGGGAAGAGGCGAGGGCCGCGCGAGGCCCGCACCGAGGTGTACGGTGACATGTCGTCCGGCACGCACAGGGCCGGGCCTTCGCCGCACATGTCTTCCCGCGTCGCCTCACTCCTCGAACACGTCCGCGCGAACGCGGAGAACCGGCCCGGCATCTACCGGATGTTGGGGCCCTCGGGCGAAGTGCTCTACGTCGGCAAGTCCGTGCGGGTGCGCTCGCGGCTGCTCTCCTACTTTCGCGCGGAGCCCGGCGACAAGGCGGCGGACATCATCGCCCACGCGCATCAGGTAGAGTGGGAGCACACGCCCAGCGAGTTCGCAGCGCTGCTGCGCGAGCTGCGCCTCATCAAGTTCCACCGCCCCCTCTACAACGTGGAGCACAAGCGAGACCGGGGACACTGCTTCCTCCACCTCACCAAGGAGGCCGTGCCCCGCCTGCACGTCGTGGGGCGCGTCACCGGCGCGAGCGGCGACTACTACGGCCCCTTCCAGGGCCAGGGCGCGGTCTCCGACGTGGTGCGCGCGGTGAACGACCTGCTCGAGCTGAGAGACTGCGCGGCGGACACACCGATGCGACTGGCCAACCAGGGCCAGCTCTTCCCGCTGAAGCAGGAGCCCCTGTGCATGCGCGGCCAGCTCTCCCGCTGCCTCGCGCCCTGTGCCGGCGGCTGCACCCATGCCGAGTACGACGCCCGCATCGCCCAGGCCCGGGCCTTCCTGGAAGGCACCTCCGACGTCCCGCTCACCCTGCTGCACGAGCGCATGGCCCTGGCCGCCCGACGTCTGCAGTTCGAGTACGCCGCGGAGCTGAGAGACCGCGCGGAGCGCCTGAAGAACCTCCGCGAGTGGATGGTCTCCCTGGGCCGGACGATGAAGCGGCTGTCCTTCGTGTACACGGTGCCGGGCCACGCCGGAGACGACCGCGTCTACGTCCTGCGCCGGGGCAGCGTGCGCGACGAGCGGCCCGCGCCGCGAACCCCCGAGGAGCGCGAAGCCCTGGAGGCCCGCGTCCGGGAAATCTTCGAGCGCCCCGAGCCCGAGACGCTCGGCCTGCGCGCCCACGAAGCCCAGGAGGTGATGCTCATCGCCCGCTGGTTCCACCTCCACCCCGACGAGTTCGACCAGGCCACCGCGGCGCCACCGACGCACACGTGAGCCAGGCGCGCGCGCCCGGTTCGTATGTCTGCGTAGGACTCCACGCGGGGACGAAGCCAGCCGCCTCGGCGGGTATGTCTCACCTCGCGTGACGAGCGCGCGTCAGGGCCAACGGGTATGACTGCGCCACTTCCTTCAAAGGGGGAGACAATGAAAGCCAGGCTCTCGATAGCCACCCTCGTGGCCGGCCTGCTGGCGTCGTCGGCCGCATGGGCCGCCGTCACCGTGCGCTATTACAACCGCGACTCGCGCGACTACACCTGGACGGCGGTGTGCAGCGGCGTGAAGACCTCCGTCTCGTTCGGCAAGAGCCAGACGGCCTCCGTCACCATCCAGGGCTCGAGGCCCTGCACCATCCAGACAGACGGGGGCAACGTCGTCCTCAAGGGCGGCGAGGACCTGGACATCAAGGGTGGCCGCATCATCGTGAAGTAGATGACCCTACATCCCGCCCAGATTCATGAATTTTAAGCCCAATTCTATCGATTTTTAGCTGTATCCGACGGGATTTAAGACTCCGGTCCGTTGAATCTGGCCCACGCCGGCCTCATACTGCATTGCGTCAGTCTTCCTTGGGGTGACGCGATGAAGAAGTGGTTGGCACTGGCCCTGCTGGTGGGAGTGGGCGTGGCGGGCATGTTGGTGACGCCGGCGGCGCAGGTGAAGCAAGGGGGGCCCATCAACCCAGCGGACACGGCGTGGATTCTCACCGCGACGGCGCTGGTGCTGTTGATGACGCCGGGCCTGTCCTTCTTCTACGGCGGCATGGTGCGGCTGAAGAACGTCGTGTCCACGCTGCTGCAGAGCTACATCGCCATGGCGGTCATCAGCCTGCTCTGGGTGGTGGTGGGCTTCAGCCTCTGCTTCGGCGACAGCATCCACGGCATCATCGGCGACCCGCGCACCTTCTTCATGTTCAGCGGCGTCGGTGGAGAGACGCACCCGGACCTGGCGCCCACGATTCCCCTGATGCTGTTCGCGCTGTTCCAGCTCAAGTTCGCCATCATCACCCCGGCGCTCATCACCGGCGCCTTCGCGGAGCGGGTGCGCTTCAAGGCGTACGTGCTCTTCATGGTGCTCTTCACGCTGGTCATCTACGCGCCGCTGGCGCACTGGACGTGGCACCCGAAGGGCTTCCTGCGCGAGTGGGGGGTGCTGGACTTCGCGGGCGGCACGGTGGTGCACATGTCCGCGGGCTTCGCGGCGCTGGCGGGCGCGCTGGTGCTGGGCCGCCGGCAGGTCCATCTGGAGAACGCGTCGCACACGCCGGCCAACCTGCCCTTCGTGATGTTGGGCACGGGCATGTTGTGGTTCGGCTGGTTCGGCTTCAACGCGGGCTCGGCGCTGTCGGCCTCGTCGCTGGCGACGCTGGCCTTCGCCACCACGAACACGGCATCCGCGGCGGCGATGCTGGGCTGGATTGCCTTCGACTGGCTGCGCGGCCGCAAGCCGAGCGCCATGGGCGCGTGCGTGGGCGCGGTGGTGGGCCTGGTCGCGGTGACGCCTGCCGCGGGCTTCATCACCGTGGGGCAGAGCATCATGGTGGGCCTGGTCGCAAGCTTCGTGAGCAACGCGGCGGTGCACCTCAAGAGCCGCACGTCCATCGACGACACGCTGGACGTCTTCCCCTGTCACGGCCTGGGCGGCGTGGTGGGCATGGTGCTCACCGGCGTGCTGGCCAAGGACGTGGGGCTGCTCTACGGCGAGACGAAGACGTTCTTCATGCACATGCTGGCGCTCGCGCTGGTGTCCGCCTTCTCCTTCATCGGCTCCTATCTGCTCTACAAGCTGGTGGACCGCATCGTGCCCCTGCGCGTCACCCGCGAGGCGGAGGAGCAGGGCCTGGATTTGAGCCAGCACGGCGAGACGATGGGCGAGTCGACCATCGCCCCCGCGCCGCGCACCGCCCCGAGCGAAGCGCCGTCCGCGCCTCCGGCGACCGCGACGACGCAGGGCTCCACGGAGCCGCTCCCCGCTTGAGTGGAGCAAGCGCGCGAGCCCGCGCGCCGCGACTGTTGACCACCGGGTGCGTGGGGGTGAGTGCCTCCCCTTCGCACCCGGGTCTCCGTACGGTGTCCGACGCTCCCGGCACATCCCGTGGGATTGCGCGCGGGCGCGCCTCCTAGGCTCCCCTCATCGCGAGCGCCCACGTGAGGCACTGCGCCGCGAGTCCCGGGGGGACACCATGCGCCACGGTATCGCGGTCCATGCCGCACAGGCCCTGCTGCTCGTGGGTCTGCTGACGCACCCGAGCGACGCTCGGGCCTCCGGGCCGCCGACGCGCGAGGAGTACTTCCGCTACGTGCCCCTGGCCTATCCGCGCATCGTCCGGCAGACGACGGCCAGCGAGGCGCTCTCGCTCTACGGCGACACGGCGGACCCGTCCTACCGCGATGAGACGCCGCGCGACGGCATGGACGACAACCGGTTCCGGGTGTTGCAGGCGCTGGCGGTGCGCTTCGCGCCCATCCTGGTGAAGAACACGTACACCTTCCCCATGGACCACAAGGCCTTCCGAGATTTGCCCGGCGGCCTGTTGTTGAACCTGGACACGTGGGATTTGGCGAAGCCGGGCTCGGTGTTGATGCGCAGCGACTCCATCAACTTCTCCTCACTCGGCCATCCCTGTCCCGAGGACGGCGCACCCGAAGTCTCACTCCAGACGGAGCAGTCCGGACGGGATGCGCGCGACGACTGCCGCCTCATCGCGCTGCTGCGGGAGTTCCACCCGGACCACCCCACCATTCCCCGCCTGCGACAGGACGCGGTGGCCGCCGAGCAGGCGCCCTTCACCGTGATGTACTTCGACTTCCCGGGCTTCGACCCCTCGACGTGGCATGAGGCATACGCGAGCCCCACGCCGGATGAGATTGCGCGCCGCTACCAGGGCACGGAGAAGGTCTACGCGCATCCGTTCCTCTCGGAGGTGCGCGACGCGAAGCACGGCCTGCGCGGATACGAGCTGCTCATCCAGTTCTGGTTCTTCTATCCCTTCAACGCCGGGGGCAACAATCACGAGGGCGACTGGGAGCACGTGAGCGCCGTCATCTCGCCCCTGTCCGCCGTGGAGCGCCCGCTCACCGAGGACGAGATGCGGCGCATCCTCGCGGGCGGCTGGGCCGCCGACGGCCCGGACCCCCTGGTCCTCAAGCGCACCGAGTACTTCTTCCACCGCAACTCCATGGTCTTCGACTTCGCGAGCCCCAACGCGTACCTGCCGCGCAAGCAATGGGAGGAGCTGGTGGACCTGCGGGGCGAGGACCGACCCGGCGAGAAGAAGCTGCTGGCGCGGGTGCGCAGCTACGTCTGGGCGGACGAGAAGGAGACCCGCATCAACACGCACCCCATCGGGTACATCGGCGCGGACTCGAAGGGCCTGGAGCAGCTGCTCGCCTCCCCCGGCCCGCACGCTCGCGAGTCACACGCCACGTATCCGCTGCCCGGCGTCTTCAAGGACGTGGGCCCCGCGGGTTCCACGGAAGCGGTGCCCAAGCACTTCGACCACCAGGAGTACCTGTCGGACCCGAAGCGGCCCCTGCCCGAGGACGTGGTGCGCTACGACATGGCGGAGCGCATCGACCTGGTGCCGGACTGGGAGCGCGTCTACGACATGGCCATCGACGACCCGTCGGTGCGCCGCGAGTGGTCCTGGCTCATCCTGCCACTGCGCTGGGGCTACCCCTCCGCCGCCTCGCCGCTGGCGGGCATCGTCGCGCATTCGGACATGGGCAACCTGTCCATCACCGGCCCCGCCTTCAGCGAGGGCTGGAACCGACCCGCTCCCAACGCGGGCTTCATCCGCTACGCGCCCGGAGAGCTGCCCTGGTTCTTCCCCCTGGACGTGCAGGACAACTTCTCCAACAACCTGGGCTTCCTCAACGGCCCGGTGGCCATCCTCATCAGCCTGCCGCCGTTCGACTTCCTCTACCGGGTGGTGGGCCTGCCCATCCGCGCGCTGGTGGAGAAACACGAGCCCGTCTATACGCCGCAGAAACAACTGCCCCGGCGACGCGCGAGCGTGGAGGCGGGCATCAGCATCGGGCTGCTCGACGAGGACTTCGCCGCGCTGCTGCTCAATGACCGGCAGCTCGCCGAGTGGGGGCCGCAGTTGCTCGCGCTGGACCCGACCATCAGTGAGCAGCCGTCCCGGTTCATCCAGCCGGTGGTGGACACGGCCATCTCCCCCACGCTGAAGGTGAGCTTCTATCTGGGGGACCGCTTCACGTCGGAGAACACGCTGCTGCACTCGCGCAGCGACGTGGGCATCGACGTGCCGCTCGCGGGCGAGGAGAATCTCTTCCGGCTCCGCGCGAAGCTGAACCTGTGGGAGTACGCGGGCAGCATCCGCTACAACATCCTGCCCGGCGGCTTCCAGCCGTACGTCAAGGTCGGCTACGGGCTGACGTGGTATCGGCTGGAGGAAGGCAACATCAACGGCGTGGGGATGGCCAATCCCAACTCGTACTGGATTCGGCTGCCCGGCTTCTTCCGCAACCTGTGGCCCAACACACTGCATCTGGGCGCGGGCCTGGACGTCATCCTCGTGAGGGGCTTCTTCCCCGGGCTGCGCGGCCTCGATGGCGGCCTGCGCGCCGGCTACGTGTTGTCCCGCCACGAGCTGGGCATCCGGGACCTCACCGCGCCAGACTCGCTGGCGGGCGCGGTCACCGAGCCCGTGCACGTCTACCGCAACACCTTCGAGCTGCTCGGCACGCTGAGCTTCTGACGGCGCTACCGGGCCCCACCCTCATCCACAAGGGGCACCTCCAGGTCCGACCTGGGTCGCGCCTCGTCCTCTTCCCGCTCACCACCGCCGAGGCCCAGGGTGAGACCGACGACGAGCGTGGCGTGGAAGACGTGAATCGCCTGCGATTCGCTCGGGGGCGGCAGGCCCGTCAGCGCGAGCAGGTCGGAGAAGCGCCGCGTCGTCTGACGGCCCCACGCCAGGTCCGTGCCCACGGTGACGCGCGAGTGCCGCACGGGGAAGTAGACGCCGGTGGCCACGTGGTACAGGTCGCTCGTCCCCAGCAGCGTGCTGGTGTTGGGCAGGTCGATGGCGGCGCTGAAGTCCGTGTGGACGCTCAGGTAGACGCGCAGCTTGTCGCCCACGCGGTGCTCCGCGCCCAGCGCCGCGTTGACCACCGGCTCCAGGCCGTAGAAGACGTCGCTGCTCAGCACGCGCTCGGGGCCCTCCACGGGGATGGGGTCGCTGTCGAGGATGCGGAACACCGGCACGCGCGCGAAGACTTCCACCGCCGCGTGCAAGGTGGTGCCGCCAAGCACCCGACTGCCGCCGAGCCCCACGGACAGCGGACTGCGAAAGCGCGCGGGCGTGCCTGGTTGGAAGTTGGAGACCCGCGCGGGCCCCTCCAGGGGCAGGCCCTGCTGACTCAGCGCGCGCTCGAGCCCGACCTCACCGGTGCCGTAGATGCCGAGGCTGGGCGTCGTCACCGTCAGGCCCATCGCCCACCGCTCCTCCTGGTAGCTCACGCCGATTTTCGCCAGCAGGCGCAGGTGCTGGAGTCGATAGGTGCGGCTCACCGTCGCGAGCAGCTCGCGCCCGTCAGCGCCCGACCCCTGGGAGATGGCCAGGAAGTCCGCGTGCTGCTGCCGGCCCGCGAGGAACGGGGTGATGCCCACGCCCAGGGACTTGCTCAGCGGATACGCCCAGCTCACGCCGGCCCACAGCTCCTTCACGCCGTGCTCCAGCCGCACGTCGGAGGACAACTGCGAGAGGCCTTGAACTCCGACGAGGTCGGTGCCGGTGAAGTCCTCCCGCCGCGTCAGCAGCGTCTCGAAGCCCTGCCGGGTGAGGAGCGCATAACCCATGCGCGCGCGGCCCAGCCCGTGGAAGCGCAGCGGGCCCGCGATGAAGGCGGGCAGCGCGTCGAAGCGCGAAGTCGTCAGGTCCTTGCCCGGCCCCAGGCCGTTGACGAGCGACAGGCGTGAGAACTCGAAGACGCTGCCCGTCAGCTCCAGCTCCAGCGTGCCCACCAGCACGAGGGCGCCGGGGTTGTAATAGACGGCGCTGATGTCCGCGGGGTCTCCGAGCAGCGCGCCGCCAAGCAGCCACGCCCGGTTGCCGAACTGACGCGTCCAGTAGTGCGCATCCTGGGCCCACGCGCTCCCCGCGACGAGCCAGGCCACGAGCAGCAGCCATCCGCGCCACGGCGTCCTCATCAGCCCTTGTCCCGGTCCACCCCCGAAGGGGGGCAAGGGGCGCGAGCATGAGGTCCACACCCCGTCCGTCCCATGCGACTCCAGTCGCAACCCCGTGTCGTCCAGCCCCCTTCACCCTGGGGCCGTGCAATCGAATGCCGGCTCGGACGATAAGAGGGCCATGAAGACTTCTGGACGACCTGGCACCGCGCTTTCCAGGGCCTTCGCGCTCGCCGCCCTGCTCGTGGCGGCCTCCGCCTCCGCGTCCATCATCCGAGGCGTGGGCTACCGCGAACTCGCCATGAAGGACCCGGTGAACGGCGGGCCCCTGCGGGGCGTGGTGCTCTATCCCTCCACGCAAGCCTCCAAGCCCTTCCCGGTGGACCTGCTCCAGCTCGACGCGGGCAAGGACCTGCCGCCCATCCCCGGACGTCATCCGCTGGTGCTCATCTCGCACGGCCACATGGGCACGCGCTGGGGACACAGCGACCTGGCCTCGGCGCTCGCGCGCAAGGGCTTCGTCGTCGCGTCACTGGACCACGCGGGCAACACGCACAACGACGGCGCCCGCTCGGGCACGGACGAGGTGTTCCTGGGACGCGCGTGGCAGGTGCGCACGCTCCTGGACTCGGTGCTCACGGACGCGGTGATGGGCCCGCTCGTGGACCCATCGCGCGTGGGCGCCATGGGCTTCTCGCTGGGCGGCTACACCGTGCTCCTGCTCGGGGGCGCGTCACCGGACTTCGGCAAGCTTGGGCCCTATTGCGAAGACGCCGCGCACGCCAGGAGTGTCCTGTGCACCGAGATGAAGGCGGTGCGCGCGGTCCGCCCCGAGCTGCGCGGCGGCACGCGGGAGCCTCGCATCCGCTCCCTCTTCGTCATGGCGCCCGTGGGCGTCTTCTTCGACGAGGCCGGACTCAAGGACGTGAAGGTGCCCGTCCGGTTGTACGCGGCGGAGCAGGACGAGGTGCTCGACGGTGTCGCCCAGGCCCTCCGCGTTCGCGACGCGCTGCCCCAGCAGCCCGAGTACACGCAGGTGCCCAAGGCCGGGCACTTCGTGTTCCTCGCGCCGTGCCGGGCGGAGATGGCGAAGCACACCCCGGAGATTTGCGTGGACCCTCCGGGGGTGGACCGCGTGAAGCTGCACCGCGAGCTCAGTCAGGACGCCGTGCGCTTCTTCAGTCGCACGCTGACGCCCCCCGCGAAGTCGCCGTGACTCAGCTTCCCTTCTTCGCCGCGGGAGCGCGGCCCTTGCGCGCGCCACCTCGGGCCGCGGGGGTCTCCGGCATGGGGCCGGTGTTCGGAGAGGTGGCCTCGCCCTCGGTCGCCTTCGTCCGGCGCTTGATGCGACGCGGCGGCAACAGCTCCGGCTCTCCCGGCACCTTCTGCGCGAGGAAGATGGCGGCGTCGAGCTTGTAGAACGTCCTCGCCCGGTACCACGCCAGCGCGGCCTCGTTGTTCTCCGCCACCTCCAGCACCAGGTGGGTACAGCCGCGCGTGCGGGCCAGATGCTGGAGCTGATCCAACATGAAGCTGCCCACTCCGCGCCCCTGGTATTCCGGGTGCACCGCGAGCTCCTCCACGAAGAGGGGCCGCATGCCGCGCTTCTCGAACCAGCGGGGGTTCACCCAGTTGTCGTCGCCCGTGGCCTCGAAGGCGCACTCGGAATAGCCGACGATTTCGCCGTCGACCTCATAGAGCAGCTGCTCTATCCACTCGGAGGTGTAGACCTCCATGAAGCGGCGCTTGGAGCGGGGGCGCTGGTATTCCACCGTCTCGCGGTTGACGTCGCGGAAGACGAGCTTGAGGAACTCCCAGGTCCGGTTGAGGTCCCGGCGATGGATGCGGCGGACGCGGACCTCGAGCAAGTCCTTGGGGGGCGCGACTTTCGTCATACAGGCTGCTTCCTTAGCAGGCTGGCGGAAAGCCACCAGGGGTTCTCACCGCTCAAGACAGCCTCCGTCCGGAATCCCGCCTCGGAAAGGTTGCCTCATGGTGGGGTGGGAGGATGGAATGGGGTGGAACACCCCTGAGAATCCCGTGCGAGCCACAGCCCCATGAATCGACCGTCCGACGGTGACCTTTCCATCGATACGGTCCTGCGCAACACCTACAAGGTCCTGTCCATCCTGGGGCGCGGAGGAATGGGCTCGGTGTACCTGGCCCAGCACCTGCGCCTTCCGGGCAAACAGGTCGCGGTGAAGGTGCTGCGCGGTGGAGACCACCTCACCGCCGAAATCTTCGCGCGCTTCCGTCGCGAGGCGGAGATCGCCTCCCGGCTGGGCCACCCCAACATCGTCGAGGTGCTCGACTACGACACGCTGGAGGACGGCACGCCGTTCCTGGTGCTGGAGTTCCTGCGCGGAGAGAGCCTCCAGTCGCGGCTTGAGCGCGGGCGGCTGCCGCTGCACGACGTCTACTCCTTCACGCGGCAGATGGGCTCCGCGCTCCAGGCCGCGCACGGGGCGGGCATCGTCCACCGTGACTTGAAGCCCGCCAACGTCTTCCTCGTACCCACCGACTCCGGGGGCGTGGTGGGCGAGCGGCTCAAGCTGCTCGACTTCGGCATCTCCAAGGTCCTCGACTCCGGCACGGTGCAGACGCAGGAGGCGATGCTCATCGGCACGCCGCAGTACATGTCGCCCGAGCAGGCCCAGGGGAGGAACCGCGAGATTGACGCCCGCACGGACATCTTCGCGATGGGCTGCATCGTCTACGAGATGATGACGGGCACGCCCGCGTTCGGCGCGGGGGGCATCGCCCAGATGATCTTCCGCGTCGTCTACGAACCGGCGGCGCCGCTCGCCCCACTGTGTCCGGAGGCGCCGGCCCACGCCATCGCCGCCGTGGACAAGGCCCTGTCCAAGCGCATCGAGGACCGCTACCCGGACATCGCCTCCTTCGTGGAGGACCTCACCGGCAGTCCCCTGCACACGCTCAGCCCGGCCGCGGGCTCCCACGCCTCGCAGCCCCGCCCCACCGGCTCGCCGTCCGGCATCGCCCTGCCCTCCGAGGGCCCGCCCTCGCTGTCCAACACGCTGGCGCCTGGCAGCGTCCGCAAGGGCCCCGACACGGGCCGCATGGGCTTCGAGGACACGATGGCGCCGGGCAGCTCCGGGAGCAGGGGCGTCGTCCAGCCCGCCACGCCCGCGGGCGCCTTCGCCTCGGGAGGCACCGGGCAGATGGGCGTCGTCCATGCCTCGGCGCCGGCGGGGGCCTTCGCCTCCGGAGGCACCGGGCAGATGGGCATCGTCCATGCCTCGGCGCCTCAGGCCTCGCCCTTGATGGACCCTCCTGGGTTGGACCCCACGCTCATCTCCCAGCAGGCGCCGTCCGTGCCGCCGCCCGTCGCGCCCCAGAGCTACATCACCCCTTCCCCCACCGTGCAGCCCGGCGCCGTGCAGCCCGCGAGCGCCGCCGTGGTCCACCCCGTGGCCGCGCAGTCCTCGCCGGCGCCGAAGAGCCGTGCGCCGGTGGCCGCGCTCATCGTCGCCGCGCTCGTCGCCGTGGCCGGAGGCGGCTGGTGGTTGACCCGGCCCCAGGTGCCCACGCCGACCGGAGGCACCACGCCTCCGCCAGTGCAGCCCGTCGCCACGGGCACCCAGGCCGCCACGGGGACCCAGGCCGCCACCCCGCCCGTCGTCGCCACGGGCACCCAGGGCACCACTGGAACGCAGGTCGCCACGGGCACCCCGGTGGCCCCTCCGCCCAATGGGACGCAGACGGGCACGCCGACGCCGCAAAACCCTCCTCCGGACGACCCGGCCGGTGTGGCGACGAAGAATCCGCCCCCCTCCACGCGTCCTTCCACCCGACCCGAGCCTTCCGAAAAGCTGTCTGACGAGCTGCGGCAGCTTTTGGCGGATGGGGAGCGTGCTTTAAACGGGGGAGACACCGCGGAGGCCATTCGTCTGGCACGAAGCAGCCAGCGGAGGGAACCCAAGGTCATCCCACTGGCGTCCTACTCGCTGCTCACCCGGGCCTTCTGCCGTCAGGGAGATTTGAGCAACGCCAAGGCCCAATGGCCCAAGGTCTCCCGGCCGGAGCAGCCCCGGGTCCGGAAGTTTTGCAAGCAGCACGACATCGAGTTCTGACACATGGCGCCGTCCGGATGGGACGGGCCCCTGCCTCATGAGGTGAATCGCTTGAGAAACCTGGTCGCGGTATTCGTCACCACGCTGTTGCTGGGGGCTTCCGCAAGCCTCGCGGCGGCCCCCGTCGAGGCCGGCAAGGTCTATTCCGGCGCCGAGGGAGAGGAAGTGGCCGTCGTCCCCCTCACCCCGCGCTCGTCCAAGAAGTTCATCCTGCGCGTGCAGGGCACGGGCTCCGATATCGACGGCAAGGTGCTGCCCTTCGAGCTCAAGGACTGGAGCACCAACAGCAGCGAGCAGCACAACTACACCACCCAGTGGCGCGGCCGGGGCTACACGGTGCTGTACATGCGCAACTCGAACTACGAGCTGTACGTGCCGGGACGCGGCAAGGAGATTCGCGTCTCCTTCGACGAGAAGCGCACCAAGGCCCTCAAGTCCGAGGAGGTCTACAAGCAGCACCAGAAGCAGCAGGAGGACGGCACGCTGGAGAAGCTGATGGCGTTCGACCGCAAGGGCGAGATGGCGCGCCACGACAAGGACTACGGCGCCGTACTCCAGGACATGAACAAGGCCTGTGGCACCTCCGTGGCGGCGAACATCGACTGGAGCACCATCACCGACGACCAGCTCAAGGAGCTGAGCATCAGCGGCTACTGTGAGCCCTCGCTCAGCGTCCTGAAGGAGCTGTGTGACGTCTCCAACGTCGCGAAGCAGACCGTGAAGGAGAAGGTGAAGCAGGTGAGCTGCCGCCTGGGGGCGAGCCTGGAGCCGAAGTTCGACGCCCAGCGCCTCATCTGGACCACCTCGAAGGACGCCTCCAATCAGGAGACGTTCGCCAAGAAGTTCTACAAGACGAACCTTTAGTCCAAGAGACCCTGCGATGAACTTCCAGCGTATCGCCGCCGTGGCGGTGTCCTTCGCCTGTAGCGCGTCCCTGGCATCCGAGACCCTCCAGCCCCCCTGGGGCAAGGAGGAGAACCTGGGCCAGAAGATGATCATGGAGTCCACTTCCATCTGCACCGATGGCAAGGGGCACTACGTCGTCGTGGCTCCCGAGGAGGAGCGCGGCGGAGACCAGCTCTACTACGGTGACGGGAAGACCTTCTTCCTGGTGCCGTCCCTGCCGTTCACCTCCGGGACGAGCTTCCTGGAGCCCCGCTTCTTCAACAAGTCGGCCAACCCCAGCTTCCGTGGCCAGGACTGGCGCGTGGTCTCCGAGGTGGAGCTGGACCGCAAGGCGAAGACGTGCGCCGTGCGGTGCGGCGAGAAGAACATTCCCCTCAACCTCATGGAGGCGGGCCCGGGCGCGGAAATCCTGCGCAAGGCCGCCTACGCCCCCAACCCGCAGCAGTTCGCGCCGTACGCGCTCCTGCGCGACACGAAGGGCAACTATTACTTCGTGGACAAGGGCGCGCGCACCACGGACCAGAAGAACTACCGCGTCTTCATCGGCCCGCGTGGCGCGCTCAAGCCGCAGAAGATGACCAACGTCATCTCCGACTCGGAGGGCGAAATCTTCTCCACCAAGAAGGGCGACCTCCGGCTGGTGCTGGACAAGGCGAAGACGTCCGTCTGGATTGAGAACACGAAGAAGTCGCTCGAGCTGCGCCAGGTGCCCGTCGAGGAAAACCTGCCGCTCATCTACAACGACCTGGGTGTGTACGAGGGCATTCGCCTGGGCACCCCCTGCGACGACCAGTAACCGCTGAACGTGCCCCGGGGGCTGGATTCGCCTCCAGCTCCCCGGGGACACACGGCGCGGGTCGAGGAGCCGACGTCCGTCCTCCCCGTGGAACCGTGGCGAGGTCCCGGGTGCGTCGTTAGGTTGCCGGCCCCGAACCGGAGGCTGGCCCATGCGTCCCGAGGAAACCCGATTCCTTCAGCAGTCCATCGAAGCGGCACGCCGTGCGAGGGCGCGCGGGGACCAGCCCTTCGGCGCGGTGCTGGTGGACGCCCAGGGCCAGGTGCTGCTGGAGGGCGAGAACACGGTGGCGACGCAGCGGGACTGCACGGGCCACGCGGAGTCCAACCTGATGCGGGACGCCACCAGGCGCTTCACGCCAGAGGTCCTCGCGGGTTGCACGATGTACGCGAGCACGGAGCCGTGTGCCATGTGCGCGGGCGCCATCTTCTGGGGTGGCGTGCGCCGGGTGGTGTTCTCCCTGTCGTCCGCGGAGTTCGCGAAGCTGGTGGGCACATCCCGAGGCGGGCTCGCCATGTCGTGCCGGGAGGTCTTCGAGCGGGGCAGCAGCCCCACCGAGGTGGAGGGCCCCATCCCCCTGAAGGAAGCGCGCGACGTCCACGCGGGCGCCTGGGACTGACTCGGGGCCCGTGCCGAGCTTGCGTGGTCCGCGCGGTTGCGGGAGCCTGACGCCGCCGCCGTGAACCTGCCCCGCTACTTCATCCCCCACGCCGCCACGCCGCCGGAGCCCGTCCACTCGGACGCCTCTGAAATCGCGCACGTGGTGGACGCCTTCCGACTGGACTCGAACCACGCCCTGGAGCCGGAGTGGCTGGTGGGCCTGGACGCGCTGGGCGGGGTGCACGTCGTTCCCGCGAGCGAGCGAGGCCGCCTGCCCGCTTCCGCGCTCGCGCAGCTCACGCACCACGAAGTCGCCTCCGGACGCACGCCTCGGCGCATCGCCGCGTCGGAGCTGTTCTTCTTCTCCGTGGAGCTCGTCGAGCACCCCGCCGACGCCGAGGGCTTCAACGACCCCGTGTACCTCTACGGGCACCTGTCTGGCCCGTGGCCGGGCACGTCACCCCAGCGCGTGCCGGGACAGCTCACGGTGACTCGAGGAGACGTGCTCGCGGGGCTGACGCAGGGCGCGGCCGACGCGTTCCACTACGTGCAGACGATGGAGAGCGCCACCGCGCCGCGCGGCTACGTGGCGCTCCTGCCGGGAGACCGGCCGGACGTCATCGCCCAGGGACAGGGGCTGGTGCTCGCGTGGCCCTCGGTGCCTCCGGAGCTCCAGATGGGCAATGCCTCCAACGGCCCCATGGTGGCGCGGATGCTTCACGATGTGCTCACCCAGCTCCAGGAGGACGCCGGAGCGAATCGTGGACCGGAGGCGCTGGCCCGCATGGAGTTGCCCGTGCCCAGCCGCGCCATGGCCATCGCCGAGCTGGAGCTGCGCGGCTACGAGGTGAAGGGTGACGTGGCCATCCTGCGCCGTCAGCACCCGGGCCTGCTCACGCGCATGGCGGAGTGGCTGCGCGCGGAGAAGGTGAAGATCCCGCTGGAGGCCGCGACACCCGCGTTCCTGGAGCTGGCCCGTCAGGCCCTGGCGGCGCTGCCGGGCTGGCCCACGGAAGCGGAGCGCGCGCTTCGCTCACGGGTCCGCGCGGGAGGTGGCACGCCCCCGGTGTCGGCGCAGCGAGTGACGAGCCCCGCGCCCCAGCGTCCCCTGCCCCCGCGCGCTCCTCCCAAGCCTCCGCGTCCGAGCGACTGGATGCAGGACTTCCTGAACGCGCACGCGGCGGCGCATCCGGAGGCGGCGAAGCCTCGACTCACGCGGGCGAAGCCAGCGGCGCCTCCGCCTGCCGCGAAGCCGGGCACGCCCTCCTGGATGGAGGACTTTGGAGCGAAGCCACGCCCGGCGGCTCCCTCTCCTGGCACTCGGCGTGAGCCGTCCGCCCCCTCGGCGTCCGTGCCCTCGAAGAAGCCCGACTGGATGTCCGACTTCGAGGACTGAGGGCGCCTCGCGCGAGGGCGTGGAACCCCGCCGGAAGGTGATAGCCTCGGCCCCCAACCTGGCAGGGGGAACGATGGGTCACGAGAAGCCGGTCGAGCCGTTTTCGGATCTTCACGTCGAGGAGGGGAAGGTACGTGCGGTGTTGCTGCACGACCCCACCGTCGAGGGCCTGGACGTCGCCATCTACATGGACGCGTCCGGCAGCATGCAGGAGGAGTACAAGTACGAACGTCCCAACCGCTCCTTCCTGGAGTGGTTGCGCGGCGCGCCCCTGAAGGACCCCGCCAACCAGGTGGAGCCGCAGGTGCAGTGGATGCTGGAGTACCTGGCCACCAAGGACCGCAACGGAATGCTCCGCGTCGCCTACTGGGCCAGCGGCTCTTCCGGCAAGGACGTCGAGGTGGTGGGCGAGCTCAAGGGCGTGGACGTCAAGCAGTACAAGTTCCCCGGCGCGAAGAGGCTGGGCAAAAACACCTTCCTGGCGCCGGCGCTGAAGGACTACGTGCGCTACCTCAAGGAGCAGGTGCCGCTGGGCGCTCGCCGCGGCTGCGCGGTCATCGTCACCGACGGACAGTTGCATGACGCCGACGAGGTGGAGGCGTTCTCCGCGAAGGTGGCGAAGGACATCGCGGCGGGACGGCTGCCCCGGCTGAACTTCGTGCTCGTCGGCGTGGGTGACGCCATCGACGAGGAGCAGCTCGAGAAGATTGCCCACATGGAGTACCCGGGCGTGGGGCACCTGTGGTGCCACCGCATCGCGAAGGAAATCAACCAGGTCGCCGAGCTGGTGGCGGTGCTGGTGGACGAGAACATGACGGTGGCCGCTGGCGGCACCATCTACGACGACAAGGGCAAGGTGCTGAAGACGTACGAGGGCCGCCTGCCCGCGGTGCTGGAGTTCGACGTGCCCGAGGGCGCGGAGAGCTTCACCCTGGAGGTGAACGGCCAGCGCTACACCCAGCCGCTGCCGGACGAGGACCACCACGAGGAAGACGAGGACCATCACTGATGGCTGGCCACGAAGTCATCGTGCGTCCGTTCTCGGACGTGCATCGGATGGGGAACAAGGTGGTGGCCACGCTGCTGCATGACCCCACGGTGGAGGGGCTGGACGTGGCCCTCTACATGGACGGCTCGGCGAGCATGGAGGACGAGTACGGTCCTCGCGGTGTGCTGGCCAAGCTGGCGCCGGTGAAGAATCTGGTCGAGCCGCAGATGCGGTGGATGCTGGAGTACCTGGCCAGCAAGGACCGCGACGGGCAGGTGCGCGTGGCGTACTGGGCCACCGGGGATGGCAGCCAGTTGGAGGAAGTGGGGCTGCTGTCGGCGGTGCAGGCCAAGGACTTCCGCTTCCCGGGACCGAGGGCCTACGGCAAGGCCACGGTGATGCTGCCGGTGCTGCGAGACTTCGTGGCGCACATGAAGCAGCAGGTGCAGACGGGCGCGCGGCGCGGGCTGGCGGTCATCATCACCGACTCGCAGTTGTCGGACGGCAACGACGTGCGGGCCTACGCCACGCAGGTGGCGAAGGAAATCGCGGCGGGCCGGCTGCCTCGGATGAGCTTCGTCTTCGTCGGCGTGGGCGACCAGGTGGACGAGGAGCAGATGGAGGAGATCTCCCACGAGACGTATCCGGGCGTGGGCCACCTGTGGTGCCACCGCATCGCCGACCGCATGGAGGAGATGGCGGAGCTGGTGGCGGTGCTGGTGGACGAGACGATGACGGTGGCCGCCGGCGGCACTGTCTACGACGAGCAGGGCAAGACGCTGAAGTCGTATGAGGGTCGACTCCCCGCGGTGCTGGAGTTCGACGTTCCTCCGGAGTGCAAGGCGTTCACCCTGGAAGTCGCCGGGCAGCGCTTCACGCAGCCGATTCCCGAGGAGCACGAGGACGAGGACCACCACGAGGAGGAGGCCGAGCCCGTGCGTGCTCCGACTCCCGCCCCCGCCCCTGCCCGCAAGCACGGCGGACACCGCCACTAGGTTTCAGCTTCAGGAAGAAGACGCCATGTCCGAGCAGAAGAAGACCGATGCCCAGGCCGACCACGTCCACGGACCGGACTGCAAGCATGACCACGGACATGGCCACGGGCCGTCCCTCGCGGCGGTGAAGCCCGCCGCCGCGAAGCCCGTGCTGAAGGGATTGAAGATCATCGGCCCCAAGCGCGAGGAGAAGCACGTCCACGGGCCGGGGTGCACGCATGACCATGCCGCGCACGGTGGAGACGCGCATCAGCACGGTCATGACCATGCCCACGGTGCCGATGCGCATCAGCACGGTCCAGGGTGCTCACACGACCACGGTCAGGCCGCCGCGCATGAGCACGGAGCCGGGTGCGACCACGACCACGGCGACCACGGGCATCACCACCACCACCCGAAGCCGAAGCGCGTCCGTCCACCGGGCTACCGCTCGGCGGAGGGCGGAGGAGTCGCGCTCCAGCTCGACCTGGAGGACGCGCTACCGGGCGAGACGGATGACGCGGGCCGCTTCCAGAAATTGGAAGCCGCGCTCGAGGCGCACCACGGCGTCATCGACGTGCACCTGCGCCGGGACCAGGGCTATGCGGAGGTGTGCCTCCACTACAACCCCGGGCTGGTGAACGCGGCGGCGCTGCTCGCGACGGTGAAGCGCACGGGTGAGCAGGTGGCGAAGCGGTACAAGAGCCACACGTGGTTCGTGCGAGGGATGAGTTCAGCCGACTCGGCGACGGCCATCGAGCACGGGCTCGGCAAGCTCCCGGGCGTGCTGTCCGCGAACGTGGCGTATGCAAGTGAGCGACTCGTCGTGGAGTACGACAGCGAGGACATCTCGCTGAAGGGCATCGAGACCGGAGCGAAGAAGCTCGGCTACACGCTGGAGGTGCCGAGCCACGGCCATGCGTGTTCGCACCATGCGCACGGAGGCGGCCTGGCGCCGCTCCTGGAGATGCCGCTGGTGGTGGCCTCGGGAGTGCTGCTCGTCGCGGGGTGGCTGCTGGAGCGCTTCGCGCCCGTGCCCGCATTGGTACCTACCGTTGTGTGGGCACTGTCCATCCTGAGTGGCGGGTTCTTCGCCATCCGGGGTTCGGTGAAGTCGCTGCTCCAACTGCGCATCGACATCGAGACGATGATGGTGGTGGCCGCGCTGGGAGCGGCGGTGCTGGGTTCCTGGTTCGAGGGCGCCTTCCTCCTCTTCCTGTTCAGCGCGGGTCACGCGCTGGAGCACAGGGCGATGGACCGTGCGAGGCGCTCCATCGAGTCGCTCGGTGCGCTGCGGCCCGAGGTGGCCCGGGTGCGCCGGGGTGGCGAGCTGGTGGAAGTGCCCGTCGCGCAGGTGCTCCGTGGCGACCGCGTCGTCGTCCGTCCGGGAGACCGCGTTCCGCTCGACGGCATCATCCGCGAAGGAAAGAGTTCACTGGAGCAGGCCGCCATCACCGGCGAGTCCATGCCCGTCCCGAAGAAGCCTGGGGACGAGGTGTTCTCCGGAACGGTCAACTGCGAGGCGCTGCTGGAGGTGGAAGTCACGCGACTCTCCTCGGAGTCGGTGCTCGCGCGAGTGGTGGACATGGTGGCCGAGGCCGAGGCCCAGAAGGGTCCGAACCAGCGCTTCGCGCAGCGGCTGGAGCGTACGTTCGCCCCGTTGGTGATGATTGGCGCGGTGGTGTTCCCCGTGGTCCTCGTGTTGATGGGGATGCCACTGAAGGAGGCGATTCTGCGCGCGGTGTCACTGCTCGTCGCCGCGTCTCCGTGTGCGCTGGCCATCTCCACGCCGTCGGCCGTGTTGTCCGCGGTGGCGGCGGCGGCGCGAGGTGGAGTGCTCATCAAGGGCGGCATCTACCTGGAGCTGCTCGGGAAGGTGAATGCCATGGCCTTCGACAAGACGGGCACGCTCACGGTGGGCAAGCCGAAGCTGCTCAGCACGGCGCCGGTTGAGGGCGTAACGGACGAGGAGCTGCTCGGGACGGCGGCGGCGGTGGAAGCGCTCTCGGCGCATCCGTTGGCGCACGCCGTGGTGGAGGCCGCGTCAGCGAGGGGCATCCAGGCCCCGGCCGGAAGCGACATGGAAGCCATCCACGGCAAGGGTCTGCGCGCGAAGGTAGGTGACGCGCTGGTGGACGTGGGCAGCCTGGCGTTGTTCGAAGGAGATACTGTTCCCGCCGACATCAAGGCGCAGGTGGACCGGCTGGAGGAGGCGGGGCAGACGACGATGGTGGTGCGCAAGGCGGGGCGCTACCTCGGAGTGCTTGGGGTTGCGGATACTGTGCGCGCGGGAGCGCGGCATGTCATCGAGACGCTCAAGCAGCAGGGCATCACCCGGACGGTGATGCTGTCTGGAGACAATGCGCGGGTGGCGAAGTCCATCGCCGCGCAGGTGGGGCTCGACGAAGCACGAGCGCCGATGATGCCCGCCGACAAGGTGACAGCCGTGCGTGAGATGGGGCGTCAGGGCTCGGTGGCCATGGTGGGCGACGGAGTCAACGACGCGCCCGCACTCGCCGCTGCGGCAGTGGGCGTGGCGATGGGCGGAGCGGGCTCCGACGCTGCGTTGGAGACGGCGGATGTGGTGCTGATGAGCGACGACCTGTCCCGTCTGCCCTTCGCATTGGGACTGGCGCGTCAAGCCACGGCAGTGATGAAGCAGAACCTGGTCATCGCGTTGGGAATCAGCGCGGTGCTCATCATCGCGACTCTCTTTGGACTGACGCAGATCAGCCACGCGGTGGTGTTGCACGAGGGAAGCACGCTGCTCGTCGTCGCCAACGGCCTGCGGTTGCTCGCTGTCAGGCCCAAGGTGATGGGCTCAACGCCCTTGCCTTCGATGGGTATTCAGTCCGCGCCCCAGTGAGCCAAAGGAGGCTGGACCCTATCCAGCCTCCTCCGTTCACGATGGCAGTGACTGAAAGCGACCCGCAGGACTCCGGCGATACGGAGTAACAGGCGCACATCCACTACAGAGAGCAACTGCACGGCTTCTTGTTCCTCAGGTACTCAAGGTACTCGTCGCCAGCCTCTCGGATATCCGGATCGTTGTGCGCAGCCGCTTTTGTTGCCAGGTCCGACGTCATGTCTCGGTCGAGTTGCGAGCACAGCTCCAAAACACACCGCCACACGTCGTAGTCGCCAGCATCGAGAATCGCAGGCAAGTCTTCACGTAATCGGGGGAGGACCCAATCCCTCGGAAGCGAGCGTATCGCGTCCCTGAATAGATACACAGCGCCGTGGCCGTCGCTCGCGAGCCTCAACAGCACAGGGAACAACTCCCTGAGCTCCGTCTTAGGAAGAGATTCAATCATCCAACCAGCAGACTGATCGAATCCACTACGCAGGGCGAGGCGAATCAGTCCCACCCTATCAACTCCCGGCACCATGAATTCTCGACTTGCCGCACTCAGACTCAGATGGGCAGCAACAAGCCTCTCCCAGATCTGCATGTCACGTTCAGTCATTTCGTCACCCATCGTTTACTGCCCTTCACCTTCGTCCACGGCGCCCCAAGAACAACCAATCCACAGACACATCTCCACCACATGGCCCGTACGACAAGACTCAGGATTTCGACTGCCACGTCGAACATCTACTCAATCTGCCATTACACCCAACCGAACAATGAGAAGCAGGCCTACCGCGACCACGCCCGACCACTCAGCGGTCTGAAACGCAGCAGTCTCACTCAACCACCGTAAGAAGCCCCGGATGTGACGAACAAGCAGGAACCGAAGCAGAAAACGGAGGAGGGCAGAGAACGTCAGCGCTCCGGTCGCCTTCTCGTTCTCTTCACCGCAGCCTTGAGAAGGGCATCCAAGTCCACATTGTTCACCTTCTCGCTCCATTCCTTAAGATGGTCAATGCACCCGCCTTCGAGTTCTATTGGATAAGCATCGATGAATTCGGTTTGATGCGCCCTGACGTACTCTCGCGCCACCGCCAAACACGTCACACACAACAGGCAGGCATCCCCAAAGTCATCGAAAACAAGATCCATATCCACTTCGCACGCAACACCACTCCTCAGGCAGCTTTCAATATGAGCACAATAGAACGCAGCCTCCACCAACCCGTGAGACTCGCAGTCGACCATCGGCATGACTCACTCCGGATTTCCAACCAAAGGAAACTTCTTGATGGAGCCACAGCCCCTGACGTTAGTGACCACAGAGCATGCACGGCAACACCATCCCCGCGCCCGGCTGAGCACCTTCCTCTTTCCGCATTTCAACGTCTGCCATATTGGTTTCGTTCACCATTGCCTTGCCGAAATCGGAGAGCTTGCCTGCTGACGGCAGCAGCCCTGTCCGCGACGAACGAAGCCGGGTCTCAAGATTCTCGGCTCCCACCCAGCCGCTGAAGGAAGTCTTCACCCGCCTCTCGAATGTCAGGGTCATCATGGGCGGCTGCCTCTTTCGCAACCTGCAGCGTCAGGGCACGATCAAGTCCTTCATACAACTCCAGGATGCGCCGCCACTCACCATAGTCACCAGCCTTGAGGAGGGATGGGACATCCTGCTTCAGGCGCTCAATCACCCACGCTCTTGGTAGCGAAAGAATCGCCTTTCTGAACCAGCCCACCGCTCCGTGGCCGAAACTCGCAAAGTGCAGGAGGGCTGGAAACAACTCTTGGAGCTCAGTCAGGGAGAGCGACTCCAACATGTGGACGGCGGTGTTATCAACGCGTCTGCTCAGTGCAAGGCGAATCAATCCAACCCTGTCGACGCCCTTTGCCAAGAAGACTCGGCTCGCGTCACCAAAGCGACGGTGTGCGTCCACGAGCTGCGCCCATATCAGCCGGTCCTGCTCACTCAGTTCATTGCTCATCGCTTTGTGTCACCCACCAGCTCTCCACCAGCAGTTCCTGTCGCCCTTCAGTACGCCCCTGGCATTCGGGACACCCCGCCAATCCGAGCGTGCACGCCCAGGCCGAACTGCCGTCAGAAGAAGTCGAGTTCCTTTCCGAATCTCTCATCAAAGACTTCTACGGCCACATGGTGCATGACTGCTGGGTCCCCTCCCTTCACATGCCGGGGAATCCTGTTTGGATGTTCCAGAACTCCTTCATAGAACTCCCGTCCCTGAGCGACCACCCAGTATGCGATGTCCATCAGCGTATCCTCGGAGACAGCCTCATCGAGAATTGCGTCGAACGGCGAGCCTCTGAGCACGGAGCTGGCGCGAACAAACTCCTCATGAAAACGGGCGACTTCGTCTTCTGGCATCTCCCACAGAATCCGCTTCAGCCTGTCGGACCTCATCTCCGCACGACGGATGATGTCCCAGAATGAATCTGAAATCGCTTCGCCACGCACCCGCGCTTCCATCGCCATCCTATCCTCCGAGGCCGCATGCGCTCGATGCAGTCCAGTAACATCGCCCCTCGTCGCGGGAAGGACGCGCCTCACCCGAGTCTCCACTCGGCTGAAATCCTCCCATTCCTCATGGGAACAGTCACGACAACGCAGGAAGAGGCGGCGCGCATCATCCGATAAAGCAACCATGATACGCATCGGCCCTCCGCAGTTTGGACAGTCCCTGGCAGACCACACCGTCACCATGTCCAGCAGCGTCTCGCTGAGAGCCATCGCAACGGACTCCATGGACTTCGGCGCGACCGAAGACAGCCGAGCCAGTTCCAAGTCCAAGCGTATCTCTGGACTCTTTGACAGGTACCGACTCGGGTCCAGACGAGCCAACACCGCAAGCCCGCTCTCCTCCAGCAACTCGGCCCCGAAGTCCTGGGTATGTCCGATGACCCATGAGGACAGGCGCCGATAGTAGTCTTCGAAACCCACGATTACGGAAGGACGGACCACCTCTTCGAGGAGTTCCTTCCAAAAGCGAGCGGCTCTTTGCGCGCTGGCCTTCATGCATCCTCTTGCTCGCCAAGAAAGCCCTCGAAGCTCACGTCGTAGCCTCCCCTTGGTCCACGCACGAGCACCACATCTCTACAACACAAGCGGAAACCAGCCGCCGCATCAAGTATCAAGCCATCTTCGCTGCTCCCCGCTTCGCGTGCCGAGTCCCCAGCCAAAACCATCAGGGCGGATGGCCCCCAGGCAAATGGCCCCTGAATCTGCTGGCATCCGACACCAACGACGTAGAGATCTTCCGACATCTCGGAATGCGATAATCGGATCGCCATTAGCCGATGGCCGGCGTGGTACATCCAGACCACGACCTCCCCGCCTCGCCATTGGCTGAGAGCCGTCTCCCAATCTTCTGGCTGAATGATGGTCTTCATACTCGACCCAGCGACATGTGGAGAGCTCACTGCCCCAGCCAAGGGCGCAGCAACTCGTTGAACTGATCATCGGAGAGCTTCCCGGTGCCCACACGCGACCAGGCACCCGACTCAATCAGGATACGCAGGGGGATGTGGGGAAATGCTCTCTTGAGATAGAAGACAATTACTGTCTGCGAGAGACTTCCCGTGAGTCGTTCCAACAAGGCAGCCAACTCCACCGCCGAGAGCCCCTCTCCCTCGGTTCGAAGTGCCGCCAAAACCACCTCGTCATTCATGTCGTGACCTCCGCAACTGTCTGACTGAGGTCGTCCCTCATTGCTCGTCGTAACCTGCCAACCCTAGCAGGCGCCGAACCGCAGCCACCTCTTCAACCCGCGTCTCGACCTGCAACTCCGCGCCATATGCGTCGTGGAGGACGCGCACGTAGTCGTACCCCCATGCCATCTCCAACGCTCGAGCGACCGACATGAAGGACATCTCCTCGGCGAGGACCTTGAGCAGCGGGAGATAGAAAGAATCAGGCACCCCTTCCGGAAACGCCTTGCGCAATACCTCGCACACCGGCCCCAAAGGTTCCATGCCCTCCAGAGTCGGCATACGCAGTTCACTCCAAGGCATCGAGAACCTGCTGTGCATCCGCAGCGACAGCGGCATCATTGGCCGCTATCACGCGAGCAAGCACCCCCTTTGCGGCAGCAAGAGAACTCGAACTGCCGGCGCGAAGGACTCTGCACAACTCGGCGCTCGCCACTTCATCGCCAATCAGGCGGAGCAGCAGCGTTTCCATCCACTCAGGGGCTTGCACGTACAGTCTCTCCAGCGCCTCCACAAATGCGCGCACCTGCACGGTCACATCGAATGACTCCAGAAGATGGACGAGCCCATACATGACCTCCGGATGTCTCGCGGCATCATCGAAGGCCAGATGCATCTCAACCAGATGAACTTCAGCATCGGCTGCGGACGCCAAACACTCCAACGCCCCTTCGAAACGCACGACGTCTTCGCGCGCTCGCATCAGCCGACTTTCCAGCAGCACACGAACAGCCTCTACCGTACCCATCCCTATCCCCGCCCGCGGAGTCCAGGGCAAACGAAAGGCACCTTCCAGCCGCCTCAGTGAATCATGACCCCGTCAATAATCGTCTCCTTGCCACAGGGGGTGCAACGAATCCTGATGGCACCTCGCCCAGACGTTCGACTGTAGTCCAAGAAGACATCCCGCCCACAGAGGGGGCAAACAGGTGGTCGTGTCTGTCGGGGCAGCGTCTCGATCATATCTTCAAGTTCATCCCAGGTCGCTGGCCTCAACCGACCATCCATCACCGGCATCTCCCCTCCCCTTGGCACCCAGCCCCCACGGAAGCACGTCTGAGCAACAGGTGACACGGGGACGGTACAATACCCCCTGGGGGTGATACCCCGGTAAACCTCCCCAGGCGCACAGTGGTCCTCCTCCGCGCCGCCGTCCGACGGCGGGGACACTTCACGGGGGAGACTTCCATGCAGCCTGCCGTCCTGGCCCTGGCGATTTCGAGCCTGCTGTTGACGGGACTCCTGGTCCGCACCGCCCTCCAGCTCCGAGCCGTCCGGGCCCGCTTCAAGCCCGTGCTCGACGTGGAGGCCGAGCGACAGCGCGTCCTCTCCTCCCTGGAACGCACCAAGGCCGAGTCCGAACACATGCTCGCCACCGAGCGCAACCGCGTCGCCTCCGAGCTGGCCCGGGAACGCGACCTCGCGGACGCCGCCATCCGGGGCGCGAAGGCAGACCTGGAGCAGGTCAGGGCGTCGACGGACCATGCCATCCGCCTCGAACGAACCCGCGTCGCCTCGGAACTCACCCAGGCCCGCGAACAAGCCCAGACCGAACTCACCCGTGCTCGCGAACAAGGCCGCACGGAACTCGCTCGCGCCAGGGAACAGGCCGACGCGGCCGTCCGGGAAGTCGAGGCCCGACGCAATCAATCCCGCGAGGAACAGGCCCGCCTCGAGCCCCTCATCATCAAGCTGCGCGCCGAACTCCGCCCCCTCGAAGAAGAGACCGTTCTCCGCTCCTACGGGTTCTACAAACCCATCTACAACCTCTCCTCCTCGGAGAAGTACGAACACCGCCTCGACACCCTCCGCGAACGCCAGAAGGCCATGCTCAAGAACAAGCAAGCCGCCTCCTGCAAGATTGAATGGACGGTCAACGGCAGCAAGGCCGAGGGCAAGAAGCAAACGGAGCGCACCCTCAAGCTGATGCTCCGCGCCTTCAACGGCGAGGCTGACGCCTGCGTGGCCAAAGTCACCTACAAGAACATCAAGGCCATGGAGGCCCGCATCCAGAAGTCCGCCGAGGCCATCAGCGGCCTCACCGAGATTCAGCAGTGCTTCATCTCCACCGACTACGTCGAGCTGAAGCTGGAGGAGCTGCGCCTCGCCCACGAATACGAAGAGAAGCGCCAGGAGGAGAAGGAAGAACAACGCCGCATCCGCGAGCAGATGCGCGAAGAAGAGACCGCGCAGCGAGAACTCGAACGCGCCAAGCTGGAGGCCGAGCGCGAGGCCCAGCGTGACGAAGAAGCCCTGCGCAAGGCCCGCGGGGAGCTGGAACGCAGCAAGGGCGCCGAACAATCCAAGCTCCTCGAACGCATCGCCGAACTGGAGCGCCGCGTCGCCGAGGACCAGGAGCGCCAGCGCGCCATCTCCCAGGCCCAGCTCACTCGCACCGGCCACGTCTACGTCATCTCCAACATCGGCTCCTTCGGAGAGGACATCTACAAGGTCGGCATGACGAGACGACTCGTGCCCCAGGACCGCATCGACGAGCTGGGCGATGCCTCCGTCCCCTTCGAGTTCGACGTCCACGCCATCATCCGCACACCCGACGCACCGTCGCTCGAAGCCGCGCTGCACCGCACCTTCTCCCACCGCCGCGTCAACCGCATCAACGAGCGCAAGGAGTTCTTCCGCGTCACGCTCGACGAGGTGGCCAAGGCCGTGCGCGAACACCACGGCGAGTTCGAGCTGACCCGCATCGCCGAGGCCGCCGAGTACCGCAAGTCGCTCGCCCTCGCCGAAGGGGAGCGCCACGACAGCCCCACCTCGCTCCGCCCCGAGCGCGCCGTCGCCTGAGCCGCCACCTCTTCACCCCGCACCAGGCGCTCCCACCTTCAACCCGACTCGCGCGCCTTCGCCCCACGCATTCCAGTCTCCGAAGAGAAGAACACCCTGGCACTCACGACGCAGTGCGTTCTCGTTGGCGTCCCGCGGCACGGCTCGCGCATTCCACCCGACGTGCTCGCTTGGCACCTCACCGAGCTTCAGCTCCTTGGCACGCAAAGAAGTCCTGCCCTTCACATGGAGCAGGAACGTCACGCCCCGAGGCGCTGGGACAAAAATGGAAACGTGGCATGTTGCGCCCGCGATGGCCGTCAGCGTTTTCGACCTCTTCAAGATTGGTATCGGTCCCTCGAGCTCCCACACGGTGGGGCCCATGCGAGCCGCGCGCACGTTCGTGCTGCGACTGGCGGAGCATGGCCACCTGGAGAAGCTCACGCGCCTGAAGGTGGAGCTGTTCGGCTCGCTCGGCGCCACGGGCAAGGGCCACGGCAGCGACAAGGCGGTGGTGCTCGGCCTGCGCGGGGACACGCCGGAGGCCGTGGACGTGGAGGCCATTCCCGCCATCGTCACGCGCTGGCGCACCGAGGGCCGCATCAGCGTGCTCGGCCAGCGGGACATCGTCTTCAAGGACGGCGAGCACCTGGTGATGCACCGCCGCCGCAGCCTCCCCTTCCACCCCAACGGGATGCGCTTCTCCGCATCCGGCGCGGACGGCGTGGAGCTGGACGCGTGCGTCTACTACTCCGTGGGCGGCGGCTTCGTCGTCGATGAGTCCGCGGCCACCGGCCAGGACCCACTGCGCAAGGACACCACGCCCCTACCCTTCCCCTTCCAGTCCGCGGCGACGCTGCTGGAGTTGTGCGAGCGGGAGCGCATGCCCATCAGCGCCCTGATGATGGCGAACGAGAAGACGCTGCGCTCCGAGCAGGACATCCGCAGCGGGCTCTTGCGCATCTGGGACGTCATGCAGGCGTGCGTGCGCCGGGGCTGCGCGTCCAGCGGCATCCTCCCGGGCGGCCTCAAGGTGGAGCGCCGCGCGGCGGCCATGTACCAGCGCCTGCTCAGTCGCCCCGAGGCCGGCCTCACCAACCCGCTCACCGTGCTCGACTGGGTGAACCTCTACGCGCTCGCCGTCAACGAGGAGAACGCCGCCGGAGGCCGCGTCGTCACCGCGCCCACCAACGGCGCGGCCGGCATCATCCCCGCCGTGCTGCACTACTACTGGCGCTTCTGGCCCGGCGCGAACGAGGACGGCGTGGTGCGCTTCCTCCTCACGGCCGGCGCCATCGGAGTGCTCTACAAGGAGAACGCCTCCATCAGCGGCGCCGAGGTCGGCTGCCAGGGCGAGGTGGGCAGCGCGTGCTCCATGGCCGCCGGCGCGCTCACCGAGGTGCTCGGAGGCACGCCGCTCCAGGTGGAGAACGCCGCCGAAATCGCGATGGAGCACAACCTGGGCCTCACCTGCGACCCCATTGGTGGCCTGGTGCAGGTGCCCTGCATCGAGCGCAACGCCATGGCGTCCGTGAAGGCCATCAACGCCTCGCGCATGGCGCTCTCCGGCGACGGACGCCACTTCGTCAGCCTGGACAAGGTCATTCGGACGATGCGCGACACCGGCCGCGACATGAAGGACAAGTACAAGGAGACCGCGCGCGGCGGGCTCGCCGTCAACGTGCTCGAGGTCGCGAACCTCAGCGTCGGCCTGCCGGAGTGCTGAGCCAGGCGCGGCGGCCCAGGGACTGATTCAGTCCATGCGATAGGGGTTGCCCACAACCCCCTCGGCGCGCAGCGTGTCGGCGGGCACGAGGTAGGGATTGGCGGCCGGTTCCAGCGCGCGCAGGAAGTCGTCCCACGCCGCACGGTCCACATCGGCATCGGCCGGGACCGCGAGGGACTCGAACCAGGCGCGCGGCACGGGACGCTCGGCGCCGTGGTCGAACACCTTGACCTTGCGGTCGGGGCGCGCGCCGACCGGGGCATTGGCGGCCAGGGCGGCCAGCGCCCGCCGCAGCCAGGGCTCGAACCCACAGTCGGGCGGCAAGACGTGGCTCGCCAGGAGCGCGCACTTGCCGGCCTCGTTCACCATCTGCTGGCGCCCCTTCTTGAACGCGAAGTGCAGGTCCTGGATGCGAATCAGGGCCAGTTGGCGCGGGCCCTCTGGATTGCCTGGGGTGTTGGCCGCGCTCGTCACGCCGTCGTAGTCGAGGCCGCGCGAGTACGGTACGGCGGCCGTCGAGGCCCAGGCCGCCTCCAGCCTGGACAGCAGGTCGTTGACGTCGGTCAGGCCCGAGAGCCGCCACGCCACCCATTCGATGCAGGCCAGCCCCAGAGCGGCCTTGCCCTTGTAGTTCACCAGGGACACCGCATGGGCCCATGGGTCGGGGATGTTGTCCGGGTTGTCGAGCGCGAGCGACAGCGCGTTGTCCCACGGGAAGGCGAGCGGCGCCGCGGCGATTGAAGCCGGGACATGGGCGGGGCGTTGCAGCACGAAGGGCTCCTCGGTATCGACTTCCGTCAGTCTCTCACCCGCCCCATCCATGCGTCCCCATGGGTCGGCAGTTTCGATGACCTGGGCCTGTCCCTGCCCTGAGACGTCTGCCTTCCAGCTCCACCCTCTCCCTCGAGCAGGGGAGGTATTCGCCTACGAATACAACCGGACGGCGCCTCGGTCCCCCGTGGAGGGGCTTCGAGGCGATGACTCAGTGGGACAGCCCCTTCGACGAGGGCCACCCTCGCCGAGCTGTCCCTGTTCGAGCAGCGCGGGCCCTCAGCCTGCGCCCAGCGGCACGTCCCACCGCCGGGCGAGCCGCGCCTGCTCCTCCGGTGTGCGCAGGTCCGTTGCGGGCAACGCCACTCCGGGCCGGTGCAGGACATACAGGTTCCAGAGGCCCTGGAGGCCCAAGGCCTGGATGTCCGCGTACATCCGCTGCTCCAGCGCCGGGGCGAGCACGAAGCCCGCGGACTCGAACTGGCGACGCCACCATGCGAACGACGCAATCGTGACGTGCCCTTCCAGCGGTCGGCCCCACTCGTCGCGCGCCAGGTCCTCTTCCGGCACCGGGCCCAGGTAGTCGGGCCCCAGCGACCGGTAGTGCTCCAGCCGCTCCGGCCGCACCTTCCCGTCGAACCAGCCATCCGGTCCCGTGCCACAGGGGCCGAAGGACGGCGCCGTCACCACCAGGAAGCCCCGCGTCACGCGGTGCAGCTCCGAAATCGCGTGCGGCACCATGGAGGGAGGCAGGTGCTCCAGCGTCTCGAAGGCGGACACGAGCTCGAACTGTCCGTCGTCGAAAGGCAGGCGCTGGGACAGGTCTCCGAGTGACAGGTGCGGCTTCACGTCCCACGGAGCGTGGTGGATGGCGAAGTCGCTGAAGTCACTGCCCTGGGTGTCCCACCCCAGCTCGCGCAGCGCCTGCACCGTGAAACCCAGCGCGCAGCCCACGTCCAGCGAGGTGCGCACGTCGAAGTGATTCCACAAAAGATAGGCCGCCTTGTTGGCGTGGCTGGAGTCGCGGCGGTAGTGCTCGTAGCCGCTGTTGCCCTCGCGGTCCAAGGGGTTGCGTCCGGCGCCGTAATAGCTGGCCCCGTACATGTCCTTGCTCCCCTGCGCCAGGAGCAGCGACAGCTCGAAGCTCAGCAGCTCCAGTCCACTGCGCAGCGGCGGCACGTGCGCGACGCCCACCGACACAAGTCGCCGCGCCTCCAACGCCAGCCGCCGCCGCACCCGGGCGGGCAGTCGCTGGAGGCCGTCTTTCGCGAGGAGGGATGAGAGTTTCAAGGACACGACTCCGGCAGGCAGAAGACCCCGCCCTTATGACACAGGAGCGAGGGGTCGGGTCATCACTCCGCGAGCGGAGGCGCGGGCCCCTGTCATGGCGATGGGGGGCTCACCCCTCATCCTCCGGGCCGCCCCGACACCGCCCCGATATTCGACGCGAAATCCACGCGCCTCACGGGGCCGTACGGATGGGCAATGCCTCCCGTCACACGCTCCCTTCGCGGCGTCTTCGGCGTCGTGCTCGCACTGGCCTGTGGTTGCAGTCGTGGCACGGGCGCTGCGTCCGCGCCCTTCACGCCCGACAACGACACGGAGGTCCTGGAGCAGGTTCCCGCCCGAGCGACCGACGCCCGCGCCCGCGAGCGTGCCGCGTTGCGACAGGAGCTGGACCGCCAACCCCGACAGTTGGAGCTCGCCGTCCGCCTGGCCCGGTTGGAGTTGAAGGAGGGGCGAGCCCGGGGCGACCCACGACACCTTGGGTGGGCCCAGGCCGCGCTCGCGCCCTGGTGGGACGAGGCCGAGCCTCCCCATGAGGTCCGCCTGCTGCGCGCCACCCTGCGACAGAGCCGCCACGAGTTCGACGCGGCCCTGCGAGATTTGGAAGCCGCCGTCCGGGAGGACCCTCGGGACGCCCAGGCGTGGCTGACGCGCGCCGTGGTGCTGGGTGTCCGGGGTCACCATGCGGAGGCGGAGAAGAGCTGCGCGCCGCTGGACACGCTCGCGGGTGCACTCACCGCCGCCGTGTGTCGCGCGCAGGTGGACAGCGTCGCCGGACATTCGCGGCGAGCCTATGCGCGGCTCTCGGAGGCGATGTCTCGGCGCGGGGGGATGGGCAGTCCCGAGGAGCAGGCCTGGGCGCTGTCCACCCTGGGCGAAGCCGCTGCCCGCGCGGGGGATTCGGCACGGGCGGAGCTTCTCTACACACAGGCGCTCGCGGCCGACCCGGATGACGCCTACACCCGCGCGGCGCTCGCGGACCTGCTGCTGGACCTGAACCGGCCGGGTGATGCGTCGCGGCTGATGAAGGACCACGCGACGGACGACGGCCACCTCCTGCGCCGCGTGCTGGCGGAGACGGCCCTGGGTTCCGCGGAAGCTCCCGCGCTCGCCCAGGAACTGGCTGAGCGGTACGCGGCCAGCCGGCTGCGCGGTGACACGCTGCACGCACGCGAGGAAGCCCGCTTCGCGCTGCACGTGGAGAAGGACGCGCGCAAGGCGCTGTCGCTCGCCCAGGCCAACTGGGAGGCGCAGCGAGAGCCTTGGGACGTGCGCGTCCTCCTCGAGTCCGCGCTGGCCGCCGGAGCACCCGAGGCGGCGCGCCCCGCCCTCACCTTCCTCGAGGCCTCCTCCTGCGAGGACCCGGGACTGCTCGCGCTGGCCGAGCGGCTGAAGAAAGCCGCGCCATGAACACCTCCCGCGAAGCGCCGAGCCTCCTCGCCCTGGCCGCACGGCCCAAGAAGACCGCGCCATGAACCGCATCCTCGCCCTGCTCGTCCTGCTGCCCGCCATCGCCCTGGCTCACAAGCCCAGCGACAGCTACCTGCACCTCGAACGCGCCGCGCACGGCTTCAACGGCCGGTGGGACGTGGCGCTCAGGGACCTGGACACGGTGCTGGGCCTCGACTCCAACGGAGACGGCGCGCTCGCCTGGGGCGAGGTGCGCACCCGCCAGGAGGACATCGTCCGTCATGTCCTGTCACGGCTGTCGCTGGGCACGGCAGGCACGCCCTGCCCCACCACCGCCGAGGGCGACCTTCGTGTCGCGCGTCACTCCGACGGGGCCTACGCGGTGCTCGACTTCCGCGCGGCCTGCCCCGTCGAACCCTCGATGCTGGCGCTCGACTACACCCTCCTGTTCGACCGCGACCCGCAGCACCGAGGCGTCGTCCAGGTCACAGGTGAGCAGGGACAGGGCACGCTCATCCTGTCCGCGTCACGCCACGCGGTGGAGATTCCCCTCGCGAGGCTGTCCGCCTGGAGCCACTTCGGCGGCATGGTCCACTCCGGTGTCGAGCACATCTGGGCGGGCCTGGACCACCTGCTGTTCCTGCTGGCGCTGCTGCTGCCCTCCGTCCTGAGGCGCTCACCGACGGGCGGATGGGAGCCCGTGGACAGGTTCGGCCCCGCGCTGCGCGACGTCGTGAAGGTGGTGTCGGCGTTCACCGTGGCCCACTCACTCACGTTGAGCGTCGCCGCGCTCGGGCTCGTGTCCCTGCCCTCCCGACTCGTCGAGTCCGCCATCGCGGTGAGCGTCATCCTCGCGGCGGCCAACAATGTCTTTCCTCGGGTTCGAGGCACCCGCTGGGCCGTGGCCTTCGCGCTGGGCCTGCTGCATGGCTTTGGCTTCGCGTCGGTGCTCGCCGACCTGGGCCTGCCCGCCGGGGGACTCGCCACGACGCTCCTGGGCTTCAACGTGGGCGTGGAGCTGGGGCAGCTCGCCTGCGTCGCCGTCTTCCTCCCCGTCGCCTTCCTGCTGCGCGGCGCGTCCATGTATCGCCGCGCGATACTCGTCGGGGGCTCGGCGGCCATCGGCCTCATCGCCTGCGTGTGGCTCGCGGAGCGAGCGCTGGACCTGAGCGTCCTTCCGCTCTGACCCATCCAATCACGTCGCATCCCCGTATTGCATTCACCACCGGATGTCCGGCGCAGCCCCTGGCCCGTCGGTGGGATTTGCCCCCAACGTTGTGGAGACACGCATGCAAAGACGACAACTCGCGAGCGCACTGGCGCTCGCGGCGGCGCTGCTCGTACCGACCGCCCACGCCTCCAGTCATCGTGAAGCCCCCTTCATCACCCGGATGCCCAAGGTCGACGCCACCGATTTCTACATGTTCCGCAGCTATGAGCCGGGCCGTGGGGACTACGTCACGCTCATCGCCAACTACCTGCCCCTCCAGGACGCGTACGGCGGCCCCAACTACTTCTCGTTGGACCCCGATGCCCTCTACGAAATCCTCGTCGACAACACCGGGGACGCCATCGAGGACATCACCTTCCAGTTCCGGTTCACCAACAACCTGAACGGCCCCAATGGCATCACGCTGAACGTGGGCAACAACGGCAGCACGAAGAGCGTGTCCGTGCCCTTCACCAACGTGGGCGCCATCACCAGCGCGGACCGGAGCGCGCAGAACGTCCAGGAGAACTACACCGTCAAGGTCGTCCGAGGCCCTCGCCGCGCGGCGGCCGGACAGGACGTGACGAACACCGCCGGCCACACCGCCCTCTTCCCGAAGCCGGCGGACTACGTGGGCACCAAGTCGCTGGGCAACGCCGCCACGTACGAGACCTACGCCCGCCAGCACATCCACAACGTCAACATCCCGGGTTGCACGGGCACCGCGAAGCTGTTCGTCGGCCAGCGTCGCGAGCCCTTCGCCGTGAACCTGGGCCCCGTGTTCGACCTGGTGAACGCGCCTCCCGCGGTCATCACCGACCCGAACGCCCGCAACGCCGTCCCAAACCCGCTGGCGAAGAAGAACATCACCACGCTGGCGCTCGAGGTCCCCATCTCCTGCCTCAAGGCGGGCACCCAGGACGTCATCGGCGGATGGACGGCGGCCAGCGTCCGTCAGGCCCGCGCCATCAACCCCACCGCGTCGTACACCGTGCCCTCCCGTGAGGGTGGCGCGTGGACGCAGGTGAGCCGCCTGGGCATGCCGCTGGTCAACGAGGTGGTCATCGGCATCAAGGACAAGGACCGCTTCAACGCCAGCGAGCCGAAGGACGACGCCCAGTTCGCCGACTACGTCACCCACCCCACCCTGCCCGCCATCCTGGAGCTGCTCTTCGGCGGCGCGGGCGTGAGGGCTCCCACCGTCTTCCCTCGCGCGGACCTGGTGGCCGCCTTCCTCACGGGTGTGACCAGCGTCAACGCGAACGGCTCCACCGCGGAGATGCAGCGACTCAACACCGCGCTGCCCGCCACGGTGAAGGCGAACCAGAACAACCTGGGCGCCGCCGCCTGCTTCGTCAATGGCCAGCTCACCCTGGCCAATCCAGGGTGTGACCCGGCGGGCTTCCCCAACGGCCGCCGGCCCGGCGATGACGTGGTGGACGTGGCGCTGCGCGTGTCCATGGGCTACCTGCTCGCGAACGACACCCAGGCCCCCGCGCGCAACGTCCCGTTCCATGACGCCGTGCTCCAGGATGCCTCGCAGTTCGACGCCGTCTTCCCCTATCTCACCACGCCGCAGGCGGGTGCCAACGGCGACGGGACGTGAGCCCATGAGCACGCTCCGAGCAATGAGCTGTGTGCTGCTCCTGGGGGCCGCGCTGGCCTACACGGGATGCAGCGACGACGACGATGACCGCTCCCCGTTTCCGCCTCACCCCGACGCAGGCGCGGATGCGGGGACTGACGCGGGCACGGATGCGGGGACGGACGCGGGCGTGGAGTTCACCGCCTTCGTGAGGGACCTGGTCCTCAACGAGACCTCGGACACCACGACGCCCGTGAAGCTCGACGACAAGAACTTCGTGGACAACGCGCCCACCGACGCGTTCGCCCCGGCGTTCTTCCAGCACTAATCACACACACACCACCGTAACTGAAAGTGCCTGGGTCGCGGACACACCCCTGTGTGTCCGCGACCCTTTTTCGTTTCATTGCGACCCCTGAGAAATGCGAGACATTTCCCAAAGGGGCCAATCACGGCACGACGCCCTGTGAGCCTCACGTCATGAACACCCCCAGCGAGCACACCAAGGATGGCGTGAGCTACCCGCTGGAAGTCCACCTGGTGCACACCGACGCCCAGGGAACTCCGAAGGTGGTCGTGGGCGTGCTCATCGAGGAGGGCTTCGTGAACGCGGCCCTGTTCACCGCCTTCCGACACCTGCCCCGACACGAGGGGGGAGGAGAGCGCGCCGGCCGGTGCGCTCGTCAACGCCACCGCGCTCCTGCCCTCCAACCGGGCGTTCTTCCAGTACGCGGGTTCGCTCACCACGCCCCCCTGCAGCGAGGGACTCCAGTGGTTCGTGATGAAGCACCCCATCCAGATGTCCGACGCGCAGATTGGCGCGTTCGAGCGCCTGCCGCACATCAACCCGAACAACCGCCCCGTGCAGCCGCTGAATGGCCGCACCGTCGGCGCGCAGTCCGGCCACTAGCCGCGGGGGATTGAGGAGGCCGGGACCCATGACGAGCCACATGGGTCCCTTGGAGCTGCCCGAAGGGTCAGAGGCGTATCAAAACGACGGGCTTCCTGCCCTCGACAAAGCCCTTCTGCTTGCCCACCTCGGCGACCCTCCAGCGGACAGAGCCCCAGACGATCTCTTCGTCTACCTTGAGGGTCAAGGGCAACGGGGTGTCTATCTTGTGATTCGTATGAAGGTCATTCAGCATGCCCCTGAGCGCGCCCCCCCTGGGGATGCCCGGGAAGTGCAGGAAGTGGAAGGGCTCACGCTCCGGGGCCTTGAGTACCCTCGCGGACACCACCTGGAGATTCGCCACATCGCAATCACTCACGCGCGCGGCGGCCGTCACGCATTCGACATGGGCCATGGGGAAGGTCGCATTCGCCGCGACCCATTGCCAGAACGGGACGTGTTCGCGCACGTCGTCCCGCCAGACCTCGGCCACACGATCAAAAGGGGAGGATGCGCTGGCGGAAGCGCCCGACGACGAAGCCGACGCTTTCGGTCCCGGTGCCTTGGATGGCTCCAGGGAGGCGCAGAGACGGGTGATGCACTCGTCCGGCAACTGCTCCCAGGGAGTGTGATTGGCACACAGCCAGAGGAGGTCTCGCACCATGTTGGGCCCGGTCAGGTCGAGCGTGGAGCCCGTGGTGTGGTCCATCCAATAGCCCGCGAGCCGATGGTCGGGATCGAGCGCGAACGCCTCCCGTGGGGCCCTCCCCCCAATGATTCGATAGGCCAGACGAATGGTCTGTCGCATGGCATCGATGAGCAGACTGCGGGGAGCCGCCGCCACGATGCAGTTGCTGAGATAGAGGCTCTTGCCGGCGTAGGCCGGGGTCGTGGCGATCCGCTCGCGGCCGGGCCACCTGGCGGCGGACGCCGCGCCCTCGCGGTCCGGGGTGATTCCCACCAGGGCGCACGCGGGATCGACCTCGAGTCTTCCGAACGCGGAGAGCAGGTCGATGTCGACATCCATGTAGACCCCGCCGTAGTTGTAGAGCACCTCGTAGCGGAGGATGTCGGACGCCGCGGCCGCGAACATTCCGCGCAGGGTCAGCTCCTGGTCATAGGCATCCATGTTGAGGAAGTGCATGCCCGTCAGGAACTCGTGTGAGCGGAGGTTGCAGAGTCTGAATCGCCCGGGGTGCGCGCGCTCCAGCGCACGCAGGGGCTCCAGGTCATCGGCCGCTTCGTCGATGAGGTCCCTGGCCAGGGCGAGCTTCTCGTCCGGAGCCATCCCTTTCGAGAGGACTCGCAGGTTGTGCAGGTCACGCCCAGGGCGGACCGTCCCACGCACGTGCAGGGGGTCGTGCGCGGCACTGAGATCGTATTGCGCGCGCGCCTTGGGGTATTTCTTGAGAATCTTGCGCACGTGCATGTTGAAGACGTGCGCGTCGTCCCACCAGATCCACACCTGATGGTCTGGCGTGGCCTGGGTCTTCTCCAGCCAGCTCGTGATTCCCTTGAGGGTCTTCGTCGCCGCGATAGAGCCTCCGCCGGCCCAGGTCCCGTGGATGATATTGGGAATGAGGCTGAGCCCGGGCCTCGCCAGCGCGGAGGGTGGAGGACCCGAAGGACCTGAAGGCCCCGGAGGTTTCGGCGAGGCGAAGGGAATGGGCAGCACGAGGGGAGGCGGACCGGCACGCCTGGGCCCGACGGGGGGCGGTGGTGGCCCCCCATCGTCCTCCGCATCTATCCGTTTCGCCTCGCGCTCGATGCGCGTCCTGTAATCAGGATCCTCGACGAGCGGCTCTCCGCACCCGCACTTCGTGCCGATATTGCTCGACGTATAACTGCTCTCACAGTTCGCGCAGTACGCCGACATCGCCTCCTTGCACCCGGAACACTGGAGGACGGGATTGTGCCTGCTGGTGTTCCGACCACAGTTGCGACAATGGTAGCCACTCATGTGTCAGACGACTGCAAGTCGGACGCCAGGACACTGAATAAGAGGGAAGTCGAGCCTCCGGGGCGACAGCGCATGAGGCTCGCGCGAACCCGCGTCCTCGCGGAACGAAGCAGCGTCTCGTGGGAACGCACCCTCCAGAGGGCGGCCCCAGGGGAGACGCTGTAGACTCTCGGGCGAATGAAAGGACCGCTCTCCATGCGCGTCGCGCAGTCAGTCCAGCTCAAGGCCAGCCCCGAGAAAATCGACGAGCGCCTGACCGCCTGGGTTGGCTCCTTCAGGCTGCCACCGTCTCCAGGCGGGCACAGGGGCCCTCAGTGGTATTCGGGCCAGTGGCACGGTCCTCGCCTCTTGATTCAGAGACAAATCCCGGTGTGGGAGCCCTCGGCCGCGGTGTGGCGCCCGGTGTACCACGTCGAGTCCGAGCTGGAGCGCGTGTCCGAGCGTGACATCCAGGTGATGACCCGACTGGCGTGGCACCCCCGAATCATCGTCACCCTCCTGGGGCTGGCGGGGGCGACGCTCGCGGTCCATCGATTCACGTCCGGGGCACCCCATTTCTGGGGACTCATGGCCCTGCTGGGTGCCGGCGTGAGCCTGCGCTGGTTCCTGGCAACGAGGCGTGTGCGGCGCGAGTCGCGGGTCCTGATTCACGCGCTGGAGACGATGGACAGCTGAAGACAGCGCGGAGAAATCCCCGGGGAGAGACCTCCGCGCGTGGTGCACGAAGAAAAATCGAGTAAGACGGCAACAGCGAGTGAGACCTCCACTCACGGCATTGTCGGTGTCAGAGACAGACAGCAAGATGCCGCGGTTTTCCGCCCCCCTCTGTCTCGTCGTGCCCCCCAAGGAGAAGTCCGAATGACACCGTCGAAGTCGCGACCCCACCAGGTCACGAGCACGTCACGCATCCACGCGCTGGCGCTGCTCGCGACCGTCCTGCTCGTACTCCCCACCGCCGCGCGCGCCCAGACGACGTACACCCTGTTCGCCCCCGCCTCCGCGCCCGCCGTCCCCTCCGTCACCAATGACTTCGCCGCCGTGGAGCTCGGCGTGAAGTTCCAGTCAGACATCGAGGGAGACATCCTCGGCATCCGCTTCTACAAGGGCACCGCCAACACCGGCACCCACGTGGGAAGTCTCTGGAGCGCCGCCGGCGTGCGCCTCGCCTTCGCCACCTTCACCGGTGAGACGGCCTCCGGCTGGCAGCAGGTGACGTTCTCCACGCCCGTGCGCATCAGCGCCGGCACCACCTACATCGCCTCGTACCACGCGCCCGGCGGAGCCTACGGCTTCACCAGCGGAGGCCTGGCGTCGGCCGTGGACTCCCCTCCCCTGCACGCGCTCGCGAGCGGCACCAGCGGCGGCAACGGCGTCTTCACCTACGGCGCCGCGGGCTCCTTCCCGACGAGCAGCTTCGGCAGCTCCAACTACTGGGTGGACGTCGTCTTCCGCCCCGCCGCCCCCGTCACCCTGTGGCCCTCCACCGCCACGCCCGCCGTCGCCTCCGTCACCAATGACGCCCTCCCGGTGGAGCTGGGCATGAAGTTCAAGACGAACGTGAGCGGCAACGTGCTGGGCGTGCGCTTCTACAAGGGCGCCGCCAACACCGGCACCCACGTGGGCAGCCTCTGGAGCGCCAACGGGCAGCGCCTGGCCTTCGCCACCTTCACCGCCGAGACGGCCACCGGCTGGCAGCAGGTGACGTTCTCCACCCCCGTCGCCATCGCCGCCAACACCACCTACATCGCCTCGTACCACGCCCCTGTCGGCTCGTACGCGTTCGACAACGGCGGCCTCGCCAGCGGCCAGGACACCCCGCCCCTCTTCGCGCTGCCCGGCAGCACCAGCGGCGGCAACGGCGTCTACACCTACGGCGCCGCGGGCTCCTTCCCCGTCAACAGCTTCGGCAACTCCAACTACTGGGTGGACGTCGTCTTCCAGGCCACCGGCGCGCAGCCCCCGACGCAGCCCCCGGGCAACACCTTCCGCCTCTTCGCCGCCACGGCCACCCCCGGCACCGCCACCGCCAATGACACCGCCGCCATCGAAGTGGGCGTGAAGTTCCGCGCGGACGTGGACGGACAGGTGAAGGGCGTGCGCTTCTACAAGGGCAGCGGCAACAACGGCACCCACGTGGGCAACCTGTGGAGCGCCGCCGGCGCGCCCCTGGCCTCCGCCACCTTCACCAACGAGACGGCCGCGGGCTGGCAGGAGGTGACGTTCTCCACCCCCGTCGCCATCACCGCCGGCACCACCTACGTGGCGTCGTACTTCGCGCCGCTCGGTGGCTACTCGTTCGACAACAACGGCCTCACCGCCGGCGTGGACGCCCCTCCGCTGCACGCCCTGCCCGGCGCCACGACGGCCGGCGGCAACGGCGTCTTCGTTTATGGCTCCACGTCCACGTTCCCCAACGGCAGCTACCAGAACTCCAACTACTGGGTGGACGTCGTCTTCGAGTCCAACGGGCCGCCGCCCCGTCCGGGCGTCCACGGCGCGGGCCCGGTGCTCGTGGCCACCTCCCCCGGCAACCCCTTCACCGACTACCTGCGCGAAATCCTGGAGGCCGAGGGCATCGCCGCCTTCGCCACCACCGACGCCGGCAACATCGGCGTCTCCGTCTCCCTCAATGACTACAAGGTGCTGGTGCTCGGAGAGCAGACGCTGAGCGCGGCCCAGGTGACGCTCGTCACCAACTGGGTCACCGCCGGTGGCAGCCTCGTCGCCCTGCGGCCCGCGGCGAACCTCCAGTCCCTGCTCGGCCTCAATGCCTCTCAAGGCACGCAGGCCAATGGCTACATCCTGGTCAACGCCACCCAGGCGCCGGGCACGGGCATCACCGCGGAGACGATGCAGTACCACGGCCTCGCCGACCTGCGGACCGTGGTGGCTGGCACGCGCACCGTCGCCACGCTGTACGCGGATGCCACCAACGCGACGGCGTACACCGCCGTCAGCCAGCGCACCGTGGGCACCGGCACCGCCACCGCCTTCATGTATGACCTGGCGAAGTCCGTCATCTACACCCGCCAGGGCAACCCCGCCTGGCAGGGACAGAACCGGGACGGCTCCTCCATTGGTCCGGGCGCGCGCGCCAGCGACATGTTCTACGGCAACGCGTCCTTCGACCCGCAGTTGGACTGGGTGAACCTGGGCAAGGTCCAGATTCCCCAGGCGGACGAGCAGCAGCGCCTGCTCGCCAACGTGCTGCACCAGACGAGCACCACGCCGCTGCCGCGCCTCTGGTACTTCCCCCGCTCCAAGAAGGCCGTCGTGGTGATGACGGGCGACGGACACCCGGGCGGCGCCTCCACCCAGCGCTGGAACCAGTACCTCGCCGACAGCACGTCCGGGTGCAGCGTGGACGACTGGGAGTGCATCCGCGGCACCATCTACGACTACGTGGGCGGACTGAGCACCACCCAGGCCAACGGCTACGTGGCGCAGGGCTTCGAGTACGCGCTGCACATCAACACCGGCTGCGCGGACTACACGGCCAACACCCTGAACCCGAACTTCTTCACCCCGCAGCTGGCGAGCTTCGCGTCCGCCTTCCCCGCCGTCCCCGCGCCCGTCACCAATCGCACGCACTGCATCGCGTTCAGCGACTGGTCCACCCAGCCCAAGGTGTCGCGCCTGCACGGCATCCGCATGGACACCAACTACTACTACTGGCCGGAATACTGGGTGCAGGACCGCCCGGGCATGTTCACCGGCTCCGGCCTGGCCATGCGCTTCGCGGACCTGGACGGCACCCCGCTGGACGTCTACCAGCTCGCCACGCAGATGACTGACGAGTCCGGTCAGTCCTATCCGCTGCACATCGACACGCTGCTGGCCAACGCGCTGGGCACCAAGGGCTACTACGGCGCCTTCAACGCCAACATGCACGTCGACTCGCAGCCGTCGGCCGGCTCCTCCGGCTCGGCCGCCATCATCGCGTCCGCGAAGCGTGACGGCGTTCCGGTCATCACCGCGAAGCAACTGCTGGAGTGGCTCGATGCACGCGAGGCCACCCAGGTGTCCTCCCTGGCCTTCACCGGCACGGTGCTCACCTTCAACGTGACGAGCCCCGCGCGCAACCTGTCCCTCATGGTCCCCACCCGCACCACGACGGGCCGCACGCTGCTGTCCGTCACCCGCGCGGGCTCCGCCGTGACGACGGTGACGCGCACCATCAAGGGCGTGGACTTCGCCTTCGTCGACGGCGCCCTGGCCGGCACCTACACCGCCACCTACAACTGAGTCACTCGCGCCCCCACCAGGCGCGTCATCGTGCGGGGCCCGACGCAGTGCATGCGCGTCGGGCCCCGTTTCATTTCACCTCCGATGAAACCTGGGAGGTCCTGCCTTTGACATGGGGTGCCTTGTGTCGGATGGCCCGCAGCCTCTATGACGCGCCACCGGTCAGGCGCCCTGCTGGCCGCCCCCGAACAAGGACTCCACACCCCATGCTCAAGAAGATTCTCATTGGCCTCGCCGCCCTGCTGCTCATCCTGGCGGGCATCATCGCCACGCGCCCCTCGGAGTTCACCGTGCAGCGCACGGCGACGCTGCCGGCGAGCCCGGACATCGTCTTCGCGCAGGTGAATGACTTCCACCTGTGGGCCGCGTGGTCTCCGTGGGAGCGGTTGGACCCGAACATGACGCGGACGCACTCCGGCGCGGCGTCGGGCGTTGGCGCCATCTATGGGTGGACGGGCAATGACGACGTGGGCGAGGGTCGGATGACCATCGAGGAGAGCAAGCCCAACGAACTGGCCCGCATCAAGCTGGAGTTCATCAAGCCCTTCGCCGCCACCAGCATCACCACCTTCGCCTTCAAGCCCGTGGAGGGCGGCACCGAGGTCGTCTGGAGCATGACGGGCACCAACGGCTTCATCGCCAAGGCGATGTGCATGGTCATGGACATGGACGCGATGGTGGGCAAGGACTTCGAGTCGGGCTTCGCGAATCTCAAGACGGTGGTGGAGGCGGAGACGAAGAAGCGCGCCGAGGCCGAGGCCGCGCGCGTGGCCGCCGCGAAGGCGGAGGCGGAGAAGGCCGCCGCCGAGCTCGCCGCCGCCGCCGAGGCCGCCGCCGCCGCGGGCACGCAGCCCGTCGTCGCGCAGCCCACGCCGTAGTCGCCTCCCAGCACGACGGCCGTCTTCCCGACGCCCCTGTGTCGTGGTCCCCCCGGGTCCACGCGCGGGGGCGTCCTCGCGTGGGCCGCATGCAGTGTCGACCGCTGACACCTCCGAGGACCCGACCTGGCGGGTGGTGAACGCTCGCTCCCTTCGATGGAGCCTCTCTTTCCCTGGCACACGACGGCGGGCGTAGACCGCGAGCGCGCCAGTTCCCGGCGCGTTTCCTTCCCCTGGGAGCCCTCATGCCGCCGCGCAAGACTCCGTCGAAGCCGAACCCTCCGCCCCCCAGCAAGAACGAGCAACTGGAGGCATACCGCGCACGCCAGGAAGACACGGTGCTGACGACGGACCAGGGCATCCGCATCTCGGACACGGACAACTCGCTGAAGGCGGGCCTGCGCGGCCCCACGCTCCTGGAGGACTTCCACTTCCGCGAGAAGATGACCCGCTTCGACCACGAGCGAATCCCCGAGCGCGCCGTCCACGCGCGCGGCGCGGGCGCCCATGGATACTTCCAGGTCTACGAGTCCCTGGAGCGCTATACCCAGGCGCGCTTCCTCACCGACCCCAGCCTGCGCACGCCCGTCTTCGTGCGCTTCTCCACCGTGGGAGGCTCACGCGGCTCGGCGGACACCGTGCGCGACGTGCGCGGCTTCGCCACCAAGTTCTACACGCCCGAGGGCAACTACGACCTGGTGGGCAACAACATGCCCGTCTTCTTCATCCAGGACGGCATCAAGTTCCCCGACTTCGTCCATTCGGTAAAGCCGGAGCCGCACAACGAGATTCCGCAGGCGTCCTCGGCGCACGACTCGCTGTGGGACTTCGTCTCGTTGGTGCCGGAGACGGCGCACATGGTGATGTGGCTCATGTCGGACCGGGCCATTCCGCGCAGCTTCCGGCACATGGAAGGCTTTGGCGTCCACACCTACCGGCTGGTCAACGCCAAGGGCAAGGCCACGCTGGTGAAGTTCCATTGGAAGCCCGTGCTGGGCACGCACTCGCTCGTCTGGGACGAGGCGCAGAAGGTGTCCGGCAAGGACCCGGATTTCCACCGCCGAGACTTGTGGGATGCGATTGAGCAGGGGAACTTCCCCGAGTACGAGCTGGGCATCCAGCTGGTTCCGGAAGGCGACGAGCTGAAGTATGGCTTTGACCTGCTGGACGCGACGAAGCTCCTGCCCGAGGAGCTGGTGCCCGTGCAGAAGGTCGGCAAGCTGGTGCTGGACCGAAACCCGGACAACTTCTTCGCGGAGACGGAGCAGGTGGCCTTCTGCGTGGCCAACATCGTCCCGGGCATCGACTTCACCAATGACCCGCTGCTCCAGGCGCGAATCTTCTCCTACCTGGACACGCAGTTGACGCGCCTGGGCGGTCCCAACTTCGCGGAGCTGCCCATCAACAAGCCCGTCTGCCCGGTGAACAACCACCAGCAGGATGGCTTCGGCCGGCAGACCATCAACACCAGCCGGGCCAACTACCACCCCAACTCCCTGGGCGGCGGCTGCCCGATGCTGGCCGACCCCAAGTCGGCGTTCGTCCACCGGCAGGAGCGCGTGGAGGGGCACAAGATTCGCGCGCGCAGCGGCAGCTTCGGGGACCACTTCAGCCAGGCCACGCTCTTCTTCAACAGCCTGTCGAAGCCGGAGCGCGAGCACCTTGTCTCCGCGCTCGAGTTCGAGGTGAGCAAGGTGGAGCGCGCGGAGGTTCGCGAGCGCGTGGTGAACCAGATTCTGGTGAACATCGACCGGCAGATGGCCGAGCGGGTGGCTCGCGCGGTGGGTGTCGCCCCACCGAAGCCACCCAAGGCCTCGGACGCGTCGGCGGGCAAGCCCGCGCCCAGGCTGAAGGCGTCCCCGGCGCTCAGCATGGAGAACACGCCGCACGACTCCATCAAGACGCGCAAGGTGGCGGTGCTCGTCGCGGATGGCTTCGCGGGCAAGGAGCTGTCCCAGGTGCGCAAGACGCTGGAGGGGCTGGGCGCCCTGGTCGAAATCGTGGGCCCCACGCTCGCCCCGGTCTCCAGCGCGGACGGGAGCAAGGAGACGCCGGTGAAGACGTTCCAGAACACGTCGTCCGTGCTCTTCGACGCCGTCTATGTCCCCGGCGGAGACAAGAGCGTGACGGCGCTGAAGAAGCTGCCGCTCGCGGTGGACTTCGTGCGCGAGGCCTACGTCCACTGCAAGGCGCTGGCGCTGTCCGGCGCGGCCACCACGCTGCTGGACGCGGCGGGTTTGTCGCAGCCCATGGCCAAGGGGCTGGATGACTCGATGGGCGTCGTGCGCAGCGCCAGGAACGAGACGCGAGGCTTCGGGCAGATGTTCGCCAAGGCCATCGCCGCGCACCGGCACTGGGTGCGCGAGGCGCCGCCCCCGGCGTAGCGTCAGCCGGGCGTGCGTCCCACGAAGAGGCCCAGCGCGAAGGCCGCCCCCATGAGGAGCAGCACCAGAATCATGGGGACGCCGCCTCGCGACTGGGCCTTCACGGCCATCGCCGCCTGTCCCGCGCCGACCTGCTCCTCGGGGACGATGAGGCGGACCTTCATGACCGCCTTGACGAGCACGTCCTCCACGTCATGGAGGAAGCGCTCGTACTCCTCGGGCGCAAGCTCCAGGGGCTCGCCGTGGTGGGACTCGTAGCGCTTCGCCACGCCCTCGAAGCTGCGCAGCTGGGCCTCGCGCTTCGACACGTCCACCCAGCCGCACACGACGGACGGGCCGGAGCCCTTGCGTGGAACCAGGGAGATGGACTGGCGGGCCAGCTTGCCGCCCGCGGTGCTCGGGCCCTCGGGGTCGTCGATGCGCAGCACGCGGTGCGGCCCGCGCCCATACATCTTCTTCGCCAGGGCGTCGCGCAGCTGCTCCGCGAGCAGGGCGGAGTGGTTGGCGAACATCGTCCGCAGCGCGGGGCCCTCCTCCGCGGCGGCGACCACCTTGCCAGCGGCCGGCTCCAGCGGACTGAGGCGCACCACGCCCGCCGTGAGGCCCTGTGAGGGCGGCTTTTCTCCCCCCTTCGACAGCCAGCCCGTTGCCTTCGCGGCCGGGGGTGGCTTTGACGGCGAGGCCCTGAGCATCGGAGGCGCGGGTGGGCGCAGCTCCGTGGCGGGAGCCGCCGGGGCTCCACTGCCTCGAATCTCGGTGGCGAAGGGCGGCAGCGCATCGTCGCCCCGGCCCTCGCCCGTGGTGAAGAGCTGGTATTCCTCGTCGTTGCCACCGTGCACGCCCGTGGCAGAGGTGTCCTCGTCTTCGTCCGCAGCGGAGACCTCGGGTCCCCGTCCGCGCGCGCCCGTGGCGCTCCGCCCGGCGCCTCGCGCTTCGGTGAGGATGGCCTCCTGGCCTCGGCCACCGCCCCGTGCGTCCGACGCTCCACTTGCCGCGCCCCTGCCGGTTCCTCGCGCTTCGGTGAGGATGGCCTCCTGGCCTCGGCCACCCCGCGACTCCGACGCACCGCCCGCCTGCGCCCGACTTCCCGCGCGTGCCTCCGTGAGGATGGCTTCCTGGCCCCGGCCCGCCCCGCGCGCTTCCGTCTGAATGACCTCCTGGCCCCGCCCCGCCCCTCGCGCCTCGGCTTCCTGGCCCCGGCCTGCTCCTCGCGCTTCCGTCTGAATGACTTCCTGGCCCCGCCCCGCCCCACGTGCCTCCGTGAGGATGGCTTCCTGGCCTCGGCCCGCCCCTCGCGCTTCCGTCTGGATGACTTCCTGGCCTCGACCACCCGCGCGCGGCTCGGGGGGGCGCGCTCCCGTGGCACGGCCACCGCGAGCCTCCGCGGCCTGGCCCTTGCGCACGTCGGTGATGATTTCCTCCTGCGCGTCGAGGGGGCCGATGCGCGTCTCGGGATGGGGCGGCTCCGGGGGCGCCAGACGCGTCTCCTCCGGGCGGTAGGACGACGGGATGTCCCGCGTCGCGTCCTCATCCTCCTCGGGCGCGATGCGCGTCTCCTCGCTCCGGCCGGGCCCACCGCCCCGCCTCTGTCCGTTCGCCATGGCCACTCCTCGTCCCGCCGAGGATAGCCCGGCCCGCGCCCGTTGGGTCAGCGCACGACGCGAACCCGCAACGTCCTCGCGTCCGAGCGGCCCCGGTCATCCACCGCCCGTACCACGTACGTCCCTGGTTTCGCGTCCCACTGAAGTGGCTCACCCCGCGAGGCCGTGCCCACCAGCTGCTCGTCCACGAACCAGAACACCCGCCGCACGTCCGCGTCCGTCACGGCCGACAGCGGCACCGCGCGCGAGGACTCCGACGACGCCCGCAGGTTGTAGTCCACGCCTTCCTCGGGCGTGGTGATGCGCGGCGCGGTGCCCGTGCTGGCGCTGCGCTCCAGGCCACAGTCCTCGCCCTCCGGAGGCGGCACGCGCCGGGGAAGGCCCGCCTTCTGGAACAGCCGCAGCAGGTCCGACGGCCAGAACTCGAACACCTCCGCGCGGGTGGAGGGCCCCGGTCCACACGCCCTCAGCCCCGAGCGAGTGTCCACCCACACCTCGCGGTGTACGTCACAGGTGTGGATGGGCGAGGTGCCCGGGATGAACCACGTGTCCACCTTGCGCGAGCAGTGCGGCCCCGGCAGCCCCCCGGACAGCGCGCACACGCGCACGCGACTCACGCCCTCCGGAGGCGTCTGGAGCACGCGGCGCACCTCCGCGTCGCGCGAGCGCACCGAGTCCACCAGCTCGAACATCAGCGGCGCGGCGGCCGTCTGTCCCACGAAGGCCGGGTTGGGCTGCCCGTCGAAGTTCCCCACCCACACCGCCACGACGTAGGGCCCCACCACGCCCACGCTCCACGCGTCCCGGAACCCGGTGGACGTCCCCGTCTTCCACGCCACGGGCACCGTGTCGCGCGTCCACTCCGAGCGAAAGGACTGTGAGGGCCGATTCGCCGTGGCCAGGGACTCCAGCACCAGGAAGCTGGCCTCCGGGCTCAGCAGCTTCACGCCCTCTTCCACGGGAGCGTCCACCGTCCAGCGCAGCGGGCGCAGGTGGCCGCCGTGGCCCAGCATCGCGTACAGCTCCACCAGCTCCGCCATGGTGACTTCGGCGGAGCCCAGCGCCAGGGAGAGGCCGTAGTGCTGCTCGTCGCGCAGGCCCGTCACGCCCGCCTTGCGCAAGAAGCCATGCAGGCCCGGGGCGCGCAGCTGCTTCGTCAGCGCCACCGCCGGAACGTTGCGGCTGCGCACCAGCGCCTCCACCGCCGGGAGCGGTCCCGCGAACTCCCCATCGAAGTTCTCCGGGTCATACCCCCGGAAGCCCAGCGGCGAGTCCTTCAACATGGTGCGCGGGTGCAGCAGTCCCTCGTCAAAGGCCAGCCCGTAGATGAACGGCTTGAGCGCGGAGCCCGGCGAGCGCTTCGCGTGCGTGCCATCCACCTGGCCCTCGATGCGCGCGTCGAAGAAGTCCACCGAGCCCACCGCCGCGCGCACCTCCATCGACCGCCAGTCCACCAGCATCGCCACCGCGTTGCGGATGCCCATGTCGCGCCGGCGCTCCACGTACTGCCGGACGTGGCGCTCCAGCAGTCGTTGCAGGGGCAAATCCAACGTGCTCGTCAGGCTCGCGCCCACAGGGGCCCGCCGCAGCACGCTGCCCACGAAGTGCGGCGCGAGGAAGGGCAGGTCCTCCGGCTGGTGCACCGGGAGCGGCTGGGCCAGCAGCGGCCGGCGCTCCGTGTCCTCGGGGTGCTCCACCCGCCAGCGCTCGAAGAGGCGCAGCCGCGCGGCCGTCAGCGCTCCCGAGTCCCGACCCGGGTCCCTGCGCGCGGGGCTCTGCGGAATGACAGCCAGGGTGAGCGACTCGCCCAGCGTCAGCCGGGCCACGTCCCGGCCGAAGTACACGAGGCTGGCCGCGCCCACGCCCTCCACGTTGCGGCCGTAGGGCGCCAGGTTGAGGTACGCCTCCAGCAGTTCATCCTTGGACCAGGTGCATTCCAACTGCAGCGCCCGCAGCATCTGCAGGACCTTGCCGCCGGGCGTGCGCGACTCGATGCCATAGCGGATGCGCGCCAGCTGCATGGTGAGCGTGGAGCCGCCCATGCGCCGCCCGCCCGTCAGGTACGTGCTCCACACCGCGCGCCCCAGGGCCACGGGGTTGATGCCCGGGTGCGAGCGGAAGTGCTGGTCCTCGTGGAGCAGCGTGGCCTCCACGAGCGTCGCGGGGATGCGCTCCAGCGGCACCCACAGCCGGTACTTCTCGTCGGGCGACAGGGTGAGGCGCAAGAGCCGGCCTTCGTGGTCGAACACCGCCTGCGAGAAGCCCAGCCCCTCGCGCAGCGGCGGCCGGGGCACCGCGACGTACAGCGCCGCGAGCCCCAGCACCACCCCCAGCAGCTTGCGCCACCCCCGTCGAATCACGGCGCCGTCACCGTCACCTGCGACGCCACCGAGCGAGCCTTGACACTCCGGTCATACATGCCCTCGGCGAAGGCCGGAGGCATCACGAAGCGGCCCGCGTTGGTCGCCTTGATGCGGTAGATGAATTCCGTGACGGTGGTACCCGCCGTGCCATAGAGCACCACTCGGTCCTCGCGCACGTCGACGTACTCGGGGCTGAAGCTGGAGCGGTCGCTGCCCACCGGCGGCAGCCACCCACCGGCCACGGGTGCGGGCTCCGGCTCCCGGTAGGAGTTGTCCTGCGACTCGTCCTCGGACCCGCCGCCCTCGTAGGACTCGTCCCCTTCGGAGGAGCTGTCACCCTCGCCATATTCCGAGTCGCCCTCCGACTCGGGCTCGGCCTCGGGTTCGGGCTCGGGAGGCGCGGGCCGCTCCAGCACCACCTCGAAGCCTCCTGGCAGCAGGTCGGTGATGGCGATGTGGGACGTGTTGCCCTGCAGCCCGCGAAGCTTGAGGTGCACCTCCACCTCGCCGCCCAGCGGGACGTCCGTCACCACCTTGCCGTCCAGGCTCCTCAGCTCGCGCTGCACCTCCAGCTTCTCGATGATGGGCGCCGTGGGAACCTGCGCGTCGTAGCCCGCCTGCGTCACCTGGAAGAACAGCGGCGCGCTCGCCCCGCTCTTCACCCGGACGGAGGTGGCCTGCTCGGAGAAGGCGACCTTGGGGAAGAGTCCCTCTGGCACCGTCAGCGGACGCAAGGTGTCCGCCACCTTCTCCAGCAGGGCCACGCCCGCGCGCGACGGCGTGCCCTGCTCACCCAGCGCCTTCGCGTAGGCCTCCAGGCCGAGGATGGCGTACGCGGAGGACAGCGTGTTGAAGCGCTCCTCTCCGAGCGGCTTCGCCAGCGACACCAGCATCGCCCCGGTGATGCTGGGGAGCCGCTCCGGGAAGTGGCGCGATATCAGGTAGAGCACCTGCGCGTCGTAGACGAGCCCGTCGTAGAGCGCCGCGTAGTCGTTCTCCTGGGGCGCGCCGATGAGCACCTTCTTCATCGCGCGCGTGGCTTCCTTCTCCTGCTTGAGCAGCTTGTACGTGGCGCCGACGTACGCCGCCGTCAGGTCCACCGGCCACGTCTCCGCGGCGTTCGCATCCAGCCACTCGCGCAGGACATTCACCGCCGAGCCCTGCACCTTGCCGTTGCGGGTGAGCACGTACTGCGCATAGGCCACGTTGCGCGCCTGGGTGAGGTCCTGCGGCTCGCGCTCCGCCAGCGTGCCCAGCCACGTGAGGCCCCGGTTCATCATGTCGGCGGGTACCGCGAAGCCGCGCTCCTTCGCCTCGGTGAGGAAGTGCAGCGCGTAGATGCTCGGCAGCACGGGCGCGTACGAGTTGGCGGCCCACAAGCCGAAGGCGCCCTCGTCGTTCTGCCGGGTGCGCAGCGTGTGGAGCGCGGCGGCGAAGCTGGCATCGGCCACCTGCGGCCCCTGGCCCAAAAGCTCGCGGCGTCCCTTCAACGTCACCGCCGGGAAGGCGCGGCTGACGAGCTGCTCGGTGCAACCGTAGGGGTACTTCTCCAGGTACGCGGACAGGCCGCGCGCCAGGCCCAGCGGCATGGGGGACGCGCTCACCTCCAGCGTGCGGAAGGCGCCGTGCATCTTCCGGGGCACCGCGAGGTCCGCCTCGCCGTCCTTCACGTAGCCGCCCTTCACGGACGTCAGGTAGGGCACGGCCGGACGGACGCTCAGGTCCACGGACTGCCGACCCTTCTCCTTGCCCAGCGACGAGGTGAAGGTCAGCGTCCCCGAGCCGAGGACGGACTTCGCGCGCACCCGGAACGTGGTGCTCCCTTCGCGGCCCTCATCGATTTTCAGCGTGCGCCGGGCCTCGTCCAGGACCTCCAGGTGCTCGGAGGTCTTCAGCTCCAGCGTCACCTCGCTCCCCTTGCCCGCGCCCTCCACGCTGTTGGCCACCGCCACGCCCACGTTGAACTCGTCCCCGGGGGCGACGAAGGTGGGCACGCTGGGGGTGATGACGAAGGGGCCCCGGATGACGGCGCGGCGCGTGGAAGCGCCCACGGACTCCTGTCCCACGGCGACCGCCATCACCCGCAGCTCCCCGTTGAAGCTGTCCGGCACGGGGTAGACGAGCTCGCGCTCCGTCTCGTCGATATCGACGACGCCGGACCAGTACGCCACCGGCTTGTCCCTCTTGCGCTTGAAGGGGTTGAGGTTCTTGCCGATGGCCGCCATGCCCTCGTCGTCGCCACCCATGGAGGACACGGCCTTGGAGACGGAGAACTCCGGCAGGAGCAGGTCCAGAATCTGCCCCGTGCGCACCTCCAGCGCGCGCTTCTTGAAGAAGTGCGCCAGCGGGTCCGGCGTCGAGTAGCTCGCCACCTGGAGGATGCCCTCGTCCACCGCGTACACGACGGCGCGGCCCGGCCGGTTGCCCTTGTAGCGGATGCGGTACGGCTCTCCCGGACGCCCCTTCTCCGCGCTGGTCAGCGTCACCTGCAGGACGCGGCTGTCCTTGCTCACGGAGAACGGCACCACGCCGTAGCTCAGCGGACTCATGAAGATTTCCTGCGAGTCCATGGCGCGCACGAAGGTGACGTTGACGTACCCGTTGCCCTCCAGGCCCGGCGGGAGGCGAATCTTCTGCACGGTGCTGGTGGCGTCCGCCTTGAACCAGACCCATGCGTGGACGCGCTCGCGCTCCAGGGTGATGAGGCCCGCGCCGGTGTACGGCGCCTTGATGTTCAGCTCGATTTCATCCCCCGGCGCGTAGTCCTGACGGGAGAGCTTCACCTCCAGCTCCGCGTTCTTCTCCAGCGTGCGCGTGAGGTTGGCGTGGCCCGCCACCGTATAGTCCACGCGGCTGAGCTCCGTGCCCTCCCCGTCCTTCACCACCACCACGAAGTCGCCCGGCTGCTCCGTGGACAGCGCGTACTTGAAGCCAGCCTCACTGATGGTCAGCTCCCGCGTGCGCAGCACGGTGTCGCGGCGCGCGGACTGGTAGGCGTACGTGCCATTGGGCTGCTGCGTGAGGACGGACACCCAGCGCCGCTCGACGAGCTCCGCCTTGAGCCCCTGCACGGCCTTCTTCTTCAGCGTCGGGTCCACCGCGATGAAGTCCACCGAGCGCGCCGAGCCCTGGCTCAGGTACGTCAGCCCACCATCCGGCTTGAAGCCGACAAGGTACGGCAGGGGAGACACCAGCACGGAGGCCTCGGAGGACACGCCTCGCCCGCCCTCGGCCTCGTAGCCCTCCGCGAGCAGCGACACGCGCCACGTCGCCTTCTCGAACTTCTCCAGGCCCAGCTCCAGCTCCACCTCGCCCTCGTCGTTGGTGGTGGAGTCCTCCAGGCGCTCGCTGAAGCTGCGCGTCGCCATCATCGGGTCATGGAAGGTGTAGCCCGGGTACTGACGGAAGCCGGGATACGCAGGGCTGAAGGACAGCTCCGCGGACACTCGCCGGTCCGCTGCGGCGATGCCGAAGAGGTTCTTCAGTGTCACCCGGCCCTTGAGCCCCTGGGGCGGCACCCAGCCTTCGAGCCGGTCGGTTTCGAAGCGCGTGGTGATGCGCATCCGGTCCGGGAGGAACTCCTCCACGCGCACCTGCGTCGAGCCGAGCAGGCTGCCTCGCAGTCCATCCTTCACCACGTACAGGTTCACCGCGTAGTGGCCCGTGGGAGACGTCTCCTCCGTCGTGTACTGGAGCGACTCCAGTCCGGTGGCGGAGAGGGAGAGCTTCTGCTTGTGCACCTCCAGGCCGCGAGGGTCCGTGACGGAGGCCTCCAGCGGCACGCCCGTGGGCGGCTGGCTCCAGTCGGAGGGCTTCACCACCATGGCGACGTGGAAGGTGTCGCCGGGTCGGTACAGGCCCCGGTCCGAGAAGAGGAAGGCCGTCAGGCGCTCCGGCGTGGTGCCGCTCGTCATGCCGCCCACGTCGAAGCGGCTGAAGTTGAGCTGCCGGTCCGAGCGATTGAAGGGAAGGAAGGCGAAGTCCTCACCCTTGCGCGCCAGATAGGCGATGGGCGTCTGCTCGCGCGTGAAGTCGGTCAGCTTGGGGAAGGCCACGTGGCCGTCCGCATCGGTGGTCGCGCTGAGCACCGGCAGGCCGTTCTTGCCCAGCACGCTCACCGTGACGCCTTCGGCGGGGAGCCCCGCGCCGAGCGACTGCACGAAGAGGTCATGCGAGCCATCCGCGCTGTCCTTCACCACCAGACCCAGGTCCGTCACCAGCAGGAGCCGTGAGTCCTCCTTGCCCGTCGTCCGATTGTGCGCGGCGTCCCAGCTCTGCACCTTGAAGAAGAACAGGCCCCGCCGGGCCGAAGGGTTGTTCGCGGGGGTGAGGTACTCCGTCAAATCGAACGCGGCGTACTGCGCCTTGCCCCGGCCCACGCCTTCCAGCGGGCGCACCACGGAGAAGCTCTCGGTGATGTTCTGCTCGTCGAAGCGGTAGTTGCTGAAGCTGGGGTGCGCGAAGCGGCCCTCTGTCTGACTCACCAGGTGGTTGAGCTGGTCCGGCAGCACGCGGCCCAACTGGAAGCGCAGCGCCTGGACGTCGCGTGAGAGGACGGTGACCTTCTTCTCACCCGCGAGGCTGAGCAGCGCGCCCTCGTGGAGGATGCTCACCTCCTCGGGGAAGCGAGGCACGGACTCGGTGCTGTTGAACTCCTCGGCCAGCACGTAGCCGCCGGCGGAGCGAGTGCCCTTCTTGAGTCGGATGTAGAGATAACGGCCCACGTCCGCGCGGATGCGGAAGCTGTGCAGCGTGGCGTGCTCCTTGTCCGCGGGCACCGGGTCCAGCGCCAGCTTCTCCGCCTTCGCGAGCAGTTCGTCGCCGATGAGCCGCGCATCGCTCCAGGAATGGTTGGTGCGCGCGGCCTCGTCCGCGGTGGCCGGCTTGTCCTTGGGCAGCACCCAGACCTGGAGGTTCTTTCGCAGCTCCTCCTCGGTGACGCCCGTCGTCAGATTGACGATGAGCACCTGCTCGGGCTCGTAGCGGTCATTGCGCACGAGCGACACGTGGGTGCCCGACACGCGGAAGTAGCTGAACATGCCGGGGATGGTGACCTGCCGTTCCTGTATCCCTTCGGTCCCCTTGCCTCCCCGCGCGGCCTGGACGCCGGACGCCATCCGCAACACCATGGTGGCCTCCTTGTCGGGGATGGGGATGAGGTCCGACTGGAGGTAGGCCTGTCCCTTCAGTTTGTCGTAGGTGACGTTGAACTTGTGCTCTTGGGGACGGGAGCCCAGCAGCCCTTCCTTGGGCACGTCGAAACGCAGCGAGAGGTTGCGCACGAGCGAGGCCGGGTCCACCGGGTGCGAGAAGCCCACCGTGGCCACCACGCGCTTCTCCTTCGGATTGCGCGGGTCCTCGTAGAACTCCATGCTGTTGATGGACGCGGTGAAGGGCTCCGAGCGGAACAGCGTCTCGTAGGACTCGAGCAGGATGTGCTCGGGGAAGAGCGAGCGGTCCAGCGTGACGCGATACTCCTGCCCCACGCCCCAGTCGGCACCCGGAACGAAGGAGAGCGTCCGGTCATTCGACCAGCGCCACGTTCCAGGATGCTCGGGCTTGAGGGTGATGCCCGCCGTCACCGGCTTGCCGATGGCTTCCAGCGGGGCCACCGAGCCGGTGAACCGCACGTGCACCGAGTCCCACCGAGGCGTGCCGTCGTCGAGCGGCGTCAACGAGGGAGACGTGGCGCTGAGCGAGTAGCGCACCGGCTGAGGCCGGCTCTGATACCAGCGATAGCCGGCATCCGCCGCGACGACGAGCAGCCCCAGGGCGACGACCGACAGCGCGATGCGCTTGGGATTGCGGCGGACCCAGCCGAACACGGCGCGCGCGAAGCGGGCGAGGGCGTGGCCCAGCACGGCGGCCCAGGTGGGAGGCGTCCAGCGAAGCTCACCGAAGATGCGGCGAGCGAGCCGAGGTCTCGGCGGGGTGGGTTCGGATTCGTTTGAGGACATGGGGTGTCGTGCGGCGGCGGGAGCCAGCTCAGCGAGAGAGCAAGCACGGGGCCAGCGCGGCGCGATGTAAGCACGGCGGCCGGGTGAAACTGAAACAGGGGGGCTGTGTACCGAGGACCGCGCGTCCCGTGCGCGAGGAGCCGCGAGTCACCACCCACGCGCGGCTGGCTGACCGCTCACCCGAGACGAAAATGACTCAGGAGGGAGGGCGTCGGGGTGAGGTGCGCCGGGCCCGCGGCGTCAGTACGAAGGCGAGCCACTTGACGGCGAGCCACTTGACCAGGGCAGCTCGAACCAGCGGCGCTTCTCATGGCCTGCGGGGCTTGCCGGCTGGGATTGCGGTGGGCTGTAGGACGGGCTGCCCCAGTCCGGAAAGTCGACGACCATCACCTCACTGCCTCCTCGGTGCGGCATGAGCCGAATCAGGCCCACCAGCAAGGCCGTCAAGGCCAGTATGGCGAAGACCCAACGCGGGTTGCTCCATTGCGAGGACCCGCGAGTGACCTCTGTCTCCTCATGAGCGGTGACCACCTCGAGTGGGGGCTGAGCACGCTCCTCGGCCTTCTCGACAGTGACGGGTACGGCCGCCGAGGCTTCGACGGTGGACTCCACGGGCGGATGCGCACCGCTCCGCTCCCGCCCTTCACCTGACGCCTTCGCTCCCTCGTCCGAGGAGGCCGAAACGACTGGCGTGGAGGGCTCGACCGTCAGTGCCTCGACCGACGCCCGCAGCGCGGAGAGCGCCTCCACCGCCGAGGAGAACCGCGCCGAGCGCTTCGGCGCGAGCAGCCTGCTCAAGAAGACACGGAGCGGCTCGGAGACCTGGAGGTGCTGCTCGAACGACAACACCAGTCCCTCGTCGACGAGGTCCGCGGGCTCGCGTCCACTGAGGGCATGGACCAGCGTCGCCCCCAGCGCGTAGAGGTCACTGGAGGGCTCCACCGTGCCACCGAGCTGCTCGGGCGGCATGTACCCGAACGTCCCCACCAGCGTGGACCCATGTGTCACATCGCGCGACAGGTGACGGGCCGCGCCGAAGTCCACCAGCGCCACGCGTCCATCCGGCCGGAGGATGAGATTCGCCGGCTTCACGTCGCGATGCACCAGCGCGGGCGTGCGCCGATGCAGCGCCGAGAGCGTCTGAAGCACCTGCTCCGCCAGCGTCCACGCCTCCGCCTCGTCCAGCCGGCGGCGCGTGAGGCGCTGGAGCAGCGTCTCCCCTTCGAGCAGCTCCTGCGCGAGATAGAGGCGCGTCCCCACCCCACTGCCTTCCTTGAAGCTCGCGACGAAGCGCGGAATGTCCGGGTGCTCCAGCGAGCGCAGCACCGTGGCCTCCCGCTCGAAGGCGTCGAGTTGCTCCACCCCGGGCACCAGCGCGAACAGCAGCTCCTTGAGCGCGACACGCGCCCCCTGCCCATCCACCGCCAGGTACACGCGACCATGCGGAGACTGCGAGATGAGCCGCAGGACGCGATATCCGCCCGGCGCCACGGCCGCGCCGCAATGGGCGCAACGAGCACCTTCCAGCATGGCGTCACACACCACACACGCCGCGCCCGCGTCCTCTTCACGAAGCCCTGACTGAGACCGGACACGCTCCACGCCGCACCTCCCGCGAGGGCTCCAGTCTACGGAGCCCTCCGGGGCGAATGCGAACCATGGGCCAACCGAATCCCGCTACGTCCGGCTGTACACGTCCGGGTCATGGCGCTCCATGAACCGGTCCGGGCTCTTCAGGGGCGTGAAGCCATACTGGGCATACAGTCCGTGGGCATCTCGCGTGGCCAGCAGGAAGCGCCGCAGCCCCTGGAGGTCCGGATGGGCGAAGACGACCTCCATCAGCCACTTGCCCAGGCCCTTGCCCTGCTGCGTCTCCAGAATGAACACGTCACAGAGATAGGCGAACGACATCCGGTCCGTGACGACGCGCGCGTAACCCACCTGCGCGCCGTCCGCGCCATACAGGCCGAAGACCATCGAGTGACGAATCCCCTTCTCCACCAGCGCACGAGAAATACCCGGGCTCCAGTACGAGCGCGTCAGGTAGCCATGCACCACGTCCACGTCGAGGCGGGCGGAGTCGTCGGAGATGACGAAACCGTCCTGGCGATGAACCACATACACACCGGACACGGCGGGAGACACCGCTTGCTGGGTCATGCGAAACATGTTTCCCAGCCCGAAGCCGCCACGCAAGCCCGGAATGCGGAACGCCGGGCTCAGCGCTTCGTCGCGCCCGCGTCCCGGGCCTCCACGACCTTCACCCAGTCGGGCTTCACTGGTGTCGGGCGGTAGTCCTTGTCCAGCCGGACCTCCTTGCCCATTTCAATCGTCCAGCACTCCAACTCGCGCAGCCACAGCTCGTGCAGGTGCGCGCGCGCCCGCTCCGGCTCCATGAAGACATACGCCACGCGTGTCAGCGGCTGCCCGGGCCCCACCGCGCCATCCAGACGCAGCGAGCACGCGTCCAGCATCTCGCTGGCGGACACGTCGCGGCCGTGGATGACCATGCGCAGCAGCTTGTCCTTCGGCTCATAAAAGCCGTCGAACGTGTGCTTGCGCTTGTACCCGGACCGGATGATGCCGCCCTCCGCGTTGGCTCCCATGCGCGCATGGCCCGGCTTCGCCTCCGCGAGCGCCGTGGCGGAGTCCGCCTCCAGGTCATGGAACTGGACCAGGGAGACGTCGTCCGGCCCCTTCAACAAGCGCCACGGTCCGAACTCCAGCCAGCGGCGAGACACCAGCCGCGCGTGGCCCTGGCCGCGGAACGCACAGCCCCAGCCGTGCGGGTAGTGCAGGTCATCCAGGATGGGCGCGGCGTACGCCTTGCCGTCGACCTTCCAGTCCGAAAACAGACTGGCGAACGACGCCAGGAAGAAGGGCAGCGGCGCCAGCTCCGCGAGCACCTGCCGCGCGTCCCTCTCATGCGACCCCGCGACGAGGGCCACGGGGGACTCGACGAGGAGGAAGTTCCAGGAGTCGCCCGCCCAGACGGCCTTCGCGCGCCGCCGGGCCTTCAGCATGCGCGTCTCCAGCCAGTCCGCGCCGGGTGACTGGTCCGTGAAGTCCACCGAGAGCGCGCTCGGGGACGTCTTCGGAAGGAGTCGGCTGACCATGGCCCGCACCAGGACTGGCAGGTCAGGACCCGACAGCCCCAGCTTCATCTCCGTCTCCGTCACCCCGCGACCTCCTGGCCCCCGCTACCTCGTGATGCCGAGGGTCTTCTCGAGCTCCGCCTGACTCTGGTTGAGGATACCCCGGTTGTTGGCATCAATCATCAGCGACGTCCCGTCGGCCTTGAAGACCTCCACCTTGAGGTACTGGCCGCCGGAGCCGTCGAACATGTCGTGCAGGAACTTGGAGTTGGCCACCACGCCCCGGGGGTCCACGAAGGTCTCCACCACCTGCTCGATGGGCGTATCCGTCCCGTCGAGCGTCTTGCCGTAGAGCTTGACCAGGTCCATCAACTGCTCCTGCTCGCGCTCACCGAACTTCGTGGAGACGTTCTTCAGCTCGCGCACCGTGCCCGGCTCCAGCACGTCGATGCGGCGGTTGGCCGTGAAGCTGACGCCGAGGTCGGCCGCGGCCTGCTTGCTGACGGTGACCTCCGTGGCGCCGTGGCGCGTGCTCTCGAAGGTGGACTGGTACCAGCGCTGGGCGAGCGCGCCCTTGTCCGCGGGCCCCAGCTCCCGGGTGATGCGCAGCATCTCCGTGTGGCTTGCGGCCACCAGCGCCTGCTCGGGACTCTTGGTGACCTTGAGCGCCTCCGCGTAGGCGGGCGTGGCGCGCAGCCGGGCCGGGTCCGTCATCCGCGTGAGGAGCTGGTCGGTGTACTTGTCCTTCAGCTCGTGGCGCACGGTGCCGAACGACAGGCCCCCGGGCGACTCGCGCAGCAGATTGACCAGCTCCTGCTTGTCCTTGATGAGCCCCTCGGCCTCCAGCGACTTCACCCAGGCGCCGAACGGCGACTTCGGGTTGTTGCCGCCCAGGGCGTCGAACGCCTCCTGGCGCGTGACGTTGGCGGGGAACTTGGGCTCGATGTAGCCGGTGGGCGCGTCGGTGAACTCCCCGAAGATGCCCTCGGCCTCCTTGCCGGACGGCTCGTACAGCTTCCGGGGCCCGCTCTCCACCGAGTTGCGCTGCAGGTAGAGCTGGCCGTTCTCGTTCTCCACCCAGAAGTGGTCCTTCGGCAGCCCCTCGGCCTCCGTCGTGGGATAGCCGCGATTGAGCGCCTCCGTCTTCCCCTTGCTGAGCTGCTCCGCCGCGACATAGCCGCGCGCCGGGGCCAGTGAGCCCACCTGCGCGGCGTGGGTGTCGAGCTGCGCGCGCAGGTCCGCGATTTCGCGCTCCATCACCTCGCGCTGCGCCGCCGTGGGCACCTCGCCGCTGCCGTTGAGCTTCTGCAGCCGCGTGTCGATGCGCTGCTGCACTCCCTCCAGGTCCTTGATGATGGCGTTGAGCTTCTTCACCTCGAGCTGGGACTCGAAGCCCTGGGTGCCGTAGCCCGGCTGCCCCGTGAGCGCCTGATTCACCCGGTCCTTGAGCTGACGGACCTGACCCAGCGGCCCCTCGTATTTCTGGAGCGTGCGGGCCGTCTCCATGTGCGCCTGGATTTGCGCGGGCGTGGCGTCCGGCCCCGCCTCGATTCGCACCCGCCCGTCGCCGTAGCGCACGTGCACGGTGCCGCCGTCCAGCGCCGGGTTCGTCAGCACCGGCACCTCGCGCGGAGCCGTCAGGCGGGCGGCGCCCTGCATCACGCCGTCCATGGCCACGCCACCGCCGGCGCCGAACACGGTGCCCACCGTGCCGTCCACCACCGCGCGCTGGCCCACCTGCTGGAGGCCCGGCAGCAGGCCGTTCTTCCACGTCTCGCTCTGGAGGGACTGGTCCGTCGCTCCGCCCAGCGCACCGCCGACGCCGCCCTCCCAGGCGCCCTGGATGGCCGTGCTGCGCAGCCGCTGTCCCACCGTCTGCTTGGCGACCTGTTCGACGGTCTCCGTGGCCGCCGTGGCGCCCGCGCCGCCCAGGCCCTTGGGCAGGGGGATGACGGCGGTGCCGCCCTCCACGGCGCCCACCACCGCCTGCTGGGCGACCCCGTCCATGCCCAGCGAGTCGCCCTTGAAGTACGCCTGCGTCGCCACGCGCGTCGTGGCGCCCAGCGCCGCGTAGCCCGCGATGGCCAGCGGCGTCGCCGCGCCACCGGTGGCCACCACCGCCGCCGTCGTCACCACCGCGACGGCCGCCGTGGCCGCCATGTCCGCGGTGCTGTCCTTCGTCTCCTGCAGGTCCTTCACGTCGTCCGTGGCGTACGTGGTGCGCCGCTGCGCCGCGGACGTGTCGCCCGTGGCGATGGCCGTCTCCGCCGCCGTCAGGTTGCGCTCCAGGCGCTCCGAGTCCGACTCGCCCTTGGTGACGTTCTGGATGGTGTCGATGATGCCCAGGCCGCCGCTCTGCTCGAACTGCTGCTGAGCCCGCAGGCGGTCCACTTGCTGCTTCGCCGCATCCGGCGCCTTGGGGTCGATGGCCCCCAGGTCATACATCTGGTCGACAATCTCGAACTTGTCGCGCCCGCCCAGCTCCGACGTCAGGTCCGAGCGCAAGTCCCGCTTGTAGAGGTCGCGGTACGCGGCGGTGATGTCATTGATTTGCGCCTTGGACTTGTTGCCCAGCACCTCGCGCAGCGCCGCCTCGTCCGTGCCCACGCCGTCCATGGCCCGGTGGAGCTGCTCGGCCGCCGCCTGCGCCTGGCCGAGCTTGTCATCGGCCGCGGGAGGGTTGAGGTAGCGCAGGCCCACCTGCGTGTCCGCGCCGCCCCAGCCCCGGACCTCGGACTCCAGCGAGCGGCCCGTCTGCTTCTGGAACTCCGCCTTGAGGGCGGACATGTCCTCCGGCTTCGTGTTCTTCAGCACGTCGAGGATGGCGCTCTCGTCCGCGCCGAACCAGCCCTGCGTCGCGCTGTTGATTTGCGCGGCGCTGGCGGCGGCCGGGTTGTCCTCCATCAGCCCTCGGGCGCGGGTGTAGTCCTCCTTCGACAGCTTCTTCTGAAGCTCCGCCTGGAGCGCCGCGTCCGCGAGCAGGACCTTCTTCTGCTCCGGGGGCAGGTTCTTCAGCGTGTCGAAGACCTTGTCGCTGTCCGCGCCGAAGAAGCCCTGGAGCGCGTCATGCACCTTGGAGCGCGCCGCGCCCGCCTCCAGTTGCGTCACCTGCTCCGGCGTGGTGGCGCGGGTGGTGTCCAGCAGGCTGTTGAGCTGCGTGCGCTGGGCGTCATCCAGGCGCGGCCCCAGCGCCTGCTTCATGAACTCCTCGGGCGTGGAGGCCCGGATGTTCGGATGGTCCTTGCCGTACATCTGCTGGAAGGAGCGGGCGATGGACTGGCGCTCCGCGGGGCTGGCGTCGCGCAGCGTGTTGACGATGGCGTCCTTGTCCCCGAAGAAGCCCGTCTGCTCCTGGATGGCCGCCGCGCCCGCGTTGCCCTTGTTGCCGGACAGGATGTTGTTGACGCGGGTGAGCTCGTCACCGCTCAGCTCATCGCGCAGGACCAGGTCCAGGTGCTCCTTGTAGTGCTCCCGGAAGGACTGGCGGATGAGCGCGATGTCGCCCGGCGTGCGCTTGTCCAACGTCTTGAAGATGGCGGCCTCGTCCGTGCCCCAGCCGGTGAGGCCGCCCTTCGTCGCGCGGTACAGCTCCGTGGCGTCCTTGGCCGCCTGCTCGCGGGTGTAGCCCGGCGTGACGCCCGGAGGGCCCGCGGGCGTCTGCCGTTGCGCCGGAACCTGGGTGGTATTGGCCGGAACGAAGGAGCTGGCGTTGGTGGCCCGGTTGCCCGCATTGCGGGCCGACGTCGCGGCCTGCTGGGCGAACGTGGTGGCCTGCTTCACGGCCTGCTCCGCGCGGGTCAGCTCGGCCTTGGGCGCGTTCTTCTTCGCTTCCGCGAGCGCCGCCTGCGCCTGCTTCAGCGCTTCCTGCGCCTGTTTGGCCGCGGCTTCCGCGCGGGCCTGCGCCTGGGCCGCCTGCGCGGCTTGGGCCCGGGCCGCTTCCGCCGCCGCACGGGCCGCTGCTTCCGCCGCGAGCTGCGCCGCTCGAGCGGCCCGCTCGGCTTCCGCCGCCGCGCTCGAAGCGCCTGAATCCCCTGTACCCGTGGCTCGAGTGGAACCGCCCTCGTTGACTCGCATGCCCCCGACTCCGCGAAAGTCCGCCACGGCGGACATGGACCTACACGAGTCCAGCCCGCAATGCGGGTCCACTCGTCACTCGAAAGAGATTATCCGAGATTCGATGCGAGGAGTTGTGTGAGGCAGGAAGGCGGGTCGCCAAAGCAAGACGTCCCACGTTCCCTTCAGCGGTCCTTCTCCTCCAGGCGCACCTTCACGTCGGTGATGACCTTGAGTCGACGGGGCGGGTCTTCCTTCTCCGAGGACAGGTCTGCCTGGACGCGCATTTCCATCTCACTGCTCGCGGGCCAGAGTCTGTCCAAGCGGAAGACGGTCTCCCCCTTGGTCTGTGAGCGGATCATCATCCGCTCGGAGCTGTCCGAGCGCGTCTGGTATTCGGCCGGCACGGGCTGGTTCTTCGACGTCTGCTGGATGAGGAAGCGCGTCCCCGCCCGGCTTCCCTCCAATGAAAAGAGTTCGAAGCTGCCGGTGCCCTGCGTCCCCACGGGGCCGCTGCCATACAGCGGCTGATCCCACCGCGCGCCCAGGCCAATGGCTTCCTGGGGAAAGGGGTTGCCCACGAACTGGAGCGCCTTGGCCAGGTCCTGTAGCTCCCTGCGGCGCTCGGGCTCCAGGTGGGCGGGCAGCTTCAGGTCCAGGGTGTTGCCCCGCCGTCCGGACAGGCCCGCACCGGTGAGGCCCGGGAGGAACGCCAGGCTCTTGCGGACTTCATCCACGTGCTGCTCGGACGTGCCGGGGTGGACGAGCAGGTCCACCGCGTCGAGCGTGAAGTCATAGCGCGTGTCCCCCTCCGGGGAGACCGACTGGACGTGGATGATGAAGGTCATCCGCGTGGAGGGCGCTGGCGGCGCGCGCCGCGTCGTGCCGCCCGTCTCCACCGTGACGGACGAGGCGTGGATGGCGGAGACGACCTGCTTCGACCCGGGTGCGGGCTTGAGAAGCAACTGCCTGCGCGGCTCACGGCCCTGCGTGACGAGGAGCATGGCCGTGACGCTAGCCCGGCCTCTTCGCCCGAGCCAAGCCGACGCGAGCGCAATAACAAGCAACAATTCCACGAACACTTCATTCCCCTGTCAACGACTGTCGTCCAATTTCTCTCCCTCCTTGAGAAAACGAGCCAATCATTATCACCCCACCGGGTGCGGACCCACCCTGCCTGGAGACTCAGAATTAACAGTGTTCCATCGATTTTATCTTTTGGTTGAGTAATCCGTGGATTCATCTTTTTGAACACTCTACAAGGCGCCCGTCACAACGAGGGGCACCCATGGCCAAGGCGCGAGACAAACATCCTTTTGTATTGCCAGAGTTCTATGTCCCCTGGCCCGCGCGCCTGAATCCAAACCTCGAAGCAGCCCGGGTGCACTCCAAGGCGTGGGCGCGCGAATTGGGAATCATCGGCGCGCCCAAGGACGGCAGCGCTCCGGAAATCTGGAGCGAGAAGAAGTTCGACGCGATGGACTACGCGCTCTTGTGCGCCTACACCCATCCGGAGGCGCCGAGCCCGGAGCTGGACCTCATCACGGACTGGTACGTCTGGGTCTTCTACTTCGACGACCACTTCCTCGAAATCTACAAGCGTCCGCAGGACCGCGAGGGCTCCAAGGCGTACCTGGACCGGCTGCCCCAGTTCATGCCGGTGGACCTGTCCACGCCCATGCCCAAGCCCACCAACCCGGTGGAAGCGGGCCTGGCGGACCTGTGGATGCGCACGGTGCCCTCCAAGTCGGTGGAGTGGCGCAAGCGCTTCTTCGAGAGCACCAAGGCCCTCCTGGACGAGTCCACGTGGGAGCTGGACAACATCAGTGAGCACCGGGTCTCCAACCCGATTGAGTACATCGAGATGCGCCGCAAGGTGGGCGGGGCGCCCTGGTCCGCGGACCTGGTGGAGCACGCCGTGTTCGCTGAAGTCCCGGACCGCATCGCCGCCAGCCGGGCGATGCTCGTGCTGAAGCACTCGTTCGCGGACGCGGTCCACCTGCGCAACGACTTGTTCTCCTACGAGCGGGAGATTCTGGAGGAAGGCGAGCTGTCCAACGGCGTGCTCGTCATGGAGCGCTTCCTGGACATCGACCCGCAGGCGGCGGCCAACCTGGTCAACGACGTGCTCACGTCGCGGCTCCAGCAGTTCGAGAACACGGCGGTGACGGAGCTGCCCTCGCTCTTCGCGGAGCACGGCCTCAACCCGGTGGAGCAGGCCAACGTCCTCGTCTACATCCGAGGGCTCCAGGACTGGCAGTCCGGTGGCCATGAGTGGCACCTGCGCTCCAGCCGCTACATGAAGCCCGTCTCGGGCCCCGGCGCCGAGCTGAACCTCCCCTTCCCGGGCCTGGGCACGTCCGCGCTGCGCATCCCCCTGTCGCCCGGCGCGCTGGGCCTCAAGCGCTTCAAGAGCTTTGCCCACGTGCCCTATCAGCCGGTGGGCCACCTGGTGCCTCCGAAGTTCTACATGCCGTACACCACGGGGCTCAGCCCCCACCTCGACGGCTCGCGCAAGGACTCCAAGGCGTGGGCGCGGCGCATGGGCATGCTGGACGCGCTGCCCGGTCTGCCCGGCGTGTACATCTGGGATGACCACAAGTTCGACGTCGCGGACGTGGCGCTGTGTGGCGCGCTCATCCATCCGGACGCCTCCGTCGCCGAGCTGAATCTGACCGCGGGGTGGCTCGTCTGGGGCACCTACGCGGACGACTACTTCCCGGCCTTCTACGGCTACACCAAGGACATGGCCGGGGCGAAGCTCTTCAACGCCCGGCTGACGGCGTTCATGCCGGACGACCCGGCCACCAGCACGGCGGTCGCGACGAACCCGGTGGAGCGGGGCCTCGCCGACCTGTGGGCGCGCACCGCGGCCAACCTGACGCCGAACGCGCGCAACCTGTTCCGCAAGGCCATCCAGGACATGACGGAGAGCTGGCTGTGGGAGCTGGCCAATCAGATACAGAACCGCGTCCCGGACCCGGTCGACTATGTGGAGATGCGCCGCAAGACGTTCGGCTCGGACCTGACCATGAGCCTGTCGCGGCTGGCCCACGGCGACGCGATTCCGGCGGAAATCTTCCACACCCGACCCATCCGCTCGCTGGAGAACTCGGCGGCCGACTACGCCTGCCTCACCAACGACGTCTTCTCCTATCAGAAGGAGATTGAGTACGAGGGCGAGCTGAACAACGGCGTCCTCGTCGTCCAGCGCTTCCTGGACCTGGCGCCCACCCAGGCAGTGGAGGTCGTCAATGACTTGATGACCGCCCGGATGGAGCAGTTCCAGCACACCGTCGCCACCGAGCTGCCTTCGCTCATCCTCAACTTCAAGCTGGACGCGCGGGCGCAGGAGAAGCTCAACCTGTACGTCGTGAAGCTCCAGAACTGGATGGCCGGCGTGCTCATCTGGCACCAGACGGTGGACCGGTACAAGGAGTTCGAGCTGAATGGCAGCCGCAAGCCCATGCCTCACGTGCACGGCCCCACGGGGCTGGGCACCTCCGCGGCCCGAATCGCCTCGATGTTCAGCGCCCTCCGCCAGTCCTGACTCATTCGTAATCCCAACCTTTTCCCAGTCTCCCCACCTCTGAAAGACAAGGTGCCCTCATGGCGAACTCGATGAAGCCCGGCAACGAAGCAGAGAACCAGCTGTTGAGCCTCGGGACGGCGGCGGCGCGGCAGCTCGCGACGACGACCAAGTCCGTTCCGCAGATGCAGGGCATCTCCTCCCGGTGGCTGCTCAAGCTGCTGCCGTGGGTGCAGGTGTCCGGTGGCGTGTACCGCGTCAACCGCCGCATGACGTACGCGGTGGGCGACGGCCGCGTGACGTTCACCACGGCCGGCGCCAAGGTCCAGGTCATCCCCCAGGAGCTGTGTGAGCTGCCCCTGCTGCGCGGGTTCGACGACGTGGAAGTGCTGCAGGCCCTGGCCAACCGCTTCGAGCAGAAGGAGTTCAAGGCGGGCGAGGTCATCACCGCCAAGGGCCAGGAGGCGGACTCCATCTGCCTCATCGCCCACGGCAAGGTGAACCAGATTGGCGCCGGCAAGTACGGCGACGAGACGGTGATTGGCGTGCTCGCCGACGGCGACCACTACAGCTTCCAGGCGCTGCTGGAGTCGCAGGACTTCTGGACCTTCACGGCGAAGGCCGTCACGGCGTGCACCGTGCTGATGCTCCAGCAGTCCGCGTTCGAGGCGGTGGTCGCCCAGGCGCCCTCGCTCCAGAAGCACATCGAGCAGTTCAAGGCGCGCTCGAAGAAGAAGCAGGACACGTCGGGCCAGGCCGCCATCGAGCTGGCCGCGGGCCACACGGGCGAGCCGGTGCTGCCGGGCACGTACGTGGACTACGAGACGTCGCCGCGCGAGTACGAGCTGAGCGTCGCGCAGACGGTGCTCCAGATTCACAGCCGCGTCGCGGACCTCTTCAACGAGCCGATGAACCAGACGGAGCAGCAGCTGCGTCTGACGGTGGAGGCCCTGAAGGAGCGCAAGGAGCACGAGCTCATCAACAACCGCGACTTCGGCCTGCTGCACAACGCCGACCTGAAGCAGCGCATCCACACCCGCTCCGGCCCTCCGACGCCGGACGACATGGACGAGCTGCTCTCCACCGTGTGGAAGGACCCGTCCTTCTTCCTGGCGCACCCGCGCGCCATCGCCGCCTTCGGCCAGGAGTGCAACCGCCGGGGCATCTACCCCACGAGCGTGGAGCTCAACGGCAACATGGTGCCCGCCTGGCGCGGCATCCCCATCTTCCCGTGCAACAAGATTCCCGTCTCCGACTCCCGCACCAGCTCCATCCTGCTGATGCGCGCGGGTGAGAAGAACCAGGGCGTCGTCGGTCTGCACCAGGCCGGCATCCCGGACGAAATCGAGCCCAGCCTCTCTGTCCGCTTCATGGGCATCAACGAGAAGGCCATCATCAACTACCTGGTCAGCGCGTACTTCTCCGCCGCCGTCCTCATCCCGGACGCGCTGGGCATCCTGGAGAGCGTCGAGATTGGCCGCTCGGAGTAACGAAAGCCCGACGCCATGACGAACCCAAACAATCCAGGCGGCGGAATGGACTCGCAGTTGACGAGCTTGAGCACGGCGGGTGCTCGGCAGCTCGCGACGACGACCAAGACCGTACCGCAGATGCAGGGCATCACCCCCCGGTGGCTGTTGCGCATGCTGCCGTGGGTGGAGGTGACGGGCGGCACGTACCGCGTCAACCGTCGTCTGAGCTACTCGGTGGGAGACGACCGGCTCAACTTCGGCAACGTGGGCGCCCGGGTGGAAGTGCCCGCCCAGGAGCTGCACAAGCTGCCGCTGCTGCGCGGCTTCGAGGGTGACAGCGCGGTGTTCCAGGCCCTGGCGAGCCGCTTCGTCCAGAAGGAGTACAAGGCCGGCGAGTCCATCGTCGAGGCGGGGACTCCCGCCGAGCACGTGTTCCTGTTGGCCCACGGCAAGGCGAAGAAGCTGGGCAAGGGCAAGTACGGGGACGAGCTGGTGCTGGACGTGCTCGCGGACGGCGACCACTTCGGTGACCAGGCGGTGGTGGAGTCGAACGACCAGTGGAGCTTCAGCGTCAAGGCGACCACGGCCTGCACGGTGCTGGCGCTGCCGCAGCAGGTGTTCGAGGACCTCATCAAGCAGTCCCCTGCCCTGCAGGCACACGTCGCGCGGTACAAGGAGCGCCTGAAGAAGCCCCAGGACAAGATGGGGCAGGCGGCGATTCCGATGGCCGCGGGTCACTCCGGTGAGCCGTCACTGCACGGCGGCTACGTGGACTACGAGCTGGCTCCGCGCGAGTACGAGCTGAGCGTGGCGCAGACGGTGCTCCGCGTGCACACCCGTGTCGCGGACCTGTTCAACGGGCCGATGAACCAGACGGAGCAGCAGCTCCGGCTGACGATTGAGGCGCTGAAGGAGCGGCAGGAGCACGAGCTCATCAACAACCGTGACTTCGGTCTGCTCCACAACGCGGACCTGAAGCAGCGCATCCACACGCGCTCCGGCCCTCCGACGCCGGACGACATGGACGAGCTGCTCAGCCGGCGCCGCAAGTCACGTTTCTTCCTGGCGCACCCGCGCACCATCGCCGCGTTTGGCCGGGAGTGCACCCGTCGCGGGCTGTACCCGACGGTGGTGGACGTGCAGGGCACCAAGGCGATGGCGTGGCGCGGCGTTCCCATCCTGCCGTGCGACAAGATTCCCATCACCGAGCAGCGCACCAGCTCCATCATCGTGATGCGCACCGGTGAGTCGGACCAGGGCGTCATCGGCCTGCACCGCACGGGGCTCCAGGACGAAGTCGAGCCGGGCCTGTCCGTGCGCCGCATGGACATCAGCGAGAAGGCCATCTCGTCCTATCTCGTCAGCACGTACTTCTCCGCGGCGCTCCTGATTCCGGATGCGCTCGGAGTGCTCGAGAACGTCGAGCTGGGCGGCTGAGGTTTCGCCACGGGAGCGGGCTCGCAGGTGGAGCCCGCTCTCGGCAACACGGGGCGTGTCCGGAGTGTCCCGGGATGGGTCCAGGCAGACCAGGAGCCGGCCTGTCCCGAGTCATGGCTGTCCATTCCGGGCTGACGTGTCACGCGGCTTCGCTGACGTGTCCGTGACGCGTCCGTTTTGACTGTCTTCGATTGTTGGCGTGAGGAACATCGCTCCGCCCTGCTCTTGGACAAGTCCATCCCTGTCACGGGTCCAGCGCTTGCAGATCACCGCCCCGCGTGCGGCGTGGCCCTGGCTCGCCGCCGCAGGGAGAGTGACTCCATGACGCAGCCCCACTTCATTCCGCTTCACACCGCCACGCACGCGCTGGCGCGCTCTGTGAGGCGGCTTTGCCGTCGCCATCATCCCGAGGACCTTCGCGCTCCCACCCCGGAGGCGACGCGATGAGCCCCGCACATGGCCCACGTGGAGTCCTCCTCGCCGCGCTCCTGCTCGTGGGCACGACGGCCTCGGCGCAGGTGACCTTCGACTGTCAGACGATTCAAGAGCGCGCTCCCGCCACCGGCCTCGGCGCCAATCCGAAGGCCGTGGCCTCCGTGCCGCTCGCCAGACAGCAACAGGGCTACGTCCGCGTGGGCGGAGGGTGCGAGGTGTCGCGCTTCGGCTACGACTCCGCGCACGCCGAGGTCATGGTGCAGAACGCTCCCGACGGGGACTTCGGCTGGCGGTGCAAGGGCGCCGACCCCGCGCTCGTCATCAACCCCGCGTGGGCCAAGGCCTCCGTCACCTTCTGCAAGGCCAGCGCGCCCAACGTCAGCAGCCTGCGCTTGCAGTGCAAGACGCTCAGCTCGAAGACGGGCCCCTCGCGCAACCCGCTCGCGGAGGTGTCCCTCACCCCGCAGCTCGCCACCGAGGGTTATGTCGTCGTCTCCGGCGGCTGTGACTCCTCCCACGCGCTGAACGGCTCCATCCACGCGGAGAACGTCGTCGTCTCCAAGCCCACGGCGAATGGCAAGGGCTGGCGCTGTCAGGCCGCGGACCCGCCGAACCATCCACAGGACGCCACCGTCACCGCGTCACTCGTCGCGTGTCAGCTCGCGGTGGACCCCGCGCAGGCGGCCCTCCTCATCCCGAAGCCCGCGCTGCGCTGCGCGGTGAGCCAGGGCGTGAAGACCACGGGCATGGCCTATCCCCGAGCCCTCGCCGCCGCCACGGGCAAGGTCATCAGTGGTGGCTGCGACCTCTCCTATGCCGGCAATGGCTCCGTGCATGCACAGTTCATGGTGCAGCACGGTCCCCAGGCGGACGGCGCCTGGTCCTGCTGGGGCGCGGACCCGCCGCTCATCAGCAACCCGGGCAGCGCACAGGCCAGCGTGCTGAGCTGCGGCATCACCACCGTCCCCGCCACCACACCGCTTCCCGCGCCAACGCCGACTCCCTCGCCCACTCCGACGGCGCGCAAGAATCCGGTCGTCATCGTCGGCGGCACCCTGGCGAGCGAAATCCTGTACTGGACGCTGGAGAGCCGGTTGGACAGGGATGGCTACCAGCGCTTCTTCTTCGAGCTGCCCAGCGGCGGCTTGATTGACCTGCATGAGAGCGCGCGACAGCTCAAGTTCAAGGTGGCGGACGTGCTGCTCCAGACGGGCGCGAGCAAGGTCCATTTGATTGGCCACAGCCAGGGTGGCGCGGTGGCCCGCGCGTACGTGCGTGACTTCGGCAATGCGTCGGTGGAGAGCATCATCAGCCTGGGCACGCCCCACAAGGGCACCGACGACGACCCGCTGCTCGCCCTGGTGGCGCGCCTGTTGTTCAACTGCACCGGCACCGCGGCGGACCCGCTGCCCTGCAAGCAGATGAAGGCGGGCTCGGCGTTCATCGCGGAGATCAACACGCGCCCGCCGAACGACCCCGTCTACTACACCAACATCAACACCCTGCATGACGTGTTCACCAAGGCGAACTCGAACGGGAAGATGGACAACTGTGACCGGACGAGCCCGTCGGGCGAGGCGCTGCAGTGCAACGTGACGGTGCAGGACTTCTGCAAGGACAACCTCGTCGAGCACGTCGGACTCGCGTCGAACGGAGTGGTCTACAGCGGCATCCGACAGGCGCTGGAGCATCGGAAGATAGCGCTCAACTGCACGGAGCTCTGAGGCTCGCCGTCGTACATCCATCCGCCGCCCGCCCGTGGGAGGTACCCGCGCGCGGGCGGCGTTCGAGGTTCGCCGACGGACTCAGCTCGCGTCGGTGGCCACCTTGCCGAGGTGGCGCAGGAACCCGGCCCAGCCCTGCTGGTAGTCGCTGCGGTCGACCGGCAGCTCGAAGCGGTCGTGGATGACGGTGACGCGCGTGTGGCGCCCTTCCGCGAGGGGCTCCAGCAGCCACGTCACGCGCGTCATCGGCTTGTCCGGCTCACCCCGCCAGTCGGTCCAATCGGTGACCAGGCGCTCGTTCTCGACCTTCTCGAGGATGCGGGTGGGGCCGCCCGCCACGGACCTGCCCTCGCAGGTGTAGTTCCATCCGTAGGAAATCTCACCGCGCTCCGCGTCGACGCGGGCGGCGCCAAAGAGCCAGCGGTTCATCAGCTCGGGGACGAGCAGGGCGCGGTACACCTTCGCGGGCGGCGCGGCGATTTCAATCGATGCGCGCACCTCGGGGGCATTGCCGCTGAAGTCGGGCAGCGTGAGCTGGATGCCCTCGCGAAGGTGGTCCTTGAGGTTCCCGGTGTGGATGCGCCACAGGTCGTCAATCACGTGACGCGGCTGGCGAAACGGCAGCTGCCCTCGCACGGCGTGGCGAATCACCAGTGAACACGCGTCCGGGCCCTCTCCTGACTGGAGCGTGTAGTTCACCTCGGTCGGGACGCCTTGAATCGTCCAGCTGAACCTGAGTTCGCGGCCGGGCTCGAGCGCCGTCAGGACCTGGTCGCGGCCAGGCTCGCGGGGCGCGCCGAGGGTGGCCTTGCCCCAGAAGCGGTAGGCCCCAAAGACGCGCGGCTCGACCTCGGCGTGCTCGGCGAACCAGTGACGCAGCTCGGCCGGGTCGGTCAGTGCGCGGTAGACCCGCTCGGGTGGAGCCGGCAGCTTGAAGGTGAACTCGTGCTCGAACGACGGGCTCATCGGGGTCTCCTCTTCGGGGAACGTGGGGCGCGACGCACCGGGACCTGGGGTGGGCCTGGAGCGTCGTCGTCGGGCATCGACTCGATGAATTGCTTCAGGTCATGGAGCCGCGCGGGCCAGAACACGCGGTAGTCATCGAGCCAATCGCTGATGAGCCGCAGGCGCAGCGGCTCCAGCGTGTAGACGCGCTCGCGTCCCCGGCGCTCCTCGCGGACCATCTCCGCCTGGCGCAGCACGCGCAGGTGGCGCGACACCGCGGGCCGGGTCATCGCGAAGCCCGTGGCGAGGCTCCCCGCGGTCGCTTCGGAGCCTCGGAGCCGGGCCAGCAGCGCCCGCCGGGTGCTGTCGGCGAGCGCGAAGAACACCGCGTCGAGCGTCGAGGACGGCCCCGAAGACGTGGGCAGGTGGGCGTGGGCGGAGCGAGGACTCATATGTCAACGACTCGTTACATATCAGCGCACGCGAAATCGCGGCAAGCAGATTCGAAACGAAGACGTTACGCGTCGTTCGTTCCCCCAAGCGGGGCCACTCGCGGGCGGCGTTCAAGAGTCGTGGACGGCCCCTGCGTCAGGGAAGACAGGTCGTCGCCAGGAGCTTGAGGGGAGCACTTCCGTCCTGGCTCACCATCAGCTCGAGTCTGTCATCGGCGTTGAATTTCCCCGCGACGAGCCCCCTGGGCATCGCCTCCAGGACGACGTCTTGCCTCTCCGCGAGCGAGCCATCACCCAGCCCCATCAACAGGCTGACCCTGTTCGCGGCCGGAATCGTCGCGGCGACATCCAGCTGTGACGTCGGCGCCATGCAAGGTGTGCAAGGGAGTACGCAGTGCCGACACATTTCACGGCGGTAGCGCAACCGCGAGGAGTTCTCCCGGCGATGGCGACTGACGCATTGAGACACTCCAAACCACAACGGCGGGTATGTGCATGTATTGGCTTCGCGTCGGGGGCATGGGACAAGATGCGCGCCATGACTTCACCCAGCGTGCATCCCGCGCAGCGCATCGCCGACCACGCCGGCGGCGCTCAGCATCACCGAGGCCGTGGCCGTGTAGTCACGCCGTTTCCGAAGAGCAGTCACCCGTGGGGGAGCTGAACATGAAGAAGACCGTGCTGACGTTGTGTCTTGCTGGAGGTGTCCTGGGCTGTGGCGCGCCGGAGGGAACGCTCGACGAAGGCGTCGCGCCGGAGGGCACCCAGTCCCAGGCCATCCTCGGCGATGTCGTGAGCTTCAATGGCGACCCGAACTCCGACCTGCTGTGGAGGAACCAGTCCACGGGCAACATGCTCACCTGGATCATGGCCGGCCCCTCCCTGGCCGCCACGGCGGTGATGCCCGCCGTGTCGCCGTCGCTCGTGGTTCAGGCCGCCTCCGATTTCGGCGGACCGACGTCGGACCCGGACCTCGTCTTCCACACGCCCGCGTCGGCCGGCACGGCCATCCGTTTCCTCAACAGCTCCTTCAGTGTGCTCGGCATGGCGCCCATCTCGGGCGTCCTCCCGTCGTCGAGCTGGTACGTCGCCGCGTCCGGAGACTTCAACATGGACGGGCAGACGGACCTGGTGCTGCACAACCGCTCCACGGGGCAGTTCTTCTACCAGTACATGTCCGGGCCCACGCCCATCGGCATCTCCACGCCGCTTCCTCGCGCGCTCCCCTGGTACATCGTGGGCGCGGCGGACTTCGACGGAGATGGGAGGACGGACCTGCTCTGGCGCCACCGCACCTCGGGCCAGAATGACATCTGGCGAATGAACAATACCGCCATCATCGGCTCCTTTCCCCTGCCCGTCATGTCCCTGGCCTTCTATGTCGGCGCCACCGCGGACTACACGCGCGATGGAATCCCAGACATCGCCTGGCACAACCCGAGCTCGGGGCAGGTCGTCATCTGGCGGATGGCGGGGATGAGCCTGGGCACGTCCATGACCGTGGGCAGCATGGGCTCGGGCTGCCCACCGTGGTTCTCACAGGTCACCCCGCCCCCCTCGTCCGGAACCTGCATGTACCTCGTGGGTCCTCGCTAGCCCGGGCGTCGGCGCGCAGGGGCCTCGCTCGGACGTCCCGCGCGAGGCGCCTCCACCCGTTGGGCCCCACTCCGGGCCTCGTCGACGACGCCGGAGAGGTCATCGCTCCAGGGCGGGCCCCTCATGGGGCCCAAGCCCGCGACCTACACCTCGGCGGCCGGCGCGACCTGCGGCTCGCGAGGCATGACGACCTGGAGCGCCAGGCTCAACGCGACGACGAGCACACAGCCGATGACATTGAACCAGAGGTAGCCGATGTCGCTGAGCATGAAGAGGCCAATCACCGTGGCCTGGGAGATGACGGCCGCGGTGAAGACCGCGTGCCCCCGCACGTGCTTGAGGAAGAAGGCGACCAGGAAGATGCCCAGCACCGTGCCGTAGAAGATGGAGCCGAGGATGTTCACCGCCTGGATGAGGTTGTCGAGCAGCGACGCGAAGCTCGCGAAGCCCACGGCCACCAGTCCCCAGAACACGGTGAACAGCTTGGAGGCGATGAGGACGTGCCGGTCCGACGCCTCCGGGCGGAACACGCGCCGGTAGAAGTCCACCGTCGTGGTGGCCCCCAGCGCGTTCAGCTCACTGGCGATGGAGCTCATGGCCGCTGACAGGATGACGGCGATGAGCAGCCCGAACAGCCCGCTGGGCAGCCAGCGCTTCACGAAGCTGATGAAGATGTAGTCGGAGTCCTTGGTCTCCGCACCGGGCAGCGCGCGCGACACCAGGGCCTTGGCCTCCTTGCGAACCGCGCTGGCCTCGCCCGAGGAGGCGCGCAGGGCCTCCCGGACCCCCGCCTGTGTGGCGGCATCACCCGCGTCACCCGCCGCGAGGTAGCGCTCCACCTCCGCGCGCTTGCTGGACTGTACCTGCTCCCACTTCGCCTCCAGCGCCGCGTACTCCCCTGCCTGCGTCGTCGCGCGCATGCGCTCGCCCAGCGTGTCGTTGAAGAGCAGGGGCGGCGTGCTGAACTGGTAGAAGACGAAGACGAGGATGCCGACGAAGAGGATGAGGAACTGCATCGGCAGCTTGAGGACGCCGTTGAACAGCAGTCCCAGCCGGCTCTCGGAGATGGAGCGCCCCGTCAGGTAGCGGCCCACCTGCGACTGGTCCGTACCGAAGTACGACAGCGCCAGGAAGAAGCCACCGGTGATGCCGGACCAGAAGTTGTAGCGGTCCTGCACGTTGAAGTCGAAGCTCACCACGTTCATCCGACCAAACGCGCCCGCGACGTCCACGGCGTCGCCGAACGACACGTGCTTGGGCAGCCGCCAGAGGATGACCAGGGCGGCCACCACCATGCCGCCCATCATCACCACCATCTGCTGCTTCTGCGTCTGGCTGACGGCGCTGGAGCCGCCCGTCACCGTGTAGAGGATGACCAGCGCGCCCATCGCGACGACGGTGGGCTCCAGCGGCCAGCCGAGGATGGTGGAGAGGATGATGGCCGGGGCATAGATGGTGATGCCCGCTGCGAGGCCCCGCTGCACCAGGAACAGGAAGGCACCCAACAGGCGCGTCTTCAAGTCGAAGCGGGACTCCAGGTACTGGTACGCGGTGATGACGTTCAGCCGGTAGTAGATGGGAACGAAGACCGCGCTGATGAGAATCATCGCGAACGGCAGTCCGAAGTAGAACTGCACGAAGCGCATGCCGTCTTCGTACGCTTGGCCCGGAACGGAGAGGAAGGTGATGGCGCTGGCCTGCGTGGCCATCACCGCGAGGCCAATCGTGGGCCACTTCAGCTCGCGCGCACCGCGCAGGTAGTCCTCGGTGTTCTTCGCGCCCCGGGACTTCCACATCCCCCAGATGACGATGAACGCAATCGTTCCGCCAAGCACCACCCAATCAAGCAAGGTCACGAGTACACCCAGGTGAGCAGCGACGACAGCGCGAGGAACAGGACGAAGGCGCCGAACACCAGCAGATAGACGTTGCGCCACGAGCCCAGGAGCGGCGGCGCGTCATCCAGCTCCGGCCTCTTTTCGGGCGGTGTCTGGGAGGGAGACGGATTCACGGGAGTGCTCATTGCGCGAGGACGTTCGCCAGGAGGCGGTAGGCGCCGGGGACTCCGGCGGGGAGCTGACGGAAGAAGGCCAGGCCCGTGTAGACGAACACCCCCTTGCCATGACGGGTGACGAGCAGCGAGCCGCGCAGGGGCGCTTCGCCCGCGTCGTTCAGCTCGAACACCGGGCGGTAGTGGTCATCCCACTTCGACGCGAAGTAGAGGCCGCGCTCCTGCACCCAGCCGTCAAAGTCCGCGGCCGTGAGCCGGTTGGGTGCGCGCAACAGCGGCTCGTCCTTGGACACGGGAGTCATCACCGCCGTCTCGTCCGTCACGCGCTCGCGGCCAAGCTCCAGCGGGTACGGCCCGACGAAGGCGGCCAGCGGGCCCACGCGACTGTTGGTGTTGTACTGCACCACCAGTCGCCCGCCCTGCTTCACGTAGTCGAGCAGCCGCTCACGGTGCACGGCGAGGCGGGGGTTCGCGTTGAACGCGCGCACACCGACGAGGATGGCGTCGAAGCGCTCCAGCTTCTCGGAAGCCAGCCGCTCCTCGGGGAGCACCGTCACCTCGTACCCCACCGCCGCCAGGCTCTCCGCCACGCGGTCTCCCGGCCCGGGGATGTAGCCCAGGCGCTTCACCTTCGTCGCGAGCGCGAAGGGAATCAGCGTCGCCTCGGAGGGCTGGCGGACCGCCAGGGGCGGCAGGTGCTCGTGGGCGACGTTGCGCACGCGCCATGACTCCGCGCGGCCTCCGCTGTCCACGACGACGCGCAGGCGCGCCTTCTCGGTGGCGCCCTTGGGCGGCGTCACCCGGAACTGGACCGTGCGCTCGTCACCGCGCGCGGCGAGCTGGAACGCGTGCTCCACCGGCTCCGAACGCCAGCCCTGCGGCAGCTCCAGGCGCACCTTGCCCGAGGCCTCCGCGCGCCCCGCGCCCAGCACCACGGAGACAGCCTGCGTCGCCCCGTTGGGGAACATCACCCGGTCGCGCTCCAGCGTCGCGGTGACGGCGGGCACCACCTCGAACGCGCGGTACAGCTCGCCGCGCACCGGGTCCGTCCACACGTGCACCACCGGCCGCGTCACGGTGATGCGTCTGCCGCCGACCTCGTAAACGAAGGTCGCCGCCAACGCGGGGCCGCCCTCGGGCAACCCCGTCAGCGCGCGGTCCGAGTCCTCGAGCGTGAAGAGTCCTCCAGAGATGGGCTTGCGCAGCCAGTACGGCGTGGTGATGGCCGCGTCCTCCGGCAGCGTCACCTTCTTCTCCAGCTTGAAGGGCGTGTGCTCCGCGAGCGCCGCATTCACGGGCACGTTCTCTCCGCCCGGCAGCGTCACGCTCACCAGTCGAAGCGCGGCGGGCGAGCGGTTCAGCGCGAACAGGTTCAGCGTCACCGGAGCGCCCGGCACACCGGCGGCCTCCGGAGCGCGTGCCTCCAGGAACAACCCCGCGCACGCGGCGATGAGCGCTTCCGTCTCGCGCAGCTTGAGCGCCTTCCACGGATGGTCATCAGGCAGCGCGGACAATGCCTCATGCACGCGCAAGAGCGCGGGCACGGTGCGGGAAGGAGCACGCGCATCGAAGCCCTTCACCGCGTCATCCACCGCGCGGGCCACCGCCTCCGTGCCCTTCCATCGGCGCCAGGACAGGTCCAGGCCCTCGAACACGTCCGCCTTCGGACGCGTGCCATCGAGCGGCGTGAAGTACTCCAGCAGCGGACCGCGCTCGGCCGGTACACCGAAGCCCTGGCTCTTGTGCTGGCTACGGCTCTCCGCGGAGATTTCTCCCCAGGAGCGACCGAGCAGCGCGTCGTACCCGCCCACGTCCACCTTGAGATAGCCGGACATGTCCGCGTCGGGCTTGAGGCTCCACGTCGAGACGTTGTTCAGCAGCCGGTCCGCCTTCCACGGCTTCACCAGGTCCAACTGCTCGGGGAAGCGCTTGGGGTCGGCGGCGGCGGTGAAGGCCTCGGCGGCGAGCAGCGCGGACGCGGTGTGGTGTCCGTGGTTGGGCGGCTTCGTGTTGAAGCGCGTGACGATGAGGTCCGGCTGGAAGCGACGGATGGCGAGCACCACGTCGGCCAGCACCGCGTCGTGTCCCCAGATGCGCAGCGCCTCGTCGGCGGACTTCGTGTAGCCGAAGTCCCTCGCGCGGGTGAAGTACTGCTCGGCGCCGTCCACGCCGCGCGCGGCCAGCAGCTCGTACGTGCGGATGAGCCCAAGCAGTTCGTCCTGCTCGGTGCCGATGAGGTTCTGTCCGCCGTCGCCACGCGTGAGCGACAGGTAGCCCGCGCGCAGTCCGCGTTCACCGACCAGCCAGGCGAGAAAGCGCGTGTTCTCGTCGTCCGGGTGGGCCGCGACGTAGAGCACGCTGCCCGTCACACCGAGCCGTCGGAGTCCCGCGGCGATTTCCCCCGCGTGGGGTTGCCGAGGTGCCTGGGCGAAGGCCGAAGTCCCAATTCCAAGACTCATGGCCAGCGTCATGCCAAAGAAGAGCAGGGTTCGCATCCGCGGCGGACCCTACAACAAGGTCTCCACCCACGCGCGCCTGACCTTCATCACCATGACGCGTCCAGCCACGGCCTCACATCGCGTGCGCGTCACGGTCCTTCTCCGTGCCGGCAAGGGAATGACCTGTTATCACCGCGCACCGTGACGCCTTCCTTTCCCACCGCGTGGCTCAAGGGAGACCCACGCGCGCTCGCCTTCCTGCCCGACCGCTTCCGCCACCGCGCCGCGCGCGCGGAGGCCGCGGCCGCATCCGCCTTGCGCCCCATGTCGTCGGCCCTGCTCGACGTCGTGGTCGCCCAGAACGCACGCCTCGCGCCGAGCCCCGCGCGAGAGCGTCATCTGGAGGAGCTTGCCCGCCCTGGCACCATCGCCGTGGTGACGGGCCAGCAGATGGGGTTGTTCCTCGGCCCGCTCTTCACGCTCTACAAGGCCGCCGCCGCAATCACGGCCGCGCGCGCGCTTCGGGAAGAAACCGGGCGGCCCTGTGTTCCCGTCTTCTGGCTTCAAACCGAGGACCACGACCTGCCGGAAGTGGACCACTGCTTCGTCGCGAGCCCCCGGGGCTCCGCGAAGCGCGTGGCGTTGGACGTGCCCGAGGCCGCCGCCTCGCGTGCGCCCGTCGCCCACCGCAAGTTGGGCGCGGGTGTCACCCAGGCCCTCGATGCGCTGCGCGGAGAGCTGGGTGGAGAGCCCCAGGCCTCCGAGCACCTGGAGTTGCTCGCGCGCGCCTACCAGCCCGACGCGACGCTCGCGGAGGCGTTCACCCAGGTGCTCGCCGTCCTCTTCGCGGACGAGGGCCTGGTCTTCATCGACCCGAGGGACGCGCGCCTCGCGCCCTTCGCCGCGCCCATCCACCGGCTCGCGATTCAGGACGCCGCCGCCATCTCCACCGCGCTCTCGCGTCGCATGGAGGCGCTGACGCAGGCGGGCTTCTCCGAGCAGGTCCACATCCGGCCCGGCTCGCCGCTCGGCTTCTATTCACCTGACGGCATCGAGGGCGCGCGCTACCGGCTGGACCCCGCGGGCGCTGACACCTGGAGCCTGGTGGGCCATCCGCGTGGCGCCACCGTGACGACGGGGGAGTTGCTGGACTGGCTGGAGCGCGAGCCGCTGCGCTTCACCACCTCCGCGCTCTTACGTCCGCTCCTCCAGGACACGTGGCTGCCCACGGCGGCCTATGTCGGTGGCCCCGGTGAGGTCTCCTACTTCGCGCAGCTCTCACCGCTCTACGAGCACGCGGGACTGCCCATGCCGCTCGTGGTGCCGCGCGCCCGCTTCCGAGTGCTGGACGACCGCGCCCGCAGACTTCTCCACAAGTTGGGCCTCACGCCGGACGAGGTGGGCGAGCCCCGCGACGCGCTGCTGACGAGGCTCGCCACACGCGACGCGGCGGAGCCCTACGAGCCCGCGGGCACGCTGGAGGCGCGGCTCTTCGGTGCCTTCGCCTCGGAGCTGGACCGACTGGGCGAGTCGATGCTCAAGCTGGACCCTCAGCTGCTCGACGCACTCAAGCGCACGCGGGGCACCGTGCGCGCCGCCGTGTCCCGCCTCGCGGCCCGCTATGGTCGGGCGCTCGCGCTGCGCGACGAGGTCACCACCGAGCGCGTGGACCGGCTGCGCGCCATGCTCGTCCCGGACGGGGCTCCGCAGGAGCGCATCCACGGCATGGCCTACTACGCCTGTCGCTTCGGCTCTCGGGCCTTCACCCGCCAGGTGCTCGACGCGTGTGTCCCCTTCTCCGGTGACCTGCGGGACCTGACGCCATGAGCACGAGCGGCGCGACGTATGGGCTGGAGGCCCTCGCCTTCGGTCCACATCCCGATGACGTGGAGCTGTTCTGCGGCGGGCTGATGGCGAAGCTTTCGAGCCTGGGCCACCGCACCGGCATCATCGATTTGTCTCGCGGCGAGAAGAGCTCTCGCGGGACGCTGGAGAGCCGGGCCGCGGAGACAGAGGCCGCCTCGCGCGTGCTGGGCCTGTCCGTGCGGGAGAACCTGGGCCTCCCCGATGGCTGGCTCAGCCCGTGGGCTGGCTTCGAGGCCCCTGAGTCCGAGCGCATCCGCGAGTCCGCCGTGGCCCGCGTGGTGGAAGCGCTGCGGCGCCTGCGGCCGGAGCTGGTCATCGTCCCCTGGGAGGAGGAGCGCCACCCGGACCACGAGGCCGCCAGCGCGCTGGTGACTCGCGCGCTGTTCTTCGCCGGCGTGCGCAAGTTCGAGACCGAGCCGCCCGGCGCCCCGTTCACCCCTCGGCAGGTGCTCTACTACCCCCTGCGCCACCTGGCGGAGCCGAGCTTCGTCGTGGACGTGTCCGCCGTCTATGAGAGCAAGACAGCGGCCGTGCGCTGCTACGCGAGTCAGGTGGAACCCCGCCCTGACGCGCCCGCCACGCTGGTGGGCTCGCCGCTGTCGCTCTCCTCGCTGGAGGCGCGGGACAGGTTCTATGGCGCCCAGGTGGGTGTCGCCCACGGCGAGCCGTATGTCGTCCGGGAGACGTTGGGGCTCATCGACCCGGTGGAACACTTCCGCCGGAATAGCTTCGAGAAGCCCCTGTTCTTCCCTCACCGCCGATGAGTCCTCCCCTCTCCATCGCCATCACCTGCTTTTCGACCTTCGGGGGCAGCGGCATGGTCGCCACCGGCATCGGCCTGGGCATGGCCGAGCGAGGTCACCGCGTCCACTTCATCGCCCGGGAGCCGCCCGCGCGGCTGGACAGCCTGCCCCGGGGCGTGACGTTCCACGAGGTGACGGAGAGCGACTACCCCGCGCTCCAGCGCTCCGGCACGTACCCCATCGCGCTGGCCTCCAAGATGATTGAGGTGGCCAACACGGAGCGGCTGGACGTGCTGCACGTCCACTACGCGGTGCCGCACGCCACGGCGGCGTGGATGGCGCGCGAGGTGCTGGGAGAGCGGGCGCCGCGCATCGTCACCACCCTGCACGGGACGGACACCACGCTGGTGGGCGTGCATCCCAGCTACCTGCCGATGACGCGCTTCTCCATCCTGCGCAGCGACGCGGTGACGACGCCGTCGGCCTTCCTCCGCGACGCGACGTGGAGCGGCTTCGGGCTGCCGGAGAGCTTCCCCATCGAGGTCATCGCCAACTTCGTGGACACGGAGCGCTATGCCCCCGCGCGGGAGCGCGCGCACCTGCGAGCCCTCTTCCCGGACCTGGGCGAGCATGAGCCCGTCCTCATCCACGTCTCCAACTTCCGTCCCGTCAAGCGCATCACCGACGTGGTGGCCGTCTTCGCGGAGGTCCACCGTCAGTTGCCTTGTCGGTTGGTGATGGTGGGTGACGGACCGGAGCGCGCCCCGGCGGAGCGGATGCTGCGCGAGTTGGGCCTCGCCCATCGCGTGGCCTTCCCGGGCAAGCAGGACCGCTTCATGGAAGTGCTCGCAGCGTCGGACGTCTTCCTGCTCCCCAGCGAACAGGAGAGCTTCGGCCTCGCCGCGCTGGAGGCGCTCAGCTGCGGCGTCCCCGTGGTGGCGAGCGACGTTGGAGGAATTCCAGAAGTCGTGCGCCATGGCGACACGGGGCTCCTGGCTCCGCTAGGCGATGTGCGCGCCATGGCGGGCCACGTGCTCGGCCTGCTGCGTGACGCGGCGCACTGGAAGGAGTTCTCCGTCCGAGCGCGTGCCGACGTCGTCGAGCGCTTCAGGATGAAGCCGGCCATCGACCGGTATGAGGCGCTCTACCGCCGGCTCGTGAGCGGGGCCCCCCGACGCTGAAGGGGCCCCACTCGCGCCGGGTCGACTACTTGTTCTTCCAGTCCGCCAGGGCCTTGGAGACCTGGTTCTTGTAGAAGAAGTTCGGGTCCTTCTCGCCCAGGTCCCACGAAATCTGGGCGGCCTTGCGGGCCTCCGCGAACTTGCCGCTGCGCGCGAGGATGTCCGCGCGAATCCACTGGTTGTACCAGTTGGAGTCGAGGGCCACGGACGCGTCCGCGAGCTTCAGCGCCGCGACGTAGTCCTTGGTGGAGTCCGCCACGTAGCGCGCCGCCTGGGCCTGCTCGCTCGCGCTCGTCTGCCCCGCCTTCTCGATGTTGGCCTTGGCCAGCGTGGCCGTGTCCACCTTGATGGGGACGGAGACGCGCAGCTTCTCCCACTCGAGGTCCAGCGAGGTGCTGTCCTCGGTGGTGTTGCTGAAGACGTACGTCAGCCGCTCACGGCTGGGAATGGCCGCCGTCGTCGCGGCGACGGTGGCCACGTCGTTGGCGGGCGAGTACTGCGCCGCCGAGGAGAACAGCCCCAGCTCCTTGTTCAGCATCACCTTCCAGCCCTTCTGCGAGGGCAGGGTGACGATGGAGTAGGTGCCGGCGGGGACGGCCTTGCCGCCGAACGTCACGTCGTGGCTGAAGGTGATTTTCGTGGCCGAGTTGGCACCCGAGCGCCAGGGCTTGTCCCAGGGAACGAGGTCACCCCAGACCTTCCGGCCCTTCACACCCGGGCTGGAATAGTCGATGGAAACCGAGGTGACACCCACGTCCTGCGCCACCTTGGCGGAGGGGCTGGGAGCGGGCAGCTCGAGTTGGGCGGAGGCGGGCGCGGCGACCAACACCACGAGCGCGGAGAGCAGACATCCGAGGGCAACGTTCTTCATCGTCCTCACATCATCCTTTCTGAACAGAACCTGAGGGGTGCGAAGGCGGGCGGAGTGTATAGACGAGCCCCCCGCTCACCAAACGATTCGGGCGAGCCACCAGACACTCCAGTGACCGAGGTATTCCCGTCGTACCCCGGGAAGACGAAGCTGCCGGGCGAGGACTCCGCATGAAGCTGACCCGGCTCACCGTCCACCACTTCCGGAGCGTGGCTCCCGGCACCGAGCTGACGCCCGGCCCGGCACTCAACCTGGTGCTCGGCGAGAATGGGACCGGGCGGACGACGCTGCTGGAGCTGATCTCCATCGTCCTCGCCTCCGACTTCGCCAGCCTCATCCATGAGCGCTTCGCGCTGGAGTACGAGCTCGCCTTCCCCGGCATGAAGCTGCACGTCTACGCGCGCAACGACACGCGCGTGCCCGAGCGCACGGAGCCTGGCGCGAGGCAGGGCGCGGGACTGTTGCCCCTGCGCACGCCCACGACCGACTCCGGGCTCCAGCCACTCATCGAGGTGGAGCTGCACTTGTCCTCGCCCTCGGCGCGGCTGGTGATGCGCGCGGACGCGGAGGGCATCGACTGCAAGGTGGACGGCGCGCCCGCGTGGACGCGCACCATGCACTGGTCGCTCCTGGACCGCTCGGTGTGGACGCTGCTGTTCATGACGGCGCAGTACATCGACGCGGGCATGAAGGAGCGTCTCAAGGAGCTGTTGAGGCGGACGTTCCTGCTGGCGCCGCAGCGCTTCGATGAAGCGCTCGGGATGTTCGAGCGCCTGGGCACCATCCGCTACGCCATGGAGGCGCGCGACGGAGAGGTGTTTCCGCTGGGCTTGATGGCCCTGCCCGGCTGGATGCCCGGGTGGTTGAAGGAGCGCGTGGAGCAGGAGCCTCTCCTCGATGCCCTGGAGCTGCGCCACGACGCGCTGGAGCGCTCCTTCCTCTCGCGCTTCGTGAGCCTGGCGGGCCTGGAGTCCGGACGGCTGCGCGTGGAGGTGTTGGAGAAGCGCTCCTTCGACAACGGAGGGCGTGTGGGGTTCGGCGGCTTCGCGTTCCACTTCGTCCGACGCGACGGGCGCGAGCTGCCGCAGGCGGAGCTGGGCTTCGGCCAGAAGCGGCTGCTGTCGCTCTTGTACTACCTGGACGTCAACGAGGACTTCGCCATCCTGGACGAGCCCGCCAATGGCTTGCACCCGCGCTGGGTGGAGGCGGGCCTGCGCGAGCTGGGAGGACGGCAGGTGTTCCTCGCCACGCAGAGCCCCCTGCCGCTGGAGCATCCGGTGTTCGCCTCCGAGGAGGAGCTGCGCGCGGCGCTCATCCACTGCGCACCGGTGCTGCACGAGGGCCGCGAGCACATGGGCTGGGCACACCCGACGCGACAGCTCGCCGCGAAGCTCTTCGACGCCCACCGCAGCGGCGCGCGGCCCCTGGGGGCCTTGCTGAGGGAACACGCCGTGTGGTGAACGATGGGGTGCGGCGAATTGTCGCGGCCCACCCTCCGGCTTCCGGATGATTGTCTGGCGCAAGTGATGGGCCTGCCCTGTCGTGCTGCGGCAAATGGCCGCATCGGTGCGCTCGAAGCGGTCTGCTACGCCGAGGTGCTGGCGCAGTCATTCCCTCCTGGAGGCCCCGCTTGAAGCCCTCTCTCAAGACGTTGCTCGCATTCTCGAGCCTGCTGGTCGGCACCGCCGCCCACGCCCACATCGCCGTCTCCGGCACCGGTCCCGCAATCGCTGGCACGTCCTACGAGGCGCAGTTCACCGTGGGGCACGGGTGCAGCGGCGCGGACACCTACCGCATCAAGGTCGCCATCCCCGCGGGCGTCACCTCCGTGCGGCCCCTGGACTCCACCTTCGGCAAGGCCGTGGTGGAGAAGGACGCGAACAACAACGTGACGTCCGTCACGTGGACGCGGGGCTCCACGACCGAGGTGCTGCCCGCCGACACGCATGCGCACCGGCTGGTACTGCGTGCCCGCATGCCGGATGCGCCCTTCACCACCGTGTACTTCCCCACCACGCAGACGTGCCGGGATGCCCAGGGCGCCGAGACGATTGTGGAGTGGGTGGGCACGTCGGGGGGGCATGACCACGGGGGTGACGCCGGCACCACGCCGCAGGCGGAGCCCGCGCCCTCGCTCTTCGTCTACCCCAAGCGCACGCCGGGCTGGAACAAGTACACCGTGGAGGAGCACGTGCACGACTTCACGGTGTTCAGCGATGCGCAGATTGTCTGGGCAGGCAATCGCGCGTTCAGCCCCAACCCCGTGACGAAGGGCCTCATCGAGTCCGACACGGACACGGACGAACTGACGGAGATTCATCCGGGCACGGAAATCTGGGTCAAGTACTGAGGCGGGAGGACACACCATGACTCGCCATCTGCTTGCATTGGCTGCCGCGTGCGCGCTCTGCGCGTGCTCGGACAGCGGCTCGAAGACGCCCTCGGCCATCACGCCGGATTCAGGAGTGCTGCCCACGCAAGGCCTGACGCAGCCCACGGGCCTGGAGCGGCCTCCCACGGGCCCGGGACTGCCCGCGGACCTCAAGCCCCCGGGCCGCTGAGCACCCGACATCCTTCTCCGGGCTCGTGGTGCGGGGCCGAGCCCGGACAGGTGACCCATCTCCCCGCGGCGGGTCTTCATCAATCCGCCGCGTGCACCAGCGCCTCCAGGTCGCGCTGAAGCGACTCCAGCCCGTCGGAGTCATCCACCACGCGGTAGTACCCACGAATGCGCCCGTCCGCGTCCACGAGGACGAAGTGCTCGCCGTGGAAGATGCTGAGGAAGTCGTCGTCACCCGCGTCCGCGTCCCGCCCCATCATCACGCGGAAGCCCTCCAGCACCGTGGCCTCCACGTCCTCCAAGGGCCCCGTCAGCAGGGACCAGTTGCTCGTGTCCAGATGACGTGTGTTCGCGTACGCGGCGAGCCGCTCCGGTGTGTCGTAGCGCGGGTCCACGCTGAACGAGACGAAGCGCACCGACGACAGCCCCGCCTCGCGCGCCTGACGCTGGAGGCGGGCCATCTTCGCCGTGAGCAGCGGACACACCGTGGGGCAGCGCGTGAAGATGAAGTCCGCGACGACGACCGCACCGCGCAGGTCCGCGTCGGAGAACGGGCGTCCCGTCTGGTCCGTCAGGCGAAAGGTCGGCAGGGCCCCGAACCCGGGCAGCCCCCGCGCCCGCAGTCGAGCGCGTGACTCGCGCAGCAACGGGAGCGCGAGCGCCGCGACGAGCGCCAGCACTCCCACGACGAGCAACCCCACCCAGCGACGACGGCGGTGTTCCAAGACAGGCGCGGCCATGTCAGTACCTCCCCCGCTCGCCCACGCAGCCCACGCCAAGCACATGAGGATGGTCCATGGGCAGCCCCGCCAGGGCCGGCACCGGGCCGCTCTCGGAGACCTGTCGCGCGTCCGCCACCAGCGCCTCCACGGCACGCGGGGATTCGGTCAGGTCGTAGACGCCCCGAAGCCCACCTGCCTGGTCCACCAGCAACGTGGACCGCCTCTGCGACGAATCACCCTTCACGAGCGCGCCCGCGCTCAGCATCGCCAGCACCTCCGCCTCCCACGAAGTGTCCACCGCCAGCACGTGCCAGGACATCCGGTCGCTCCCGCTCGCTTCGCCTTCGACGCGCGCCAGTCCTTCGACCCGAGCGAAAGAAGGGCGTGCCACCACGACGAACCGGAAGGGAATGCGCTCGGCCTCCAGTCCGCGCTCCACCCGGGACAGCCGCGTCACGAGGTGCTGGTGGCTGGACGCGCTCTCCTCTGGGAGGAATTGGAGGACATACGCCCGTCCCCGAAGCTGGCGTGTTCCAAACAGCGCTCCGTCCATGTCCCGAAGCTCGAACCGGGGAAGCTGTCCATGGAGGGGCACGGGGTTGGGAACCCACTCTGTGTCGGCGGGGAGCCAGGACTCCTCCGACAGCACCAGCCTCGCCACCGACAGCATGGCGACACAGAGCGAGAGCAACACGGCGAGACTCGAGACGCCCAGGCACCACCAGGCCCACGAACGCAGCCGGGTGGCACCTCGCGACGGACGCGAAGAGGAAGGACTCATGTCCACACCCTCGCGCAAACGGACCGCGAACACGCTGTGGCAACTTGCCGCGCGCCATGGCGAAGCACACGTCGCTACAAGCTCCCGCGCATCAGGTCCCGCCCTGGAGGATGAATGAAGAGCGCGATGTTGCTGTGCCTGCTGTTGAGCGCCACACCGACCCCGACGTCGATGTCCCCAGCCACGGAGAAGCCCGTCGTCCTGGCGACACCCGTGACGTCCGTGACGAGCACCTCGGGGCGCCTGCGAATCGAAGTACTCGCCGACGCAGTCCCCCTGCGCCGAGGCCCTCAACGCCTGCGCATCCGAGTCACCGAAGTCGCCACGGGCAAACCCATCCCAAGCATGGTGCTGGCCCTCCAACCGTGGATGCCCACCATGGGGCACGGGCTCGACAGCCCCGCGCGAATCACGCTTCAGGGCACGAGCGACTTCGAGATATCGGAGTTGGACCTCTTCATGCCGGGCGCCTGGGAGCTGCGGCTCACCCTGTCGGGCTCCGTCGAGGACAAGGCAGTGGTCCGCCTCCAGCTCGCACGCTGAAGCTCACGGCCCTGTTGTGTTCTCGCTCAGGGATGCGGCGCACCCGCCATCCGCTGAATCGCCTCGAAGTGTTCGAGCGTGTGCGCCAGCGCGTGCTCCGACACGAAGTCGAGTCCTTCCATCGCGCCCGCCGCCGCCTCCGCGGCCCGCGTGAACATGCGCGCCTCATACGCCGCCACCGTGCGACTCCAATCGGAGTCCTCGGAAAGCCCCAGCGCCAGCTCCGCCGCATCCAGCATGGCCATGTTCACGCCCTCCCCGGAGAACGGCGGCATGACATGCGCCGCGTCTCCCAGCAGCGTCACGCCCGGCCGGTGCGTCCACCGATGCCCCACCGGGAGCGCGATGATGGGACGCGGGACGATGGTGTCATTGCTCACATCGATGAACCGGAGCAGTGAAGGCGCCCATCCGGTGAACCGCGCCTTGAGCGCCGCGCGGGCATGCTCGGGAGAGGACAGGTCCACCTCGCCGTGTCGGAGCCAGTCCTCGGCCACGCGGAACATCAAGTAGACGCGGACCTGCGCGTTGCTGCTGCGCTGCGCGATGAGACCCAGGCAGTCGCCGACCACGGAGACCTTGCCGCGAGGAATGAGCGCTGCGACATCCGGATGCCGCGCGTCCACGTCGTCGATACTCAGCTCGACGAACATCACCCCGGTGTAGCGGGGCTCCTCGCTCGACACGAGCGGGCGCACCTTGGACCACGCCCCATCCGCGCCCACCACGAGGTCGAACTCCCCGAGCGAGCCGTGCTCACCCGCGACGCGATAGCGCCCATCCGACAGGGGTTCCACCGCGCGCACCTTGCTTCCCCACCGAATCGTCTCGGGAGGAAGGCTGTCGAGCAGGAGCGTGCGCAGTTGCTCGCGGTCAATCTCGGGCCGGCCACCACTTGGGTCTCCCCCCAACTGGAAGCGCAGCGTCCCCAGATGGTCATAGAGCGCGTCGCCCTGGTCGTCATAGCGCGCGAGCGCCTTGAACCCCTCCTCGAGCCCGGCGTGGCGCAGAGCGACCAGGGCCGAGTCCTCGTGCAAGTCCAGCGAGCCACCCTGAGGACGTGACAGCCGGTGCTCGTCCAACTCGAACACCGTGGAGCCGATGCCCCGAGTCGCCAGAATCCGCGCGAGCGTCAGCCCACCCGGTCCACCCCCTACGATTCCAATGCGCTTTCCAGTTTGCATAGGCCCCTAACTAATATTACAAAGGGCCCTATGCAACACGAACGCAAGGCTCGCGCCTGGAACCCGGAATCCACGTCGGCGTATTGGATCAACCGCGCATCACGGCTGCTCATGCGGCTGCATGAGTCACGCTTGCGTCCGCTGGGCCTCGGCATGAGCCAGCTCCCCGTCCTGACGGCGCTCGAGGATGGGGGGACGCTGTCGCAGAAGACGCTCGCGGAGCGGGCGCGCGTCGAGCAGCCGACGATGGCGGAGATGCTCGCGCGCATGGAGCGCGACGGCGTGGTCCTGCGCGAGCCCAATCCGGAGGACAAGCGAGCAAGCCTCACCTCGCTGACTCCCCAGGCCCGCGCCCGGCTTCCCGAAGCGAAAGCGGCGCTGATGCTCGGAGAGGACGAGGCGACCGCGGGCTTCACGCAGAAGGAGAAGGCACTCCTGCGTGAGCTCCTGCAGCGCGTCGTTCAAAACCTTGAAACAGAGGGTTAGCGCCGGGTCCCGACCGGGACTCCACCGGAGCAGGGCCGTGCCCGGCGTGGCGCTGACCCTCTTCCTGCCGTCAGGACACTAGAAGTTGCCGGCGCGGGCCTCTTCGAAGGGCACGCGGTGCTTCATGTACATCGTGTCCAGCATGTGGTTGCCGATGAGGTTGAGGTTGCCATCGGTGAAGCGGTGCACCACGGCGCCCTTGCCGGCGTCCTTCGCGAACGCGACGGGGTCGAAGCTGCCGCCCAGGCCGGTGAGTGTGGGCACCGCGTCCGCGTTGTTGACGTAGTGCACGTACTTCGGCCCGTCCGGGTACTTGGTGGACGCGGCGCCGAAGGTCTCCACGCTCAGCTTGCCCATCGCCTTCTCGACCTGCGCGGGGGACATGCCGTCCTCGATGCGCAGCCGGCGCTCGACGTCGAACAGCGCGCGCGCGGTGATGAGGCCGCCCTGGCTGTAGCCCATCAGGTGGACGTCGCGGCCCGCCTTCAGCTCGCCGTAGAGGGTGTCCGCCAGCGTGTCCACGGCGGGGTTCTTGCCCTTGTCCAGCTTGTCACCCACGCACTGGGCCAGGTCCGCGACGATTCCCTGCGTCGCGTTGTGGATGCCGATGACGCGCGCATCCGCCTTCTCCGCGATGGCCTTCATCTCGCCGAGCTGGTTGGCCGCCGGCGTCATGATGCCGTTGACGTAGAGGATGGTCTTCGAAGGGTTCGGGTTGTCCCGCGGCGTGACGCCGGGGATGTCCTTGAGCGGCGTGCCCGGCGCGAAGGTCTGCCCCTTGGCGCCCATGAGCTTGCCGTCCTGCGTCCGGTCCGGCTTCGAGTCCCCGCCAAACAGCTTCTTGACCTCGCTCAGGTGCGTGGCCTCGAAGACATCCTTGCCCTGCTCCAGGAAGCGCGGGACTTCCTTCAGCCCGTTCTTCGCGGCCTCCACCAGTCCGCCCAGCGGGTTCTTCAGGGACGCGCGCGAGGTCTGCGTCGAGGCGACGGGCGTGGCAGCGGGACGGTTGCGGTCGATGGGGCTCATGAAGGGCTCCCGCCCATGGGGGTGCTGGGCGTTTCCATCATTTTCTCACAGAGCCCGCACGAAGTTGCGTCGCGGAAGGGAACCTGGCCGGTTTCGGGAATGTCTGGGGCGCCATCCTGGCGACATCCCTGGAGAAACCATGACGATGAGACCTGTCCTCGGTGTCCTGCTCCTGCTCTGGGGCTGCGCCTCCAGCAGTCCTTCGACGCAGCGCGCCAATCCCAAAGCAGGGCCCGCATTCATCGAGAATGATTGGGAAAGGGCGCTTCGGGAGGCGCGGGAGAAGCAGCGGCCCCTGTTCGTGGAGACCTGGGCGCCCTGGTGCCAGTCGTGTCGTTCGATGCGCTCGACGGTGCTGACCTCACCCGCCCTGGAGGAACTGGAGGGCCGCTTCGTCTGGCTCGCCATCGACACGGATGCCCCGGCCAACGAGGCCTTCCTCCAGCGCTATCCGGTGGATACGTGGCCCACCGTGCTCATCCTGGAGCCGGAACAGGGCGCGGTCCTCGTGCGCTCGCTGGGCGGAGTGTCCGTGCCCCAGTTGCTCGGGCTGCTCGCGCAGGGAGAGCAGGCCTTCCAGCGGGGGCGCGCGGGTGGAGAGGAGCTGGCCAGAGCGGACGGGCTCGCGCTCACCGGCCACCACGCGGAGGCAGCGGCGGCCTACCAGCAGGCCGTGGTGCACTGGACGCCCGAGGACTCGCGCCGGGCCAGCGCCGTGGTTTCGTGGCTCAAGTCGCTCCTCGCCATGGGCGACACGGTCTCCTGCATGCGCGTGGCGGCCCAGGAGCTCGGGCGCCTGCCTCGCGTGGATGACCGCACCCGGGTGCTGTACGTCGGCATGGGCTGCGCGCTGGATGCGAAGACGGACGAGGCTCGGGCGCTGCGCGAACAACTCGCCCAGGAGGCGGCTCGGGCCCGTGAGGCGCCCGAAGGCACGCTGACGCCAGCGCTGCGCTCCTCGCTCTACGAGGTGGGCTGCGAGGTCCACGAGGCGTCGGGAGACGAGGCGAGCATGCGCGAGCTGGCGGAGACGTGGTGGCGTTTCCTGGAGGAGCAGGCCACACGCGCGCGCAGCGCGGAGGAGCGGGCCGCGCTCGACTCACATCGGGTGATGGCGGTCGCGCTGCTGGCTCGCCCGGAGGCAGCCCTCTCGCGATTGGAGCGCAGTGAGCGGGAGCTGCCGGAGGACTACAACCCGCCCGCGCGGCTCGCCACGCTGCATCTGATGGCGGGACAGCACGAGCGGGCCCTCGCCGCCAGTGAGCGCGCGTTGTCACTCGCCAAGGGCGCCTCGCGGGGCACGGTCCTCGCGGGACAGGCGCGAATCCTCAGCGCGAGCGGCAACCGTGCCCAGGCGGAAGCGCTGCTGACGCAGGCGTTGAACGAGCTGGAACAAGCGTCCGTTCCCAAGAACCACCTGCAGCGACAGGTCCTCGAGCGGGTCCTTTCGCAACTGCGCGCGGAAGGCGACCCTCCGTCACCGTGAGCGATGGGCTGGTGAGAGACCGGAGAAGCCGCGCCATGATGTAGGGTCTTCGCGTCCGGAGGGTGCTCAGGGGACCCAGTCCACCATGGTTCCAATGGCGAAGGAGTCCGTCAGGCTCCCATTCGTCGCCCGGGCCGTCACCAGACAGGTGGGGCTGGGCAGGGCGGGAGTGGTCCAGGCGTATTTCACGGAGCACGTCGTGGGCGCGGGGCTGGTGGCACACGTGTCGACGCCGCGCACCACGGTGCCGCACGTCGAGTCGAGCGTCGCGGTGCGCGTGCCGTGGCGGTTGCCATAGTCCACGAAGAACTCCACCTGGAGGGTCCGGTTCGGACCCACGAAGGGGAGCCTCGTCACCGCGTCCTGACGCAGGAACTGGCGGGCGCTCAGGCCCGTCCCCTGGATGTGGATGGCGGTGACGAGGGGGCGGGCGATGTACTCCGCCTCGAGGTCGACCTCTCCGGTCTGCGGCGTCGTCAGTCCCTCGACGTTGAGGTTGATGCTCTGGGTCACCGTCACGCCGCGCGCCGTGACGGCCACCTGGAGGCGGCAGGGGCCCGCATCACGGGTCCCCCACTGGGTGTAGAAGGAAGTGGGGTGGGTGAAGACGCTCGTCGGGCAGTTGCTCGTCCACTGGTAGGTGAGGGCGTCTCCGTCGAGGTCGAGGGCCGACACGCTCAAGCCGATAAGCTCATTGACGCGGGGCGTTCCGGTGATGCTCGCTGAGCGGATGAAGGGCGCGATGTCCGGCTGTGGCACGGGGGGCGTGAGGTCCTGGACGCGCAGGAGGACAGTCACCGTGGCGCCTCCGACGACGTCCACGGAGGCGGTGCCACTCGCGACGAGCACGGGGTTGCCAGCACCATCGTCGACAAAGCCTTGCGCTGTCAGGGTCTGCGTTCCGATGGGCAACACGAGCGTGCCGACGAAGGTGTCCGTCGTCGTCGAGTACGACAGGACTCGAGAGACATTGGCCGGATGCACCGTGATGACCAGACTGTCGAGTTGCTGCGCTGCCAGGCCGCCGACCGACAATCGCATCTCACCGGAGCCTCCCGACTGGGTCGGGTCTTCGAGGCCGCCTGAACAGGCCATCCACAACGCGGCCAGACTCCACATGACGACGTTCCATGACTTCGACATGGCTCTCTCCTGGGCTTGGTTCGCGGGTGATGGGCAAGCCTATCCGCGCTCGAAAACCCGGCCCAGTGATGCCAGGGCGACTCAGGAGGGCCCGAAGTGGAGGTGGCATGGGTCACCCCGGACCGGAGGCGATGGAACGAGCAGTCGGGCTGGGCGCCTTCTGGGGGCTCGGCGAGCGACGGGGCCGCGCCGGAGGCGCCCGGCTGTCATTGACCTTCGGCCGCAGCGAGCCGCGCGGCCTGAAGGGCGTCATCGAAGGGGATGTGACCGAGCGCTAGGAGCACTCTTCATAATAATCTTGGACCGCGTGGGCAGAGCGAATGCCAACGCGTATGGGTGCGTTGCCGCAAATGCACAGTTCGGTGCCGACCTCCGTGGCGTGGGTGGCGTCACTGTAATAGGTGATATGGAAATTGGCCGTGCAGCGAAGCAGTGCGTCTTCACGTGATGTCAGATCAGACTGCATCCCTGGGTCGGCTTCGCCTGCTCCGCAGCCGAACTGAAATCCGAGGACGACAAGACCCAGAATCAAGAACGAACGCATTGCTCCTCCAGAGGGATAAGAGCCTCTATCAAATGTGAGGATAGAGGCTTCGGAAGAGCATGACGCAGCAGCCGAGGACGAGGAAGCCGAAGTGGACGTCGTCCCTGCGCTCGTCACGGACACGGAGCCGACGAAGTTGATTTTT